>CAWHRA010000013.1:0-75809 GCA_963831585.1 uncultured Alphaproteobacteria bacterium | reverse complement strand
TATCGACGTGATCAGTCCCTGCATCGCCTTCAACAACCATGCCGGCTCGACCAAGAGCTTTGATTATGTCCGCGAACATAATGATGCGGTGAACCGCCTCGACGTGCTCACCGGCCGGGATCCGATCACGGTCGACTACGCGCCGGGCACCGTGCAGGTGGTCGAACAGCACGACGGCTCGCGGCTGGCGCTGCGCAAGATCGATGCGGATTACGACCCGAACGACCGCCTCGCGGCGATGACGTTCCTGCAGAAGCATGCCGCCAAGGGCCAGATCGTCACCGGCCTGCTCTACATCGATCCCGAAGCAGACGATTTGCACGCCCACCTCAACACGGTGGATACGCCGCTCAATACGCTCGACGCCCAGGTGCTTTGCCCGGGCTCCGCCGCGCTGGACAAGATCAACGCCGGCCTGCGCTAGCCGATCCGTCGGTGAAGCCTTGCATGACCGCTTCACAAGAGCGGGAATTGGACTTGTCGTCTCACGAAAACGCGGCGTTGGAAAGTTGATATAACTCAAGGTTGTTGCTTCCGCCGCGTGCTGTGGTGCAAAATGCTCCTGCGTCACGAAGTGAAATGGCTGACAGCTTAAACCGGCCCGCATGCGCGGCCTCCCAACAGCGCCAGTCCGCTCGCGCGCTCCGCCTCGGTCGCCGACTGGAGTTAGCGGGTCTCCAGGCGGCCGACTTGTTCGATCAGGCAGAAGCGATCAGCACATCACCCCTCATGTTGCGCCTGGGCAGCGGCGGGTTTGCCGCGCTGTTCCCCTACGGCACCGTTGTCCTCATTGGTGTTTCCTCCGCCGAGGAAGAGGCGTTCCTGCACAAACTCGGCGATCGCGTCGAAAGCCGGTTGGAGACACCGCTCGTCGTGGTATCGGAGTTCGAGATCGGAGCCAGCGAGAAGATCACGGCCGATTTCATCATGGTTGGGAATCTGTCGCCGCCCTGCCTCGTCGTCGTTGCCGACGCGCTTGCCAAGAATGCCGCGCTCGCCTTTGAGGAAGCGGAAGTCAGGAATGTACTTGAGGCGCTCGAACCGTTCGCCGACGATCTCGCCAACACCGGCCGGTTGCCGCGGAACCGGCACCGGATGCTGCGCACCGTGGGACATGCCCTGCGGATCCATCATCGACTGCTCGAAAGGGTCGAGGTGGAAGAGAGGCCCGAATTGCTGGCAAGCAGTGACGAAATCGATCGTCTGCACGAACGTCTGGCCGACACCTACCATTTCAAGAAGCGCGCCAAGGCGCTGTCGCGCAAGCTTGATGTCATCGAAGTGATGACGACCGCGCTCACTGAAATGCTCGACGCGCAGCGCGGGATACGGCTTGAATCATTGATCGTGCTGCTGATCGCGGTCGAAATGTCGATCTACGTCTACGACCTTTTCCTGCGCGGCGGCTGACGCCTGCGTCGCGCCGAGATCGCCGCCGGCCGAAGCGAATATCTCGGGTCGGGCGGACCGACGCCGACGACTCGGCCGCGCATTTGGACGGTTCCTATCGCCGAACCATCGGGCATCCCAGCGAACGACGTGCTTTTCTGAAAATCCTGCCGGAAATCAGCGTTTAACTGTCGATTTCGCCGGGATCGATGGGTTGTGAGTGGCGTTATACCGGGGGATACGCATATTTCCGCCGTCGGCACGCTCTATAATGGATTGATCACGGCCGGTTGACAACGTTCGGCTTCCGGCTGGATGGTGCGGGAACCCGAGAGGGACCGGCTCGAACAGAACAAGGCCTTCATGAATCCCGTCAAAGCACTCGAAAACCACGGCCAGGCGATCTGGCTGGATTTTTTGGCCCGCGGCTTCGTCGCCAAGGGCGACCTGCAGAAACTGATCGATACCGACGGCGTCAAGGGCGTCACCTCGAATCCGTCGATTTTCGAGAAGGCGATCGGCAGTTCCGACGAATATGACGGCGCAATCGGAAATGCCCTGAAAATGGGCGACCGCCCGGTGGCCGAGCTGTTCGAGCATGTCGCGGTCGAGGACATCCAGCACGCGGCCGACGTGCTGCGGCCGGTCTATGACCAGCTCAACGGTGACGACGGCTTTGTCAGCCTCGAGGTGTCGCCCTATCTGGCGATGGATACCAAGGCCACCATCGCCGAGGCCGAACGGCTCTGGAATGACGTCAGCCGCAAGAACCTGATGGTGAAGGTGCCGGCGACGCCGGAAGGCCTGCCGGCGATCCAGCATCTGATCGGCGAAGGCATCAGCATCAACATCACGCTGCTGTTCTCGCGAGATGTCTATATTGAGGTCGCCAAGGCCTACCTCGCGGGGCTGGAGAAATACGTCAAGGCCGGCGGCGACCCCTCCCATGTCGCGAGTGTCGCGAGCTTCTTCGTCAGCCGCATCGACAGCGCGGTCGACAAGCAGCTCGACGAGAAGATCGCGCGCGCCAACGATCCCAGCGAGAAGGAGCGGCTGTCCGCCCTGAAGGGCAAGGTCGCCATCGCGAATGCCAAGCTTGCCTATCAGGAATACAAGAAGCTGTTTTCCGGGCCGCGCTGGGAGACGCTTGCGGCCAGGGGCGCAAAGCCGCAGCGGCTGCTGTGGGCCTCGACCGGCACCAAGAACAAGGACTACAGCGACGTGCTCTATGTCGAGGAGCTGATCGGCCCCAACACCGTCAACACCGTGCCGCCGGCAACCCTCGACGCCTTCCGCGATCACGGCAAGCCGCGCGACAGCCTCGAGGAAGACATCGAGGACGCCGAACACGTCCTTGCCGAGCTTGAAAAGTCCGGCATCTCGCTCGATGCGATCACGACCGAGCTGGTCAAGGACGGCGTCAAGCTGTTCGCCGATGCCGCCGACAAGCTCTACGGTGCTGTCGCGCACAAGCGCGCCACCGTACTCGGCACAGGCCTCGACCGGCAGGCGCTCGGCCTCGGCGGCGATATCGGCAAGGCGGTCCAGAGCGCGACCGAAGAGTGGCGCGCCTCGGCGAAGATCCGGCGGGTCTGGCAGCACGACAAATCGGTATGGACCGGCACCGACGAGAACAAGTGGCTGGGCTGGCTCAATAGCCCGGCCGCCGCCGACATCGCCGATTACGAGGATTACCGGCAGCGCGTGAAAGCGCAGAATTTCAGCGATGCCGTCGTGCTCGGCATGGGCGGATCGAGCCTCGGGCCGGAGGTATTGGCAGAGACCTTTGCGAAACAGCCGGGCTTTCCGAAACTGCATGTGCTCGATTCGACCGATCCGGCGCAGGTGCGCAGTCTTCAAGCGAAGATCAACCTTGCCAACACCGTCTTCATCGTCTCCAGCAAATCCGGCGGCACCACCGAGCCGAACGTGATGAAGGACTATTTCTTCGCGCGCGTCGCCGAGACGATCGGCGCCGACAAGGCCGGGCATCGTTTCATCGCCGTGACCGATCCCGGCTCGTCGCTGGAGAAGGTTGCGACCAAGCAGGGCTTTGCGCGCATCTTCCACGGCGATCCCGCGATCGGGGGACGCTACTCCGTGCTGTCGCCGTTCGGCCTGGTGCCGGCCGCCACCGCCGGCATCGACGTCCGCACACTCATAAAGCACACGCTTTCGATGGTGCGCTCCTGCGGGCCGGACGTGCCGCCGCATGAAAATCCCGGCGTGCAGCTCGGGCTCGCCATGGGGCTCGCCGGCCTCGACGGCCGCGACAAGGTGACCATCCTGTCGTCGAACAAGGTCGCCGATTTCGGCGCCTGGGCCGAGCAGTTGATCGCGGAATCCACCGGCAAGGAGGGCAAGGGCCTGATTCCGATCGACGGCGAGCCGCTGGCCGATCCCGCGATCTACGGCCACGACCGCTTCTTCATCGACATCCGGACCGAAGGCGATTACGACGCCGCGCACGACGAAAAACTGGCCGCGCTGGAAAAGGCAGGACATCCGGTGGTGCGCATCGTCATGAAATCGATCGACCATATCGGCCAGGAATTTTTCCGGTTCGAGATGGCCACTGCGGTCGCCGGCGTGGTGCTCGGCATCAATCCGTTCAACCAGCCCGACGTCGAGGCCGCCAAGATCAAGACCCGCGAATTGACGGCGGCGTTCGAAAAGTCCGGCAGGCTTCCACCCGAGAAGCCGGTGATGTCGACCTCGGAGGCCGATCTCTACACCGACGAGAAGAATGCCGCGGCGCTACGTCAGGCCGGCGCCGACGGCGATCTCGGCTCGTGGCTGAAAGCGCATCTTTCCCGCACGGGCACCGACGACTACGTGGCGCTGCTCGCCTATATCGAGCGCGATGGCGCCCATATCGACGCCCTGCAGCAGATGCGGCTTGCGGTGCGCGACCATCGCCATGTCGCGACCTGCGCCGAATTCGGCCCGCGCTTCCTGCATTCGACCGGCCAGGCCTACAAGGGCGGGCCCGATTCAGGCGTGTTCCTGCAGATCACGGCCGACGACGACAGGGATCTCGCGGTGCCCGGCCAGAAGGCCAGCTTCGGCGTCATCAAGGCGGCGCAGGCGCGCGGCGATTTCGACGTGCTTACCGAGCGCGGCCGGCGCGCGCTGCGCGTGCACCTGAAAGGTGATCTCGAAGAGGGCCTCAAGATGCTCGACACGGCAATTCATGATGCGTTGAACTAGGGCATGATCCCGACAGGTGGGAACCGGTTTTCGGATCAGGTCATGCTCAAATAAAAGGACCCTATTCAGATGCAGCTCGGCATGATCGGCTTGGGGCGGATGGGCGGCAACATCGTCCGCCGGCTGATGAAGCACGGACACACGACGGTGGTGTACGACAAGGACGCCAGGGCGGTGGCGGCGATTGCCGCCGATGGCGCGGTCGGCACCGGCGCGCTGGAAGATTTCGTCAAGAAGCTGACAAAGCCACGAACCGCCTGGGTGATGCTGCCCGCCGGCAAGATCACCGAAGCAACCATCGACGCACTGTCAAAGCTGATGGAGCCCGGCGACGTCATCATCGATGGCGGCAACACCTTCTGGCAGGACGACGTCCGCCGCGGCAAGGCACTGAAAGAGCGCGGCATCCACTACATCGACGTCGGCACCTCGGGCGGCGTCTGGGGCATCGACCGCGGCTATTGCATGATGATCGGCGGCGACAAGGCCGTGGTCGACCGGCTCGATCCGATCTTCGCAGCGCTGGCGCCGGGGATCGGCGATATCCCGCGCACCGCGGGACGCGACGGACGCGATCCGCGCATCGAGCAGGGCTACATCCACGCCGGCCCGGTCGGCGCCGGGCACTTCGTCAAGATGGTGCACAACGGCATCGAATACGGCCTGATGCAGGCCTATGCCGAGGGTTTTGACATTTTGAAGAACGCCAATATCGAGGCGCTTCCCGCCGAGCATCGCTTCGATCTGGATATTGCCGATATCGCCGAGGTGTGGCGGCGCGGCAGCGTGATCCCGTCATGGCTGCTCGACCTCACGGCATCCGCCCTCGCCAGGAACGACACGCTCGGCAATTATTCCGGTTTCGTCGAGGATTCCGGCGAGGGCCGCTGGACCGTCAATGCCGCGATCGACGAGGCGGTGCCGGCGGAAGTGCTGACCGCGGCCCTGTTCGCGCGCTTTCGTTCGCGCAAGGAACATACCTTCGCTGAAAAGATTCTATCCGCGATGCGCGACGGTTTTGGGGGCCACAAGGAACCGGAGCAGCATCCCGATCCGGCGCGGCAGAGCGCGCCTGAGATCGTCAAGCCAAAGGCCGGCCGCCCGTGACAGACGCCCTTCCAAATCAGAGCCCGCTCACCAACCAGAAGAAGCCGGACCCCTGCTCCTTCGTGATCTTCGGCGCCACCGGCGATCTGACGCACCGGCTGGTGATGCCCTCGCTCTATAATCTCGAAGCGTCAGGACTCTTGCCCGACAAATTCTGCGTGGTCGGCGTCGCGCGCAAGGGCACGTCGAGCGAAGATTTACGCGACAGCCTGATGAAGGGCCTGCGCCAGTACGCCACCCGCCCGGTGGAGGACAAGGTCGCCAGGCGCCTCCTGGAATGCGTCACCAGCATCGAGGCCGATCCGAAGGAGCCGGCCTCGTTCGATGCGATGCGCCAGCGACTGGAGAAACTGGAAACCAACCGCGCGACCGGCGGCAACCGGCTGTTTTACCTCGCGACGCCGCCGACCGCGTTCGCGCCGATCAGCCGCGAGCTCGGCCGCACCGGCATGCTGGAACAGGCCAACGGCGCATGGCGGCGGCTGGTGGTCGAAAAGCCGTTCGGCACTGATTTGGCCTCGGCCAAGGCGCTGAACGACGAACTGCTCGACATCGTCACCGAGCACCAGATCTACCGGATCGATCACTATCTCGGCAAGGAGACGGTGCAGAACATCCTGGTGCTGCGCTTTGCCAACGGCATGTTCGAGCCGATCTGGAACCGCAATCACATCGACCACGTGCAGATCACCGTCGACGAGAAGCTCGGCGTCGGCCATCGCGGCAGTTTCTACGACGCCACCGGCGCGCTCCGCGACATGGTGCCGAACCATTTGTTCCAGTTGCTGTCGCTGGTCGCCATGGAGCCGCCGATCCGCTTCGACGCGCATTCGGTGCGCTCGGAAAAGGCCGACGTGCTGGCGGCGATCCAGACCCAGAGCGAGCAGGAAGCGCTGAGGAATTCCGTGCGCGCGCAGTATCTCGGCGGCAAGATCGGCGACACCGAGATCGAGGATTACACCGGGACCGATGACGTCAAGGCCGGCAGCACCACCGAAACCTACGCCGCGCTGAAACTTTCCATCGACAACTGGCGCTGGGCCGGGGTGCCGTTCTACCTGCGCACCGGCAAGGCGCTCGGCATCAAGCGCACGGAAGTCGCCATCAAGTTCAAGCAGGCGCCGTTCGCGATGTTCAAGTGCACCCCGGTCGACACGCTGGCGGAGAACTATCTGGTGATCGGCGTCGAGCCGACCGAAGGCATCGCGCTGCAGTTCAATACCAAGGTGCCGGGGCCGACGATCACCACCAGCGGCGTCGAGATGAAGTTCCGCTACAAGGATTACTTCAAGGCGGAGCCCGCGACCGGCTACGAGACGCTGATCTACGACTGCATGATCGGCGACAACATCCTGTTCCAGCGCGCCGATAGCGTGGAGGCCGGCTGGAAGGCCGTGCAGCCGTTCCTCGACGCCTGGAAGAAAGCCGGCGCCAGGGGACTCGAGACATACAGGGCCGGCAGCGAAGGTCCCGCCGACGCCGAAGAGCTGCTCAAGCGCGACGGTCGCAGCTGGCGCAAACTCGGGTAGATCGGATGACGGCGAGCGGGCACCGTCAGGTCATCTCGGTTTCCGATCCGGCCGCGCTTGCAAGGGCGGCTGCGGAGCGCCTGCTGGCCCGGATCGCCGCCAATGGTGGTCGCGTGGCGGTTTGCCTCACCGGCGGATCGAGCCCGAAGCAGCTCTACCGATTGCTGGCGGCGGAGCCTTATCGAAACCGGATCCCGTGGCAGCGCGTGCACTGGTTCATCGGCGACGAGCGCTTTGTCGCGGCCGCGGACCCGCTCAACAACATGAGCATGGCGCGGCACGCTTTTCTCGATGCTTGCGCGCCCGGCGCCAACATCCACCCGATCCCGACCGACTGCATCAATCCAGACGAAGCCGCGCGGCGCTACGAACTCATCCTGCAGTCGTTTTATGGCGGCGACCGTCTCGATCCCGCCCGGCCCTTGTTCGACGTCGTGCTGATGGGCGTCGGGCCGGATGGGCATACCGCCTCGCTGTTTCCGCTCTATCCGGCCCTCGCCGAGACCGAGCGCTGGGTGGTGGGCGTCCCCGAGGCGCATGTCGAACCCTTCGTGCCGCGCGTGACACTGACGCTGCCCGCGCTCGCCTCCTGCCAGGAAATGCTGTTCGAGGTGGCGGGCTCCGAAAAGCGTGCGATCTTGACGCGGGTGCTCGCAGGCGAGAACCTGCCCGCGAATCAGGCACGCGCCGCAGGCGAGACCATCTGGCTCGTGGACCAAGCCGCGCTTCCGGAGAATTTTCGTGGCCAGTAAAACGGACCAGATGCCCTGCGCGCTGATCGTGATGGGCGTATCGGGCTCCGGCAAGAGCACCATTGGGGAAAGATTGGCCGAACGGCTGGCCTGGAGCTACGAGGACGGCGACAAGTTTCACCCCACCAGCAACGTCGCCAAGATGAGCGCGGGCCAGCCGCTGACCGACATGGACCGCTGGCCCTGGCTGATGGCGATCGCCGATGAGATCGACCGGGTCTGCGTGGCCGGCAAGCATGCCGTGATCGCCTGCTCGGCGCTGAAGCGCGCCTATCGCAACGTGCTGGTGCACGGGCGAAAGGATGTCCGCATCATCTTCCTCAACGGGACGGAAGCTATGATCGCGAGCCGGCTGACGCAGCGCAAGGGCCATTTCATGCCGCCTGGGCTATTGGAAAGCCAGTTCGAGACGCTGGAGCCGCCGGACGCCGACGAAAACGCGGTGACCGTCTCGATCGACGCCTCGGTCGAGGCGATCGTGGATGATATCATTCGCCAGCTCGGGTTTGGTGCCCTCGACGGCGGCGCGGTCCGCAGGGGACGCTTATGAGCCGCATCGCCCTTGTTGTCTCCGACGTCGACGGCACGCTGCTGACAAAAGACAAGACCCTGACAGACGGCGCAAAGGACGCGGTGCGGCGGCTGCACGACGCCGGTATCGGCTTCACCATCACCTCTAGCCGTCCGACCATCGGCATGCGCTTCCTGATCGAGCCGCTCGGGCTCACACTTCCGCTCGGCGCATTCAACGGCAGTTCGATCGTCGATCCGCAATTGAAACCAATCGAGCAGCATCTGATCCCGGCAAAGGCGGTCGAACGCAGTCTCGACGTGCTGGACGAATTCGGGATCGATATCTGGCTGTTCACCAACGCGAACTGGCTGACCCGCAACGGCGACGGCGAATACGTTCCGCACGAAAAGCGCGCGATCCGGGCCGACCCGACCGTGGTTGCGGATTTGTCGCCTTATCTCGCCTCCGCCTGCAAGGTCGTCGGTTCCAGCGCCGATCCGGCGTTGTTGCAACGCTGCGAAGCCGCGATGCTCAAGGCAGTGGGTACGCAGGCAAACGCGGTGCGGTCGCAAAGCTATTACCTCGACGTCACCCCGCCGGGCTACGACAAGGGTACTTTCGTCGAGGCGATGGCGCGGCGCCTGTCCATCCCGACCGATCGGGTCGCCACCATCGGGGACATGCAGAACGATCTGGCGATGTTTGGGAAGAGCGGCCTGTCGATCGCGATGGGCAACGCCACCGACGACGTCAAGCAGCAGGCAACCCACGTGACGGCGTCGAACGAGGACGAGGGATTTGCGGCGGCGATGGAGATGATCTTGCGGAAAAACGCGGCGGGTTAGCCGCCGGCTTGCGCACCTCTCTCCCCCCGTCGTCCCGGCGAACGCCGGGACGACGAAGTTAGCACTTCGACCTCTGCATCGCCGGCTTCTCCCTGGGCTTGCCGGCATCGCTGAGATTGTGCGCGGTATTGATCAGCGCGATATGCGTCAGCGCCTGCGGAAAATTGCCGGTCTGGCGCTCGACGCCGGAATCATATTCCTCAGCCAGAAGCCCGAGATCATTTGCGACCGCCACCACGCGATCGAACAACGCCAGCGCCTTGTCGATTTCGCCGGCCAGCACATGGGCGTCGGCGAGCCAGAGGGTACAGGCGAGAAACGCGCCTTCGATCGGCTGCTTCTCGTCGCTGATTTCGCGCGGATCGTGACGCAGCACGAATCCGTCCCGCATCATGCGCCTTTCGATTGCCTCGACCGTGCCGCGAACCCGCGGGTCCGAGGCGGGGAGGAAGCCGACCGCGGGCAGCAAGAGGATGCTGGCATCGAGCAGCTGCGAACCGTAGGACTCGACGAACGCATTCTGCCTGGTGTCAAAGCCCTTTTCGCAGACATCGCGGCAGATTTCATCGCGCAGTATCCGCCAGCGGTCGAGCGGCGCGTCAAGCCCGAACTTTTCGGCGCTCTTGATGCCGCGATCGAACGCGACCCAGGTCAGCACTTTCGACGAGACATAGTGCTTGCCGGCGCCGCGCCGCTCCCAGATGCCGTGATCCGGCTGATCCCAGACTTCTGCCAAATGCTCCAGCACCGCGCATTCCAGGTCCCAGCTGCCGTCATCGAGCTTCAGCTCGGCCATGCGGGACTGGTGAAACGCGTCCATCAGCTCACCATAGACATCGAGCTGCAGCTGCGCATGCGCGGCGTTACCCACCCGAACCGGCCGCGCCCCCTCGTAGCCCGGCAGCCAATCTGCTTCCCATTCCAATAGCCGCCGCTGACCCATGATGCCGTACATGATCTGCATATTGGCCGGCTCCCCGGCCGCGGCGCGCAGCAGCCAGTTGTGCCACGCCGAGGCTTCCTCGGTATAACCGGAGTTCATCAGCGCCAGCAGCGTGAAGGTGGCGTCGCGCAGCCAGCAGAAACGGTAGTCCCAGTTGCGTGCGCCCCCGAGCTTTTCCGGCAGCGAGGTCGTGGGGGCTGCGACAATGCCGCCGCTCGGGCCATAGGTCAGCGCCTTCAGCGTCATCAGCGAGCGCATCACGAGATTGCGGTGATCGCCCTCGTAGGTGCAATGGCTGCACCATTCGGTCCAGAAATCCTCGGTCGCCTGCAAGGCATAGGCGGGGTTGATGGGCTCCGGCACCAGCAGATGCGAAGGCCCGTAGGTCAGCACGAAGGGGACGGTTTCGCCTTCGCCGACGACGAAGCTGGCGACCGTGGTCAAATCCTCGCCACGGGTCTCGACCGGGGTGCGCAGTACCGTCATGTCGGGACCGCAGATCGCCAGCAGTGCACCGCCATCCTCGGTGCGCTTGACCCAGGGGATGTCGGTGCCGAAGCCGAAGCGGATCACGAGCTGCATCATCATCCTGACGCGGCCACTCACGCCGCGCACCAGCCGGACCACGTCGGACGCGTGGCCGCGCGGTGGCATGAAATCGATCAGCGCAACGGTGCCGCTTGCGGTCTCGAAGCGCGTCTCCAGGATCAGCGTGTTGTCCCAGTAGCGGCGGGTGGTCCTCGTCACCTCTTCCTCCGGCGCGATCAGCCAGCGGCCGTTGCGGTGGGTGCCGAGCAGTGCGGCGAAACAGGCGTCGGAGTCGAAGGCCGGCCAGCACAGCCAGTCGATCGAGCCGTCGCGACCGACCAGGGCCGCGGTCTCGCAATCACCGATCAGTCCATAGTCCTCGATGCGACTGGACAAGATCCTTTCCTTCAAAATACCTGCGCGTCAGGCCGCAGCATGCGTCCGCGTCGCCGTGGCGCGTGCGAGCGCGGAAACGTCGATTGCCGCCGCTATCCCGTCGAGCGCGAGCGGCAGCCGCCTGCGCCAGTTGGGATGTTCGTTGACGGTACCGGGAATATTGGGCTGATCGATCACGCCGAGCAGATCCTCGAGCGAAATCGCCAGCAGGCGTGATCTGGTCCGCGCCAGGAAACCGGCCACCGCATAGAGATCGTGGGTGTCGATGGCGTGGTGGCGCAGGATGTCGCTCAGCATCGTCAACGCATGCCAGCGCGCATCGTCGCTTTCGCCGGGATCGATGCCGAGCGAACGTTTCAGCTTGAGGTCGCTGAACGAGCGCCAGCCGGCATAGGTCGACAGATCGTGGGTGTTGAAGGTGACGAGCGCGTCGGGCGCGTAATAATCGATGCCGCGAAACCGGCCGTGGTCGTCGCGCTCGAACATCATCACCTGGTACGACCAGATGCCCCAATCGGCCAGCGTCTGGCGAAAGCCATCGGGCACGGTGCCGAGATCCTCGCCGATCACCACGCAGCGATGCGCCACGCTCTCCTGCGCGGTCGCCGCCAGCAGCGCGTCGAACGGCATCCGCACATAGACGCCGTTGTCGGGCGCAAAACCGCGCGGCACCAGGTAAAGCCGTTTCAAACCGAGCACATGGTCGAGGCGGATCGCGCCGGCGTGCCGCATCGAGGCCCGCAGCATCTCCCGATAGGGCTCGAACGACTTCATCTCCAGTCCCGCGGCGTTGAAGCCGGCGAGGCCCCAGTCCTGGCCTGCGGTATTGAGCGCATCGGGCGGCGCGCCGACGGCAAGCCGGCGGGCGATCGCGACCTGCTCGTTCCAGGCGTCAAACCCGTCGGACTGCACACCAACCGCAACGTCCAGGTAAAGGCCGACCTTCATGCCCAGCGATTTCGCGCGCGCCTGGCACGCCCCGAGCTGCCGGTCGGCGATCCATTGCACGAATTCGACGAATTCGATCTCGTCCTTGTCCGGCCCCTGACGCAGCCGGGCACAATTTCCCTCATCCGGCTCCTGCCAGGCTTCCGGCCATTCCCACCAGGGCTTGCCGAATTTGTGCCGGAGCACCTCGAAGCAGGCGAAGCGCTGCAACAGCGGCGCGCGCTCGCCGCGAAATTTCTCGAAATCCGCTCGCCGCGGATTGTCCAGGTCGGCCTGGAAACTTTCAAAGGCCCGGCGCAGCGCGCGCCATTTCAACCCCGCGACCGCGACATAATCGACGATATCGCTTTGCCGCAGTTTCGTCAGCGCCACGTCGTCCGCGGCGCCGGGTTGAAATCCCGGGGCCCGTTCGACGTCGACAAAGAGCGCATTGAGAAACAGCCGGCTGTTCGGCGAATAGGGGCTGCAGTCGCCGGGCCGGTCGTCAAACAGCGCGTGCAGCGGATTGAGGCCGACGCCATCCGCGCCCAATTGCCGCGCGAGATCGATCAACCCTTCGAGATCGGTGAAATCGCCGATTCCCCAGTTGCGCGCCGACCTGACGCCATAGAGCTGGACCGCCATTAGCCAGCAGCGGTCGAAATCGCCGCCGAATGCCCTGGGCGGCGCGACGATCAGCGGCACGTCGTCCGAACAGCCGGAGGCATCGGTCACCTGCAGCCGGTAGCCGCCTTGGGGCAGACCTGGCGGCCAAATAATGACGGATTCTTGGGCTTCTTCTTGGGCTTCGCCCTGCGCGATAACCTTAAGATCTGCAACGATTTTCCAGCGCAGGGGCAACGTGGCAGCCTGCTTGAGCGCGGTTCGCGCCGGACGGCCCGGCCGGATGACCACGGCCCCGTCGAGAAGGCGGTGCGGGGCACGGGCCGGAAGGGCGTCGATGATGATTTTCAGCGCGGCTTCGCTCGTCACGCGGTGGTTACCGAGAGCGTCGATAAAACCGGGCTGAATTCCCAGATCGTCGGCTTTGGTGAAAAGGTTCATTCGGCACGCGGTTTGCACGCAACAGCGGGAGCCGTCGCGAAATTCTCTAGATGCAGGAACAGGATAGCCGTGTTTAACTCCAAGGCTGCCCCGGCGTTCCCCGGGAACCAATGCTCGGCCCGCGGCTTTTCATATAGGTCCGGGGCGTCTCCTTTCCCGCAATCGAAACGGGACGTCGTTTCCATGTCAATGGCATCACCGTGAACAAGACAACTCAAACTGTCGAGAGCGCTGCGGCCGGCGGCGCTTTCCATATCGAGGATATTTACCCCCTGATCGACGGCGGCCGCTTCCCTGTGAAGCGGATCGTCGGCGAATGTGTGGAGGTCTGGGCCGATGTCTACCGCGACGGGCATGACGTGATTGCCGCGGCGCTGATCTGGCAGCGCGAAAGCGATCGCGAATGGCGCCGCGAGCCGATGACCCATGGCGGCAATGACCGCTGGGGCGGGTCGTTCGTGCCCGACCAGCCCGGCCGCTATCTCTACGCGATCGAGGCCTGGACCGATGAATTCGCGACCTGGCGGCACGGCTTCGAGCTGAAGCAGAAGGCCGGCGCCGACCTGACGCTCGACGCGCTCGAGGGTGCCGGCATGCTGACGAAGGCGCAGGCCGGCGGCCATGCCGCTTCCGCCATCATCCTGCGGCAATGCGAGGCGTTCCTGCAGACCGGCGACAACGCCTCGCTCTTGACCGATGAACTGAAGGACGCGATGGCCGTGAGCCAGTTCCGGCCGGACCTGACACGATCGCCGCTGTTTCCGTTTGTCGCCGACCGGCCGCGCGCGCGCAACGGCGCCTGGTACGAGATGGTGCCGCGCAGCCAGGGCAAGATTTCCGGCCAGCACGGCACCTTCAAGGACTCGACCGCCCGCCTGCCCGATATCGCGGCGATGGGATTCGACGTTGTTTATCTGACGCCGATCCACCCGATCGGCCACACCAACCGCAAAGGCCGCAACAACGCGGTGACCGCCGCCGAGGCCGATCCCGGCAGTCCCTACGCCATCGGATCGGCCGAAGGCGGTCACGACGCGGTGCATCCGGAACTGGGCACGCTGCAGGATTTCCGCGATTTCGTCGCGGCCTGCAAGGAGCACGACATGGAGGTCGCGCTCGACTTCGCCGTGCAATGCTCGCCCGATCATCCCTGGCTGCAGGAGCATCCGCAATGGTTCAAGCGGCGGCCGGACGGATCGATGCGCTACGCGGAAAATCCGCCCAAGAAATATGAGGACATCGTCAACCCCGATTTCGCGTCGCAGGATGCCGGAGCCCTGTGGAATGCGCTGCGCGACGTGGTGCTGTTCTGGATCGACCAGGGCGTGAAGATCTTCCGGGTCGACAATCCCCACACCAAGCCGTTCCGCTTCTGGGAATGGCTGATCCACGAGGTTCAGCTTCGCCACCCCGACGTGATCTTCCTCGCCGAAGCCTTCACCCGGCCCAAGCTGATGAAGGGCCTCGCCAAGCTCGGCTTCACCCAGTCCTACACCTACTTCACCTGGCGGACCCAGAAATGGGAATTCGAGCAATATCTCACCGAACTCACGGCCTATCCGGAGCGCGATTATTATCGCCCCAATTTCTTCGTCAATACGCCCGACATCCTGCCCTATCATCTGCAGGGCGGCGAGGAATGGATGTTCAAATCACGTGTGGCGCTGGCGGCAACCCTGTCCTCGACCTACGGCATCTACAACGGATTCGAGCTGCTGGAATACGAGCCGATCCCCGGCCGCGAGGAATATCTCGATTCCGAAAAATACGAGATCAAGGTCCGCGACTGGGACAAGCCGGGCAATATCAAGCCCTATATCCGCGACCTCAACCGCGCCCGCCGCGAGAACACGGCGCTGCAGCAGACGAGCCAGTTGCGCTTTATTCCGGTCGATAACGGCAATGTCATCGCGTTCGTCAAGGAATTGGTCAATCAGACCAATAGTGTCGTGGCGGCGATCGCGCTGTCGCGCGACGTGCATGAATTCTGGCTGCCGCTCGGCGACATCGAGGTCGGCATGGCCGGAGACCGGCGCCATGTCGCCGCCGTCGAGAACCTGATGACCGGCGAGCGTTACCCCGTGGAGTGGGGCGGGATACGCTTGCGGATCGATCCGCCGCGTGATCCCGCGCTGCTGTTCCGCTGTCTGGCGTGAGAGGCGGCATGAACCTGTTGTCCTCCATTGACGCAACCGAGCTGCCGGTCACCTCGCTGGACGGCGACGAGCTTTGGTACAAGGACGCCATCATCTACCAGCTTCACGTCAAGGCGTTTGCCGACAGCAACAATGACGGCATAGGCGACTTCGCGGGGCTGACCGAAAAACTCGACTATCTGCAGGAGCTCGGCGTCACCGCGCTGTGGCTGCTGCCGTTCTATCCCTCCCCCGGCCGCGACGACGGCTACGACATCGCCGACTACGGCGCCATCAACCCCGATTTCGGCACGATGAAGGACTTCAAGCGCTTCATCGTCGAGGCCAAGCGGCGCGGCCTGCGGGTCATCACCGAGCTCGTCATCAATCACACCTCCGACCAGCACGACTGGTTCAAGCGCGCGCGCCGCAGCGACCCCAGATCGAGCGCGCGCAACTGGTATGTCTGGAGCGATACCGACCAGAAATATCAGGGCACCCGGATCATCTTCACCGACACCGAGAAGTCGAACTGGACGTGGGACCCCGAAGCCGGCCAATTCTACTGGCACCGCTTCTTTTCGCACCAGCCGGACCTCAATTTCGACAATCCGCGCGTGGTCAGCGCGATCATGAAGGTCATGAAGCGCTGGCTTGATACCGGCGTCGACGGATTCCGTCTCGATGCGATCCCCTATCTGTGCGAACGCGACGGCACCAACAACGAGAACCTCCCCGAAACCCACGCCATCATCAGGAAGCTGCGCGCGGAACTCGACGCCTACGCCAAGGGCAAGGTGCTGCTGGCGGAGGCCAATCAATGGCCGGAGGATGTGCAGGAATATTTCGGCCGGGGCGATGAATGCCACATGGCCTATCATTTCCCGCTGATGCCGCGGATCTACATGGCAATCGCGCAGGAAGACCGCTTCCCGATCACCGACATCCTGCGCCAGACCCCCGATATCCCGGCCAATTGCCAGTGGGCGCTGTTCCTGCGCAACCACGACGAATTGACACTGGAAATGGTCACCGACGTCGAGCGCGACTACCTGTGGTCGACCTACGCCAACGATCCGCGCGCGCGCATCAATGTCGGCATCCGCCGCCGTCTCGCGCCCCTGATGGACAATGACCGGCGCAAGATCGAGCTGATGAATTCGCTGCTGCTGTCGTTTCCGGGCACGCCGATCATCTACTACGGCGACGAAATCGGCATGGGCGACAACATTTATCTCGGCGACCGCAACGGCGTGCGCACCCCGATGCAGTGGACGCCGGACCGCAATGGCGGCTTCTCCCGCGCCGACCCGGCGCGGCTGTACGCGCCGACCATCATGGATCCGGTCTACGGCTACGAGGCGGTCAATGTCGAGGCGCAGTCGCGCAGCCTGTCGTCACTGCTGAGCGCCACCAAGCGGCTGATCGCGGTGCGCAAATCCAACCTGGCTTTCGGCCGCGGCACCATGACGTTCATCCGCCCGGTCAACCGCTCGGTGCTGGCCTATGTCAGGCAGTACCAGGATGAAGTCATCCTCTGTGTCGCCAACCTGTCACGGTCGGCGCAGGCCACCGAGCTCGATCTTTCTGCCTGGAAGGATAGGATTCCGCTGGAAATGCTCGGCCGCACACATTTCCCCGCGATCGGCGAGCTGCCCTACATGATCACGCTCGCGCCTTACGGCTTCTACTGGTTTCAGCTCAAGGAGCGCGACAAGTCCGAGTATGTCGCACCCTCGGTGGTCCCGGAATTCGAAACGCTCGTGGTACCGCTCGGCGCCACCTGGGTCTCGCTCGCCCGCACCCGCAGCGTCTTCGAACGGGACGTGCTGCCGGGCTTCCTGGCGCGAACCCGCTGGTATCCGGAGCGTTCGCCGAAGGCGATCTATCCCGCCCTCACCTCGGCGATCCCGTTCTGCGACATCGGCGACAACCGGCCCTGGGTTGCGTTCTTCGAAGCGACCCAGCGCGGCGTGACCCAGCGCTACGTGTTGCCTATGCAGATCGAATGGGTGCGTTTCGACCGCGAACGCTACAATCCCCGCGCCTTCGCCGCCGTGCGCCAGGGCGCGCGCGAGGGAACATTGCTGGACGTTGCGACCGACCACATCTTCATCGCCCTGTTGCTGCGGAACCTGCGGGAAAACCTCACCGTCGAAGAGAACGAACTGCGCCTTGAATTCCGGCCGACCAGCCGTCTGTCCGACAAGCCGATCAAGCCGCCCGAGCATGTCCGCGCCGTCGAGACCGAGCAATCCAACTCGACCGCGCTGGTCGACAACCAGTATGTCGTCAAGGTCTATCGCAAGCTCGAACCCGGCATCAATCCCGAGATCGAGATGGGCCGTTTCCTCACGGAGGTAGCGGGCTTTGCCAACACGCCGGCGCTGCTCGGCAGCGTCGAGCTGGACGAGGGCAACCAGAAAAGCGCGATCGCGATCGTTCACGCCTTCGTCGAAAACCAGGGCGACGGCTGGACCGTGACCTCGGCCTATCTGGATCGCTTCGTCGACGAGCAGCGCCTGCTGGCGTCCAGCGGATATCCGGCCGAAAGCGACGAGCAGATCCCCTATCTGCGTTACATGTCGCAAACGGGAAGACGCGTCGCCGAGATGCACCTCGCGCTGGCCGGTACCGACGAATTTGTCGATTTCGCGCCGGAGCCTGCGGCTCCTCAAGACGTTGAAAAATGGACCGACGACGTTCTGGCCCGCGCCGAGCGTGTCTTCGAGATGTTGAGGCAGCGGCGCGATACGATCAGGGAGGCCGATCGTCACCTGGTCGAGCAATTGCTGGCGCAGCGCGAACACCTGGGCGACCGGCTGAACGCCCTGCTTCCATCCGACGTCGACGCCGTCAAGATCCGTCACCATGGCGACTTCCACCTCGGACAGATCCTGATCGTCAAGGACGACATCTTCATCATCGATTTCGAGGGTGAGCCGCGTCGTCCGCACGACGAGCGGCGGCGCAAGGCGCCGGCTGCGCGCGACGTCGCCGGCCTGATCCGCTCGATCGACTATTCGGCCACGGCCGCGCTGGAGCGCGCGCTGAAGGTCGCGCCGGACGAACAGGGCAAGCTCGGCACAGCGCTCGGCGAATGGCGCGATCGCGCCACGGCCGCGTTCCTCGCCGGCTATCGCGAGATCATGGCCGATCCGCGGCTGTGGCCGGCCGATCAGCTGGCCGGCGAAAGGCTGTTGAAATTCTTCCTGCTCGAGAAGGCTTTCTACGAAATCGAGTACGAACTGGCCCATCGGCCGGACTGGCTGCGCGTGCCGCTCACCGGTGCGATCCGAATCTTGTCCGCGAATACCACCAACGAGGCTGCATGACCAAACTGTCCGCGGAAGCCTATGCGATTGTCGAAGGCCGCCACTCCGATCCCTTTCACTATCTCGGCCTTCATACCGAGGGCGGCCGGACCGTGGTGCGTGCGTTTCTGCCCGAAGCGTCGAACGTCGAGGCGATCGGCGAGCATGGCGAGAAGGCGCAGCTTTCGCGGATTCACGATGCCGGCCTGTTCGCCGGCCCGCTGCCGAACGGCTCCAAGCGCTACCAGCTGCGCGCCCGCTTCGGCGACACCGTGGTGGAGCTCGACGACCCCTACCGCTTTCCCCCCATCCTTACCGACTTCGACCTCTATCTGCTCGGCGAAGGCACCCATCAGCGGCTCTACGACAAGCTCGGCGCCCATCCAATGACGCTCGACGG
Source organism: uncultured Alphaproteobacteria bacterium (assembly GCA_963831585.1). Classification (GTDB taxonomy): domain Bacteria; phylum Pseudomonadota; class Alphaproteobacteria; order Rhizobiales; family Xanthobacteraceae; genus Bradyrhizobium. Next base: position 56,755 of record CAWHRA010000013.1, on the reverse strand, counting down.
CGTCGACGGGGTGGGTTTCGTGGTGCTGGCGCCCAATGCGCGGCGGGTCAGCGTGGTCGGCGATTTCAACTACTGGAACCCGCGACGACACCCGATGCGCGTGCGCGGCGTCGGCTATTGGGAACTGTTCGTGCCCCATGCTACCGCGGGCGACCACTACAAGTTCGATATCATCGGTCCGCAGGGCCAGCACCTGCCGCTGAAGTCGGACCCGATGGCCTTCGCTGCGGAAATGCGCCCGAGCACGGCCTCCATCGTGTTCGACGAGACCCGACTGCCGCATCCGCAAGCAGCGCCGGCGCGCATCAACGCGCTGGGCTCGCCGATGTCGATCTACGAGGTGCATCTCGGCTCTTGGCGACGCAAGGGCCACAATGAGTGGCTGACCTATCGCGAGCTCGCCGACCAGCTGCCGCGCTACGCCCGGGATCTCGGCTTTACCCACATCGAGTTCCTCCCGGTCAGCGAGCATCCGTTCGACGGCTCATGGGGCTATCAGCCGACCGGCCTGTACGCGCCGACCAGCCGGTTCGGCAGCCCGTCGGACTTCGCCGCACTGGTCGACGCCTGCCACCGCGAGGGCATCGGCGTGCTGCTGGACTGGGTGCCCGGGCATTTCCCCGACGATCCGCATGGGCTCGGCAATTTCGACGGCACCGCGCTCTACGAACACGCCAACCCGCTGCAGGGCCGCCACCTCGACTGGGGCACGCTGATCTACAATTACGGCCGCACCGAAGTGGTGAACTTCCTGGTGTCGAACGCGCTGTTCTGGCTGGAGCGTTACGCCATCGACGGCCTTCGCGTCGATGCGGTGGCCTCGATGCTCTATCTCGACTACAGCCGTCCCGCCGGCGGCTGGATCCCGAACAAACATGGCGGCCGGGAAAACCTCGATGCCATCGATTTCCTGCGGCGCTTCAACACCGAAGTGTTCGCCCGCTTTCCGCAGGCCACCACGGCCGCCGAAGAATCCACCGCATGGCCGCAGGTGTCCCGCCCGGTCGAATATGGCGGGCTCGGATTCGGCTACAAATGGAACATGGGCTGGATGCACGACACGCTGAACTACATCAGCAAGGATCCGATCCACCGCAAGCATCACCATGGCGACATCCTGTTCGGCCTGCACTACGCATTCTCGGAGAATTTCATCCTGCCGCTGTCGCATGACGAAGTCGTGCACGGCAAGCGCTCGATCCTCGGGCGCATGCCTGGCGACGACTGGCAGCGCTTTGCGAATCTGCGCACCTATTACGGCTTCATGTTCGGCCATCCCGGCAAGAAGCTGTTGTTCATGGGCTGCGAGTTCGCGCAGGAGCGCGAATGGAGCCATGATCGCTCGCTCGACTGGCACCTGCTCGACCAGAGCAGGCACGCCGGCATCCACTCCCTGATCCGCGATCTCAACCGGCTCTATCGCACGCTGCCGGCGCTGCATGAGCTGGATTGCGACCAGGCCGGTTTCGAATGGGTCGTCGCCGACGACGCCAACGGCAATGTGTTCGCCTGGATCCGCAAGGGCAATGACGCCCGCGCGCGATGCCTGGTGGTCGTGAATTTTTCACCCAATGTGTATTACGATTACCGCGTCCGGGTGCCGTTCGCCGGCAAATGGCGTGAGGTCTTCAACTCGGACTCCTCACATTACGGCGGCAGCAATGTCGGGAACGTCGGCGAGGTCCATGCGTTGGAGGGCCTCGTGCCTGAACTCAATCTCGCCATCCCGCCCTTGGCCGCCATTTTTCTCGTGCCGGAAAGCTGACGCATGCGATTGTCCGCCGGAACGTTCTCGCGCCTCGGTGCAAGCTGGGACGGCCGGGGTACCAACTTTGCGCTGTTCTCCGCCAACGCGCACAAGGTCGAGCTTTGCCTGTTCGACAGCCAGGGTCGCCGCGAGCTCGAGCGCATCGAATTGCCGGAACGTAACGAGGACGTCTGGCACGGCTATCTGAACGACGTTTCGCCCGGGCAGCTCTATGGCTACCGGGTTCACGGGCCCTACGAGCCCGAGCGCGGGCACCGTTTCAACCCCAACAAGCTGCTGCTCGACCCCTATGCGAGGCGGCTCGCCGGGCGGCTGGTATGGAGCGATGCGCATTTCGCCTATCGCACCGGCAGCGCGCGGGAGGACCTCTCGTTCGACCGGCGCGACAATGCGCGCGGCATGCCGAAGGCCGTGGTGGTCGACGAAACCTTCAACTGGGGCCGACGCGAAATGCGTCCCAACATTCCCTGGGAAGACACCATCATCTATGAGGCACACGTCAAGGGGCTGACGCAGAGACGCGAGGACGTGCCGCCGAACCTGCGCGGCACCTTCGGCGGCCTTTCATCGCCGGCCATGATCGAGCATCTCAAGCGGCTCGGCGTCACCACGCTGGAGCTGTTGCCGGTCCATGGCTTCGTCGACGACCGGGTGCTGGTCGAAAAGAAGCTTGCGAACTACTGGGGCTACAACACGCTGTCGTTCTTCGCGCCGGAGCCGCGCTATTCGCAGGACAATCCACTCGACGCCTTCCGCACCACGGTGGCGCGGCTGCACGACGCCGGCATCGAGGTGATGCTCGACGTCGTCTACAATCACACCGCCGAGGGCAACCATATGGGCCCGACGCTGTCGTTCCGCGGTATCGACAACGCCTCCTATTACTGGCTGATGAAGGACAATCCGCGCTTCTACGACGATTTCACCGGCTGCGGCAGCTCGGTCAATCTCACCCATCCGCGGGTGCTGCAGATGGTGATGGATTCGCTGCGCTACTGGGTGGAAGTCTGTCACGTCGACGGCTTCCGTTTCGATCTCGCCACCACGCTCGCCCGCGGGCCGAACGGCTTCGACCGCAACAGCGCGTTGCTTACCGCCATCCGGCAGGATCCGGTGCTGGCCTCGGTGAAGCTCGTTGCCGAACCCTGGGACCTCGGGCTCGGCGGCTATCAGGTCGGCGCCTTTCCATCGCAATGGTCGGAATGGAATGACCGCTATCGCAGCGCGATGCGACGCTATTGGAGCGGCGAAGGCAGCCTGATCGGCGAAGTGTCCAGCCGCATGACCGGTTCGTCCGACCTCTACAATCACGACGGCCGCAAGCCACGCGCCGGCATCAACCATATTACCGTCCATGACGGTTTCACGCTGGCCGACCTGTTCAGTTACAGCGAGAAACACAACGAGGCCAATGGCGAAGACAACCGCGACGGCTCCAACGACAATCTCAGCAACAATTGCGGCCACGAAGGCCCGACCGACGATCCGGGCATTGTCGCGCTTCGCCGCCAGTTGCGGAAGAACCAGCTCGCCTGTCTCATGCTCGCGCAGGGGCTGCCGCTGATTCTCGCCGGCGACGAGGTGGGCAACACCCAAAGCGGCAACAACAACGCCTATTGCCAGGACAACGAGATCGGCTGGGTCGGCTGGGAAGGCCTCGGCCGGCAGGGCGACGACCTCACCGACTTCATCGGCCACATGACCGAATTGCGCCGGCGCTTTTCCCAGATACGCTCGCACCGCTGGCTCGACGGCCGGCGCGCGGACGGCTCCTACGGCGTGTTATGGCTGACGCCGGCCGCCGAAGACATGACGCAAGAAGACTGGAAATTCCCGGAAGGCCGGTTTCTCTCCTATGTGCTCGGCCCCGCCGAACGGGGCGGCGAGCCGATCTTCATCGTGCTGAACGCGGCCCCCGAAGAGATCGCGTTCAGACTGCCGAAGCTGTCTGAATACAAGACCTGGCGGCAACTATTGAACACCATCGACGTTAAGCAGGAGACCAGGGATTTCGCATCGGCAAGCGAGGCAAAGGCGCCTCCCCGTTCGGTCCTGGCGTTTGCGGGTTCGGCATGAATGAGCGGAAATTCGGCCCTCGACTGACAGCGGACGGCGGCTTGTTCCGGCTTTGGGCGCCAGCGGCGAAGCGCGTCGATCTGCTGCTGGAAAGATCCCATGCCATGCGCCGCAGCGAGGACGGCTGGTTCTTCGCTGATGTTCCGGGCGTCCCGGCGGGCGCGCGCTACAAATTCCGCATCGACGACAACATCGACGTGCCCGATCCGGCCTCCGCCTTTCAGCCCGACGACGTATCCGGGCCGAGCGAGGTGATTGATCACATGAGCTATCCATGGCGTGCGTCGAACTGGCGTGGCCGGCCGTGGCCGGAAACTGCGTTGATCGAAGCCCATGTCGGCACCTTCACGCAGGAAGGCACCTATCGGGCCATGATCGGCAAGCTCGATCATCTGGTGGCGTCCGGCTTCACCGCGCTGGAACTGATGCCGCTGGCGGATTTCGCCGGCGCGCGCAACTGGGGCTATGACGGTGTGCTGTGGTACGCGCCGGACAGCGCCTATGGCCGTCCGGACGATCTCAAGACGCTGATCGACGCCGCCCATCTGCGCGGATTGATGGTGTTCCTCGACGTCGTCTACAACCACTTCGGGCCCGAGGGAAATTACCTCGGGCGCTATGCGCCCTCCTTCTTCAACGAAGCGCAGACCCCCTGGGGCAGCGCCATCGACTACCAGGTGCCGGAGGTTCGCGCCTTTGCGATCGAGAATGCGCTGCATTGGCTGCGCGACTATCGTTTCGACGGGCTGCGGCTGGATGCGGTGCATTCGATAACCGAGCTCGGCGAAACCTCGCTGCTGCACGAACTGAGCATTGCCGTCGGCGGGCTCGCCGCGGAAACCGGCCGCCACATCCACCTGGTGCTCGAGAATGACGATAACGCCGCGAACCTTCTCGATACGGACGAAGATCCCCCTTGCGGCAAATACCGCGCGCAGTGGAACGACGATTACCATCACGCCTGGCACGTGCTGCTGACCGCCGAAGCCCACGGCTACTACCGCGATTATCAACGCTCGCCGCGCAAGGACATCGCGCGCGCGCTGGGCTCGGGCTTTGTCTACCAGGGCGAGGCGTCCGCGCATCGCGGCGGGCAATTGCGCGGCGAGCCGAGCGGGCGGCTTTCTCCCATGGCCTTCGTCAACTTCCTGCAAAACCACGACCAGATCGGCAACCGCGCGCTCGGCGACCGGCTCGAGAGCCTGGCCGATCCCCGGGCGATAGAGGCCGGGCTGGCGATCATGCTGCTGGCGCCGATGATCCCCATGCTGTTCATGGGTGAAGAATGGGGATCGACGCGCCCATTCCCGTTCTTCTGCGATTTTGAGGGCGATCTCGCCCAAGCCGTCCGCAAAGGCCGGCACAAGGAATTCGCAGGCGCCTATTCGAAATATCGCGGTGAGGTGCCGGACCCGCTGGAAGCATCGACGTTTCGATCCGCCGTGCTCGATTGGGGCGCGCGTGACGAAAGCGCTGGAAAGAAGCGGTTGGCGCTGGTGAGCGAACTGCTCGCGATACGGCGGCGCGAGATCGTTCCGCGGCTTGCAGGCGCGGTCTTTGGCGATGCGCAGGTCGCGGAGAACGACTTGCTGGCGGCGCACTGGCGCATGGGCGATGGCGCAACGCTGCAGCTCACAGCCAACCTGTCAGATAGCAATGTGCGGCGCGCGCCAGCCGGGAGGGCAGGCACCCTTATCTGGGGCAATGACACCGGCGAGACCATGCCGTCCCTGTCGGCGCGCTGGCATCTCGGAGCCCGGTGATGCCTCCGGCCATTCCAATCGCGACCTACCGGCTGCAACTGACGGCGAGCTTTGGTTTCGACGCGGCTGCTTCCGTCGTGCCCTATCTGAAGGCGCTCGGCATCAGCCATGTCTACGCATCGCCCTTCATGAAGGCGCGCAAGGGCTCGACACATGGCTACGATATCGTCGACCACGCCGAGCTCAACCCGGAACTCGGTAGCGAAGAGGGCTTTGAACGTTTGAGCCAGACGCTGAAGGCGCACGGCCTCGGCCTGATCCTCGATTTCGTTCCCAATCATGTCGGGGTGCATTTCGCCGACAATCCATGGTGGCTCAGCGTGCTGGAAGGCGGTCCGGCCTCGGCCCATGCCGCCTCCTTCGACATCGACTGGGATATCCTGCCATTCCGGGCGCGGCCTGGCGTGCTGCTGCCGGTCATCGGCTCGTCCTACGGGCAGGCGCTGGAAGAGGGCGAAATCGAGCTGCGTTATGACCCGGACGAAGGCAGCTTTTCCGCCTGGTATTTTGAGCATCGCCTGCCGATCGCGCCGGAACGATACAGCGAGATCTTGCGCAACATCGTCAGGGAAGCCGGGGCGGAAGACAGTGACGCGGGCAAGCGCATTCTCGAACTGGCGTCGCGTCACAAGGGCCCGCGCCATCCAGACGGCCGGGAAGCACCTGCCTTCAAGGTGGAATTGCAGGCCATTGCCGGCAGCGCCGAGATCATCGCGCGGGGGCTCGAAGCGTTCCGGGCCGGCGCGGACCGCCCCTCGCAGACGCTGGCGCTGCATCACCTGCTGGAACGCCAGCATTACCGGCTCGGGCATTGGAGGCTGGCGTCCAGCGACATCAACTACCGGCGGTTTTTCGACATCAATACGCTGGCGGGATTGCGGGTCGAGGACGCCGGCACGTTCGCGGCCATCCATCGGCTGGTCGGGAAGCTGATCGCGGAAGGGAAGCTGCAGGGCCTGCGGCTCGATCACATCGACGGACTGCGCGATCCCGCGCAATATTTCGAGCGCCTCCGCCGCCTCGTCCGGAATTCGCAGGGCCGCGATGCCAAGCCATTCTACATGGTCATCGAAAAGATCCTCGGCGCGCACGAAACGCTGCTCGCCTTTGCAGGCGTCCACGGCACGACCGGGTACGAATGGTTGAACGCCATCACGCAAGTGCTGGTCGACGGCAAGGGGCTCGAGCCGCTTGACGAGGTGTGGCGGCAAATCAGCAACCAGCCGCCGCGACTGGCGCCTTTCCTGAAGGAAGCCAAGCGCCGGGTGCTCGAGACCTTGCTAACCAGCGAGTTCACGGTGTTGTCGCGGCTGCTCGCGCGCATCGCCGGCGGCCATTACTCTACCCGCGACTTCTCCGCCGACAGCTTGCGACAGGCGCTCGAACTCTACATCCAGCATTTTCCGGTCTATCGCACCTATTTGACCCCCGCGGGCCCGACTGATCACGACCGCGCGCTGATCGCGGAGACGATCGAGAAGGCGCGAAACGAGTGGTTCGCCGCCGACGCCGGCATCTTCAACTTCCTGCGCGATGCGCTGACCATGGATCTGATCACGCCGGGCCGGGCCTCGCACAGCGCGCCGCGGGTGCGCCGCTTCGCCCTGAAGGTTCAGCAATTCACCGGTCCCATGATGGCGAAGTCGCTGGAGGACACGACGTTCTACCGCTACCACCGCCTGCTCGCGCTCAACGAAGTCGGCGGCGACCCGGCAGCGACGGCGCTTCCGGTCGACGGCTTTCACGACGCCATGAAGCTTCGCGCCAAACAGTGGCCGCGCGGCATGACAGCGACCGCGACACATGACACCAAGCGCGGCGAGGACGCTCGGGCGCGATTGATCGCGCTCGCCGAAATTCCCGGCGAATGGGCCAGCGCGGTTGCACGCTGGAAAGTCATGAACGCGCCGCACCTGGCCGTCGAAGGCGAGATGCGCGCACCCTCGACGACGTCCGAATACATGCTGTATCAGGCGCTGCTGGGCGCCTGGCCCCTGGGCCGGCGCGATCCGTCGTTCGCGGAGCGGATGCAGGCTTATGCACTGAAGGCTTCGCGCGAGGGCAAGCAGGAAACCAGCTGGCTCAATCCGAATGAAGCCTATGAAGCGGGCCTGCGGACCTTCATCGAACGGATTCTGGATCCGGCGATCTCCGCGGAATTCCTCAATTCGATGGAGACGCTGGCGCAGCGGCTGGCGCTGCTGGGTGCGCTGAACTCGCTCAGCCAGGTCACGCTGAAGACGACGATGCCGGGGGTACCCGACTTCTATCAGGGAACGGAATTTTGGGACCTTTCGCTGGTCGATCCCGATAACCGGCGTCCGGTGGATTTTGACGAGCGGGCCAAGGTGCTGGCGTCGATGGAATCACCCGACTGGCATCGGCTCGCGCAGAACTGGCCCAACGGTCATGTGAAGCTGGCCTGGACGACGCATCTCCTGCAGTTCCGCAATGAACGAGCGGACGTCTTCGCCAATGGCGACTACGAGCCGCTGCGGGTGAGCGGGCGGCATCGCGACCATGTCATCGCGTTCGCGCGGCGCCGGGGCGACGACGCCGCGATCGTGGCGGTCGCAAAATCATTTTCTGTTTTCTCGCAAGGCGGGCGCGCCTGGCCCCGGGCGGAGAATTACGATGCCTCCCTCCATGTCGGCGGCTATGCGGTGGAGGGCTTTGCCGATGCCGATGCCAGCGAGCTGCGCGTTTCCGACCTGTTCAGGCACCTGCCGGCGGCAGTGTTGAGGGCAAGGGTCGTCAACGCGGCGAGGCCGGTGCGAACACGCGCTCATCTGTCGAACGTCTAGAGCCTTTTCCGTTTCGATGGAATCGAAACGAGCTCTAAATTCTTGATTTGACGCGTTTTCTTAACGCGAACCGGTCGCCACTTCGCTTTAAAACGCTCTAGGGTCCGGACTCAATTGATCCACCAAGTGACTGCGGCGGCGAGAAGGATTGCAGACAGGAAGATGTCTGCGCGCTTGTCATATCGGGTTGCGATACGTCGGAAGTCCTTGAGACGACAGAACATCCGCTCGATGACGTTGCGGCCTTTGTAAGCGGCTTTATCGTAGCGATGCGGATGCTTGCGGGTCGGATTTGGCGGGATCACGGCCTTGATGCGGCGTGCGGCCAGTTCGTCGCGCAAGCTCCTGGCGTCGTAGGCTCGATCGGCCAGCAGACGGCGCGGGTTGCGGACCATGCCGATCAAACCGCGTGCACCGACCAAGTCATGGGTGTTGCCCGGGGTAATCAGGAAGGCAAGCGGACGGCCGATATCGTCGGTCAGCGCGTGGATTTTGGTGGTCTGCCCGCCGCGCGAGCGGCCGATTGCATTGTTGAAGGCCCCCCTTTTGCGCCGGCCGCGGAGCGATGGGCTTTGACGTAGCTGGAATCCACCGACATCGATCCGTACATGCCCGTCGATCCGGTCAGCGCGTAAAAAATGTCCGTCCAAATCCCCTGTCGGCTCCAGCGGTTGAAGCGGTTGTAGACCGTCGTGTAGGGGCCGTAGACTTCCGGGCAATCGCGCCAGCGCGAACCAGATTTCAGCATGTGCATAATGCCGCTGATCACGCGCCTATCATCGACCCGATGCGCTCCCTTGCGCCCTCGCGGCAACAACGGCTCAATCCGCCGCCATTCCGCATCGCTGAGCCAGTAGACCTGCTTTGCCATTCAAGCCTCCCTTCCGCTGAGAAGCTTGAATCACAATCTAATTTCAGATGGAATCCCTATTGAGTACAGACCCTAATGCGCGAAAGCCGCCCGGGATCGACGGCCGGACGGCTTTGGCGGATGTCGTGCCGACTCACGAAGTTCGGTTCCCTTCCCCGCGCGAATCAAATCGTCGACCAAATTCGTTACTGACAAGTTCACTTCGGCAGGGTCGAGGATCTTTGCTGCTGCGCAACATCAGCCGCGCTTGGTCAGCAGCAGATTGCCGCGGTGCCGGATCGCGGCCTGTGCCACTTCCGCAAAGCGCTGCAGCAGCCACGGCAGCGTGACCTCCAGCCGGACGTGGTCGTCGGCGACATCGAGATGGCCCGACGCCACTTGCCCCATCGCGCGGACGCGGAAGACCATACGATTGTCCTGCCATGTCTCCTCGTCCACTTTCAGGACGGGAATGCTGGAGGCCGCGCGCGCCAGGCCCGTCTTGAGGCGGCGCACCGCCTCCTCGCGGCCGAGCTGATGCGGTATCGAAACGATCAGGGGTGCGGACATCATCAGTTCCTCGACGAACGTAGCTGCATGTAGTTCCACATTTCCGCAAAAAAAGAGCGCGGCTGAGCGTCGCAAGAGCGGGGAACTTTCCAAGTTCCCGTCTGTTTTTCCGGCCTGATGGCAGAGCAACAGGTGCCGACTGCCGGGCTGGAGGAGATTTCTATATGTCTATCGGAACCATTATCCTGATCATCCTTGTGATCGCCCTGCTCGGCGGTTTCAGCGGCATCGGAGGCGGACCGTTCTATGGCACCGGATATTACGGCGGCGGCGGCCTCGGCCTTGTCATCGTCATTCTCTTGATCCTGCTGTTGCTGGGACGACTGTAGTCTCGGCACTCGAGTATGTTGCGGGGCGCCGGGAAACCGGGCCCCGCATTTTTTTAAGCTGCGCTGCGCCATAAAATGTGAGCAGGACGCCTGACCTCGGGACAGCGATGATCAGGTCCTTCCGCCGAGCTTCTTGATCGCCGCCTTGATCGACGCCGCCGCATCGTCATAGCCATCCCATGCCCTCGTCTTGGCGAGCAGCGCCGGTACGGTGCGGACCGTGTAGCGCCTGGGATCGAGATCGCCGCGCACCTGCGCCCAGGTCAACGGCATCGAGACGGTGGCGCCCTCGCGCGCCCGCGGGGAGAGCACCGCGACCGCGGTCGCCATGCGGTCGTTGCGGAGATAATCGAGGAAGATCTTTCCCTTGCGCATCTTCTTCGACATGTTGAGCAAATAGCGCTCGGGGTTTTCATCGGCCATCCACTGGCAGACGCCCTGCGCGAAGGCTTTTGCCTCCTTCCACGTCACCTTGTCCCTGGCGCCATAGGCCAGCGGCGCCACGACGTGAAGCCCCTTGCCGCCGGTGGTCTTGCAGAAGCTTTCCATGCCGAGATCGGCGAGATGCTGCCGCATGTCCTTGGCCGCCTCCACGACCCCGGCGAATGCGACCTCCGGCGCGGGATCGAGATCGAAGACCAGCCGTCCCGGCGTGTCATACGCATCGGGCGCGCAATTCCAGGGATGCAGTTCGAGCCCGCCGATCTGGGCAACCGCCGCAAGACCTTCGACGCGATCGATCTGCAGATAGGGCTTGCGGTCGCCAGAGACTTTGACGAGCTCCAGCAGGTTGGAGGTGCCAGGCATGGCGTGGCGCTGGAAGAACTTCTCGCCGCCGATGCCGTCGGGCGCGCGCACCACCGAGCATGGCCGTCCCTTGATATGGCCGATGATCCAGTCGCCGACCGCCTCGAAATAGCGGGCCAGATCGAGCTTGGTCACGGGCTCGCCATCGCCGGCGTCCGGCCACAGCGCCTTGTCGGGTTTCGAGATGATGACGCCCATCACCTCGGCGGATTTGCTCGCCGCCGATTTGGCCGGCACCCGGCCCGATTTTGCCGCGCTCTTGCCGGAAGCAGGTTTTGCAAGCTTGGTCATGGCCGGCTTCTCCGCGACGATCTCGTCGGCAGGCTTGTCCTGTCGCAGCCCCTTGAACGCCGCCTGCCGGATATTGCCGCCATCGGTGAATCCCGCGAATTCGATCTCGGCGACCAGTTCGGGCTTGAGCCAGTGCACGTCGCGCGTCTTGCGCGGCGCGTCCTTGCGGCCGAAAGGGCTCTTGTCCGAAGCATTGGCTTTCAGGGCTGGCATGATCCGTTTAACGGTGTCCTGGCCGAAGCCGGTGCCGACCATGCCGACAAAGGCCAGATGATCGCCGCGATAGACGCCCGCCATCAGCGAGCGGAATTTGCCGCCCGTCGTTTTCCATCCGCCGAGCACCACCTCCTGCCCAGCGCGGCATTTGGCCTTGGTCCAGTTGTCGGAACGGCCGGAACGATACACCGCACCGAGCTTCTTGGAGACGATGCCTTCGAGCGACAGCTTGCAGGCCGATTTCAGGATGGCGTCGCCGCCGCTTTCGAAATGCTCGACATAGCGGATCGATTTTGCCTTTGCCTTCGCGCGCGCTTCCAGTAATTTTTTCAGCCGCGCCTTTCGCTCGCCGAGCGGCAGATGGCGAAGGTCCTCGCCGCCTGCGAACAAAAGATCGAACGCGTAGAAAATCAGGTTGTCGGTCTTGCCGTCCGAAATCGCGGCCTGCAGGGTGGAAAAATCCGGCGCGCCGTTGTGATCGAGCGCGACGATTTCGCCGTCGATCAGCACATCGGGGAGCGCGCTGCCCTCCTTCGCAATCGCCTTGAACTTGTCGGTCCAGTCCAGGCCCTTGCGGGTTTTGAGCACGGCTTCGCCGTCTTCGACGCGCAGTTGCACGCGATAACCATCGAACTTGATCTCGTGGCACCATCCCTCGCCGTCTGGCGGACGATCGACCGACGTACAGAGCTCAGGAGCCACGAAATCCGGCATCGCTGCGACCTTCCTGCCCTTCAACTCCTTCGCAGGCGCGGCGGTCGAGATGACATCTTCACCGCGGTTCGAATGCCACACCGCGTCCGCCCGCGCACGCGTGGTCTTGGCGGTCATGAACGGCTTCGGCGCCCGGCCCTTGCCCGCGGCGATCTGGTCCATGCTGCGGCCCGAGGCGACGGACTTGTCCTCGTCCAGGATGGTGTTGGCCTTGCCCTCCCTGGCGTATTCGTCGCGGTGCTTGATCAGGAGCCAGTTGGTGCGCTTGCCACCATTGCGGTCGTGGCGCATCCGCACCAACACCCAGCTGCCCTGCAGCTTGTCGCCGCGCAGTGTGAATTTCAGGTCGCCCTTTTTGAATCCCTTCTCGGGATCGTCGGATTCCCAATAGCCGCGGTCCCAGAGCTGCACGGTGCCGCCGCCATACTGACCCTCGGGAATGGTGCCTTCGAAATCGCCGTAGTCGAGCGGATGGTCTTCCACCTCCACCGCCAGCCGCTTATCATGCGGATCGAGCGAGGGGCCTTTTGTCACCGCCCAGGACTTGAAGACGCCGTCGAATTCCAGCCTGAGATCATAATGCAGCCGGGTCGCGTCGTGCTTCTGGATCACGAACCGCCGCTGTTTCGAGGGCGCAACCGGCGTATCGCCGCTGGGCTCGGCGGTCTTTTCGAAATCACGCTTTTTCCGGTAGGTGGAGAGATTTCTCAAGGACACGATCAAACCCGCACAATCTGTATCGGCGGTCTCGCACGGCGAGCCACGCCCGGAACCGAAACCTATAACAGCCGTTGAAGTTCCGGAATTCATTCCCTGAAAGCAAGTTTTGGAGATTGTAATGGCCGGCCGTGCCTATTGGAAAGGGTCCCTGAAGCTTTCCCTGGTGTCCTGCCCGGTGCTGCTCTATCCGGCGTCGACGGCATCAGACAAAACCCGCTTCCACATGATCAACAAGGAGACCGGCAACCGGCTGAAGCAGCAGATGGTCGACGCCGAAACCGGCGAAATCGTCGAAAGCGGCCACAAGGCCCGCGGCTTCGAGCTGAAAAAGGGCGAATACGTCGAGATCGACAAGGAGGAATTGGAGGCGGTCCAGATCGAGAGCAACCATACCATCGACATCGACAGTTTTGTCCCCAGGGACGAGATCGACAAGCGCTATCTCAACCACCCCTATTACATCGCCCCGGACGGCAAGGCCGGCATCGACGCCTTCGCCGTGATCCGCGACGCCATGAAGGACCAGGACCGGGTCGCGCTGGCCCGGATCGTGCTGACCAATCGCGAGCACATCATCGCGATCGAACCGCTGGGCAAGGGCCTGCTCGGCACCACCCTTCGCTATCCCTACGAGCTGCGCGACGAGGACGAATATTTCGATCGGATAAAAAACCCCAAAATATCGAAAGACATGATCGAACTCGCCGGCCACATCCTCGACACCAAGGCCGCGCATTTCGACCCCTCGACATTCAAGGACGAGTACGAGACCGCGCTGAAAACCCTGGTGAAACGCAAGGCCGCCGGCAAGCCGGTCAAGGCCATCGAGCCGGAAGAAAAGCCCGACAACGTCATCAGCCTGATGGACGCCTTGAAGAAGAGTTTGAAGGGCCGCGCCTCGGCCAAGCGGCATGCGCCGGCGCGGCGGACATCGCATCGCGCGGCCAAAAGAGCACGCCGCTCGACGGCGCGGACACGCAAGGCGGGGTGATTCACCAAGGAAAACTCTCTCGCCGTCGTCTCCGAAAGACGATCGCGAATTTCAGGAGTGTCACACCTTTATCCGGGCCACGCGGACCTTCATCCCGCCGACGCCGCGTCCTGACCAGGTTCCTGCCGACAGAGTAAACACCGTTCCCTGGGACTTCTTGCTGGGGCTGTGGAGCGTATAGTAACTGTCATGCAACTCCCCTCTTCCCATTGGCCCAGACGCCTGGACCACTCTCAAGAAAACGCCGGTAGAATTCCGATCCGGCACGGAGAGAAGGGGCAGCGCCCTGCTCGACGAGTTACTGGGGACACCTGGAAACATGGAGTTGGGCTCCGTGATCATCACGTGCCCGTAGTTTGTGGGCTGATCCGGGGATGGGTCTTTGATCGTGCCGTTGAACTCGTCGCAAAGGGCCAGGATGTACGTGTCTTCGGCCTTCATGCCTTCCAAGTCCGTCATCTCACTTCCACCGGATTTGACCACGCCGTCGAAAAGAGTCTTGATATATGTGCCGGCGCCCCCAAACGACCATTGTTTCTTTATGGCTTTCCGCCAGCTTTGGCCATTGACCGCACGCTGGATGTAACTGCCGACGAATCCATTGCAGTCGAGACCGATAAAGCCTGCCTGCCGGACAAACAGCTCGGGAGGCATGTGAGTCTTGTGGTAGCGGTAAACAAGTTGAATTGCGATCTGAGCCTCCTCCGGCGTCCCTTTCCCAAGAAACGGCCAGTAGAAGTGCTTCTGCGCCTCGCCTTGTGTCAGTGAGACATCGTCAATATTGCCGTCGATGGTTTTCACCCGGACATCAACCATTTGAGGCAGGCGGTTCGATATATCTGCCCAAAAGGTGGAGAACCAGGAACTCTCGCTGATATGGTACTTCACCACCCTCAGCTTCCTCCATCCCTCGGCGAGCAGATAGTCGGGCTTTGCGCTTTCCTCGGGCGTAAAAATATAGGTGTCCAAGCTGAAGTACCGCTGAGCAAAATCGAGCGGCGTCATCACAGCCATGGTGTCCTCTCCATATATTCCTTCACAAGGATCCAGTGACGCAGTGCCCGCAGCACCTACCTCTACCAGCCCGCAAGGGCGACAAGGAGATCAAGAACCCCGGCGGTCGACAGAGCGCGACGGCTCCGGCTCGCACTCAGAAGAGGACTGAGAGAGGATTGGGCGAAGGGCGCACCGCGTTGCCATAGCGGGAAGGACCGCGTCTGCACATGGCCGAACGCGACAATCGACCGGACGAAGACGACGATAGCAGCGAGCCTGCTGATAGTGCCCTGGTTTGGCGGCCCAATACGATCGACCGTCGGTCGAACAAGGCGTGGCGATTGCCAGTCTGGTGGCCCCGAGCCGAATAACGCTCCGCCCGGTGCCACGTCGACTGTCCGCGGTTGACCGGACGCCGGGGCGCTTACGCGCCCGTTACCTTCTTGCCTTGCGCTTCTTCGCGGTCTTCTTCTTCGCTTTCTTCGGCACCTTCGCGCCTTTGGCCCTCGCCTCCGACAGGCCGATCGCGATCGCCTGCTTGCGGCTCTTGACCTTGCGCCCCGATCGGCCGCTCTTCAGCGTGCCGGCCTTGCGCTTCCTCATCGCGCGTCCGACCTTGGCGGCTGCCTTCTTCGAATATTTTCGTGCTGATTTCTTTCGCGCCATGACACTTCTCCCGGTTGCGGGAAAATAATCATCGCAGGCGTCGATGGTTCCCCTCTGGGATCCGTCAGGCGATTGCCGCATAAAGCTCGGCGGCATTTTTTGCAGCCCGCAGCCGCGCGAGAGTCTCCGGCGATCGCAAGGTCCGAGCCACCAGTGCGAGCGCGCCGAGCGCTTCATTTTCCGCCGCGGCGGGCAGCAGGAGAACGAATACGATGTCCACCGGTTGTCCGTCGATGGCGTCGAATTCAATCGGGGGCTTCAATTTCGCCAGCAACCCGCAGGGCCGTTGCAGCTCCGGCAGCCGGGCATGCGGAAGCGCCACGCCCTTGCCGATCCCCGTCGATCCCAGGTCTTCGCGCTTCAGCAGATAGGAGGCGACCTGATCCGGGGTCAGGCCGATCCCGGCCGCGGCCCTCGCCGCGAATTCCTGCAGCAGCAGCCGCTTGCCGGAAGCCCGCACGTCGCTCATGCAGTCGGTTGACGACACGAGATCGGAGATTTTCATGGTCGCTCCGGGAGGACGCATCGCTATGAGCATTGATCGGCCCCGGATGGCAAGGGAATTGATACGCTGGAGCGTGATCGGTTCTGATTTGAAAACCTATCGTGCGCCAGATTGTTGTTTTGACGCGATTTCTTCACGCGAACCGGTATCCACTTCGCTCGAAACGCGCTAATCCGGCGCGCGCAGCCGGTAGCCGATGCCGGTTTCGGTGAGTACGAATTGCGGACGCTCCGGATCGGCCTCGATCTTCTGCCGGAGCTGGCGCACGTAAACCCGCAAATATTGCGCATCCGTCAGCTCGTCCCATAATTCCTTTAGCAGGAACCGGTGGGTCAGTACCTTGCCGGCATGCTGCACCAGCACGCGCAACAGTTCGTATTCCTTGGGCGACAGCTTCACGTCGCGGTCGCCGACCCTGACGATACGGCGCACCAGGTCGACGGTGAGATCGCCGGTCCGAAACACCGGCCGCTCGCCATGGACCTGCAATTGATGCCGCAGCGCCGCGCGCATGCGGGCGAGCAACTCATCCATTCCGAACGGCTTGGTCAGGTAATCGTCGGCGCCGAGGTCGAGTGCCTGGACCTTTCCGGCCTCGTCGCCGCGGCTCGACAGCACCACGATCGGCACGCCGTCGTTGCGGCCGCGGATCATGCGCAGCAATTCATGGCCCTGGATATCAGGCAGGCCGAGATCGAGAATGATCAGCGCCGGATTCTGCGCCAGCAGTTCCAGTGCCAGCTTGCCGTTGGAGGCTTCGAGGATCTCGTAACCCTGCGTGCTCAGCCCCATCCGCAGCAATTTGCGGATCGGCGGCTCGTCGTCGATGACCAGGACCTTGATCGGTGCGGCGGTCATGCGGCGGTGTCCAGTGCATTCGATTCAGCCGGGATGGGCATGCGGATGGTCAGCACGGCGCCGCTGCGGTCGGTGCGATTGTCCGCCGAAATCGTGCCATGTAAAGCCTCGACGAAACCACGGGCTATCGCGAGCCCTAAGCCGGTGCCAGGACGGACATGGTCGCCCTTCTGCGCGCGATAGAATTTGTCGAAGATACTGTCCAGTTCCGACCCCGGAATGCCGTCACCTTCGTCGATGACTTGCAGGGTGACCCATCTGGCGTCCCGCACCGTCCTGATCGATATCGTGGAATCGGAGGGCGCGTATTTGGCGGCGTTGTCCAGCAGGTTGAACAGCGCCTGCTCGAACAATACCGCGTCGAGCTCGAGCATCGGCAGATCGGCCGCGAGTTCGAGCGTGACCTTGTGATGGGCGAGAATCTTGCTGGCGCGCCGCAAGGCGCTGCCGACGATTTCGCCGACATCATGCCGCGCGGTATTCGGGACAACAGCGCCGGATTCCAGCTTGGTCATATCCAGCAGATTGGCGATGAAGCGATTGAGCCGTTCGGATTCATCGATCACGGTCGCCAGCAGATCGCGTTTCTGCGTATCGCTGAGGCCGCTCTCCAGATCCCGCATCGTGGAAGCGGCGCCGAGCACCGACGCCAGCGGCGTCTTGAGATCGTGCGAGATCGAAGTCAAGAGTGCCGAGCGCAGGCGGTCGGATTCCACGGTGCGCTTGACGCGGTCCATGTCCTCGACCAGCAACACCCGTTCGATCGCAAGCGCCCCCTGGTCGACCAGCGCATCGAGCAGGCGGCGCAGGTCCGGCGTCAACAGCGGTCCGGTCCTGTCGTCGTCGATGCCAATCACGCCGATCGGCCCGCGCCCGGTGCGCATCGGCAGGAACAGGCGTTTGGCCCCCGGCAGCGTATCGGAGCCGCGGCCGGCCGGGCGATCATTGCTCCATGCCCAGTTGGCCGCGGCGAGATCCGCCTTGTCGAGTTCGTCCTCGGGCGGATAGCCCGCCTTGACGGTCAGCACGCCCTGCTCGGGCAACAGCAGGACCACCCGCACCTTCAGCATCAAGGCGGTCTGATAGGCGGTCGCCCACAAAACGTCGTCCAGCGTCGCCGTGCCCGCGAGCTTGCGGCTGAAGGCGTAGAGCGACTCCGTGGTCCGTACCCTGCCGATCGCGGTTACCGCCTGGGTGCGCACGCGCGCCGCGACGTTGGAAACCAGGATGGCGATCAGCATGAAGAAGAAGAACGCCGCGACATTGGTCGGATCGGTGATGGTGAAGGTGTAGACCGGCGGCAGAAAGAAGAAATTGTAGCACAGCGAGGCGGCGACGCTGGCGAGCAGCGACGGCCACAGCCCGTAGCGGACCGCCACGCTTACCACCGCCGTCAGGAACACCAGGTCGACGTTTTCGATGCCGAAATACGGCTTGATCAGCTCGGCGACGCCGAGGCCGATGGCGACGATCAGGAGCGCGAACAGATAGGGCCTGGGATTGAACGGCTCGGGCCGCGCCGCGGTCTGCACCGCGGTCTTGGCCGTGGGACCGGCCGGCAGCTCGTCGCCGGGAATCACGTGCACGCTGATATTGCCGGCGCGGCGCACCAGATCGTGCACCACCGAGCCGCGCATCAGCTCGAACCACCAGGAGCGCGTCGACTTCCCGATGATGATCTGGGTGACGTTGTTGGCCTGCGCGAAACGGAGCACGTCGTCGGCGATACGGCGCTCGACGGCGGGAATCGTGAGCGCCTCGCCGCCCAGCGCCTCGGCGAGCCGCAGCGTATCGGCAAGCCGGTCGCGCTGTTCGTCGGTCAATTGCAGGCTGCGCCGGGTCTCGATGCTGATGGCGGTCCAGGGCGCGTGCAGCCGATCGGCCAGCCGCTTGGTGTAGCGCACGAGCCCCGCCGCGCGCGGATCCTCGCTGACGCAGACCAGCGCGCGCTCACCCGCCGCCCAGGGACCGGCGATGGCATTGGCCTGCATGTGGGTCAATAATTGCTCGTCGACCCGCTCGGCAGTCCGCCGCAGCGCCAGTTCGCGTAGCGCTGTCAGGTTGCCCGGCGAGAAATAGTGCTCCAGCGCCCGCTCGGCCTGCCTGGGGACGTAGACCTTGCCCTCCTTCAGCCGCTGGATCAAATCGTCCGGCGTCAGATCGATCAGCTCGATGGCGTCGGCGCGGTCGAACACCGAATCCGGCACGGTCTCGCGCACCCGCACATGGGTGATCTGCGCGACCACGTCGTTGAGGCTTTCGATATGCTGGATGTTGACGGCGGTGTAGACGTCGATGCCGCGCGAGAGCAGCTCCTCGACATCGAGATAGCGCTTCGGATGACGGCTGCCGGGCGCGTTGGTGTGGGCGAGCTCATCGACCAGCGCGATCTGCGGACGGCGCTCGATCAGCGCGTCGAGGTCCATCTCCTCGATGCGCTGATCCCTGTAGTCGATCCGCTTGCGCGGCAGAACCTCGAGACCGTGCAGCAGCGCTTCGGTCTCCGCGCGCCCATGGGTCTCGACCACGCCGACCACGACGTCGGCGCCCGCCTTCTTCTTGGCATGCGCGCTCTGCAGCATCTCGTAGGTCTTGCCGACGCCGGGGGCGGCGCCGACGAAGATCTTCAGCCGGCCGGCGCGGCTGTCCTCGCGCCGGGCTGTTTCCAGCAGGGCTTCCGGCGAAGGGCGTTGTTCGGGATCGCGACGCTGCTGGACCATTGCCGGAATATAGTCCCTAGGCCCGGCGCATCCTAGCCTCCATCACTTCGGCGCCGCCGCATCGAGCGCCAGGTTCAGCTCCAGCACGTTGACCCGGGGCTCGCCCAGCAAGCCGGCGAAGCGGCCCTTTGTGTTCTCGTTAACCAAGGCGCGGACGCGATCCTCGGGCATGTTGCGGGCCTTGGCGACCCGCGGCACCTGGAATAGCGCGGCTTCCGGCGAAATATCCGGATCGAGACCGCTGGCGGAGGTGGTGACGAGATCCATCGGAACGGGAGCCGCAGGATTTTCCGCTTTCAGCTTGTCGACATCTTCCTTGACCCGGTCGTCCAGCGCCTTGCTGGTCGGGCCGAGATTGGAGCCGCCCGAATTGGCCGCATTGTACGGCGCCGGAACGGTCTTGGTGGAATCATTGGGGTCCGGGGCCGTGGTCGCCGAGGGCCGGCCATGGAAATATTTGTCCTCCTTGAATTCCTGGCCGATCAGCGCGGAGCCGACCACCTTGCCGTCCCGCTCGATCAGGCTGCCCTGCGCCTGCTTCGGGAAGATCACGCCGGCGATCGCGGTCATCGCCAGCGGGTAGGCGAGCCCCGTGATCAGGGTCAGCAGGACCAGGATCAGGATGGCGGGGCGAATTTCTTTCAACATGACAGGTCTCCAATTTTTCCGTCATTGCGAGCGGAGCGAAGCAATCCATGGTTGCATAGAAAGTGTGAATTGCTTCGTCGCTTCGCTCCTCGCAATGACGTTCAAGGTTAGGCCAGGTGCAAGGCGGCGACGACGAGGTCGATCGCCTTGATGCCGATAAAGGGAATGATGATGCCGCCGATGCCGTAGATCATCAGGTTACGGCGCAGCAGCGCGCCGGCCCCGATGGCGCGATACGCCACGCCTTTCAATGCCAGCGGAATCAGCGCGATGATGATCAGCGCGTTGAAGATGATCGCCGACAGGATGGCGCTCTGCGGGCTCGCCAGGTGCATGATGTTGAGCACGGCGAGCTGCGGATAGAACGCCAGGAACATCGCCGGGATGATGGCGAAGTATTTCGCAACGTCGTTGGCGATCGAGAACGTGGTCAGCGCGCCGCGGGTCATCAACAGCTGCTTGCCGATCTCGACCACCTCGATCAGCTTGGTCGGGTTGGAATCGAGATCGACCATGTTGCCCGCCTCGCGCGCGGCTTGCGTGCCGGTGTTCATGGCGACGCCGACATCGGCCTGCGCGAGCGCCGGCGCGTCATTGGTGCCGTCGCCGCACATCGCCACCAGCTTGCCCCTGGCCTGCTCGTCGCGGATCAGCTTCAGCTTGTCCTCGGGCGTCGCCTGGGCCAGGAAATCGTCGACGCCGGCTTCCGCGGCGATGGCGGCGGCCGTCATAGGGTTGTCGCCGGTGATCATCACGGTGCGGATGCCCATACGGCGTAACTCGGCAAAACGCTCGCGGATGCCGCCCTTGACGATATCCTTGAGCTGCACGACGCCGAGCAGGCGGCCGTCCTTGGCGACCGCGAGCGGGGTGCCGCCGGACTTGGCGATTTCGTCCGAGATTGCTTGGATTTCGCGCGCGACGTCGGACACGGTGCCCGACTGGATGGCGCGAACGGTGTTGCCGGACGCCACCGCATGGGTGCCGCCGCCAACATAGTTGAGGATGGCGTCGACCGCGCCCTTGCGGACCGACGAGCCGCCGGCGTCGACGCCGCTCATGCGGGTCTGCGCGGTGAAGGGAATGAAGGTCGCGGCGAGCTCGGCCATGTCGCGGCTGCGGATGCCGTATTTTTCCTTGGCCAGCACCACGATCGAGCGCCCCTCGGGGGTCTCGTCCGCCAGCGAGGCGAGCTGCGCCGCATCCGCCAGTTCCTGCTCGGTCACACCGCGGACCGGGCGAAACGCCGTGGCCTGCCGGTTGCCGAGCGTGATCGTACCGGTCTTGTCGAGCAGCAGCGTATCGACGTCGCCGGCGGCCTCGACCGCACGGCCCGACATCGCCAGCACGTTGAAGCGCACCAGCCGGTCCATGCCGGCGATGCCGATCGCCGACAGCAGCGCGCCGATGGTGGTCGGGATCAGGGTGACGAACAGCGCCACCAGGATGACCACCGAGATCGAGCCGCCGGCATAGGTGGCGTAGCTCGGGATGGTCACGGTCGCGAACACGAAGATGATGGTGAGGCCCGCGAGCAGAATGTTGAGCGCGATCTCGTTCGGCGTCTTCTGCCGCTCGGCGCCCTCGACCAGCTTGATCATGCGGTCGATGAAGGTCGAACCCTGCGCCGCGGTAATGCGAACGCGGATCCAGTCCGACAGAACTTGCGTGCCGCCGGTGACCGCCGAGCGGTCGCCGCCGGATTCGCGGATCACGGGGGCGGATTCACCTGTTATCGCGGCCTCGTTGACCGAAGCGACGCCCTCGATCACTTCGCCGTCGGAGGGGATATTGTCACCGGCTTCGACCAGCACGATGTCGCCGACCTTGAGGCCGGTGCCCGGGACCAGGCGATAGGTCTTGTCGGAACCGGTCAACAGCTTGGCCTGGCTCTCGGTGCGGGTCTTGCGCAGCGATTCGGCCTGGGCCTTGCCGCGGCCTTCGGCGACCGCTTCGGCGAAATTCGCGAACAGCACCGTGAACCACAGCCACAGGATGATCTGGAAGGTGAAGCCGAGGTTGGCTCCGCCCGTCACCAGATCGCGCAGGAAGATCACCGTGGTCAGCGCGGCGACGATCTCGACCACGAACATCACGGGGCTTTTGATCATCACCCGGGGATCGAGCTTGCGGACCGCCGAGCCGATGGCGGGTATCACGATCTTCGGATCGAGCATCGCCGACACCGGCATCCGCTTGTTCAATTTCTGCACGACTTCCATAGACGTAACTCCGAATTGAGTTCGATCAGAACAGGGTGTTGGCGTTCATCGCGAGGTGCTCGACGATCGGTCCGAGCGCCAGCGCCGGGAAGAACGTGAGACCGCCGATGATCAGGATCACGCCGACCACGAGGCCGATGAACAGGCCGCCGGTGGTCGGCAAGGTGCCGGCCGACGGCGGGATCGACTTCTTGCCAGCGAGAGAACCGGCCATCGCCATCGCCGGCACGATCATGAAGAAGCGGCCGACGAACATCGCAATTGCACCGGTGACGTTGTAGAAGAGGATATTGCCGGTGAGACCCGCGAAGGCCGAGCCGTTATTGCCGGTTTGCGAGGTGTAGGCATAGAGCACCTCGGTGAAGCCGTGCGGCCCAGCATTGGCCATCGACGCGACCGCCGTCGGATAGACCACGGCAACGGCGGTCCAGCCGAGATACATCAGCGGCAGCACCAGGATCGCGAGCATCGCCATCTTGACCTCGCGCGCCTCGATCTTCTTGCCGACATATTCGGGGGTGCGGCCCACCATCAGGCCGGCGACGAAGATCGAGAGGACGACGAAGATCAGCATGCCGTAGAGGCCGGCGCCGACGCCGCCGACGATGATCTCGCCGAGCTGCATGTTGATCAGCGGGATCATGCCGCCGAGCGCGGTGAAGCTGTCATGCATGGCGTTGACGGCGCCGCAGGAGGCCGCCGTGGTGATGACGGCGAACAGCGAGGAGGCAACGATGCCGAAGCGGACTTCCTTGCCCTCCATGTTGCCGCCGGAAAGCCCCAGCGCGTGCATCGCAGTGGTGCCGCCCGCTTCCGCCCAATAGGTAACGGTGACGCCGGCGATGAACAAGACGCCCATGATTCCCAGGATCGCCCAGCCCTGCTTCTGGTTGCCGACCATGCGGCCGAACACATTGGTGAGGGCTGCGCCGAGCGAGAAGATCGAGATGATCTGGACGAAGTTCGACAGTGCGGTCGGGTTTTCGAAGGGATGCGAGGCGTTGGCGTTGAAGAAGCCGCCGCCATTGGTGCCGAGCATCTTGATCGCGACCTGGGAAGCAACGGGGCCGACCGCAATCGTCTGCTTGGCGCCTTCCAGCGTGGTGGCGTCGACGTAGGCGCCGAGCGTCTGCGGCATGCCTTGCCAGACCAGGAACAGCGCGTAGACGACGCAGATCGGCATCAGCACATAGAGCGTGCACCTGACCACATCGACCCAGAAATTGCCGATGGTGCGCATCGAGGAACGGGAAAAGCCGCGGATCAACGCCACCGCCAGCGCAATGCCGGTCGCCGCCGACAGGAAGTTCTGGTGCGTCAGACCGACCATCTGGGTCAAATAGGACAGCGTGCTTTCGCCGCCATAGTTCTGCCAGTTGGTGTTGGTGATGAAGGAGATCGCGGTGTTGAAGGACAGGTCTTCCGCCACGGCGGATTGATCCGCGGGGTTGAACGGCAGAAAAGCCTGCAGCCTCATCAGGCCATAGATGATGAGGAAGCCGCCGACATGGAACAGCAGCATGGCGACCGTATAGGTCAGCCAGTGCTGCTCGCGCTTCTCGTCGACGCCGCCGACCCAGTAGATCCCGACCTCGGCCGGCCGCAGGATCGGGGAGAGGAAGGTGCGCTCGCCGTTGAAAACCCGGGTCATATACCCGCCGAGCGGTTTGACCAGCGCGACGACGACGGCGCAGTACAGAATGATTTGAATCCAGCCAATGGCGGTCATGGTGATGTGCCTTTTGGAATGACGCGGGATCGGTTGTGCGGCGCGGTCAGAACCGCTCGGGCCGCAGCAGCGCGTAGGTCAGGTAAAGCAGCAGGCCCAGCGAAACGAAGCCGGCGAGCGAATAATCGAAGATCATGGCTCTACTCCTTCAAAGCCGTTCGCAGGCGTAGGCATAGCCTATGCCCGCTACGAACAGGCCGAAGGCGAGGACCAGCATGACGACGTCCCACATGACAATGCTCCTTGTCGCGCGTGTACCGCATGCGCAACTTGTGCGCGTTCCCGGGAAGGCGCCTTGCGATGGATCAACCACGGATTCCACTGCGAGCCGAAACCCTGCCCGTATCGATGGCCGTGAAGTGACATCCGGCGCATAGGTTTTCGAGGCGGGCCGGCATCAAATCTTATAGGAATTTCATAAATGCACGCCCGCTTGCCTCGCCGGCCCGCCCTGCGCGGCAGCGGGCCGCGCCGTCGTGGCGACGGCTGCGGCGGCCTTTATGACATCTTTATTTCTGGAGACGCCGCGCCACCTCGTTTTCAAATGGCGTTTTGACCATCTTGCGGGAGCGGCCCACCGACGTGGACCGCATCCTATGCGAGATCAAGCCATGCCGCTGCTCAGGAAACATCAAGATCCCGCCGAGATCAGCGACCGGCTGCGCAGCGCGCATGCTGTGACCGCCGAGCTGATGTCGGACGTCGTCGGCACGGCGTGCCGGCGCTTCCCGTCGATGGGACAGGCCGGCAAGACCGCGCGGATCGAAAAATTGATTGCGACCGAAGCCTGGACCGATGCCGCGCTGGCACTGATCGATCTGGAACTGCCGCTGTGGCAGGTTCGTCGCATCGCCTATGACGAGGGCGAGTGGTACTGCGCCCTGTCGCGCGAACGCGAGCTGCCGGACTGGCTCGACCGGTCGATCGAAGCCCGCCACGCGGATCTGGCGCTGGCGATCCTGAGCGCCTTCGTCGAGGCCGAGCGCATCGCCGCACCTGCGAGCCGCCCGAGCGTTCCCGCCGTGTCGCGCGACATGAACCCGCTCTGCGAGCCGGTCTGCTGCGACAACTTCGGCTGAACCCACCCCAAGGGATCGCCGAGAGGAATTGCCGGAGTTTCGAGTCTTGGACCTGCTTCCAAAACTATCGCGAGAATTGAGACCGGCCCAGGTACTCGTCCGCTTCTTCCTGCGCATCAGCATTCTGGCGTTCTTCGCTGCCTTCGCCGGCGCCGGCTTCGCCAGGGGCCTTGCGGCATTGCTGTGGATGTCGATCGTCCTGTGCGCCGTGGTCGGCACCATGCGGCGCGAGCAGCCGTTCGGCGCCGCGCTCAACCACTGGGATGAAACGGTGGCCTACGCGGCACTGTTCGCGCTCGTCAGCAGCTTCAGTCATTCGGTCCCGGCCTGAGATGGTTTCGCGCGATCCTATGCGGCGCTTATGAGATCGCCGGCCTGTCGCCCTCGAATTCATATCCCCGCCTGACGATATTCAGCCGCACGCTACTCGTCTCGAAGAAGGAATAATAACGTGAAGCTCGTCGAACCTCCCTCGTGCAGCTTGCCATCTGCCATCGTCTTCATCGGCAAGAACAGTCGCGGCCAGTGGATCGCCCAGGAACAGAGCGGTCTCTATGGCGGCCTGTTCGTCAGCCGCGCCCAGGCCGTCAAATACGCCCTGTTCGAGAACGGCCATCACCCCGAAGCCATCGTGGAATTGTCGCGCGAGATCGAACTCGACATGGGCGACAAGCTTCCGTTCCCCGCCGCCCGGCGCGCCGCGTGACAGATCGGGCGTCGATCCCTCAGGAGGGTCAGATGGATCACTCCACCTCGAACCGGGAGCAGGTCGTCGACACCATGATCGACCTCACCCGCCTCTCCAATCTCCAGCGCGCAATCGTTGCCGGCCACGACAGCCTGGAGCTCTATCTGGCGCTGCGGCGACGCGGCTTCATCCGGGTGGCGACCACCGCGACCTGCCGCATTCCGAAGCGGCAACACGCGGTCGGCCTGATCACCGGGCGCAACTCGCCTCCTGCCATCGAAGCCGAGCTTGCCCGGATCGCGCAATTCCTCAGCCCAAATGCTGCCATCGCCGTCCTGATCGATTCCACGGAAAGTCGCGTCTGCCTGAAGATCCGCAATCTGCTGGAGCAGATGGGCTTCCGCATCGAGGCGGGCGTCCGCTGCCAGCAGGGCCTCGTGCTGTCGGCCTACCGACAGGGCTTCAACCAGATCGAAATCGCAGCGTGACCCCCGATGACGCACCCCTTGCATCCCGCCATATGGCTCGCGGGCTACATTCCCGATCTACCCACGCCGTTCGATGAGGGAGGCGATCTCGATCTGGTGGCATTTGCGCGGCTTTGCGAACGTCAGATCGCGGCGGGCGCCTCGGCGATTGTGGTCGGGGAAACCGCCGGCGAAGCCTCCACGCTGACGCCGGCCGAGCAGGAGCGCCTCGTACGTGCCGCCGTCGAAATCGCCCGCGGCCGCGTCCGGGTCATAGCGGGCGCCGGCTCGAATTCAACCAGCCAGGCCATCGAGCTGACCCGGCGCGCCGAGGCCGCCGGCGCCGATGCGGTATTGTCCGTCGTGCCCTATTACAACAAGCCGATGCAGGCCGGCATCCATGCGCATTTTCGGGCGATCGCGGTCTCGACCTCGCTGCCCATCATCCTGCACGATGTCCCTTCCCGCACCATCCGCGAGCTGTCCGACGACACGCTGGCGCGGCTGGCCAAATCCGCGCAGTTCATCGGACTGCGCGATGGCACCGCCGATCTGACGCGCCCCATGCGCCTGCGGTCTTTGCTGCCCCCGGGATTCCGGCTGTTGTCCGGCGACGACGCCACCGCGCTCGCCTTCATCGCCAATGGCGGGCATGGCTGCATATCGCTGGTCTCGAATGTTGCGCCCGATCTTTGCCATGCGATTTTTTCAAGCTGCAGGCAGGGACGCCTGCAGTCCGCGCGCTATCTGCAAAGCCGGCTGGCGCCGCTGACGGCGGCGCTGACCAGGGAGAGCCCGGCAGCACTGAAATATGCGCTGTGCCTGCTCGGCTTGATGTCGCCCGCCACCCGGCTGCCGATCGTCGAACTGGATGATGCGGCGAGAGCCGAAGTCGCGAACGCGATCGCCGAAATCGGTGACGAAGATCTGGCCTGCCCGGTCGAGAGCTGGCACGCGAGCCACTTTCCCAAGAGCTCGGCCGCCACGCCATAGAGGCATCCTGGAATGAGTTCAAGCGTTCCCGGAAGCGGACGGCATGCCAGGACACTGCGCGCCTGGCAGCTGGCGATGCTGCGCTTCGCCGTGACATTGGATAACGCCGACAGGCTGGCCGTCATGGCCATCGCAAGCGAGATCGACAGGCTGGCACCGGAGCAGGACGGCAAGCCGGGCTTCGGCTTTTTCCGCCGGACCAGTGCCGAATTGTGTGCCGCCATCCTGCAGCCGAATGACCTTACGCCCGCGGTGTTGCAGCAATATGTTGCACGGATGGATGATGAGCGCCTCAAGCGCGCCTTCGCCGCGGCGATCGAATCGGACCAGCCGAGGACCGCGTCGGCCGGCAAACCGATCAAACGCCACAACAGCCTGTGGAAAGGGATTGCCTCGCGGAGCAGCCATTAGCTCCAGGGGGGGTGCTGCAGGCCGCCCGAGGGGCTGCAGCATCTAGAGTTCAAGTGTTGCTCGCGGATACGCGATCGGCGAGATGCTTTTCGCGCCATTTCGGTCCGGGCCCGCGCATATAGTGACGGTGGGGCTGATATGCCCTGTGCGGCCCGTCCCAGGAGGGACCGAGAAACGTCACGACGGAGCCGACTATTCTGCGCAGGAGGGAAACGAGAGCGGATGCGGTGAATGAGGTTTGCGGCATGTGACGCCCCACGCTGGACAGAAGTGAAACCGAAACGGCGGGCCGCATGACCCGCCTTTCCATCAGCGCCCGGCCGGCCGGGATTTCGGCGCGACCCAATCATGGTTCGAACGGTCGAAGCGGATACCGCGAAGCTCGAGTTCTCGCTCCATGCGACGCAGTTTTGCATCGGCGATCGCCTCGATCATGGTTTTGAAATAGCCGGTGACGCGTCTTAGAGCCTTGCGCGCATGGACGCGCGCGCGCCTCCCCCGTGTCCGGGCGAACCGGTAATCGTCGGCCGATTGGCTGCGGGTCATCAGATACGCGCGATAGTCGTCGCTGTAGAGCAGATCCCGGAACTTGTCGTCGCTGGTCAGAAAGTGAGACATCTTCGATCTCCACCGTCAGCCCGCATGGCGGGCCAGGGAAGCGAAGATGCGGATGGCGGCATAGGAAATCGAGGCAGCCCTCGGCTCTCTCTGATAGCCGCGGCATAAAGGCAGGCAGGCCAGGCAATTTCCCCTCGCGCGCTTTTATATCTCTCCTATGAGACGCAATGCCGGGCGGTCTGGCATTCCTATGGCCCGATCGGCAAATGATGGCAGTTAGAATCGTGAGGAGGCCGCCATGGCCGCGATCGCCATCGGTATCATGCATCAGAAAGAGCCGCCCCGGAAACAGATCGAAATTGCCGCGGCACCTTTTCCGCCGCTCGATCCCGACATCGTCAACGAGACGATCCCGGCGTTCTTCATCGGCCGCAACCGGGAAGGCTTCTGGGTGGCGCGCGACGTCAACGGGCGGATCGGCGGCATCTTCCTGTTCGAAAGCTCCGCGGTGTCGTTTGCGAGGGCCGAGAGCGGGGCTGCGGGATGCGCGACCGTCTATCTGTCCGAGCCGTTCGAACTCGACCTGGAAAACAGCGGCAATCCCCTGATCGTGCAGCTTGCCTCGGCGATCCGGCTTGCGAGGCGTCCGCGGGCGCGAGTGGCCGCCTTCGTCGGCAAGCTCACGGAGCCGGTCAAGAGATGGATGACGGATTTCTGAAATGACGATGCTGACGCCTGTGCGCGGCCCGCTCGAAGGGGGTCGCTACCCATTGCGAGACCAAAACAGCCTTCGCCCGGACAGCGCGGCAGCGCATCTGGCCGCGATCAGGCGGCTCTGTCTTGGCGTCCTGGCGATCCTGCTGGGAGGAAGCGCCGTCGCCGCCATCATGGCGCTGAAGATCGCGGCCTATCTTCCCCGCTTCATTCATCATTGACGCCAGTTGCGCAATGCGCGCTTCCCTGCCATGCCCCCGGGCGGCGCCACCGCCGAAACCGCCCTTATTCCGGCTCGCGCCAGATTCCTTAGCCGAATTCCCATGGTGACGCACCCCGGTGGATACCCTTATATTCTCCGGCGCAGCGGCAATTTGAGACAGCCTGCAGACCGAGAAGCAATGTTTCCAGTTATTTCCTCGATTCCACAGCGCCGCCCTTGGCGAGACCCATCCGCCGCGCTGTGCGAAAAACCTTCTGTTTCGAGCAAACGCTTGGAGGACGAAATGACGCCTGGCGGTGCACACCCGTGACGACGATGGATCGCATCCTCAACACGGCGGCCGACAACCTGACGGTCGCCAAGGTTCTGGTTCAACTGGGTCTCGACCCCAACAACGTCACCTATGACGCCATCTTCAACCGCCTGCTGGAAATCTTCCTGCACAACATCACGCTCGCCAACATGTTTGCCCTGGTGGGCGCGATCTTCTTTGTCGCCACCTTGCTGACGCAGACCATGGTGCCGCTGCGGGTCGCGAACATGATCGGTTGCGCATTCTTCGCCGGCTCTGGCGCGCTGAGCGGCACCGTCACGACCTTTCTCTTGTATCTGCTGATGGTTCCCATCAATGCCTATCGCCTCCGTCAAATGCTGGTTCTCGTGAAGAAGGCGCGCGGGGCAACGCAGGGCGACACCTCGATGGAATGGCTCAAGCCGTTCATGACCGAGCGCAAGTATCGCAAGGGCAATATCCTGT
This sequence comes from uncultured Alphaproteobacteria bacterium, assembly GCA_963831585.1. Lineage (GTDB taxonomy): Bacteria > Pseudomonadota > Alphaproteobacteria > Rhizobiales > Xanthobacteraceae > Bradyrhizobium. The sequence goes on along the minus strand of CAWHRA010000013.1, from coordinate 26,622 downwards.
TCAAGAAGGACGACGTCGCCGACGAAATGCTGCTGACCGTCACCGGAAAATTCCTGGTGAAGGAAATCGGCGTCGAGTTGCCGCCAGGACGCCTGATGGGTGAGCTCGGCTTCCTGACGCCCGACAACCGCCGAACGGCGACGATCGAATGCATCGAGGATGGACACTGCCTGACCATCACCTACGAGAAGCTGCTCGAGATCTACTTCCAGAACCCGCAATTCGGTTATTACTTCCTGGTCCTCACCAGCCAGCGTCTGCTGGAAAACCTCGCGCGTGTGGAAGCGATTGTCGCCCAGAACAAGATCGACCAGAAGGTTGCCGCCGCAAGGGGCGCAAACTGAGCGTCAATATCTTACGCTAATGCGTGGACTCCCCGCCTCCGACGCCGCCCGCCCGCTGCGCGCCGTGCGACCAAAGCGCGCGGTTGGAGGCTCCGGTTTAAACGATTGAATCACATGCAAGGCCGTGCCCTCAACACGAACCGCCCATCGTGAAGCCGCGGATGCTCGGAAATCACTTCCACTTTCGGCGACACGGCGGATATGGCCCGGCTGGTTACTGGCTCCGAAGCCCTCCGCGCGTGTCATTTCGCGCTCAGCTTGCAGAACAGTAAGCATGGTTGTCGTATTTTCTCCGTCAGGACGAATGCAGTTATCGCCTCCTTACGTGCCCTTGTCTCCAGCGTCGGCAAAATGGATTTATCCAACTCGCTGGCACGCCAGGCTAACTTGCCACGGCGAATTTACGCAATTAGAGTACGAAGTGTTGCAGGACGGCAAGATGCCGGACCTATTTCATGAGGAGGGCTGGCCATGACCATCTTCAAGAAAAAGCAAGACCCCACCAACGCCAACGAACCATCCGTTCAGGTGGCTGACTTTTCGTACATCCCCAACGATTCCCTCGCAGAAATGATCGTCGACGCGTGGGTCGATAAAGATTTCAGGGACCTGCTACTGAATCCCGCAAACGCCAAGGCGGTGTTCGCGACGCGGGGTTTCTATTGGAACGGCACGACAAAGAAGCCCGTCGTGATAACGGAAGAGGCCTACCATGCGGGCTATTGGCAGCAGGAAGACGACGAAATCGTCTTTGTGCTGCCAAAACATGACGGCACGTGTCCGCCCGGTCAGAATCTTCTCGATACAGCCAAATTGCTGATGGGCCTTACGCCGAACGGAATCTAGCGCTGGGCGACCCAGTTGAGGCGATGCGGTGCGTCTCTGGCTTGAGGAGAGTTCGCTCCGCATACCGCTCGCGCCCTCCAGGATGATCGTGGACGAGCACTCGGAAACGGGAGGTATCGAATGGCACGGTTGACAACGGAGTGGGTCAAGGTCACGGACGATGTTTCGATCATCGCTCGTGAGTCCGGAGAGGTTTGGTTTTGTCCTCCGGGCGGAACGAAGCAACATGTGGACCCATTCGCGACGCCGATGACGGGCGTCGGATCGACGGGCAGCGCGATCGGGTTGCTCGACGGCGCTATAAATCTCGGATTTGCGGGAATCGAAGAGCGCCTCGCGCGCCCGGAGCCGACGCTCGTCGGCTATATCGTCGCGCTGGTTGGCGCCTATCACACGTCTGTCGACACGCCTCGAAATCTCCGGCGCGCCGCCAGCCGCTTCAGCGAGTTGGGGAGGCTCGAGGTCGCGGCCTACCTTGAAGAGCGTGCGCGCGAGGAGACTGGTCATGACCGCCTCGCGCTCAAGGATTTGCGTGCGCTGGGCGTGCCCGGCGAGCGGCTCGTCGCCAATTTCATTCCGGAGGGCATCAAGCCGCTCTGCCGGCGCTTTGATGAGCTCTGCGTCCAGGACTATCCAATCGGCTGCATCGGCTATTCGTACTGCCTGGAGCGCATCGCCGCACTCAAGCAGGAAACCGACATCGAAAAGGTTCAGGCGATTTGCCCGGACGGCGTCGATGCGACCCGCTTCCTTCGAAGCCACAGCTGCCTCGGAAGCGAGGCCGCGCACGTCGAAGAGACCATCGCGTTCGTCGCCTCCCTGCCTGCGAATGACCGCATCAGGGTCGTGCAAGAGACGTATCAATCGGCATTGATCATGGCGAGGGGATACAATCACGAACTCCTCAAATCCGATGCGGAGATGCTTGGGGAGCTTCAACAGGCGGTCGGGGAGGTCTTCTCATATCGTCCTGGTTCATATCCTCCGCAAGGTAAAAATCGCGACGCTCGGCCCGCGGCATGGCACAACGCACCGAATGATGAGGCGCCCGCATGATCGAGGGCTCTTCGCGCATTGTGGTATCAGCAGAAGAGAACGCTCTTGCCGAGTATCATCTGCAGGAGAGGGCCTCACGGTCCAGAGTAACAAAGGCAGCCGCACAGTGGGTCGGGAGTCCAACTTCTTCCTGATGAATGACGGCAGTAGGCGGGGGCCCCTGTCATGACGAGGATACCCCCCGACCTGGCAGAGTGGCTGGGCAGACACGATCTGGGGCAGTACGCCCAAGCCTTCGCAGAACACAATATCGAATATTCCATTCTGCGCGATTTGAACGATGAAGATCTCAGAAACATCGGAGTATCCTCGTTAGGTCACCGCAAGAAGCTGCTTAGGGCCATCGACGCATTGAGGCATCAGCCCGCCGACACAACGACGGCGGTTCCGAACGTTGCCGCGGCGCCGCCCTCGCCGGTGCAACACCGCGAGGCTGAGTTTCGTCAGATCACGGTGATGTTCAGCGACCTCGTCGGATCTACTCAGCTTTCGGAACGGATGCATCCGGAAGAACTCCAGAAGATCATTCAGCTGTATCGTGCGGAATGCAGCAAGGCGGTCATGGCCTATGGGGGCGAGATCGCCCGCTTTGCCGGAGACGGCGTGATGGCGATTTGGGGTTATCCCGCACGCGAGGACGACGCCGGTCGTGCCATTCACGCCGCCCTGGAGATTGTGGCCGGAGTCCCGAAGATTTCGGGGCCGGTTACCCTTGCTTGTCGCGTGGGTGTTTGCTCGGGGCCGGTTGTGGTCGGCGAAATGGGAGACGGTGGTCCGTGGTCGATGGACGCAGTGGGAGAGACGCCGAATATTGCCGCGCGTCTGCAGGGCCTGGCCGACCCCAACACGGTACTCATCTCGGAATCGACGAGACGTCTTGCATCGGCTGCTTTCGATTGCCGGGACCTCGGCTTCAAGGAGCTCAAGGGCGTCACCGAACCTCTTCACGTGTATTGCGTGCTCTCGGCCAAAAGTGCCGCCAACCGCTTCGAGGCCGCGCACACAGGCTCGCTTACTCCGTTCATTGGACGCTCGAGCGAACTAAGCCTGTTGCTCGACAGGTGGCAGAAAGTCAAAGAAGGGGATGGCCAGGTCATCTTTCTCTCGGGGATTCCCGGCGTCGGGAAGTCAAGGCTCATCCACGAATTGAGATCGCAAATCGAGCAAGAGCAGCACGTCCTGCTCCACCACCAGGGTTCGCCTTATCATAGTCAGAACTCCGCTCTTTCCGGTGATAATGCAGATCGAACAGGCGGCCCAACTGACGGCTCGCGAAGCCGACGCAGACAAGCTTGCCAAGCTCGAGGCTTACCTACCGCTCGCAGCCGATCGCTCCATCGAGCCGGTCCTGCTGATTGCCAAACTGTTGTCGATCTCCCTGGAAAATCGCCTCGAACTATCCGGCCTTACGGCGCAGCAAATTAAGAACAAGACCATAAGCGCGCTCGTCGACATGCTCCTGGCGTTCTCCGTCCAGCGCCCCACGCTGTGTATCTTCGAGGATACGCAATGGATGGATCCAACGACGCTTGGGTTCCTTGAATTGATCATCAGCCGGATCGACCACGCCCGCGTCCTTCTTATTGTGTCGTGTCGACCCGAGTTCCGCCCGACGTGGATCAATTATGCGACCACCACCACACTTTCGCTCACGCGATTGTCGCACACCGAAGTGAGGGGGATGATCCGGGATCTCCTGAGGGGCGGGATTCTGCCTCAACCGCTGCTCGACAAGATCATCGAAAAGGCCGACGGCGTACCGCTATTCATAGAGGAACTGACAAGCACCATGCTGAGCGCGCCCTTGCGAACTCGAGGCAGGCTCGGGCGCGAAGCGCAACCAGCCCTACTCCAGGTCCCGGACACGCTGAGCGATGCATTGATGGAACGCCTCGACCGCGTCGCGCCGAGTCGCAGACTTGCACAGATCGCGGCCGTGATCGGACGCGAGTTCTCACTTCGGCTTCTGTCGGCCGCCTCGCAAATCGACGAAGACGATATGCTGCCGGCTCTGTCGCAGCTCGAACGGGCGGACATCATCCATCGGGTCGACATCTGGCCTTCCGTGCGTTACGCCTTCAAACATGCGTTGTTGTGTGATGCGATCTACGAATCCCTGCTCAAGAGCAAAAGGCAGCAGATCCATGCGGATATCGCGGCAATCCTCGAGCATGACTTTCCAGAGCTAGTCGAAAACCAACCCGAAGTTCTGGCCTACCATTACCAGGAGGCAGCCAATCACCAGCAGGCCATTCGTTGCTGGTTCAAGTCCGGGCAACGCGCGCTCGCGCACTCCGCCAACGTCGAAGCAATCGCCAATTTTCGAAAGGCGCTTCAGCTCCTGAACGCCCTGCCGGACACGCCCGAGCGAACCAGGGAAGAGATCGACATTCAATTGGCGTTGGGAATCCCGCTTATCGCCGTTCGAGGGTACGCCTCGGCGGAAACCCGCGAAGCGTTTTCGCGGGCACGCACCTTATGCCTGCGGCTCGGCAACGTCCCCGAATATTTCCAGGCCCTCTTTGGGTTATGGGGGTACTGCTGGATGGGCGGAGATAATTATGGCGCGCTCCCCATGGCCGAGGAATTCCTGTCACGGTCACAAGCGTTGTCCGACCCCGTGCTCCTGATGGTGGCGCATAGAGTAATGGGCAGCACGCTGCTGACGATCGGGGACTTCCAGTCGTCAGCGAGCCACTTCGAGGAAACAATCAGGCTTTCGATCGGCAAAGGAAGACAGCCGCTATACAATCTTTACATGGTGGAGCCTCAGGCGGCTTCATTGCTGCTCTTGTCCTGGGATTTGTGGATCCTGGGCTATCCAGATCAGGCTTTGATGCGCGTTTCGGAAGCGCTTGCGTTGGCTCAGGATCTCGATCACCCCTACACAATAGCGTTCGCCCATTACATGACTTCCGTCGTGCACCTCTTTCGCGGGGACGCCGCTCGCGCCTTCGAAAGCGCCGAGAAGAGCTTCGAAATGTCGCAAGAACAACGGTTTTCGCTGTACGTTATCTTGTCGAGAATTTCGCGAGGCCGGGCAGTCGGCGACCTCGGCCGACTAGAAGAAGGTCGGGCCGAAATATTACGGGGTCTCGACGAGGCGCGACTTAGCGGCGTCGGCTTCATGCTTCCAATGATGAATGGATGGCTGGCGGACATGCACGCCAGGGCTGGCGAGAATGAAAAAGCGCTGGCGGTTGTCGAGGAAGCTCTGGCCGGTATTGGTGACGTGACAGGCAGAGCATGGGAAGCGGAATTACATCGGCAGAGAGCGCAAGTTCTTCTTGCACTCAACCCGTCGAAGGTTGGAGAAGCCGAATCACATTTGAAGAGGTCCATTGAAGTGGCGCGCGGTCAAAGGGCCAAGTCCCTGGAATTACGCGCCGCCACAACCCTTGCCGAACTCTGGCAGGCGCAGGAAAGGCCCGACGAGGCACGCGCGCTGCTGGAACCGATCTACGGCTGGTTCCAGGAAGGAGCCGGGACGGCTGATCTCAGGCGGGCGCGCGACGCCTTAGGCGCCTTGCCCTGATCCCTCCCGGGCAGCGGGGGCCACCGCCCTACTCCGCCGCATTCCTGATCTCGGCGCGTTCGGCCTTGACCGCGCAGAACTTGAACTCCGGGATCTTGCCGAACGGGTCGAGCGCCGGATTGGTCAGGAGATTGGCGGCCGCTTCGGCGTAGCAGAACGGCATGAACACCATGTTCTCCGGCACATCGCGGTCGGAGCGCACCTTCACCTCGACCGCGCCGCGGCGCGTTTCCAGCCGGATGAAATCGCCGGGCCAGACCTTCAGGCGCCGCATGTCCTTTGGCGACATGAAGGCGACCGCCTCCGGTTCGATCTGATCGAGCACGCTGGAGCGCCGCGTCATCGAGCCGGTGTGCCAGTGTTCGAGCACGCGCCCGGTGGAGAGCACCATCGGATATTCGTCGTCGGGCACTTCGTCCGGCGGCAGCACGCGCGCCGGCACGATCTTGCCGCGGCCGCTCTGGGTCGGAAAACCGGTGGTGAAGATGATCTCGTTGCCGGGCTTCGTGGGGTCGTCGACCGGATAGGTCACCGCGCCCTCGCGCACCAGCCGCTCCCAGGTGATGTTCTTCAGCGAAGGCATCACCTCGGTCATCTCGGTGAAGACATCGGCCGGCCCGTTGTAATTCCAGGACAGCCCCATGCGTTTGGCGATTTCCTGGATGATCCAGAGGTCCTGCTTCGCCTCGCCGGGCGGTTTTATCACTTCGCGCGCCAACTGGACGCGGCGATCGGTGTTGGTAAACGTGCCGGATTTCTCGGCGAATGCCGAGGCCGGCAGGATCACGTCGGCATGGAACGCGGTTTCGGTGACGAACAGGTCCTGCACCACGAGATGATCGAGTTTCGCCAGCGCCTCGCGGGCATGCTGCAGATCGGGATCCGACATCGCCGGATTTTCGCCCTCGATATACATGCCGTTGATCTCGCCGGCATGGATCGCGTTCATGATCTCGACCACGGTCAGGCCGCGAACGGGATCGAGGTCCTGATGCCAGAGTTTTTCGAACGGCTCACGCAAGTCGGTGCGGCCGACCGGCTGGTAGTCCGGCAGAAACATCGGGATCAGGCCGGCGTCGGAGGCGCCCTGCACGTTGTTCTGGCCGCGCAGCGGATGCAGGCCGGTGCCGGGCCGGCCGACCTGGCCGGTGATCAGTGCGAGCGCGATCAGGCAGCGCGCATTGTCGGTGCCGTGCACATGCTGGCTGATGCCCATGCCCCAGAAGATGATCGAGGACTTGGCGCGCGCGTACATCCGCGCCACTTCGCGCAGTGTCTCCGCCGGAATGCCGCAGATCGGCGCCATCTTCTCCGGCGTGAAATCCTTGATGCGCTCCTTCAGTTCGTCGAAGCCTTCGGTATAGCCGGCGATATATTGCTCGTCGGTCAGCCCCTCGCTGATGATGGTGTTGATCATCGCGTTCAGCATCGCGACGTCGCTGCCGGCCTTGAACGCGAGGTGCTGGTAGGCGTGGCGCGACAGCGTTTGCCGGCGCGGGTCCATCACGATCAGCTTCGCGCCCTTCTTGGTCGCGTTCTTGATGAAGGTCGCGGCGACCGGGTGGTTCACCGTCGGGTTGGCGCCGATCACGATGATGACCTCGGCATCCAGCGCGGCGGCGAACGGCGCCGACACCGCGCCCGAGTTGAGCCCTTCCATCAGGGCCGCGACCGAAGAGGCATGGCACAGCCGCGTGCAGTGATCGACATTGTTGGAACCGAAGCCGGTGCGCACCAGCTTCTGGAACAGATAGGCTTCCTCGTTCGAGCCCTTGGCGGAGCCGAAGCCGGCCAGCGCCTTCACGCCCTTGCCGTCGCGGATCTTGACGAGGCCCTTCGCGGCGATGTCGAGCGCCTCTTCCCACGACGCTTCGCGGAAATGGGTGAAGGGATTGGCCGGATCGACCTGGTCGTTGGCGTCCTTCTTCACGTTCGGCAGCCGCACCAGCGGCTTGGTCAGGCGATTGGGGTGATGGATATAGTCGAAGCCGAACCGGCCCTTGACGCAGAGCCGGTTGTGGTTGGCCGGGCCGTCGCGGCCTTCGGCATAGATCACCTTGTCGTCCTTGACCTGATAGGTGACCTGGCAGCCGACACCGCAATACGGGCACAGCGAGTCGACCTTCTTGTCGGGATAGGTGACGCGGGTCTGGTTCTCGTCGAGCATCACCGCCGGCATCAGCGCGCCGGTCGGGCAAGCCTGCACGCATTCGCCGCAGGCGACGCAGGTCAATTCCCCCATCGGATCGTCGAAGTCGAACACGATCTTGGATTCATGGCTGCGATAAGCCATGCCGATCACGTCGTTGACCTGGACCTCGCGGCAGGCGCGCACGCACAGCCCGCACTGGATGCAGGCATCGAGATTGACGCGCATCGCCGGATGGCTGGCGTCGCCATCCCAGCGTTCGGCGGCGGGGAAACGGCTTTCGGTCACCTCGACGATTTCGGCCCAGTGCCAGAATTTCGAATCGGGATCGTGCGAGGTCTCGCGCGCCGGCTGATCGGCGACCAGCAACTCCATCACCATCTTCTGCGCCGCGACCGCGCGCGGGCTCGCCGATTTCACCTTCATGCCGACGCTCGGCGTGCGCTTGCAGGAAGCCGCCAGCACCCGCTCGCCCTCGATCTCCACCATGCAGGCGCGGCAATTGCCGTCCGGCCGGTAGTCGGGCTCCGGCGAATAGCACAGATGCGGAATTTCGTGGCCCTGGCGCTTTGCCACCTGCCAGATGGTCTCGCCGTTGATGGCCTCGACCTGCTTGCCGTCGAGTTCGAACTGGATTTTCGTCATTCCGCAGCCTCTTTCGGTGCGAATTCATCCGGGAAATATTTAATCACTGATGTCAGCGGATTCGAGGCCGCCTGGCCGAGGCCGCAGATCGAGGCATCGCGCATCGCCTGGCCCAATTCCTCGAGCAACTCGCGGTTCCAGACCGGCTTCTGCATCAGCAGCGCCGCCTTCTGGGTTCCAACGCGGCAGGGCGTGCACTGGCCGCAGCTCTCATCCTCGAAGAAACGCATCAGGTTAAGCGCCGCGTCTTTCACACTGTCCTGCTCGGACAGGATGATCACCGCGGCCGAACCGATGAAGCAGCCGTATTTTTCCAGGGTGCCGAAATCGAGCGGAATATCGTCCATCGATGCCGGCAGGATGCCGCCGGACGCGCCACCCGGCAGATAGGCATGGAACTTGTGGCCGTCGGCCATGCCGCCGCAGAATTCGTCGATCAATTCGCGCACCGTCAGGCCGGCGGGCGCCAGCTTGACGCCGGGATTCTTGACGCGGCCGGACACTGAATAGCTGCGCAGGCCGTGGCGACCGTTGCGACCGTGCGAACTCCACCAGGCCGCGCCCTTCTCCACGATGTCGCGCACCCAGAACAGCGTTTCTATGTTGTTGATCAGCGTCGGCAGCCCGAACAGCCCGACCTGGAACGGGTATGGCGGCTTGTGGCGCGGCAGGCCGCGTTTGCCTTCGATGCTTTCCAAGAGCGAGGATTCCTCGCCGCAGATGTAAGCGCCGGCGCCGCGGCGGATATGCAGGGTGGGACCGCCCTTCGGCAGCTTGGCGAGTTCGAGCGGAAGCACTTTCAGCGCCGCCGGATATTCGTCGCGGATGTAGATGTAGACGTCGGTCGCATCGACGATATGCGCGCCGATCAGCGTGCCCTCCAGGAAACGGTGCAGATCGCGAAGCAGATAGAAGCGATCCTTGAAGGTGCCGGGCTCGCCCTCGTCGCCATTGACCGCCATCAGCCGCGGCCCGGGCTCGCCGAGCACCGCGCGCCACTTGCGCCCGGTCGGAAAGCCGGCGCCGCCGAGCCCGCGCAGGCTGGAATCGTCGAGCGCCTTCAGAACGTCTTCCTTGCTGACGCGCCCGGCGCGCAGATCGTTCAGCAGCTTGTAGCCGCCATCCTTCACATAGGCGTCGTAGTCGACATAGGGCGGAATGTCCGGCTCCGTCTCGCCACGCGCTGCCGCCGCCAACACTTCGGATGAGGTCGCGCGGAAAACATAGTGATGGCCGACCTCGGCCACCGGGGCCGCATCGCACAGCCCGACGCAGGGCGCGCGCACCACGCGAATGCCGGGGCCCTTGCCGTCCTGCAATTCCTGCAGCAGCTTTTCCGCGCCCAGCATGGCGCAGGTCAGCGAATCGCAGACGCGAATGGTCAGCGGCGCGATGTCGGGCTCGCCTTCCTTCACCACATCGAAATGCGCGTAGAAGGTCGCGGTCTCGAACACTTCCGCGAACGAAAGCTTCATCTCGTCGGCGAGGGCCGCGAGATGGGCGGCGGAGATCTGATGATAGTTGTCCTGGATCAGGTGCAGGTGCTCGATCAGGAGGTCGCGTCGCCGCGGCCGGTCGCCGAGCAGGAGTTCGATCTCATGTGCCGCGGTGGGATCGACCTGGCGTCCCTTGGGAGTCGATTTGGCCCGCTTGCGTCCCTCGCCGGGATGATCGAACGCGCGGACCTGTTGCACATCATGGCTCATTGAGACGTCCCGTTAGCGACCTTATCGAGCGCGATTTTAATCCCTGGCATGCCACATGCCAAGAGGAAAAGATGTCGCAGAAATAATGATTTAAGGGGCATGCAGCCTTCGCTGTCATGCCCCTCGATCAACACCGGTGTTGCAGTCAAAGGGTTCAGGACTTGTCCATGCAGTCCGAGATGTAGAACCAGCGGTCGTCGCCGGCCAGACCCTTGGTCTTCACCTCTTTGCGGCATTCCTTGAGCTTGCCCTTGTTGGCGCTCCACTTGGTCTTCATTTCCTTCAGCTTGTCGGCCGTCAGCTTCATTTTCGAAGGCTTGGCCGCGGGCGCCGGCGTCGCTGCCGGAGCGGTGGTCTGGGCCGAGGCCGTATGCAGGCTGCCCGCGACGAGCAGCATGGCGGCAAGACAAACACTGGTGCGAAGCATGAAAATCCCCCTGAGACTTCTTTGATTGATCGGAAAGGTCGTTGGACCGCGGGACGAGCTTTTGCGTCCCGCGGCGATGCGCGTGATCAGAAGATCTTGACCGCGCTTTCCAAGGTCTTCCACACGCCCCAGGCCAGCGGAACGCCGACGAACGCCCAGAACAATGCGGCCTTGACGTCCAAGCCGCCCTTGCCGATGCCGAACGAGCCGTGCTGCATGCCCGCCTCGCGTTTCGCACCCGCCGCCTGCAGCTTCGCGACTTCCTCGGCGCTCATGTTCCATTTGGGGTCGACCGGCTTGATCAGGTAGTTGCAGATCAGGCCGGCCACCAGCATGGCGCACAGGATGTACATGGTGGTGTCGTAGAGCTGGTCGCGCGGAACGCCGGCCGCGAGCTGGAACTCGCGGATGTAGTTCACCACCACGGGACCGATGATGCCGGCGGTCGACCACGCCGTCAGCAGCCGGCCGTGAATGGCGCCGACGAACTGGGTGCCGAACATGTCGGCGAGATAGGCCGGCACGGTGGCGAAGCCGCCGCCATACATCGACAGGATGATGCCGAAGGCGAGCACGAACAGCGCTTTCGAGCCCATCGCTGGCGAAGGTCGGCGCCAGCGCGTAGAGCGCGATGCCGAGCAGGAAGAAGCAGTAATAAGTGTTCTTGCGGCCGATATAGTCCGACAGCGACGCCCAGAAGAAACGGCCGCCGATGTTGAACAGCGACAGCAGGCCGGCAAAGCCGGCTGCGATCCCGGCGATCGCGGTCTTCTGCTGGACCGAAAGCGCGCTGAAGGTCGAGATCGGGCATGCCGATCAGCTTGCCGGCGAAGATTTCCTGCAGCATCGGCGAGGCCATGCCGATCACGCCGATGCCGGCGGAAACGTTCAGCGTCAGCACCCACCAGATCAGCCAGAACTGCGGCGTCTTGTGCGCGTCGTCGAGATGAACGTGATGCTCCGAGATCATCGACTTCTTCTCGCTCGGCGGTGTCCAGCCGTCGGGCTGCCAGCCGGCCGGCGACACGCGATAGGCGAAGGCGCCGATCGTCATGAAGACGAAATAGATCACGCCCATGACGACGAAGGTCTGCCAGACGCCGACATCGGTCGGGGTCTTGAAATAGTTGATCAGCAAGTTCGCCAGCGGCGCACCGATCATGGCGCCGCCGCCGAAGCCCATGATGGCCATGCCGGTCGCCATGCCGCGATGGTCGGGGAACCATTTGATCAGCGTCGACACCGGCGAGATGTAACCGAGGCCGAGACCGACGCCGCCGATCACGCCGGCGCCGAGCCACAGCATCCAGAGCTGGTGGATGTAAATGCCGAGGGCGCCGAGCAGAAGGCCGCCACCCCAGCAAATTGCCGCGACGAAGCCGGCCTTGCGCGGGCCGGCGCGTTCGAGCCAGCCGCCCCAGATCGCGGCGGAAACGCCGAGCAGCACGAAGAACAGCGTGTACATCCAGCCCATGCTGGCGACTTTCCAGTCGCAGGTGGTGGTGAACAGTTCCTGCACCAGCGACATGTCGGGGCAGGCCTTGGGAGCCGTCAGCCCGATCGCGCGCGACAACGGCAACCAGAACACGGAAAAACCGTAGGCCATGCCGATGCACAGATGAATGCAAAGCGCCGCGGGCGGCACCAGCCAGCGATTGAAGCCGGCCTTTGCAATCGTATGCTCGCGATCGAGAATTCCCTCACCGCCGCGCGACACCGCGCCTGCGCTATCAAGTGTAGCCATTCAACCCTCCCCTACAGCCGCCCATGCCGGGCATGTCTGCGCGTCCACGATCCAGTTATCATAAGTTCCTGCGCCCCACGCAAGCGTCTGCCTTGCTGCTTCGCACCATTCCGAATGCGCCGGAATCGCGACGCGCATCCGAAACGGAATTCCCCAAATTCTAACACCATGAGCGATCGGATATGCCGTGCACCGACGCCCGTAACGATTTCAACCCAGGATTGCGTATCATGTTACTGGCACGAATCTGCTCTCGGCCCCAGAGAGTAGAGGTCGGATTGGGGCAGAAGCTGCGCTCGCTGTCGATAGGCAAATGGTAGCTAGAATTGTCATGTCGTCCCACACGCACTGCAACAAGCCAAGCGAACATGTCCAGATTTTGTTCCCCACGCGGCTGTCGCTAACCATTCGGCCTTTCGATCAGGCCATTTGCTTTTTCGATCAGAAATACGATCTGTTCGGCACGCTCCGTTATCTCGACCTTGTCGCCGGTTTCCCGGATCAGGTTGGGGATGTCGATCACCGACAGCGGATCGGTGCAGTGAACTTCCAGAAAGTCGCCTGGCTTCAATGCTTTCAACGCCTTGCGCGTCTTCAAGGCCGGCAACGGGCATTTCAGGCCGGTCAGATCGAGTGTGGTCGTGGTCATGGCCCCCCAGATGGCGCAGGCGGCTTTTCCCGTCAACGGTTGGCAGCCTGTGCGCCCGTTAGGTCAGCCATCCTACAGCAAATTTGCATAGCCGAGGAAACCGACGGTCTGGCCTGGCTCGATCTGCGTGATCTCCTCGCCGAGTTCGACCAGCCCGTCGGTGTCAACCAGCGACGACAGCAGGCCCGCGCCCTCGCGCGGAAATTTTACCGCTTCCGTCACACCGTCCGCCGCTCGACGCAAGCTCACCCGGACATATTCGCGGCGCGAGATTTTTTTCCTGTAGGCGAAGGCCGCGCGGACCGGCATCGGAACGATCGGCTGTGGCAACGCGCCCGCCAGTGCCAGCACGGTCGGGCGCACCACGTGGACGAATGTGACAAAACTCGCGACCGGATTTCCCGGCAGCCCGATGAACGGCGTACCGCCGATGATTCCCATCGCCACGGGCCGGCCCGGCTTGATCGCCATGCGCCACAACACGAGAGACCCGGCGCTTTCCACCGCAGCCTTGACGTGGTCCTCCTCGCCGGTCGAGACGCCGCCGGTGGTCAGGATCAGATCATGACTGCCGGCCACCTGCTTCAGTCCCTCCGCCAGCGAGGCGCGATCGTCGCGCAAGATGCCGAGGTCACTGACCTCGCAACCCAGCCGCGCCAGCATCGCCATCAGCATGAAGCGGTTCGAATCGAACAATTGCGCTGGCTTGCGCGCACCGCCCGGCGACACCAGTTCGTTGCCGGTCGAAAACACCGCGACCCGGATCCGCCGCCTTACATTGATTTCGGTGAGGCCGAAGGCGGCCGCCAGCGCGACGTCCTGCGGCCGCAGCCGCCGGCCTTTTATCAGCGCGGCGGTGCCAATCGGAATATCCTCGCCGGCGGGGCGCACATTGGCGCCTCCTTTCAGGCCGGCCGGGAGCACCACCCTGCCCTCGCCGTCGAGCCGCACATCCTCCTGCATGAACACGGTATCGGCGCCCTCGGGCATCGGCGCGCCGGTGAAGATGCGAATGGCCTCGCCCGGCGGAATCGGACCGGATGCCGGCGCACCGGCCTGAACGCGGCCGCGCACGGCAAAGGCTGCTTCCGCTCCCTTGGGCAGATCGCGGCTGCGCACGGCATAGCCGTCGACGGCGGAATTGGTGAAGGGAGGCAGCGGCAGCGGCGCGGAGATGTCGCTGGCGAGAATACGCCCGTCCGCATCCTTCAGCGCAACGGTCTCGACTTCCTCGACCTGCGTGACCCGCGCGGCGATGATGCCGACGGCTTCATCGACCGTCATCATCGGGCCGCCGAAGGCGAAGCAATCGTCGGACAATTGCGCCATGGCTGTCTCAGCTTTCGCCGGCGCCGCGCGCCAGCAGGTCTTCGGCCGGCATCGCCGCCTTCAGCATCATGGCGGCGACGGCCTCGATATCATCGAGATGGGCCACCGGGAGTGAGGTTTCAACCGCCGCATCCGTGGCAATGCCCGATATCGCGGGGTCATCCGCGAACAGAAACGGCTTGCCGTTGGCCGCGCGATGCACCTCGATCTTGCGATGGGTGTCGGATTTGAAGCCTTCGACCACGACCAGATCGACCTCCGACATTTTCTTTAGCAACTCCCGCAGACGCGGCTCGGCGGCCTCGCGCAACTCGTGCATCAGCGCCCAGCGCCTGGCGGAGGACACCAGCACCTCGGTGGCGCCGGACTGCCGGTGCACCCAGGAATCCTTGCCCGGCACGTCGACATCGAAACTGTGATGGGCGTGCTTGATGACGGACACCCGCAAGCCGCGCCCGGCAAACAGCGGGATGACCCGCGACAGCAGCGTGGTCTTGCCGGCACCGCTCCACCCGGCCAGCCCTATCACTTTCATCCTGTTCTCCGACCCGCCGGCGGAACCGGGCTGGGTTTTGCCTCTGGGCGCTTTATATCGGCTAACGGGCAAATGTCATGCTAGCCTGTAGACGATGATGAAGATCGACAAAACGTCCGTTCCCCTGATTTTGCCGGACCCGCACGATCCCCGGCTGACCGAACGCGTCGCCGGGACCGACCAGACCGGAGCCACCGTCGAGACCAACGTGCCGGTGGAGCGGCCGCTGACGCTGTACCTGAACGCGCAGGAGATCGTCACCATGATGACGATCGGCGACTATCCCGAATATCTCGCGCTCGGCTATCTGCTCAATCAGAACATGCTGAAATACGACGACGTCGTCACCGAGGTCGAATATGACGACGACCTGCAGGTGGTAGTGGTGCGCACCGAGCATCACACCAATTTTGAACAAAAATTGAAGAAACGCACGCAGACCTCGGGCTGCGCGCAGGGTACCGCATTCGGCGATCTGCTCGAGGCGATCGAAAGCGTCACGCTGCCGCGGGCCGAGCTGCGCACCTCCTGGCTCCACCAGATGACGCACACCATCAACACGATGCCCTCGCTTTATCTCGAGGCCGGCGCGATCCACGGCTGCGTGCTGTGCAAGGAGGGCACGCCGCTCTGCTACACCGAGGACGTCGGCCGCCACAACGCGGTGGACAAGATCGCGGGCTGGATGTTCCGCCATGACGTCGATCCTGCCGACAAGATTCTCTACACCACCGGACGGCTGACCTCCGAGATGGTGATCAAGACGGTGCGGATGGGAATCCCGATCCTGGTTTCGCGCTCGGGCTTTACGGCTTGGGGCGTTGATCTCGCGCGGCAGGTCGGGCTGACGCTGATCGGCCGTACCCGCGGAAAGCGCTTCATCGCACTGTCGGGCCAAGAACGCATCGTCTACGATCAGGACCTCGCTTACGTCGAAGAGGAATCCGCCCGCCACAAGCGCAAGGGCGCCGACCGTGACGAGTGAATTTCCGGCGACACCTGGATTGCTATTGGCCGGCGGGCTGGCGCGGCGGATGGGTGGCGGCGACAAGCCGATGCGCACGATCGGCGGCAGCACCATCCTCGCGCGGGTAATCGCACGGCTTGAGCCGCAATGCGACGGCCTCATTCTCAACGCCAATGGCGATCCGGCGCGGTTTGCGAGTTTTGGCCTGCCGGTGATCCCCGATTCGGTTGCGGATTTTCCGGGACCGCTAGCCGGCATTCTGGCCGGCCTCGACTGGACCGCGGCGAACCGGCCCGAAACTTCCTGGATCTTGAGCGCGGCGGCGGATTGCCCCTTCCTGCCGCGCGATCTCGTCGAGCGCCTGCACCGGGCGCGCGCCGAGGAGAACGCCCAGCTTGCGGTCGCGGCCTCCGACGGCCAGTCGCATCCGGTGATCGGATTGTGGAGCGTGGCCTTGCGCGAGGAGCTTCGCCACGCGCTGGTCAAGGAAGACATCCGCAAGATCGACCGCTGGACCGCCCGCTACAGATTGGCCACCGTGACCTGGCCGACGACACCGCTCGATCCCTTCTTCAACGCCAACACCATGGATGACATCGCGCAAGCCGAGCGGCTGGCGACGCTGGACGGGGGGTAGAGCGTTTTCGAGCGAAGTGGATACCGGTTCGCGTGAAGTAAACGCGTCAAAACAAGAATCTGGAGCTTCGGCTCTGATACCACCAGAACCGAAGCTCCAGTCCAACTTCTCCCGGAGGATTTCGATCATGACCATCAAGCCGGATCTGAACGGCCGCATCGCGCTGGTAACAGGCGCATCGCGCGGCATTGGAGCTGCGATTGCCATGGCCCTCGCCGAAGCCGGCGCCGCCGTCGCTGTCAATTATCGCGAGCGCGGCAAGGAGGCCGACGCAATCGTGGCCGGGATCAAGAACAAGGGCGGCCGCGCGATCGCCACCCCGGCCGATGTGTCGCAAGCAGCCGCCGTGGCGAAGATGGTCGAGCAGGTCACCTCGACGCTGGGTGGAATCGACATTCTCGTCAACAATGCCGGCATGGCGATCGTGCGCGGCATCGACGACCTGACCGAAGCCGACTTCGATCAGACCATCGCGGTCAACCTGAAATCGGCCTTCCTCTGCACCCAGGCGGTGGTGCCTTCGATGCGCGCGAAGAAGTGGGGCCGCATCGTCAATATCTCATCGGGCGCGGCGCGCGGCGCCGGCGCCATCGGCGTGCACTACAATGCGTCGAAGGCCGGCATGGAAGGGCTGACGCGCGGCTACGCGGCGCGGCTGGTCAAGGAAGGCATCACGGTCAATTCGGTGGCGCCGACGCTGATCGAAACCGACATGATGCGCGGCCGGCAGGATCTCGCACGCAACATCCCGCTGGGCCGGCTCGGGCAGCCGGATGAAGTCGCGCAGGCCGTGCTGATGGTGCTGGGCAACGATTACATGACCGGGCAGACCATCGTGCTCAACGGCGGCATGGCGTTTATTTGAGCGGGATATGGCCGCACCAATTCTCTGCGTCGTCCCGGCCAAGCGAAGCGCGAGCCGGGACCTACAACCACAGGCTTGTGCAATTGAGAGGGATGCGGCCCCATCTCATGCAACAACAATCGTCGGTGGTTATGGGTCCAAGCGTTCGCGGGGACGACTCGTGGTTAGAGTGACGCTTACGCCTTGCGAAATCCCGCCTGCTCTAGCGCCGCGCGGGCTTCCTCCGACGCCAGCGCCTTGAGGAACGCCTGCACCGCCGGGCGATTCTTCCGCGCCGTTACCAGGGCAAAATCATAATGCTCTTCGGCCAGCGGAATAAATCCGAGGCCCGCTGCGTGCGCGACCGGCGCGATGGTCATACCCCAGTCGGCGCGATGCTGCGCGATCGCGGCGGCGACGGCGCTGTGTGACTTCGGCTGGTTCCAGTAGCCGTCGGGCCTGTCATCGCCGAGCAGCCGATCGATCAGGATGCGGGTGCCCGCGCCCTGGTTGCGGTTGACCATGATGCAGGCGGCATCGGCGAGCGCGGCGCGGACTGCGGCTTGCGCGTCCTTTGCACCTTCGAACCGCGCATCGCCCTTGCGGAACACGATGCCCTGCATCCGCCGCCAGCCCGGCACCAGTTCGAGGCCGGCGAGGAGAAACGGCTTGTTGTAGGTCTCGGTCTTTTCATCGAACAGATGGATCGGTGCGAAATCGCATTCGCCGCGCCTGGCCGCGGCGAGGCCGCCGAGGCTGCCGACCGCGATCGAACGCACGTTAAGGCCGGCGTGCGCCAACTGCGCCGTCACCAGATCGAGCCCGGTGCAATGGCTGCCGACGATGACGAGATCCGGCACCCGCACATGCGGCGTGAACAGCGTCACCTCGGCCTCGGTGCCGGCCGGCATTTGATCGGCCAGCGCATCGATCTTCAGGAAGCCGTCGGCCTGCGCGAAGGAGGTGATGGCGCCAGATCCCTTGCCGGAGGGATAGGCGATCAGGCCGTCATTGCCCTCGACCAGCGACATCATCACGAATTCGGTGCGGCCGAGTTCGGAAGGTATCCGCACCGGGACTTTTGCCGTGACCTTCGCATCCGAACGCGGCGGCAGCCCCGCCATCCGCCGCAGCACCGGCACGATCATGTCGTGGAAGGTGAACATCGCCGAGGTCGGAAACCCCGGCAGGATCACCACCGGCTTGCCGTCGCAGACCGCAAGGCACAGCGGCTTGCCGGGCTTCAGCGCCACGCCGTGAGCGACGATGCCGGGCTTGCCGAGCCGACCGATGATGCGGTGGGAAACATCGCCCGCGCCCTTCGAGGTGCCGCCGGACAACACCAGCATGTCGCTGGTCGCAAGCGCCCCGCGCATCGCGGCTTCGAGCTTTTCCTCATCGTCGGCCACGGCACCAAGAAACACCGCTTCGCCGCCGTTCTCGTTCACCGCCGCCGTGACGATAGCGCCGTTGGTGTCGTAGATTTCGGCGGGGCCCAGCGGCCGGCCCGGCTGCACCAGTTCGTCGCCGGTGGAGATCACGGCGACGCGCGGCCGGCGCACGACCGGGATTTCCGCGATCCCGCAGGCCGCGCACATGCCGATCTCGCGCGAACCGATCACGGTGCCGGCGCGCAGCAGCGCCTCGCCGCGCGCGATGTCGGAACCGGCAAAGGAGACGAACTGGCCGGGTGAGGCGGCGCGACGGATCTCGATCGCGCGGGCGCCAACGGGCTGGGTATGCTCGATCATGACGACGGCGTCGGCGCCGCGCGGCAGCGGGCCGCCGGTCGCGATGGAGGTCGCCGTTCCCGAAAGCACCGGTCGCGTCGGCGCGGTGCCGCAGGCGATGATCTCGTCGTTCAGCTTGACCCGCACCTGATTTGCTTCGGTGGCGGAGGCGAGATCGGCGGAGCGCACCGCAAAGCCGTCGACATTGGAACGATCGAACGGCGGCACGTCGATCGGCGCCACGACGTCCAGCGCCAGCGTGCAGCCGAGGGCATCGGCAAGCCGCCGCGGCTCGCCCGCAAGGGCCCTCGGAAACAGCGCGGCCTCGAACCGGGCCAGCGCCTCTTCGCGCGACAGGATGGTCAGGAACTGGTCCTGATCCACGGGATCGTGGTTTTTCGGCAAAGGCGCATTGGTCATGCGGGAACCTATAATCCCATATCAGTCCCGCAACATATAGGCATCGACCGGCGTGCCCGCAGCAAAGCCCTCGGCCCCGCCGGGCACCGCCAGCCAGGCGTCGGCGCGGGCGATCGCATCGAGCGAGAAGTCGCCGACCGCCAGCGGCAGCCACCGGCCCTCGATCCGTTCCAGCAGCGCGAGTTCGGTGATGCCGACGCTCGAGGCGATCTTGCGCGCAAGCGGCAGGGCGACGGGCCGTCGAGGCGAGAGCCCGGACAGGACGTCCAGCACGGGAAGCACCAGCGTCCACCACGCCGCAAGCGCCTGATCCGGCGCGCCCGGCAGCGCGATCACCGGGACCTTTCCAACCCTGCCCACGGCCGCGGTCCGGCCTGGCTGCAATGCGATGCCATGGGCGATGACCTCGCCACGCCTGGCGAGCGCCGCGATGACCGCATCGTTGCCGCCGACGCCGCTGCCGCCGATAGTAATGAGCATATCGCAAGCATCGGTCCCGGCCGCCTCGGCAACGGAAACCGCATCGCGTCCGGCAGCTTCGATACAGACAGCGGCGGCCCCGGCCGCCTGCGCGCTTTCCGCGATCAGCCGGACCGTCACCGCAGCGCCTGACGTGGCGGGGATGTTGACGATGCGGAGCCGCGGACGGCGCACGTTCAGTTCCGCAAGACCCCCCACGCGCGCGATCAGGAGATCGAGCGGACGAATGCGCCGCCCGGGCGCGATCAGCGTGCTGGCTTCGACGATTTCGCTGCCCGCACGGCGAACGCCCTGCCCCGGTGTCGCTTCCGCCAGCGCCTGAACCATCGGACCTGTTTGATCCAAAAGATCCGCATCGATCACGCAGTCGCAGCCCGCCGGCATCGCTTCGCCGGCTTCGACCCAGACCGGAGACACCGAAAGCGGCAGCGGGGAATAGGACGAGGCGCCGACGAGATCGCGGGCGCGCAAGGCCCAGCCATCACTGACGGCGACGTCGCGCGAGGGGTGCGCGTGAAGCGGCGGCATATCCGCGGCGACGCTGCCAAGCGCTTCCGCGACCGGTAGTGCAAGGGGTCCGACCGATTCAATCCCCCGCAGCAACGCCGCGAGCGCCGCTTCGAGCGGGGTGAGCGAAACCGGCAGGCGCTGGGTAGGGATCATCTTGAAATGGTGGACCACGCATCGTCCCTTTGGCAACCTTGGTGACGGATTTTCACGTCGTTCCGGCGAACCCCGGGACGACATGGAAATTCATGATCCCTTCTTGTCGGCGTCCGGAAAGAACAATTGCTGGCCGTCGATCTTGTAGCCCGCAATCACGGCCTGTCCTTCCGGCGAGACCAGCCAGTCGACGAAGGTCTGGCCGAGTTCTTTCTTGACGGTTGGGTATTTCGCGGGGTTCACCAGCATGACGCCATATTGATTAAACAACCGCTTATCTCCCTCGACGACGATTTCGAGGTCGCCACGGTTCTTGAAGGAGATCCAGGTGCCGCGGTCGGACAGCGTGTAGCCGTTCATGGCGGCGGCGGTGTTGAGCGCCGCGCCCATGCCCTGTCCGATTTCACGGTACCACGGACCCTTGGTGGCTGATATGTCGATCCCGGACTGCTTCCAGAGCGCGAGTTCAGCCGAATTGGTCCCGGACCGGTCGCCGCGCGAGATGAAAGGCGCGGCCTTGGCCTGAATGGTCTTCAGCGCGGTCTCGATGTCCTTGCCCTTGACGCCGGCGGGATCGGCCTTCGGCCCGATCAGCACGAAGTCGTTGTACATGACGTCGAAGCGTTTGACGCCGAACCCCTCGGCGAGGAATTTTTCCTCCTGCGCCCTGGCGTGGACGAACACCACGTCGGCATCGCCGCGCCGCGCGGTGTCGAGCGCTTGTCCCGTGCCTTGCGCGATCACCTTCACCTCGATGCCGGTTTTGGCCTTGAAGATCGGCAACAAATAGCCGAACAGCCCGGAATCCTCCGTCGAAGTGGTCGAGGCCACCACGATCGACTTGTCCTCGGCGCGGGCGGGCGTGAAATGGACCAGCGCGGCAACCAGAACCGCCAACGCGAGCGATGAAAAACGAGACATGACTTCCTCCTTCAGCACATCAAATCACGAGATCGCCGCGCAGGAAGGCGGCAGCTTCCGTCGTCCTCGGGCGATCGAGAAAATCTTCCACCTTGCCCTGCTCGCAGAGCGCGCCGCGGACCAGAAAGACCACATCGCCGGCGAGCCTTCGCACCTGGCCAAGATCGTGCGAAGCCATCACGATCTTGATGCCGGATCGTGCCGCGCTCAGCACGATCTCTTCGACGCCGCGCGTCGCCGCGGGATCGAGATTGGCGGTGGGCTCGTCGAGCAGGAGAATTTCCGGATCGCGCGCCAGCGCACGGGCCAGCGCCAGCCGCTGCTGTTCGCCGCCGGACAGCCGCCGCGCCGGCCGCTGCGCCAGGCCGGAAAGCCCGACGCGATCGAGCAGAGCGGCGATGCGACCCGCGCGCTCGCGGTGCGGCACACCCGCCTGCGCCAGCGCATAGGCGACGTTGGCGCCGGCGGTCCTTCGCAGCATCACCGGGCGCTGAAACAGGATCGCGCGGCGCGCCATGGCGCGATCGGCCCGGCCGCCCCAGGTGATGCGGCCGGCTGACGGCGCATCGAGCCCCATGCACAGCCGCAGCAAACGGGTTTTCCCGGCGCCGTTCGGCCCGACGATCAGCGTCGGCGCGCCGGGGACGATTTCAAGGCTCAGCCGGTCGAGGATCGTGGTCGAACCGGCCTGCAGCGAGACGTTATCGAGAACCAGGGGAAGATCGCTTGCCGGCGCCCGCATGATCAGCCCGCCTGCCGTTCGGACCACACCCGCGTGCCCCAGGCGGCCGCGTTGATCGCCAGAACGATGGCGACCAGCACGAGTCCCAGCCCCATCGCCAGCGGCAAATCGCCCTTGGAGGTCTCCAGCGCGATCGCGGTCGTCATGGTGCGGGTAAAGCCGTTGATGTTGCCGCCGACGATCATCACCGCGCCCACTTCGGCGGCCGCGCGGCCGAATCCCGCCAGCAAGGCCGTGACCAGGCTGAAGCGCGCGTCCCACAGCAAGGTCGTCATGCGGCCGACGGGGCCGACATCCATCGCGGTGAGTTCATCGCGATACTCGGCCCAGAGATCCTCGACGGTCTGGCGCGTCGGCGCCGCGATGATCGGCACGATCAGGATGGTCTGGGCGACCACCATCGCCGCCGGCGTGAACAGAATGCCGAATGACCCGAGCGGTCCGGAGCGCGAGAGCAACAGATAAACCGCAAGCCCCACCACGACCGGCGGCAGCCCCATCAGCGCATTGAGCAGCACCACCAGCACCGAGCGTCCGGGAAAGCGCGTCAGCCCCAGCAGGGCGGCGAGCGGCATGCCGATGAGGGCCGCCAGCGCGACCGCGGACAGGCTGACGGCGAGCGACAGCCGCACGATCGCAAACAGCGCGGGATCGCCGTTCAGGATCAGCTGCCAGGCGCTGGATTGGTCGGACATCGCTCTCTCCGTATGTCCTGTTCGGCAAGAATTCCACAACTGTCAATTGGTTGAACAGGCGCAGGAATATGCATAAAAGTGCAGGATGGAATTTTTGACCACCAGCGAAGCTGCCGATTATCTCCGGCTTGGTGAGCGCAAGCTTTACGAATTGGTAACCGAGGGGGCGATTCCCTGCAGCAAGGTGACGGGCAAGTGGCTGTTTCCGCGCCACGAACTGGACCTCTGGGTGCTTGCAGGACTGGCCCGGCCGAACGGCATGATTTTCGTGGATCCGCCGCCGATCGTCGGCGGCAGCCAGGACGACCTGCTGGAATGGGCGTTGCGCGAATCCGGCTCCGGTCTTGCGTCCCTGACCGAGGGCACGGCGCGCGGCGTCGATCGGCTCGAGCGCGGCGAGGTGATCGCGGCCGCCGTCCATTTCCACAGCCCCGCCATTTCAGACGATTCAGCCGACGACGCCAATGTCGCGGCGGTACGCACGTTTCCGGGGCTGCATGATGCCGTGCTGGTCGGCGTGGCACGCCGCGAACAGGGGCTGCTGGTGGCTTCGGGCAATCCGAAACAGCTCAACAGCCTGGCCGATGCGCTGGCCTCCCGGGCGAAAATGGCGGTCAGGCAGCCCGGCGCCGGTGCACAGATGCTGCTCGAGATGCTGCTGACGCAAGCCGGAGCCGCGCCGAAGGATCTGCGCCGGCTGGAGCCGCCATGTCTGACCGGCCCCGATCTTGCGGCGGCAATCCGCGCCGGCAAGGCCGACTGCGGCGTGGCGACGCGCGCCGCGGCCAAATCGGCGGGGCTCGATTTCGTCCCGCTGCTGTTCGAGAATTTCGACTTGCTGATGCGGCAGCGCAGCTATTTCCGGCCACAGATGCAGGCCCTGATCGGCTTCCTGCGCGACAAGCGGCTGAAGCAGCGGGCCACCGAACTCAGCGGCTACGATACGGCACCCTCCGGCTCGATCCGTTTCGCCGCCTGATTGCGGCCGCCGCTTTGACGCAGACCGCGAATTGATTGCAAGAACGTCGACTGGCTGCTTAAGCTCGCGGTCAAGCAAGCAAGGCGCATGCGCCTGACAATAACGGGAGGACATCAGTGATTTCAGCCAGACGGTTTTCCATGTTCGCGGCCCTCGCCGCCGCCATGTCGCAGGCGCCGGCGGCGCTGGCGCAGGTCTCCGACGATGTGGTCAAGATCGGCGTTCTCACCGACATGAACGGCCCGGCGTCGACGCCGACCGGCCAGGGCTCGGTGACCGCGGCGCAAATGGCGGTGGACGATTTCGGCGGCAGCGTGCTGGGCAAGCCGGTCAGCGTGATCGTCGGCGATCACCAGCTCAAGCCGGATATCGGCGCCGCGATCGCGCGTCGCTGGTACGACACCGAGCAGGTCGACCTGATCGTGGACGTGCCGGTGTCGGCAGTCGGGCTCGCGGTCCAGAACGTCGCCAACGAAAAGAAGAGGATGTTCATCACGCACTCCACGGGAGCTGCGGATTTCCACGGCAAATTCTGCTCGCCCTATGCGATCCAGTGGGTGTTCGACACCCACGCGCTCGCGGTCGGCACCGCGCAGGAAGTCGTGAAACGCGGCGGCGACAGCTGGTTCTTCATCACCGACGATTACGCATTCGGCCATTCGCTGGAGAAGGACGCCTCCGAAGTGGTGATCAAGAACGGCGGCAAGGTGATCGGCTCGGTGCGGCCGCCTTTCGCCACACCCGATCTGTCCTCGTTCATCCTGCAGGCGCAGGCCTCGAAGGCCAAGATCATCGGCATCGCCGGCGGGCCGCCCAACAACGGCAACGAGATCAAGACCGCCGGCGAGTTCGGCGTGTTGAAGGGCGGACAGCAGATGGCCGCCCTGCTCGCCTTGATCACCGACATCCATTCGCTCGGACTGCCTGCGGCGCAGGGCCTGCTGCTGACGACGTCGTTCTACTGGGACATGGACGACAAGACCCGCGAATGGTCGAAGCGCTATTTCGCCAAGATGAACCGGATGCCGACGATGTGGCAGGCCGGCGTCTATTCCTCGGTCATGCACTATCTGCAGGCGATCAAGGAAGGTGGCACCGACGAGCCGCTGAAAGTGGCGGCGAAGATGCGCGAAAAGCCGATCGAGGATTTCTTCGCCCGCAATGGCAAACTGCGCGAGGACAATCTGATGGTGCACGATTTGATGCTGGTGCAGGTCAAGAGCCCGGACGAATCGAAATATCCGTGGGACTATTACAAGATTCTGGCGAAGATTTCCGGCAAGGACGCGTTCGGACCGCCGAACCCGGCGTGTCCCCTGGTGAAGAAATAATTCCATCGTCGTCCCGGCTTTCGCCGGGACGACGAGAATTTATTTCAGTTGCCCGATCTCGCGCAGATATTTCAGCACGCCGGGATGAATGAGCGCGACATCGGGCGCGGCCGCAACCGTGTTCGCCGCGGTGGTCTCGCAGGCCTGCGCCAGCCGCCCGCAGAACGCGCCCTCGACACCGTGCAGCGTGCGCGCCAGCCGATAGGCGATATCATCCGGCAACGTCTCTCGCGTCAGCACAAAGCTCCATGAACCGACCGAATTGATCGGCGCCGACTGGTTCGGATAGCTGCCCGCCGGGACCGTCAGCGGTTTGAGATAGCTGTGTTTGGCCCGGATCCGCGCGATCTCGTCGGCGTCGGGCGCGATGAAGCGGGCGCCGCCGGGGCTTTCCGCCACCGCCTTGAAACCCGGCCAGCCGATGCCGGCGCCCCACAGCGCCGCGACCCGTCCGTCCAGCACCATTGCGGGCCCGTCGCCGGCGCGGTCGAGATAAACAGCTTGAAAATCCTCGTCCTGCTTAAGTCCGATGCCATCAAGCATGTAGCGCGACAGAATCGGCAAGCCCGAGCCCCGCGCGCCGAACGCAACGGGGTGGCCGACGAGATCGCGAATGGCTTTGTAGGGGCTGTCCGCGCGCACCACGAACATGCCGGGGCTGGAATAGATCGCGGTCAGGATCTTCAGACGGGTCGCAGGCCGGCCGATGCCCATGAAGGCTTGGTAGGCGGGTTCACCTGCGACCAGCCCGATATCGAGTTCGCCCTTTTCCAGCAGCGGAATGTTCTCGTTGCTGCCCTTGGTGTTTCGCGGCTGGATCAAAAGCGAAGGATCCGCTGCGTTCATGATTTCGGCAAAGGCGTTGCCGTACAGCGGAAAGCCGCCGCCCGGCGTCGCGGTGCCCAGGCTGATCGTGGTGGTTGGAATGGCCTTGCCTCCCTCTTGCGCCGCAGCGCCGCCCCCCAGCAGGAGAACGCCGGCGCAAACGATACGAACGAAGTTCATTTTCGCAGGCTTCATGTTTGCCCCCGCAATGCTGGTGACGAATATTCGCGCAAGGCAGGTTGTAGGCAAAGTCGGGATTTTGTGAAAGCATGGATGCATGCGGGCGCGAAGAGCCCCGATCCGTCGCCGGTCGTTCGACGGTCACGAAAAAGATGTTGGGGGAGACCATGATCGCTTTTGCGCGCGCGGCTCTGTTCGGCCTGGCTTTTCTGGCGAACCTCACTGGGGCCATCGCACCCTCGT
>CAWHRA010000012.1:0-4623 GCA_963831585.1 uncultured Alphaproteobacteria bacterium | reverse complement strand
TCACCACTTTGGCGCCGAGTTTTGCCAGCAGCTCGGCCGAGGAGCGGCCGATGCCGCGGCTGGAGCCGGTGATGACGGCGACCTTTCCGGTGAGATCGAACGGGGTTCCCTTCACGGCGCGTGCTCCCTGATCCTTGTCGGCTTCCTTCCGTCGATGACGGTTCTCCTTGTCATTCCGGGATGCGCCACGGCGAGCAGGTCCGGACCGTCTCACGATGGTGGTTATGGATTTCGGGCTCACGACTACGTCGGCCCCGGAATGACGGGGATGAAGCGCCGCCACCGAAATGGCGGAAGGTGCGCGACCTACACCAGCCCGCCCGAGTTGGTGACGCGGCGCAGATGGTAGTCGGTGTCGCCAAAGCTGTTCTCGATCATGGTCAGCCGCTTGAAGTAGTGGCCGATCTTGGCCTCCATGGTCATGCCGATGCCGCCGTGGAGCTGGATCGACTGCTGGCCGACGAATTTGCCGGACTTGCCGATCTGCACCTTGGCGGCGGCGACCGCGGTGGCACGCTCCTTGGCGTTGTCGACATCGTTCGCCATGGTGGCGAACATCGACATGCTGCGGGCCTGCTCCAGCGCCACGAACATGTCGGCGGCGCGGTGCTGCAGGGTCTGGAAGCTGCCGATCGGCACGCCGAACTGCTTTCGCGTCTTGAGATATTCGACCGTGGTCTTCAGCGACTTGTCCATGATGCCGACCGCTTCGGCGCAGATCGCGGTGCGGGCCTCATCGACCACGCGCTCGATCAGCGGAAGTGCGTTTTCGGGATCGCCGATCGTGGCGTCGGCGCCGATCTCGACGCCGGTGAAGCTGATGTCGGCGGCATGCAGGCCGTCCTGGGTCGGATAGCCTTTCCTGGTGACGCCCTTGGCGTTGGCGGGGACCAGGAACACGCCGATGCCATTGGCGTCGCGCTGCGCGCCTCTCGTGCGCGCGGTCACGATCAACGTGTCGGCGCCCTCGCCGTTGGCCACGACGAATTTCTCGCCGTCGATCACCCAGCCAGCACCCTTCTTCTTGGCCGTGGTGGCGACGTCGGCGAGATCATAGCGCGAGTTCTTCTCGAGCTGCGCGAAGGCAAAGGTCTTGGTGCCGTCGATGATGCCGGGAATGTAGGCGGCCTTCTGCTCGGCCGAGCCGCCGTGACGCAGGAAGCCGCCGGCGACGACGACGGTGGCAAGATAAGGCTCCAGCACCAGCGCGCGGCCCATCGCCTCCATCACGATCATGATCTCGGTGGTGCCGGCGCCGAAGCCACCGTCGTCCTCCGAGAACGGCAGGCCGAGCAGGCCCTGTTCGGCCAGCTTGCTCCAGACGGCTTTGCTCCAGCCGCCCTTCTCCGCCATGTATTTCTTGCGGCTATCGAAATCGTAGGACGAGCCCAAAAGGCCCTCGACGCTTTCCTTGAGAAGCCGCTGCTCCTCCGACAGATCAAAATCCATGTTCGCTACTTTCTCCAGAAACCAACTTGGGCACGCTGTTGCCCGATTTTCTACCGTCATCCCCCCGAAAGCGGGGATCCAGCAACCACCGGCGGCGCGTAAGCCACGACCGCCGCGGCGTACTGGGTCCCCGCTCCAGTGCGCAATTGCGCACAAGGCGGGGACGACCACCTGTTGTTGTTGCTACAGCCCCAGCACGGCCTTGGTGATGATGTTGCGCTGGATCTCGTTGGAGCCGCCGTAGATCGAAACCTTGCGGTTGTTGAAATAGCTCGGCGCGATCTGCGCGGTCCAGTCCATGGTCTCGTTCGAGCCATCGTCGCCGTGGATGTCGTAGGGCGCGGCGAACGGGCCGATCACTTCCATCAGGAGCTCGGTGGTGGCCTGCTGGATTTCCGAGCCTTTTATCTTGAGGACGGAGGAGGCAGGATTGGGCTTGCCCTTGCCGTGCTTGCCTTCGTCGGCGACGACGCGAAGCTGGGTCAGTTCCAGCGCCTTCAGCTCGATCTCGACCTCGGCAAGCTTTTCGCGGAATTTGACGTCCTCGAGCACCGGCTTGCCGCCGGACTCGACCTTCGAGGCCAGTTCCTTGATGCGGCGGATGCGCTCCTTGGAAACGCCGACGCGGGCGATGCCGGTGCGCTCGTTGCCGAGCAGGAATTTGGCGTAGTCCCAGCCCTTGTTCTCCTCGCCGATCAGATTCTCGACCGGCACCTCGACGTCATCGAAGAACACTTCGTTGACCTCGTGGCCGCCGTCGATGGTCTGGATCGGGCGCACCGTGACGCCTTTCGACTTCATGTCGAACACGATGAAGGAGATGCCCATCTGCTTCTTCGCGCTGGCGTCGGTGCGGCACAGGCAGAAGATCATGTCGGCGTGCTGCGCCAGCGTGGTCCAGGTCTTCTGGCCGTTGATGATGTACTTGTCGCCCTTGCGCTCGGCCTTGGTCTTCAGCGAGGCGAGGTCGGAACCGGAGCCGGGCTCGGAAAAGCCCTGGCACCACCAGTCGTCGACATTGGCGATGCGCGGCAGATACTGCTGCTTCTGCTTTTCATTGCCGAAGGTGTAGATGACGGGGCCGACCATGCTGACGCCGAAGGCGAGCGGCGCCGGCGCCGGATGCATCTGCAGTTCCTCGTTGAAGATATAATGCTGCACCGAGGTCCAGCCGGTGCCGCCATATTCCTTCGGCCAGTGCGAGACGCCCCAGCCCTTCTTGTTGAGGATGCGCCACCAGGCCACCATCTCGTCCTTGGAGAGATGGCGGCCCTCGACCAGTTTCCGCCGCGTCTCCGGCGGCACATGGTCCCTGAAGAAGGCCCGCACCTCCTCGCGAAACGCCATTTCTTCCTTGCTGAAGCTGAGATCCATCGGATCCTCCTGTGAGCGGATGAATTAACGCGATCTATCTTTCGTCGTCCCGGCGAAAGCCGGGACCCATAACCACCGGCTTTCGTGTTTGGCAAAGCCGTCTGCCACCGCGCTTCCAAATCAGGTCCTCGGCGTATGGGTCCCGGCTTTCGCCGGGACGACGAGGTGTTCGCGGCAAGCGCTGATTCCACACACGGCCTCCCGATGCGAGTTGCGGCTGTTTGGGCTGCGCCGGCTGCTGGTTGCGCAGTTCGTGGCGCGAGAGTTTGCCGACCGAGGTGCGCGGCAGCTCCTCGACGAATTCCAGCGCCGCCGGAATCTCGTGCTTGCCGAGTTTGCCCGTGAGGAACGCCTTCAATTCCTCCAGCGTGAACGGTTTTGCGCTGGCGCGCAGTTTGACGAATGCCTTCGCCGCCTCGCCGCGGTAATCGTCGGGAATGCCGATCACGATCACCTCATGCACGGCCGGGTGCTCGTACATCGCCTGCTCGATCATCTGCGGATAGACGTTGAAGCCGCCGGAGATGATCATGTCCTTCTTGCGGTCGACCAGGTAGAAATAGCCGTCCGCGTCCATGTAGCCGATATCGCCGGTGAGGAAGCGGTCGCCGACGAAGGCGTCCGCGGTTTCCTGCGGCCGGTTCCAGTAGCCTTTTGTCACATTCGGACCGCGGATACGGATCTCGCCGACCTCGCCGGGCGGCAGCACCTTTTTGGAATCCTCGAGCGCGACCACGTCCATCTCGATGCCGGGCAGCATCAGCCCGATCGAGCCGGGCTTTTCCGGCCCTTCCGGCGGATGGCCGGTACCGGGCGAGCAGGTCTCGGTCATGCCCCAGCCGCTCTTCAGCTTCATGTTGGTCTTGCGCTCGAAGATCCGTGCCACCTCGACCGGCAGCGGCGCGCCGCCGGATCCGCAATAAACGAGCGACGACATGTCGCGCTTGTCGAGATCGGGCAGGCTCGCGATCGCGATCCACATCGTGGGCACGCCGGGGAACGCGGTCGCGCGCTTGACCTCGATGTCGCGCATCACGGCCTCGACGTCGAAACGCTGGTGCAGTGAGATCAGGTCGCCGCGCTCCAGGCTGCGCAGCAGGATCACCGTCAGCGCGAAAATATGAAACAGCGGCAGCACGCAGATCACGCGGTCGATGGCGTTGGCGCGCTCGGCACGGGCCGGCTTGCCCCAGACGTCGTAGATCGACACCGCTGATGTGAGGTTGCCATGGGTCAGCATCGCGCCCTTGGGCAGACCGGTGGTGCCGCCGGTATATTGCAGCAGCGCCACGTCATCGACCGCGACATTTGGCCACTGCGCGGGCTTGGTCGCGCCCCCGGTGAATTTCCTGAAGGTGACGATCGCGGGATGATCCGGGATCGGCGTGTGCGGATTGCCGACCGCGCCCCAGCTGTCGTCCTCGCAGACGATCAGCCGATCGAGCAGGCCTTTTTCGAGGAATTTCAGCGCCGTCGGCAGCAACGCCGAAAGGTCCGAGGTCACGAGCACGCGCGCGCCGCTGTCGCTCAGCTTGTGCGACAGAGCGTGTTCGCCGTCGAGCGCACAGATGAACGACACGGGCGCCGGCCTTCAGCGCGCCGAAGAAATTCACCGGGTGATCAGGCGAATTGCCGAGGAACAGCGCGATCGAAGCGTTCCTGCGATAGCCAGCGCGCAGGAAGGAAGCGGCCGCGACCTCGACCATTCCCTGCAGGGTGGCATAGCTGATCGGCCGGTCGCGGAACTCCAGCGCCGGCTGCGCGCCGGGATCGGCCGCCGCCTTCAACAGCAGGTCCGGC
>CAWHRA010000011.1:0-769396 GCA_963831585.1 uncultured Alphaproteobacteria bacterium | reverse complement strand
TCGGCGGCGCGACCGAAATCGAAGTCAAGGAGCGCAAGGATCGCGTTGATGACGCGATGCATGCGACCCGTGCGGCGGTCGAAGAAGGCATCGTGCCGGGCGGCGGCGTCGCCCTGCTGCGTGCCTCCGAGCATCTCAAGGGGCTTCGCACCAAAAACGACGACCAGAAGACCGGCGTCGAGATCGTGCGCAAGGCGCTGTCCTATCCGGCGCGCCAGATCGCGATCAACGCGGGCGAGGACGGCTCGGTGATCGTCGGCAAAATCCTCGAAAAGGACCAGTATGCCTACGGCTTCGACTCGCAGACTGGTGAATACGGCAACCTGGTCTCCAAGGGCATCATCGACCCGACCAAGGTGGTGCGTGTGGCGATCCAGAACGCGGCCTCGGTTGCGGCTCTGCTGATTACCACCGAAGCCATGGTGGCCGAACTGCCGAAGAAGAACGCTGGCGGTGGCGGCATGCCTGGTGCCGGTGGCGGCATGGGCGGTATGGGTGGTATGGATTTCTAACTCCAACCGTTCACGACGGTAGGAAAGGCCCGGCAGCAATGCCGGGCTTTTCCGTCCGACATGATGCGTTTCAAACTTTCGGCAAGTCGTTAACCCACGATCTAATAAACTCAGGAGGAACGGACGAAAGTGCGCGACGATGAGAACTACTATCGTGGCTTGCTTGAATCGGCGCATAAAGGCTTTGAAAACGCCAAGGCATTTTTAGAGGCGGTAGGCAATTCCGAAGCTGCTATCAAGAATGTCGCCATTCAGAGCATGACCGAATCCACGAAAAAACACCTCGAACAACTCGAACACGATGCCGATCAACTTTGGGATCATTTCAAGCGGGTCCTGAGAGGCGATTGAACTCAGCCGTCTCGGCACGGGGTTTTCGCACCAACCGAGAGATAGATGGGCACTCCAGCCATTGGGAAATCGGCTGCTAGGCGATATTGGCTACCGATAAAACATCGATCATCGAGTTTGAGAAGTTGCCGGCGCTGGTACCGCCGTTCCCACCCCAGTGCGGTTCTGGCCAGTCATACGAGGCGGGCGATCTATTTGGTACGGCGGCCGAACGATTCAGCGTAGGCCTCCGTGCGCGTGTTGATGATCGGGTCGTCGGAGGGGTCAATGCCGCTCGTCACGTTGGTTGGCAAGAACAGCAACTCGTTCTCGACTTTCTTCGTGTCCAACGCTTTGATAACCGAGATTTCGCCGAGCTCCACCGTCGGCCGGCTGTCCGGCCAGACCTTCGTCGCATCCGTGGTCGAATCATCGGCGGCGGCAACCTGCACCAGGAGGCGGAACTTGACCGGTCCTTTTTCGAGCGCTGCCCGTAGATTGTCGGCAAGCGCATTCGGAGGACGCTTCGCGGCCTCCTCGTCGCTCACATAGGCGGGGCCGTTCTCGGGCACGATGCGGTAGCGGCCAAACTTACTCGTTCCTTGCGCATTGGTGAACTTGAACGCATTGACCCCGAAGAAGGGCTGCGTGCCGTAGCTGACCGCCACAGGCCGCGGCGTCGTGACAAAAGCGTGTGCGGCGGGATGGGTCGACAAGAATTTCTCGACCGGTGTCGGCTTGGGCACGTCGGGACCGCTTGCGCCGACCGCCTGTAGCAGGGCCAGAAAATCCTCGCCGTTCGCCACCGGAAATCCGTTTGCCGATATGCAGATCATGTCGGCCTCACTCCCATCCGAGAGACGGAACTTGATCGCCATGCCGCGGACACCGCCGGTCGACGGGTCGGTGTCGGGCGCGTCCGGCACGCCGCCCGAATTGGAAAAACGAATAACCAGCGGCGTGGGCGCCCCTTTGAGAAAGACAGCCGAGCTGAGCGCATCGGCGCTTTGGGCCGGCGTGAACATGCCTTCGAACACGGCGCCCTTGGCATGGTTCGCGCGAACACCCGGATGCGCGCCATAAAGCGCGTTCATCTGATCGACCAACCGAACACCGAGCGGCTGGTCTTCTGCACCGGCGCAGGTCGCGCCTGTCGCCATCAGCGCCGAGAACGCAATGCTTGCTGCAACGCTTTGGAACGATCGCATGACTATCCTCTTGATCAAACAAGGAGCGTATGCAGTTTTGTTTCAGGCTGTCTAAAAATCGCGCCTGCCCATAAACTAAAATTCGTCCCCGACATAGTCGATATCCAGGCAACCGGAACGCCATCGCCCTCACGCCGTAATCAGTGCCCTTCGACGCGACGGTTGGCCGCGAGATCCAGGAAATACATATTGCCCCAAATGACGACAGAATGTTGGCGTGTTGGTTCCTCCAACCATGTCTCATGAGGGTCAAACGCGCCATTCTGACCTGGTGCCGGCCACTTCCGGTCTAACTCAAACAACGGACGTTGCCAGACCGACCCGGTTGGTCCGTTTCGTGCCAATTGCGGACCTCACAACGCAATAGACGCAACTGCTTGTGCACGCTCAACGAACGATGGGCTGCTTCAGATAAGATTTGACTCAGCAATCAGATTTACCGGTTCATGCCTTGACTGAACCCGCGGTGAGGCCGGCGACATAGTGCTCGACGAAGAACGAGTAAATGATCGCCACCGGGATCGACCCGAGCAGCGCCCCGGCCATTAGCTGGCCCCAATAGAACACGTCGCCGCGGATAAGTTCGGAGATGACGCCGACCGGCACGGTGCGCACCGAGCTCTTGGTCAGGAAGATCAAGGCATAGAGAAACTCGTTCTGCGACAGCGTGAAGGCGAAGATACCGGCGGATATGAATCCCGGCGTGCACAGCGGCAGGAAGATCGTCCACATTGTCTGGAGCCGGCTGGCGCCGTCGATCCGCGCCGCCTCCTCGAGCTCCTTCGGAACGGTCTTGAAATAACCGAGCAGCAACCAAGCGCAGAACGGCACCAGCATCGTCGGGTAGGTCAGTATCACCGAGGTGAGCGTATTGCCGAGGTGGAGGTGGTTGATCACGTCCGCAAGCGGTATGAACAGCAGCGGCTGCGGCACGAGGTAGATCGCCGCAATCGTCATTGCAATCAGCGACGATCCGGCAAAGCGCATGCGCGCCAGCGGATAGGCGAGCATGGTGCCGAGGATCAGCGAGATCGCGGTTGCCACCACCGCCACCAGCATCGTGTTCCATGTCCACAACAGGAAGCTCGACTTGGTCAGAAGGTCGACATAGTGCTTGAGCGTCGGCGCGTGCACGATCAGCGGCATTACATTCTTGTTGTAGAGCTCGGCGTTGGGTTTGATCGACGTGATCGCCATCCAGTAGAACGGGAACAACGCCAGCACGAGAAAGAAGCCGACCGGCAGCCATACCCGCAACGCCTGACGGATGCGTCCTTCGCCGCTGACCATCATTCCCTCCGCAAGTAGATGGTCAGCGCCACGATCAGCAGCGCCAGCGCCGGCAGCATCGCCAGCGCGATCGAGGCTCCGAGCCCGAGTTGGCCCGCGCCCATCGCGATATCGAACGCGTAGGTCGCAAACAGCTGCGTGGCGTTGGCCGGCCCGCCATGGGTCAGAACGTAGATGAGCTGGAAGTCGGCGAAGGTGAAGATGACCGAGAACAGGGTGACGATCAGGATGATCGGCCGCAGCAGCGGCAAGGTAATGAAGCGAAATCGCTCCCATCCGCCGGCGCCGTCGATGGAGGCTGCTTCATACAGCTCGGAAGGCACCGTCTGCAGGCCGGCGAGCAGGGTGATTCCATAGAACGGCAGCCCGCGCCAGGTGTTGATGATGATGATCGAGACCATCGCAAGCGTCGGATCGCCGAGCCACGATGGGCCGGGCTTCGGCCAGCCCAGCGCCACCATGAGCCGGTTGACGACGCTGAAAGCCGGGTCAAGCATCCACAGCCAGGCGACGGTGCTGAGCACGGTTGGAACGATAAACGGCAGCAGCAGCAGCGCCCGCACCAGGTTCTTCATGCGGAAGTGCTGGTTCATGGCCAGCGCCAGGCCGAGCCCGCCAATCATCTTCAAGAGCGTCGCGACGCCGGTATAGATGAAGGTGTTGATCGCCACCCGCCAGAACACCGGATCGTGCGCGTCGGTGATGAAATTCTTCAGCCCGACGAAGGTGCCGGTGTGCGCGACCGGCCGGTCTTGCAGGCTGAGCAGGATGCCGTAGCAGAACGGATAGCCGACAAGCGCCGCCAGGAAGGCGAGCGGCAGCGTCATCATCAGCCAGCTGAAGATGCTTTCGCGGTCGAGCACCACCGCGAGCGACGCACGCTTGCGCGCCGCACGGGCAGGTACGAGTAGACGCTCGGATGCTATCGTCATGTGTCAGGCCGAGCGATAGATGTCCTTCAATTGGCCCGCGGCGTCCTTGATGACGTCCTTGGTTGACGCGCCGGCGCAGGCCTTGGCGAACATGTCGATGACGACGTATTTGGCGACTACTTCGGCCAGTTGCCGGCTCGCCGGAGCGGGCCACCCCGGCAGATGGGCGTTTGCGAGCGCATCGCGGAACGGCAGGTTGCGCGGCTCGACGTTCCACATCGGCGCATTTTCATAGCCGTGCACCAGGGGCTGGTAATAGGAATCCGCGACCGCGTACCAGCCGCCCAACTGCTTCGGCTGCATCAGCCAGCGCATGAAGGCCTGGGCCTCCTGCCGGACCGGCGAGAAATCGAAGATCGAATGGCTGATCGAGTTGAGCAGGTGGAAGCGCCCCTTCGGCCCCGCCGGGTTCATCGCCTGGTCGGTGACCCTGCCGATTTCGGGAAACTCGCGCTTGGCGAACCACAGGATGCTTTCGGCATTGTTGGTGCAGGAGATCTGCTCCGCCATCCATGCCTTGTTGTTGCTGACGTCGGTCCAGCCGAGGACGTCGTCGAGCATGGTGTCCTTGAAGAACTTGCGGCAGAAATCGACGGCGCGTGCGGTCTCGTCGGAATCGATGACCACTGTCTTGCCGTCGGCTGCCACCTCGGAGCCGCCATACGACCACAGCAAGGGATAGAGCCAGCCGTGGTTATCGCCGAAGCCGTGGCCGAGCTCGAAGCCGAAAGGATGGTCTTTGGCCTTCAGCTTCTTGCCCACTTCGTAGAGCTCTTCCCAAGTCTCCGGGAACTTCTTGACGCCGACCTCGGCGAACCAGTCGGTGCGCCAGTTCATCAATTGACCGATATTGGCGAAGGGGATCGCCTTCCATTTGCCCTCGACGACAACGGCCTCCTTGCCGGCGTCGTACCAGCCGCCTTGCGCCTTGCCGACCTCGTCGGCGATGGCGCCGACGTCGAGATATTTGTTGCTGAACTGGATCACCTGCAGCAGGCCGTTCATCGTGATGTCGGCGCCCGAGCCGGTCTCGGCAATCGTGCTGATCCGCGTCGGCAGGCTGCCTACACTGGTCACTTCGTAGACGACCTTGATGCCGGTCTCTTTCTCGTAGGCCGGGGCCAGCGTGTTCGCGACATATTCGTCGAACGGCTTGATGAACGAGCTTTCGTGCAGGATGGTGATGGTCTTCTCTGCAGCGCCCGCCGGCAGGGGCCGGCTCAACGCCGCCACTGTGCCCGCAGCCGCGATCTTGAAAAAGCCCCGCCGGTTCGTCAGGTGATTGGTTGCCGACCCTGTCATGCTGCTCCTCCCTGAGTTGATGTCCGGGGCTGATTGCCCGCTTCTTTTCGTTGGGGGCAACACTACAGAAAGATCGGATTTGGTACAGTCGGGAATCGCGGTCGGGCTGCGCGTCCTTAGTATCAGATTGTTTTGAACTGGCTGAGCAGCTCGATGCTCGAGGCACGGCACTCGTAAGAAAGGACAATATTGTTGACTGAAGTGAGATTGTGCAAGCGTTGAACCCGAGGTCGCCTATGGGTCAATCGCCGGAAATGCTCGCTGCGAGCAGATGTTTTCCGCTCCTCACCCGATAGCGGACATTGCGTCACGCGTTTGGCATGTCCGAAAAGTGCCAACAGCAGACTCATGCGCCGCGGCAAATCGCGTCTATAGATCAGCCTCTCGGAGGAGCACGGCTCATTCCGGCAATCCCGCTTTGCGAAAACCCTCAATCATCAGCTTCGCATTTATTGATAGCCGGCTCCGAGCGATCCACGCCGATATTGTGAAAGCGGGGTCGAACTCAAGCACACGAGCTGCCGCCTCACGGGCGTCAGCGTCGCGTCCGAGATGGGCGAAAGCGGACGCGAGGCAGCGGTATGGTCCTGGATAGGAAGGGTTCTGACGCAGGCCTTTCTTCCCTGCAACGATGGCCTCGTCAAAGCGACGAAGCTCAATGAAGGCAAACCCCATCCCGGTAAACGTTGTGTATAGTTGCGGGTCTACCGGACTCATGCGCATGGCACGTTCAAAGCTCCGGATCGCTTCCTGTGGCTTCCCCGCAATTTTATAGACCCAGCCTCTGCCGGTCCATGTCTGATATGAATTTGGGTTGAGCGCAACCGCCCGATCGGCCATCTCGATCTCAGTCTCACAATCGCCGACCATAAATGCTGAGATTGCGGCAGCACTTGCTAACGTGCTCGGATCACCATCGTCGAGGCTCAATGCCAAGCGCATAAGCCGAACTGCTTCGTTCCGGTCGAATTCAGGATCGATAGCATAGTTCCTAAGCACGTTTTCCGTGTGACAGCCAGCTGCCAGAGCAGCGGCTCCAGCAAACCCAGGGTCAAGCTCCATGGCGCGCTGGACTAATCGGAGCGCCTCGGCCAACCCTTCGCGGGTCAACGGGCGGGACTGCTGTATAGCCCGCAGATAGAAATCATATGCGGTGAGGTCTTCCGGTCGCCGCCGCGCTGCCATTGCAATTTCTTTTTGAAACAACTTTGGCTGAATAGCTGAGACAACGGCGACCGTGACGTCGTCCTGCAGCTCGAAAATGTCTGTCAAGTCACGCTCGAACCTATCGGCCCAAATGTGTGCGCCTGTGGCCGCTTCAATCAACTGACCCGTAATGCGAACTTTCCCCGAAGCCTTGCGCACCGCCCCCTCAAGGACATAGCGCACGCCAAGCCTGCGCCCGACTTCCTTGATGTCGACCGCTTTGCCCTTGAAGGTGAAACTCGAATTTCGGGCGATCACGAACAACCATTTGAACCGCGAAAGCGCGGTAGTGATCTCCTCGACCATCCCATCCGCGAAGTACTCCTGCTCGGGATCGCCAGACATGTTCGCGAACGGCAGCACGGCGATGGAGGGCTTGTCGGGAAGCGCGACAGCGGGCTTTGACAATTCCACGCTACCGTCTGAGACCGTCGCGGCGTCAGAAGGCCTATCCTCCTCCCGAACCGTGCCGACGAACCGAAAACCCCTGCGCGGCAGTGTCTTGATCAGGCGCTGTTTCCCGCCGGAATCGTCGATCGCATTCCGGGCGGCGTTCAAGCGGGTCGTCAACGCGGCATCGGAGACGATGCGTTGGTTCCAGATGGCGTTGATGAGATCGTCTTTGCTGACGACGCGCTCCCTGTTTCGAATCAAGTAAGCGAGCAGGTCAAAAACCTGCGGTGTAATCGACACCGCATCGGCCCCCCGATGCAGTTCACGCCGTTCGGTGTCGAAAGTGCAATCCTCGAAAAGATAGCGCAAGCCACCATTCCTCCTCGGGGGTCGTCTCTGTAGCACCCTTAGCGCACGAAGAATAAGCCGCCGGTAAGGGAAATGTAAGCCACCAGTTAAGCGCGCCGGTGCGTCTTGCAGCAACTTCGCCTGGTGAACAGTCCAGACAGGACACACCGCAATGAGCACGATCCACGGGACCACCGAGCTGGGACCCGCAACCGCAAGGCGGCAGGTCTACAGTCCCCTCGAAGCATATTGGAATGCATTTCAGGAGTGGCGCAAACGCCAGAGATTATTAGCCGACCTGTGCGACCTAAGTGACAGGGAGCTAATGGATATCGGAATTACGCGCGGTGAAATCGACTACGTCGCCTCGCACCGAGAAAGCGATCCGCGAGGCATCCGATCCGTCGAATGAATGTCGCTATCTGGCAGCGGTGGACGGAATTGGGCACGACCAGACACGTTGTGGCGCAGATGCCGACTTCCGGTATGGGTCAAACGCGTCATTTAGGTCTTCTGCCAGCGACTTCCGGTCTACCCCGAACAACGGACATCAGCGGACCGACCCCGTTGGTCCGGTTCGGGCCTTGGCCGTGTGAAAACCCCTTACTGGGGACGTCGGTGAGAAGCCGAGACCGGTTCGGTCTCAGGCCACGATCGCAGCCATCAGCGGCTTGGCCCCGACGATGTTCATGACCCGCGTCAGATTATAAGCCAGGACCGAGAGTGCCATCTCGGCGGCTACTTTTGGAAGCGTTTTGGCGAGGAAGTGTGTCGCTCCCATGCGGGCCTTCATCGTTCCGAAGGGATGCTCGACTGTTTCTCGACGCTGGCGCATGGCTTGTGGGTTTGCATCGAGGCGCTGCTGCACAGCTTCGAGCAGCTGCTCATGCTCCCAGCGCGTAATCCGCCGCTCTGGCCCGGTCGTGCATTGGGATTTGAGCGAACAATCTTGACAGGCTGTGGTCCAGTAGCGGCGCAGCCTCTTGCCGTCTTCCTCATTCGTGAAGCGATACGGCAAGCGCTCCCCAGCTGGACAGCGATAGGCGTCCTCCTTGGGCAAATAGACGAAGTCCTGCTTGCCAAAGCGACCATCCGACTTGGCACCCGATGTCAGCGGCTTAGGTAGCGTTACGGTGATGCCGGCCTCGTAGCATGCAAGGATCTCCGGACTGCTGAAGTAGCCGCGATCGGCAACGGCCTCCAGCGTCTCCGTCCGCAGAACAGCCTTTGCCTGCTTGGCCATGTTAGCAAGTTGTGCCCGATCTGAGCCGCTGTTGGTTACCTCGTGCGCCACAATCAGATGGTGCTCGGTGTCGACGGCGACCTGAACGTTGTAGCCGACGACGCCGGAACCGCGGCCGCTTGTCGCCATCGAGCGGCTGTCGGGGTCGGTTAGCGAGATTTGCCGATCGGGCGAAGCGAGCATCTGCTTCTCGTAGACGGCAAGCTTGCCCATCTCCTCCTTCAGCTTCGTCAGCTTCTCGGTAAGCCTTGTTACCTTCGCGGCCAGCGCCTCCGTCGGCTCCTGCCGGTCGGCCGTGTCAAGTTGGCTGAGATAGCGCGCGACGCTCTCCTCCAGCTGGGCACGCCGCCGTTCCACCTTCGCCCGTGTGAAGTTCTTGTCCCGGTTGTTCACGGCTTTAAACTTGCTGCCATCGATGGCGACGCTCGCCGTCGCGAGAAGGCCCATCTCACGGCAGAGTTCGACGAAGCGCGCACATACCTTGCGTAGCGCCAGGCCATTGTCTTTGCGGAAGTCCGCGATCGTCTTGTGATCAGGTGCGAGCCGACCCAGCAGCCACATGACCTCGACATTGCGGCCGGCTTCTCGTTCGAGCCGCCGGCTCGACTGAACCCGGTTCAGATAGCCGTAAATGTAAAGCTTAAGGAGAACCGAGGGGTGGTACGAAGGCCGACCGGTCGCCGCCGGCTCCACTCCCCCAAAGCTCATCTCAGCCAAATCGAGAGCACCGACAAACACTTCGATCACCCGAACGGGGTTGCTCTCGTCAATGAAATCATCGAGGCATTCGGGCAATAGCGTCCATTGCCCACGATCCGCCTCTTCAATGAAGCGCCTCATCAATTCCCCCGCAGAATCACGAGAGAATCATAACAGCAGCACAGCGTTTTCACACAGCCAGGGTCAAAAGGCGAAATACTCTCGCCGAGCAAATGTTTTCCGCTTTGGCTCTGCCGGCTCAACCCGTCGACGCAACACAGGCATTAAATCTCTCTGCTGGCGTTTCGAATTGCAAGGTCTCACGCGGCCGTTCGTTTAGCTGACGAGCCACCTTGTTCAGATGGGCTTGCGAATGCACCGACAAGTCGGTGCCCTTTGGAAAGTACTGTCTCAGCAGGCCATTGGTATTCTCGTTCGACCCGCGCTGCCACGGGCTTTGCGGGTCGCAAAAATAGACATCGATGTTGGTTGCCATCGAAAAGCGCCGATGATCCGTCAGTTCCTTGCCCCGGTCCCAGGTCAGGGACTTATACAGTTCTTTTGGTAGCTTCTTCGCCTGCTTGATGAGCGCGTTGACTACAGTCTGGGTGTCCTTGCCTGCCACCTTGGCCAACATCACGTAACGCGTTTGACGCTCGACTAAGGTCGCGATGTAGGTGTTGTTCGGCCCGGACAGCAGATCGCCCTCCCAATGGCCAGGCACCGCCCTATCTTCAACCGCCGCCGGTCGCTGACGGATTGAGACGGCATCCTTCATATGTCCCCGTCTATCGCCATTCGGATCAACCGGTCTGGAGCGACGCATCGAGCGCTTCGATCGAAGATGGCGAAGCAGCTCTTTCTTGAGCACGCCGCGCGCTTGGACAAACAGGCTGCGATAGATGGTCTCGTGTGACACCTGATTATACTCGTCTTCAGGATGCGTTCTCTTCAGCCAACCGGCAATCTGCTCGGGTGACCAATCCAATCTGAGCTTCGCTGCCACGGCCTGCCGAAGCCGCGAATTGATCGCCAATTTACAACATTTTGGACGACGCGATCGTGCCCAGGCATTCTCGTCCGCAACTGTCGCCCAGTAGCGATTACAGCCGCCATTGCGGCTCATTTCACGACTCACCGTCGAGGGCGAGCGGCCAAGCAGTTTGGCGATAGACCGGGCCGATTGACGTGCCGTAACGCCTCTGGAAATCACCTCGCGTTCCGCAAGCGTCAATGCCAACCTGGAGCGACGCCGCTCCGCAGGACGAAACCCTCCATGCGGGGCGACCAGAAAATAGATCGACGATGACTCCTTACCAAAAGCTCGCCCGATCGCCTTCAGTGACTCCCCGCGCTTCCAACGGTCCCATAATTCGGTCTTTTCTGCCGCGGTAAAACCTCTATGAAATCTCCGTTCCATCCTACACTCCATCTTTTCCCTTTAAGATAAAGTGTTGCGTCGGTCGGTTGAGACCGCCCTCCGACAACAGATGAGGTGGATGGCTCCCGCTCACGGCATCTGGGTGCCAAGGTGTGAAGGCCATCAGGCGTTCACGAGCAAAATGGGGAGCCATCCGCCATGCAGATTACCACGATCGGCCTCGACTTGGCCAAGAGCGTTTTTCAGGTCCACGGTGTTGATGCGACCAGCCAGGTTGTGGTCCGCAAATCGCTTCGGCGGTCGCAGATGCTGCCATTTTTTGCCAAATTGCCTCCTTGC
Organism: uncultured Alphaproteobacteria bacterium; assembly: GCA_963831585.1. Taxonomy (GTDB): domain Bacteria; phylum Pseudomonadota; class Alphaproteobacteria; order Rhizobiales; family Xanthobacteraceae; genus Bradyrhizobium. The sequence continues at coordinate 758,213 of CAWHRA010000011.1, read as the reverse complement.
CTGGTCGGCATCGAGGCGTGCGGCACGTCGCATCACTGGGCGCGCGAGCTGATCAAGCTTGGCCATGAGGTTCGCCTGATGCCGCCGGCTTACGTCAAACCGTATGTGAAGCGCGGGAAGACCGATGCTGCCGATGCGGAAGCGGTTTGCGAGGCGGTAACACGGCCTACGATGCGGTTCGTTCCCGTCAAGTCGCCCGAGCAGCAGGCGGCGCTATCGATGCACCGGACGCGCGATCTGCTGGTCAAACAGCGTACGCAGCTGATCAACATGATCCGCGGTCTACTGGCCGAATTTGGCGTCGACATCCCCAAGGGGCTGGAACGGGCGTTGCTCATGGCGCGGCAGATCGTCGATGGCAAAGCGCCTGAGGTGCCGATGGAAGCTGCCAAGATCGTCGGCACACTGTCGCAGCAGGCGCTCGACACCCACGTTCGGCTCCGCGAAATAGACCGCGATCTGGCCGTCTGCCTACGTGGCAACGATGTTGCACGGCGTCTTATGACCATCCCTGGCATCGGGCCGGTCGGCGCGACGGCTCTTGCGGCATCGGTTACCGATCCACATCAGTTCCGCTCGGGGCGGCAATTCGCTGCCTGGTTGGGGTTGACGCCACTTCAGAAGTCGAGCGGCGGCAAAGAGCGGCTCGGTCGTATCACCAAGATGGGCGACAAATACCTGCGAAAGCTGCTCATCGTCGGCATGACGTCACTTGTACGCCGTGCAAAATACAATCCCGGTAAGATCGACCCACGCCTGGCGGATCTGCTGGCGCGAAAGCCCACAAGGGTAGCCACCGTCGCGATGGCGAACAAGACCGCGCGGGTCGTCTGGGCGATTATGGCACGTGGCGAGACCTATCGTGCCGGTCACCGGCCGGCACTGGCCGCATAAACAACGATACACGGTTTAGCTGAACAGGAGATCAGCTTCACGAGGTTGCGAGCGCGATGCGATGTGATGGCAGACCGGTCAGACCGGGACAAGGACAACCCACTGCATGTCCAAGGCGTCATAGCCTGATCAACAGAATGGGACCTTGTTCGCGGACTCCATCAGGGCCAGCAGTCTCAACCGACTGCATCAACAGGCCGGACAGAAGACTGCACCCGACCAATGCCACTGCGTCAATTTAACCCTTGCAACGCGGGAGCCATCCACAGAGGACATGTGGAAGCTGCACCGCAATGACCGTTTCGTGCCAACAACAAAAATTATACCACGCGACATCACGGGAGAACCGGCGGTGGCGCGCCCTGCCCCACCTTGTGCACGGATCCCGATGAGGATTTCTTGCTCCGATTACGCCGCTCCGCGTGGACATCATCGGCCCGCTGCGCCGGGCTCCAGCCTGCCGTTGCCCGATCCGGTCGGAACGACGACTTTCCTTGTGGGAGTCCGGTGGACGTGTCGGGTTTCCGTGGTCGTCACAAGCGAGCGAGAGGCGGCCCCAACTTCCCCTGCCCAAGGCTCGGCTGTTTCGGAAGCTCCTTAGTATGCCCGGGCCGGGTATGGGTCGAATACATCAGCGCTTCAAGCCGGTTAGCCATTGGTCGATTTTAGGGTTGCAGGTATTTGTCATTGCGACAGAGTATTAAGGTGGAACGCCGCTGACTTCGGCATTTTGCCGGCGGATCCAATTAGGACTGGGAATCTTATGCGCGCTCTCATTGCGTCGTTGTTGTTGTTGGCGATGGTCGGGCCAAGCTTGACAGCCGAAATTGTCGTGATTGATGGCGATACGTTCCAACTGGATCATACGATCTATCGACTGGACGGTATCGATGCACCTGAAATCGATCAGACGTGCCTCGACGAGCGCGGCGACGTCTGGCCGTGCGGGGTTACGGCGCGCGATCGGCTGCGCGCGTATATCGGAAAACGCAGCGTTCGCTGCGAGGACAAGGGGCCTGACCCGGACTACAAGCACCGGCGGATCGGTATTTGTTCGATTGAAAGTGAGGCCACAACCCTCAATGAGTGGCTCGTTCATGAAGGATGGGCGATTAAGTTCGAGCCTTACGCAAGGGGCCGCTTCGCGGCCCAGGAAGCCGACGCACGCGAGAACCAACGCGGACTGTGGAAAGGATGCTTCGCAGAACCGCGCGAGCTACGGCGATGGAATCTTAACGGAGCGCGACTTATCGGCGGCGGTTGTCAGGCCGGCCATCAGAACCGAACTCGCGAGAAGCTATTTCGCGTCGACACTGCCATGCCGCCGGGATGCCCTATCAAGGCCAAGCTGGCACTGCGGGCCGTGGGCTTCGAAGGCATTTATCACCTACCAGATTGCGGCAGCTATCGACGCGTGAAGCGGGCAAATCGGTGGTTTTGCTCTGAGGAAGATGCTTTGGCGGCGGGATTTCGTAAGGCGCTGACTTGTCGATAGATGCCGCTTTCGCTCGACGAAGTCGAGCACGCCGTGGCGATCCGACAGCGAGGCCAAGCTATGACTGGCCTATTCTCGCCAGGTCCATGATTGAGCGCACCTCGATGCTGCCGAGGCGCGCCAGCGGGATTTTGGAGGCCACCGCGACCGCGTCATCGTGGTCCTTGGCTTCGATCAGAACGAAACCGAGCAGCTGCTCCTTGGTCTCGGCAAAGGGACCGTCGGTCACGAGGACCTGTCCACCCCGCACCCTCACGGTGGTCGCCGTCCGAACGGATTGGAGGGCATGAGCAAGGATGAAGTGACCGCTCGTTCGGAGCACGTCGTTGTAGGCCAAGGAGTCTTTCGTGAGGGCGTCCACCTCGGCTCCGGACATGAGTTTGGGGTTCTGCATCACGGGCAAGCTGTCTTCAGTGCCGTAGACAAGACACAAGTACCGCATGGCTCTCTCCAAAGATGTGACTATTGGACGTCCGCTCTGACCTGACGACGAACCAGTCGGCAGCGGTCCGACACCGGTAAATATTTTCTTTGTGGCCCGTCCGCCGATCCCCGACACTGATGGGCCTCCTGGCAGCAAAAAGCTGTGGCGGCGCCAAGGGAGACGGCAAGACAGCGGTTGTTCTCGAACCACCGTGGCCGCGGCGATCATTGGCGCGAAGAAGGCGCTTGCAGCAAGGCCGACCAGCATGCCGTACGTGAGTTGGAACTGAGCGGTTCCACAGCTCCTGGGCGCCGAAATTCGACGTACTGGCGACCGAGATCGCGGGAGAATTAGAGCGCAAGCGGTGACACCACAAGGTCTCTTCCGGGTCAAAGCCGGAAATACCCGCTGTGAGCAGATGTTTTCCGCTCCTTACCCGATAGCGGACATTGCCCGCTGGACCGCTCATATCTGAAAAGTACCATGAACGGAAGTGGCGCGACTTATCCCATCACGTTCCCAGCGGCGGAGATCGAACACCGGAGGATTGCGAATTGCATTTGACCCGCAGAATTGACCCTCGGAACAAATCAAGGTTGGCTTGAAACAAACATTCCTGATTGCCGCCGTTGTCGTCTGCGGAGTTTTCGGTTCCGTCGACTGTTCGCAAAGCCAAGGTCTCTCATTGTCCGCAAGTAGCGCGCAGGCCCGGGTCGGCCGGCCCGGGACGCCTGTGAGCGTGGCCGGCGATGCGCGCCGAACGACCCGTCGAGCGGTCGTGGAAGGAGCGGCGGAAGGTGCGGCCACAGTAGGTGTAGCCACAGCCTGTCACCACCGCGTGCTGGTGAACGGGGCGTATGCCTGCCGCTAATCGGCCCGTTGGCGTATGCGGCTTTGTGGCGGCGGCGACCGCGACCTGATAGGGCGGCTCGCTCCATAAGGGTGCTTTGCCTCAGCAAGTTCAGCAAAGGCGTGCGTGAATTTGCGCAAGTGATAAAGAAAGATGCTGCGATCAGTGTAGGCGGAAGCGAATTTCGGAGCGTGCTTCGGGGTGTGGCCGGGTGGTGGTCCCTCGTGACCCGGCGCGGTCTTGGCTGCCGGCACAATCGCCGAGGTGGTGATGTCGGCGCGCCCGGATGTATCCTGCGGCGCGGCTGAAACGCTTGCCGCCTCTTCTTCGGCAGGTCCAGTAGTGACGATAGCTGCCGGTTCACGTACTGCTTCCGTGGTGGTGGCGGTTGAAGGCGTAAGGGCGTTCGCCGACAGTTGTACGAACAACGCATAGCCGCCGACCGCGACGACCGATATCCCGGCAAGCGCCATCACGGCGGAAGCGACCTTGTGGACCTCGATGGCGAGAGCGTGCTTTGCCACCTGCTCCTGCTCAAGTCGCGCGACTTCCAACAGATGATCATAAGCCCCTCGCTGCTCGGCATCACCGAGGATCTCGTTGGCACGCACGATCCGGCGGAATTTAAGTCCTGCATCCGGGTCGTCCGGATTAACATCGGGATGGGCCCGCTTGACCGCGCGACGGAATGCAGTCCTCAAGTCATCGGCATCATCGTTCGGAAGCGCGCCGAGCAGATCGTAAAGCGTCTCCATGGCAATGCTCTCGCTGTCGTTTTCCTTCATCCACCTCGAGTTTTCCGCGCGAAATCCTAAGGAACATGCGCTCGTCTTGCCGATGATTCCTTTCTCAGCGGGGCAGAAAAATGACCGAACAGTGCACAACGCGAATGGAACTCGACTACTTTTGTTGAGTTCCCGCAGCGTCTTCGGCGGCCTTCCCGAGGTTTCGACAGCGTCGTCACGCTGCCAATCCGACGGCACATTCTTGATGACCGCAAGAGCCGCCGGGGTCCACTCGGCGTCAGATGCAATAACAGCAAACGACGGCCGGCGGCGTAACCCTCACTTTCGATTACACCTTCGACATACCTGTCGAGGTAGGTCTGCAAGTATCGCCATGATCGACGGAAGTTCGAATGGTAAACGGAAGATCGAATGGTAAACCGCAATCTACCTGGCTCGATGTCGCAATCGGGTCAACAACGGTCCTGACGGCCCCGAAACGCGACTTTCAAATGCGCAAACAGCATCTCGACACGTTTCCTGTCGCGGGATGATTGCTTGAACGCCTCGGTCTTGGCCAGCGCTCGGGCGACGTCGCGAGCTTCTGCGTAGATGCGGCCGGCAGCGACCGTGGTGACATTGTTCGGGAGATCATCGGGATCGTGGACGAGGTAGCGCGCGGGCTGTTGCTTGGCGGCCAAGATCCGTTCGACGATGAATTGCGGGCGGCTAAACCAGATAGCCCTCCCCAACTCCAGGAAGGCCGCCGGTGCGTGCGGCTGATCGAGGCCGGGAAGTGAGGGCCCGGCTGGCGTCGGCTCCTGGTTGGACTCCGTACCGCGCCAGCCGCGGTATCTATGCCGAACGAGCGGCGATCGGGCTGTTGGAACATTCCAGAAAAGCACAGCGCCACCAGGCGGAATATGTTCGCTGGCAGCGCTGCATATCGAAACTGGGCCATAAAAATTCCCCCAGCGAAATTATGTCGGCGCAGGCCAAGAAAAGGTTCAAACGAAAACGACCCCGGCGCAGGGCTGGCAGCGCCGAGGTTTAGTTCTGATGTCTAATCCGGCAACCATCTCGCAATCCCGCTGACGATTAAAGATCCGCCATTGGAAATGGGTGTTCCACCACGAGAACACGGACGGAGAGATAGGCCTGCTCATGCGCTGTGACCGACAGCCGGTTCCGATTTTGGAACAAACTTAACAGGTCCGAATTGAATGAGCGGTTCAATTGCGTGGAGATCCAAGCAAATGAGCGATCAAGAACTGGCGGTTCAAGCGATTAGTGAGGCCCAGCACATTCTTGAAGAATATCTCGAGCCAAGACATCACGACAACGAAAGACTTCTCGACAGGTTGGTGGAGGTGCTTGAACGGCCCTCAGTCCTCGTCGCCGTCGATCGCTTGCGACGCGGCGCCGGTCAATGAACCGCGCAGACGTCCGAGGTCTGAGCACGCTTGCACGACTCTAGGAAGCCCGCTGGTGAGTCCGGGATTTGTGGGCTTTATGTGCCGGCCGTTCAGCGCCAGCGCACGGGCGGACTCGCCTCGTCTTCCGTGAAACCATTTTGGGCCGATCGCGAAGCATTCCGGAAACAGAGGCGGCCCAGGCTTCGGCTCCGATCAAACAACGTGGTGCGATCATGGTGGCCTTCCTCAACGCGATTTACCGCCAGTTCCTCAGGGTCTCTCTTTCCGGAGCCAAGGTCGCCGGCGCCTGATCGGGGCGTTTGCCGCAGAGGAATAAGACACTTGCGCAACCCCAAGGTTTTGGCGGTTTAATTGCGTTGCCCGCTTGCCCCCTCTGCGGGTCCAACCTCCAAGACGGCTCCAGTGTCGCAAACTGGGGCCGTTTGGTGTTTGGGAACTAATTGTCTCCACTCAGTCCTCTAGCGGCAGTTTCCCCTGGCCCTCGTCCCAGTCGCTCACTTCGAAAAGCATCCCGCGTTTGAGCATCTCGCTTTCCAGATCGGCCGCGTGCGTGTTCCATTCCGGCGTCTCCCGAACACGGAACCTGGGCTCCCCACCAAACCTGGTAAACTCGTCATCAGCTGCCAAGGCGCCGCGGATGCCTTCGTACATCATGGTCAGGCTGTCATTCGCGAAAGCTTGATAGTTCATCCGGCCTCTAACGGAAAAAGCCGCCGATATTGTCCCAGCGACGGCTTTTACTAACGAGCGCCGGACTGAGCCCGCGCCCCCTTTTCCCGTTATCGCTTGAGCCGCCTTGCGTGAGCAACATCGCGAATGAGCCAAGGAACGGCCCCAGCGGGGTATGCTGGGGCCGCCGACCTGTGGGCAGGTTTTCTTCCGGGAGGTCTTAGGGGGCGCGTCCCGGAAGCTAGGGATCGATTCTTTTCCAGCCGGTTCGTTCCCAAACGCGCCTGCGCGCGATCGACGCACAGGCGGGGAGCTCTGCGGCGGCGTCGAGGCCGCGTTTGGCAGGCGGTTTGTCCATCATGGCCAGCACCACCGGCACTGCGACCGCGACCGCGCAACGCACTAAACGTCACGTATGAGATAGCCTCTGCATGACTCTAGGAAGGCCGCTGGTGCGTGGTTGGTCCGCGGCTGAACGGCCCACAGTCTCAATTCGAACAATTGCTGGCGCTTACTTGTCGCAGTCGGATGAAGCTGATTCGGAGGGCAATGATGAAGGTATTGGGAGCCGCGGTAATCGTTCTCGTTGTGCTATATTTTGCCGACAAGCAATTTGCCCAGGGCCATTACACCGATGCGGTCCAGCAAATGGCCGCGCAGATGATGCATTCGCTCGGAACCTCCTGAGGCCGCTCGGTCGGGCTTGCCCTTCTTATTCCCGACGGGGCAAGCCCGCCAAGCCGTGGATACCCTCGCCACGACTCTAGGAAGCCCTCTGGTGAGTCCGGGGCGGGCTGTCATGTCCCGGCCGATCTAGGTGCCCGATTGTGATTCCCCCGCGGGAACCACTTGGACGCGGTGAGCGTTGAGATCGTCACACTGGGCAGGTCCGCAAACCCGGAGGTGGGTATGTGCGATATTCCTCTGGACCTTCAAAGAAAGTTCGAACAGCGGTGGGCCGCCAGATTTGCGCGGCCGGCACCGCCAGCGGCGCCCCAAAGCCAGCTTCAACAACAACAGCTTTCCGAACCCGCCAAAGCCAAAAGAAAAACCCGCCGGGTTAAAGCGGCGGGCTTGAGACCCTCATCGGCGGTGTAAGCGCAGGACCGAAGCCCCGCGGCCAGTCAGGGCTTTCCTGCACTAGATTTGCCCTTCGGCACTTGGCGGTCGCGCGCGGGGCTCAGTGCTCTCTTTAGCTTCGATAATTCATCGGCCGTCATCGCTTGTTTCTCGGGCCTTGGCGGCACATCTTCCACGGCCGGATAACCGGTTGTTTTCGGACGCCCCGGCTCCTCAGCGCGCGCGCCCAGTGGTCCAAGGAGACGACGGACAGAAGCATCGCTGACGCCGCCAAAGCTGTGAGCCTTCCATCGTTCGGCAGCGACGGTCCTGTGCACTCGGGAACGACCAATGTGGGGCCGCCAGTAAATCGATTTTGCGAGCTGGTTGGAATCCCTATGGCGTTTGGGATGGCTTGTCGTCAGGCTTTCCGTCTGGGCGTTTGACTAGCTCGAATATGCCAAAGTGGGTATTTTCCAACCAAGACTTCTAGCGTAGCCCCGCAGACTTCACAGGATGCGTGACCGGTATGCGGCACCAAGAACTTCTCTGCAGTGCGTCTGTACTCGGCGCCGCAATTGTTGCATCGGACAATTGTCGCCATCCTCGGAATATGCGCCCCAAACCGCACCTTTTCCAGCCCGGAACTCTGCCACAATCAAACTGACCCACTACCCTGGAGATGGCCAATTGCTGGACCTGAGCGAGTCACCGGTGCGGGTCCTGGTTCTGAGCTGTAGGGCCGGCCGATCGGCGCCAGCGCCAGGGAGAGCCGCCGTGGCGTGGCCTGGGCCGTGCTGATCAACGATCAACGGGCTTTGGTCAAGTTCGCTATATCCGCCGGCTTCTCGTAAACGTTTATCGCCGCGCCATTCGCCATGATTATTTCCGTCGAAGGGTAGTCATCCTGGACGTTGATAGTGGTCATGCACTATCTGATCCAGGTTAACCCAGACTTCGGCCTTTTGGCTGGTTGTGAGCTTCGAAGTCATTGTTGAATTCTCCGTGGAGACCCAGGCTGTACACCATCTGCGAATGAAAAAGACCGCCCGGGTGTGAAGCCGGCGGCCTCGTCGTGGTGCTGGCGGTCGGTCCTCTTGCGTCCCGTTTCCCGTTACCGCCTTCGCCGTCTTGAGTGCGCGGCGAGCCGCTGCCGACTACGCTTTCTGGCCGTTCAGCGTCGGCGCTTCATAAGTTCCCCCTCGACAACAGTTCCTGCATGCAGCCGAGCGCGACGGTTTGCATTCGCGGGGAAAGCGCGGAAAACAGCTGCATAACTTCCTTGCGCTGCGCTTCGTTTATTTCATGGGGTGTGGCCTTCGCCTCCTGGGTCATCCTCTGCAGGCCGCGAAGGTCGCCGCAAAGTAGCCAAACGACGCTTATCTTGTGCTTTCGCAGAACAGCATGACGTCCCGAGTGTAGCTTGTGCATCAGCTTGGCAAAATCGGGCGGCGGCAGGTTTCGTCCTTCGGCTATTGCCCGGACGCGCCGCCGCAATGCATCGCTGGAATGTGCGCCGTCTCGCTCGAGACGCTCACGCGCCTTGCGCTGATTAAGCTTAGCTATTGAGGCCTGGGCCTCTTGGCTGATTTCGTTGTTCATGGTGGTTTGCTCGCGGATTAACGACTTTCTGAGGGCCGGTAGCGCCAGCGGTTCGGCACTGGCACCGGGAGCTCAGAAACACGCCGCGAAGCCTGCGCCACGGCCTTCACCGAAGGCTGTTTTATCTCCGCAAGAGGCTGGGGAGCTACTTGCGGTGCCGTGGCACTCCCGGCAAAGTGAGCCGGTGGCAGCCCACGCTATGGGCGCGGCAGTTCTTTCGGGCGGGTGATAGGGCCGGCAAGCCCGACGGCCCGCCTATCGCGGATGCGGGCAATGGACCCACCAGAGACTTTTGCATTCAATTGGGGGAGTCGAACAATGTTTAACGTGAGCCGATCAACCGGACTATACGCTCTCCTGTTTTGCAGCGGCCTCCTACTAACTTCACAGGCATACGCTTTCGATTTGAACGGAGCCTGGGCGACGGGCACCGACCAGTGCAAACAAGTCTTCGTAAAAAAAGGCGATAAAATCAGCTTTGCTCAATTTTCCGAAGAGTTCGGCGGCGGCTTTGTGGCGGATGGAAATGACGTTAGAAGCAAAACTGCTCGATGCACCATCATGTCGAGGAAAGAGACGGGTGACACTATTGATTTTCAGGCCGCATGTGCCTCGGAAATCATGGCGACGAGCGTTAATCTGCGTCTGAAAATCCTCGATGCTAACAGCGTATCCCGCATTTTCACCGATCCGACTATGGCAGGAATGGAGCTTACCTTTTACCGTTGCTCGATGTAATTGCTCTCGCAATTGCAGCGCTGAAGCTCATGACGCGCTCCGAAGCCATCCGCCCACTGGTCGAGCTCGGGGGCTGAAGGCGAAGAAATGACGTTTGCCAATCACCATCAGCGCCAGTTCATGCAGTACTTGCAAGGGGCGGGCTGGATCAAGGCGCGTCTCCTGGCTCCCAACCCCTTTTCGGTCAAACGAAAGTAGACATCATCGTTTGGCCTTGTCGCTGCTGTTCGATCCAGCCCACGCAGGCCGGCGCCGAGCTGCTCGCCTAATGCCCTGGTCGCCCGCGTTCGAGGATCCGATCGCGCTACCAGGGGGCCGCAAGCTCGTCACCTTGCTCGACGCCGGCAATTACATCGCAGCCCTGCCGCGCAATGAAGCCAAAGGCGACCACTGGCAGGCCGCGATTGAAGCTCTCATCTGGCGGCCCAAGATCGCGGGCCGTTGCTACATGCGCGCGTCGGGATGCTGAGGGCATTGACCCGGCACGTAGAGCGCGAGTTCACTCCCTCCCACAAGGATCCACATTGGGGTCGGAGAAAGCTAAAGAGGGACCAATGACCGTTATGATCTATGTCGACACCAGCAAGCAGGTTGGCGATAAGGACCATCTCAAGGTGTTCGCGAGCCAGGACGCTGCGGAAACGTGGTTACAGGAGCATGACCCCGAAGGCGTGGCCTTCGAATATGAGGTGCTAGAATGAGGTGCCGCAGGCTGGCGCGCGATCGTCTCTAGTGCGAGTTCCCGTGCTCCAATTCGCGTCCGGCAGTGTCCCCCGCTTCCTGATGTTCAACCGATAGCGATCGGTAGTATGCTGCCATTTCTCGGTAGCGCTGGCGGAAAATGGGGTCGCGCGTTCGATCAGCACGTTCATCAAACATGCGAGCACGCTCGATAAGGTCTTTCACGTTTGACATCGCACATCTCTCTACGAAACTACCCTCTAAATAATGCTTGAGATCCTCTGCCCCACGTCGGAGCACGGACTTTTGATAACCGCGCGGGGAGCGTGGGCGATGCTGATCAGCTTCGCGGATTCTCCGGAACTTTATCGGTCGCTGGGCCTTGTGAGCGCAACCGGCCCATGAGCGACGACCCGGATTTTCCCAAGGTCAATCACGCGCTGCAGGTGCTGCGCCAGGCGCGTTTGTCGCGAAATGAGGCCGCGGCAATAATGCTCGCGGATCTGGTTTATGAAATGGCAGGCGCTGGCTTACGGACTCCCGAAATAGGCCAACCTGTCCAATTCGAGATCATGGAGCAGACAAGGGTCTCTCTTGAAACCTGGCTAAGAACGATCAGGACAACTGGTTGTCGATATTTATTCCCAAGTCGACTTCATGCCCGCCCTCACCTATCCACACGACAACACGCCCGACTTGTGCATCGCTGGGTTGACAGCATTGGCTTGGACTCGGTCTCTTATGGCACGCATTCGATGCGGCGCACCAAGGTCCGCTTTAGTGTTCTCTTACGCGCCAGTTTCGGAGTTGAATATATCGCGGCGCATCATTCGGCGACGATTGTTATCAGCAATCCAAGGTGACTAAAGAACAGTTGGACAAGTACCTTTGCTCTAAACTTCCCGTGATCACGTCGTCGTGCAGGCCCTTTGAAAAGGTTCAGCGTGACCACCATCTGATCGATGCGTTGCGTTAAAGAAGCGTGCTACTCTGACAAAGCCTTTCGGAGAATTGTTATGAAAATGTTTTCGCTTTGCGCGACGGCAATATTCTATTTTGTTGCGCTAACGCATACCGCGAACGCGCGATCGACCTACGATGGTTCTTGGGACCTCGTCTTCGTGACGCAACGAGGCGCATGCGATCCTGCCTACAACTTCACCGTCAATATTTCTAACGGAGTTGTGACGCATCCTAATCTCGTGAAATTCAGACGACACGTCGCAAAATCCGGCGCGGTTCGCGCTTCGGTGACCGTTCAGGATAAATACTCCTCCGGCTCAGGTAGACTCTCCAGTGCCTCTGGTCGTGGGACATGGAGAGGCTACGCCGGAAATGCGCGCTGCTTGGGCTACTGGACCGCGCAACGAAATTGATATCTCCACAAGACGAAAACGTGAGCATTTGGACCCGAGCCTTCCGGTGTACCGGACAATTCTGCGGTCCACTATGGGTTGGCCATCGGGTTTCGCTGCCGAAATGTGCCGTGAAGCGCTCTGGCCAAACTGCTCAGTCGGTATAAAATGACACGCTCGCGATAGAGCGACGCGGAGGGCGGGTTGGATCTTCGAGACGACGCTGCATCGCGAGATTTTTGCCGGCTGAACCTGGGAGATCAAGGTTTTTCGCGGGATAACGACGGGTTGCTCGTCCCCGAAGTCGAAATTGCGAATCTCGAGGATGAGGTCGAGCTGCCGCGTTGGGCAGGAGCTGAGGTTTCGAATACTCCACGTACTTCAACAACAACTTTGCTGCGGACCGGTATAGGTACTGGCGGAACGATCACGCTTTAGCCGTTCTGTCCTCACCTCGTCCCAATATAGCAGGAATCATCAACGCACTCCGACCGGCTTTAGCGCAGTTGGGCAAGAACGCCCGCTATGTCCCCTAATCGACAGCAAACAGCTTGGCCACATCCCGCCTGCCGATGAAGTTCAAGACGAGCGCTGCGTAGCTAAATACGATTAATCCAAAGAACGGATAGCCCAGATATCCCAGGATCGGCATCTCGAACACTTTCCAAAAGCCGACATACGGGATCGTGTAGATCCATTTCGGAAGCGAGTAGAAATTCCAGCACTCCCACCAAAATCCGGTTATGAACGCACCGATACCGAGAGACAGCGGGAGCGGTAGATTTCCCCGCTCAATTTGGTGAACGAGTGACGCGCGTACTCCCCAGGTATAGGCAAGCGGCTCAAGAAACAGGATTGGGATAATCCAGACCAGCGGGAACGTTTCAGAAGGAAATAGATTGAGCAGCCAGAACAAGACGAACGTGGACACGAAAGCAACAGGCAATGCTGCACCCGGTATGGCTACTCGCGCGTTGAGTGAGCGTCTCCTTAAAAGCTGAAAGATCAAGGTCGATGTCGACAGGACTGCTGGTACTACAGTCGAGAAGTCAATCGATGCTTGAATTTCGTAATGAAGAATGCTGATCGGATGAGCAAACAGGTAATGCCAGTTCTGGACAATCGAGTTCATATATTCAAAGAACCACCACATGGGAATTGAGACTATGAACAGCCATAGGAAAGACCAGCGCATACGGCGCAGCAGGGAGGTCCCAGTCATGACTTCGCTCAATCCATTGACGAGCAAGATATAGCCAACCCAGGGCGGGAAGAACGAATATTCGCTCAAACGAATATTCGCTCAAAAGGCCAATGTGAGACCAAGCGAAATACCAGCAGACGGCAGTGAATAAGATCCCGAGTATCAATAGTGGCATACCCTACTATGAGCGGGATTGAGGCTCGTTTCAACGCGTGTAAAAATCTCACTAATTTGGCACACCAGTCGGAATAAGACTGCGAACGCTTATATTTTCTATATTTCCTAGATCGTTGTTCACTCCTCCTAGCTAGGTGGTTCGAGAACGCAGATTTGGGACACTAATGGTCGCTGGAGTGGCGGTTCATTTCCTCCAAGAGCTCGCGCATTGCATCGAACTGCGTCCCGAAGCCCTTCCAGTCTCCGGCCTTCAATCGCTCCACCGCTTGATTGTAGCGATTAAGCGCCTCCCGTGCCTGATTTGGCGCCGGGCCCGTAGAAGGCATCTCCTCCGTCTGGCTTGGGACCGCCGGCACAGCACCGGGTTCAGCGAACAGCGCTGACAAGGCCTCTGCGAGTGTCTCCTTCATCACCACAAGTTCGCCATAAGCTGCGATCACGCGTTTCAGCTCCGGCAGGTGCCCCTGCACCGCTCGCAAATAGAGCGGCGATACGTAAAGGATCGAGTTCCCGATCGGGATCACAAGCAGGTTCCCGCGTATCACCCGGGAGCCCATCTGATTCCACAGCGTGAGTTGCTGCGATATCTCCGTATTCTGATTGATCCGCGCCTCGATCTGGAACGGCCCGTAGACGAGCTTCTCCTTCGGGAACTCGTAGACGATCAATTTGCCGTAGTCAGGCGCGTCGCAGCGCGCAGCGAGCCATGCAATCATGTTGTCTCGGCGGCTCGGCACCATTGGAAGCATGAGGAAGAACTCGGCCCGCGGTTCGCCGGGAAGCCGCATGATGATGTAATATGGGGTCATCATTGCGGTGCCGTCGCCGCCCGGCTGTCGCGGGAACTGCCAGAGATCCTCGCGGTTATAGAAAACGTCGGCCGCCTCCATGTGGTAGGTTTGATATAGCTGCGCCTGAATCAAGAACATATCTTCCGGATAACGAATGTGCTTCTGCAAGTCCGGAGGCATGTCCGTGAACGGTCTGAACAAGCCCGGAAAGATACGCTGATAGGTCGCCGCAATCGGGTCGCCGGGGTCGATCAGATAGAAGTCGACGGTCCCGTTATAGGCATCGACGACAACCTTCACTGAATTGCGAATGTAGTTGAGATCGAGATCTCGCACGGGCTGTGCGGAGGGGAAAAAGGAACTCGTCGTATAGGCGTCCTGCATCCAGAACAGCCGCCCATTGCTGATAACCAGATAGGGATCCCGATCGAGCCTGAGGAACGGAGCGATCGTGCGCACCCGCTCCTGGATATTGCGCCGGATCATGATCCGGCTATCGGTCGTGATGTAGCTTGTAAGGAGCAGGTTCGGGTCGTTGAAGTAGTAGGCAAACAGCGATCTCCCCACCATCGTTCCGATCGGAACGCCGCCGGCGCCGTCATAGGTCGCATAAACGTTGTCTTTCCCCTTCGGATAATCGAACTCCGGTGTGCTCCCCTTGACGATGACGTAGTCGTCGCTCTCCTCGCCAAAGTAGATGCGAGGTTCGTCGATCTTGGGCCCTCCGTCAGCAACGGGAGGAATATCCCGCAAATAGAAGAACGGCAGTCCTTCCGGGCCCTTGCGGGTGACCGGGCTCATCACTGCGCCGTTGCCGTGAGTAAACAGCACATGGCGATTAACCCATGTCTGGGCGTTCGGCGGCAGCAAGGAGGACCGCAGTTCGCGAGCCGAGAGCATCACGCTTTGGTAAGCGCCGCTCAGCCAGTAGCGATCGATGTCGAGATCGTGGAATTTGTAGTAGGTGCGGATCTCTTGCAGCTGGGCATAGGTATCCGACAAGGGTAGCCAATCCCACAGCCTGATATTTTCGATTGTCGCCTTGTTGGCCTCAAGCGTCTTGAACGTAAGCTTCTGTTCGACATCAAACGGCTTGGCTGCGATCTGATCGAGATTGTATGCCTGCCGGGTGAGCGCGATGTTGCGCTCGATGTAGGGCTTCTCCAGCTGCAACTCGGTTGGTTTGACGAAGAAGTACCGGACCAACGCAGGGACTGCGCCGGACAGCAAGAAAGAGCCGAAGCCGACGAGTATGAACGCGGCGACAAGGAGCCGATAAGTGCGCACCCGGAGGTTTGCCCACGCGACGAACGCCGCGATAGTCGAAAGCCCGATCAACAGCCACAGGCCGGGTAGCCCGACGTGTATATCGGTGTAGCTTGCGCCGACGACTACGCCGTTGTCGCCGTAGAGCAGCAGATAGCGGTCAAGGCCATACGACCAAGCCTTCACCGCGAAAAGAAGACCGATCAGCGCTGAGCCGTGGGCAATTACGGTCGGCGACATTGATCGGTGGTGAACGTCGTATTCGATCTCGCCGTACACCCAGTAAATCGTTCCGGCAAAAAGCGCGCTCAGAACGAGGGTGAGCAGCATCCAGTTCTTGATAAGGATATAGGCTGGCAGAGAGAAGAGATAGAAGCCGATGTCCTTGTTGTAGAGCGGGTCGTCTGCGCCATAGGGCACATGATAGAGAAACTGCAGGAAGATGCCCCAGTTGCCGGCTTCCGCGGCGGCGACCAGCAGAGCGAGCAAACCTGCACCGGCTGCGACAGCTCGGGACCACGGCAGTCGATCGCGCATGAGTGCGAACAAATCAGGCGGCGACGTGCTGCCCATCAGGTTCCACGCGGAGGCAGCGACCGCTTGGATCGGCTGCTGCCGGCAAAAACGCACAGCAAGTATTCCGTTCAGCCAAAGTATGACAGCCGTTGCGGTCAAGACAGCGAAAAACACCAGGGCCTTGGCGCCGATGCTGGTCAGAAAAATCGGTAGATAACCGATCGAGGAAAACCACAGCCAATCAACCAGGAAGTCGCTCGCGAGCCCAAGCAGTATCAGGCAAATCCCGCTGGCGAGGGCCGCAATGATGAGCCCGACCACGGCGTTTTGCCTTGGTGCCTTCCGCCCGGGTCCGGTAATCCCGATCGTCATGGCTTGATAATAGCTGAAATCACGGACGCTTGCCGCTTGATTCGTGGAGGGATTGCGTATCAAAGCGGGAGCCCGGTCGCTGGGACGGCG
The DNA here is from genome assembly GCA_963831585.1 of uncultured Alphaproteobacteria bacterium. Taxonomy (GTDB): domain Bacteria; phylum Pseudomonadota; class Alphaproteobacteria; order Rhizobiales; family Xanthobacteraceae; genus Bradyrhizobium. The sequence goes on along the minus strand of CAWHRA010000011.1, from coordinate 741,869 downwards.
GGTGAAGCTGTTTCGAACTTTACGGTCAAGGCCAGCCGATGGCCTCCTCGCCAGGGACGGCTTCCGCAAAGTCAGCCCGATGCGCACAAGGGAAGCCATCGCGAGTGCGGCTCTTCTCCTCATAAAGCCAACGGCTGTACACGCGCATGCCGGAACGCTGGCGCGTATTTCTATGCCAATGTGTGCACGATCACCGGCCCGGCCACGGCTGTGGCTGGCCCGATGAGCAGAGGCGCGAGATTCTGCTCGGTCCACGCGAGCCCGCGTCTGTTCGACTCCTCCGCCCCCCGCATAGTTGTTGAAGATGCTGATCGCCGTCACCGTGTCATCTGGCGCATAGACCACATAATAGGCCATGAAGCCTTCGACATCACTGATGATCGGAATGGCACCCTCCTTGATCCTGCGTGCCAGCTCTTCGGCCATGCCAGTCTTTGCTTTGCCCTGACGAATGGCGGCGTACATGGGACTCTCCTTCACCGGCGAGGCTGCCCAAGATCGCGACTGCGGCGATCATTCCTTACACCCAGGCGGGGCCAGCAGCATTTCCCCGTCCATTGAACAATACGCCATTCAGCTACAACATCAGGGGGAAACGCGATCTTTCGCAGTTGGTATACACCTGCCTTTTTTGATTCAACCGTTTCGCTCGCAAGAACGCCATGTCGAGGCGACGTCCAGTGTTCCTGCAGGAGCTAGGAGGTGACGCATTAAACGCCGTTCGTAACCTCAATCCTTCAAAAATGCTTTTATGCGCGTGCTTCTCGGCTGGCTCAAGATACCCGACTTACGTATAGGGAGCAGATTGGTCAGGTCATCGATGCTTCACCGGTGGCACATGCTCCCCTCCTCTGTACCGAGGAGTATGACCATAATGGATCAAGTGAATGCTACCCCGACGCCTCATAAACGGTTGCCCTGGAAGGCCGCGCTCGCGACCTAGCCATGTTCAAACCGGCGATCGACAGCAAGTTTCGTGGTTGCAACCCGGCGCATGAACGGCCGCTTTGCGGGGCGGCCGTTGAGACTCATCATCATCATCACGGGACTTCCGGCGGTTGGCCCAAAGCCTCATCCGGTCCCCGCAAGCGTTTCTGTTTGATGGCGGACCAGGCCCAAAGAATTGCGCTGCACACGACCAGCGCGCTCCCTCCAACCACTAAGACCTCGCCCAGGATAACCATCGCGGTCTCCTATTTCTTCAGTCCTAGCTTCCTTCTTCGGTGGGGATTGCTTTACCCGGTGGCAATTCCACCAGCGTCCTGGTCTTCTCCGCAGCGTCATAGACCTTGATTTGGAGCATCGGAAATTCGCCTTTCAGGGCCCGAGCCGTTTTCTCAGCGGCTTGATACGTTGGAAATATCGTCTTCATCCGGCCGTCTACTTCGAGGCCAAACCCCTCGGTCAGGACGAGATCGGCGCGGGTGATATTTCGGGGCTGGGCCTCCTCAGGCATCGTCAGAGGCTTTCTCATGTCACCTCCTAGGTCGCTTCCTCTCCTATCTAATCACTGCCTCCCTAAAGCAAGGGCAATGCTAAGCCAGAATGCGATCGGTAACGGGCACCTGAGTTTTTGGCGATCACCGCACAAACGACATGCAGATTTTTGGGGAAGAAAATTCTGGGATTTATGTTCCGCGACAGGCGCTACAGTGTGTTTTTCGAGGTCAGAGCTGACCTCGCGTGGGTCGCCCGCTCTATGTCTGGCGGCGGATGTTGTAGTCCTGCCATTGCACACCAGACACCGACATAGGCAGCATGCAACGACCCATCTTCAACACTATCCTTGAAGTTCGAGTAATCGATATGGTCGATCATTGCGGCTAAGGCCTGTTTCACCACAACGCGTGGCAGAACTGCCCGATACAGATAATCACTGTTGGTGTTCCGGGTTACCTTGGCATCTGGAAACACCTTCTCGATATCTCCGGCACGCCGAGCCCTGACCAGCAATTCAGCCGGGCCACAATCCTTGCTTACGATGGACAGGTAGCTGTTGTTCATCATTATCCACATTTGATTTCTCACAGTTCGGTAACTACGGAGATGTCATGCTTTTTTGTGGCGAGGGAGATTACCGCCAATCGGCCCCCGTCCAATAGTGCGGGAACCACATCCGGTCATGGTTTCTCGCAACTGTATTCCGCAGGGATCGTGCTAGTTTCGGGATGCGCAGCACACCTCGTGGCCGCCAGTGTCGGATGAGGCGGCTGTATCCTGCTGGGTTGAAGCGGCCGAAACAGCTGCCTCAAAGAGTCTCTACTACATATCACGCAGCAGGTCTGGCCAGAGTCTAAACGCTGCGTGGCCTAACAACAGTTCAAACTCCTTGGACAAGTTACTCATGTGACGCCGCCTATGCTTGGTCAGATTTGCTGACGCATTCTCTTAGCTCCGAAGTGATTCCTCCATTAATTTACAGCGGTACCAATTTCCCAATCAATAACGTTTCATGCCACTAACAGCGGAGGAAACATCTCCTCCCAATCTTTTTGGCTCATTTTCGGCTCGCCATCAGCGGGCATATGCGCCTTGGTTTCGAACCGATCACCGCACTTCGTGCAGGTCCAAAGATTAAGGACCAAACGCTCACTGACGAATTCCGACCAATCAGGAGCAATCAGCGCCTCAGCACATTTGACACACATCGTAGCCATGGCGACCCTCCGTTGCTTGTTCTTGTTTCCCGCTTCGAGAGTGGGGAGTTTTTTGGTATTGTTACAGTCGCGTCTTCAACGCGGCGATCCGCATTGATATAGGTCAAAAATGAAGTCTCCCTTGCACCATTACCTGCATTGCACTGCGGTAACGAGCTCGCCAAACCTCCGATAAGCGCCCGCAGCGAAGGCAGCGCATGGGTTTTAGCTCGGTCCCACGATTTCACGTGCGGCCAAGTGTACCCCACTTCACCGCTTTCTCTCTGCGATCTTTATCGGAGAGGCAGTTTACGGCGTCAGCGGCGGGTCTCTACTCGTCCCTCATCAGTAACGAGATGCGGTATGACCGGCCGCTTTGCGCCAAAAGCTGCCCCTGAGAATCTACACGCGTCGCAACTGTTCCCGTACTTTCCCACGGGGCCCAAGCGCTCTATACGGAGGTTGATAGACGGAAAGTTGAACAAACCGCAATCAATCTTGCTTCGGGGCGATGCGACGCTTTATCTCGCGAGAGCTGTCTCGCGCGCTTGACGTTGCCCGCCCGGGGAACTCGCACGCTGGTGATCGCGATATAGCCTTTGCGCTGCCGGCCGTGCTGATAGCGGCCGTACTTGGACTGTGTACGATCAGTCGAGTGTCCCGAGGCAGCGGCGACCTCTTCGCTGCCTCCCAACGTTTTTTTCAGATCGGCAATCATCTGGTTGCGCAAGACCGACGGCGTGATCGTCACGAGTCCGTCAGGGAAAGCCTCCTCGCCAAGGACCTTGAGGGCCTTCCGGTACGCATTATTCGACTCGACGAATACGACCAAATTGCCCCCCGCCTCTTGGCAGCTCTGCGCGAGATATTTCGCCGGCTCATCCGCGAGGGTCGGGTCAACGATGATGATCGTTCCCCCGGTACCATAGAGCCCACCGTGCGATTTGCAGGGCTTGACCTCGATCTCGAGGTGACGAGGCTCAAGCAACCGCAGAATGACGCCCGGCGAATATCCTCCGGGACGATCACCTTGCACCATATCCTCGGTGCGCGCGGGGATCGTCAACTGAACAGCCAACTGGAGCAAGAAGCGCCATTTCACGTCAACCGCCGTATGCCAGAGGTCTTTATCCCAAGCCTCGCTCAGTTTGCTGAGCACATGCTTCTTGCTATTCGCTCCGCGTTCGGGAGTGCCTTCCCCCGCCATCTGATGGAAGCGGGAAGTTGATCCCAACCAGGGCAGAACGTTGGGCTCAGCGGGGGGTTCAAGGTCGAATGCGATTTCGACCCTTGTCACCAACTGTTGCAATTTGTGGGTCAGGTCTGCCTGTGCAAAACCGTCTTGGCGTTCGACGGCTGCAAAAGCGCGCTTGACGAGCTTCCGGATGGCGATCGGCGCCACGTAATGCAGAGCGGCGCGTTTGTGATAGTAAGTATCGAAAGCGATGCCCGCAGAGTAAGGATCGAGGCTGCCCGATTCCCACATGCGCAAAAACGCCCCGTTGTAATCTTTGGCCGTCTTTTCGCTGACGCTGCGCTCGGGCACGCGCGCACAACACTCTTGCCCACGCAGAATGGCTTGAGCCAGCGCTGTAGGAACCCCACCCTCGTTATCGTCGGCCTAGTCGGAGCAATCTTGTCGGCCGACGCTCCCACCGTCTTGTCGGCCCTCCTTGCCGTCCAAAGGATTAACCGATCCGGCACTTCCGAGCCACTGTTCAACGTCGACACCGATCTCATTCTGGCTGATGGCGTCTGGGCCGAGATAATTTTCGTCCATAGTGATCTACTCCGCTGTCGCCGGCACTTGGCACCCGGCTTGATCCTGCTGCCACGCAAGATGATCATGCCGCTCGGCAAGTCCGAAATGAGCCCGGTGGCATGCACGGTCGTCGGGAGGGAGACGGCCAACGCCGCATAGTCACGGGACGCTTAAACGCGGCTGAGCCCGTCAGACGATGCATCAGCGGTCAGCACCGCCACCAAAGCCAAGCAGGCGGCAGCCCGAGCGCGGCCAGCCGAACAAGCAAATGTCCCTCCAATCCGGAGGCCGAACTAGGTATTTGCAGGGTCCGCAAATATGGTCCAAGATGGGTGGAGAAATTCCGTCGCTTGCCGGAAAAAGATCGCTAGATCAAGCTGTTGGCAGCATATTCGTGGCTCGTTGGGAATCCTAGTTCCCCAGCCATTTACAAGACACTGAGATTATTGAGGTTTTTGGCGAGACCGGCGTCTGACCTTCGAGGGAAGGAACATACGCGGGTCCCTCAATGAATCGCGGCGTACATGATCTTTTCTTCGGTCGCCGCGGCAGCGTCGAACTCGGCCACGATGCGCCCCAGCCGAGCCACCAGGATGCGGTCGGAGATGCTCAGCACCTCCGGCAGGTAGGACGAGATCACCACTACCGCCTTGCCCTCGTCGGCCAGCGCCCGGATCTGTGCGTGGATCTCCGGGATGGTGCCGACGTCGACGCCACGCGTCGGCTCGTCGAAGATGATGATCGAGGGATCTTGCACCAGCGACTTGGCGATGACGACCTTCTGCTGGTTGCCGCCGGAGAGCTCGACGATCTTCGCCTTGCGCTGCAGCGCGCTGATCTTCAGCCGCTGTACCCAATAACTGGCGAGCTTGTTCCGCGTCACGCGGGAGAGCAGGAAGCGCCAGCCCGCCCTAGTGGCGAGCTTGCCGATATAGACGTTGTCGTCGACCACCATGGTCTCGAAGAAGCCATTAAGTTTGCGGTCCTCGGTGATGTAGGTGATGCCATCGTTGATCGCCTCTTTCGGCACGCGGTAGCGAATCGGCCGACCGCGCAGCTTGATGGTGCCGCCGTTGATCAGGTTCCGCTTCAAGGCGCCAAAGATGATCTTGGCGATCTCAGTGCGGCCGGAGCCGATCAAGCCGGCGATGCCGACGACTTCGCCGGCATAGACCGAGAACGACATGTTCTTGACCATGGTTCCCATGGTGACGTTTTCCACCGTGAGCACCTTCTCGCGCCGCTGGCGCCGGCGTTCCGCGTGGCCTTCCTTGTGCGCATAATAGGTCTGCGTGATGTCGCGGCCGACCATGTAGCGCACCAGCTTTTCCCGCGTCATCTCCGCGGTCCTGGCGGTGATCACCAGCTTGCCGTCCCGCAGCACCGTGATGCGGTCGGAAATCTGCAGGCTTTCCTCGAGCGCGTGCGAGATATAGATGATGGCGACGCCGCGGGCGCGCAGGTCGCGGACCAGATTGAAGAAGTGGACGATCTCTTCCGGAGTCAGGCTCGCCGTCGGCTCGTCGAAGATGATGATGCGGGCGTCGTTGTAGACTGCGCGGGCGATCTCGACCATCTGCCGCTTGGCGGTGCCGAGCAACCCGATCGGCGTCGCCGGATCGATGTGGAAGTTCAACGACTGCAGCAGCTGCTGCGCCTGGATGTTCAGCTTCTTGAAGCTGGTGATGAGCTTCTCGTTACCGAGCTCGATGTTCTGCGCCGCGGTCATGGTCGGCACCAGGCTGGTCTCCTGATAGACCATGCAGATGCCGGCAGCGAGTGCGTCGCGCGGCCGCTCGAAATTGATCGGCTTGCCGTCGACATAATACTCGCCCGACGTCAGCTTGATGGCGCCGGCAATGGCCTTGCAGAGGGTCGATTTGCCGGCGCCATTCTCGCCGACCAGCGCATGCACTTCGCCGGCATAGAGGTCGAAATTGATCGCTTCGATGGCATGCACGCCGCCATAAATCTTGTTGCCGCCGACGACCTGCAGCACCGGTTGCGCAGCGGCCGATGGTGCGGCGGTGGTGGGTCTCGTCGTTGTCGGCGTCTCGCTCATACACCACCTTCCGAACGATCCAGCAACACGCGACCGCTGCCCCTCGACACGATCACCAGGCCCTGTGCCGTGTCGCGCGCGGCGGTGATGCCGTGATGCCGCCCGCCGACCCGGCTATGCAGGCTTTCCACCGCTTCGCCATCCTCATCGATGCGGACCAGCAGCCCATAGGAGCGCGGCGGCGCCCAGGGCTTCTCGATCCCAAGCGCCTTGATCGAGCCGAACTGCATCGGCTCGTGGCAATGACCGCTGGTGGCGAGCGCGGGCGAGATCCACAGGCCGGGCGGGATGGTCTGCATCATCTCCTGGCGGAAATCGTCCTCGCGCAGCACGAACTCGACCAGATGCGTGCGCACGGCAAAGACGCTGAGCCAGAACCCGCCCCCCGCGCAATATCCGAGCCGCGTCGGATATCCCGGCATGTTGCCGATGACCGTTTGCGGCGCCGCGATGTCGCGGCCGGAAACGGCGGCGCGGCGGATCTGGTGCTTCCAGCTCTCGGTAAACCAGAGCGTCTTGCCGTCGGCCGCAATGGCGACCCCGTGCGGATAATACAGGTCACGCAAGAGGCTCTTCGCGCCGTCCAGCCCTGCGCCGCAGGCGACCAAACGGCCGAGGTGGTTCTTCTCCATGAGATCGCGAACCCAGTCCTCGCGCTGGTGCCGACTGCTGCCGTCGGTCATGAAGATGCTGCCGTCGGCCGCGGCGGCAACGCTGGTGAGGCAATGCAGCGGCTGGTCCTCGACCTGATTGAGCCAGGACTGCCGGCCGCCGGCGTCGACCGCGGCCAGGCCGCGGCCGGCGACGCAGACCAGCAGACGCCCATCGGGATGAAACGCCAGACCACCTGCCGCGCCGTCGAACTCGGCGAAGACCGAGCGCGCCTCGTACCCGGCGCCGGCCAGGCGCAGCACCTGCCGTCCCGCAGAGACATAGATCGCGCCGTCGCCGCCTTCGGCGATATCGTCGGCGCCCGGGATCGGCGCCCCGATCGGGCTGAGCGCGTCCAAACGATCGTTCGGGGTATAGCCGCCGTCCATCGCCGGAATGGCATGCTGATCCCGGTTGGGAAACAGGATCTGCTCGAGATCACGCAGGAAATAGGTGAAGACGCCCATGATCTACGCCCCGTCCCGTCGCTTGTTGCCCCAATAGGCCTCATATCCGGTCCAGGTCGGGTCCACGTTGTCGAGCTTGATCCGACCGATCCGGTTGTTCTCGAGCCCGCCGAGATACAGATAGCCCTTGTGCTCGCGCATCGAGGTCAGGGTCGAATGCGAGATGCCGGTGGGATCCCAGTAGGATTCCAGCACCTCGCCGCTTTCGGTGAATTTCAGCACGCAGCCATGATTCAGGCCCGGCGCCAGCCATTCGTCGGTCGGCACCTGCTTCACCATGCGCAACCGGAAGCCCGGCTTCTTCATGGCGAGATCGAAGACCGGCGTCCGGATGCCGACCAGCGCCAGCCAGTAGTTGCCGTCCGAGGCGCGGTTGATGTTGTCGCAATTGCCGGGCAGCTTATCGAGGATGACCTCCAGTTCGCCCTTGCGCGGCCCTTCCAGCCAGTAGCGGAAGACCTGGCAGAGCGAGGTGCTGGCGATCAGCACCGACTTGCCGTCATGCGACACGCAGATGCCGTTCGGGAAGTAGAAATGATTGATCACCGTCCGGGTCTTCCGGCTGGCGGGATCGTAGACGACGAGACGGCCGTTCGGCCGCCCTTCCATGATGTCGAGGGAATTGGTCGTCATCTCGTAGCGCGTCGTGCAATCGCTGAAATAGATCTTGCCGTCGGGCGCGATGTCGAGATCGTCCGCCATGCGCAACCGGCTGTCGTCGTTCAGCTTGTACCAGGTGCGGTTGGTCTCGTCGGTCACCTTGAAGAGTGTGCCGTCCGGCTTGACGCCGTAGACGCCCATACCGGCAACGGCGACGATCAGGTTCTCCTCCTGGTCGAACTGCATGCCGAGCGGCCGTCCGCCGATATGGGCGAAGACATCGCGCTGCTCGAAGTTCGGCCCGGAGAAACGAATGATGTTGCCGTCGCGGGTGCTGCCGTAGAGCCGGTCGTGCCGATCGAGAATGACGTCCTCGGGACCCTCCACCTGGTCGAGGCCGATCGCTTCAGCGTTGATCAGGCGGTCGTTCTGGGCAAAGGGCGTGCTGCTGCCGCGCTCCAGCGACGGCGAGTCGACGAGGGGCACCGCCGCCGGGTTGACGTAGATCTTCTGGATTGCCTTGCCGCGGTTCTTGGCCCACTTGACGTCGATGCCGACGGCCGCGAGCAGGATGATGCCGATGATCCCCGAGGTGACGTAGCCGGGGATGCCCATGCGGACCAGGCCGTTGGTCAGCACGAAGATGATGATGCCGCCGAGCATGGCGCGCCAGACGGTGCCCTTGCCGCCGGCAAGCGAGACCCCGCCCAGGACGACGGCGGTCAGCGCCTGGAATTCCCAGAGGAGCCGGTCGTCGAATCCGTGCTGTTCTGGCGCGCGGCATAGAAAACGCCGCCGATCGCGCAGAGCATGCCCGACAGCGCATAGGTGAACGAGCAGCATGCGCTCGACCGGAATGCCGGCGTGGCGCGCCGCCTTGCGGCTGGCGCCGATGGCGGTCAGGTGCCAGCCGTAGCGCGAGCGGCTGAGAAAGATGTGCCCGATGATCAGCACGACAATGAGCGTCGCGGCATTGATGGGAACGCCGAGCGCGTAACCTTCGCCGAGGAAGTCCCAGGTATCGCTGTCGACCGAGTTGGTGGCGAAGACGGTGGCGAATTTCTCGTTCAGGATGTTGACCGAGGCGCGCAGGATGATCAGCGTCACCAGGGTGGTGAGAAACGGGCGCGCCTTGAGATAGCCGATCAGCAGGCCGTTGATGCTGCCGACCGCCGCGCCGACCGCCATCGTGCCGAGGATGACCAGCGGAACCGGCAGCTCGGCGACGTTGAGCAGGAACAGGGCGGTGAAATTGCAGAGCGCGAAGATGGCGCCGACGCTGAGATCGATGCCGCCGGTGATCAGGCAGAACGCCATACCGAGGCGACGAAGCCGAACTCGGCGTAGAGCCGCATCAGCGAAAGAAAATTCTCGCAGTCCGGCATAGTTGGGAATCGTCGCGGAGAACCAAAGCAGCAACGCGATCATCAAGGTGAAGGGGATCACCGGCTCGAACCACTGCTTCAGCAGCAGTTCCGAGAGCAGGAGCCGCGGCGACAGGCTGGCGCGCAACCGCGTGCCGAAGCTGGTGCCCATGGTGTTGACCGACATCAACGCGCTCCCTGCAACTCCCGACTCCGATGGGCGACTCCCGCCGCGCGGCGGGAGTTGCGATCGACCTGGCTACTTCTTGTCGGTCGTTGACGCCATCGGCACCGGCGAGGTTGCCGCCGTCTTCGGCAGGGCGAAGCAATTGCCGCCGCTGGCGTTGCTCTTGTCGAGCCAGATCGGCTGCGTGTAATACGCATAGTGCTTGCCGCCCGGCTTCTCGTTGTCTTCCAGCAAGGTGACGGCGGCGGAAACCAGGTCGTGGCCCTGCTCGGTCGCCTTGTAGCTCAGGAACTTGTAGAAGTTCCCCTGGTTGACCTGGTCGCAATCGAGCTGCGAGCCCTCGCCCGAGGCATAGACCTTTACCTGATCGATCTTGCCGGCGTTGCGGATCGCCTGGGACGCGCCTGATTGCATGATGCCCCAAAAACCGATGCTGGCGCAGAGGTCGGGATTCTGCTGGATCACGGTCGAGGTGATGTTGAGCGCGGTATTGGCGTCCCAGTTCGCCGCCTGGTTGGACACGACCTTGATCGATGGATCCTTCTTGAAGATGTCCATGATGCCGCCGATCTGATCAACGCTGGCGGCGGCGGTGAGCTCGCCCTGCACGATCGAGACCTTGCCCGACTTGCCGCTGCCGGTGCCACATTCCTTGACGACGTCCTCGGCCAGCAGACGGCCGACCTCATACCAGTCGGCGCCGACAAAGGCGTCCGACTTGTAGTTGGAGGACATGTTCACCTGGATCACATGGGTGCCCTGGGCCTCGGCCCGCTTCAGCTCCTTCATCAGCAGCGTGACGCTCGGGTTCTGCACGATCAGCACATCCGGCTTGTCATTGACCAGGGCGGTCAGCGCCTGCTGCATTGCCGACGGATTGTTGTTGGGATCTCGCACCACGTACTTCATGCCGCGCCAGGCCGCCTCGGTCCGTATCACGCGCTCCCATTCGTCCTGCAGCGGCACGCCGAGCGCGATCGGCAGGAAGGCGATGGTCTTGCCTTCGACAGCCTTGTTGTAGCCGGTTCGAAGCTCACGCGCCGTCTTCGTGCCGCCTTCCTCTTGCGCGATCGCGATAAAGGGCGCCCCCGCCACCAGCGCGCAGCCGGCAAGTGTCAAGGCCGCCTTCGCCAGGAATGATTTCTGCAACATCGTCGTCGTCCTCCCTCTTGTTATTATTGATGGCTTGCTTGACCTCAGGGGGCGTCAATCGCCCTGTCGCGCGGTCTCCTCGTCCCGCGGATGCAGCCAATTGTCGAGAATGATGGCGGCAAGCAGAACCACGCCGCGGATGATGTTCTGCACTTCGCTGTTCACGTCCATGATGGTGAAGGCATTGAGCAAGGTGCCGATCAGGGCGCAGCCGACCACCACGCTGAACACGCTGCCGCGGCCGCCGATCAGGCTGATGCCTCCGAGCACGACCACGAGAATGACGTCGAAGACATAGGTGCCCTGTACCACCGCCATCTGAATGCTGCCGGTGGTGCCGACCCAGATCAGCCCGGCGATCCAGGCCAGGAAGGCCACGATCATATATTCGAGCACGATCAGCGGGCGAAGGGCAATTCCCGTCAGCCTGCGCTGCCTCCGGATTGTCGCCCTGGGCAGTAGATGAAGCGGCCGGTCGAGGTGCGCGACAGGAAGAGATGAACAATCAGCGCGCAAACCGCGAAGACGAAGATCGGCATCGGTACGCCAAACAGCTGCCCGGCGCCGAGAAAGAGCAGCGAATGCGCATTCGTCGGCGCATAGACCACCCAGACCGGCGCGAACCAGAAGGCGCCGCCGTAGATCACGAACCGGCAGCCAGCGTGACGAACAGCGCAGGCGCCTCGACGAACGCCACCATAATGCCGTTTATGGCGCCGATCGACAGCGCGACAGCGAGCGCCAGGACCGACGCCCAGAAGATCGGCATGCCCATCTGCATCTCGATCAGCCCGACCGCCCAGGAACCCGCCATGATGGCGACCTCGCTGAGGTCGATGCCGCGGCTGATCACGATCAGGCCCATGCCGAGACCGAGGATGCCGAGAATGGAGATGCTGCGCACCAGGTTCAACAGATTGGCGACGCTCGAGAAGCCCGGCAGGGTCAGGCTGAACAGGATGAGCAGCGCGATCGTGATGAGCAGCACGATCTGTTCCTGCGACGGCTTCTTCAGAAATTGCGCCAGCAGACCGCCCGATGAACGACCAGGTTCTACGGCTGAAGCATCACTCGCCATGGCGATTGCTCCCCCATTTTTTTCGTTGTCCATCCGATATCCGGAAGAACTGCCCTGCGACGCTTGATCGGGTTTGTCCGATTGTCGGAGCCAACAGGCTAAGGACTTGCCGACAGGCTGTCAATTACGCACGTTCGCCCGCGCCGGGAAGGACAAGGCGCGGCGCTGCATCAACATTCAAGGATGGATCTGATGCGCTTACCAAGCTGATCCGGCGTGAACAGGCTGGCGATAGGCTGAACGCCAGGATCAAGCCAACTTCGATGCACGATGGCATTCCGAAAATATTCCGTCGCGAAGAATACGCACGTCAGACCGCAGCAACGACGCTCCGTCGACGAGCAGCCGCGTCAAAGGAGGTCCCACGGATCGCCTGAACGTCCGCTTTGCCGCCCGAAATGGCCGATCTCACGCTAACGGCACCTCGATTGAGAGACTCGCCGGCATCATTCGCTCTTACGCAGAAACACGTAGTCCGCGGCATAGGGGACGCTGAGGTAATTGCCGGCGTTTTTGCACGGTCCGTGCGCGAGCCCACCTCTGGTGTTGATGCGCTCAATCGTCGTCACGCCGGACAAAATGCCGTCGCCGTGATGGTCGAGCCCGTCAAGGCGTAGCCAGGGAATATCCTTCGAGGTAGCGCCCGGCGCGCTGGCAGCCACCTTGCCTTTGACTCCGCTTCCATCGACGTGATCCCAGCTTGGCCCGGCGTAGTGCCGCCCGATTGATTTTCCGTCAACCATGAGTGTAGCGATGGGTTCGCGAAGCTGCCATGTCAGCGCGCGAACTTGCGTTGGATATCTGTTGCTGAAATCGACCTTGCACTCATAGATCTGCGCGCCCTCAGCATGAAATGTCGCGACAATCGTCGCGTCAGTTGCGGCCACTGCCGACGGCGCCTGCGCCGATGCCCTGAAGGCCTGCAGAACGGCTACAAAGAAGACAGCACCGAGCAGCGATTTCAAAAAGCTATTCATCGAAACTCTCGTTTGGTGGATTTTCATGTTTCCAACGCCGTATCCCGATCGCTTCACCGCTCGCGTAGTGTCTCTTGCCGGTAGCGGAGCAGTGGCGACAGCAGATAGCTCAGAATCCTCCGCGATCCCGTCTTGATTTCCACCGTCACCGCCATGCCGGGCGACAGATTGACGAGTCTTGTCATCGATCTGCATTTCGGTGCGATCGAGCGAAATACGGGCGCTATAGTTCAGTTCCTGGCCCTTCGGCTCGCTGGTCTGGTTTGGAGCTCCCAGCGCGCGGTCGCCGGTACGATCCTGCTGGCGGTCGCGGATCACGGCGTCTTGCGAGACCGACAGCACCTCACCGTGCAGCAGGCCGTACCGTGTGAAATTGAAGGTGTCGACCTTGATCTCGGCCTGCTGGCCGGCGTGGACGAAGCCGATGTCGCGGTTCGACACCATGGCCTCAATCTCCAGCCGGCTGTCGCTCGGTACCACCACCAGCAGGGGCTGCGCCGGCGTCACCACGCCGCCGACGGTGTGGATCGCGAGCTGCTGCACCACGCCGTCGACCGGCGCGCTCAATACCTGAAGCCTCGTCCGCTGCTCGGCCTTGATCAGGTCCTGGGCTAGCCCGTTCTTCTTCTGCTCGGCCTTGGCCAGTTCGTCGGAGAGCGTGTGCCGATATTCCGCCGCAGCCTGGCCGCGGGTCTCGCGTATGGCTGCGATAGCCGCCTCCGTCTCGTGCAGATGGCTATTCTGAACGTTGAATTCCTCCTGTTGTTCGACCAGCAGCTGGAGCACCTCGAAATAACTGAGCTTCGAGCCCAACTCCTTCTCCACCAGCGCCTTGCGGATGTCGACGCGCGACTGCACCACCGGAATGATGGTCCCGAGCTTGTGGATCGTCGCCGCGATCGTCGCTTGCTCCGCTTCCTTCTGCGCCTGCTGCCGGGCGAGGGCCGCGGTCTTTGCGCGATGTTCGGTCACCTGGTTCAACAGAAGCTGGCGCTGGGTAGCAACCAGTTCCGGGTCCGCAGCCGCGGGCGGTCTGAAATCGGTCAGCGGATCGTCACCCCCGGCGAGTGCCGCGCGCAGCCGCGCGATGTTCAACTGTTCGGCGAGCAGGTCGCTATGCAGGTGATCGCGTTCGGCTTCGTTGGCGGTCGGATCGAGCTCGATCAGCACATCGCCGGCCTTGACGGCTTGTCCGTCCTGCACCCGAATCGACCGCACCACTGCGGTCTCGAATGGCTGAACGAGCTTGGTTCGACTGCTGGGCAGGATCTTTCCGGTCGCCGACGCGACAATGTCGATCGTGCCCGACCAGGCCCAGGCCAGCGCTGCGCAGAATAGCAGGATGATGACGGCACCGATCGTCCGGCCCACCGGCGACGGCGGGGTTTCCGCGATTTCGAGTGCCGCCGGAAGAAAGGCCAGCTCCTCGCCGCGCCGTTTTTGCGTGGGCCGGAACGGGACGACGCTGCGTGGCGCTGCTCTTGCAGGCAATGCCAATTCAGCCGACTTCATGGAAGCCTCCCTGCAACCGGTGCAGCGACGCATAGCGGCCACCGGTCCTGATCAGCGTCTCGTGACTGCCGTCTTCGACCAGGCGGCCGCGCTCGAGGGTAACGATGCGATCCGCCGTCCGCACGGTCGAGAGCCGGTGCGCTATCACCAGCACTGTCCGCCCGCTGGCGATAGCCTTCATGTTCTGCTGGATGATGCGCTCGCTCTCATAGTCGAGCGCGCTGGTCGCCTCATCGAAGATCAGGATGCGTGGATCGGTGACGAGCGCGCGCGCAATCGCGATGCGCTGTCGTTGGCCGCCCGACAGCGTCGAACCGCGCTCGCCGACCACGGTGTCGTAGCCCTCGGTGAGCTCGAGGATGAACTCGTGCGCCCCCGCCAGCCGTGCCGCCGCGATAACACGCTCCATCGGCATCGCCGGATCGGCAAGCGCGATATTGTCGCGAACCGAACGGTTGAACAGCACGTTCTCCTGCAGCACGACGCCAATCTGGCGGCGCAGCCAGACCGGATCGGCCATCGCGAGATCCATGCCGTCCACAAGCACGCGGCCGCGCTCGGGGACGTAGAGGCGCTGCACCAGTTTTGCGAACGTGCTCTTGCCCGACCCCGAGGGTCCGACCACGCCGACGGTCTGGCCGGCCGGAACCTCGAAGCTCACATCGTGCAGCACTTCCTGGCCGTCGACACGATAGCGGAACGAGACGTGATCGAATTTTATATCGCCGCGGATCGCCGGCAGCCGCGCCCGTCCGGCCATGTAGGTCGGCTCGGGGGTAGAGTTGAGGATATCGCCGAGCCGCGCGATCGACAGCCGCGCCTGGTGAAAGTCCTGCCAGATTTGCGCGAGACGCAGTACCGGTGCACTGACGCGGCCGGCCAGGATGTTGAAGGCGACGAGTTCGCCGACCGAAAGGCTGCCGTCGATCACGAGCTTCGCACCACAATAAAGGATGCCTGCCGTGACGATCTTGCTGACGAGTTGCACGGTCTGGCTCGCGCCGTTGCCGAGGCTCAGAACCCGGAAGCTTGCCGCGACATAGCCGGCGAGTTGCTCCTCCCAGCGGCGCTGCATCTGCGGCTCCACCGCCATGGCCTTGAGCGTTTCTATTCCGGTCACGCTCTCGACGAGGAAAGCCTGGTTCTCGGCACCACGCCGGAATTTCTCATCCAGCCGTCGCCGGAACATCGGCGTCACCCCCGCCGAGATCGCGATGTAGAATGGGAACGAGCCGAGGACGATCCAGGTCAGGAGCGGTGAATAGAAGAACATCACGCCCAGGAAGACGAAAGTGAAGAACAGATCGATCAGCAGAGTCAGCGCCGAGCTGGTAAGGAAATTGCGGATGTTCTCCAGTTCGCGCACGCGCGCCACCGAGTCGCCGACGCGCCGGGCCTGAAAATAAGCCATCGGCAACGCCAGCAGATGGCGAAACAGGCGCGCGCCGAGTTCGACGTCGATGCGATTGGTGGTGTGCGCGAACAGATAGGTTCGCAGGATTCCCAATACAGTTTCGAAGACCGAGATGCTCACGAGGCCGAGAACGAGCACGTCAAGGGTATTCAGGGAGCGGTGCACCAGGACCTTGTCGATCACCACCTGGAAGAACAGCGGCGAGACCAGGCCGAACAACTGAATGAAGAACGACGCGACCAGGACCTCGCTCAGCAGAAAGCGATATTTGTGGATCGCCGCCAGAAACCACGTGATGTCGAACCGGCGGGCGATGTCCGACAATCCGGCGCGTCGGGCCATCAGGATCAGCCGGCCGTCCCAGTCCGCAACGAACTCCTCCCGCGTCAACAGAGCGGGCCGGGACGCGAGAGGGGACTGGACCAGGACCTTGTTCTCGCCGGCCTTGGCGACCAGCATGAACGCACCATCGCGCAAGCACGCGATCGCAGGCAAGGGCGTGCTGGCAAGCCGCGACCAGTCGGTCCGATAAACACGCGCCTTGAGCCCAAGCTCCCTGGCGCACCGGAGCATTTCCGGCGCGCCGATCTTGTCCTTCCCGAGCCAATGCCGGATCTGTTCGGCATCGGCCGGGACACCCTGGAGATGCAGTAGCGTCACCAGGGCTACGAGACCGGCATCGGCAGGGCTCTCGCCGTCGGGTTCGGTGCTCATTGGTGCTCTCCAGGGTTACGTCGCGTCAGGCGGCGTGGGGCAGCGCGAGCTGCGGCGGCTGGCTTGCTGAGGGGTCGACAAGCGGCACCGCGCCGTGACCGTCACCGGCCGAGACGAAGCTCGACGCCATGAACTGGCCCAGCACGGCGGCACCGGCGGCATGCGCGCCGTCGGTAACCGCCGCAGCATTGCGAACAACCGGCGCCTGTTGCAGGACGTTGCTGCCGGTCCCGCCGTCGAGAATGTCCTGCCCGCCGCCGCCGATCAGGGTGTCATCACCTGCCCCGCCGCTCAGGGTGTCGTTGCCGGCGCCGCCGATCAGGATATCGTTGCCGTCGCCGCCATTTTCGGTGAGCAGAATGTTGGCCGGCAGCCCGGCCGCGCTGATGACGTCGTCGCCGCCGAGGCCATTGATGACGAGGCGATCGTTGGCGGCTTCGAAGCCGGAGATCGTGACGTCGGTCGCTAGACCCGACACCGTGATGACGCCGTTGTCCTCGGTGATCGTGATCGCGTCGTCGCCGCTGGTGGCGTTGATGACGACCGTGTCCGCCTGCCCGTCGCCGATACCACTGCCGGCCTGCGATGCAAGATCGACGTTGACGTGCCGCACGTCGGTCTTGGACATGTCATTGACCGTGACGGTGTCGGCGCCGCCCAGGGCGTTGACATCGATGGTCTCGATATTGTCCAGACTCATGGTGACGACACCGACGTCGCGGGAGAGAATCGCCCGCCCTGCATTGGCCGAGATGTCGATGTTCTCATTCACGTTGGCACCGTTGAACAGCAGCGTGTCGTTGCCCGCGCCGCCGTCGACGGTATCGCTGCCGTCGCCGGGATTCCAGACGAAGGTGTCGTTGCCGGCACCGAGGTTGGCAACGTCGTTGCCGCGCCCGCCGATCACGACGTCATTGCCGGCGCTGCCGGTGATGGTGTCGTTGCCGTCGCCGCCATTGAGGGTGAGGTTGACCTGACCGGCATGGAGCCCGGACGCGTTGATGGTGTCGTTGCCTGCACCACCCTTGACGACAAGGGAGTCGAGAGCCGCATCGACGCCACCGACCGTCACCTGCGCGGCCAATCCATTGACGACAACCGACGAGCCGCTGCTGACGACGCTGACGCGGTCGTCGCCGGCCGTGCCGTTGACGTTCACGGTGTCCGCCACCCCGTCGCCCTGACCGGTGCCTGGCGTCGCCGACAGGTCGATGGCGACCTGCTTCGCGTCGGTGCCGCTGAGGTCCTCGACCGTAACGTTGTCGGCGCCGCCCAGCGTCGCAAGCTGGATGTGCTCGATGCCGTTAAGGTCCATCGTGACGTTGCCGACGTCGCGGAACATCCTCACCCGCTGGCCGTTGGCCGAGATGTCGACGTTCTCGTTGACGCTGGCGCCGTTGAACACCAGGGTATCGGTGCCGGCCTGACCCTCGACCACGTCGCTGCCGTCGCCCGGATTCCAGACGAAGGTGTCGTTGCCGCTGCCGAGCAGGGCGATATCGTTGCCCCGACCGCCGATCACGGTGTCGTTGCCGTCACCGCCTACCAGCCTGTCGTTGCCCTGGCTTCCGGTAATGGTGTCGTTACCTGCACCACCATCGATCGTGAGGCCGATGACACCGGCCGCGAGGCCGGCAGCGCTGATGACGTCGTTGCCGGCACCGCCCTCGACGATGAGCTGGTCGTTGGCTCCCTCGGAACCGGCAAGGGTGACCGTTGCGGGCAAGCCAGTGACCGTGGCCGAGCCACCCGCTCCCGCCACCTGAATGTTGTCACTGCCGTTGGTGCCGTCGACGGTCACGCTATCGGCCGCGCCGTCGCCTGCACCACTGCCGGCCTGGCTTGCGAGGTCGATCGCGACCAGATTGACGCCGGTGCCGGTGAGGTCGCCGACATTGATGTTGTCGGCGCCGCCGAGCGCGTTGAAATCGATGTGCTCGATGCCGTTAAGATCCATCGCGATATTGGCGACGTCGCGGGTGAACTTCACCCGGCCGTGGTTGGCCGTGATATCGACGTTTTCGTTGACGTTGGCGCCGTTGAAAACCAGCGTATCGGTGCCGTCCTGGCCTTCGACGGTGTCGCTGCCGTCGCCCGGATTCCAGATGAAGGTGTCGTCGCCGCTGCCGCCGCGCAGGGTGTCATTGCCGCGCCCGCCGGTGATGATGTCATTGCCGTCGCCGCCCAACAGCGTGTCGTTGCCGTCGCCGCCGGTGATGGTGTCGTTGCCGGAGCCGCCGTCGACAGTGAGCTGAATCAGGCTGGCGAGGCCGTTGCCGGCGGTGAAGACGTCGTCGCCGCCATTCATGTTGAGCACGAAGTTCTCTGTGGTGCCGATGTCGAGGGAGAACGGCGCCGGGCTGGTGCGATCGAAACGCACGCGGGTACCGTTGGGGGTGATGGTGAATGTCTCGGCGCCATTGCCGCCATTCACCTCGGCGGTATCGATGCCGTCACCGCCCTCCATCAGGTCGGTGCCGTCGCCCGGATTCCAGGTCATGCGATCGTTGCCGGCCTGACCGAACATCTGGTCGTTGCCGGCGCCGCCGGTCAGCGTGTCGTTGCCGTCACCGCCGAACAGCAGATCGTCGCCGGCCTTGCCCTGCAGTATGTCGTTGCCGGCCTGACCGAACAGCAAATCGTTGCCGGAGCCGCCAGTGAGGGTGTCATTGCCGGCGCCGCCGAAAAGGTTGGCTGCGGGGAGCGCGCCGTTGGACTCGTCGAGCGAGATCGTGTCGTTGCCGCCCTGGCCGAACACCTGGATCACGGAGGTGTTACCGACCGTCGGTCGATCACCCGCGATGGATACTGCGCCCCCGTTGATGAGTATATTCCCGGCGGCGTCACGGCTGGCGGCAATGGTGTTGTCGACGGCGTCGCCGAACACCGTCAGCACGCCGGATCCTCCGGAAAATGATGCGTTGGTAGCCATGTTTGCAATCCCTTTAGGTTTAAGCCCCTTGGATGGATGCTTAGCCGTGGACCGCATGACAGGCTTGAAGCCGGGCTAGAGGGGGCCATGAATTCTTGTGAATAAGCCCTGCAGATTTCCTGATTATGCTAATGTGATCGGGCTGTGATCGCCGGGCCACTCCGGGCGCAGCACCAATCAGCCGCCGTGGCGGTGCGCGGGAGATACGTCAAATTCCCGTTTCGCTCGATTTTACAGATCTATCGCGGCGGCAGTCGCGGCCTTCCATTTTCAGGACACTAGCGTGCAATTTGTTTTTGCAGATTTTGTGCTTGATACCGACCGGCGCGAGCTGCGCCGCAGCTCTGAACTGATTGCGGTCGAGCCCCAGGTCTATGACCTCCTGCTTTACCTGTTGCGGCATCGCGATCGCGTGGTCACCAAGGACGACCTGATCGATTCGGTGTGGGGCGGCCGCATCACCTCGGATGCGACCCTGACCAGCCGCATCTACGCCGCGCGCAAGGCGCTCGGCGACAGCGGCCAGCACCAGAAACTGATCCGCACCATTCCGCGCAAGGGCCTGCGCTTCGTCGGCGAAGTTCAGACCCAGTCGGAGGTGGACGACCTGGGGGCGCTTTGCGCCGAACCGCCTCTGGTTGAACTCGGTGAGCAACCGCGTGCGCCGCTACCGCTGCCCGACCGCCCCGCCATCGCCGTGCTGCCCTTCGTCAACATGAGCGACGATCCGGAGCAGGACTATTTCTCCGATGGCATCAGCGAGGACCTCACCACCGCGCTTTCGAGGCTGCGCTGGTTCTTCGTCATCGCGCGCAACTCTTCGTTCGCCTACAAGGGCACCTCCGTCAACATCAAGCAAATCGCCGAGAACCTCGGCGTCGGCTACGTGATCGAGGGCAGCGTGCGCAAGGAAGGCGATCGTGTGCGCATCACCGCGCAGCTCAACGACGTCGCCACCGGCAGCCACCTCTGGGCGGAGCGTTACGATCGTGACGTCTCGGGCGTATTCGCCGTGCAAGACGAAATCACCGAGGCGATCGTCGCCTCGATCGAGCCGCAGCTTTACGCAGCGGAGAATTTCCACGCCAAGCGCAGAACCCCGGACAGCATGGATGCCTGGGGTCTGGTGATGCGGGCGCTGTCGCATTTCTGGCGCGTGACACGAGCGGATTACGTCATCGCCCAGGAGCTGCTGGAAAAGGCGATTGCAATCGATCCGCACTACGGCCAGGCGCTCGCCGTTCTGTCTGCCAGCCATACCTTTTGCGCCTATAATGGCTGGAGCGAAATGGCGACGTCGGTGCCGATCGCCGAACGCGCGGCGCTGGCGGCAATCCGCGCCGACAGCGAGGATCCCTGGGCGCACCATGCGCTGGGCTGCGTTCATGTGCTATTGCGGCGTTTCGACGATGGGCTCGCCGAGTTTGAGCTGGCGCTGAGCCTCAATCCGAGTTTTGCGCTGGCGCTCAGCGTGTACGGACTAGCGCTGGCCTTCTGCGGCCGCTGGGAGGAAGCCGGTCTGGCCACCGCAAAGGCCTTGCGCCTCAGTCCGCGCGATCCGTTTGCGGCCATCTACAATGGCATCGCCTCCCACGCCCAGTTCGTCGGACGAAATTACGAGGAGGCGATGCGGCTGGCCAGCGCAAGCATTCGGCTTCGCGCCGATCATGTCTCTGGCTACCGCATGCTGACCGCCGCCGCCGCGATGGCCGGACAGGCGGAAATCGCCACGGCCGCATTGCAGGAGTTGCGCCGCGGCCAGCCTGATTTCTCGCTGGCCTGGATCGCGCAAAACTTGCCGTACAAATACCAGGCCGACCGCGATCACTATCTGGAAGCCTTCCGCCGCGCCGGCCTGGACTAGCTTGGCCTCGGGTATTCACTTTGCGGGCAAGAACCGGCCGTTCGCCTTAGCCGAGGCGAACGGCGCCCATGCCGATCCGTTGATGCCGTTGCTGCGGATATACGGCGAAACCATCAGCCCTTCTTGACCAGCGGGCACGCGCTTTCCTTCAGGGGACGAAACGCCTCCTCGCCGGGAATCACGGCGCGCAGCTTGTAGTAATCCCATTCGCCCTTCGATTCCGACGGCTTCTTGACTTCGTAGACGTACATGTCGTGCACCATGCGGCCGTCTTCGCGAATGCGGCCGTTCTTGGCGAAGAAGTCGTTGATCGGCATCTCGCGCATCTTGGCCATCACGGTCTTCGCGTCGTCGGTTCCGGCGGCCTCGATGGCTTTCAGATAATGGATCGTCGAGGAATAATCGCCGGCATCGCCCATGTGCGGCGGCCGCTTCATCCGTTCCGAAAAGCGCTTCGACCATGCCCGCGTTTCGTCGTCGCGATCCCAGTAGAAGGCGTTGGTCAACACCAGCCCCTGGGCGGCTCCGAGCCCGAGACTCTTGATGTCGGTGATCCAGACCAGAAGGCCTGCCAAGGTTTGCCCGCCTTTCGGGATACCGAACTCCTGTGCGGCCTTGACTGCATTGACGAACACGGTGCCGGATCCGGCCAGCGCCCACCACTTTCGCCTTCGATGCCTGCGCCTGCAGCAGGAACGAGGACTGATCCGACGTCTCGACCGGATAGCGCGACGAGCCCACGACCTCGCCCCCCAACGACTTGATGACGGCCGTGGTATCGGCCTCCAGCGCATGACCGAAGGCATAGTCGGCCGTGAGGAAATACCAGCTGGTGCCGCCGGCTTTCATCATCGCGGTGCCGGTGCCTTTGGCGAGCGAATAGGTGTCGTAGGCATAATGAATGCTGTTGGGCGTGCAGGCATCGCCGGTCAGCCGGGATGCGCCCGAGCCGTTGATGATGGCGATCCTGTCCTTCTCCTTGGCCAATTGGCTGACGCCCAAGGCGATAGACGAGTTGATCAGGTTCGCGATCATGTCGACCTTGTCGACATCGAACCATTTGCGCGCGATGCCCGAGGCGATGTCGGGCTTGTTCTGGTGATCGGCGACGACGAGTTCGATCGGCTTGCCGAGAACCTTGCCGCCGAAATCCTCGATCGCCATGCGTACCGCGGTAACCGAGCCCTCGCCCGATTCATGCGAGAACTGGCCGGACATGTCGGTCAGCACGCCGATCTTGACCACGTTGTCGGATATGCCGTCGGCGAGCGCGGCCGCGGACCCGATTGCAACGAGTGCAACCAGCGAAACACCCAGCACGGTGCGACGAATGCAAACCATGGCGTACCTCCCAATTGATCTGACCAGCGGACTTGTTTCCGTCCGCTTTTTCTCACATGCATAACTAGACTTACTTTTTTTCATAAGTCAATCGGGGTGGTGTAGGATGCCGCGCTGAATCGGCAACTCATTCCCCGAAGGGCGACAGCATGGCGATCACACGGCGCGGCGGCGCGCAGGGCTCCCTTAAAGCCGGGGCGCACGTGATGGCGCGTTCGGCGACCGCAAAAATCTCTCCGGTAAGGGCGATGCCGCAGCCCCGGCCGCCACGGGCGAAGGCTCCGGGCGCCGCCAAGGACGAGCGAAACTGCTCGGTCGCGCGCACGCTCGACATCGTTTCGGATGCGTGGGCGTTTCTCATCATCCGCGAGGCCTTCTTCGAGGCCCGGACCTTCGAGGCGTTTCGCTCGGCGCTCGACATTCCCGCGCGCCACGTTGACCGACCGGCTGAGGAAGCTGACGCGTCTGCAGATCTTCCGGCAGGTCGCGGCCGATACCGGCCAGCGCAAGCAGTACCGGCTGACGAAGATGGGCTTTGATCTCTATCCGAGCTTCATATGCCCTGATGCAGTTCGGCGACCGCTGGCTCGCCGGCGGAAAGCGCCCACCGCTGGTCCTGGTGCACCGCTCCTGCGGCTGCGAGAGCCACCCGATCGTCGCCTGTTCGGCGTGTGCTTCCGAGCTCGAAGCGCGCGGCGTGCAGTATCGCGACGGCCCCGGCGCCGGCCGCAAACCGGCCAAGCCGGGACGAAATACCAGGCGCGCCTCGGACGGCAGCCGGTTCATGCTGGGACGGCCGAGTTCGGTCTCCCGCGCGCTTGAGATCATCGGCGACAAATGGAGCTTCATGGTCGTCCGCGAGGGCTTTTTCGGCAACCGGCGCTACGACCATATTCAATCGGAGCTCGGCATCGCGCCGAACATCCTGACCGACCGGCTGTCCCGCCTGGTGGCGCAAGGCATCTTCCATCGCCGGCTCTACCAGCACGCGCCCGAGCGTTACGAATATCTGCTGACCGACATGGGCCGCGATCTCTACGGGCCATTCGTCACCATGCTGGCATGGGGCGACCGCTGGCTTTCCAGGGGAAAGCCGCCGCTGCTGCTGCGCCATAACACATGCGGGCATGATTTTCATGCCTCCGTGATCTGCGACAAGTGCCACAAGCCGATCGATCGCCGCCGACATGCAATACCGCCTGAACTATGATCCCAGGCATTACGGCGCGCTGGGACCGAGATCCGTCACCTGACCGGGGACCGCTCTCGCGGGCTCGTTCACACCGGCTTCAGCGCCTCCACCAGCTTGAAACGCATGATCTTGCCCGAGCCGGTGCGCGGGATTTCCTCGACGATGTGGGTCATCTCGGGGATTTTGTAGGCCGAGAGACCCTTGCGGCAGTGCGCGAGCAGCGAGTCGACGTCGAGTTCGCCGCGCGGCGACGACGAACAGGTAGGGCACCTCGCCGAGCGTCGCGTGCGGCACGCCCACCACCGCGCAGTCCCTTACCTGCGGATGCAGAAGGGCGACTTCCTCGATTTCGGCGGGCGCGATGTTCTGTCCGCCGCGGATGATCAATTCCTTGATGCGTCCGGTGATGGTGAGATAGCCGTTCGGATCGGATCGCGCGAGGTCGCCGGTGTGATACCAGCCCTTGCGCAAGGCCGCCGCCGTTTCCTTCGGCTTGTTGTGATAGCCCTGCATCAGATTGGGGCCGCGAACGATCAACTCGCCCTCGGCGCCGATCGGCAGATCCTCCAGCGTGATCGGATCGACGATCCTGGTCGCAAGACCGGGCACCGGCAGACCGCACGATCCCATGACGCGCGTTCCACTGGTCCAGTTCATCGTGACCATGGTCGAGGTCTCGGTAATGCCGTAGCCGTCGAGCAGGAGCGTCCCGAAACGCTGCTCGAAGGCCCGGTTGAGTGCGGCCGGCATGATGGCGCCGGCGGAAATGCACAGGCGCGTCGCGCCGAGTCGATCGACGCCCGCTTCCTGCGCGCGCTGCAGCAGGTAGTGGAACATGGTCGGCACGCCCGGAAACAGTGAGTACTCTCCGGTCTGCAACAGCTCCAGCACCTGCTGCGGTGAAAACCGTTCCAGGATGTGCTCGCTCGCGCCGGCCGCAAGCACGCTGAGCACCGAAAGATTGAGCGCGTAGGAGTGAAACAGCGGCAGCGGGGACAACACGACGTCGTTCTCGCCGAGATCACAGATCGGCGCCCAACAAGCCGCCGCAATCCATAGCATGCCGCGGATCGACAACAGCACGCCCTTGGCACGACCGGTGGTGCCCGACGTGTAGATGATGAACGAGGAGCGATCGATGTCGGCGGGATCCAGAGCGGCCCCGGCCCCGCTCCGCGCCAGGTCGTCCAGAGACGGGCCGGCGTCAGCGGCGCCGCTGCCTGCAAACAGCAGCGAGACCGGACCGTTCATTCCTACCGCCAGCCTTTCGACGAGTTCCTTGCGGGCCGGCGTCGTTATCACGGTCCTGCAATCGGCATCGGACAGCCGATAGGCGATCTCGAGTTCGGCCGCATCGTAACTGATGGGAACGATGACCGCGCCGCAACGCAGCCCGGCGAAGCAGGCTTCGATCCAGTCGACGCCGTTCGGAAGATAGAGGGCAATCCGGTCGCCTTCCCGCACCCCCTGCCCCGACAGGCGGGCGGCAATCGACGCGGTACGATCGGCAAGTTGCGAATAGGTGACCGACCTTGCCGCGTCCCAATAGGCGACCTTGTCGGGCCGCTGCATTCGATGCCGCTCGAGCAACTCCGAAACCGGCGCGATCAACCCCGTGTGCAGCATGTTTTCCCTCCGGCCTGTTCAGACCATGCTGAAACCGCCGCTGATGCTGATCACCTGACCGGTGATCCAGCTGCCAGCGTCGGATGCGAGAAGAGCGACCATCGGGGCTACGTCCGAGGGTTGGCCAAGCCGACGGATCGGATAGGCTTTGACGAGCTTTTCACGATTGGCTTCCACCCAGCTTTTGTCATGGGCCGATTTCGATCAGGCCGAGCGCGATCGAATTGGCCGTGGTGCCGCTTCTGCCCATTTCCCGGGCCAGCGACTTCATCAGCGCGATGGTGCCGGCGCGGGCCGCGGCCGCGATCGCCAGGCCGGATTCGCCGACACGGGAGGAATCCCCCATGATGGAAATGATCCTGCCGCGGCCCGAAGCCTCCAGCAGGGGTGCTGCGGCGTGGCTGCAATGGATCGCGCCATAGAGGCAGGTATCGATCTGCTTGTGCCAGTCTTCCGGTGTCGTCTCGCTGAAGCGTTTTCGCAGCACGAGTCCGGCATTGTTGACCAGAATGTCCAGGCCGCCGAAATCGGCCTTCACTCCCGCGACCATGGCCTTGACGGCTTCGAGATCGGCGATGTCGGCGCCATAGGCTTTCGCCTTGCCGCCTGCCTTCTGAATCTTCTCAACGACCGCTTCGGCTTCGCTCTTGGACGAATAATAATTCACCGCCACCGCGGCGCCTGCCTCGGCAAGCGCTTGCGAAATCCCTGCGCCGACATCGCGGCCGCCGCCGGTAACAAGGGCGACACGCCCCGCGAGACTGTTCATGATGTGATTCCTTTCGTTGGGATACGGGCCGGCTCCAGCAGCCTGAACAGCCGTTCCGGGGTCATCGGGAGAATCGAGATGTTGATGTCGAACGCGCGACAGCGCATCCGCGATGGCGTTTGCGATTGCGGCCGGCGCGCCGATCGTTCCGCCTTCGCCCATGCCGCGGAAGCCGCCGGCGACCGCCGACTGGCTTTCGATATGGACGACGTCGATTTCGGGAATTTCGACCGCGGACGGGATGACGTAGTCGACGAGGCTCGCGCTCACGAGCTGGCCGTCTTCGTCGTAAATCATCTCTTCGTAAAGCGCCGCACCAATGCCCTGCGCGACACCGCCGTGAACCTGTCCGTCCACGATCATCGGATTGATGATGCGGCCGCAATCTTCGGCGACGACATATTTGTGAATCTTCACAAAGCAGGTCGTCGGATCGACCTCGACGGCGGCCAGATGCGTCGCGCACGCCGTCGTCCCGTTGACGGGATCGTAGGTGTAGCTGGCCTCCAGCTCCACGCGGGCGTCGACCGGAAGCGTCCTCATGTCCGAATACACCGCCTTCGCGATCTGCCGGAACGTCACCGAACGATCGGTGCCCATGACGGTCGCGCGGCCGCCGTAAACTTCGATGTCATCGGCCGCCGCCTCGAGCAGATGCGAGGCGACCTTCCTGATCTTTTCCTGCAGGATCCCCGAGGCATGTTTGGCGGCGCCGCCGCCGAGAACCGCGCTGCGGCTGGCATAGGTTCCGGTCGACATCGGGACACCGTCACTGTCGCCCTGGACCACCCGGATATCCTCGAATTTTGCGCCGAGATCATCCGCGATGATCTGGGCAAGCGTTGTTTCCAGCCCTTGTCCGTGTGAGGCGACGCCGAACGCCGCCGTGATCGCGCCCGTCGAATTGATGCGGATCTTGGCGGTCTCCGAACCGGTGTTGATCGGCATTCCCGGCGCGACGGCAATTCGCGAGCCGATCCCGGTCAGTTCCGCATAGCTTGCGAGACCGATGCCGAAATAGCGCCCTTCCGCGCGGGCCGCGTGCTGCTGCTGCCGCAACGCCTGGTATCCGCCAGCCTGTTCCGCGGCTTCGAGACATTCGACGAAGCCGGCCTTGTCCCAGATGATCCCGGATGCGATCCGGTAGGGAAATTCATCGGCGCGAACGAGATTACGCCGGCGAATCTCGAGCGGATCGATTCCAAGCGCCCTGGCGCCCATATCCATCAGCCGCTCGGCGACGAAGGTGGAAATCGGCCGGCCGACGCCGCGGTAGGGTCCGGTCGGCGGCTTGTTGGTGGCGACGCCGCGCACCGCGCCCCGGTAAGACCGAATTTTGTAGGGACCGGGAAGGAAGCTGACGACCTGGACCGGCTCGAGCCCGCAGGTCCATGGATAGATCGAATAGGCGCCGACGTCGCCGATCACGTCGGCCTCGAGCGCGATCGCAATCCCGTTTTCGTCGAAGCCCATCTCGGCCTCGATGATCTCGGCAAAGGCCTGGCTCGAACTGGAGATGTCCTCCAGCCGGTCGGCCGTCCATTTGATCGACCGGCGCAGTTTCTTCGCCGCCACGCAGAGCAGAATTTCCTCGGGATAGAGCGACCCCTTGGAGCCGAAACTGCCGCCGACGTCAGGTGCGATCACCCGCAACCGGCTGCCGGGCAGATCGAGCGAATCCGCCAGCGCGTCGCGCACGATGCCGGGAATATTCGAGGAAGTGTACAGCGTGAGCGCATTCCGCCGGCCGTCGAACTCGGCCGAACAGCTGCGCGGCTCCATCGCCAGTGGGGCCTTTCGCGTCATCTCGAAACGATCGCGCACCCGAACAGCGGCGGCTGCGAGATCGGCCCGGACGTCGCCCTTCCCGAACTCCCGCGCGATCAGGACATTGGTCGCGGCTTCCTCGTGAATAAGCGGTGCTTGCCCGGAAGCAGCCAGGACAGGATCGGTGACCGCCGCCAGCGGGGCATATTCGATATCGATCAGCTCCAGCGCGTCCTCGGCGAGATAGCGGTCCTCGGCGACCACGGCCACCACGGCTTCGCCGACATAGCGCACCTTGTTCGATGCCAGCGGCAAAATAGGGGTCGCGTAGTAGTTCGGCATCCGGGAAAACGGGATGATCGGCTTGCAATCGCCGACGAGGTCCTCGGCACAGAAAACCGCGACAATGCCGGGAGCCGCCTTCGCCCTCGCCGTATCGATCCGCAGCGATGTTCGCATGAGGCTGCTCGCTGCGGCGAAACGCAACATGAAGCGCCCGATCCGGTTTGCGATCGGCCGTGTATTCGCCGTTGCCCGTCAGCAGGCGCGGATCTTCGGTGCGCTTGATTGGCATGCCGACATGACGCGGCCGCAGCAGGTCCGTGGTCTGGACGGTATCGTCTCTACTCATAAGCCTCGGCCCCCTTGCGCAGGCCCTGCCACTGCGCATCGTCATGGCCGCAGACGACCGTCGCCCCGGACTTCTCGATCCGGCGGATCTCCGCATAGGATTGCAGCAGTGCTTCCGCGTTCCAGGTGTTGCGAGGCGCCGTATCCGTATCGAGGTTTTCGCGCAGGCTCACCGCGTCCGACACCAGCAGGAACGGACCATCCCGATCGAGATGCACGGCCGCGCCCATCGTGCCCGGCGTGTGACCTGGCAACGGAATCAGCACCAGCCTGCCGTCGCCGAAAACGTCGCGATCACCGGTGACAGCGTCGGTCGGCTGCCCGTGGTCCCAATCGGCCCGCAGATAGCCGGCCGCCTCGGCGCCGGGCGCATTCGCGGCCTCGATCTCCCTTGCGTGCACCATGATCGTCGCCTTCTTGAAGAACTGGTTGCAGCCGCAATGGTCGGGATGAAAGTGCGAGCAGACGACGACGTCGATATCGTCCGGCTTGACGCCGACACAGGCAAGGCTCGGCAGCAGCATGTCTTCGGCGCTCATCACCGGCGTCATCACCTTCATCAGCGATCCCCAGCGTTCTTCGCCGTGCTCGATGACGGAGGGATGGCACCCCGTGTCGAACAGCACGTTGCCCTGGCTGTGCCGGATCAGCGCGCTGCTGACGGGCGCCTCGAAGGTTTCGCTGCGATCGGCCGTCTTGGATATAGACGCTCTTCTTCAGGCGAAGCCGGCCGGCCGGGAGGAATTGAAGTTTCATGAGGCGCTCCCGTCTCGCAAGGCCGCTGCCGCGCGGATCGCGGCGACGATGTTCTGATACCCGGTGCACCGGCAGAGATTGCCCGACAGTCCCTCGCGGATCTGATCGTCGCTGGCGAGCGGATATTTCTTCAGAAGATCCATGCCCGTCATCAGCATGCCCGGCGTACAGAAGCCGCACTGAAGGCCGTGCTGTTCGCGAAACTGGCTTTGCAGCGCATTCAGTTGGTCCGGCGTTCCCAACCCCTCGACGGTCACGATGTCGGCGCCATCGGCTCTGACTGCCAGGGTCAGGCAGGAACGGACGCTGTCGTCGTCGATCAGGACGGTGCAGGCCCCGCAGACGCCGTGCTCGCAGCCGACATGGGTTCCAGTGAGCCCGAACGTGTCACGCAGAAAATCGGAAAGCAGCAGGCGCGGCTCGACGCTCGCCTGATACTTTCGTCCGTTGACGGTGACCACGATATCCATCTTCACGGCGCATCTCCCGCCGCGCGCGCCCATGCTGTCGTCAAGGCTTTCTCGGCCAGCGCACCGATCAGATGCTTGCGGTATTCGGCGGAGACATGGATGTCGTCTGAGGGCGACAGGCCGGTACGGACGACGGCGGCGAAATTGGCGGCGGTTCCGGGTCCGCCGCTGGCGCCGCGCAGCGCGTCTTCCGCCTCGCGAAGACGCAGCGGCGTTTCCGCCACCCCCATGACCGCGACCCGCGCGTCGGCAATCCGGCCATCGCGACATTCGAGCGAGACTGCGATGCACGCCAGGGCAAAGTCGCCAAAGCGGCGCGCGACTTCCTCGAACGCCCAGCCCGTATGCGGGGCGAGAAGCGGAAAATCGATCTCGAACACGATCTCATCCGGTTCGAGGCAATTACCCAGCGCGGACACGAAAAATTCCTCGGCCGGGATTTCCCGTCGGCCGCCCTGCCCCTGTACCTTGATGGTGGCGCCGTAGAACACCGCCAGCATCGGCAATTCCGCCGCCGGGTCGGCATGCGACAGGCTGCCGCCGATGGTTCCCCGGTTGCGGATCGCCAGATGCGCCACATGCGGCATGGCGGCCGCCATGACAGGCAGACGGGTCCGGATCAGCTCTGAAAATTCGAGGTCGGCGTGACGCGTCAACGCGCCGATGGCGATCTTGTCGCCCCGGAGTTCGATGAACGACAGCCCTGGCACGTGAGCAAGATCGACGACGACGGAGGGACGCGTCATCCTGAAATTCAACAGGGGCATCAGGGATTGACCGCCGGCCATGACCTTGCCATCGCCGTCCGCCGCCGCGAGCGCATCGACGGCAGCTTCCAGGCTGCGCGGCGCAACATAGTCGAAGGCGGCAGGCTTCATGGTGCGGCTCCGAAAAGCTCGTCCGAACTCACGCTCGCTCTCCAGACTGCGCGGGTCATCTAACGCCCGCGAAACCGGGGAGCTCGCTTCTCCGCGAATGCGAGCCGGCCTTCCCTGAAATCCTCGCTATCGGCGGCGGCGTCGATCATGCGCTGCGCCGCGGCGATGTCGAGACCGCCATCGCCCATCGCCAGCCCGTTGAGCATGAATTTCGCGCCCGCAATCGACAGCGGTGCATTGCCGCCCAGCCTTTGCGCATATTCGACCGCGGCGGCTGCCGCATCGTCGCATATCTCGTCGACGAGCCCCATCGAGCGGGCGCGCGCAGCCTCGTAACGCTCGCCGGAATAGAGCATCCGTTTCGCGTTCGCGATGCCGGCGATCGCCAGCAGGCGCTGAACGCTCTTCACGCCATAGACGATCGAGAGTTTCGCCGAGGGAATGCCGAGCTTGGCGGTATCGTCCGCAAAACGAAAATCGCAGGCGAGCGCCAGGTGGCAGCCACCGCCAAGGCAATAGCCTGATATCGCGGCGATGACCGGCTTGGCCAGGTTCTCGATCGCGGCCGAGCAGGCGTCGACGGAAACTTCATAGGCCGCGCTCTGCTCCCAGTTCTCCCGTATGCGGTCGAACTCCGAGACGTCGGCTCCCACGCAGAAATCCGCGCCCGAACTGGTGAGAACGACGGCGCGGACGTCAACGTCGTCCGCGAGCCCGGAAAAAATCGCCGAAAGGTCCCGCCACATCTTCAGGGTCATGGCGTTGCGCACCTCCGGCCGGTTGAGGCTCACGACGGCAACGCGATCCCGTTTGGTCAGGAGGATATCCGGCATTCCCTACCCGAGGCTTCAGCCGCCAATAGCGGCTTCGAACTCTGAACTATTTCTTGTGTCGCGGCAGCAGAGGATTTCCTGGTTCCGCGCCCGCAAACGTTACTTGCATAAGTAGACTTACATGCCTGCTGTCGTCAAGCCGCTCGCTCGCAGAACGTGGATTGGCACCACCCGGAATGAGCGGCAACGCCGATGCATAGTCGCGCGCCCCCACGAACAGGAAATAAGGAATTTTGTGATTTCGGTGCTATAGGCATCGGGCATTGGCTGCATCTCGCGAGAACACCATGAAGACAAAGGCGCCAAAAGCGGCTGTCCGTTCCCCTGCGGAGGAGAATTCTCCTGACGAGATCGCCCGCAGGCTGAAGCTCGACAAGGGCCTCGGTTTCCTGGTGCGGCTGCTCGATACCCGCGTGCATCTGCTCTACGAGCAATTGACCGGGCAGAACGATATCACTCCGCGCCAATTTGGCGTGCTGCTGACACTCCATCAGCAGGGCACCCTGACGCTGACGGAACTGGCGGGGCATATCCGGGTCGATCGCAGCACGCTGGGCGAGATGATCAATCGGATGGCGGAGCGTGCCCTGATCACCAAGCGCAACAACGGCAGCGACCGCCGCTCCGCGGAAGTGTTGCTGGCGCCCGCCGGCAAGGCTGTGCTGTTCGAGATCGTGAGCGGCGCGGCCCAGCTGCAAGGCGCGCTGCTCGCGCCCCTGCCCGCCGAGGACCGGGCGCATTTCATGCGATGCATGAAGCTGGTCGCGGAACCCGTCCCTGCGAAGGGCGGCGACTAGCGCCCGCCGCACAGGCTTACCGTCAAACATTTCCCACGTCCGCCCACGGGTCAAAACACCCTTGCGGCCGTTCGATATACTACGTATACGTAGTAAATAACCGGAGAAAAAGGGCTTGCGTCTGAGCGAATATCTGAGCGTGCCGTATCTCCTGGAAGCGGAAACGGTCGAGGCCGCGCCCGGTTCGTGGGTCCGGCGCGTCGCCTATCCCGAACTGCCGGACTGCCGCGCCGAAGGTTTGGTCCTCGAGGAAGCGCTGCTGGCGCTCGAACGGCGCCGGATCGAACTGATCGTCCGCATGGTCGGCGAAGGCTGGCCGCCGCCGGTGCCGCGGCAGCCCTTGCGGGATTGCGATCCGGCCTGGGTCGCCCGGCAGGCCGGCGTCGCCAACGACATCATCGCCCTGATCGATCGCGACCGCACCGCGATCCATCAAGGGCGGCAGGACAATTTCTGACGCCACCGAAGGTCAGAAGAGCGCAGGGAAGGAACGCCGATGCTTTCGCACCAAGACAATGAAACGCTGGTTCGCGTGGGTCCGGGCACCGCGATGGGATCGCTGTTCCGGCTGTACTGGATACCGTTCTTCTTTTCGAAGGATCTGGTCGCCGATGGCCGGCCGAAGCGCATCATGCTGCTCGGCGAGGATCTCGTCGCGTTCCGCGATTCGGAGCAGAGGGTCGGTCTGGTCGCCAATGCCTGCGCGCATCGCGGTGCGCCGATGATGTTTGGCCGAAACGAGGATTGCGGCCTGCGCTGCGTCTATCACGGCTGGAAATTCGACATCACCGGCGCACTGGTGGATACCCCGGCCGAGCCGGTGAAGAGCCGGCTGAAGGAGAAGGTGAAGATCACCGCCTATCCCTGCCGGGAGCGCAATGGCGTGATCTGGACTTACATGGGCCCGCAGACCGGCGATCTGCCAGCGCTGCCGAACCTGGAATGGAATCTGGTTCCGGCCGAAAACGTCCATCTTTCGATGCGCATCCAGGAATGCAACTGGCTGCAGGCGCTGGAGGGTGAAATCGATTCCGCCCATGCGCCGATCCTGCACAGCCGCATCGATTCCAAGGGCGCGATCAACAAGTGGCTGGCGACGCGCGACCTGCGCCCGACCTTCGAGTGCATACGGCAGGATTTCGGCATGAGCATTGCGGCCAAGCGACGGCTGGATGAGGCGACCAATTATTGGCGGGTCAACCAGTTCATGCTGCCGTTTTATTCACTGGTGCCACCGCAATCGAAACATCCCGAGCTGAGCGGCCACGCCTGGGTTCCGATGGACGACAATCACACCATCTGCCTGATGTTTTCCTACCACCCATCCGCGCCGCTGCCGCCGCGGATGCGCGAGGTGTTCGAACATGGCCATAATGGCCGCGAGTTGGCCCATGCGAGCCGGGAATCCTTCGTCAGGCGGGATCCTTCCACGCCCTATGCCGACTACTGGACGAAGTTCACGCGGGAGAACGGCTTTCGGTTCGATTACCAGAGCCAGGTCGATACCTGGTTTTCCGGCCTGCCGGGTTTGTGGGTGCAGGACGGCGCCTGCCAGAGCGGCACCAAACCGATCTTCGACCGCACCAAGGAGCACCTCGGATCCAGCGATACCGGCATCGCGATGACGCGGCGGCTGCTGCTGGAGGCCGTGAGCGCCTATCGGGACAACGGCATCAAGCCAAGCGGAGTGACCGATCCCGACACCTTCATGGTTCGCGCCGTCTCGCTGACGCTGCCGGAGACCACGTCATGGGCCGACTTCGGTCGTCCGCATATGCAGGCAAAGCTCGGCGCCGATTTCGGCTATGCGCTGTAAGGCGGATTCGGCGGAGGCACACGCGCAAATGACCGAGAACATGCTCGCGGACGGCGGTTTCGACGTGCGCCTTGATCGCAGCGGACGCACCGTGACTGTGCCGCCGGGAGAGACCATTCTGGACATCCTGCTCGACAACGGCGTCAACGTTTCCTTCTCCTGTTCCGACGGCATCTGCGGCACCTGCGAAACCAGGGTAATCGACGGCAACCCCGACCACCGCGACAGTTTTCTCAGCGATGAGGAAAAGGCCGACAACAGCAAGATCATGGTATGTTGCTCCCGCTCGAAATCGGCGGTGCTGACGCTCGATCTCTGACGAGTTCGCCTACAGAGGCCGCACGCCGAACAGCGGTCCGTCCCGGTAGTTGAGAACCACGATTTCCACCGCCGTATCGAGCTTCGGTTCGACATCGGCCAACACCCGGGTCGCGATCCTCAGTCCTTCGTCGAGATCGACGATGCCGACCCGGTACGGGACCTCGTCCTGAAACACCGCCGGCGCGGCATGGATCACGGTCTGCGAGTAGAGTTTTCCGCGGCCGGACAACGGCTCCCATGTAATCTTCCGCGACCAGCAATGCGGGCAGAACGGTTTTGGCGGAAACGTCAGGCGCTTGCAGTCCTCGCATCGCGTCGTCTCGAAGCGTCCCGTCTCAAGGCCTTGCCAGAACCGACGGGTGAATTCGGTCATGCGCGGCGGAAAGGCACGGGCGCGATCGATCGTTTGCAAAGCGAGCGTCATCGGACGGCCTCCAGCACATGGACCAGCGCAGCGTTGTAATTGCCGAGTTCGGCGCTGGTGACGGCGAGCCGGGCTCCCGCGACCTGGCGTTCGCCGGCGCGGCCGGTGAGTTGCTCGTTGACTTCGAACAGGCTGTAGAACGGGGTTACGTGCGCGGGATGGCCGCGTGACTGCAGCCCGCCTGACGTGCACACCGGAATCCGTCCACCCAGCGAGGTCACGCCTTCCGAACAGAGACGGGCGCCCTGCCCGCGCGGCAACAGGCCCAGCGCCTCACTCGCAAGAATTTCGATGATGGTGCAGGGCGCATAGAGTTCGGCGAGATCGATATCCGCGGCCGTGACGCCCGCCTCCTGATAGGCCGCCTGCCCCGCTTTTTGCGCCGAGACCAGTGCGATCATGTCGTTCGGCACTTCATTGATCTGATGGGCACCTTCATGGAAGAAGCCTTTGCCGCGGACGCGGACGTAAGGCTTTCCCGAGGCCTTGGCGATCTCCTCATCCACCAGCACGATGCAGGCGGCGCCATCGCCGCGCGGCGGCACCTCGTAGAGCCCGAGCGGCTCGACGATCGGCTTCTGCGCCAGCACCTCGTCCAGCGTAATCGGCTTGCGGAACTGTGCGATCGGATTGAGCGAGGCGTGCCGCCGGTTCTTGACCGAAACGCTCGCGAGCTCGGCGCGAGAGGACTTGAACTCGTGAATGTAACGCGCGGCGTCCATGGCGTACCAGG
This sequence comes from uncultured Alphaproteobacteria bacterium, assembly GCA_963831585.1. GTDB lineage: Bacteria > Pseudomonadota > Alphaproteobacteria > Rhizobiales > Xanthobacteraceae > Bradyrhizobium. The sequence continues at coordinate 706,144 of CAWHRA010000011.1, read as the reverse complement.
AAATCGGCGTGAATCCAAACGGCGCATGGAAGTCGACGTCGCCGGTGGCGCGCATCGAGTTCATCATGTGCTCGACGGCCGGGATCGCCGACTCGAAATTGATTCCAAGCGCTAGCGCCACGCGGGACTTGCCGAGCCGGATATCGTTGGCGGCGGCTTCGAATGCCAGCGCCGCGGTCATGCCGTTGCCGAGCACCTCCTGCACCGAACCGGTACAAGGCAGCCGTAGATAATTCGCAATGAAGGTCGCAAAATATTTCTGCTGCGTGTAAGGGCGCGGCTGCGCAAAGGCGAGCGACGAAATCTCGCTTCGCTCGACACCCGCATCCGCTACCGCCGAGATCACCACCTTGGCGAGGATTTCATGTTCGAGCACCTGCAGTTCGGCGTCGCGCGGTGTTTGCCATTTGGCGACCGGCAATACCGCGGCGCCAAGAATTGCGACGCTTCGTGTCATCGTGGTGCCCTCTCGCGGATCGAAGGACTCATCATCATCGGCATACGATCAAGGCATCGGCGGCCATCACGCCGGTGGCGCCCGCGATCACCGGATTGACATCGATCTGGTCGATGACATCGGCAAGGTCATGCGCGAGCTCGGACAGCCGGCAGATGGTATCGACCAACCCGTCGAGATCCACGCCGGGCTTGCCGCGAAACCCCGTCAGCAAACTGTGGCTCTTCAGCGAAGCGAGCATCGCGCGCGCGGTCGCATCATCGACAGGCGCCAGCCGCACGGCGGTGTCGCCGAACAATTCGACCATAATCCCGCCGAGCCCGGCCGCCACCAGGGGACCAAACTGGCGGTCGTTCTTGATGCCGAGCACGATCTCGACGCCCGCGGGCGCCATCTGCTGCACGCTGACGCCGTCGATCCGGGCCTGCGGCGCGTAGCGAGCGGCCGATGCCAGGATATTTTCGGCGGCGTCGCGAACATTCTCCGGCGTCGACAAGCCGAGCCTGACACCGCCGGCCTCGGTCTTGTGCAGGATATCGGGCGACACGATCTTGACCGCTACCGGACCGCCGATCTTGCTGGCGGCGGTGGCGGCTTGCTCCGGGTCGCGGGCCACGATCTCCTGCGGCACCGTGATACCATAGCAGGCCAGGATGCGTTTCGAATCCGTCTCCGACAGCGCCGCACCGCGACTCGTTCGTCTCGGACAGGATCGCACGCGCCGCCTGCTCGGCCGACGGCGGCGATCGTCGCGCCGCCTGTGTCGGCCTGGTTGTCCGGCGCTGATGCCAGTCGAACCAGGCCCGCAAGGTCGCAAAGCAGCGATCGGCAGAGCGAAACATGCAGACCCGGGGATCGGCATCGAGCCGTTCGCTGCCCGGCCCCTGGTACCATTCGTTCATCCAGACCACCGCCAGCGGCCGATCGGTACGGGCCGCCGCCTCGACGATGGTCGGCGCCCGCGCGCCGCTCGAAGAGCCGTGGGCGAAGATCATCGGCATGACCAGCGCGCTGAAGCCGGCATCGTTCATGAAGGCATCGAGACAAAATCCGAAGGTCTCCGAGGTCTTCAGCACTTCGGCGGTGAGATCGGACGGATTGGCGACGGAACCGAAATCGGGCACCACCTCGTGCAGCGCAGTCGCGGTCTTTGCTTCCAGCGCCGGCAGCGGCACGCCATGCGCCTCGGCCTTGTCGGCGCAGATCACCGCGGCGCCGCCCGAGGTCGAGAGAATTCCGACGCCGCGCCCACCGCTTGGGGCCCTGGTCTTGGCAAAGAACGACGCGGTCTCGAGCACCGCCTCCAGATCGTCGATCGCGATCGCCCCGGTTTCCTCGAACGCCGTCTGGTAAGCGACGACCGAACCGACCATCGTGCCCGTGTGCGACATCGCCGCCTTGCTGCTGGTCTCGCTGTTGCCGGTCTTGTAGACGATCAGCGCCTTGCCGGCGTCGCGCGCCTTTCGCGCGGCTGCAAGAAAGCGTCCGCCGTCCTTCACACCCTCCAGCAGGCAGATGATGGATTTGGTGTCGCCGTCCTCGGCGAGATAGGAAATGAAATCGCAGACATCGACGTCACAGGAGTTTCCTGCCGCCAGATAGTGCGAGAACCCGATGCCGCGCTGCATTCCCTGCAGCACGGTGTAACCCAGTGCGCCGCTCTGCGAGACGATGCCGATCGGACCGCGCCGATGGCCCATGCCGGCATAATCAGGCATGAAGTTCAGTCCGGCGGCTGAACCGGTATTGGCAAGCCCCACGCAATTCGGCCCGACCACGCGCACCCCGGTGCGCTGCGACAGTTCGATCAGGCGCTGCTGGGCATCGATGCGATCGGGCTTTGCGGTCTCGGCAAAGCCGGACGCATAAACGATGACACCGCCTGCCTTCACAGCCGCAGCAGCCTCGATCATGCCCTCCACCATGGGCCGCGCCACACAAAGCACCACGCAATCCGGACTTTCGGACATGTCCGCCAGCGACGGCACACATGGCCGGCCCAGCAGGCTTTGGTACTTTGGATTAATGGCAAAGACCTTGCCGGTGAAATCGGCCATGTTGGTCAGCGTCCGCTCGCCGAACGAGCCCCGCGTTTCCGACGCGCCGACCACCGCGACAACCCCCGGATTGATCAGGCGACGGAGGTCGTTATGGTGGTATAGCGCTCGCGTCGTCGTATGGGTCATGCTCAGTCCTTGTTCGCCGCAAGGCGCGTTCCGAGCCGGCTCGCCGAACCGGACGAGCCAGGCAATTCTCTCTGCTCTTGGGGCCTAGTGTGCGTAATACCGCACCGGCAGCCGCTTCACCCCGCCCAGGAAAGAGGTTTCGGTCCAGGCCGGACTCCCGGCTAGTTCGATTCGATCAACCCGCTTCAGCAGTTCGCGGAAGAACGCCACGACTTCGGCCTTGGCGAGATGCCTGCCGATGCAGGCATGAATTCCGTAGCCGTAGCCGAGATGCCGGTTGGGGGAACGGTCGGGTATGAACTCGAACGGTCGATCGAAGGCCTCCTCGTCGCGGTTGCCCGAGGGGTAGCTGATGAAAAGGCTGTCGCCGGCCTTGATCGTCTTGCCGCGGATTTCGTAGTCCGCGACCGCCGTCCGGAAGAAGTGCTTGACCGGCGATACCCAGCGCACCATCTCCTCGGCCGCATCGGGCAGCAAATCCGGCTCGCTCTTTAGCCGAGCCATGGCGGCTGGATTCTCGATCAATGCAAGCAGGCCACCCGCGATGGTGGCGCTCGTGGTGTCATGGCCGGCGCTCGCCAGCGCCACATAGTAGGAATAGGCTTCGAAATCGCCGATCGGCTTGCCGTCGATCTCCGATGTCGCGATGACGGTCGCGACGTCGTCCTTGGGGTTCTTCCGTCTCTCCTTCGCGACATCCTTGAAATAGTCGACATAGGCCATGGTCGCGTCGATCAGGTCGTTGCCCTTCTGCATCTCGGGATCGCCGCCGCCGAAATAAGCCTGCGTGATCTTCAAGAGGCGCTCCTCGTCCTCACGCGGCAGGCCGAGGATCGTCATCACCACGCGCAACGGATAATAGATCGCAATCTCGTTGTAGAAATCGCATTCGCCGCCGATCGCGCAGAGCCGATCGACGCTCTCCTTCGCGAGCGCCTCCATGCGATCCGACAGGGTCCGGATGTGGCGTGGCTGGAACCAGGCATGGGTGAGCTTCTGGTACTTCGAATGATCGGGATTATCCATTTGCGGCAGGGCACGGACCAGCATTGGCTTGCCGCTCATGGCCTCCCGAACTTTGCTCTCGAAATCGATGCTGAGGAGCTTCGTCCGCGGCTGGTTGATGAAACGATCGGCCTGGCGCTCGATCTCGATGATGTCGGCATATTTGGTGATCGTCCAGAACGGGCGATAGCCGTCGGGTTGGGTCCAGTGGACCGGATCGTCGCGTCTCAGCCCGGCAAACAGCCGGTGCTGCGCCTCGACGCTGCCGTATGTCTTGTGATCGGCGATGGCGTTGTCCAGTGGTCTGTCGAGCATCCGTTTTTCCTCCCTGTCAGTTGTCTCACGGCGTTCCGGCGCCTTCACCGCATGACCAGCACCGGCTTGACCACCCGGCCGCTCTCCAGGTCGCCAACGGCTTGGTTTATTTTTTCGAGCGGATAGGTCTTCACGAATTTGTCGAGCGGCAGCCGGCCATCGCGAAAGAAGCCGATCATGCGCGGGATGAACAGCTGAGGATTGGCATCCCCCTCCACGACGCCGCGAATGGTGATCCCGCGGCCAACGAGGACGCTGGCTTCGGCCGCATAAAGCGTGCCGCGCGGTGGCGCCGCGACCTGGGCGCTGACGCCTCGCGCACGAAGGCAATTGATCGAATTGGCGACGGCGGCAGGAACGCCCGTCGTGTCCAGGGAGAAATTGGCACCGCCCCGGGTGAGTTCGACGATCTCCGCTGTCGGGTTCTCCGCAAGACCTGACACCACGTGGGTCGCCCCAAGTTCGCGGGCCATGCGCAACCGCTCGGGGACGACGTCGACCGCGATGATTGTCGAGCACCCGACGATTCCCGCGGCGATGATGGCCGAGAGGCCGACGGCTCCGACGCCGAAGACTGCAATCGACGTACCGGCCGGCGGCCTGAGCACATGCATCACCGTTCCCATGCCGGTCTGGATCCCGCATCCTAGCGGCGCGAGGAGCTCCAGCGGCAGGTCGTCGTCCACCTTCACGACATTCCGGGTGGTCGCGATGGCATGGGTCGCGAACGCGGACTGGGAGAAGAAGTGCCCGCCGAGTTCGTTGCCGCTCCGGGTCAGCGCCGAACCACCTGGCCTCTTTCCGAACAGGTTGATGTCGCGAAAATGATCGCAGTAGCCGAGCGCGCCGTCGCGGCAATTGGCGCACTCGCCGCACGAGCCGAAGCTCATCAGGACGTGGTCGCCGGCCCGGAACTGCGTCGTTCCCGGACCGACTTTCTCGATGATTCCGGCTCCCTCATGTCCCAGCACCTTGGGCATCGGGATCGGGATGTGCTGAAGTTTCACAGCCATGTCGGTGTGGCAAATGCCGCAGGCATGCACCCGGACCAGCACCTCGCCAGCTTGCGGATCCGCAACCTCGCAGGTCGCGATCTCGAAGGGATCGCCCGGCGCATGGGCGATTGCCACCGTGATGCTCGTTGCGCGTATCGATGTCATGGTTCCTCGCCGGACCTGCTCCCTCGGCCTGCCGCCGGTCAGGGCGTGTTGAAACCCTTGAGGACCGGTTTGGCCGTGGCCTTTTCCGGCGGCCACACGGTGACGAGCTTGTCGCCCTGGAACTGGGTCACCGTGGTATCGCGCCCCTTGTTGCGGCCATTCTCGTCGAATTCCAGATAATCCGACGAGGTGAGCATCTCGTCCTTGCTGACTTTCACCTTGCGAAGCGCATCCGCGATGTCTTCGGGCTTGAAGCTCTTCGCCGCATCGAGCGCCCTGATGGCGACCATGGTGCCGAAATAGCCGAGCGCGGAATTCAGCGTCAGTGGCTGCTGGAATTTCTTCTCGAAGGCGTCACCGACCTTCGCCGCCGCCGGAAGGTCGGCCGAGAACGGCGTTACCGCGAACTGCCAGGCTACCAGATTGCCGATCTCTGGCCGCAGTTTCGGATCGCCCGACATGCCGCCGGTGCCGATCACGACGGGATGGAAATCGAGCTGCTCGTAGGCCTTCGAGGCAAGCACGCCGGCCCGGAAATAGCCGACCTGCACCACGATGTCGGGCTGCGATGCCTTCAATTTCAGCACGGGTTGCAGCAGGCCCTGCGCCGCGGCGCCATATTCGATGAACGACGTCACCGTCAGGTCCTTGCGCTTGGCGAGTTCCGCCTTGAGCTGCTTGCCCATCTCGATCCCGTATTCATTGTCCGGGCAGAGCACGGCCACTTTGGTCTTTTTCGGGTCGAGCTTGTTGACCATCCGCAGCGCGTTGAAAATGCCGGATACGTAATCGCTGTCGATCAGCGTGGTCGACCACGTCCATTTGAGGCTGCCGTTGGTCATGGATTCCTGCTGCGGAATCGTATTGATGTGCGGAATGCCGTATTTTTCCGCGACCTGGGACAACGGCACGGTTTCGTTGGACGTCGCCGCTCCCATGACCAGCACGACCTTGTCCTGGTTGATCAGCCGTTCGGTCTCGCCGACGGCGTTGATCGGTTTGCTCTGCGAATCCCCCTTGACGAGTTCGATCTGGGCGCCGCCGTGATTTTTCAATCCGCCGGCGGCATTGACCTGCGCGATCGCCAGTTCGGTGCCGCGCATGCCGTCGCCGCCACCGACCGCGCCGGGACCGGTCAGCGCATAGACCGCACCGACCTTGACCGCATCGGCGGCGTTCGCATTGAAAGCCGACAGCAGCACCGTCGTCGAAAGAAGAAAACCAGCCATGCGTTTCATCTGCGTCTCCCTTGCTTGTTCATTGATCTCTCAGATTCCGAGATAGGCCTGCCTGACCCGCGGGTCGGCCATCAGGCTGTCCGCAGGCCCCTCAATCGCAAAATGACCCTGTTCGAGTACGTAGCCGTGGTTGGCAACTTCGAGCGCCAGTGCCGTGTTCTGCTCGACCACCAGGATCGTCAGCCCCTGCGCCGCCAGCCGGCGCACCGCGACGAAAATCTCGTCGACGACGATCGGCGCGAGACCAAGGCTGGTTTCGTCGAGCAGCAACAATCGCGGTGAGGCCATCAGCGCGCGCGCAATCGCCACCATCTGCTGCTCGCCGCCCGACAGCGTGCCGGCGCGCTGCGTGCGGCGCTCGCGTACCCTCGGAAACAGTTCGAGCACCATCGCGAGGTTCTCGTCGCGCTTGCGACGCGCGCGCGGCGACGACGAGCCGACCAGGAGGTTTTCGAACACGGTCATTTCCGGAAATAGCCGGCGGCCCTCCGGCACCTGAACGAGGCCGGCGCGGACGATTTCCTGCGGCGGCATCCCGACGATGTCCCGCCCGTCATAGCTGATCGTTCCCGCTTCGGTCGGAATGATCCCGGATATGGTGCGCAAAAGAGTGGTCTTGCCGGCGCCGTTGGCGCCGATCAGCGCGGTGATGCTGCCCGCGGCGATCGACAGGTCGATGCCCCTGAGCACGGGGACGTCGCCATAACCGGCGCACAGGCCTGCGACATCAAGCAGCGCCATGATGCCTCCTGCCGAGATAGGCCTCGATGACGGCTGGGTCGGCGGCGACGGCTGCCGGCAGCCCTTCGGCGATCTTGCGCCCGTTGGCCATCACCACGAGGCGATCCGACAACGACATGATCGCGCGCATGACGTGTTCGACGATGAGCAGCGCGATGCCGCCGCGGCGGATATCGGCGAGGATCACCATGATCTCGTCGATCTCGGCGGGCGTCAGGCCCGCCATCACCTCGTCGAGCAGCAGCAGCAGCGGACGGGTGGCAAGCGCACGCGCGATCTCCAGCCGCTTCTTCTCGGGCAGCGACAGATTGCGCGCCAATGCGGCCGCGCGGTGATCGAGCTTGACGCGGGTCAGGACCGCCATCGCCTCGGCATGCGGATCCGAAATCTCGCGGTTCGGGCCGACCACGCCGGCGATGACATTTTCCAGCACGGAGACGTCGCGAAACGGCTGCACGATCTGGAAGGTGCGGCCGATGCCCAGCCGCGCCAGGCGGTGCGGCGGCTGGCCGGTGATATCGCTACCGTCGAACGTCACCGTTCCCTTGGTCGGGCGAATGAAGCCGGAGATGGTCTCGAACAGCGTGGTCTTGCCGGCGCCGTTTGGCCCGATCAGGCCGACGATTTCGTGGCCTTCGAGATCGAACGACACCTCGTCGACCGCCCGCAGGCCGCCGAACCAGCGCGAGACACCGCGGACCTGCAGCAGCGGCGGACTCATTTTGCCCTCCGCGCGATCGAATCCGTGAGCAGGCCCCAAAGGCCGCGCGGCGCCAACCGCATCACCAGAATGAGGATGATGCCGTAAACAATGAGATGAATGCCGGCGAGCCTGCCCGCCAGCATGCCGCGCAGCAATTCGGTCAACGGCACCAGCACCACGGCGCCGAGCAGCGGGCCGAACAGCGAGCCGAGGCCGCCGACAAAGGAGAACACCAGCGCATCGATCGAGATCGTCACGCCGAGCACGGATTCCGGGTCGATGAAAAGCACGTAGTTGGCGTAGACCGGGCCGACCAGCGCGGCCAGCGCCCCGCTGATGGCCGCGGCGATCACCTTTCCCTGCACGACGTCGATGCCAAGCGCGGCCGCGGAGCGCTCGTTCTCCCGGATCGCTAGGAAGACGTAGCCGAGGCGCGCGCGATGGATGGCGAGGATCACAATCGACACCACGGCGAGAACGGCGAGCGCCGCGTAGCAAAACCCGAGTTTGGAGCCGAACTGGAAGTTGGCGAAATCCGGTTTGGAGGGAATAGCCAGTCCATTGGCCCCGCCTAGCGCGGGCACATTGCTGACGATGTGCAGCGCCATTTCGGCCAGCGCGAGCGTGACGAGCGCGAAATAGACGCCGGACAATTTGCGGCGAAACACCGTGTAGCCCATCAGCGCGCCGAGCGCGCCGCCGACCGCTGCTGCTGCAACGAGGCCGATCCAGGGGCTGACGCCGAGATTGAGATAAAGCGCGGTCGAGACATAGGCACCGGCGCCAACGAACAGCGCGTGGCCAAGCGACATCTGGCCGGCCATCCCGCCCAGGATGTTCCAGGCCAGCGCCACGGAACCATAAAGCGCCACCAGCACGAAGATGTGCTGCCCATAGATCGACAACAGAGGCGCCACAGCGGTAAGCAGCGCGCCGGCAAGGCCGAGAATGAGCATCGCTCTCATAGCCGGCGCCCTCCCAAGAGCCCCTCCGGCTTGAACAGCAGGAACAGGATGAAGATGGCGTAGGTAATAATGAAATTGATCGAGCCGCCGGTTACGAGCCCCCCGACCGCCTCGACGAGGCCAATGATGAATCCGCCGATCAGCGCGCCGGCGAAATTGCCCATGCTGCCGAGCACAACGACGATGAACGCGGTCAGCGTGAAATTCGAGCCGACGCTCGGGCTGACATAGTTGAACGGCGCGATCAGCGGCGCGACCAGGCCGAGTGAGCCGACGCCGATGCAGAACGCGATCAGATACATCCGGTCGACATTGACGCCGCTCATCAGCGCCGCATCGCGGTCCTGCGCCGCCGCGCGGATCAGGCGGCCAAGCTCGGTCGACCGAAGAAACCAGTACAGCCCCAGGCAAAGCGCGATCGACACTGCGCTGGCGATCAGCGCGGCCGCCTGGATGAACACGTTGCCGACCCGCACGATATTCCCGGACATTACGGAAGGGATGGCGTGAAGATCCGCCGTGAACAGCGCCAGCATCGCGTTCTGCAAGATCAGCGACAGGCCGAGCGTCACCACGATCTGGTTGTGCTCGGGCGCGGTGATAACAGGCGCAATCAGGAGCTTGTAGGTAAAGGCCGCGGCCAGCGTCACCAGCGGCAGCACCAGGACGAGCGACAGATAGGGATCGAGCCCGAGCCACGTCGCGCCGAGATAGGTCAAATAGAGCCCGACCGCGAGAAAATCGCCATGTGCGAAATTGACGATCCGCAGCACCCCGAACGTCATGGTCAGCCCGACCGCGACGATGGCGTAGACGCCGCCGAGCAGCAGCCCGTCCGCGAGCGCCTGGGGAAGAAGCGGCAACAAGTCCATCAGGGGGCCGTCCCGCCGGGCCTTTGCTGCAGCCTGTCTCCGCCCACGACGCCTTCTCCCCACCGTTTGTTTGACGCGCCGTTCTGAAGCCGGCGGTGCCCGCGGCGCGGTTCCCGGCTGCACGCCTGCGGCCCCGGCAGATCGGCCCGGGTCCCCAGCCGGCCGGTCTTGGCCAATGGACAGACCATTGATGCATTTTGCCTCAAGGCCGTCAAGAACGTTCAGTTCCGCTGTCCATTGCGATCGGGTTGGTATAAAGGATGAGCGCGCCCGGATCCGGGGCGGGTTCGAACGAGGTGGACAGACCTGTGACCAGGAAGACGACGATCGTCGCAACGACGCCGGCGCGGGCGAGGAAGCCCGCCGCGCGGCGGCTTCCGGCCAAGACCGCTGAGCCCGCGGCGAAAGAGAAGTCGCCGCCGCGGTTCGCGCCGATCCGCACCAAGCGTGTATTCGAGGAAATCTGCGAGCAGGTCCGCCGTGAAATGGCCGCAGGCTCGCTGCGTCCCGGCGACAAGCTGCCGGCCGAGCGCGAGTTGGCCGCAAAACTCGGCGTCAGCCGGGCGGCGGTGCGCGAGGCGTTGCGCAGTCTCGAGATCGCCGGCGTGGTCGGTCTGCAGAAGGGCGCGCGCGGCGGCGCCTTCATCCTCAAAGGCGACCCCGATCTCGTCACCCAATCGATTCGCGACATGTTCCATCTCGGCCGCATCTCGCTGGACAACCTGACCGAAGCCCGCACCCTGGTCATGCAACTGGCCATGCAGCTTGCGTGCGAGCGAATCCGGCCGACCACGGTGGCGGCGCTCGAGAAAAACGTCGACCGCCTGAGCACCCTTCCCCCGTCGGGCAAGGCTTCGGAACGGGTCGCGATCAGCGCGGAATTCTACCGCCTGATCTCGCAGGCGACCGACAACACCGTGCTGCAGGTGATCATCGAAGCCCTGACCGACATCGTGCTGCAGCAGGTCGAGCAATCGAACATCGAGTTCTTCCCGAACCTGATCGCGCACCGCCGCCGGCTGGTCGAATACATCGCGACCCGCCAGGTCGACGAGGCCAAGCGGGAAATGACCGAGCATCTGCAGCGGCTTCGCCGCCATCTGATGCGCGCCGAGCGCACCGCCGCCGAAAACAAGACGATGCGGGCGCTGGCCGAAGAGACCTCGCAGTAGAATTTCCCCTCCGCTCAGGACACCCCGCGCAACTCTTCGATCTGCGCGGCGAGGCCATGCGCGCTTGCCCCGCGCGCCATGCCGATTCGTTCGTTTGACATTCGATCCGACCTGCTCCTAGTATGGTCTGACCAATGAACCTTAAGCGAAGAAATTGAAAATGACCCATCCAGATTACTCGATGGCCGAACTGCAGGCGGTGCTGCTGGCGCGCGATCTGCGCGACGGCGAAAAAGCGATCGTCGGGACCAACAGCGACGTCCAGGTGGCGGCCTGCAACCTCGCCCGCAGCCTTCAGGCGCCGACGCTGTGGTGGGTGTCGGGACCCGGCGGCATGGTCAACTGCAATGAGCCGGTGATCCGCTCCACCGCCCGCACCGAGAACATCGCCTGGAGCGAGGCGATGATGGATCTGCCGCAGATGGTCGATTTCATCGACTGGAAGATCCATTTCTTCGATTTCGCCATTCTCGGCGCCATCCAGGTCGACCGCTTCGGCAACATCAACACCGTCTGCATCGGGCCGCACGACAAGCCCAGGCTGCGCGGCCCCGGCACGGTCGGCATCAGCGCCCTCACCGCCTTGGCGCGCCGCTTCTATGTCGTGATGGCGCGGCACGACCGCGGCAGTTTTCCGGAACGCGTCGATTTTCTCAACGGCCCGGGCTTTCTCGACGGCGGCACTTCGCGCACTGACCGCGGCCTGCCCGGAGGCGGTCCCAAGCTGGTGCTGAGCCCGTTCGGCATTTTCGATTTCGAACCGGTCTCGAAACGAATGCGCGTGAAGTCGCTGCATCCGGGCGTGGCCATCGACCAGGTCCAGAAGGCGACCGGCTTCGAACTCCTGGTCGAGGGGACGCCGCCGGTGACCTCGATGCCGACGGCCGAGGAACTGCGCGTGCTGCGCGAGAATGTCGACCAGACCGGCGTGCTGCGGGAGCGGCGGCGCGCCTGATCCGATCGGCAAAACGACAATTTACGGGAAACATCCAAAGAAAACGTCCAAGGAAAACGTCAATGTATCTGACTGAAGAGCAGACCGCGTTCGTCGACAGCATCAAGAAGATGGTCGAGCGTCACGTCGCACCGATCGCCGCCGAAATCGACCGGACCGACCGCTTTCCCGAAGAGCTGGTGCCGATCTTCGGCGACATGGGCCTGTTGCAGCAATGGGTGCCCGAGCAGTATGGCGGCCCCGGCGGCAACCTCACGCTGCTCTGCCTCGCCAAGCACGAAATCGCCAAGGTCTCGATGGCGTGCTCGATCCTGGCCGGCCAGAATTCGATCGGCATGATCCTTCCGCTTCTGCATTTCGGCACCGAGGCGCAGCGGCAGCGGTTTCTACCCATGGTCGCCAAGGGGCGAACGTTGACCGCGGTCGCCATGTCCGAGCCGCATTGCGGCTCCGATGTCGCGGCCATGAGGACCAAGGCGGTGCGCGACGGCGATTCCTACGTCATCAACGGCGAGAAATGCTTCATCACCTTCGGCAGCGTGGCGCACTGGGTGCTGCTGTTCGCGCGGACCGCGGAAGGCCGCGGCGTCAACGGCATCAGCGCGTTCCTGGTCGATACCAGGACGCCGGGCTTCAAGGTCGGACGGAACGAAAAGAAGATGGGCCTCGGCGGCGTCCCGAACGTCCAGCTGTTCTTCGAGAACATGCGGGTGCCCGCCGGGAACCGGCTCGGAGAAGAGGGCCAGGGCTTCAAGGCCTGCATGCACATTCTCGACCTCAACCGGCCGACGGTTGCGGCGGCATCGATCGGCATCGGCCAGGGCGCGCTGGATGCGGCGATCGCGTACGCCAAGGAGCGCAACGCCTTTGGCAAGCCGATCGCGAGCTTCCAGGGCCTGCAGTGGATGATCGCGGACATGGCGATGCAGCTCGAGGCGGCCCGCGCCCTGCTGTTCGAATGCACCCGGCAGGTCGACATGGGCGATTTCAGCCAGCTGTCGATGATGGCCTCGATGGCCAAGTGCTTCGGCAGCGATGTCGCCATGAAGGTAACGACCGACGCGGTGCAGATCTTCGGCGGCGTCGGCTATTTCAAGGATTATCCGGTCGAACGCATGATGCGCGACGCCAAGATCAACCAGATCTGGGAAGGCACCAACCAGATCCAGCGCGTCGTGATCTCGCGCCATCTTTTGGGTAGGGATGCCTGATGTCCAAGCTGAAAACTCTTTCCGAGGCCCTCGACGGCATCGAGGACGGCGCGACCATTGGCATCGGCGGCTGGATCTTCAACTCGCAGCCGATGGCGCTGGTGCGCGAGCTGATCCGCCGCAACAGGCGTAACCTGAAGCTGGTGCCCGCGCCAGGCAGCATCGCGCCCGACATGCTGATCGGCGCCGGCTGCGTGGCGGAGACCGGCTGCGTGTTCATCAGCTTCGAGCAGTTCGGGCTGGCGCCGCATTTCCGCCGCGCCGCCGAATCCGGCACGGTCAAGATCCACGAGCTTGACGGTCCGGCGATCGCCGGCGGCCTGCGCGCGGCGGCCTGCGATCTGCCGTATGGCCTGATCCCCGACATGTGCACCGACCTGCCGCGGGTCAATCCGCAGACCTATCAGGCGGTGCCGCGCGCGCCCGGCGAGCGGGCGATGCTGAAGGTGCCGGCCATCCATCTCGACGTGGTGCTGCTGCACGCCCAGCAGGCCGACGAACTCGGCAACGTGCAATATTTCGGACCGGTATTCTTCGACGTGCTGATGGCGCAGGCCGCGAAGAAGGTGATCGTCTCGGTCGACCGTGTCGTCCCCACCGAAGCGATACGGCGCGACAATCATCTGACAAAACTGCCGTCGGCCTTCGTGCACAGCGTGGTCGAGGCGCCCTTCGGGGCGCATCCGACATCGAGCGGCGGCCTCTACGAAGCCGACGATTCCCATCTGGAGGAATATGTAAGGGCGAGCGGCGGCGCCAACGCGTTCGCGCAGTATCTCGACACCTATGTGAGAGGCGCGGCCGCGCCGGCCGATTATCACAAGCAGATCGGAAGCCCCCGCTTGCGCGAGCCCGTGCCTTACGGGGTGCGGCGGTGACCGCGCCGTCACCCACGGCCAAATCGCGGCCCGGTCCGTTGCAGGGCATCCGGGTGCTCGACTTCACCGCGATGCTGGCGGGCCCGCACTGCGCGCGCCTGATGGCCGATCTCGGCGCCGAGGTCATCAAGGTCGAGGGGCTCGAGGGCGACATGATCCGCGGCCGGCCGCCGCTGCGCGATGGCAACAGCAGCTATTTCGGCGCGCTCAACTGCGGCAAGAAGAGCCTTTCGATCGACCTGAAGAGCGAGGCCGCCAAGCCGATCATCTATCAGCTTGCGAGACTAGCCGACGTCGTGGTCGAGAATTTCCGCCCCGGCGTGATGGCGAGGCTCGGCTTCGACTATGCCGCGCTCAGAAAGCAAAATCCCAAACTGGTCTACTGCTCGATCTCCGGCTACGGGCAGTCGGGCCCGGGCGCGACCCGCGCCGCCTATGCGCCGATCGTCCACGCCGCCAGCGGCTACGATGCTGCGAACCTCAGCTATCAGATCGAGCAGGAATATCCGGCTTCGACCGGCATCTTCGTCGCCGACATTCTCTCCGGTGCTTACGCCTTCGGCGCCATCCAGGCCGCTCTGGTCCATCGCGAACGCACCGGAGAAGGACAGGCGGTCGATGTGTCGCTGATGGACTCCATGCTGAACCTGATGGTGTTCGAATGCCAGGAGGCGCAGTTCCCGAGCCAGCAGAAGCGCCCGGTCTACGGGCCGATGAAATCGAAGGACGGCCACGTCATCATCGCCCCGATCAGCCAGAAGAATTTCGAGCAGATGGCCGACGCGATGCAGCGGCCCGACCTGAAGACCGACGAGCGGTTTGCGACCAATGGCGGGCGCGTCCGGCACTGGACCGAGTTGATGGCCATCATCGAGCAATGGACCGGGCAGCGCACCGGCATCGAAATCGAAGCCATCATGGACGCCGGCAGCGTGCCCTGCTCCCGCTTCCTCACCGTCGCCGACGCCATGAAGGATCCGCAACTGGCCGAGCGAGGCAGCCTCGCCGAGATCGATGACGCGTCGGGCAAATTCCTTGTCCCCAACGCGCCATTTCAGTTTTCGACGCCGACGGCGGCGGGCCCAGCGGTCCCAGGCCTCGGAGCCGACAGCCGGGAGGTGTTGTCGGGGCTGCTCGGCCTGTCCGATGCAGAGATCGACGGCTTGCGCAAGCAAGGTGTTCTTTCTCTGGGACATTAGAGATTGCCCCGATCCGATTTCCGGGCGGCGTTCAGTCGTTATACGCAAACAGCTCGATTGGCTCGTTGAAGCCGCGGACCGGATACTCGCCGACGCGTTCCAGATCAAAATCGCTTTCGACGAGGTCGGCGAACGAGCGGGACAGCAGCACCGTCCTGCCCAGTTGTTTGGTGAGGGTTTCGAGACGCGAAGCCATGTTGACCGCAGGACCGATGACCGTGAAGTCGAGCCGGGTGCGCGACCCGATATTGCCGTACATGACGTCTCCGACGTGGACGCCGATTCCGTAGTTCAGCGGCGCCCGACCGGTTTCGCTGTTCTTTTCGTTCAGGGCAACCATGGCCTTTCGGGCTTCGGCCACGGCGTGCAGCAGATTCACGCAGGCCGACGGCTGGCTGAGCGGAAAAATGGCGAGCAGACCGTCGCCGATGAATTTCAGTATTTCTCCGCCATGTCGTGCAATTGGCTCCGACATCACGTCGAAATAGCCGTTCAGAAGCTCAATGACGTCATCGCGCGGCCAGTTGTCCGAGATCCTGGTGAAATCACGCAGGTCGCAGATCATGATGGCCGCGCGTACGGTCGTCCCGCTTCCGCGCCTCGTGGCGCCGGCCAGAATGAGTTCGCCGGCATGCGACCCGACATAGGTTTCGAGCAACGTTCGCGCCAGCCGGTTCTTGATACGGATTTCGCTGACCAGCGCCAGAACCGGCAGCAGTTTCAGCAAGCCGGCGATATGCGCGTCGTCAAAACCTCCGGGCCGGTCGGTTGCAAAGGTCACGATATGCCGCTTGCCGAGCGTATGGTACAGCGGCCACGCCACATAGTCGGTGAGGCCTTTTGCCCGCATCTCCTCATAGACGGCGTGCTTGCGGCCAAGCGAGGGATCGCGTTCGAGGTTCTCGCGCACCTCGGTGGCACCGTCGTGGATTTCGTTGGCGGGGCTACCGATGTATTCGGATCGCTCCCTGACATCGTAGTCAACTCTCGCAAGCTCGGCCTCGCGCATCCCCTCGGCCCACATGATCCGGGCGCCAAGCCATTGCGGATGGTGGATCAGGACATGAAGTGTCGCCCGCTTGACCGGAATGCCCGCTCGCTGGAGCCGGACACATAGCTCAGCGAAAATATTGTCAATGAAGCGCTCGTCGCGAGTATCGTTTGTCAGCCAGTGCACAACATCGCTGTCAGAATGGACAGTGACGGGATCGATGTTTGTTGGCGCGTCCATACCTTGCTCCTGAGCGGTGACCTCGATCGACGGTACGGGATATGTCGTATCCCCGCTCGACGGCGTCAACCGAGTCCGCCGCAATCTGCTTGCGGCTGGCAACCTTCCCTTCAGGCGCGGGATCCCCATATCGGGCACTATCCAGCCATCGCCGAAAGGACCGCCGGTTGAGCGAGCAGCTCGCGTTATTTTCGGGTTTATCCGGGGAACCCGAGGGATTGCGGTATGCCGCCGATTTCGTCCCGCCCGAGACCGAGCGGGAACTGATTGGCCGCATCGCGGCGTCGCCGCTCAAACCCTTCCAGTTCGGCCAATATGAAGGCAAGCGGCGGGTGGCGTCCTTCGGGTTCAGCTACGATTACACGCTGCGGCGGCTGCAGGAGTCGAAGCCGATCCCCGATTGGCTCAAGCCGATCCTCAGGCAGGTCGAGGCATTCGGCGGCCCCGAAACCCGGATCCAGCAGGTTCTCTGCACCGAATACGACACCGGCGTAGGCATTGGCTGGCACCGCGACAAGCCGCCCTTCGACAGGATATTCGGACTGTCGCTGGGCTCTCCTTGCAAGTTCCGCTTCCGGCGGGCCGCTGGCGAGAAGTGGCAACGCGTCACGCTCGATGCCGAGCCGCGCTCGCTCTACATGCTGTCGGGCGCGTCCCGCCACGCCTGGGAGCACAGCATTCCCGCCGTCGAAGCGCTCAGATATTCCATCACCTTCCGCACCATGGCCGGGCGGAAGACCTGATAGCGTCCGGCCGATTCCCGCTTTACAAGGACGGCATGGCAAGACGCACCGGCAGCGCCGACCTCCCGCTCCATGGCGGCCGCGTGCCGCCTTGGCTGGCGACGCGCATGTCCTCGCTTGGCGCCATCATCACGCAGGCGATCGTGCAGCATTATGGCCGCGACGAATTCCTGCAACGGCTGTCGCATCCGTTCTGGTTTCAGTCGTTCGGCGCCGTGATGGGGATGGACTGGCACTCGTCCGGCATCACGACCAGCGTCATCGGCGCCTTGAAGCGCGGGCTCGGGCCGCTGCAGCAAGAGCTAGGAATCCACGTCTGCGGCGGTCGCGGCCAGCACTCCCGAAAGACGCCCGACGAATTGCGGCTGCTCGGTGAGCGCATCGGCTTCGACAGCGCCCGGCTGACCCGCGCCAGCCGGCTGGTCGCCAAGGTCGACAGCGCCGCCGTGCAGGACGGTTTTGACCTTTACCTCCATGGCTTCTTTGTCACCGACGAAGGCAAGTGGACGGTGGTGCAGCAGGGCATGAACGGCGACAAGAGGCAGGCGCGCCGTTACCACTGGCATTCGGAAAACCTGGCGAGCTTCGTCGACGACCCCCACACGGCCATCGACGGGCCCGCGCAAGGCGAGATCGTCAATCTGGCGGACCGACGCGCGGATTCTTCTCGTGCGGCGCAACTCGAATTGCTGACCGAGCTCGGCCCCGACCGCATCGTAATGGAATTGGCGGCTGCGACCGGGGAAACGCCCGCCCAGTGTCTCTTGCCTCACCTGATCATGCCGGCGCATCACGACGTGCGACCGAGCGACGTGTTTTCGCGCCGCCTCCATGGCACGTTGGCCGCCGCTGCCGAACGCGGCCCCGTCGACTTCCCGGAATTGCTGCTGACCCCCGGGGTCGGAGCGCGCACGGTGCGCTCGCTGGCGATGGTCGCCGAAGTCGTGCACGGCGCGCCCTACCGTTTCCGCGATCCGGCGCGCTTCTCGCTGGCACATGGCGGCAAGGACCGCCACCCCTACCCGGTTCCGATCAGGGTCTATGACGAGACGATCCGGGTCCTCAAAGCGGCCGTCGCGAACGCGAAGCTCGGCCGTGACGAGGAGATGCAGGCCCTCAAACGGCTCGACGATCAGGCGCGCCGGCTCGAGCGAACGGCCCAAGAGCCAGCGGAAGGGCCATCGCTGGAAGCTTTCATCGCCGCCGAGCGCGCCGCGTCGCCTGATCTGGATGGCCGCTCGGTGTTCGGGTGGGAGCGGGATTTGGCCGATCCAAAGGCCGCAGGCTCGTAACTTCCGTCGCACGCCCGCAGGTTTCCACCCGGAATCTTCGTCAGATCATCTAAGGCTGAAGTTGTTTGCCACTTTTAATGCGCCCAGTTCGTCGGTCTCCAGGGCGATCTTCTGGGCCAGCATGACATCGCCTGCGACGAGATAGCCTTCGGGCACGAAACACCAGCCAGTCAGAGGCCGGCCCTTGTCGTCGAGTTCATAGACGTTCGTGCCCATTCCGTGGCGTATCCGGTATCGCTTCCCGGTGTGACAGCCCGTGACCTCGAAGCACTTGCGCTCCTCATATTCCTTCCGTTGCGCCTCCGACAACCATTCCAGCAGGAGCTTCCGGCCACGCGCCTCCTGTTCGTTTACGGGAGCGGGATCATAGAGCCAGTCCAGCAAGGCCCGTCCCCAGCCCGAACAGGCCGAGACAAGGCTTCGCAGCCAAACGGCCGCGATGTCCAGCGGTTTCATGGAGTTGAACCGGATGGACTACCCGCCGACCAGCCGCGGGAAGAACAAGGTCTCCTCGGCGGTCGGATCGAAGTTACGGGTCACGACCGGCTCGCCGGCAGCATTTCGGACGGCCGCAGTGAAGCCGTTACCTGTTAACGCCTTGAACCGGCGCTCGGCTTTCAAGAGGGCTTCCGCGTCGTTGGCATCGAAGCTGTGCCGGGTATCGCCGTTGTGGTCCATGATGATTTGGATTGCCATCGCTACGCTCCTGGTGTTGGGCGCCAGATCAAAGCGAAGAAACTAATGCCGAATGTTGGCAAAAGTTCCGTTGGTGTGAACGTGCTCGATATTTGAGCAGCAGCCCGCGCGTCCGGAAGCTCGGTGCCGCGATTTCATCCGATAGATCAGGTAGTTGCCTGCGCGCCGTGCCGGTCGATCGCTACTTCGCATTGGCCGGCGCGTGCAGGTGCCACAGATCCGCCCGCCAATGCGTCACAATCGCGAGCATCAGCGTCAGGCCCGCGGCTGCGTACAGCGTGGCGGTGGTCGTGAAACCGATCGCCTCGATCAGGCTGCCGGCGGCCAGCAAGCCGAGCGGCAGGCTGTAGATCGCAAGCATCCGCACGCCCATCACCCGGCCGCGGAAATGCTCGCTTGCTGTCCGCATCAAGATCACCGCGATCGAGATCATGGTCAGGCTTTGCGCGAAGCCCGCCAGCCCCAGGCAGGCGATCGCGGCGGGCACGCTCCGGATCTGCGCGAATACCAGAAGCGCCGCGTACCACATGATGGTCGCCGCGATCATCAGCCGGGCGACGCGGACACCGCCGATCACGCTCAACAGGATCGAGCCGACCAGCGAGCCGACCGCGAAACTGGCCGAGAGATAGCCGAGCCCGGTCTGGTTGGTGCCGTAGATCTCACGCGCGATATAGGGCAGTAATCCGTTGGACAGGGGATACGCCGTCAGGTTGGCGAGGAACGCGATCCAGACCGCAGCGCGCATCCGCGGCGTGGTCCAGACATAGGCCACGCCCTCCTTCAGGTCGCGCAGCGGGGAACGCCGCAGCGTGCCATCTGCCGCCGCATCGGCGGGATGAGGTTTCCGCGGCGCCACCACGCAGAGCGTGAGCAGCGTGGCAACGATGTAAAGCCCGACGATCGCCACATAGGCCGGCCCCATGCCGAGCGCCGCGAACAGCCCTGCGCCGCTCAGCGCACCCGCGATGCGCGCGGTGTCCATCGTGGTCCGGGAAACGCTGATCGCGCCGATCAGTTGATCATGCGGCATGATGGTGGCGACCAGCGCACCGCGCACGCCGAGATCCGATGGCCGCACCAGCCCCATGAGCGCGACGATGACCAGGACATAAAGCGGGGTAAGATAGCCCGTCAGCGCCAGCGTCATCAGCGTCCCCGCGAGCACCGCATAGGTCGCGCGCATCATGGCGAGCAGGTCGCGGTGGCCGATGCGATCGCCGAAGACGCCGAACATCGGCGCGATCAGCGTGCCGATATAGGTGAGCGAGGCGAACACGGTCAGCAGCACGACCGATTTGGTCTCGACCAGCACATACCAGCCGAGGATGAGCGTCTCCATCTCGAAGGCCCAGGAGGTGAGCAAATCGGCGGGCCACTGGAAACGGTAGTTCCTGACACGGAAGGGTGCGAGCGCCGAAGGCCGTGCCGGCCCGCTCACCATACGATGCCGCGATTCATCGCGTTCCACCCCTGCCCTGTTTCTTGTTGTTCTGGGGAATCCGTTTCCGAAAGAAACGCCTTCCCTGAGTTGAATACAGGGTAACGGCGATACGGCCGGTGTCAATTACGTCCGCCGTTCGCAACCGCGGCTCGCGAGGCAGCGCTCATTTTACCCCACGAGCTTCTCCTCGGCGGCGGACGCCGCCAACGTCGAATTCCAGCCACCCCATGATCCGACCGCTCTCGTCGGGAAGCTCGGCCGCGAACTCGCCGGCAAAATCCCGCCAGGCACCAAGGTTGCGCTCGGGAACGCCGATGATAACCGGAATGCCGCGATCGATCGCGCTCGCGATCAGGTCGCGCAATCCGCCGCCGTCGCACTCGACCTTGCCGAACTTGTTGAGGACGAGCAGGTGCGGCACCTGCTCGAAGCTTCCCTCGACCCTGGCGGTGGCTTCCGCCAGCGCCGCCTCGTCGAGACGACAGCCCCGCGCGCCGGCGCCGCGGTTCTCGAACAAAGCCGTGCGATGGCCGGTCGCCAGATCCTCGAGAATCACGTCGCATCGCCGGTCCCCGCCGACGAATGCCTGGTGCTGCAGCACGCCGGCGAGCGTCAGTCGCCGGTCACGGCACCGCTGCACCAGCATCTGGAAAAGCGCATCGGGATAGACTTCATTGGCGTAGACGATCGCGGCGACCGGCCGGCCGTAGCCGGGAGAAAGCTCATGCGCCGGGACGGAATGCGTGACAGACATCTGGATTCACCTCGATTGGACGGGCACCTATCAGGTCGAGACAATAGGGAATGGCCGGGAAAACGGCGTTCAGGCAGACATCGATCGCCGCCGGACGCCCCGGCAGATTGACGATCAGGCAGTGTCCGCGGGTTCCGGCAGTCTGGCGCGAGAGGATGGCGGTCGGCACATGCTTCAGGCTGGCGCTGCGCATCAACTCGCCAAATCCCTCCAGCTCTCGCGTGATCACCTTGCGCGTTCCCTCCGGCGTCAGATCGCGCGGCGACGGCCCGGTGCCGCCGGTGGTCAGCACGAGGTCGCAGTCCTCGCGGTCCGTCATCTCGATGAGGGCTGCCGCAACGCTGTCAACGCCGTCGGGAACGATTTTGACGATGGCGACCCAATTCGACTGAATGGCCCGGTTAAGGAAGCCGTTGATGGCCTTTCCGCTGATATCGCCATATTCGCCGCGGCTTGCGCGGTCGGAAATGGTGAGGACGCCGATCCGTGCCAGCTGATGATCCGTCATCGGTTATCCTTCCTCGAGAAGCTGAGGCTCCAGCATGGACAGGCCCTCGAAAGCCTCGACGGCGTGCCGGCGGATCATCGTCACCGGCTCAGCCAAGCCGGCATAGCTGTTGATCCTGTCGAGATTTTCGGCGTCGGCCAGCGACGACAGCTTCAGGCCGAGGTCTCTCAGCAATCCATCCTCGATACCGTAGATCCAGCCGTGCACCGCAATGGATTGGCCGCGCTGCCAGGCCGCTCTTACAACCGGCGTGGCGGCGACGCGCCTCAGTTGCATCTCGACATTCAATTCACAGGCGCGATTGATCCGGGCTTCCTCGTCAGGCAGCAGCGCAAGCTCGATCGCGCAGCGCCGGCACATTTCGCGAACAGGCGCCAGCCAATGGTCGACCATGCCGCCACCCGGCGGTTCGAACGCCCGGCGAATTCCGCCACAGCCATAATGCCCGCACACGATGATGTGCTGCACGCGCAACGTTTCAATGGCAAACTCCAGGACGGACAGAACGTTCATGTCGCTGGTATGAACGATATTCCCGACGTTGCGATGCACGAACACCTCGCCGGGGTCGAGACCGACAATATCGTTGGCGGGAACGCGGCTATCCGAGCATCCCAGCCAGAGATGGCGCGGCATCTGCTGTTCGGCGAGACGGCGAAAATAGTGGGAATCGCTGCGGGTCTTCTCCAGCGCCCAGGCGACGTTCCGATCGAACAGTTCTTCGATCATCGCGCGCCCGCTATCCGGTACTCACGAGGCGGAGAAACGGCGGCGGCTTGCCTCACGAGCAGCCTCCGTGCCCTCCGCAGGTGCAGCCCTCATGCGCGGCCGGGGGCGGCGCCTCGTCCTGCTTCAGCGACCATTTGACCATGTAGGTCAGGCAGTCGATCCCGGGATCGCTCGCCCGCTCGATTACGTTCATCAGGGCGAGCCAGTCCTCGCTTACCGCCAGATTGGCAAAGCGCCGCACCGCGCCGGCGGCGTATTCGCCGACCGTCTCGTCAAAGCGGTTCGCGGCCTCGCCGACCTGCGCGAACAGCACGATGTCGTTGCAGGCGAGCAGCGCCTCATGGGCGGGAGCCTCGTCGCTGAAATCGCGGATGATCTCGCCGAGCTGCATGACGCCTCTCCTATTGAACGAGCGGCGAGGCCGATGCCGCCAGCACAATGCCGGTGATTTCGGCACGGCCCGCCAGTACCGAGACATATTGGGCGAGCGCCCGGTGCTGGACGCTTGTCGCCAGATAATCTGCGATGCGGTCGCGCGCGAGTTCGAACGGCAGCATTTGACCGGGCGCGTGGCGGTCGAGCCGGACGACGTGGAAGCCGTAGCGGGTCTCAGCGATGGCGAATTCGCCGGGTTGCATGCGCTGCAGCGCGGTCTCGAATTCCGCAACGGTCTGGCCACGCGTCAACTGGCCAAGGCTGCCGCCGTTCTCGGCGGAGGTCTTGCAATCGGAATGATTGCGCGCGAATTCCGCAAACAGCGCAGGATCGGCGCGGACGGCGGACAGGATGGTGTCTGCGGTCTCGCGCGCGGCGCTTCGCGCGGCCGGATCGCTACGGGGCGCGGCGATCAGGATATGGGCGGCCTCATAGAGGTCGCCGGAGCGGAAACGCGCGCGGTTCTGCTCGTAGAACCGCCGGCAGGCAGTTTCATCCGGCTCCGGCGTGACGACTTCGCGCTCGATCAGGGCGCGCATCGCCGCCTCTTCCGGGGTCTCGAAGCGTCCTTCGGGATCGCGCAGCGGCTCGGCCTCGATGCCGAGGCGCCGTGCTTCCTGCAACAGCAGCTCGCGCACGACCAGCGCCCGCGCCGCGGCCTGCCAAGCCAGGATCGGCTTTTCCGCCGGATGGTTCTGGACCTCGCGGGCAATGATCTCGCGCGCGATCACCGCGCCGTTGACGCTGATGGTCTTTGGTTTCGGCAGCGTATTGCCAACAGAGCAATCCATGGCCTACTCCGCGGGCTGAAGGGGACGGGCGGCCCGCCCGTCGCGGCTGCGCACCACCTGATAGCCGCGGCGGCCAAGATACCAGACCGGCGCGCTCCAGACGTGAACCAGCCGGGTGAACGGGAACACGAGGAAGATCGTCATGCCCAGTACCAGATGCGCCTTGAAGATCGGATGCACGTCCAGAATGTAGGCGGCGACGCCGGGCTGCAGCGTCAGGATGCCCTGCGCCCACGCCATGAACTTCACCATTTCATGGCCGTCGAGATGCTTCATCGAGATTCCGATGGTCGCCAGCCCCAGCAATAGCTGCGCGAACAGCA
This sequence comes from uncultured Alphaproteobacteria bacterium, assembly GCA_963831585.1. Classification (GTDB taxonomy): domain Bacteria; phylum Pseudomonadota; class Alphaproteobacteria; order Rhizobiales; family Xanthobacteraceae; genus Bradyrhizobium. Next base: position 682,141 of record CAWHRA010000011.1, on the reverse strand, counting down.
GCAGCAGGATCGCGGTATCGCCGAACGAGGAATTGGCGCGGATGCGCGGATCGAACAGCCGCCGGTGCGTCAAAAGGGAAATTCCGACCAGGCACATCAGGCCGGCCACGCCGCCGGCGACGATCGCCAGCATCTGCTTGAAACCGTGCGAGACCCCCAGCATGTCGAACACCCAGATCGGCGTCAGCAGGCCGACGAAATGGCCGACGAAGATCACGAGGATGCCGACGTGGAACAGGTTGGAGCCCCACATCAATTGCCGCCGCCGCAACAGCTGGCTCGATCCGGTGCGCCATGTGTATTGCTCGCGGTCGAACCGGAACAGGCTGCCGAACAGGAACACGGTCAGGCAGAGATAGGGATACCAGCCGAATACGATCAGATTGAGCGTTTCCATCGCTTCGCTCCTCACTGCAGGGATGATGGCGCGGGGTCGACCGCGCGCCGGGCGTGACGAAGCTTGGCGATCAGGCCTTCATGGCCGCAGGCACCCTGCCCTTGCGCGCCGGGACCGAACCGCACTTCCTCCTCCTCCCACGCCGCATCGAGCGCCACGAGATCCATCGGGTCGGTATCCGGCGCCTTCAGCAATTCCTCGACGATGTCGCGCCGCGGCGCTTCGACGGCGATCGCGACCAGCGCATCGAACACCGCCTTGTAGTTCGATTCGCGCCGGCCAAGCCGTTCGGCCAGCGCCGCCAGGATATGGGCGGTCTGTCCGAGCAGTTCGCGCGCTTCCGCAAGCGGCTGGATCGACAGGAATTCGAGCAACAGCGGCACGTAATCGGGCAGTTCGTTCGCCGCGATGAAAAGCCCTGCTTTTTCGTACATCGCCTTCAGATCGACCATGGCTTGGCCGCGGTCGCGGCTTTCGCCGTGGACGTGCTCGAACAGATGCAAGGCGAGCGTCTTGCTGCGGTCGAACAGCAGGCCGTAGCGCTCCTGCAGGTCGTAGAGATCGCCGGTCGCGATTTCCCCGATCAGCCCATCGATGGCTCCGCGGCTTGGCGCCGTCACCAGTTTTTCAGCGTCCAGCACCGCGGCGAATTCCGGCGCGGCGTCGATCAGCGCCTCGGTCGGATAGCTCAGGAGCGCGGACAGCACCTTGAACGTCTTCATCACGCGATCTCCATCGGGTTCTTGGCCTTGCGCGGCGAGCCGAACAGATTGGTCTCGGTTTCGCCACCGGAACAGCCATTGCCGAAGGTGAAGCCGCAGGAGCCGCGCATGTCGTAGGCGTCGGCGCCGACTTCGCGGTGCGCGGTCGGAATGACGAAGCGGTCCTCGTAATTGGCGATCGCCATGATCTGGTACATCTCGTCGATCTGCGCGGGCTCGAGGCCGACCCGCTTGGCAATCGCCGCATCGACGACGCCGTCGATGGTCTTCGCCCGCATATAGGCGCGCATCGCCAGCATGCGCTCAAGCGCCAGCGTCACCGGCTTCTCGTCGCCCGCCGTCAGCAGGTTGGCGAGATAGCGCATGGGAATGCGCAGCGACTTGACGTCGGGCATCTCGCCGTCAAGCCCGATCTTGCCGGCGGACGCAGCCGAAGTGATCGGCGACAGCGGCGGCACGTACCAGACCATCGGCAGCGTGCGGTATTCCGGATGCAGCGGGAAAGCGACCTTCCACTCCATCGCCATCTTCCAGATCGGCGAGGTCTTGGCGGCCTCGAGCCAGGCATGCGGGATGCCCTGCCGCTCGGCCTCGGCGATCACCTTGGGATCGTTGGGATTGAGGAAGACGTCGAGCTGGGCCTGATAGAGGTCGCGCTCGTCCGGCTTGCTCGCGGCTTCCTGCGATCCGGTCGGCGTCATAGAGCACGACGCCGAGATAGCGGATGCGGCCGACGCAGGTCTCCGAGCACACCGTCGGCTGGCCGGCCTCGATGCGCGGATAGCAGAAGATGCACTTTTCCGATTTGCCCGACGACCAGTTGTAATAGATCTTCTTGTAGGGACAGCCGGAGACGCACATCCGCCAGCCGCGGCACTTGTCCTGGTCGATCAGGACGATGCCGTCCTCCTCGCGCTTGTAGATCGCGCCCGACGGGCACGCCGCGACGCAGGCCGGGTTGAGGCAGTGCTCGCACAGCCGCGGCAGGTACATCATGAAGGTGTTTTCGAACTGGCCGTAGATGTCCTTCTGCACGCCCTCGAAATTGTAGTCCTGCGAGCGCTTGGCGAACTCGCCGCCGAGAATTTCCTCCCAGTTCGGACCCCATTCGATCTTCTCGATCCGCTCGCCCGACACCAGCGAACGCGGACGCGCGGTCGGCATCGCCGGCATTTCCGGCGCCTGCTGCAGATGCTGATAATCGAACGTGAACGGCTCGTAATAGTCGTCGATCTCCGGCAGATCGGGATTGGCGAAGATGTTCGCCAGCACCCGCCACTTGCCGCCGATCCGCGGCTCGATCTTGCCGTTGCGCTTGCGTTTCCAGCCGCCCTTCCAGCGCGCCTGGTTTTCCCAGTCCTTGGGGTAGCCGATGCCGGGCTTGGTCTCGACGTTGTTGAACCACGCGTATTCCATGCCCTCGCGGCTGGTCCACACGTTCTTGCAGGTGACGCTGCAGGTGTGACACCCGATGCACTTGTCGAGGTTCAGCACCATGGCGATTTGAGCGCGGATTTTCATTCTGCGGCCTCCAGGCGGGGCGTGCCGGGTTGATCTGCGGTCGGAGTATCGAGCCAGTCGATCTTCGACATCTTGCGAACGATGACGAATTCGTCGCGGTTGGAGCCAACCGTGCCGTAGTAGTTGAAGCCGTAGGATTGCTGGGCGTAGCCGCCGATCATGTGCGTCGGCTTGAGAACGACGCGGGTGACCGAATTGTGAATGCCGCCGCGCTGGCCGGTCTGCTCGGAGCCCGGCACGTTCACGATCTTCTCCTGCGCATGATACATCATGCACATGCCCTGCTTGACGCGCTGCGAGACCACCGCGCGCGCCACCAGCGCGCCGTTGGTGTTGAAGGCCTCGATCCAGTCGTTGTCGACGATGCCGGCGCCCTTGGCGTCGATCTCGCTGATCCAGACGATCGGCCCGCCGCGCGACAGCGTCAGCATCAGGAGATTGTCGGTGTAGGTGGAGTGGATGCCCCATTTCTGGTGCGGCGTGATGAAGTTCAGCACCACCGAGGCATTGCCGTTCGGCTTGCGGTCGATCACCGGCTTGACCGTCTTGGTGTCGATCGGCGGCCGATAGACGCAGAAGCCCTCGCCGAAGGCGCGCATCCACAGATGATCCTGATAGAGCTGCTGACGGCCGGTCAGCGTGCGCCAGGGGATCAGTTCGTGGACGTTGGTGTAGCCGGCGTTGTAGCAGACCTTCTCCGATTCCAGCCCCGACCAGATCGGCGAGGAGATGATCTTGCGCGGCTGCGCGACCACGTCGCGGAAGCGGATCTTCTCGTCTTCCTTCGGGATCGCCAGATGGGTGTGGTTGCGTCCGGTAAAGCCTTCGAGCGACGCCCAGGCCTTGACCGCGACCTCGCCGTTGGTCTCCGGCGCAAGGCTGAGGATCACCTCGCAGGCGTCGATGGCGCTGTCGATGCGGGCAAGTCCCTTGGCTGGCGCCCTCCTCGATCACGACGCCATTGAGCTTCTTGAGCAGATCGACCTCATGGTCGGTGTTCCAGCTCATGCCCTTGCCGCCGTTGCCGAGCTTGTTCATCAGCGGCCCGAGCGAAGTGAAGCGCTTGTAGAGGTTCGGATAGTCGCGCTCGACCACGGTGACCGCCGGCATGGTCTTGCCGGGGATCGGTTCGATCTCGCCCTTCTTCCAGTCCTTGACGTCGAACGGCTGGGCGATCTCGCCGGGGCTGTCGTGCATGATCGGGGTGAGGACGACATCCTTCTCCACGCCGAGCACTTCCGGCGAAACCTTCGAGAAGGCTTCCGCGATGCCCTTGTAGATGTCCCAGTCGCTGCGCGATTCCCAGACCGGGTCGATCGCCGCCGACAGCGGATGGATGAACGGATGCATGTCGGAGGTGTTGAGATCGTTCTTCTCGTACCAGGTCGCGGTCGGCAGCACGATGTCGGAATACATGCAGGTCGTCGACATCCGGAAGTCGAGCGTGACCAGGAGGTCGAGCTTTCCTTCCGGCGCCTGGTCGTGCCACTTGACCTCCATCGGCTTCTTCTTGCCGTCCTCGCCGAGGTCCTTGCCCATCACGCCGTGCTTGGTGCCGAGCAGATGTTTCAGGAAATATTCGTGGCCCTTGCCGGAGGCGCCCAGCAGATTGGAGCGCCAGACGAACAGGTTGCGCGGCCAGTTCTGAGGATTGTCCGGATCATCGCACGACAGTTTCAGATCGCCCGACTTCAGGGCTTTTGCGACATAGTCCTTCGGCTCCAGACCGGCCGCGGCGGCACGCCTGGAAACCTCGAGGGGATTGGTTTGCAGCTGCGGCGCGGAAGGCAGCCAGCCCATCCGCTCGGCGCGCGCATTGTAGTCGATCAGCGCGCCATCCCACGGACCGGCGGGCGCCGTCGGCGACAGGATCTCCTTGATGTCGAGCGTCTCGTAGCGCCACTGGTCGGTGTGGGCATAGAACGCCGAGGTCGAATTCATCTGCCGCGGCGGACGGCCCCAATCGAGACCGAAGGCGAGCGGCGTCCAGCCGGATTGCGGCCGCAGCTTTTCCTGGCCGACATAATGCGACCAGCCGCCGCCGGATTGTCCGACGCAGCCGCACATCACCAGCATGTTGATGATGCCGCGGTAGTTCATGTCCATGTGGTACCAGTGGTTCAGGCCGGCGCCGACGATGACCATGGAGCGGCCACCGGTCTTCTCGGCATTGAGCGCGAACTCGCGCGCCACCGTGATGATCTGGTTGCGCGGCACGCCGCGTGATCTTCTCCGCCCAGGCCGGCGTATAGGGCTCGACCTCGTCGTAGCTCTTGCCGAGATGATCGCCGCCGAAGCCGCGATCGACGCCGTAATTGGCGACGAACAGATCGTAGACGGAGGCCACCAGCGTCTCGCCGTCCTTCAGCGCGATGCGCTTGGCCGGCACCTTGCGCGTGAGAACGTCCGGATGGTCGGTTCCCTGGAAATGGTCGTGCTCGCGATTGCCGAAATACGGGAAGCCGACGTCGGCCAGTTCGTCCCTGACGTCGGCGAGCGAAAGCCGAAGTTTTGTTTCGCGGCGCTTGGACTCTCGCTCCTCGAGATTCCATTTGCCTTTCTCGCCCCAGCGGAAACCGACCGAGCCGTTCGGCACCACGATCTCGCCGGTAGCCTCGTCATAGGCCACCGTCTTCCATTCGGGATTGTTGGCCTCATCGAGCGAAGTGGCGAAATCCGAGGCGCGCACGAACCGCTCGGGCACGAGCCGTCCCCCGGATTTCACCAGACGCACCAGAAATGGCATATCCGTATACTGGCGCGCGTAATCGTTGAAATATTTGGTCTGACGATCGACGTGGAATTCCTTCAGGATCACGTGGCCCATCGCCATCGCCAGCGCGGCGTCGGTGCCCTGCTTCGGCGAGACCCAGAGATCGGCGAATTTCGAGGCTTCCGAATAGTCCGGGCTGATCACGACGCTCTTGGCGCCCTTGTAGCGGACCTCGGTGTAGAAATGCGCATCGGGCGTTCGGGTCTGCGGGACGTTCGATCCCCACAGGATCAGAAAGCCGGAATTATACCAGTCGGCGCTTTCCGGCACGTCGGTCTGCTCGCCCCAGGTCTGCGGCGAAGCCGGCGGCAGGTCGCAGTACCAGTCGTAGAACGACATGCAGACGCCGCCGAGCAGCGACAGATAGCGCGCGCCGGCGGCGTAGCTCACCATCGACATCGCCGGGATCGGCGAAAAGCCGAACACGCGGTCGGGACCGTAGGTCTTGGCGGTATAGGCGTTCGCCGAGGCGACGATCTCGTTGACCTCGGCCCAGCTGGCGCGAACGAAGCCGCCGAGGCCGCGCTTCTGCACATAGGCCGCGCGCTTCTTCGGATCCTCGACGATCGACTTCCATGCCGCCACCGGCGTCATCAGCACCCGCGCCTCGCGCCACAGCTTCAACAGCCGCGAGCGCACCAGCGGGTATTTCACGCGGTTGCCGGAATAGAGGTACCAGCTGTAGCTGGCGCCCCGCGCGCAGCCGCGCGGTTCGTGGTTGGGCAGGTCCGGCCGCGTGCGCGGATAGTCGGTCTGCTGGGTTTCCCAGGTAACGATACCGCCCTTGACGTAGACCTTCCACGAGCAGGAGCCCGTGCAGTTCACGCCATGGGTCGAGCGCACGATCTTGTCGTGCTGCCAGCGCTTGCGGTAACCGTCCTCCCAGGAACGGTCCTCGGTCGTCATCACGCCATGGCCGTCGGCGAATTCCGCCTTGGCGCGCGTGAAGAACGACAGCCTGTCCAGGAAATGGCTCATCCTTGGTCTCCTTATTCGGCGGGCTGGACAGCGGGCGAAATCCGGCCGCCGCGTTCGATGTCGTGAAGCAGGCCACCCTTGCGGGTGTAGACGGCCCAGGTGACCACCACGCAGATCACGTAGAAGATGAAGAAGCCCCACAGCGCCGCCTGCACGCCGCCGGTGAGATCGATCGACGTTCCGTAGGATTTCGGAATGAAGAACGCACCGAAGGCGGCGATCGCCGAGGTGAAGCCGGTGATCGCGGCCGATTCCTTTTCGGCCTGCCGCTGGCGGGTGACGGCATCAGCCGACGGCATCAGCCGGTCCATTTCCTTGCGCATGATGTTCGGGATCATCTGGAAGGTCGAAGCGTTGCCGACGCCGGTCGCGAAGAACAAGAACCAGGAACATCGCGAAGAAGCCCCAGAACGCGCCCGGCTGATCCTTGATGCCGAGGAAGTAGAGAATCCCGAGCACGCCGACCATCATCAGGCCGAACACCCACAGAGTGACGCGACCGCCGCCCCATCTGTCGGCAACCCAGCCGGTGGCCGAGCGCGACAGCGCGCCGACCAGCGGTCCGATGAAGACGAATTGCAGCGCGTCCACGGTCGGGAACTGGGTCTTGGCCAGCAGCGGGAAGCCCGCGGAGTAGCCGATGAACGAGCCGAAGGTGCCGGTATAGAGCCAGCACATGATCCAGTTGTGCTTGCGCTGGAAGATCACCGCCTGATCCGAGAACGACGCCTTGGCGGAAGCGATGTCGTTCATGCCGAACCACGCCGCGAACGCGCTGGCCGCGATGAACGGCACCCAGATGAAGCCGGCGTTCTGCAGCCAGAGCGGCGCCTTCTGCGTTCCGCTCGCAACCATCGTCGGATCGCCGCCGAACCAGCCGAACACGCCGGCCGTGATCACGATCGGGACCACGAACTGCACCACGCTGACCCCGAGATTGCCGAGCCCGGCGTTGAGCGCGAGCGCGTTGCCCTTCTCCGCGCGCGGGAAGAAGAAGGAGATGTTGGCCATCGAGGAGGCAAAGTTGCCGCCGCCGAAGCCGCACAGCAGCGCCAGCGCCAGGAACACCGGATACGGCGTCGACGGCGTCTGCACGGCATAACCGATGCCGACCGCGGGGATCATGCAGCGACCAGGTCGCCAGCGTGGTCCACAGCCTTCCACCGAAGATCGGCACCATGAAGGAATAGAAGATACGCAACACCGCGCCGGAGATACCGGGCAACGCCGCCAGCCAGAACAGCTCGGCCGTGGTGAACTTGAAGCCGACCGTCGGCAATTTCGCCACCACCACCGACCAGACCTGCCAGATCGCGAACGACAACAGCAATGCCGGGATCGATAGCCAGAGATTGCGCCGCGCGATGGCGCGCCCTGAAGTCTCCCAGAACGTCTTGTCCTCGGGACGCCAGTCGGTCAGGACGGCACCGGACAACGCACCGACATGCTCGGGCTTGTGAATCTCCTCCATCTCGGGAAGTTCAGGCAGTTTCTTCAGCGCTTCGCCGACGACTCCGCGCTCCATCTGCCGGATCGCAACATGCATCCAGATCAGCGCGCCCGCCACCAGCAGGAACAGCAGCATGAAGCAGCTGGTCCAGAGGCCGGTCAGATCGACCAGCGCGCCGAACGCGATCGGCAGCACGAAGCCGCCGAGCCCGCCGATCATGCCGACCAGACCGCCGACGGCGCCGACATTATTCGGATAATAGACCGGGATGTGCTTGTAGACGGCGGCCTTGCCCAGCGCCATGAAGAAGCCGAGCACGAACACCGTCACCGTGAACGGCATCAGGCCCATCTCCAGATGGAAGCCGACGGTAGCCGTTGACCGTCTTCACCACATAGTCGGTCGGCGGATAGGAAAGCAGGAAGGTGGCGACGACAGCGACCAGGAAGGTCCAGTACATCACGCGGCGCGCGCCGTACCGATCCGAAAGATGGCCGCCATAGGCGCGGAACACGCTGGCCGGGAACGAGAACATCGCCGCCATCATGCCGGCGGTCTTGATATCGACGCCGTAGACCTTGATCAGGTATTGCGGCAGCCACAGCGACAGCGCCACGAAGGCGCCGAACACGAAGAAATAATACAGCGCGAAGCGCCAGACCTGGATGTTCTTCAGCGGTTCAAGTTCGAGCCACGCGCTTTTTGGCTTTTCGATTGCTCTCGCGCCGCGCGCGGACCACCGGATCTTCATCGGAGAAGAGCCAGAAGATGATTCCCATCAGGCCGATGACCAGCGCCCAGACCTGTGCCACCGTCTGCCAGCCATAGGCCACCAGCACGAACGGCGCGACGAATTTGGTCACGGCGGCGCCGACATTGCCGGCGCCGAAGATGCCGAGCGCGGTGCCCTGCTTGCCGGTCGGGTAGAAGCGCGAGACATAGGCAATGCCGACCGCGAAGGAGCCGCCCGCGATGCCGACGAAGAGCGCCGCCACCAGGAATTCCGGATAAGTCTGCGCCCAGGTCAGAAGGTAAGTGGCGACCGCCGCGGCGAGCATGACGACGGTGTAAACCCGGCGCCCGCCGTATTGATCGGTCCAGATGCCGAGCACCAGGCGGATCAGCGATCCCGAGAGGATCGGGGTGCCGATCAAGAGGCCGAACTGGGTATCGTTCAGCCCGAGTTCCTGCTTGATGCGAATGCCGATGATCGAAAAGATCGTCCAGACTGCAAAGCAGATCGTGAAAGAAATGGTCGAAAGCCAGAGTGCTCGACCTTGATGTACGGTGCCTGAGTCGGCCGTGACCATGGGAATCCCCCTGAAAGAGCGCTTCGGGGGCAGAAATGACGAAATTCGAGAGAGCCGATTTGTGATGGATCAAATGGCGTGCCGAGAACCGGCTATTATATGATTTGTTGCGGTGCAAATTGATGGATGACGATATTCAATTTGATATTTGTCACAGGATAACTTGCTAAACGTCAAAAAGCCGCTCAACCACAGGAATCAGGAGCAAGATTGTTGCGCCCCCACGAACTGGCCCAGTTGAAGAATCTGCCCCTGTTTTCCGAAATGAAGGAAGAAAGCTTCGCAAGCCTGCTCGATGCGGCATTGCTGCAGCAGTTCCCGACCGGTGTCCTCCTTATCCATGAGGGCGATCACGCCGACTTTCTGCACGTGCTGGTCGAAGGCCTTGTCGAGATCTTCACCGAACAGAACGGCGGAGAATGGGGGATTTCCCTGATCAACCCGGTGTCGACGTTCATCCTTGCCGCGGTGGTCAGCGACCAGCCCTATCTGAACTCCGCCCGCACGTTGGCCGACTCGCGCGTCCTGCTGATCCCGGCGCAACATGTCCGCGCGATATTCGACCAGGACGTCGCGTGGGCACGCATCGTGGCGCGCGAACTTGCATTCGCCTATCGGTCGTCGATCAAGAAACTGAAGGGTTACATGGCAAGGTCGAGCGTGGAGCGCCTCGCCAACTGGATCCTGGCCGAGGCGCGCAAGGACCGCGTCAATTTCGAAGAAGACATCCATGGAAACATCGTGGTTCCCTTCGACCGCGGCACGCTGGCCTCGCATATCGGCACCACGCGGGAGAATTTGTCGCGCAGCCTGGCGCTATTGACCGAACATGGCGTGCGCATCCGCGGCCGCGAGATCGTCATCGACAGCAAGCAGCAACTCGAAGCCTTCGCACGCCCGCAGCGCTTCATCGACGACCCGGCTTCGTGAAGCCACGACGCGGCAATCCGACGGCGCTTCCAGCGTTACTGTCGGGCTTCAATCCCCGAAATCCCCAGCATTCCGGCCATGTGCCCGCGCGGTCGGACCAGGTCACTCAGCGTGTAGGCCTCAAGGACTTCGACGAAGGCGGCGCGCGCCTTCTCCAGGGCCCCCCTCAGCACACAACATTGACGGATGACGCAGGGAGCATCGACGGGCTTGAAGCACGACGCGATGGCCATGTCGGGCTCGGTGTAGCGCACCACTTCGCCAAGCCCGATCGCTTCGACGGGCTTTGCGAGGCGTATCCCGCCCCCCCTGCCGCGGACGGTTTCGATGTAACCGGCCACGCCGAGTTGATGCACCACCTTCATCAGATGGTTCCTGGAAATGCCGTAGCTTTTCGCGATCTCGTCGATCGTCGCCAGCCCGTCTTCCTTGACGGCAAGATACATCAGCACACGCAGTGCATAGTCGGAATACAAAGTGAGGCGCATGGCTTGCTCCGGAACGGGACTTAAAAGATATATTTTGAATATTGCTTTTACGCAAGAACGAACATATAAGGTCCACCGTCGTTCAAGGGAGATCCCCATGACCAAGGCTATTTCAATCGGGCATGTGCTGGCGTGGCCGTTCCTGCTGCCGGGAAATCTTGCTTGCGACGCCCTCGGGCTCGGCGAGCACCAAAATCTGGTTCGCATGCTCGTCAACTCGCTGATCTGGACTGTGCTCGGCGTCATCGTCGTGGCGCTTGCGGTATGACTGTCGCCGACAAGCTCGATCATGTTTCCGAGGACGGCATTCGCCAACTCGTCGATGCGTTTTACATCAGGGTCCGCGCCGATCCCGAGCTTGCGCCGATATTCGCGCGCGCCATCCCCGGCGACTGGCAACCGCATTTGAGCAAGATGTATGCCTTCTGGTCGTCGGTGATGCTGACGACCGGCCGCTACAAGGGCAATCCGGTCGCCAAACACCTGATCATTCCGGACATGAAGCTCGCACTCTTCGAGCGCTGGCTGGCGCTGTTTGAGGCGACCTGCCGCGAGCAGTTCGACAACGCGACCAGCGAAGCCTTTCGCATCAAGGCCGAGCGCATCGCCGAAAGCCTCAAGCTCGCACTGTTCTACCGCCCGGACCGCCCGTGGCCCCCGGAGCCGACGCCATGACCTTCGTCGTCACCGACAATTGCATCAAGTGCAAATATATGGACTGCGTCGAGGTTTGTCCGGTCGACTGCTTCTACGAGGGCGAGAACATGCTCGTCATCCATCCGGACGAGTGCATCGATTGCGGCGTGTGCGAACCGGAATGCCCGGCCGACGCGATCTCCGCGGACACCGAGCCCGGCCTGGAAAGCTGGCTCCAGCTGAACGCGGAATATGCGGCCGCCTGGCCCAACGTCACGATCAAGCGCGAACCACCCGCCGACGCCAAGACGTTCGACGGCGTCGCCAACAAGCTCAAGCAGTATTTCTCACCCAATCCCGGTCAAGGCGATTGAACGAGGCCGCCGTCTCAATCGGCTGCTGGCCGCTCGGGCAAATGTCTCAGGCGAACCCGCCACACGTCCGGGCCCTGCTCGAGATAAGACCAGTCGCAGCGAACCCCATATCCGGCCTCGAACTGAAAGCGCAACGGCCGCGGATCATGGTCGGCGATCAGTTGAAGGCTGTTCGCGGGAGCGAGATGGTCGAATAGCTGAAAGATAATGGCATGGCGATGTCGAGGCGGGATATCGCGGACGTCGATCACCCTTTCCGTTGTTTCGATTTCCTGCATGGTTTCTCCTGCCGGGGTATCTGCTCTCTCTTTCATGAGGCGAATGGCGGATGGGCTTGTTGTGCCAGCGCAACTTCCCGACGGATCCGTGCCGGCATGGCAACCACGCTTCCAGTCACCGCGGTCCTTCCGGCTTGGTTAACCAAACCTTAAGCAATCGGCCGACCCGGCCGTAAGGACCGGTGTCGGAAACCCCTGGTTTTCCTGCACAATCGAGCCCGCCGTGCGAGCGGAGTCATACGCCCGTAACGGCATTCCGGCCAACATGCCGTGGATTTGAGGCTTCCGAAGCCGCCCCGGTTTAACCGTTTCTCCAGCGCCTTCCTGCAATAGTGGACCGACATTCATGACTTGCCAGGTTCAACCATCGTGACATCCCTTGGACGTGTGATTTCCGTGCGCGGCTCCCTCGCCCGGGTCGGGCTCTTGGCGGCGAGCAAGCTGAGCGTTTCCGAAGTGCGGGCCACCGTCGGCCGCTTCGTCAGCATCCGCTGCGCCAATTCCACCATCGTCGCGATGATCACGGAAGTATCCTGCGAGAATCTGCCGGTTTCGGACACCTACATCGCCACCGCCTCGGTCGATCTGCTCGGCGAAATCCTCGGCACGCCGGACCGCCCGAAATTCCAGCGTGGCGTCACCAACTATCCGACCATCGGCGACGCCGTCGATCTCATCACCCATGAGGAGCTTCGCACGGTCTATGCGCCGAGCGGAGCGGATCAGATCGACGTCGGCACCCTGCAGCAGGACCCTTCGGTCATCGCCTATGTCGATATCGAAGAAATGCTGTCCAAGCATTTCGCCGTCCTCGGCTCCACCGGCGTCGGCAAATCGACCGGCGTGTCGCTGCTGCTCAACGAGATTCTGAAGTCGCGGCCGAATTTGCGGATTTTCCTGCTCGACGTTCACAACGAGTACGGCCGCTGTTTCGGCGACCGCTCGCTGGTGCTCAACCCCCGCAATCTGAAGCTGCCGTTCTGGCTGTTCAATTTCGAGGAAATCGTCGACGTGCTGTTCGCCGGGCGCCCCGGCGTGCCTGATGAACTCGACGTTCTCGCCGAGGTCATTCCGGTGGCGAAGGGAATGTATACGCAGTATCAGAACGGCGATCGCCTCGGACTGAAGCGCAGCGAGGGCAAGACCGTCGGCTACACCGTCGACACCCCGGTTCCCTATCGGCTGGTCGACCTGATTTCGCTGATCGACGAGCGCATGGGCAAGCTCGAGAACCGTTCCTCGCGCATCGTCTATCACAAGCTGATCTCGCGCATCGAGACGGTGCGCAACGATCCGCGCTACACCTTCATGTTCGACAACGCCAATGTCGGCGGCGACACCATGGCGGAGGTCATCAGCCATTTGTTCCGGCTGCCGGCCAATGGTAGGCCGATGACCGTGATGCAGCTGGCGGGCTTCCCCGCCGAAGTCATCGATTCCGTGGTGTCGGTGATGTGCCGGATGGCGTTCGACTTCGGACTGTGGAGCGATGGCGTCTCGCCGCTGTTGTTCGTCTGCGAAGAAGCGCATCGCTACGCCTCCGCCGACCGCACCATCGGGTTCGGGCCGACCCGCAAGGCGGTCTCGCGCATCGCCAAGGAAGGCCGCAAATACGGCGTCTATCTCGGCCTGGTCACCCAGCGGCCCGCCGAACTCGACGCCACCATCATTTCCCAGTGCAACACGCTGTTCACGATGCGCCTTGCCAACGAGCGCGACCAGGCGCTGCTGCGTTCGGCGGTGTCCGACGCGGCGGCCAACCTGCTGTCCTTCGTGCCGTCGCTCGGCACCCGCGAGGTGCTGGCGTTCGGCGAAGGCGTGGCGCTGCCGACGCGCTTGCGCTTCAAGGAAGTGCCGCCGCATCAATTGCCGCGCAGCGAAGCCACCATTGCAACCGTGCCGTCGGTTGCCGCCGGCCACGACATGCATTTCGTGGCCGCGGTGCTCGAGCGCTGGCGCGGCGCCACCTCGAGCCGCGACACTCCCAACGATCCCGGCATCAACGACCGCTCCACCGTGCGCCCGATGTCGGTGGAAGCGCCGATGCTGCAGCCGTCGATGGGACTCGATCCCGATCGCTTTTCGCTGCTGAAGAAGCCGCTGCGCTGAGGTGTCACAGCCGGTCCCCGTCCGGCATTTCGATTGCCAGAATCCTCAACCCCGTCATTGCGAGCGAAGCGAAGCAATCCATCGCGCAACAAGAAAGAAAGCTGGATTGCTTCGCTTCGCTCGCAATGACGGTTGATCCAGACACACCTTTGCCTCCTCGCGGCACGACGCACCCGAGTTCTGCATAGAAATTCCCGCCCTCTCCAACCGGAGGGCGCAGGGAATGCCGGGCGCCCGATGCGCCCGATAGCCGCGTGTGCAATGGTAGTGTGAGAGACGCACACGCGTTAGTCAGGTCACACCGGAACCACCCGGCATTCCCCGCGCAATGGTTTTACGGCTTATAACGCGCTCTCCCTGGTGACCGGGCTTTCTTGCCACCATCGCCCCCAAGAAGCTTGCTTCTCAAGAACTTGACACCAGCGTCGGGGCATCAGGACCACACGCCTTCGCCGTCCGCCAGCCGCATCGCCCGTCAAGCGCGCACCCAGCGTCCACCGCATCCCGCTCCGCGTTTCGTGACGTTGCGCAACGCCCCTCCAGAGGAGCGGGACGGCGCGGCTTATAAAGCTGATTTGCGGTCTTCGGAAAATCAGAATATTTTTTCAAAAGGGGCTGGACAGGGGTGGCCAGAAACAACCCGACGGGCAAATCAGTTGGCAGCCTGCGAGACAGATTACGCTGGAGGCAGGTCATGAAAATCGTGGCAGCCCGTAGCAACCATTAAGGGCTAAGCAGCTTTTTCGGTCCATGGCATTCCGCCGCTGGACGACGGTGTTTGCGTATATCAGGAACTTTCGGGCGCAGACGATCTCGGGCGGCCGCGCTTTGCGATAGCTGCCGGCTTCGACTATGTTCTGGCATCGCCGCAAAAGCCGGAAACTCGCCATGACCCAGTCCGTCGCGAAACGCTTTCCCACTCCTGCGATCGACAGCCTGCCGGACGATATTCGCACCCGCCTCAACGCAGTGCAGGAGAAGTCAGGCTTCGTTCCGAACGTGTTCCTGACGCTCGCCTACAGGCCCGACGAATTCCGCGCGTTCTTCGCCTATCACGATGCGCTGATGGAGAAGGACAGCGGGCTCACCAAGGCCGAACGCGAGATGATCGTGGTGGCAACGTCAAGCGCCAACCAGTGCCAGTATTGCGTGATCGCGCATGGCGCCATCCTGCGCATCCGCGCGAAGAACCCGCAGATATCAGACCAGATCGCCGTCAACTACCGCAAGGCGGACATCACGCCGCGCCAGCGCGCGATGCTCGATTTTGCGATGAAGGTGAGCGCCGAGGCGCACAAGGTTTCGGAAGCCGATTTTGCGGCGGTCGCGAGCCACGGCTTTTCCGACGACGACATCTGGGACATCGCCGCGATCTCGGCCTTCTTCGCGCTGTCGAACCGGATGGCGAACGTCACCGCGATGCGGCCGAACGACGAATTCTACATGATGGGGCGGCTGCCGAAGTAATATGAGGGAATGGCAGGTAGCGAATGGCGAATAGAAAAAGCTGCGCGTCATGGCGACGAACGTGCTTCCCCATTTGCTAGTCGCTATTCGCCACTCGCCATTCACCCCTCCCTAGTCGTCCGAGGCGGCGCCGCACCAGCCGGGCAGATAGACCGCGTCCTTGCTCTTCGCGAAGCCAAGCGCCTTCTCGATCGCCTTCTCGAAATTGGCATCCACGCTCTTGCGCGGAATCTTGCGGCGCAGGAAATCCGCCCACAGGAATTCGCTGAACGGGGTGGTGTCCTTGGCAAAACCGCCGACACGTCGCAATTCGCCGGCGAGGCTGCGGAACGGATCGTCCTTGAGCTCGGCCACCGTCCGGGGAATGTCGCTGAAGTGATGGCGTTCGCCCTTGGCGTCGTAGGGATAAACCCATCTATGATTGTCGAGCACGCCCCAGAAGGCGTCCTTTTCGACCATGGTGAGATCGGCGATCACGGTCACCAGAATGTCCTCGACGCCTTCGTCATGCAGCGCGCGCGCCAGATGATGATGGTCGACGACGTAGTGCAGCTTGCCCGGTCCCAGCACCACCGGGATCATATGCCGGCCGAGAAACTCGCCCTGCTTCTTCTTCGACTTGTGCTCCTTCCAGTACTCCCGCAAGCGCTTGCGCTTGTCCTTGACCTCGATCATTCCCACCGTCATCTGGGTCGGACGCAACGAGAGGATCGGAATCGGCTGAAGGATCGGTTCACGCGTATTCGCCATGCTCGAAACTCCCGACAGATTGACAAAAAATGCTCTAAAACGGCTGCGATTATGCCATGATGGCGCAGGCCATCAAATGCCTAACCCGACCTGCGACGAGACCCGAAAGTGATGGCCCCGAACCCTGGCGAGCGAACATCGAGGCCGCAGATCATCCGGCTCGGCGGCCGCGAAGTCATCGCCGAGGGCCTTCGTCTCAGTTTCTGGGCGGATATCAGCCACCGCTGCATGACGGCGTCGTGGCCGGCTTTCATTGCCGGCGCCGCACTGGTGTTTGTGGCCTTCAATGCGGTCTTCGCTCTGCTCTACTGGATCGGAAACCAGCCGATCGCGA
This sequence comes from uncultured Alphaproteobacteria bacterium, assembly GCA_963831585.1. Taxonomy (GTDB): domain Bacteria; phylum Pseudomonadota; class Alphaproteobacteria; order Rhizobiales; family Xanthobacteraceae; genus Bradyrhizobium. The sequence goes on along the minus strand of CAWHRA010000011.1, from coordinate 665,624 downwards.
ACGTGCCCGGCGGCGCCTATATCGACTATCTCTATTTCAGCATCGAGACGCTTTCGACCGCCGGTTACGGCGACATGCATCCGCAGACCCATTACGGCCATTTCATCGCCGCGGTCGAGCTGTTCACAGGCATCTTCTCGATGTCGTTGATGACCGGATTGATCTTCGCGCGGTTCTCGCGGCCGAATGCGCGCTTGCTGTTCGCCGATTATCCCGTCATTTCCAGCCATGATGGCAAGCCGACCCTGATGGTTCGCTTCGCCAATGAGCGCCACAACATCATCGGCAACGCCAACGCGAGGCTGTGGTTGCTGCGCAACGAGGTCAGCCTTGAAGGCCGCCCGTTCCGGCGGTTTTATGAATTGCCGCTGGTGCGGAGCGAGCACCCCGCGCTCGCCCTGAGCTGGACGCTCTATCATGTGGTGGACGCGCAGAGCCCGCTTTACGGGCTCGATGCCGGCGACCTCGATGAACAGGAGGTTGCGCTGGTCGTGGTGGTGTCCGGATATGATGTTGTTGCAGCGCAAACCGTCCATGGCCGGAAGTCCTACGACCATTCCGCCATTCGCTTTGGCCATCGCTATGCCGATATCCTCGACACCGCCGACGACGGCCGGATCAGGATCGACTACGGCAGGTTCCATGAGACTTTGGAGGGATAGCTTGTCGCATCGCCGCCATGTCAACATTTTCTGTGAGGGGCATGACCGGCCGTGCTAGATGAGATCAGGATGACTCGGAGCTGGCAGCAGTGAAGAACCAGCAGCCCATCGCGTCGGAAGAGGAGCATCGCGTGCTCAAATTCCGGCCGCGAACCACGGCCCGCCCGCCGGGACGGCCGGGCGAGCCGGCTCTCAGGCAGGACGTCGATCACGAGCCGAATGACCTGTCGCGCTACGAGCGGCCGCGGGAAGAACCGGACGATTTTCGTCATCGCATGCTGGCCAACATCGCGGCCTTCGCCTTTACCGTCGCGCTGACGGCGGTGGGAATCTGGCTCGCCATGAGCATCGCCGACATGCGCAAGACCCAGGATTGCGTGCTGATGGGACGCCGCGATTGCGCGCGCATTTCGACGCCGCATTTCTAGGCTTTTTTGAGGACCATGACGGGCTGTCCGGCCCTCAAAATGCGCGGCTGCCGCCCGCCTCCATTGAACTCAGGGCGGCGCTCCGATATACGGGCACTCAACTCCGGACGGCGGATCGGGCATTCCGGGGCGCTGCGCCCGATTCCCGCGTCACTCCGGGATTTATCCTCAATATATCAAAGGTTTAGTGATGTCCTCCACATTCGATCAGATCGCCACGATTATCGCTGAAACCTGCGACATCCCGCGCGACACGATCACGCCGGAGAGCCACGCGATCGACGATTTGGGGATCGACAGCCTGGATTTTCTCGACATCGCGTTCGCGATCGACAAGGCGTTCGGTATCAAGCTGCCGCTGGAGAAATGGACCCAGGAAGTCAACGACGGCAAGGCGACCACCGAACAGTATTTCGTGCTGAAGAACCTCGCCGCTCGCATCGACGAATTGGTCGCGGCCAAGGGCGCGTAATCGCCCGTCATGCAAATAGAATATTTCCAGCTGATCGACCGCATCGTCGACCTCAACATCGGCGAGAAAACCATCACCGTCGAGGCCCAGGTTCCCGAGAAGAGCACGATCTTCGAGGGTCATTTTCCCGGCTATCCGATCATGCCCGGTGTCCTCCTGACCGAAGCGATGGCGCAGAGTTCCGGCTGGCTTCTCCTCGGTCTCATGAAGTTCGAGCGCATGCCGTTCCTGGCGATGATAAAGGAAGCCAAAATGCGCGGGTTTGTCAGTCCCGGGCAACTGCTCACGATCGACGCAAAGGTGGAGCACGAGGGCTCGGGCTTTGCGGTCACCTCGGCGAAGGTGCGCGTCGGCAACGAGTTGAAGTGCAGCGCCGACCTGACCTTCCGCCACATCCCCTTCCCCCATCCCGACTTGCGCGTGCATATGGATGCGATGGCCCACAAGATCGGCTTTCCGCAGCAGGCAATGACGCATGAGTGAGCCGAAGGAAGTCTGGATCACCGGTATCGGTCTGGCGACCTCGCTTGGCGAGGGGCTGGACGCGAATTGGGACGCGCTCAATGCGCGGCGCATCAATGTCGACGAGAAGGGCTTCGCGCCGTACATCGTTCATCCCTTTGCGCCGGTAAACCTGGACACCCAGATCCCCAAGAAAGGCGACCAGCGCCAGATGGAAGCCTGGCAGCGCATCGGGACCTATGCCGCCGGGCTCGCGCTGGATTCGGCGGGCGTCAAGGGCAACAAGGAAATCCTCGGACGGATGGACATGATCGTCGCTGCCGGCGGCGGAGAGCGCGATCTCGCGGTGGACTGCAGCATCCTCAACCAGGAGGCCAAGGGCAACTCGGCGCCCGGCTTCCTCAACGAGCGGCTGATGAACGATCTGCGCCCGACCCTGTTTTTGGCGCAGCTATCGAACCTGCTGGCCGGCAACATTGCAATCGTGCACGGCGTCACCGGCTCGTCGCGAACCTTCATGGGCGAGGAAGCGGCGGGCGTCGACGCGACCAGGATCGCACTGGCGCGGATCGCCGCGGGTCAGAGCGACATCGCGCTCATCGGCGGCTCGCAAAACGGCGAGCGCAAGGACCTGCTGGTTCTCTATGAATTCGGCGGCTTCAACCTGAAGGACAAGTTCGCCCCGGTCTGGGCGCGAACCGACCATGGTGGCTTTGCGCTGGGGTCCGCCGGCGCCTTCCTCGTCATCGAATCCAGGGCGCATGCAGAGGCGCGCGGTGCCAAGCCCTACGCACGGCTGACCAACGTGGTCGCCGACCTGGCGCAGCGCAAGCAGCCCGGTGCCGTGACCGCGACGCTCGAAAAGCTCTGGAAGAAGCTGGGCGGACTTCAGGGCAAGGGCGCCATCATTACCGGCGCGACCGGCGCCGAGCCAGTCACATCGCAGGAACGGACCTTCCTGCAGGCGCATCCGGATTTTGCGGTGCGGGCGACCGGCACGATGTTCGGCCACACCATGGAAACCCAGTTTCCGCTGGGAATCGGGCTGGCGGCGCTCTCGATCTCGCGCGGCGCGCTGTTTCCGCCCAACGATCCGACCGGGCTGGAGGTTGAAATGTCGACGCCGCCGACCCAGATTGTCGTGGTAGGGGCCGGTCATTGGCGGGGCGAAGGCATGGCGCTGGTCGAAGCGATCAGTTGAGCACGCGCCAAGATCTGATTTGACGCGGTGAATCAGGGTTCGGCGTTATCGTTTTGTTTGAGCATGATCTTGTCGGAAAACCGGTCTCTGCTTTTCCGGGTCATGTTCCAGGGTGGGCGGGGAAAACATGGCAGCACCACGCGATAAATTGGGAAGGCCGATCGTCGTCGTCACCGGCATGGGCGTGGTCACATCGCTCGGCGCCGGCAAGGCCGACAACTGGAAAAAGCTCACGGCGGGCGAATCCGGCATACGGACCATCACGCGTTTTCCCACCGACGGCCTGAAGACGACGATGGCCGGAACGGTCGATTTCGTCCCCGTCGAGCCGTTTTCATCGACCGATCTTTCGGAGCGGCTGGCCGATATCGCCACCGAGGAAGCGATCGCCCAGGCCGGCATCGGCAGCAAGGGCGATTTCCCCGGACCGCTGTTTCTCGCCGTGGCGCCGGTCGAGGTCGAGTGGCCGCAGCGGTTTGAACTCGGACGCGCGGTCGGCGCGGACGCGGAATTCGATTACGACGCGCTGCTGCGCGTCAGCGGCGGTGCGCGGTTCACCAGATATCATCATCGTTTTGTGTTCGGGTCGGTCGCCGATCATCTCGCCGGGACGTTCGGCACCAAGGGCTCCCCGATCTCGCTTTCGACCGCCTGCGCCTCCGGCGCCAGCGCCATCCAGCTCGGCGTCGAGGCCATCCGCCGCGGCGAAGCCGACGCCGCGCTGTGCGTCGCCACCGATGGTTCGGTCAATCCGGAAGCCCTGGTGCGGTTCTCGCTGCTGTCGGCACTGTCGACCCACAACGACCCGCCGCAGGCCGCGGTACGGCCGTTTGCGAAGAACCGCGACGGGTTCGTGATGGCGGAAGGCGCCGGCGCACTGGTGCTGGAGAGCCTGGAATCCGCAACCGCCCGCGGCGCAAAGATCCTCGGCATCGTCGCCGGCTGCGGCGAGCTTGCGGACTCGTTCCACCGCACCCGCTCCAGCCCCGACGGCAAGCCGATCATTGGATGCATGCGCAACGCATTGTCGGATGCGGGTCTCGATCCCGAGCAGATCGACTACATCAACGCCCACGGCACCGGGACGCCGGAAAACGACAAGATGGAATATCTGGGCATCTCGACGGTGTTCGGCGAGCGGACCGGGCAGATTCCGGTATCCTCCAACAAGTCGATGGTCGGCCACACCCTCTCCGCGGCCGGTGCGGTCGAAGCGATCTTTTCGCTGCTGACGCTGGATCACCAGCGGATACCGCCGACGATCAATTACGACATTCCGGATCCGGCGATCCCCTTCGACGTGGTTCCCAACAAGGCCCGCGACGCCCGCGTCACCGCCGTGATGTCGAATTCGTTCGGCTTCGGCGGCCAGAATGCCGTGCTGATCCTGACGCGCGAACCGGCCTGAACGGCGCGAGCTTTCCGATGCCGGCGATTGACGTCATGTTGCCGATCGGCGATACGCAGGCGACCGCAATCGTCACTGGTTTCTGATGCATCCCCTGCTGCTTCGCACCAAAGCCCGCCTGCGCGACGCGACCAAGCCGCTCGGCGACGTCGCGGTAGGCGCGCTGACGATCGCGCTATTGCGCACCACCCGCTATTTCGACCCGATCAAAACAGCCAATCTGTTCGGCCGGATCCTGCGCCTGATCGGACCGTTGACGCGCGAGCAGAAGATCGGCCGCGCCAATCTGACCGCTGCCTTCCCGGAAAAATCACCTGAGGAAATCGAGACCATCCTCGCAGGCGTCTGGGACAATCTCGGGCGGCTCGGCGCCGAATTCGCCCATCTCGACCATGTCTGGGAGCACGATCCCGCGCACCCCGAGGACAGCCGGATCGAAATCCAGCCGCGCACTCACGAATTGTTCGCGCAGTTGCGGCTCGACGGCAAGCCGGCGCTGATCTTTGCGAGCCATCTCGGCAACTGGGAACTGCCGGCCGTGGCCGCGGTGGCGCACGGGCTGGACGCGACGATCCTGTTTCGCCGGCCCAACAGCCAGCAGGCCAACCGCATCATCGAAGAGACGCGCGCCGTCAAGATGGGAACCCTGATCCCGGCCGGCCGCGACGCGCCGCTGCGGCTGGCGGAGGCGCTGCAGAACGGCCAGCACGTCGCCATGCTGGTCGACCAGTATCTTACCAACGGCGTCGAGGTGACGTTTTTCGGCCGCAAGACCAAGGCCAACCCGATGCTGGCGCGGCTGTTGCGGCAGGTCGAATGTCCGATCCACGGCGTCCGTATCATCCGCCTGCCCGGCCATCGTTTCCGCGCCGAACTGTCCGAGGAAGTGAAGCCGGTGCGCGACGCTTCCGGCCAGATCGACATCCAGGGCACCACGCAGGCGATCACCTCGATGGTCGAGGGCTGGGTCCGCGAATATCCGGATCAATGGCTGTGGCTGCACCGCCGCTGGCGGTGAGGCAGTAACTCAAGCCGTCATTGCGAGCGGAGCGAAGCAATCCATGGTGTCGCACGATGACTCTGGATTGCTTCGTCGCGTTGCTCCTCGCAATGACGAGTGGCATGAGGTGCCGTCACTACCTTCCCGTCTTCACCCTGGTCCACAGCCGGTTGATGATGCGCTGGGTGGCGGGATCGCGCGCGGTGATCACAAACAGTTTTTTCTGCGTCGCCTCGTCGGGATAGATGTTCCTGTCGTCGAGGATCTTCGGATCGACCAGCTTCTGGCTCGCCAGATTGCCGTTGGCGTAGGACAGGAAATCGGAATTCTTTGCCGCGACATCGGGCCGGTAGAGATAGTTGATCAGTTCATAGGCTTCGGAGACATTTTTCGCATCGGCCGGAATAGCCAGGTTGTCGAAGAACATCTGAGCGCCCTCTTTCGGGATGGCATAGCCGATCTCGATATCGTTCTTTGCTTCCGCGGCGCGGCTTCGTGCCTGCATGATGTCGCCCGACCAGCCCACCACGAAGCAGATCTCGCCGGTCGCCAATGCGCTCAGATATTCAGACGAATGAAACTTGCGGACAGAGGGCGCGATCTTGGTGACGAGATCGGCGGCCTTTTCGAGATCCGCCTGTTTGGTCGAATTGGGATCGAGCCCGAGATAGCCCAGCGCCGCCGGGAAAATATCGTCGGCGGAATCCAGCATGTGGATGCCGCAATCCCTGAATTTGGCGAGGTTCTCCGGCTTGAACACGATATCCCAGCTGTCGATTTTGGCGTCGGGCCCGAGAATTTTCTGCACCATCTTGACGTTGTAGCCGATGCCGGTGGTGCCCCACATGTAATTGGCGGCGTATTGATTGCCGGGGTCGTAGATCGCGAGTTGTTTTGTCACCACCGGCCAGGCGTTGGCGAGGTTCGGCAGCTTCGACTTGTCGAGCTTCTGGAAAATATTGGCCTTGATCTGGCGCTGCAGGAAATAGGCGGTGGGAACGACGACGTCATAGCCGGATTTGCCCGCGAGCAGCCGCGTTTCCAGCGTCTCGTTGGCATCGAAGGTATCGTAGACCACCTTGATGCCGGTCTCCTTGGTAAAATCCTCGAGCACCCCTGGCGCCATGTAGTTCGACCAGTTGTAGAAATTGACGGTGCGCTCCCCGGCGCTGGCTGGCGAGAGCAGAGCCGCGGCAACGATGCCAATGACGGCAGTTGAATTGCGGGTCCGAACGGCCATCTCGTCTACCTCTTCCGGCGATGCACCGCGTCCGACAGGCGTTCCAACGCGGTATCCAGCGTTGCGTCCTTCTTCGAAAAACAGAACCGTACCACCGACGTCACCGCATCCTGCTCGTAGAACGCCGACACCGGGATCGCGGCAACCTTGTAATCGGTCACGATGCGCTTGCAGAAATCCACGTCGGTTTCGTTCAGTCCGAGCGGCGAGAGGTCGACGGTGAGGAAATAGGTGCCCTGCGAGCGAAGCACCGGAAAGCCGATGCTTTCCAGGCCGGCGGTGAGGCGATCGCGGCTCTTCGCCAGGTCCTTGCGCATCTGATGGAAGTAATCGTCCGGCTTGCCGAGCCCATAGGCCACCGCGGCCTGAAGATTGGGCGCGGTAGTGAAGGTGAGAAACTGGTGCACCTTCGCGGCGACCCGCAGCAGCGGCGGCGCCGCGCAGACAAAGCCGATCTTCCAGCCGGTCAGCGAGAAGATCTTTCCGGCCGAGCCGACCTTGATGGTGCGATCGCGCATGCCCGGGAATGGTGATCAGCGGAATGTGCTCGCGGCCGTCGAAGATCACGTGCTCCCAGACCTCGTCGCAGATCGCGATGGTGTCGAACTCCTGGCAGAACCGCGCCAGCAATTCGAGGTCCTCGCGCGGGTAGACCACGGCGGCCGGATTGAGCGGATTGTTGAACAGGACGGCCTTGGTCTTGTGGTTGAAGGCGCTGCGCAGCATCTCCTCGGAGAGCCGCCAATGCGGCGGTTCGAGGCGCAACAGGCGCGGAATGCCGCCGGCCTGGCGGATGATCGGCAAATAGGAATCGTAGACCGGCTGGAACACGATGACCTCGTCGCCGGGCTCGACGACGGCCAGGATGGCGCTGGTCAGCGCCTCGGTGCCGCCCGATGTCACCATCACCTCGGTCATGGGATCGAGGCTCAGACCATGCCAGCGCCCGTAATGGGCCGCGATCGCCTGCCGCAGCTCCGGAATGCCCATCATCGAGGGGTACTGGTTGTAGCCGTCCATCACCGCGTCCGACGCCGCGCGGCGAATGTCCTCGGGGCCGGGATCGTCCGGAAAGCCCTGGCCCAGATTGATGGCGTTGTTGTCGCGCGCAAGCTGCGACATGGCCTCGAAGATCGTGACCGGCAGGTCGGCGAACACCTTGTTCATGGACGTCATGGGGCGGTCAGCCGCCGGTCTTGGTCGGCAATCCCTGGGCTTTCCAGGCCAGCATTCCGCCCGCCAGATGCTTGTCGTAGGGGAGGCCCGCGGCCTGGGCGGCAAGCGACGCCGTGACCGATCGCTTGCCCGAGCGGCAGGCAAACACCACCTGCTTGCCCCCGGGATCGGGGATCGCCTTGGGATCGAAACTGGAGAGCGCAACCACGACGGCGCCCGGATAGGCCTCGGCGGCAACCTCATTCGGCTCGCGGACGTCGACCAGGAGGTAGCGTCCCTCGGCCATGCCCCTGGAGACGTCTTCCGGCGCCAAATCTATGACCTGTTGACCCACGCGATTCCTCCCAACGATCGGCACGAGCGAATTCAGTAGAGATTACCGAGGGCTCGCCTGCGGGCGCCAACCTCGCCTCTCAGGCGGCGAAAATCAAGCGCCGCAAGGCAGTTTGATGATACCGGGGCGTCAGATCGTGACCTGCGTTCCCACCTCGACCACCCGTCCGCTCGGGATCTGGAAATAATCGGTGGCGTCGTTGGCGGTACGGCTGAGCGCAATGAAAAGATGGTCCTGCCAGCGCGGCATGCCGGAATGGGCAGCCGGCTTGAGCGCGCGCCGCGACAGGAAGAACGACGTCGACATGATGTCGAATTGCCAGCCCAGTTTTCGGGCGATGGCCAGCGCCTTCGGCACGTTGGGCGATTCCATGAAACCGAACCGCAGCGTGACCTTGGAGAAGGTCTTGCTGATCTCCTCCAGCCTCACCCGCTCGGCCGGGTCGATCCGTGGCGTCGGCGCGGTTTCGATGGTGAGAATGACGTTCTTCTCGTGCAGCACCTTGTAATGCTTCAGGCTGTGCATCAGGGCCGTCGGCGCGCTGATGGGGTCGCTGGTCAGGAAAACGGCGGTGCCGGACACCCGCTGCGGCGGCCGCTTTTCCAGCATCGCCACCAGATCGGCCATCGGAAACTCCAGCTTGCGCGATTTCTCGAACAACAGCCGGCTGCCGCGACGCCATGTGTACATCAGCAGCATCACCGCCGCGCCCAGCGCCAGCGGCACCCAGCCGCCCTCCAGCACTTTCAGAAGGTTCGCGGCAAGGAAGGTGAGATCGAGGAACAGGAACGGCGCGATCAGCGCCGCGGCCGCGAACGGCGACCATTTCCAGACCCGCCAGATCACGACAAACCCCATCATGCCCGTGACCACCATGGTCCCGGTGACGGAAATGCCGTAGGCGGACGCCAGCGCGCTCGAAGAGCGGAACATCAATACCAGCAGCACCACGGCGATCAGCAGCAGCATGTTGATGCGCGGGATGAAGATCTGCCCGGAATGGGCCTCTGATGTATGACGAATCTCAAACCTCGGCAGCAGGCCGAGCTGAATGGCCTGACGCGTCAGCGAGTAGGCGCCGGTGATCACGGCCTGGCTCGCGATCACGGTCGCCACCGTGGCGAGGGCGACCATGGGAATCAGGGCCCAGTCCGGAAACATCAGGAAGAACGGGTTTTCGACCGCCTTGGGGTCGCCGATGACCAGCGCCCCCTGCCCCAGATAGTTCAGCGCCAGCGACGGCAGCACGATGAAGAGCCAGGCGGTCTGGATCGGGCGTTTGCCGAAATGCCCGAGATCGGCATACAGCGCCTCGGCGCCGGTGACGGCGAGGAATACGGCGCCGAGCGTCACGAACGCGATGATGCCGTGGTGGATCATGAACGAGACGGCGTAAAGCGGATTGATCGCCGACAGGATTTCGGGATGGCGCATGATCGGGGTGATTGCCGCGATCGCGATGACGGCGAACCAGACGCACATCACCGGCCCGAAGAAGGCCGCGACGCGCGCCGTGCCGCGCGACTGAACCGCAAACAGCACAAACAGGATGAGCACCGTCAGCGGCACCACGTAGGGTTCGAACGCTTCGGTGACGAGCTTGATACCTTCGATCGCCGAAAGTACCGACAGCGCGGGCGTGATCACCGCATCGCCGTAAAACAGCGCGCCGCTGACGATCCCGAGCAGCACGATGGCGCCGCCGCCGTAGGTGACCGCGCGCTGCGCCAGCGCCATCAGCGCCAGCGTTCCACCCTCGCCATGGTTGTCCGCCCGCAGCAGGATCACCACGTATTTGAGCGTCACCACGATGATCAGCGCCCACAGGATCAGGGACACCACCCCGAGCACCGCCTGCGGAGTGGCGACGCCCCCGCCGCTAGCCGCGATTACAGCCTCGCGCAGCGCATAGAGGGGGCTGGTGCCAATGTCGCCATAGACGACACCGATGCTGCCCAGCATCAGCGCCTTGAAGCCGGCGGTGGAATGGGTATCGCCATGCGCTTCTGCCGCCGCCGTTTCCGGGACGGGAATTACAACATCGGTGGTCATTGGGGTGGAGGCCTCAAAAAGCTTCACTGCATGGTAGCAAAGCGAGGGCGGCTTATAGTCCTGCGCTTGCAGCATAGCCTAGCCCGATTTTGGGGCCGCGCCATGCAAAAATGCATAAATCGCTAAATGGTAACCTGAGTCCCGACTTCAACCACCCGTCCGGTCGGAATCTGGAAATAGTCGGTGGCGTCGTTGGCCGACCGGCTCATCGCAATGAACAGATGGTCCTGCCAGAGCGGCATTCCCGACTGCGCCGAGGGCTTCAGCGCCCGCCGCGAGACGAAGAACGACGTCGACATGATGTCGAACTGCCAGCCGAGCTTGCGGGCGATCACCAGCGCCTTGGGGACGTTCGGAGATTCCATGAAGCCGAAGCGCAGCCGGACGGTCGAAAACCGCTCGCTGATGGTTTCCATCCGGACGCGCTCGGCGAGTTCGACCCGCGGCGTCTGCGCCGTTTCGATCGTCAGGATCACGTTATGCTCGTGCAGCACCTTGTTGTGCTTGAGATTGTGCAACAGCGCCGTCGGCACGAAACTCGGATCGCTGGTCAGGAAGACCGCGGTGCCCTTGACGATGTGAGGCGGACGTTTTTCGAGGCTCTTGATCAGATCGTTGAGCGGAACTTCAATCCGCCGGGTCTTGAGGATGAGGATCCCCGTACCCAGCCGCCAGGTCCAGATCATGAGAGCCATGACGAGCCCGAACAGCAGCGGCACCCACGCCCCTTCGAGCAGTTTCAACAGATTGGCGCTAAAGAACGTCATGTCGACGACGACAAACGGCACGATCAGCGCCGCCGCGGTGGCCGCGCGCCAATTCCACAATTTCCAGATCACCACGAAGCCCATGATGCCGTCGGCGACCATGGTGGTGGAGACGGCGATGCCATAGGCCGAGGCCAGATTGCTCGAGGTGCGGAACAACAGCACCAGCATCAATACGCCGATCAACAGCAGCCGGTTCACGCGCGGCAGATAGATTTGCCCGGCATGCGTCTCCGAAGTGTAGCGGACCTCGAAGCGCGGCAACAGGCCGAGCTGCACGGCCTGGCGGGTCAGCGAATAGGCCCCCGTGATCACCGCCTGGCTCGCGATCACGGTCGCCGCCGTCGCCAGCACGACCAGCGGCAGCAGCAGGATTTCCGGCACCATCCGGTAGAAGGAATTCTCGATCGCGGCGGGATCGGAAAGCACAAGCGCTCCTTGCCCGAAATAATTGATCAGAAGCGAGGGCAGCACGAAGTAGAGCCAGCCGGCCTGAATCGGCTTGCGTCCGAAATGACCGAGATCGGCATAAAGCGCCTCGCCGCCGGTCACGGCGAGAAATACCGCTCCCAGCGTCACCAATCCGATGGTCCCATGCGTGAGCAGGAAATTGAGCGCGTACCAGGGATTGATCGCGGCCAGCACCGACGGGTCGTCGCTGATATGAATAAGGCCCATCACCGCAAGCGCGGCGAACCAGACCACCATGACCGGCCCGAACGCCGAGGCGACCCGGGCGGTGCCGCCGCTCTGAACCGCGAACAGCACGACCAGGATGAAGACCGTCAACGGCACCACATAGTGCTCGAGCGCCGGCGCTGCGAGCTTCAGACCTTCGACCGCGGACAATACCGAGATCGCCGGCGTGATCATGGAATCGCCGATGAACATCGAGGCGCCGACGACGCCGAGCGCCAGCAGCGGCCAGCTCCTGCGGCCCAGCGCGCGCTGCCCCAGCGCCATCAGCGAAAGCGTTCCGCCCTCGCCGTTGTTGTCGGCGCGCAGCAACAGCAGCACGTATTTCGCGGTGACGACGATGAACAGTGCCCACAGGATCAGCGACAGCACCCCGAGCACGATGACCCGCGTGACCGGCTGGCCCTGCGCCGCGCCTGCGACGGCCTCGCGAAATGCATAGAGGGGTGAGGTGCCGATATCGCCGAACACCACACCGATACTTCCCAGCGTCAGGGCCCAAAAGCCCGTCGTGACCGGCCCATCCTGGGCTTCGGTTGATGTGACGCTGGCGGCCATGGTGGAAAAACGCTCTATCGGTTGATTTGATCCGGCCGGCTATCGACGCTTTCCGGGAACGCCTGTCAACGGGTGACCATAGCACCCCCGCGCGGCGCCATCTGTCTCCACAGCGTCACATCCGTCCCGATCTATTCCGGTAAAATAGTAGTGGAAGCTATGGCTTCAGGCCGGGAGGCAGCGGCGGATCTTCGCGCATCAACGTAATGGTCACGCGCCGATTTGCCGCCAGCGTGGGATCGTCGGGAAACAACGGCTGGGTGTCGGCCTTTCCGGACACCGCAAAGAAGTGCCCCGGCGGCACGCCTTCCCGCTCGAGTATCTGGCGCACCGCGTTGGCGCGATCCGCCGACAGGTCGAACGCGCCATAGTTGCTCCGCGTCGGCACGAAACCCGCCGCCGTGTGACCGACGATCGAGAGGCGCAGCGGGGTCGCCTTGAGCGGAACGGCAAGCTTCTCGATCAGCCGGCGGGTGCGGTCGTAGGGCTCCTTGGAGCCGTCGGCGAACATCGACCGGCCGTCCTGGTCGACGATCTCCAGATTGAGGCCCTCCTTGGTTTCCTCGAACATGATGTGCTTGGAGACCTCGGTCAGTTCCGGCATATCCTGCAACGCCTGCCGCAGCGAGGCCGAGGCAAGCGCGAATTCATGATCAATCTTCAGGCGGGCGCCTCTTGCGACGCTGCGCTCCTGGTCATCCGGAGTCGGCCTGTTGGATGCTTCCTCCGGCGGAATGTGATCGGTATTTTTCAGCTTCTCGCGCGTCGGCAGGCCGTCGGATTCGATGATGCCGGAATAGCGCGCTTCGGTCTGCACACCGAACGCGTCGCGCATCGAGCCGGCGACGACCTTGAGCTTGTTGTTGTCCATGGTGGAAAAGGCGACGAGCATCACGAAGAAGCTCATCATCAGGCCCATGAGGTCCGCAAAGGACACGTACCAGCCGTGTCCTCCTGCATGTGCGCCGCCACGTTTCTTCTTGGCCATTGCTTGCTTTCCGAACCGCCGTCAGCTGCCCCGATCAGGCCGGGACCGGTTCGCCTTCTTCCTGGCGGTGTTTTTCGGGCAGGTAGGCCAGCAGCATTTCCCGGACCAGCGTCGGGCTCTTGGAATCCCGGATCATCAGAATGCCGTCGATGATCAGCGTGCGGTTGGTCTCCTCGTCCAGCAGCTTACCATGCAGTTTGTCGGCGATCGGCAGGCAGAAAAGGTTCGCGACCACCGCGCCGTACAGCGTCGCCAGCAAGGCGGTCGCCATGAACGGACCGAGCTTGGAAGGATCGGTCATGTTAGCGAACATCTGCACCATGCCGATCAGCGTGCCGACCATGCCGAACGCCGGCGTGCAGTCGCCGACGGCGCGGTAGATCTTCCCGCCCTCATCGAGATGCATCAGGAAATTGTCGCGGTCGCGTTCGAGATTGTCGCGGATGAATTCGAGATCATAGCCGTCGGCGACGTAGCGAATGCCCTTGGCCAGGAACGGTTCGTCGGTCTCGACTTTTTCCAGGCCTACCGGTCCCTGCTTGCGGGCGATTTCGGCGATGCGAGCCAGTTCGTCGACCAGATCGCGCGCGGACAGCCGGCTCATCGTGAAGGCAAATTTCGCTCCCAGCGGCACACCGTGCAGGATCGCGCTGAGCGGAAACCTGATCATGGTCGCGGCGATCGATCCACCGATGACGATGATGACAGCATGCTCGCTGATGAACATGTGAATATCGCCGCCCATGAGCATGATCATCACGATGATGATGGTGCCGAACACGAGCCCGACGCCCGTCATGATATCCATGGGAGACTCCAACACGTACGCGAACCAACGGCCATTCTGGTCGAGGGCGCGGCCCACCCCGAGCCGCGTGAGGAGAATCCTACGTACCCGCCATTAAAGACGCGTAAAGGATAAACCGATTGCCGCCGGCGTGAACCTGATCAGCCGGCCGAAAAACCCGGTCTCAACACTCTGCTAACCATACTGGAGGCCGCGTTTTTCGGCTGCGGGCGGCGCCAAATCCAGGCGGTGATCGGAGCGACGCGCGACCGCGTCAGGCCGCGCTCAGGCCCGTCAGTTCGAGGCTGAGCGCGCGCAACCGCTGGCGGGCGACCTCGTCATAGGCCTGCGGGTTGGCCCGCGCCTGGTTCATGCCGTTGAAAAACAGGCCGCTTTTGCCGGCGACGTCGCCACCCGCCGCAAGGTGCAGGATCGCCTCGCCGCCCTGCTCCACCGTCGAGATCGGCGCGATGCCGCCGGCCCGCACCATGGTGGTGTTCATGTAGGTCGCGGGGTGAAGCGAATTGACCGTGATCCCGGTCCCCCTCAGCTCGCCGGCGAGATCGATGGTGAACATGATTTGCGACAGCTTGCTTTGCGCGTAGGCTCGGCTGCCGCTGTAACTCCTGGTGATCATGACATCGTCGAAATCGATCGGGTGCTGGCCGAGCGAGGCCACATTGACGATGCGCGATGGCGCGCTCGCCTTGAGCAGCGGCAGCAGACGATAGGCAAGCAGGAAGCCGGCGAGGTAATTGACCGCGAAACGCAGTTCATGACCATCGGCGCTGGTCTGCCGGGCCGGCCCTTCGTTCTGCGATCCGATGCCGGCGTTGCTGATGAAAACGTCGAGCCGGCTGTTGTCGGCCAGCACCGCATCGGCGAGTTGCCGGGCCTCTGCCAGCGAGGACAGGTCGGCCTGGTAGAATACCGCTTCGCCGCGCCCTTCCCGCTTGATCTTATCGGCAAGGGCTCTACCCCGCCCGCCGTCGCGGCCGTGGATCAGGACCCTGGCGCCGGCGGCGGCAAGCTTGCCGGCAACGTAACGGCCGACGCCGTCGGTCGAACCGGTGACCAGCACCGTCTTGCCGTCCATGTCCATCGCGACCCTCCAGGCGCCCGAGCAAAACCCTCAGTGAATCTCGGCCGACCGCTTCAGCGCCTCTTTCAGCTTCTCGAGGCTGAAATCCTTGGCTCGGGCGATTTCCAGGATCGGCGTCTCGCGGCGGCCGCAGAGTTCGGCGGCCTCGGGGATCTTGGCGGCAATGTCGATCGGGATCACGATCGCGCCGTGCCGGTCGGCGTGAATGAGATCGTCGGAGCGCACGGTCATGCCGGCCACGCGCACTTCGCCGCCGAAGCTTTCGGCATGGACCCAGGCGTGCGACGGTCCGATCGATCCCGCAAGCGCCTGGAAACCGGGCGCCCATTGCGGAATGTCGCGGATCGATCCATCGGTGACGACGCCGAGACAGCCGAGCGCCTTGTGCACGGAGCTTTGCACCTCGCCCCAGAACGCGCCATATCCGACATCCGCCCCGTCGATATCCTGGATCACGGTGATGCGCGGGCCAAAGCCGGTGCCGACATATTCGTAATAGGCGATGCGTCGTTTGGCCTGCTCTGCGGCCGGAAGGCCGGATTGCAGCACGGAGCGGATCGTCACGGTGCGCGCGTAGCCGACCATCGGCGGCAGATCGGGGAACGGACACACCAGCGGCTTGGTGGTGTAGCCGATCAGGCGGCGTTCGGGTGCTATGATTTCCATCGCGTTGCAGATCGTCGGCGTATCGTAGCGTCCGAGCGCCTCGAGCAGCGAAGCAGGCAGCGGCGCTTTGGCGGAATCCGTCACGGCGTTTCTCCAGATTTTCTGAGGGCCGGCCAGATCGTGCCGGCCGTGCATGCGAAAGCCATATAGCCGAGATCGGGGGCGAACCCAACTCGGCCTTCGTTCATGGCAGATATCCGGGACAGTTTCGGGCCGAACCCTGGCGTCGCCGACGCCGGCCGCTCAGTTCAACCGCGTCGGCCGCTCGTCCCCGTCCGCTTCGGAAACCGCCGGCGCGAACGATGACGGCGAAGCGGTCGGCGCAGCGTCGGCGGGGGCCGTTGCCGCTGAAGCGGCGTCGGCCTTGCGCGCATGGTCGCGATAGGACTTCCACCCGGCCGGCAGGCTCAACAGATACAGCACCGAACCCGCCGACAGGATGTGCCAGGGATAGCTGATCAGCAGTGCAATGAAGAAAACCACCGATACGAAAACCGGCAGCACCATTTCCGGCGGCACGCGCATGCGCACCGTCTTGCCGGAAAACACCGGCAGCCGCGAGACCATCAGGAACGCGATCAGGAGCGTATAGATCGCCGTCAGCATCGCCGGGGGTTTCGGCAGGCCGAGGAAGGCAAGGAAGATCGGCAGCAGCGCGATGATGGCGCCGGCCGGCGCCGGAACGCCGGTGAAGTAATTCGCCGCGAACGCCGGCTTATTCGGATCGTCCATGGTCGCGTTGAAACGGGCGAGCCGCAGTCCGCCCGAGATCGCGAACACCATCGCCGCGATCCAGCCGCCATTGTTCAGTTCGTGCAATTGCCAGAAATACAGGATCAGCCCCGGCGCGACGCCGAAATTGACGAAATCCGCCAGGCTGTCGAGCTCCGCCCCGAATTTCGACTGGCCCTTGATCATGCGCGCGACGCGGCCGTCGATTCCATCGAGGAAGGCGGCGAACACGATGGCGCCCACCGCGATGTCCATCCGCCCTTCCGTCGACAGGCGGATCGCGGTCAGGCCGGCGCAGATCGCCAGCAAGGTGATGACATTGGGCACCAGCATCCGTACCGGGATCGGGCGAAACCGGCGGCGGCGCATCTCCGGGGTATTGGGATCGAACGGCATTTGCATGGCTCCCGATATATAACAAGCGCCGGCCCGTTCCGCCATCGCGTCGGCCGGCCGGTCCGGCGCGGCAATGGTTAATCGGCCCGGAACGTCCGGCCGCCGTCACCGACCCGGAAATCGGCCAGAATGGTCTCCCCGGCGATCGCGGTCTGGCCCTCGGAAACCAGCGAATTGGTGCCTTCCGGCAAATAGACGTCGAGGCGCGATCCGAAACGGATCAGCCCGAAGCGTTCGCCGGCGCCGATCGATTGCCCTTCGCGCACGAACGACACGATCCGCCGCGCCACGAGCCCCGCAATCTGGACCACGCCGATGCGGCCCTGCGGCGTGGAAATCACAAGCGAATTGCGCTCATTGTCCTCGCTCGCCTTGTCCAGTTCGGCATTGATGAACGTGCCCGGCCGATATGCGATGCGGTCGATCCTTCCCGCCACCGGGCTGCGGTTCACGTGGCAGTTGAACACGCTCATGAAGATCGAGATCCGCGGCAGCGGCCGATCGCCGAGGCCGAGTTCGGCCGGCGGCAGCACCTGCGTGATCATCGAGACACGCCCGTCGGCCGGCGCCACCACGATCCCCTCGCGCACCGGCGTCACCCGGACTGGATCGCGGAAGAACAGCGCGCACCAGAGCGTCAGCACCGTGCCGATCCAGCCCAGCGGGGACCAGATCCAGAACAGGATCAGGCTGACAAGCGCAAAACCGCCGATGAACGGATAGCCCTCGGGATGGACAGGCGGAATTTGCGCGCGGATGGAATTGGCAATGGACATTCAGGTTTCACTGTCATTTGTGCCCTCCCCCGCGTCGGGAGAAGCAATTGCGTTTCGGTCATTCCGCGGCGGCAGGTGTCACCAGCGCGTCGTCGACCGGTGGCGGCTCGCGGTTCGGCGTTTCGTTCTCGTCGGCAATCCGCGCCAGCCTCTCGCGCGCCTCCTGGGCCTCCCGCTGCCGGTTCCACATACTGGCATAAAGTCCGCCCGTTGCCAAAAGCTGCGCGTGAGTTCCGCGCTCGGCGATACGGCCCTGATCGAGCACGATGATTTCGTCGGCGCTGACGATCGTGGAGAGCCGATGTGCGATCACGAGCGAGGTGCGGTTGCGCGATACCCGCTCCAGCGCCTCCTGAATCTCATGTTCGGTATGGCTGTCGAGCGCCGAGGTTGCCTCGTCGAGCACCAGGATCGGCGGCGCCTTGAGCACGGTGCGCGCGATCGCGACACGCTGCTTCTCGCCGCCGGACAATTTGAGACCGCGCTCGCCCACCTGCGTCTCGTAGCCTTTCGGCGACATCCGGATGAACGGATCGATCTGCGCGAGTTGCGCCGCCTGTTCGACTTCGGCATCGGTGGCGTCCCAGCGGCCGTAGCGGATGTTGTAGCGGATGGTGTCGTTGAACAGCACGGTGTCCTGCGGCACCATGCCGATCGAGGCCCGCAGCGAGGCCTGGGTGACGTTGCGGATATCCTGGCCGTCGATCAGGATCCGGCCGCTGGAGACATCGTAAAGGCGGAACAACAGGCGCGAGATGGTCGACTTGCCGGCGCCGGAGGGACCGACGATCGCAACCGTCTTGCCGGCCGGCACCTCGAAGCTGAGCCCTTTCAGGATCGGGCGCTCGGGATCATAGGAAAAGCGCACGTCGTCGAAGCGCACATTGCCCGAGGTCACGACCAGGGGCCTCGCGCCGGGAACGTCGTTGATCTCGGGATTGCGCGACAGCACGTTGAACATCTTCTCGATGTCGATGATCGCCTGCTTGATCTCGCGATAGACCATGCCCATGAAATTCAGCGGCTGGTAGAGCTGGATCATCATGGCGTTGACCATGACGAAATCGCCGACCGTGTTGGTGCCGTTGCGGACGCCGATCGCGCACATCACCATGGTCGCGGTGAGGCCGGCGGTGAAGATGATCGCCTGCCCGGTATTGAGAACCGCGAGCGACGTGTAGGTTTTGACGCTGGCCTGTTCGTAGCGCTCCATCGACCGATCGTAGCGCTGGGCTTCGCGTTCCTCGGCGCTGAAATATTTCACCGTCTCATAGTTCAGAAGCGAGTTGATCGCCTTGGTGTTCGCTTCGGTATCGGACTCGTTCATCTTGCGGCGGATCTCGATCCGCCATTCGGTCGCGACATAGGTGTAATACATGAAGACGACGACCGTGATCATGGTCGCCACCACATAGCGCCAGTCGAACTTCCACAACAGCACTGCCATCAGCAGCGCGACTTCGACGATGGTCGGGACCAGTTGCAGGATCACCATCCGCACGATGACTTCGATGCCGGATCGGCCGCGCTCCAGCACCCGCGTCAGTCCCCCGGTCTTGCGCTCGAGGTGAAAGCGCAGCGACAGCTCGTGCATATGGACGAACGTGCGGTAGGCGAGCTTGCGTACCGCATGCATCGCCACGCGCGCGAAGATGCCGTCGCGCCACTGCGTCAGAACCGCCATCAGCACGCGTAAGCCGCCGTAGCTCAAGGTCATGATGAAGGGCGAGGCGATCAGCCACAACGCCCAGTTCGACGGCTGTACCGGCGCGCTATCCGCACCGGTCAACGCGTCGATCGCCCATTTGAAGGTGAACGGCACCGCGAGCGTCGCGACCTTGGCGATCAGCAGCAGAACCACCGACCAGACCACGCGCATCTTGAGATCGGCACGATCGCCGGGCCAGATATACGGCCACAGATGGGCCAGCGTCCCCATCAGGGTCGCCGTCTCGGCCGAATTAACGGAAGAAGGCAGCGCTTCGGCTGCGCCGGAAGCCGAGTGGTGATGAGCCATCAATCAAGCGCCTGGAGAATCGCGGTCCTGCGTTTTCGGGTTTTCTGCATGGTGGCTGTCATATAGAGCGTTTGAACGCTGCGTGCACCCTCATTAGCCGCGATTCTTTTGCGAATCTCGGGCATTTGCGGATAGATTCGAGGGCCCAAGCGAATCGTCTGGGGTTGACGCTCTTGCGCTGCGGTGCCACATGCCCGACATGAAGAATAAAATCAGGACTGTCTGCGTCTATTGCGGCTCAGGCCCCGGCACAAATCCCCGCTTCATCGAAGCGGCCATCGCCTTTGGCAAAGTGCTCGCCGGCAATGGCATCCGCCTCGTCTATGGCGGCGGCTCGATGGGGCTGATGGGCGCGGTGGCGACATCGGTGCTCGATCACGGCGGCATCGTGACCGGCATCATCCCCGACTTTCTCACCAGCCGCGAAAACGCCCTGAAGCGCGTTCAGGAAATGGTCGTCACGCCCGACATGCACGAACGCAAGCGGCTGATGTTCGAGCATTCCGACGCATTCGTGGCGTTGCCCGGCGGCGTCGGCACGCTGGAGGAACTGGTGGAACAACTGACCTGGCAGCAGCTCGGCCGCCACAGCAAGCCGATCCTGCTCGCCAACATCGACGGCTTCTGGGAGCCGCTCCTCGCCCTGCTCGCGCACATGCGCGCCACCGAATTCATTCGTCCCTCGCTGGCGGTCGATGTCCTGAAGGCGGAACGGGTCGAGGACATCCTGCCGCGATTGCGCGCCGCCGCCGCGCGCGTTCCCGAGGGCGCAGAGGAACTCGCCCCCGAATTGGCCCGCCGGCTCTGAAGCGTTTTCGAGCGAAGTGGATACCGGTTTGCGTGAAGAAAACGCGTCAAATTAATAATTTGGAGCTTCGGTTCTGATTCAATCAGAACCGAAGCTCTAGGGTTCGCGTCACTCCGGAGGAAACGTCACGGCCTCGATGCGGTTGCCGTCGGGATCGACGACGAACGCCGCGTAATAGCGCACGCGATCGTGCGGGCGCAGTCCCGGTACGCCGTCGGAACGGCCACCGGCATCCAGCGCCGCGGCATGGAAAGCATCAACTTCTCCGGTCGATTTGGCGCGAAAGCAGATATGGACGCCGCTCTCGGGCGCGACCGGCGCCATCCCGGCGCGCAGGTTGATCCAGAACTCGGGATAGGTCTTGCCGAAGCCGATCGTGGCGGGCCGCGTCACGAGACGCGAAAGCCCGAGCGGCGCCAGTGCCGCTTCGTAAAACCGCGCCGCGCGTTCAAGGTCGGCGACGCCGACGGAAATGTGGTCGATCATGTAACCGTCCCCTCTGACGTCATTGCGAGCGAAGCGAAGCAATCCATTTTACCGCGTCAGAACTGTGGATTGCTTCGTCGCTTCGCTCCTCGCAATGACGGGTAAAGTCGTTGGTTCCTCACGCCGGCGCGCGGGACTTCACCAGCTTGTAGATCACCGAATCCATCAGCGCCTGGAACGAGGCGTCGATGATATTGGGCGACACGCCGATCGTGGTCCAGCGCTCGCCCGCTTCGTCTTCGCTCTCGATCAGCACCCGCGTCACCGCCTCGGTGCCGCCATTGAGGATACGCACGCGGTAGTCGATCAGCTTCAACCCTTCGATATATTTCTGGTACTTGCCGAGATCCTTGCGCAGCGCGACGTCGAGCGCGTTGACGGGACCGTTGCCTTCGGCTGCCGAAATCAGCTTCTCGCCGTCGACATCGACCTTCACCACCGCCATCGCCACCGTGACGCGACGGCCGTTGGCGTTGTAACGCTGCTCGACATTGACGTCGAACTGCTCGACCCGGAAATATTCCGGCACTTTTCCAAGCGTGCGCCGCGCCAGCAGATCGAACGAGGCGTTGGCGGATTCATAGGCGTAACCGGCGGCCTCGCGGTCCTTCATCTCCTCGACCAGGCGAAGCAGTTTTGGGTCGTTCTTGTCGTAGGCGATGCCGGCGCGGTCGAGTTCGGCGATGACATTGGAGCGTCCGGCCTGGTCGGACACCAGCACCTTGCGATGATTGCCGACCGCTTCGGGCGCGACGTGTTCGTAGGTCTGGGGATCCTTGAGCACGGCGGAGGCATGAATGCCTGTTTTGGTGACGAAGGCGCTTTCGCCGACGTAAGGGGCGTGCCGGTTCGAGGCGCGGTTGAGCATGTCGTCGAGCGTACGCGACACCTTCATCAGCGTCGTCATCTTCTCCGGCGACACGCCGATCTCGAAGGAATCGGAAAATTCGCGCTTCAGCCGCAGGGTTGGAATCAGCGAACACAAATTGGCGTTGCCGCAGCGCTCGCCGAGCCCGTTCAGCGTGCCCTGGATCTGCCGCGCGCCCGCGCGCACCGCGGCCAGCGAATTGGCCACCGCCTGCTCGGTGTCGTTGTGGGCGTGGATGCCGACGTGATCGCCGGGAATGTGCTTGATCACCTCGGTGACGATGCTCCCGACCTCGTGCGGCATGGTGCCGCCATTGGTGTCGCACAGCACCACCCAGCGCGCGCCGGAATCGTAGGCCGCCCTGGCGCAGGCCAGCGCGAACTCCGGATTTTCCTTGTAGCCGTCGAAGAAATGCTCGCAGTCGAGCATGACCTCGCGGCCGGCCTGCTTCGCGGCCTGCACGCTGTCGCGGATCGAGGCGAGATTTTCCTCGTTGGTGGTCTGAAGCGCCACGCGCACCTGATAGGCCGAGGATTTCGCGACAAAGCAGATCGCGTCCGCCCTGGCTTCCAGTAGCGCCGCCAGGCCCGGATCGTTGGAGGCCGAACGGCCCGGCCGGCGCGTCATGCCGAACGCCGTGAAGCTCGCATGTTCGAGCTTCGGCTTCTCGGCGAAGAATTCGGTATCGGTGGGGTTGGCGCCGGGATAGCCGCCCTCGACATAGTCGATGCCGAGTTCGTCGAGCATGCCGGCGATCAGCTGCTTGTCATGCAGCGTGAAATCGACGCCGTTGGTCTGCGCGCCATCGCGCAGCGTGGTGTCGAACAGATAGAGGCGTTCGCGGCTCATGTGGGAGCTCCGGGCTTGGCGCCGTCACCCAGCGTCTTCTGCATCGTGGTGTTGGCGAGCCATTCGCCATTGACGGTGACGCTGTTGCGCTGCTTGGCGACATAGCCGCGCTTGGCGAAAAACTCCGCCGCATTGTCGCTGGCGTCGACCGTGAGGCTCTTGGCGCCGCGCCCGCCGGCGAGCTTTTCCAGCGCCTCGATCAAGCACCGTCGCCACGCCCTGCCCGGCCGCGCCGGGATGCACGTACAGCATGTCGATGTGATCGGCGCCCTTCAGCGCGGCGAAGCCCACCGGCGAATTCTGCAGCGTGGCGATCAGCGTGAGTTCGGAAGCCAGCCGCTTGCCGAACTGCTCCTCGTCCTCGGCGACGCCGGCCCAGGCCTGCTGCTGCGCCTCGCTATAATCGTCGCCGGTCAACTGCTCGATGGCGGCGGCAAAGATCGCCGCCAGCACGGGCGTATCCGCGGGCAAGAACGGCCGCAGGCCGGGTTTGGGCAGCGTTTGTCCCATCGCCTCAAAACACTCCGAACAGTTTTAGCGCCAGCACGACCGCGGCCGCGATCACCGCCCACTTGATGACGATGTAATAGCGCCAGTGCTTTGGAAAAGGCGTGTCGGGTCTGGTCATCGCGCAATCTCCCAGGTGGTGCCTTCCTTGGAATCCTTTATCACCACGCCCATGGCCGCGAGTTCGTCGCGGATACGGTCGGATTCCCTGAAGTCCTTTCGGGCGCGGGCGGCGGTGCGCGCGGAAATCAGACTGTCGACCTGGTTGGCGTCGACGCCGCTCGCCTGCTGTTTTCGGCCCTTCCATTGCGCTGCGGTCTCCGACAGGAAACCGAGAAGCCGCAAGGAAGCGGCAAACTGGCCGCGATCGCGTTCGTTTCCGGACGCCGCGCTGTTCCGCAAACCGTGCAATGCGGCAATCATCTGCGGGGTGTTCAGGTCGTCCGACAGCGCCTCGATGACGGCATCCGAGGGCTGCCCGCTTCCGAGGTCGGCGGCGACCCAGTACCAGTCGTCGAGCGTCTTGGCGCTTTCCTCCACGCCCTTCAACGTCCAGTCGATCGGCGAGCGGTAGTGCGTCTTGAGCATATTGAGGCGCAGCACTTCGCCCGGCCAGTCCGCCAGCAGGTCCCTGATCGTGACGAAGTTGCCGAGGCTCTTCGACATCTTCTCGCTTTCGACCTGCAGGAAGCCGTTGTGCATCCAGACGTTGGCCATGCGATCGCTGTGGAACGCGCAGCAGGTCTGCGCGAGTTCGTTCTCGTGATGCGGAAACACCAGATCGATGCCGCCGCCATGGATGTCGAACTGCTCGCCGAGATGCTTCCACGCCATCGCCGAGCACTCGATATGCCAGCCCGGGCGCCCCTGGGCCTTGATGCCCGCGGGCGACGGCCATGACGGTTCGCCCGGCTTCGACGGTTTCCACAGCACGAAGTCGGTGGCGTCGCGCTTGTAGGGCGCGACATCGACGCGCGCGCCCGCGATCATCTCGTCCAGCGTGCGGTTGGCGAGCGCGCCGTAGCGCGGCAGGACCGAATTGGCCGCATTCATCGCCTGCGGCGAGAACAGCACGTGGTCTTCCGCGACATAGGCAAAGCCGCCCTGCACCAGCTTCTCGATGAGGGTGCGCATCTCGGCGATATGCTCGGTCGCGCGCGGCTCGACCGTCGGGCGCAGGCAGCCGAGCGCGTCGACGTCGTCGTGAAACTGCCTTTCGGTCTGTTCGGTGACCTTGCGGATCGCCTCGTTCAGCGGCAGGCCGGGAAAATCCCGCGCGGCGCGGTCGTTGATCTTGTCGTCGACGTCGGTGATGTTGCGGACATAGGTGACGTGGTTGTCGCCGTAGAGGTGCCGCAGCAGCCGGAACAGCACGTCGAACACGATGACCGGGCGCGCATTGCCGATATGGGCGAAGTCATAGACCGTCGGCCCGCAGACATACATGCGCACGTTCTTGGGATCGAGCGGCGTGAACAGCCGCTTCTCCTTGCGTCAGCGTATCGTAGAGGCGTAATTCCATGGATATCCCGTGCCTTTCCGGCCGGGCGTCCAGTGATCTCGTGTGAGAAAAGACGGCCTCAGCCAGCGAATCGCTAGCTCGTAATCTCGCGGCAAATGCCACAAATGGCGAGGAAACCGTTCATGGAACTACCATGGGCTAGTCGGGGGGATTGCGTCAAGTGATTGCGCCGGGGGCCACAGAAAAGCCCGTTTGGGGCACCAAACGGCCCGCCCCGCCATGGTTAATCATTCTTAACGTTTTGGGTCTATCGAATGAGGGCAATCCTCTCATTTCTCCGGTGCCGCATGCGATCCGTATCCGCCCTCCTGGCCTGTGTTTTCGTGGCTGCCGCATCGGCTGCCTCGGCCGACAGCCGCGTCTTCATCGTCGCCAACCAGTCGGACGGCTACGGCGTCGACCAGTGCCTCGCGAAAGGCGATAAATGCGGCGCCCATGCCGCCCGCTCCTACTGCCAGTCACGCGAATTTCGCCGACGCCTCGTCCTATCGGCGCGTCGACCCGGACGAAATCACCGGCTCGGTTCCCAAGGCGGCCGGGAACTGCGGTCACACCGGTTGCAGCGAATATGTTGCGATTACCTGCCAACGCTAAAGCCTTCTGGCCGCGACAGAATCGCCCCGCCACACCGAAGCCCCGGAAACGACGTGACGCTGCCCCGAGAAGCAGCTAAGGAGGCCGCGTTGACCGCGCCTCCGGTATCTTTGAGCCTGCGCGGAGCCCCTCAATGGCCGGACATGCCTGAAACGCCGATCCCCCCCTTTTCCCGATGGATTTTGGCCGGCCTCGCGCTGATCGGCGTGGGTGCGCTTAGCGTCGACGCCTCCGCGCAGATGAATCCGCCATCGCCGGTGCCGCCGCAGGGCGTGCCGGGGACACCGCCCGCCTCGGTCAATCCGATGTGCCCGCGGCTGGAAGCGCAATTGGCGACCATCGACCGCGGCGGCGCCGGCGACCCGGCGAAGGAAGATCAAATCCGCCGCTACCAGGAAGCCGGCGAACAAGCAGCAGACCGAGCTCGACCGCGTCACCTTGCAGGCCAAGCGCATGGGCTGCGACAGTTCGGGGTTTTTCTCGCTGTTCTCCGGCCAGTCGGCGCAATGCGGTCCGGTCAACAACCAGATCCAGCAGATGCGCTCCAACATGGACCAGATCACCTCCAGCCTGGAGCGGCTGCGCAGCGGCGGTCTCGGCGGCGCCGATCGCGAAAACCAGCGCCGCTCGGTGCTGACCGCGCTGGCGCAGAACAATTGCGGGCCCGCAATACGCCAACGCGCTGCGCGGCTCGGGCAACTTCCTGGACAATCTGTTCGGCAACAACAACAGCAATCCGGGCGCGCCGAGTGCCGATTTCGGCCCGCAGTCCGGCACCTTCCGCACCGTCTGCGTCCGCTCCTGCGACGGCGCGTATTTTCCGATCTCGTTCGCGACCGTGCCCGCCCGCTTCCCGGACGACGAAAAGACCTGCAAGGCGCTCTGCCCGGCGGCGGATGCGACGCTCTTCGCCTATCGCAATCCCGGCGAAGACATGAACCAGGCGGTGTCGATCAGCGGCCAGCCCTATACCTCGTCGCCGAACGCATTTCGTTTCCGCCAGGAGTTCAACCCCTCCTGCGCCTGCAAGGCGGCGGGACAAACCTGGTCCGACGCGCTGAAGAACATCGACGACAAGGCCGCCGCCGAACAGCAGGGCGACATCATCGTCACCGAGGACAGCGCGAAAAAGATGGCCCGGCCGCTGGCGACCAAGTCTGCTCCGACGACCGGCAAGAAGGGCGCCGCAGGCACCACCGCCACCGCGCCGGACGCTCCGGCGCCCGCAACCGGTGCGACGGGAGACAAG
Source organism: uncultured Alphaproteobacteria bacterium (assembly GCA_963831585.1). GTDB lineage: Bacteria > Pseudomonadota > Alphaproteobacteria > Rhizobiales > Xanthobacteraceae > Bradyrhizobium. Next base: position 638,821 of record CAWHRA010000011.1, on the reverse strand, counting down.
ATCCGGACGGTCGGCCCGACCTTCATCCCCCCGCGCTAGACTAGGATATGATTCAGCTTCGCTGAATCAGATCCGTCACCTTGTTTGAGCATGATCTTTTCCGAAAACTGGTATCCACTTTTCGGATCATGCTCGCTCATCCCTCGAATGCGTCCGCCGATCCGTTTTTTGCGCGCGACAGCAGCGTGTCGTCGGGTTTGGGCAAGGGCTTGCCGGCATCGCGGAAGCGGTTGGTGATGGGATAGCGGCGGTCGCGGCCGAAATTCTTCTCCGTCACCTTGACCCCCGGTGCGGCCTGCCGGCGCTTGTACTCGGCGATGTTCAGCAGACGATCGATCCGCGCCACCACCTCGCGGTCAAAACCCGCCTCCACGATCGAGGCCAACGGCTCTTCGCGCTCGACCAACCGTTCCAGGATGGCATCGAGCATGTCGTAGGGCGGCAGCGAATCCTGGTCGGTCTGGTTTTCGCGCAGTTCCGCCGTCGGCGGCCGCGTGATGATGTTGACCGGGATGACCTCGCCCGACGGACCGAGCGCGCCGTCCGGCTTCCATGAATTGCGCAGGGTCGAGAGCCGGAACACCTCGGTCTTGTAGATATCCTTGATCGGATTGAAGCCGCCGTTCATGTCGCCATAGAGCGTGGCGTAGCCCACCGACATTTCGGACTTGTTGCCTGTCGTGACCACCATCGCGCCTGTCTTGTTGGAGATCGCCATCAACAGCGTGCCGCGCGCGCGGGCCTGCAAATTCTCCTCGGTGATGTCGCGCGGCAGGCCAGCAAAAGTCTTCGACAGGATTTCCTCGAAGCCGTTGACCGCCGCCGCGATCGGCAGCACCTCGTAGCGGATACCGAGCGCGCCGGCGAGCTTGGCCGCGTCGTCGAGCGACACTTGCGCGGTGAAGCGAAACGGCAGCATTACGCCACGGACCCGCTCGGCGCCCAGCGCGTCGACCGCGATCGCGGCGCACAGCGCCGAGTCGATGCCGCCGGACACACCCAGCAGCACTCCGGGAAATCCGTTCTTGCCGACATAGTCGCGCAGGCCCAGCACGCAGGCCACGTAGTCACCCTGGTCGCCGTCGAGCACGGAGGCCATGGGACCGGCGCAGTGCCAGCCGCTTTCGCTCTTGCGCCAATGCAAGGTCGTGATGTTCTCAGTGAAGGCCGGCAGTTGCGCCGCCACCGAGAGATCGGCGTTCAGTGCGAAGGAAGCGCCGTCGAATACCAGTTCGTCCTGCCCGCCGACCTGGTTGAGATAGATCAGCGGCAGCCCGCTTTCGGTGACCCGGGCGACCGCGATCGACAGCCGTACGTCGTTCTTGTCGCGCGCGTATGGCGAGCCGTTCGGCACCACCACGATTTCCGCGCCGGTCTCGGCGAGACATTCGACGACGTTTTCGTAGTCTTCCAATTCCTCCAGCCAGATATCCTCGCAGATCGGCACCCCGACCCGGATGCCGCGGATGGTAACCGGACCCGCGGCAGGGCCGCGCGCAAACAGCCGCTTTTCGTCGAACACGCCGTAATTCGGCAGGTTGGCCTTGTAGCGGATGGCGGCGATGCGGCCGGCGTCCAGGAGCGCGCAGGCGTTATAGAGCTTGCCGTCCTCGACCCAGGGGCTGCCGATCAAGACCGCCGGGCCGCCGTCGGCGGTCTCGCGCGCGAGTTCCTCGATGGCAGTGCGGCAGGCCGACTGGAAGGCCGGTTTCAGCACGAGGTCTTCCGGTGGATAGCCGGCAATGAACAATTCGGGAAACACGACGAGATCGGCGCCCTCGGCCCGCGCCTGCACCCGCGCGGCGCGCGCCTTGGCGGCGTTGCCGGCGACGTCGCCTACCGTTGGATTGAGCTGGGCAAGCGTTATCGCAAACTGATCGGCTCGTTCGGCCATGGAGCGCGCCTTATCCTCATAATGAGCAAATCAAATATAGCATGCCCCCTCGGGCTTCGCCAGATGCCGGCCAAACTGCAATTGCATGCGCTAGACTACGCCCATGCGTTCGGCGATGGCGAACAGCCAGAACAGGCCGGCCATGACCAAAGCGACGCCGACCGCCGCCGAGCCCATGTCCTTGACCCGCCCGATCTGCGGATCATGCTCGGTGGTCAGCCGGTCGGCCAGCTTCTCGATCGCGGTGTTGAGCAGTTCGATGATCAGCACCAGCACCACCGCGGCGACCAGCTCGACGCGGCGCATCATGGTCACGCCGATCAGCCACGCCATCGGCAGCGCCAGCGCCAGCGCCACGATCTCCTCGCGAATGGCCTGCTCCGAGCGGATCGCAAAGGCGAGCCCATTGCGTGTATTGATGGTGGCCCGCCAGAACCGCAGCAACGCTTAAAGTCCCGCCGCGGCCGGCATCGGCTTGACCTTGCCGACGCGTTCCTGCTTGAGCAGTTCGGCGATCAGGAAGGCCATGTCGATCGACTGCTCGGCATTGAGCCGGGGATCGCAGACCGTGTGATAGCGGTCGTTGAGATCCTCGTCGGTGATGGCGCGCGCGCCGCCGATGCATTCGGTGACGTCCTGTCCGGTCATTTCCAGATGCACGCCGCCGGCATGCGTCCCCTCCGCGGCATGGATGGTGAAGAACGACTTCACCTCAGACAGCACCCGGTCGAACGGCCGGGTCTTGTAGCCTGAGGTCGAGGTGATGGTGTTGCCGTGCATCGGGTCGCACGACCAGACCACCACGCGGCCCTCGCGCTTGACGGCGCGGATCAGCGCCGGCAGATGATCGCCGACCTTGTCGGAGCCGAAGCGGTTGATCAGCGTCAGCCGTCCGGGCTCGTTGTCGGGATTGAGCACGTCGATCAGCTTCAGCAATTCGTCCGGCTTCAGCGACGGGCCGCATTTCAGCCCGATCGGGTTCTTGATGCCGCGGAAATATTCGACATGGCCGTGGTCGAGCTGGCGGGTACGGTCGCCGATCCAGATCATGTGGCCCGAGGTCGCGTACCAGTCGCCCGTCGTCGAATCCACGCGCGTAAAAGCCTGCTCGTAGCCGAGCAGCAGCGCCTCATGGCTGGTGTAGAAATCGGTGGCGCGCAGCTCGGGGTGACTTTCCAGGTCGAGGCCGCAGGCGCGCATGAAGTTCAGCGCCTCCGAGATGCGGTCGGCCAGTTCCTTGTAGCGCCGCGACTGCGGGGAATCCTTGAGGAAGCCCAGCATCCACTGATGCACGCTGCCGAGATTGGCAAAGCCGCCGGTGGCGAAGGCGCGCAAGAGATTCAGCGTCGCCGCCGACTGCCGATAGGCCATCAGCTGGCGTTGCGGATCGGGGGTGCGCGCCGCCGCCGTGAACGCGATATCGTTGACGATGTCGCCGCGGTAGCTCGGCAGCTCGACGCCGCCTATCTTTTCGGTCGGCGAGGAGCGCGGCTTTGCAAATTGTCCCGCGATGCGGCCGACCTTCACCACCGGCACCGCGCCGGCATAGGTCAGGACCACCGCCATCTGCAGCAGCACGCGGAAGAAATCGCGGATGTTGTTGGCGCCGTGCTCGGCGAAGCTTTCCGCGCAGTCGCCGCCCTGAAGCAGGAAGGCCTCGCCGGCGGCAACCCGGGCGAGCGCTTTCTTCAGGTTGCGCGCCTCGCCCGCAAAAACCAGTGGAGGAAACGTGGCAAGCTGCGCCTCGACATCGGCCAGCGCCTTGGCGTCAGGATATTCCGGGATCTGCAGCACCGGTTTGGTCCGCCAGCTGTCGGGGGCCCACCGCTCGGACATGACGTCAACTCCTCAAGCAAAAACCGCTACTTACCCGCCTTGGCTAAAGCTTCGGCGGAGCGACACTGAAAATGGCGTAGCCGGTCGGAAGCAGCGGACGGCCGGTTTATACACAGGCCCAACAAGGACCGCCAGTTGGAATTCCTTACCGCCGGGCAAGCCCTTGCGGCAAAAGCCGAATTCGCATTTGCTGGGCGGATCCACGAACACAGGGCAAGAAGCGGTGGCAGACGCTGCGCTGGACGACGACGTTTTCATCGACAACATCAGTATTCCCGCAACGGACGGATATCTGCTGGGGGCGAGCCTGTTCCTGCCGCGCGGCGCGAAGCGCCATGCCGTGCTGATCAATTCGGCGACCGCCGTGCCGCGCAAGATCTATCGGGGCTTCGCCGGCTATCTCGCCGGGCGCGGCTGCGCGGTCCTGACCTATGATTATCGCGGCGTCGGCGACTCCAGACAAAAGGCGCTGGTCGGATACAACCAGCCCAAATCGCTGGTCGGCTTCAAGGCCTCGATGTCGGACTGGGCCGCGCTCGATGTCACCGGCGCGGTGGCCTGGATGCGCGAGCGCTATCACACGCTGCCGCTCAGCTTTGTCGGCCATTCCTTTGGCGGCCAGGCGCTGGGACTGCTGCCCAACAACAACGAGGTGTCGCGCGCGCTGCTGGTCGCGGCGCAGGCAGCCTACTGGAAGCTGATGGCCTCGCCGGAGCGATACCGTGTCTATGCCATGCTGAAGTTTGTCGGCGCCCCCCTCGCCCGGCTGCTCGGCTACGCGCCCGCCTGGAGCGGCATCGCCGAGGACCTGCCGAGGGATGTATTTCTGCAATGGGTCAGCTGGGTGATGCGCAAGCGCTATCTGTTCGATGATCCCGAGCTCGGCGGCTTGAAGAATTTCGCGCAATTCCACGGCGCGATGCGCGCGCTCGTCATGTCCGACGACCCCTGGGCAACGCGGCCATCGGTCGAACTGCTCTGTTCGGGATTCACCTCGATCACACCTGAGATCGTCACCATCACGCCGGCGGAAGGCGTCGCCAGGATCGGGCATTTCGGTTTCTTCCGCTCCGATCATCGCGACACGCTGTGGCGGAGTGCTGCGGACTGGATTCAGGCCGTGGAATAAGTTCGCCCTCCCCGTCGACGCGAGCGGCCGGCGCGAAGCGCCCATGATGACAGACGCCGCAAAAAATTGCGGGCGAACTCCTCTCTCGTCCGACACCCCGGCGTCTCCGACGCATCTGGCCGAAGGACGGCACTCGGAGTTCCGTCTCTCCCTGTTGTTCCCTTAGTTACGCTATTGCATTTGAGGTGGTGCCAAATTAATAATTTCACAGGGGAATATGCAGTCTCCCCTTGAGACCGCGGTCCAAGCACTGCGCAACACTCGATTCGTCGAGGAGATTTGCGCGTGGACGACCGGAGGCACTCTATTTCCGCAAACGCTCTTTATGCACGGCTTGGTTCCAAATCGGCGCCGATCATCGTTGACGTGCGGCGTGACGCTGATTGTGCTGGTGCCGATGCGCTTGTGGCCGATACTTTTCATCACTCGCCCAATGCAGTGGATCAGTGGCGAACTGATTTCCCGAACGGACGCCAAGTCGTCCTCCCCTACTGCTTTCACGGACGTGAGGTTAGCCAAAGCGTGGCTGCTGCTTTGCGGCTGATGGAGGTTGAGGCGAGAGGCGGCATTGCTGGCCGGACTGAACAGGGACTGTCGGCCCGCCGCAATATCGGGGCAAGTCCGGCCAAGTGGGTGGCGCGCGAGCGATCGTATCGGCGACCCACAGAGGCGGCATTGGAGCCGACGACATCACGACAGAGAGATGAGGGAGGGATGAGTTTCATGAGAAGCTTTGCGATAGTGCCGCTGATGCTGATCGGCTTTTGCGGGCTTAATGTCGCCGCGCAGGCGCAATCAAGCTGCAAAGTGTGTGGAGAGCAGCAGCGAGCCTGCATGAAGAATTATCCCGGACCGACATGCAAGACTGAATACCAGATGTGCATGAAATCTTGCGGGAAGAAATCGTGAAATGCCGGTCCCAAAGGATCGCAAGTCGCCATGAAGGAGTTGGCGACCATGCCCATTGCTGCGGCCCGGAAAGTCAGCAAGCCGCCGCTGATTGCGGCGAGCGCGGTCGTGGGTCTGATGCGTACCCGCTGCCGCAACCAACCTGGGCAATGGCAATAAACGAGACTGAACGAATGTGGGGCGACATCGACCAACCGACGGAGGTCAACATGACCCGACGAGAGATGTTGCTGATGACTGCAAGCGCGACGGTGCTCGGGCTGACCGCTTTGATCGGCTTCGGCGGCCGCAACGCTATCTTCGCGGATGACGAGGACGAAGCTCAGGAAGCCCTCATCAAGGCAATGGGTGCCGCGAAGATCAGTCTGCAGCAGGGTTTGGAAGCCAGCGAACAGCATGGCCAGCCCATCTCGGCCAAATTCGAGATCGACGAAGGCAAACTGCAGCTTTCGATATATACCGCGAAGGATGGCAAGTTTTCCGAAGTGCTGGTGGATTACGTCACCGGCAAGATTCTGAAAGTTGAACCCGTACAAGGGAGCGACGATCTCACAGCCGCCCATGAACAACGCGCCGCGATGATCAAAGCGAAGATGTCCTTGAAAGCGGCAGTCGACAAAATTATGAGCGAATCCGCTAACGTCCGCGCTGTTAACGTGCTGCCCGTCTTGAAGGACGGCCATCCCGTGGCTTCAATTGATGTTCTCAACTACAACGAAATCAGAGCTATTCAACAGTCCTTGGACTAGGCAGTAGCTGCGCTTACGCATCAGGAGAGTCCTGGTCCCTTAGGGATGGTGTGGCCATGTTGCATCCACTCTGGACGATCGTCACGGCGTTAGCCGGCGTTTTGGCACTCACCAACACTGCAGGCCCAGCATCTGCGCAGTCGAAGGATGCAGGTCCGCTCGAACTTGAAACAAAAATCCCACTTGGCGATGTGCGTGGCCGCATCGACCACATGGCAGTTGATGTCAAGCGGCAACGCCTCTTCGTTGCCGAATTGGGCAATGATTCCGTCGGAATTGTTGATCTCCCGAACCGCAAATTGATCCACAGGATCCCGGGACTGAAAGCGCCCCAAGGCGTCGGCTACGAGCCTACGACCGATACGCTTTATGTCGCCAATGCCGGCGACGGCTCGGTGCGATTGTTTGAAGGGAGCGATTACAAGATCACGGGACAAACTGAGCTTGGCAGCGACGCTGACAATATTCGCGTTGATGCCGCCGCCAAACAGGTCTTCATTGGATATGGCAGCGGAGGATTGGCCCTCATCGATCCTTCAACTCACAGAAAGGTGGGGGACATTTCGCTGAAGGCGCATCCCGAAAGTTTCCAGATCGACCCCGATACAAGCCGGATTTTCGTCAATGTGCCGGATTCTCGCGGCATCGCCGTCGTGGACCGCGTTTCACAAAAGCAAATCGCAAAATGGCCGATGGCCGCTCTGGGCGCCAATTTTCCGATGGCCCTGGACCACGTTCGTCGCCGGATCCTCGTAATCTTTCGAGCCCCTGCGGAGCTTGGCGTCTTTTCCATGACCGACGGCAAGCCGGTCGCGACCACCGAAACCTGCGGCGATGCCGATGACCTGTTCATCGATGCCAAGCGCGCGCGCGTCTACGTCAGTTGCGGGGACGGCTTCCTTGATGTCCTAGAGGCGAAAGAAACGACGTATCGACGGATCGCGCGTATCCCCACGGTTTCGGGTGCGCGCACTTCGCTCTTTGTGCCCGAGGTGGATCGTCTGCTTGTTGCGGTCCGAGCGAGTTCCGGAGAGCCAGCAGCCATTTGGATATTCCAACCACTGCCTTAGGTCGAAGCCGCGAGACCACGCATGTCAGCATGCCGCCAATTTTTGAAACGGCAATTTCCGAGACGGATCGCATCGGGATCAATCATTGCGTTGGGCCTGATGTCATGCCCCAGTTCCGCTTTTGCTTATCGCCCCTTCGACGGGACTGATGCCGCCGTAGCAGCTCCGGGAGAGGTGGAAATCGAATTACAGCCCGCCGGGCGCCTGCGTGAACAGGGAAGTACCACTCTGATCGCGCCGGCAACGGTCCTTAACTATGGACTGAGCGAAGGATGGGAAGCGGTGCTCGAAGGCCGGGGCCAGACACCGCTCTCACCATCAGGCCCCACCAGTCTCACCTCGGCGGGAGCATTCCTCAAACACGTCCTGCAGCCCGGCAGCCTACAGGACAAGACCGGGCCCAGCATCGCGACAGAATTTGGCGTGCTGCTTCCGGACAGCACCTGGAATTCAGGCGTCGGCGCAAGTCTGGCTGGTATCGTCTCGCAGCGCTGGGATTGGGGAACGATCCACTTGAATGCAGAGACCGCAATTACCCGAGATCATCATGCGGACGTTTTTCTTGGCAGCATCATCGAGGGACCGTCAAAATGGTCGGTCCGGCCCGTTGCGGAATTCTTTTATGAAAAGGAATTTGGCCAATCCGAGACGATATCCGGATTGGTCGGTCTCATTTGGCGGGTCCGTGATAACCTCAGCTTCGACATCGGGCTGCGTCATGCCCTCACGAACGGTCATCCGGTCAACGAAGTACGCGCAGGCCTGACGTTCGGCTTCCCCTTACGGATGTTTGGCGCCCCCCCGGAGAGCGCACAAGGAAGCCGCTACTTAAAACGTTAGGGGCAGCCGCCCCGTCATGTACTTCACCCAAGACTCGGGCGCTCCGGCAAATTGCCGGCTGCATTGAAATGCAGTCTAAGCTTCATGGGCTTCAGAGACACTCCGACCCGCAGGCAAGACCCCTTAGCTGCCGCGAAACTGCGATGCGCCGACATTAACCATGCAGCATCGTGCCGCGGCGACCAGCGGACGCTTAATGGGCGCTTAACTTTTTTACGCAAGAGATAGACAACCAGCGCAGACACCATGACGCAGCAAGAACTGCGAGCGACACTCAGCCTCGAAGGAGGAATGCATGAGGACGCTTTTCATTGGCGCGCTGGCCGCGATCCTGGCCGGCTGCAGCTGTCCCTTACTGTCGCATGAGCGCATGGACGCCTGCTCGGAAACGAACGGCTTCGTCTGCTTCGACAGGACGGCTGAAAGTGAGCCGGTGGAGGCAGAGCTAGCCGCGCTCCACGCTAACCCCAAGCCAGCAAAAGCGAAACCCGCGGTCGCGAAGGCGGAAAAGCCCGCCGGCGACAGGGCCACTCACCTCGACACGAAGAACGTAAAGTCGACGAGGACCGCGGCGATCGCCGCGCCTCCCGGATCCGGTCCGCCCGCCGGGTCGTCCGATCCGGTCATTGTCAAGGCGAAGGCCACTATTGCAGCGAAGCTGGAGAATCCGACATCCGCCGAGTTCGGCGAGATGAACCGGGCCGTCCGCAAAAATGTGCGCGGGGAGTCCGTCGACACCATTTGCGGCCGCGTCAAAGGAAAAAAAGCGTCGGGCGAGGAAACCGGCGACAGGCCGTTTCTATATCTCGTGAAGGATGATGAAGCATACGTCGTCGATGGCTCCGCAAGTTTGGCGGCGATGACCGCGTATCGTAATATTTGCAACTAGTCGGGAACAGCAGAACCGCTGCCGAGCATTTGTTGCAATTGGACCAGAATGGTTCGCTGACCGGAACGGCTGCGCCCGAGTTCGAAGATCGAGAGCGGCGTCGTGGCCATAAGCAGATCGCGTCAGCAAATCTTGTTCCGTGGAAATCCAAGTCAGTGGAGCGACTTAATATTTTTCTGAATTCGGGGACATCATGGACGATTTCACCAACCCTGCAGAACTAGGCCTGGGATCGCTAACACCGCCGGTGCTCGTGATCATCGAACATAACGTCCTGGCGCGGACCTGCATCCTCAGTATCCTGAAGCGAGAGTTCGCCGGCTTCGAGATTGTCGAAATGCCGTCGACGAGCGGCCTGAACTGGATATCAAGAAGGGACGTCCGCCTCGTCGCGCTGAATATGGAGGACAAGGAGATCACGGATCCCTTGATCGAGGAGAGCCTGGCGCTGATCGCAGAGTCCTTTCCGAACGCCTACGTTGCGCTGCTGTCAAATCGCGACGACGAAGCCACCGCCTCGATCGCGATGCAACGCGGAGTCCGTGGTTTTTTTCCGATCTCGATCCCGGTCGAGGTCGCAATTGCAGGATTGCGCCTCGTTCTTGCCGGCGGGGTCTACCGGCCACTGCCGATTGTCGAGGCGCCAGGTCTCAAGACAACGTCGCCATGTGCCCGTGCTCGCGAATTATCCGGAATCCAGGACGGCAAAGGCGCCGCCAGGATCCTGCCCGAGAAGACGACTGTCGATCTCACGCCCCGCGAACACCATGTGCTGGCGGCGCTGGAACTCGGTCTCCCCAACAAGTTGATTGCCGCCAAGCTCAATCTTTCGGAAAACACCGTAAAAATGCATATCCAGCATATCATGCGGAAATGTTCCGCGAGCAACCGCACCGAGGCGGTCCTTCGCTGGAGCGGCCGGCTCAACGGTAAAGGGCTCTACCCAAGAGTCCCATGATCTTCTTGAGGGCCGCCTTGCGCGCTCCATCCCGGTCAGTTCAATCCTCGTGGAAGGCGTTGTTGAAGCTGTCGAGCAGAGGCTTGAGCGCGTAGAGAGCCACGGTGCCACGACCGGTCTTGATGAAGACCTGGGCCGGCATTCCCGGAATAATCCGGATGCCGTCGATCTCGGCGACCAGCGGATCCTGGACGCGAATCTTCGTGGCGTAATATGGCTGGTCGGTCCGCTTGTCGACAAGACGGTCGGCAGAAACGCGTGTAACGATTCCCTTGAGCCTTGGCACGCGGCGCTGGTTGTAGGGCAGCAGATTCACATCGGCGCTCAAGCCGGGGCGGACCACATCGATATCCTCGGGCCTGACGCGCGCGGTTACGACAAGACGATCCTGCCGCGGAACAAGATCCAGCAGCGGTGCGCCGGCGCCGACCACACCCCCCGGGGTATGAATCCGCAGGTCAGTCACCACGCCATCTTCGGGCGCCTTGACCGCGGTTCGCAGCAGTTGATCGTCGGCTGCCTGCAGTCGCTCGCGTATCTGGAAAATCTGACTTTGTACCTCGCGCAGCGACTGCGCGATCTCGTTTTGACGGTCATTCTCCAATTTGATGAGCGTTGCCTGCGATTCGTTGATGACCTGCTCGGCGCGCGATATCTGCGCGACAATCTCACCCCGCCGTCCCTCGATGTCGGCCTTTTCCCGCTGGAGGCTCAGAAGGCGCGGGCGCCGCTCGAGCCCCTTGCTGACGAGCATCGAGACCGTATCCGCCTCCTCGCCGACGATTTCAATGCGCTTCGAGGCCGCGCCTTGTTGGGCCATAAGACCCTCGATCTCTTTTTCAACCTGAGCCCTTCTGTCCCGATTGACCGCCACCTGCGACCGGAAGACCTGCCGACGCGTTTCGAAAATACTCTGCTGGCCCGCAAGGACGGCCGCAAGTGATGGACTGGCTTTCTGCGCCGCCTCCAGCTTGGCCGGGAACGACATCCGCTCCTCCCCGCGCTGTTCCGCCTGGAGCCGTGCTTCTCGTGCCGTCGCGTCCCACAACTGGCCTTGCAGGCTTTCGGCTTCGGCACGGGCCTTGGTATCTTCCAGCGAGATCAGCGTTTGACCGGCATGGACGACGTCACCGTCTGCGACCAGGATTTCCCTGACGATGCCACCCTCGAGGTGCTGGATCGTCTTGCGGCTCGAACTCGGATTCGACGGTGCCGACGGCGATCGCGGCGCTCTCGAGCGGGGCAAGAGTTGACCAGGTACCGAGGCCGAGGACAAAGCAGCAGACCAGCAGGTTTCCGGGCCAGGTGACACCGCGAAGCCGGTCGCGGAGCGCCGGCGGCTCTGATCCCGCATGCCCGGGGACCTCCCAGATCTCGATGCGATTGAACGCGGTTTTCATGAGGTCATCTTCCCCTTCGGGCAGAGCGATCGTGAGAAGGTTTGCTGCGGCTCACGGCATGATCGGCATCGGCTGCGGGGAGGCGCGAACGTCGTTGTCGCATTCCCGTTCCGAAGCCGGCCGCGCAGATTCGCGTGAGCCGACCTGGGGGCGGGCCAGATATCTCTCGAAGATTTCCTTGCTGTCCCCGAATGCGCTGACCATGCCGCCCTGCATAATGGCAATCTTGTTCGTTGCGGCGAGTATCCCCAGGCGGTGGGTAATGATGACCACCGTCGTGTTGGCCGCCTTCATTCGTTCAATGGCGTCGAAGAGCACCCGCTCGCCGAAATAGTCGAGGCTGGCGTTCGGCTCGTCGAGGACCACGAGGTGCGGGTCGCCAAAAAACGCCCGCGCAACGCCGAGATGCTGGCGAAATCCGCGCGAGAGATTGGCCCCTCCGCCAACGACGGCCGTATCGTAGGCCTGCGGCAGCCGGATGATCATATCGTGAAGGCCGGTCAGCTTTGCTGCTTCGATGACTTTTTGCAAATCGGCGCCGTCCAGCCTTGCAATGATGTCCTTTACCGTCTCTCCGAACAGATCGATGTCTTGCGGCAGATATCCGAGGCGCCGCCCGCCGCCCGAGTCGCGCAGGGACAGGACGTCGACACCGTCGAGCAGGACGGAACCCGTCGTTGGCGCGGAAATTCCGGCGATGATCTTGCCGAGCGTGGATTTGCCGGAGCCGGATGGACCGATGATGCCGAGGCATTCACCGGGCGTGAGACGGAACGAAACGCCCTTCAGCATCAAATGGCCCGATCCCGGCACGGCGGCGCCAACCTTGTTGACGACGAGGCTGCCCTTGGGTCCGTCCGAGAGGTCCTTGATGTCTGCAACCGGGTTGACCGCGGCCATGACGCCGTTGAGCCGACGGTAGGCGGTCAACGCCGTCGCGAAGGCCTTCCAGCCTGCAATCGCTCCTTCGACGGGTGCGAGTGCGCGTCCGAACAGCAGGGTCGTAGCAAAGATGATGGCCGGACTCTTGCTCTCTTCGAGGACGAGCCAGGCGGCAGAACCCATGATCAGAACCTGAGCCAGCGCGCGCGCCGGTTTGGAGATCAGCATCACGATCTCGTTGCGGCGCTGGACCACCTCGTGCTCGCTCCTTGCATCCTGCGCAGCCTGGTGGACTAGGCGCGCGGCGCCATCGAGCATCCCCATCGCCCTGATGAGATGGACGTTTGCGACTGCCATGCCGAACCGTCCATGGCTCCGCGTCAGTGCCGCGGCCGACCGCGCCATCGGGCCTGCAGTGACGAAGTCTCCGGCAAATCCGAGGCCAGACAGCAGCAGCGCACTGACGGTGCCTATCACCCCCAGCAGGGGGTGTACGAGGAAAAGAACCATAAGGAAGAGCGGCGACCAGAGCACATCGAACAGCATCGAAGATGCTCCGGATTCGGCGAACTGGCGCAGGGTCGTGAGATCGCGAAACGCCTCGGATGCGCGGGCCGGATTCGATCGATAGGCGTAGTCGAAGCAGGCGGAGAGCACCGCCGGACGAAGTCGATCTTCAAGCCACGCGCCGATTCTGCCCATCGCGGCGCGGCGCAATGCATCGAGCACTCCGCCGACCACGACGGTAAATGCGACAATCAGCGACAGCATCATGAGGGTATCGGCGCTGCGGCTCGACAGGACGCGATCATAGATCTGAAGCAGGTAGATCGAGGGAGCGAGGAGAAGCAGATTGTAACTGCAGCTGTACGCAAACACGAGCCCGAGCGAGCCGACGCAGGCCCGAAGCGCCGCTTCGAGCGGCGTCTGCGGCGGCGACATCATTTGCAGCCGGAGCGGCGGCATCGGCATTGCGGTCCCCCTGCAGTGATTTGAGGTCCGATCCTTTTCGCGCCGTCATCCGTTAACTTCGCGACGAATTTGAGAACCGGCGGCATCGGGCCGCCGGTCTCTGCTCTTACTGACGCCGATCACACATGCACGAAATCGTCGACATGGAATTGTTCGGAATGATTGAGCACGTCGTTCAGGTTCGCGGACTCGATGGTGGGATCGAAGTGCACGTCGCCACCCCAGGCCGCGTTGCCGTTGCCGCCGTTTCCTCCGATGCCGGCAGCCGCACTCTGATGCATGTCCGCCGCGAGGAAATTTGACTGGTAGGCCGTCGTGCTGGCATTCACGTTGGAGGTGTCATGACCGCTGTCGGAGCTCTGGTTGCCGTTCGACATGGCCATTCCGCCGTGGGCCTGGGCAAACCACTGCGCACTGGCGTTCGCGCCCCCGGCTTCCCAGTCTGCCGTTTGATGAACCTGATCGCCGGTGTTGACATGCACGTCGGCGCCGTCCGCCTTGTTGTACGGGTCGAAGTTGATATGCGGGCTGTTGCTGATGCTGCCCGAGCTGTAACCGTCTCCACCATTTCCGGCGCTGTTGCCCCCTGTCGAAATTGCCTTGAGCGCGATCGTGTCGGAAGGGAACGATGCCTTTGTCATGTCAGTCTCCCTGATTTGGTTTGCACACTGCCCGTCCCAATTTGGACGGCCCCGATCTTGGTTTTGCGCTCGGTATTGGCCAAGCTACCAAAGCTGATGCCACCTCATCCGAAGGGATCTACACCCAAAAGGCTGCCTTCTCGCCGCGGGGGGCCGGGTAACTCCGGTGAGTCTAGGCGTGAGCGAGCAAGTGAGCGTCCGCCAGCATATGCATGGCAAAATCGCCGCCCAGCGCAGCGTTGCCGTGGCCGCCATCACCACCGATTCCGGCAGTCTGGATCGCGCCCTGATCGAACTGCACGTTGTTGGTCTGGTGGGCGTCGGCAGTGGAATTGACGCCGGCGACCGCAATGTTGATTGGAGCGTAGATTGCTATGTTGAGGTCGACGAGACTGCCCGCGAAATGGCCGTCGCCGCCCGAACCTGCGCCGTTGCCCCCGGTCGCGATGACGTCAGAGCCAATCAAGCCAAGGATGGAGGAGAGCCCGCCGGCGTCTCCACCGATCGCAGCGTTGCCGTTTCCGCCGTTGCCGCCGACGCCGGCCATCTGGAACGCAGTCTGGTCGAACTCCACATTGTTGGATTGATCAGCGTGGGCACTGGAATTGTATCCGGCCACGGCGATGTTGATCGGATCGTACAGCGCGAAGGACGTATGCACGAGGCTGCCATAAAAGGACCCGTCGCCGCCGTTGCCGGCGTGGTTATCTCCGCTGGTGACCGTCCCGGAGCCGATGCTGCCGTGGTCGGGCGCGTGGCCGGCCCCCGCGATGTGGTGAAACGGCGCAGCAGGCCCTCCAGACCCATACGCGCCGCCGCCCGAGGCCGCATTGCCGCTCCCGCCACCGCCGCCGACGCCTGCGATCTGCGTGGCACCTTGATGGAATTGAACCGTATTCGACTGGTGGGCGTCACTGATGCCGCCAAAGCCTGCCACTGCAATGTTGACCGGATCATAGATTGCGACGGGCGCATGCACGAGGGCCCCAGCGAAGTAGCCATTGCCGCCATCGCCGGCGCTGTTGTCTCCAGTCGCGATCGCGTCGGAGCCGAACGACCCGAACGCGCCGCTGTTTCCGCCCATTGCGGCGTTGGAATTGCCGCCGTCACCGCCAACTCCGGCAATCTCGGTCGCGGCCTGGTCAAAACTTCCGATGTTCGCCTGGTATGCGCCAGCCGTCGCGTCGGCGCCCGATTGCGCCATATTGAACGGCTCGAACGCAGCGTAGGGGCTGTCAATGAGACTCCCGACAAAAAATCCGTTCCCGCCATCGCCCGCGCCGTTATGTCCCGTGTCGATCGAGAAGAGCGGCAGGGAATCCGCGGGAGGCCAGGATGAACCCGGCGCCTCGCGCCCGAACGGATCGCTCCGATTCATGCCAAAGTCGTCCGCTATGTACCGAAGAGCCATGGCCGCTGTCCCCTGCTGAAATCGAAAGACGCCGCCTGGACAGACGCCTCTCCAGTTCACGGGAGAATGTCACCTCGACAAGCCCAAAGCCGAGTTGCCAATTCGGATCACAAACGTTCAGGCATGGGACACACGATCGGTCATACCCGTTCGGGTGCAAGATGGTCGCAAGGCCTTGATGGGTCCGACGTCACCCGCCTTGGGCGGAGTGCCCGATGGCCTCTTCAGGCTGCGCGCACGGTATCCAGGAACTTGCCGACTTCGAGCTTGAGCCGGTTGCTGTCGCGGGACAGCGATTGCGCCGCCGAGAGAACCTGCGAGGAGGCAGAACCGGTTTCACCCGCACCGCGCTGCACGTCGGTGATGTTGGAGGAGACCTGCTGGGTGCCTTGCGCGGCCTGCTGCACGTTGCGGGAAATCTCCTGGGTCGCCGCGCCCTGCTCTTCCACCGCGGCTGCGATGGTGGAGGAGATCTCCGATAGCCTCTCGATCGTGCCGCTGATCTCCTTGATCGCCCCGACCGACTCCTGCGTCGCCGCCTGGATGCCGGTGATCTGCTGGCCGATCTCGCCGGTCGCCTTTGCGGTTTGTTCGGCGAGCGCTTTCACTTCGGAGGCGACCACGGCAAAGCCGCGGCCGGCCTCGCCGGCCCGCGCGGCCTCGATGGTCGCGTTGAGCGCCAGCAGGTTGGTCTGCCCCGCGATGGTGTTGATCAGCTCGACGACGTCGCCGATCCGCGCCGCCGCCTTCGACAGCTCGCTGACGCGATCATTGGTCTTGCGCGCCTGGTCGACCGCCTCATTGGCCATCCTTGCCGATTCCTGCACCTGGCGGCTGATCTCGGTAACGGAGGACGCCATTTCCTCCGTGGCGGAGGCGACCGATTGCACATTGGTGGAGGCTTCCTCCGAAGCCGCCGCAACCGCCGTCGTGACCTGCTGCGCGCGTTCCGCGGTCTTGGTCAGCGTCCCGGCAGAGGCCTCCAACTCGGTCGATGCCGAGGACACGGTTTCGATGATCTGGCCGACCGCGCCTTCGAAGCTGTCGGCGAGCTTGATCATGTCCGCCTTGCGCAACTGCGCGGCGGCCTGATCCTGCTTGTGCTTTGCTTCGGCTTCCTCGCGGGCCTTCTCCTCTGCCTTCACCTTGAAATTCTCGACGGCCTGCGCGACGTCACCGATCTCGTCCTTGCGTCCAAGGCCGGGCAGCACCACGGCAAAATTGCCGTCGGCAAGTTCCTGCATCGAGGCGCTCAACGCGCTCATCGGGCGGGCAATGGTGAATACGGAGAACACGCAGGTCGCGATCAACAGCAGCCCCACCGCAAGACCGATCACCAGCATGGTCCTTTCGGCGGAAGACATTTCCTGCGCCGCCGCCGCGATCTCCTCTTCCACCCGATGCTTGGCGAACTCCACGATCTTGTTGACGAGCGATTCAAGCTCGGTTGCCATCGGCAACGTCACTTCCCGGCTGATCCGGATTCCCTCTTCGTTCAGCTTCGCAATTCTTGCGGTCGTTTCCGCCGCTAACTCGCTGCCGGCCGGGCGTTTTGCCTCGATGCCGATCAGCTCGCTCCGGGTCGCTCCAATCTGCTGGATCGCCTTGGCATAATCGCCTGCCAGAGCCTTCACCTTGGCGATACGCTCGCGATTTTCCTGGGAGTGAGACAGCTTCATCATCTCGTCGGAAAACCCATTTACGGACTTCAGCCGAGCCGCGAGATAGTCGGCGGCTTTCTGCAACTCCGCCGGAGTACTGGCAAGGCGAATGTCGCGACCGCCGGTTTGCATACCGCGGATCGAGGCCTTCGTGTCGATGGCGTCGCGTGCGATGGTCTGCTGACCATTCGCCAGCTCGTTGGCGTTCCTCACCGCGGCGTTGCCGGAGATCTGGGCGTAGATCATGCCGCCTATCAGCAGAATGCTGAATACCGCCGTGACAGCGAGCTTGGTGCCGATCCGCAAATTTTGGATGATCTTCATCATATCAATTCCCCGAAAGCGGCCTGCGCCTTTGCGGCAACGGCACGCCGAGCGTTCGGACCAACCCGCGCCGGCAGTAGATAAATACCCTCCAGGTTCGAAATTAACCTTAAGGGCGAAGCCGTAGTACTACTGGGGAAGACTTAAGAAGCGCCTGATTTCAGGCGCTATTTGAGCAGCGTTGGCACTTTTTGGTCTCTCCGTTACGCGCCGGCTCACTTCGTTGCATGCAAATTCTTCGGCGCGACAGCGCGGGAACTCCAATGCAACGGCGAATGGTCCGAGGAGTCTTGGCGGGAACGCCGAACTGCATTCGCGCGGTCGCAACGATCATGTCGCTGATCCCGACCGGCAGCGTGCGAAACCGAAAATACGTGCGCTCGGAGAAATATTTCAGGGCGTGTCCGACTGTACAACATCGATCCCGCCCAACCGGAAGCGATGGACATGAAAGATTTCAAAACCTGTTTGACCGCCGTGGCCGCACTCGCCCTTGCCTCGATGGTTACTCCTGCAAGTGCCGCTCCTCTCAAGAACATCGTCCTGGTGCACGGCGCCTGGGTCGACGCGTCGGGGTGGAAGCCCGTTTATGAAATCCTCATCAAGGACGGTTTCAAGGTCACCATGGTGCAGGAACCCGAAACCTCGTTTGCCGACGACGTTGCCGCGGCCAAGCGCGTGCTCGACCTGCAGGACGGCCCGACGCTCCTGGTCGGCCACAGCTATGGCGGTTCTATCATCAGCGAAGCCGGCGTTCATCCGAACGTCGCAGGCCTCGTCTACGTCGCCGCGCACGCCCCCGATGCCGGAGAAGACGAGAGCACGCTCGGCAAGAAGACGCCAAGCATCCTCGCCAAGACGGCCGGTGCGATCAAGCAAACGCCGGATGAATTCACCTATCTCGACCCGGCGGAGTTTCCGAGGCTGTTCGCCCCCGACCTGCCGCGCGAGCGGGCCGAATTCGTGGCGCGCTCTCAGGTACTGGCCGCGGCCAAGGTATTCAGCTCCCCTCTGACGGCGGCCGCCTGGAAGACGAAACCGAGCTGGGGCATCGTCGCCGGCGGCGACAAGATCATCAATCCCGACCTCGAGCGCTGGTACTATGCGAGGGCCAAGAGCCACACCACGGAAATCAAGGGCGCCAGCCACTCCGTGTACGAATCCCATGCAAAGCAAGTGGCGGCGGTGATCGAGGACGCGGCCCGGAACGCCGAAAAATACGCTGCCCACGCCCAGGAATAGGCGTTGCCCTCATCGCCTTGAAATGGCCGTTTCAGATCGTGCGATGGCGCCAGGCGGACATCAGTCCGCCTGATCGTCATCCTGGCCGTTGAGCTGCTCTTTATCCAAACGCTTCATGTTCTCGAGGATCTTGAGCAGATAGTGCAGCGCATGCGCGGTGTCGTTGATCGAGAAATCGGCGAGGATTTCCTCGTAGTAGACGCGAATCTTGGGCTGGGCCAGCACCCGCCAGACATGCCGACCGGATGAGGTCATGGTCACGATCCTGGACCGCCGGTCGCGGGTGTCGGAAGCGATCGATATGTGCCCGTCCCGCTCCATGCGACTGACCAGCCCTGCCAGATTCTGACGACTCACCATCAAATATTTGGCGAGTTCGCCGATCCCCATGCCGGCATCCGCCTCGTCGCGGGACAGCGCGCCGAGCACCGCCCATTGCTGCGTCGTCAGCCCCTCCGCTTCGATCGCGCGGCTACCGGTCTTGTGCAACATGTTGGCACATTGATAGAGACGAAAGAACAACCGGTTAGCCAGTTCCATCTTCGCTGCGTTCTTGCCGCGTGGGGAATTCGGCTGCTTGTCTGAATTTTTCATGGGAAACCATCTTGTGTCGGACAGGATATTATGACAACATATTGCTATAAATGCGCGGGGCCAGCAAGATACATTTGGTCTCAGGCCGGCAGCGCCGCAAATCGGAGCCGCAAGCCGGCATCGACATGGGAGGCGTCATGAAGCGTTTCGACAACAAGACCGTCGTCGTTACAGGCGGCGGCGGCGGCATCGGCGGCGCGACCTGCCGGAGGTTTGCCGGCGAAGGCGCGCGCGTCGCCGTTTTCGACCTCAATCTCGACGCCGCCGAAAAGGTCGCCTCCGCCATCCGCGCGGGCGGCGGCACCGCCGAAGCCATCCGCTGCGACATCACGGACCGGGCGAGCGTCGATGCCGCGGTGGCCGCGGCCGAATCCAAACTCGGGCCGATCGACGTGCTCGTGAACAACGCCGGCTGGGATATCTTTCGCCCCTTCACCAAGACTGAACCGGCACAATGGGAGAGGCTGATCGCCGTCAACCTGATCGGCGCATTGCATATGCATCACGCGGTGCTGCCCGGCATGGTCGCGCGCAAATCGGGACGTATCGTCAATATCGCGTCGGACGCCGCGCGCGTCGGCTCGTCCGGCGAAGCGGTGTATGCCGCCTGCAAGGGCGGAATTGTCGCGTTCTCCAAGACGATCGCGCGCGAGCACGCCCGTCATGGCATCAACGTCAACGTGGTGTGCCCCGGCCCGACCGATACCGCGCTGTTTGCCGACTACAAGGAGGGCGCCGGCAATCCGGAAAAACTGGAAGAAGCCTTCCGCCGCTCGATCCCGCTCGGTCGCATCGGCCAGCCTGACGACCTGCCCGGCGCCATCCTGTTCTTCGCCAGCGACGACGCAAGCTATGTGACCGGCCAGGTGCTGAGCGTGTCCGGCGGATTGACGATGAACGGCTAACCGGGCCCTCGCCCGTCCCCTCACCCCCTTGGGAGAAAGCCGATGGAATTCGAAGACCTCATCTACGAGATCCGCAACGGCGTGGCCTGGATCATCATCAACCGGCCGGACAAGATGAATTCGTTTCGCGGCAAGACCTGCGATGAACTGATCAAGGCCCTGTACAAGGCCGGCTACGACAAGGACATCGGCGCCATCGTGCTCGCCGGCGCGGGCGATCGCGCGTTCTGCACCGGCGGCGACCAGTCGGCCCATGACGGCAATTACGACGGAAGGGGCACGATCGGCCTGCCCATGGAAGAATTGCATGCGGCGATCCGCGACGTGCCGAAGCCGGTGATCGCGCGCGTCCAGGGTTATGCGATCGGCGGCGGCAACGTGCTGTGCACGATCTGCGACCTGACGATCTGCTCGGAGAAAGCGATTTTCGGCCAGGTCGGCCCCAAGATGGGCTCGGTCGATCCCGGTTACGGCACGGCGTTTCTGGCGCGGGTGGTCGGCGAAAAGAAGGCCCGCGAGATGTGGTACATGTGCCGCCGCTATAGCGGCCAGGAGGCGGTCGCGATGGGCCTCGCCAATACCTGCGTGGCGCACGATCAGCTCGACGCCGAGGTCCAGAAGTGGGGCGAGGAATTGTGCGAGCGCAGCCCGACTGCGATCGCGATCGCCAAGCGCAGTTTCAACATGGACACCGCCCATCAGGCCGGCATCGCCGGCATGGGCATGTATGCGCTCAAGCTCTACTACGACACCGAGGAGTCCCGCGAAGGCGTCAAGGCGCTGCAGGAGAAGCGCAAACCGGACTTCCGTAAGTTCGCCAAGTAACGAGCAGCAACGAACCGCATTCAAGACCGTCATCAGGCGGCTCGGCGGTCCCAGGCAGAGGGAGGCAGGCAGGTGAACCCTTATCTCAACGGGGATCTGGTCGCGCTCGGCGATCAGGTTCGGCGATTTGCGGCCGATCGCATCGCGCCGGGCTTCCAGGAGCGCGACCGAGCGCGCGTGCTCGATCGCACGTTGATGAAGGCGATGGGCGACATGGGGTTCATCGCGCCCGAGCTGCCGGAGGAGTTCGGCGGTATGGGAACGGGGTCACTCGCAGCCGGCGTCATCCATGAAGAGGTCGCCCGCGCCGACCTCAGTATTTCCTACATCAATCTCTTGGCCTCGCTGAACGGCCAGATCCTGTGCCATCACGGCCGGCCGGACATCGTCCGCCCATGGCTCACCCGGCTGACGCGCGGCGAGGCGCTGCTGGCGATCGCGTTGACCGAACCGCGCGGCGGTTCCGACGCCGCCAATCTGCGGCTGCAGATCGAGCGGATCGGCGACGAATACGTCGTCAACGGCGAAAAGACCTCGATTTCCGCCGCCGACCAGGCGGATGCCGCGGTGGTGTTCGGCCGCACCGGAGCCCCGGAATCCGGCGCGCACGGCGTCACGGCGCTGCTCGTTCCGATGGATCTGCCGGGCATCACGCGGAGCCGCTTCGATTGTCACGGCCAGCGCGCGATCGGACGCGGATCCATCTTCTTCGAAAACGTTCGCGTGCCGGCGTCGCACCGGCTCGGCGAGGAGAACAAGGGCTTCGTACAGGTGATGCAGGGTTTTGATTTCTCCCGCGCCCTGATCGGACTGCAGGTTCTCGCCGTGGCCAGTGTCGCCCTGGAAGAGACCTGGGCCTATGTCGCGCAGCGGCAGGCGTTCGGCCAGCCCTTGTCCGCGTTTCAAGGGGTGTCGCATCCGCTTGCCGAACTGGAAACGCAGGTCAGGGCGGCGCGGCTGTTGTGCCTGCAGGCGCTGTGGCTGAAGGACAACGGAGCGCCGCACAGCGCGGAAGCCGCCATGTGCAAATGGTGGGCGCCCAAGCTCGCCTACGATGCCGTGCATCAATGCCTGCTGAGTTTCGGCCATGGCGGCTACGACCGCGGACCGATGGAGCAGCGGCTGCGCGACGTGCTCGGCTTCCAAATCGGCGACGGCACGGCCCAGATCATGAAGACCATCATCGCGCGTGGCCGCGCCGGCCGTGCCGCGGTCCCCGCCTGAAAGACGCAACGAGCCTCAACCGGAGACGACCCCATGGAATTCGATGCCGTTCTTCTGCCCCCGCGTCGCGCCGCGAGCATTGCGGGCGGATATTGGCACGATCGCACGATCAATGACGATCTCGACGCCTGCGTTGCCGCTTGCCCGGACAAGCTTGCTCTGACGTCGGTTCGCCTCGACACCGGCGAGGTCCGCCGGTTCACCTACCGCGAGCTTGCGACGCTGGCCGACCGGATCGCGGTCGGACTGTCACGCCTCGGCGTCGGGCGCAACGACGTCGTCGCCATGCAGTTGCCGAACTGGTGGCAGTTCAGCCTGTTGTACCTCGCCTGCTCGCGCCTCGGCGCGGTCCTCAATCCGCTGATGCCGATCTTTCGCGAGCGCGAGCTCGGCTTCATGCTGAAACACGGCGAGGCCAAGATACTGGTCGTTCCCAAGCTATTCCGCAATTTCGATCATGAAGCGATGGCGCGAAGCCTTCAGCCGCAGCTCCCGTCGCTGAAACGTGTCGTCGTCGTCGACGGCGGCGGCGTGGACGACTTCGATATGCTGCTGACAAAGCCGGAATGGGAGAAAGCGCCGGATGCGGCCAAAATCCTGACGGCAAACCGGCCCGGTCCCGACGACATCACCCAGCTGATCTATACTTCCGGCACCACCGGCGAGCCGAAGGGCGTGATGCATTCGGCCAATACGCTGATGGCGAACATCATTCCCTATGCGGGGCGCCTGAAGCTCGGCAAGGACGACATCGTTCTGATGGCCTCGCCCCTCGCCCACCAGACCGGCTTCATGTACGGCCTGATGATGCCGATCATGCTGCGGGCGAGCGTCATCCTGCAGGATGTCTGGGATCCGGCCAGGGCGACCGAAATCATCCGCGAGGAGCGCGTCACCTTCACCATGGCGTCCACGCCTTTTCTAACCGATCTCACGCGCGCGGTGTCGGAGACCGGCAAGGGCGTGCCGAGCCTGAAAACCTTCCTGTGCGCCGGCGCGCCGATTCCGGGCCCGCTGGTCGAACAGGCTCGCGCCACGCTCGGCGCCAAGATCGTCTCGGCCTGGGGCATGACGGAAAACGGCGCGGTCACCCTGATCAAGCTCGACGACGACGACAACCTCGCCTTCACGACCGACGGCTGCGCGCTGCCCGGTGCGGAAGTCGGGGTGATCGACGCCGAAAGCAAGCCCCTGCCGCCCGGCGAGACCGGCCGGCTCGTGGTGCGCGCCTGCTCGAATTTCGGCGGCTATCTCAAGCGCCCGCAATGGAACGGCACCGATGCCGAGGGCTGGTTCGACACCGGCGATCTCGCGCGCATCGACGCTGACGGCTATATCCGCATCAGCGGCCGCAGCAAGGACGTCATCATCCGCGGCGGCGAGAACATCCCAGTGGTCGAGATCGAGGCGCTGCTATACAGGCACCCGGCCGTCGCCCAGGTCGCCATCGTCGCCTACCCCGATGAACGGCTGGGCGAGCGGGCCTGTGCCGTCATCGTCCCGAAGGCAGGCCAGACCATCGATTTCGCGGCGATGACGGAGTTTCTCAAGCAGCAGAAACTGGCCATGCAGTACATCCCCGAGCGGCTGGTCGTGCGCGAGGCCATGCCGGCGACGCCGTCGGGAAAGATCCAGAAATTCCGGCTGCGCGACATGCTGCGGGAAGGCAATCTGTAACGATCGCTCGTGGTCGGATATTTCGCGATTTTCCCGAACGGCGTGCCCGACTCCCGCTGCGAGAATGCGCCGCCAACCCGGTCGGGTAGCGCGCGTCACCCAAATTATCCGCAGCCTTCGCTCGACGACGCTACTCCGCCGCCTGTCGCACGTGGCGCGCGGTCGGCGTGCGCATGGTCACGAGTTCTTCCGCCGCGGTCGGGTGCAGCGCCATGGTGGCGTCGAAATCGGCCTTGGTCGCTTTCATTTTGACGGCAATACCGAGCAGTTGCACCATTTCGGCGGCGCCGTCGCCGACGATATGGCAGCCGACCACGCGGTCGGTGGTGGCGTCTACCACGAGCTTCATCAGCACCCTGGTGTCGCGGCCGGACATCGTCGCCTTCATCGGCCTGAAACTGGCCTTGTAGATATCAACGTGGCTGAACTGGGCGCGCGCCTGCGTTTCCGTCAGCCCGACGGTGCCGACTTCCGGCTGACTGAACACGGCGGTCGGAATGTTGGCATGATCGACGCGAACCTCCCGCTTGCCGAACACCGTATCGGCGAAGGCGTGGCCCTCGCGGATCGCGACCGGGGTCAGATTGATGCGGTGGGTGACGTCGCCGATCGCATAGATATTGTCGACCGACGTCTTCGAGAAATGATCGACGGCGATTCCGCCATTGTGAGCATTGATGGCAACGCCGGCCTTTTCCAGCCCGAGATTGGCGACGTTCGGATGCCGTCCGATCGCGAACATCACCTGATCGGAGGCAACGCTCGAGCCGTTGGTGAGATGCGACGTGAATTCCTTGCCGTGCTTGTCGACGCTGTTGACCGTGCAGCCGGTGAGGATGGTGATGCCTTCCTTCTCCATTTCGGCACGTACATGGCTGCGGACGTCCTCGTCGAAGCCGCGCAGGATGTTCTCGCCGCGATAGATCAGCGTCACGTCGGTGCCGAAACCGGCAAAGATGCAGGCAAATTCCAGCGCGATATAGCCGCCGCCCTGGATCACGATGCGCTTCGGCAGCGCTTCCAGATGAAACACCTCGTTCGAGGAGATCACGTGTTCGATTCCGGGGATCGCCTGCCCGTGATTTGGCGCGCCGCCGGTGGCGATCAGCACGTATTTTGCCGTCACCCGCTCCCCGGTGGCGAGCCGCAGCGTATGCGGGTCCTCGAACACGGCGCGGGTCTTGGCGATGCGAGCGCCGGATTTCTCCACGTTGGTGGTGTAGGCGGCCTCCAGCCGCGCGATTTCCTTGTCCTTGTTGGCGATCAGGGTCGGCCAGTCGAAGCTTGCTTCCGGAATGGTCCAGCCGAAGCCCGCCGCGTCCTCGATTTCGTGCCGGATATGCGAGGCATAGACCAGAAGCTTCTTCGGCACGCAGCCGCGGATCACGCAGGTGCCGCCCATCCGGTATTCTTCCGCGATCATCACCCGCGCGCCATGGCCGGCGGCGATCCGGGCGGCGCGAACCCCGCCCGAACCTCCTCCTATGACGAACAGATCGACGTCGAACTCAGCCATTCCAGCCCCTGTCGCGACCCCCTGCAGCGGGCCCGGATCGAAAGAGATCCAGGATTATATCTGCTTGCCGCGCTTACGCATCTCGGCGCGGAATTCGCCGTTGACCGTCTCGGCAAACTGCTGGGCCCACTGGTTCATGAAACCCATGCTCTGCTGGATCGCGCGCGGTTCGGTGGTCAGGAGCTTCTGGCCGAGCGGCGATTTGTAGAACGTCACCAGGTCCTTCAGTTCCTGCTCGGTGAAATCACCGGCGTAGACGGCAGCCATGCCCTCGCCGATTTCCTTCTCCTTGCCGGCGAGCTTCTGGGCGACGATCACCGCAACCTCGTTGAGGTCCTTTTGATAGTTGAGATTGGTCTGCATCAGCTGGTTCTTGGTCTGCTCGACGATGTTGGGAACGGCCTGGGCGTACATTGCACCCGCGTTCTTCATCGCCAGGATCTCCCTGGCCGCCGCGATCGCCGCCGGCGAAGCGGGCTTGGGCTGCTGAGCCGCGGCCGGCAAGGCGGTCAGAGCCAGCGCCAGGCAAGCGGCCGAAAAAATTCCCGAAAGGCTCTTCATTCCAATTCTCCTGAGATTGCGGCCTTATGGCCGTTCAACAACGCGAATTCCCCGAGGACCCGCCAGCATTGCGGTGCTGGCGAGACCGATGAACAGTCCGTGTTCGACGACGCCCGGGATGGCGGTCAACAGACCTGCCAGGCGCGGAGCATCGGTAATTCGGCCCAGATGGGCATCGACGATCCAGTGGCCGCCATCGGTGACAAAAACGTGGCCGTCCTTGCCCTTTCGGACCACCATTTGCCCGGAATTGCCGCTTTGGGCAAATGCCTGACCGATGGCCCGCTGCGTCGCCGCCAGGCCGAACGGGATGACCTCGACCGGTAACGGAAAACGACCGAGCACCTCGACCCATTTGGAGTCGTCGGCGATCACGATCATGCGATCGGAAGCGGCGGCAACGATCTTTTCCCGCAGCAGAGCGCCGCCGCCGCCCTTGATCAGGTTGAGCGAGGGGTCAATTTCGTCGGCGCCGTCGACCGTCAGGTCAAGCCGATCGACGTCATCCAGCGTGGTCAGCGCGATGCCGCACCGCTCGGCGTCGGCGCGGGTCGCTTCCGACGTCGGTACGCCGATGACGCGGAGTCCGGTGCGAACCCGTTCGCCCAGCAACTCGACGAAATGTTTCGCGGTGGAGCCGGTGCCAAGGCCGAGCTTCATGCCATCGCGCACATGCTCCAGCGCCCGCGCCGCCGCCTGCCGCTTCAATCCGTCCATATTCACTTGCAAAATGATGCCCCAGGAAATCGCAAGAAATCGCATGAAACCGCAAGAACCGCTGACGGTGCGCATCGCCAAACGGGCGACAGGCGATGTCCGGCGCCGCCTGTCTAGCGTCGTTTTACGGCCAGGAATAGCGCTATCAGCGGTCGAAAGCGGCGACTTTGGGTTAACGGGTGCCCCTGCCCATGGCAGGTGCCCGTCATCCCCACTTGCACGAACGTTCGCAGGCCGATAGCGATTTTCGATGACCTCTGCCCGCACCGTTGTATTCGATCTAGACGGCACCCTCGTGGACACGGCGCCCGACCTGATCAACGCGCTCAACTTCGTCCTCGACCGCGAGGGCCTGCCCCCGGTGCCCCTGCACTCCGCGCGCAACATGATCGGCGCCGGCGCGCGCAAGCTGATCGAACGCGGCCTGGAATTGGAGGGCCGCTTCGCCAGTGTCGAAGACATCAGCCGGTTGACCGGCGATTTCATCGATTATTACGCGGCCCATATCGCCGATGTTTCACGCCCGTTCGAAGGCCTTGAAGGCGCGCTCGATGAGCTTCAGACCCAAGGCTACCGGTTTGCGGTCTGCACCA
Source organism: uncultured Alphaproteobacteria bacterium (assembly GCA_963831585.1). Lineage (GTDB taxonomy): Bacteria > Pseudomonadota > Alphaproteobacteria > Rhizobiales > Xanthobacteraceae > Bradyrhizobium. The sequence continues at coordinate 611,402 of CAWHRA010000011.1, read as the reverse complement.
ACAAGCTGGAGTGGCTGTCGAAGCTCCTGCTCGACCGGCTTGGATTGAGTTCGCGATTTTCCGCGATCTGCGGCGCGGACACTTTCGGGGTTTCCAAACCCGACCCGGCCATCCTCCACCAGACGGTCGCGCGCGCGGGCGGACAGCTTGCCTCCAGTGTCATGGTCGGCGATGCCGGCCCCGATATCGGGGTCGCCCGCCGCGCTGGTATCCCCGTCATCGGAGTCGAATTTGGCTATACCGACGTTCCCATCGCCGACCTCAAACCCGATCGCCTGATCAACCACATGCGGGAGTTGCCGGCGACCGTGCACAGCCTCATGGTGCAGCGCAAGTCTCTACTGTAACCATTTGATTATGTTTGCATTTCATACATTTTCCACTTAGGCGTTAACCATCAATTAACGATTAAGGCACGCGTGGTTGCGTGGCCATGCCGGCGCTCTTATGGTCAAAAATGGGGATTGTGGCAGTTAGCCGCACTGGAATGACGGATGGGTGGGTCATGCGTCGTGTCATCGTGATTGCCGTAGCGGGGGCCAGTCTCGCCGGCTGCTCCTCGTTTTCGATGGATGCCTTCAAGTCGACCCCGCCGGCGGTGCAGGTTCAGCTCGAACTCGGTCCCGCCGGGCGCCGACGCCGTCACCTCGGTGGGACCGAGCTGCAAGACCCCCTGCTCCGTCGCGGTGCAAGCCCCCGACGCCGGTTTCTCGGTGACCTATACGCTTAACAAGTTCCAGCCGACGACCGTCCCGGTGCAGGTCATTCGCGTCCCCGGCGATTCGACCACTCCGGCGTCGACGACCTTCGATCCCAATCCGGTGGTCGCGGAACTTCAGCCCGCCGGTCCGCCGCCCAAGGCTGCCCGGAAGAAGGTTTTGAAGCCAACGAAGCCGAAGGGCACGGCCGCGGTACCCGGGCCCGGGGCATCCCCGTTTCCCGATCCGTCGCAAGCCAACGCGCCGGCGCCCAGCCGCTGACTGCTTGCACCGCACCAATCGGGTTTGCGGATTGTCGGCCGATTGCATCGTGCATAGATTGTGACTAACGCTACGCCGTCATGGCGGCAGCCGCCGTGACAGGCATCTTGCAAGGCGTATTGAATGAACGGACCCGCGCTAAGTCCATCGCTGTCCCGCCCGATGACCGACCCGTTCGGCCGGACCATCAGCTATTTGCGGGTATCGGTCACCGACCGCTGCGATCTGCGCTGCTTCTATTGCATGTCGGAAGACATGACATTCCTGCCCAAGGCCGATCTGCTCACGCTCGAGGAACTCGACCGGCTTTGCTCCGCTTTCATCGCCAAGGGCGTGCGAAAGCTGCGGTTGACCGGCGGCGAACCGCTGGTCCGGCGCAACGTGATGTCGCTGGTGCGCTCGCTGTCGCGCCATCTTGCGACCGGCGCGCTCAACGAACTGACGCTGACGACCAACGGCTCGCAACTGGCGCGGTTCGCCGGCGAACTGGCCGACTGCGGGGTTCGCCGCATCAACGTATCGATGGATACGCTGGATCCCGCGAAATTCAGGGCCATCACCCGCTGGGGCGATCTCGACAAGGTGCTGGCCGGCATCGAGGCCGCGCGGGCGGCAGGTCTCGCGGTCAAGATCAACGCCGTGGCGCTGAAGAACCTGAACGAGGATGAAATCCCGGCGCTGATGGAATGGGCCCACGCCAAGGACATGGCGCTGACGCTGATCGAGGTGATGCCGATGGGCGACATCGGCGAGGGGCGGATCGACCAGTATGTACCGCTGTCGGTGGTTCGCGCCCGCCTCGCCCAGCAATACACCCTGACCGACCTCGACGATAATACCGGCGGTCCTGCGCGTTACGTTCGCATCGGCGAGACCGGCGGCAAGGTCGGCTTCATCACGCCGATGACGCATAATTTCTGCGAGTCCTGCAACCGGGTCCGGATCACCTGCACCGGAACGCTCCACACCTGCCTCGGCCATGAGGATGCGTCCGATTTGCGCAAACCGCTGCGGGCCTCCGCCGATGACGAGTTGCTCAGCGCCGCGATCGACCGCGCCATCGGCCTGAAGCCGAAGGGGCACGACTTCATCATCGACCGCCGGCACAACCGCCCCAGCGTCAGCCGCCATATGAGCGTCACCGGGGGTTGAAGCGCTGCCTGCGGGATGCTATCCGCGGGCCGGATTTCCCTTTCAATATCAACAAACTTCCGATTGACGGGGACTTCGGGCGCTGGAATGGTGCGGCAGCTTCATGCTCGCCCGGCCGGATAGGCCCCTGCACCGAAGCGGTGCAGTTCAAGACGGCAGAGGCGTAACTGGGGAGGACTATCGTTGCAATCGCTCCTTAAATTGAGCCGCGGGATCGACGCGTTCACGCGCTGGACCGGCAAGCGGCTGGCGTGGCTGATCCTGCTCGCGGTGATCGTGTCGGCGGTCAACGCCATCGTGCGCAAGGTTTTCGACACCTCGTCCAACTCCTGGCTCGAGCTGCAATGGGTGCTGTTCAGCATCGTGTTCCTGCTGTGCTCGCCATGGACGCTGCTCGACAACGAACATATCCGCATCGATATCGTCAACCAGATGCTGCCGAAGCGGGTGCGGGACAGCATCGACGTCCTCGGGCACGTCGCTTTCCTGATGCCGCTGTGCGCCGTCATGATCATCACCGGCGGGCCATTCTTCATGCGCTCGGTCGAGATCAACGAGCAATCGGGCAACGCCGGCGGCCTGCCGCAATGGCCGGCCAAATCACTGATCATCATCGGATTCACTCTTCTGCTGGTCCAGGGCATTTCCGAACTGATCAAGCGCATCGCCGTAATGCGCGGGATCATTCCGGATCCGCATGCATCACAGGTGAATGCGATCGAGGCTGAGGTCGAGCACCTCGTCGAGGCGATGGAAAAGAACTGATCGCCGGCGCGGTCGCGGGGGGAATAGATGTCTGCGTTTCTTATCGCCAATATGGCGCCGATCATGTTCGCGTCGCTGGTCGTCGTGCTGCTGCTCGGCTATCCGGCGGCATTCTCGCTCGGCGCCGTCGGCCTGATCTACGCCTTCGTCGGCATCCAGCTCGGAGAATTCCGCCCCGACTTCCTGCAGGCGCTTCCCGAGCGCGTCTATGGCGTGATGAACAACGACACGCTGCTGGCGATCCCGTTCTTCACCTTCATGGGACTGGTGCTCGAACGATCCGGCATGGCCGAAGACCTGCTCGACACCATCGGGCAATTGTTCGGCACCATCCGCGGCGGCCTCGCCTACGCCGTCGTGTTCGTCGGCGCCCTGCTCGCCGCCACCACCGGTGTGGTCGCGGCATCCGTGATCTCGATGGGCCTGATCTCGCTGCCGATCATGCTGCGCTACGGTTACGACCGGCGGATGGCCACCGGCATCATCGCGGCTTCCGGCACGCTGGCGCAGATCATTCCGCCCTCGCTGGTGCTGATCGTGATGGCCGACCAGCTCGGAAAATCCGTCGGCGACATGTACGAGGGCGCCTTCATTCCCGGACTGGTGCTCGCCGGCCTCTATGCCGGATACGCGTTCCTCGTCACCCTGGTATTTCCCAAGGCAGCGCCAGGGCTGCCGCCGGAGGCGATCGGTTTTCGCGAGGATAGCGGCAGCCGCGGACTGGTTTCGCTGCTGATGCTCTTCATCGCCAGCTGCTTCTTCGGCTGGTTCATGATGCGCAATTCCGAGTCCCATGGCGCCGACTTCGTCGTGCTCAGCATGTTCTTCGGCATCCTGTTCGCATTCTTCGTCGCGGTCCTGAACTGGATCATCGACAAGTTCACCGGCTTCCGCTTCCTGTCCAAGATGGCGCAGCAGACCACGTTCGTGATGGTGCCGCCGCTGTTCCTGATCTTCCTGGTGCTTGGCACGATCTTCATCGGTCTTGCGACACCGACCGAAGGCGGCGCGATGGGTGCATCCGGCGCGATCATTCTCGGCGCCATGAAGCGGCGGCTGAGCTGGGACCTGATCCGGCAAGCGACCGAATCCACGGCAAAACTGTCCGCGTTCGTGGTCTTCATCCTGGTCGGCGCACGCGTGTTCTCGCTGACCTTCTACGGCGTCAACGGCCATGTCTGGGTCGAACACCTCCTGACCTCCCTGCCCGGCGGCCAGGTCGGCTTCCTGGTCTTCGTCAACGCCTTCGTGTTCGTGCTCGCCTTCTTCCTCGATTTCTTCGAGCTCGCCTTCATCGTCATCCCGCTGCTCGGGCCGGCCGCCGAGCATCTCGGCATCGACCTGATCTGGTTCGGCGTGATCCTCGGCGTCAACATGCAGACCTCGTTCATGCATCCGCCGTTCGGCTTCGCGCTGTTCTATCTGCGCTCGGTGGCGCCGAAGGAGCCCTATGTCGACCGCGTCACCGGCAAGCGGATGGACGCCGTCACGACCGGGCAGATCTATTGGGGCGCGGTGCCGTTCGTCGTGATCCAGGTGGTCATGGTGCTGCTGGTCATCATGTTCCCCTCGATGGTGATGCACTACAAGGGCGCGGCATCGACCATCGATCCCAACACCATCAAGATCGAGATTCCGCAGCAGGAAGCGCCGCCGCTCGATTTCGGTCCGCCCGCGAAGAATTAGCCAGGGGTGAACCTACGCCGCCACTTCGGCGAGCGATGGCCAACGATAATCGGGAAGCTGCAGGTGGTCGGTGATGTCGTCGCCGATAGCAATCCTCGCCATGCCTGGAATGGCGAACGCCCGGATCACGAGATTGCGGAAGCCAAGCCCCCACTGCGTTCTCGGTGCGAAGGCGGAGGCGAAACGCTCGGCGCCCCGCTGCTTGGTGTCGATATAGGCCCGCAGGCGCGCCTCGTATCGGGCGAAGGCTTCCTGGTGCTGCCCGCCCGCAACGGCGAGTTCACCCGCCAGCACATAGGCGGAAATCATGGCAAGCGCCGAGCCCTGCCCCGCCAGCAGCGACACGCAGAACGCCGCATCGCCTGTAAGCGCCACGCGGTCCTGCGACCAGTTTTGCATCCTGATCTGGCTGACGCGATCGAAATAGAGTTCACTCGTGCGATCCAGTTCGTCCAGGATTTGCGGGCATTCCCATCTGCCCATCGCGATACCGCTCGCGCAGCATCGCCTTCTGCAGTTCGAGCGTCGTCGGCACCGAATCACCATCGTCCGCAAACACAAACAAGAACAGCGACCGATCGTCGTGCAGAGTGAAGCGGCCCAGCATCCGGCCCGGCAGGTTATACGTCAAATAGAGATTCTCATCGCGCGGACGGTAGCCACGGGCCTCGAACGCCGCGACGGCATATCCGAGTTGCCTTTCGAACCGCTGTTGCGGCCCGAAAGCGAGCCCGCGAACCCCCGAATGCAGACCGTCGGCGCCGACCAGAAGATCGAACTCGCGTTCGCCGGAACGGCCGAAGCGAACCCGCACCGCATCCGCCCACTGCTCAAGGCCGACGATCTCATCGTCAAAGATGACGTCCACCGCGCCGTGGATTTTCTCGAACAACAACCGCGACAGATCGCTGCGTGCGAGAGTCACATAGCGGCCGGCGGTCAGTTCCTCGAACACCTTGGTCCCGAAGCCCGTGATCCGCCTGCCCCGATCATCGACAACCCGCATCTCGCGCACGTGATAACCGACGCAGTTGATCGCTCTCAGCAGGCCCATTCGTTCGGCGATGTCGTATCCGAGTCCCCAGAAATCGATGACATAACCTCCCGTGCGCAGCGCGGGAGCTCGCTCGATCAAGGTCGGCTGAAACCCCGCCGCCTTCAGCCAGTAAGCGAGCGTCGGCCCGGCGATGCCCGCGCCGGAAATCAATACGGTTCTGTTGCTCATGACAACAAGCTAGTGGCAGCCATATCAACGGCAAGAGGCCGAACGGAACGGAATTCGGTTCCACTCCCGCAAATCAAAACCCCGGAGCTCGCGCTCCGGGGTCCCTGCATTGGATGCGCGATCAGCTCTGGGAATGACGGGCCATGAAATTATCATAGCCGACTTCGGCGACCTGGAGCCATGAATAGCTGTTGTTCGAGAAGTTAGTCAGCGATTCATAGACCTTCTTGAAATCCGCGTTGCCGGCGGCGACTTCGCTGTGCAGCTCCTTCGCCGCCTTCAGCGAGGCTTCCATGATCGGTGGCGAGAAGGCATGCAGCTTGGTTCCGTTGGCAAGCAGGCGGCGCAGCGCCTGCGGATTGGACTGGTCGTACTTCGCCATCATCCAGTTGTTGGCGTAGTGACCGGCCTGCTCGAGAATGCTCTGGTAATATTTCGGCAGCGCATTCCATTTATCGAGGTTGACGAAGGACAGCAGCATCGGGCCGCCTTCCCACCAGCCGGGATAGTAATAATGCGGCGCGACCTTGTAAAATCCGAGCTTCTCGTCGTCATAGGGACCGACCCATTCCGCGCCGTCGATCGTGCCCTTCTCGAGCGCGGGGTAGATGTCGCCGCCGGCGATCTGCTGCGGCACCGCGCCCATCTTCTGCAACACGCGCCCGGCGAAGCCGCCGATGCGGAATTTGAGGCCCTTGAGGTCGTCGACGCTGGTGAGCTCCTTGCGGAACCAGCCGCCCATCTGGCAGCCGGTGTTGCCGGCCAGCAGCGAGGTCACGTTATATTTCTTGTAGAATTCGTTGAGGACTTCCCTGCCGCCGCCCAGCATGTACCAGGCCTGGTTAATGCGCATGTTGGGTCCGAACGGCACCGACGAGCCGAAGGTGAAGGTCGGGTCCTTGCCGAAGTAATAATAGGATGCGGTGTGGCCGATCTCGACGGTGCCGTTCTGCACGGCGTCGAGCACCTGCAGCCCCGGTACGATCTCGCCGCCAGCGAAGGTCTGGATCTGGAATTTGTTGTCGGTGGCCTCGGCGACGACCTTGGCCATCATCTCGGCGCCGCCATAGAGCGTATCGAGCGATTTCGGCCAGCTCGTCGGCATGCGCCATTTGATTTCCGGCATCGACTGCGCGATCGCCGGCGCTGCCATGGTGGCAGCCCCCGCAACGCCTATTCCGGTGACCTTGATAAAGTCGCGACGCTTCATTGAGCACTTCCTCCTGTCATGTGATTGCAAGCCTTCTTGCCGAGGCTTGGCGCCAGCATGGAACATCCGGTTCCCGATTTCCACGACGAACTGCGGTGCCGCAACGCAAAAAGCCCGGCCTTTTCAAGGGCCGGGCTTTCAGGTCTTTAGACTTAAGGCGTAAGGGGTATCAGCCGCGGGTACGCGAGCGGATCATGAAGCTGTCGAAGGTGTATTCGGCAACCTGCCACCACAGATACTGATCGGAGCGATAGGCCTGCATCGAGTCGATCGATTTCTTGAAGTCGGGGTTCTTTGCGGAGATTTCGCCCCACAACTCGTTGGTCGCCTTCAGGCAGGCTTCCAGCACTTCGTTGGTGAAGGGACGCAGCTGCGTGCCGCCGGCGACGAGACGCTTCAGCGCGGCCGGGTTCTGCATGTCGTAGCGCGCGGCCATCCAGCTGTTGGCGTTGGCGCACGCGTTGCTGACGATGGTCTGATAGCTCTTCGGCAGCTCGTTCCACTTGTCGAGATTGGCGAAGGCGTGAACCGTCGGGCCGCCTTCCCAGAAGCCGGGATAGTAGTAGTACTTGGCGACCTTCTGGAAGCCGAGCTTCTCGTCGTCATAGGGGCCGACCCATTCGGCGCCGTCGATGGTGCCCTTCTCCAGCGACGGATAGATATCGCCGCCCGCAAGCTGCTGCGGCACGACGCCGACCTTCTGCAGAACCTGGCCGGCGATGCCGCCGATGCGAAACTTCAAGCCCGAAAGATCGGCGACGGTCTTGATCTCCTTGCGGAACCAGCCGCCCATCTGGGTGCCGGTGTTGCCGCAGGGGAATGCGATCACATTGGCGGATTTCTTGAAGAACTCGTTGCCGATCTCCATGCCGCCGCCCTGATACCACCAGGAGTTCTGCATGCGCGCATTGAGGCCGAACGGCACCGACGCATAGATCGCGAAGGTCGGGTCCTTGCCGACGTAGTAGTACGAGACGGTGTGGCACATCTCGACGGTGTTCTTGGACGTGGCGTCGAGCGCCTGCAATCCGGGAACGAGTTCGCCCGCCTGGAAGACCTGAATCTGAAACTTGTTGTCCGTCATCTCGGCAACCTGTTTCGCGAAATATTCGGCACCGCCGTAGATCGTGTCGAGCGACTTCGGGAAACTGGACGTCATGCGCCACTTGATTTCGGGCGAGGACTGCGCGATCGCCGGCGAGGCGACGGCTGCAACCGCGGCACCGGTTGCCGAAACCTTCAAAAAATCACGACGCTTCATTAAGGCATCTCCTTGTTGGGGGCGTTCCCCAGATTTTCCTTGAGCATGTCGCCCGGCGAGGCGAGTTCGCGTCAGCCGGGGGCACTCTGGCGGGCGGTCTTTAACACGGATTTTTGGCCGCAGAATAGGCGACGAAGGCATGACAGCACTGTTTAAACGAAAGTCGCATATGGGAGCGGAAAACCCGGGCCGACGGCGCGTTCGAGCGACGATCTGTCCCGCATCTGATGCACCGTAGAAGCCGGTCCGCGTCGATAAACGCGTCAAAAGAGCGTCAGAATACGGACTTCCGAACACACCAGAACCGCTCTCCGGGCCCCGCGGCGATCACGTTCCCGAAGCTGAGCGCAGACCTTGGCCCCGATCGCGCGGTAGATTGCCGCATGCGGGCCCTCGGGCCCGCTATCCGCAAGCGGCGTCCCCCTATCCGGGATGGCGCGAATCGACATCTGCAACAGGAATCCGTTGGGCGCGAGCCTCAGTTTCGCTGCGAATCGTCCAGGCGCAGCTTTCGGCCAACTCTTGCGGCGGTCATTTGAGCTGCGTGTTGGCGATCGGCAGAATGGAGGCGATATGCCAGTCGCCCGCGTCCCGAACGAATGTCTGGCTAATGAGAAATGTGTTGTCTTGCGGCAGCTTTCCGGGAAGGCCTCGCGTGAAGACAATGGGGACGAGAATCTGCATGACATCATTCGAGATCGCGACAACGCGAAATTTCGACATGTCTGGCTCGAGGTGCCACGTGCCCTGGTAGTATTCCCCGAACCGATCGGCGACCGCGTCCGGGCCTCTGGTTTCGACGCCGCGCGAAAACAGCAGCATGCTCGGCGAATTCCACAGCATCGCTCTCACGTCGGCGGCGCTATGAGCATTCTGCGCGGCGACGAATTTCGTGAAGAATTCGCGGGCCTCGGTTTCTCTGTCCGCCGCATATGCGCACGCGCTTGATGCGATGGCGGCAATGACAAGAAAGCATGCGGCTATTGCCGAATTGCATCGTCTCAGCCGTCGCGGCATCGCGGGCACAATCCATTTCCTGGAACCGATCATATTGTCTTCTTTCTGTTTCGACGCCGGATTTGGCTGACATTCAAAGCGTGCGATTGCCCGGCAACGAGCCCTGTCCTGGCAGAGCCCTGTCCAGGACGCCGCTTCCAATAAAGACCCGTCACCGTCGTGCGCGGCAACCGGCTCACGCCGGTTGATTCAGGCGACGTATCGCGCCGCCGGCGCGCCGTTCATCAGGCCTCCGACCAGGGCCTGGCGGGTCTTCTGGTGATCGTCCCACAGGGATTGTTCAAGCAGCGACGGGAATACCCATGGTTCGCCGCGATCCAGGCCCTTCAACGCCGCGTCCACCAAATCCCGCGGCTTCATCACCGCGCCGGATGGCAGGTTGCTGACGGGTAGTCCGGCCCTGTTCCAGAAGCCGGTGTCGGCCGCCGGCGGCGTCACCACCTGGACCAGGACGCCCTTGCCTTCGACCTCGCCCTGCAAGGCTTGCGAGAAGCTCACGACGTAGGCCTTGGCGGCACTGTAGGCCCCGAATTCAGGCCACGGATGGAACGCCAGCACCGACGCGAAATTGACGATCGAGCCGTTGCCACGCTTCAGCAAGCCGGGCAGCGCGGCGCGCGTCAGGCGCGTCAGGGCAGTGATGTTGACGGCGATCGTCTCGTCGAGAGCCTCCGAACTCACCGCGGCGAGCGGGCTGAAGGTTACGGCGGTGGCGCAGTTGACCAGAGCGGTGATCGCCGGATCGCTCGAGAGCCGTGCCTCGACGTGCGCCAGATCGCCCGGCTCGGCGAGGTTGGCGACGAGGGCCTCGACTTTGACCGTGGCTCGCTGCGCCACCGCCCTGGCGACAGCGTCGAGCGCCTGCTGTTGACGGCCGACCAGGACAAGATCGTATCCCCGTTCGGCCAATCCGGCCGCGTAGAGGGCGCCCACACCGCCGGTGGCACCGGTTACGACTGCCGTTCCTTTGCGTTCTGACACTTGAGATCTCCTGCCGCTGGTTGAGAAGGTAGCCTATGCCAGTAATCAATAGTGGTATATGCCACTTTTTCAAGACGTCCGTAACGAGCTCATCGGAACGTGAAAGAGCGTGACCACCTCGCTGGCGTTCGAAGCTTCCCCGGAGGGTGCTGGTATATGCCACCTCTTTCGCGCTGGTCGCGGCGCTCTATATTGCCGTCATGACCAGGAAGATTCCCGTGGAAGGCAAAATTGAAACCGGCGCGGTCACGGTGGACCCGCTGAGCTTCTGCAACAACGCCACGCTTCGCAAAGCGGCCCGGCGCCTGGGAAAGCTCTACGACGCCGTACTGGCGCCAAGTGCCCTGAAGGCGACCCAGTACAGTCTGCTCACGCAAACACACGCCCTCGGCAATCCGACCATGGCGGCGCTCGCCAACAGTCTCTTGATGGATTTGTCCGCGCTGCGCCATTCCCTGGGACCGCTGGTCCGCGATGGTCTGGTCGTGCTTCGGATCGACCCCAAGGATCGCCGCGTGAAGCGGGTCATGCTTACCCCCACCGGGCTGGCGAAATTCGAGCAGGCCTCGCGGCTCTGGCGGAAGGCGCAGGGTCGCTTCGAGCAAGCGCTCGGCTCGGCGCGCGCCGCCGAGCTTCGTTCCGAGCTGAAGTTCGTGACCTCCGAAGCGTTCAAGAACGCCTTCTAGACTAGGCGGCGGCGATCGCGCCCTGGAGCTGATCGCGGATCTTGGCCCCGATCGCGCGGTAGATCGCCGCATGCGGGCCGTCCGGCTCGCTATCCACCACCGGCGTCCCCGAATCCGAAGTGACCCGAATCGACATGTGCAGCGGAATTTCGCCCAGAAACGGCACCCCGAGCCGTTCGGCCTCGTGGCGCGCGCCGCCATGGCCGAAAATGTCCGACCTCGTGCCGCAATGCGGGCACTGGAAATAGCTCATGTTCTCGACGATCCCCAGCACGGGCACGTTGACCTTCTTGAACATCGCGAGCCCCCGCCGCGCGTCGATCAGGGACAGATCCTGCGGCGTTGAAATGATGACCGCGCCCTTGAGCGGCACGTTCTGCGCCAGCGTCAGCTGCGCATCCCCGGTGCCGGGCGGCATGTCGACCACGAGAACGTCGAGCGTGCCCCACGCGACGTCCCGCAGCATCTGCGTGATCGCCGACATCACCATCGGCCCGCGCCAGATCATCGCGGTATCCTCCTCGACCAGAAAGCCGATCGACATGATCGCGAGGCCAAAGCGCTGGATCGGAATCATCTTCCTGTTGTCGTCGAGTTGCGGCTTCTCGCGAATGCCGGTCAATCTCGGCACCGACGGCCCATAGATATCGGCATCGAGCAGGCCCACCCGCAAGCCGAGATCCCGCAGGCCCAGCGCCAGGTTGAGCGCGGTGGTCGATTTGCCGACGCCGCCCTTGCCGGAGGCGACCGCGATGACGGCGGCAATGCCGGGAATCTCCGCCTGTTTTGCCATCGGCGATGCCGGGCTGTGCGGCGGCCGGTGCGACGCCACCGGCTGCACGCCCGGCGCGGGGCGCTGCGGCGGTGGCGGCGTGGCGCCCGGCTTGCGCTCGGCGGTGAGCGCAATCATGGCGACGGTGACGCCGGGAATGGCGCGCACGGCGGCTTCGGCCTGCGCGCGCACGCTTTCCCAGGCGCGGGCTTCCGCCGCATCGACATTGATCGAGAAAAATACCTTGCCGTCGGTGACCGTAACCGGCGACAAGACATTGGCGTTGGTCAAAGCGACGCCGCGCGGCGACGCTACCTTGCCGAGGGCTTCGAGAACCTGTTGCTGCGTAACGCTCAAAGCGCATCTCCCAAATAGTAAATTCCGGATGCGACCCATAGAGCGTAGCAGCCCAAAAGGCTACCTCGCTCCGACGTCATCCGCCCGCTCGCGGGGCGCCGATCCGCCCTGCTCCTTGGCGGCCTCGTAGTTCAGCTCGATCATGACGCCATTGGGGTCATTGACGAAGATCTGCCAGAGATCGCCACCCGGAACCTGGCGGGCGTCGAATGGCATCCCCTTGGATTCCAGCCGTTTCTTCATGCCGGCAAACCCCTGGCTGACGAAGGCGACGTGATGGACGACGCCGGAATCCGGCTTTTGCGGCTCATCGGTCTTGGAGATATCGACCAGATGCACCACCGGCTTGCCCTCCGAGTACATCCAGGCGCCGGGGAACGCGAAATCCGGCCGGGCGCCCTTCTCCAGCCCGAGCACATCCTCATAGAACCGCACCGTGTCCGCGAGCTTGCGGGTCCGGATGTTGAAATGGTCGAGCACGCCAACGCTCATGTTCATCTGGTATCACTCCCCTTTTTGTTGAAGTCTTTGATACGGCTCACCTTAGCACAAAACTCGCGCCTCCCGCCAAACGGAGGCGTTGCCCTTCATGGCACAGGGTTTATTGTGCCAGCTCCACTTCGTGAGCGGAACCGGTTTCGGCCACCCGACCAGTCTGCCGCCCTCCTCCAGAACACGGTCCGGCACCTTCAATGCCGGCAAAACCCCCGGGGTTACACACATGGCTAAAGTCGCTTTTCTAGGTCTCGGCGTTATGGGCTTTCCGATGGCGGGGCATCTGGTGAAAAAAGGTGGCCACGACGTCACGGTTTTCAACCGGACGGGAGCCAAGGCCAAGCAATGGACCGAGAAATTCGGCGGCAAGACCGCACCGACGCCCAAGGCCGCCGCGGAGGGACAGGACTTCGTGATGTGCTGCGTCGGCAACGACAATGACCTGCGCGCGGTGACGCTCGGCGCCGATGGCGCGTTTGCCGGCATGAAGAAAGGCGCGACCTTCGTCGATCATACCACTGCCTCCGCCGAGGTCGCGCGCGAGCTCGACGCGGCGGCCACCAAGGCAGGGTTCAAATTCGTCGATGCCCCGGTGTCGGGTGGACAGGCCGGCGCGGAAAACGGCGTCCTGACCGTGATGTGCGGCGGCAAGGAAGACGCCTATGCCGGCGCCGAGCCGGTCATCGCGGCCTACGCCCGGATGTGCAAGTTGCTCGGACCGGCGGGCTCCGGCCAACTGACAAAAATGGTCAACCAGATCTGCATCGCCGGCCTCGTCGAGGGCCTTTCCGAGGGCATTCACTTCGCCAAGAAAGCCGGCCTCGACGTCCAGGCGGTGATCGACACCATCTCGAAGGGCGCGGCGCAGTCCTGGCAGATGGAAAACCGCTACAAGACCATGAACGAGGGCAAGTTCGATTTCGGCTTCGCGGTCGAATGGATGCGCAAGGATCTGTCGATCTGCCTCGCCGAAGCGCGGCGCAACGGTGCGAGCCTGCCGGTGACCGCGCTGGTCGACAACTTCTATTCGGAAGTCGAGAAAATGGGCGGCAAACGCTGGGACACGTCGAGCCTGCTGGCGCGGCTGGAACGTTGAGCCGGGAGCCGCCCCAGAAGTTAATTTAACCTCCCGTTAAGGTGATTATTTAGCGCTTTAAGGCAGCTCTTAAGGATTTAGCGCCACAGATAGACAATGCAAAAGCTCGCGCCGTTCGCGGGCAGGATTTGTGTTGTTTGATGAGTAAACCCGCCGATAAGCCTGAAGTTGTCCAGCTTCCGGCTGACCCGTCCGTCGCAGCACCGGCAAACCAGCGCCGCGCGGCCTCGCAGCGGGTGCGCGAGGCCCGCGACCGGTTAACGTCGACCAGTGGAACCCGCCCGGCGTTCGACCGCGAACTGCTCCGGCAATACGCCCAGACGCGGATCTCGGCGTCCTTCGTTGTCATGCTGCTGGTGGTGGCGACGGGCCTGTTCTTCGGGTTCTGGATGCAGCCGGTCTCGGCGGCGGCCTGGACCTGCGGCATGCTCTGCATTCACGCCGCCATCATTCGCCATTGCTCAAGGTTCCTCGGCGAATCCCCCTCGCTCACCGCGACCCGCAGGTGGCGAACGCGGTTTGTCCTGCTCGATCTGCTCTACGGCCTGAGCTGGACCGCGATCCTGATCCATCCGGCCGGCCTGGACATGGTCTCGAACACGCTGATGATGTTCCTGATGCTGCTGGTGATCGCGGTGTCGAGCATGCTGGCGGCCAATTTGCCGATCGCAGCACTTGCGGCGACCGCACCGGTCACGGTGGCGATCGCGCTGAACTTCGTGCTGAGCGGCTCGTTCGACAATTACGTACTCGCGGTGCTGGCGCTGGCGGCGGAAGGCTATTTCGGGCTGCTCGCCCATCGCCTGCATTCGACGACGCTGGCGACATTGGAGGCGCGCGCCGAAAAGGACGCGCTGATCGGCGAACTGGAGCAGGCCAAGGCGATATCTGACGAAGCACGCCATCGCGCGGAGGCGGCCAACGTCGCGAAATCACGGTTCCTGGCGCAGATGAGCCACGAATTGCGCACGCCGCTGAACGCAATCCTCGGATTCTCCGAGGTGATGAAGGCCGAGATTTTCGGCGCTCACACGGTTCCCGTCTACAAGGAATATTCCGCCGATATCCATAATTCCGGCGTGCATCTGCTCAATCTCATCAACGAAATTCTCGACCTGTCGCGCATCGAGGCCGGTCGCTACGAACTCAACGAGGAAGCGGTGTCGCTGGTGCATGTCGTTGCCGACTGCCACCATCTTCTGAAGCTGCGCGCCTCCAGCCGCGGCATCACCATCCACGAAGTATTCGAACAGGGCATGCCGCGCATCTGGGGCGACGAGCGCGCGATCCGGCAGATCGTGCTCAATCTTCTGTCGAACTCCATCAAGTTCACCCCGCAGGGCGGCGAGATCTGGCTGAAGGCGGGATGGACCGCGTCCGGCGGACAATATCTCAGCGTCAAGGACACCGGCTCCGGCATCGCCGAGGACGAGATCCCCGTGGTGCTCGCCTCCTTCGGTCAGGGCTCCAATTCGATCAAGTCCGCCGAACAGGGCGCGGGCCTGGGATTGCCGATCGCAAAGAGCCTGATCGACATGCATGGCGGAACCTTCACGCTGAAGTCGAAGCTGCGCATCGGCACCGAGGTCATCATCACTTTTCCGCCGGAGCGCGTGATGTCCGCGCTGCCCCCGATGACGGAAGAAGCCCCACCGCTGCAGCCGGAAACCGGCATTGTGCCCGAGGAGAAACGCCGCAGCCGCCACAAGCCGATCATGAGCGCCGGCACCGGATTGTAGCGGGAGTGCTTGCGCAAAACGACCGAATACGCTTCACACTTCGAGAATGAGCAAAGAAACGCCGTGTATCGCAGTCTGCATGATCGATCCCAGAACCAGCCTTTGTTTCGGCTGTGGCCGCACCTTGCCGGAGATCGCCCGCTGGCACCGGATGGACCGCGCGGAGCGGCAGGCGGTGATGGCGCTGCTTGCCGAGCGCATGGCCGATGCCGGTCTGCCGCAGCCGGCCGCGGCCCGTCCAAAGGCCGGCTGAGGGACATTTGCGAGGGAGGCCGGTCGTGAGCCGCTTCCTGCTCGTGGTGCTGATGCTGGCGGCGACCGCCGGCGCCGTGGTGGCCTACAAGGATCCCGAACAGGTGGCGCGCGCCAGCGACACCGTCTCGAAAATGCTGCGCAAGCAGGCGCCGACCCGCGGGGTGCAGATTGCGCGCGGACAAAGCGGCGAATTCGCGCTCAAGGCCAGGATCAACGGCGTCACGGCCCCGATGGTGATCGACACCGGCGCGACCGCGGTGGTTTTGACCTACGAGACCGCCAAGGCCGCCGGACTGCCGCTGGAGCTGCTCGAATATGACGTAGACGTCGAGACCGCCGGCGGACACACCAAGGCAGCCCGGCTGACGCTCGACCGCCTGGCCATCGGCAAGCTGGTCGAACGTTCGGTGCCGGCGCTGGTGGTGCCGCACGGGCAGATGAAAACCAACCTGCTCGGCATGAGTTTTCTCGACCGGCTGGAAAGCTGGGAAGTGCACGCCGACCGGCTGATGCTGCACGGTTATCAGTAGGCGGCGCGTTTACGCGGCGATCGGGGCCGCGGCGCGGTGCTCGACCAGCGCGATCGCATCGCGCAACACGTCCACGCCGGCATCCCGCCTGACGCCGTTCTCGGCGAGATGGCGGCGAAATGCGCGGGCCCCGGGCACCCCATGAAACGCGCCGACGAAATGCCGCGTGATCGAATGCAGGCGCGTGCCCCGTGCGAGTTCGCGTTCGATATACGGCATCATGGCCTCGAACACGTCCTTCATCGCGGCAAAAGGCGCCGCCTCGCCGAACAGCTCGGGATCGACCGACAGCAGCCGCCATGGCTCCTGATAGGCCGCGCGTCCGAGCATCACGCCGTCGACATGGTCGAGATGCGCCTTCGCCTCGGCAAGGCTGGCGATGCCGCCGTTGATGATGACAGGCACGTGCGGCATGACGGCCTTCAGCCGGTAGACCCTGTGATAATCGAGCGGCGGGATGTCGCGATTTTCCTTCGGCGACAATCCGTTGAGCCAGGCCTTGCGGGCGTGGACGATCAGCGCATCGGCGCCGGCGGCGACGACGCCGCGCGCCAGTTCGTCGAGCGCCGTTTCCGGATCCTGATCGTCGATGCCGATCCGGCACTTGACGGTGACGGGAATGCCGACCGCCTGCTTCATGGCCTGGACGCCCCTGGCAACCAGCGCCGGCTCGGCCATCAGGCAGGCGCCGAAGCGGCCGTCCTTCACCCGGTCCGACGGACAGCCGACATTGAGGTTGATTTCGTCATAGCCGAAATCCTCGCCGATCCTGGCGGCCGCCGCGAGATCGGACGGATCGGAGCCGCCGAGCTGAAGCGCGACGGGATGTTCGCTTGCGTCGAAACCGAGCAGCCGTGACCGATCGCCATGAAGGATGGCCCCGGTGGTCAGCATCTCCGTGTAGAGCAGCGCCCGGGCCGTCATCAGCCGATGGAAGACGCGGCAATGCCGGTCTGTCCAGTCCATCATCGGGGCAACTGAAAAGCGGCGATCTAACACGGTATTCCTGCCAGGCCTTCGGTCGGTTGTCGGCCGCTGTCCTTCAACGGCGCTTGCGCACATTACCGTCTTGGTGGTCCGGAAAACCACCAAAACCGTTCGGATCAAGCCTTGTGTTCATACAGCAGCCGGGCCCGGATGGTTCCCTCCAGCGACCTGATATCGGCGAGCACGCGCTGGCCGTCCGCCGCCGAGGCGTCCGCGTCCAGCACCACATAGCCGACGTCGGCGTGGGTCTCGTAGTATTGAGCGGCGATATTGACGGCGTGACGCGCGAACACTTCGTTGAGACGTCCGAGCATTCCCGGCAGGTTACGCTGAACCTGGATAAATCGCGTGCCTGCCGGCCGCGGTGGCAATTGCGCCAGCGGAAAGTTGACCGCGCCCATCGTGGATCCGCTATCGCTGTAGTCGACGAGCTTGCGCGCGACTTCGGCGCCGATGCGCTCCTGCGCCTCCTCGGTCGAGCCTCCGACATGCGGCGTCAGGATAACGTTGTCGAGCCCCTGCAGCGGCGATGTGAAGCGCTCCTTGTTCGACCCCGGCTCGACCGGAAAGACGTCGACCGCCGCGCCGCGCAGCCTGCCTTGGCGGAGCGCATCGGCGAGCGCGTCGAGATCGGCGACGGTGCCGCGGCTGTTGTTGATGAAGAAGGCGCCTGATTTCATCGCCTCGATCTCGGCGCGCCCGATCATGCCCTGCGTCGCCGGCGTTTCCGGCACATGCATGCTGACGACGTCGCTCTGCGCCAGCAGTTCGTGCAGGGTGGCGGTCGGCTCGGTGTTGCCGTGGCGAAGCTTGTCGGTATGGTCGTAGAAGACGACCCGCATGCCCATCGCTTCGGCGAGATAGGAGAGTTGCGAGCCGATGTTGCCGTAACCGATGATGCCGAGCGTCTTGCCCCTGACTTCATGGCTATCGGTAGCGGACTTGTCCCACTGGCCCTCATGCGCGGCGTTGGACCGCGCGACGATCCGGCGCAACAGAAACACAATCTCGCCGATCACCAGTTCGGCCACGCTTCGCGTATTGGAGAAAGGCGCATTGAAGACCGGAATCCCGTTCCGCCTGGAGGCGTCGACATCGACCTGGTTGGTGCCGACACTGAAGCACCCGATCGCGATCAGCCTGTCGGCGGCTTCGACAACCTCCGCGGTGATCTGGGTCCGCGAACGGATCCCGAGCAGATGCACGCCCTTGATGGCTTCCTTCAGCGCGTCACCATCGAGCGCCTTCGACAGGCGCGTCACGCTGGAATAGCCGGCCGCCGTCATCGTCTGCACGGCGCTGTCGTTGACGCCTTCGAGCAGCAGAACCCGGATCTTGTCCTTGGCGAGCGAGAATTGCGGATGAGACTGGCTGTCGGTCACGTTGCGTGTCCTGGGAGATGGGTGAGGTTGCCCTAACTAGGCGATGCCGCCTGGCGGGGCAACATGATCCAACCTGCGGCGTGCTCCGCTACCGCGCGGCCTGACCCGATCGCGGCTTTCGCGTTGCGCCGAAGATCACCGGCGGGACGGCGCGGTTGACCACCTCGCGCATCGCAAAGCTCGACTGGATCCGCGCCACCCGCGGCAATCGCGACAGCTCGGTGCGATGGATGCGCTCGAAATCCTCGATGTCCCGCGCCATGACGATGACGATATAGTCGGCGCTGCCGGACATCAGGAAACAGCGCACCACTGACGGACAGTTGATGACGGCGGCCTCGAACGATTTCAGCGCGTCCTCGTTCTGGCTCTCAAGCGTGACGCTGACCAGCACGGTGGTGGATAGGCCGAAGCGGGCCAGGTCCAGGACGGCCTGGTAGCCGCGGATGAAGCCTTCGTCCTCCAGCACCTTCTGCCGCCGGGCGATCGCGGTGGAGGAGAGGCCGACGCGCTCGGCGAGATCGACCTGGCTCGCCCGGGCATTGATCGTGAGTTCCGACAGGATGGTCGTATCGAACTGATCGAGCTTCATTGGTTGTGATTTCCGCGTAAACACGCAAATTTTCGCCGATTTCCGGCGGCAAACCGGATTAAAGCAGTAAGATCGCAAGGTTTCAAACCCGAATCTCCCCTACGATTAACAGCACGTTTTCGAACAGGGAGTGCCCGCCATGCGCGTCGGAGTGCCGAAGGAGATCAAGGTTCACGAATACCGCGTCGGTCTGACGCCGGGCGCGGCGCGCGAATATGTGGCCGCGGGGCATGACGTCGTCGTCGAAACCCATGCCGGCGCCGGGATCGGCGCCGCCGACGAGGCCTATCGCAAGGTAGGCGCCGCCATCGCCGGAAGCGCGGCCGAGATCTTCGCCACCTGCGACATGATCGTAAAAGTCAAGGAACCGCAGCCGCGCGAATGGTCGATGCTCCGCGAAGGCCAGATCCTCTTCACCTATCTGC
This sequence comes from uncultured Alphaproteobacteria bacterium, assembly GCA_963831585.1. Taxonomy (GTDB): domain Bacteria; phylum Pseudomonadota; class Alphaproteobacteria; order Rhizobiales; family Xanthobacteraceae; genus Bradyrhizobium. The sequence continues at coordinate 591,809 of CAWHRA010000011.1, read as the reverse complement.
ATCTGGCGCCGGATCCGGAGCAGGCAAAAGGCCTGATGGCTTCCGGCTGCACCGCGATCGCCTATGAGACAGTCACGGATGCCAAAGGCGGCCTGCCCCTGCTTGCTCCCATGAGCGAAGTCGCCGGCAGACTTTCCATCGAAGCCGCAGGTTCGGCCTTGAAGAAGAGCGCCGGCGGACGCGGCATTCTGCTCGGCGGCGTGCCGGGCGTGGTGCCCGCGCGGGTCGTGGTGCTCGGCGGCGGGGTCGTCGGCACCCATGCGGCACGGATGGCAGTCGGCCTCGGCGCCGAAGTGACTATCCTCGACCGCTCGATCCCGCGGCTACGCGAACTCGACGAACTGTTCCAGGGCCGCGCGCGAACGCGGTTCTCGACGTCGGAGGCCCTCGAGCACGAGGTATTCGCCGCCGATGCCGTGATCGGCGCGGTGCTCGTTCCCGGCGCCAGCGCGCCGAAGCTCGTCACCCGCGAGATGCTGAAGTCGATGCAGAAGGGCGCGGTACTGGTCGACGTCGCGATCGATCAGGGCGGTTGCTTCGAGACCTCGCATCCGACCACGCATGCCGACCCCACTTACGAAGTCGAGGGGATCATCCATTACTGCGTGGCGAACATGCCCGGCGCGGTTCCCCTCACCTCGAGCCATGCGCTGAACAATGCGACGCTGCCGTTCGGCCTGGCGATCGCGAGGGATGGCCTCGCCGCGGTAACGCGGGATCCCCATCTGCGGGCGGGTCTGAATATCCACCGTGGCCGCATCACCAACAAGGCCGTGGCCGAAAGCCTGGGCCTGTCGTGCACACCGGTCGAGGACGGCAAGGCGGCCTGATAGCTGCCTGAGCGCCGATCGCACGCGCCTTGATCTAGGGGTTGTCCGTCAATGTGAGGACGGCATTCTTGACGCCTGCTGCGATCTGCGCCCCAATTTTGGGGTCCGCCGCCGAGCGTGCGATGGAAACGCCGCCTGAAAGAACAGACAGAATGGCCCATGCCGCCTTGCGCCGCGCGGCCAGGGTCGCGTTCGGCAATCCTCCCGCGACAGCCTCGACCACCCTGACCAGTTCGCTCTCGTAGGCGGCCTTGGTCTGACGGTCGGCACGCGCCACCTCAGGCGTCAGACTCTGCAGCGCGCAGCTCTCACCGAGATCGCAGGTGCGCCTGACGCTCAGGTAGAAATCGACGAATTTTTCCAGCCACGCCTCGCCCTCGCTGGCTTGCAAGGCTTCGATAGCTTCGCGCAGTTGCACCAGACCGGCGACGGCTGCGGCCTTGAAGGCCTCCGCCTTGGACGGGAAATGCCCGTAGAATGCACCGGACGTGACGCCGGCCTCCTTCGCCAGGCCGTCGACGCCGATGCCGCCGAAGCCAAGACGCCGAAATCCACGCCCCGCCGCATCGAGAATCCGGGTCCGTGCCGCGCCCTTGTGATCGGGTCCGTATCGCATGCCGCCCTCTCATTGAATCACGATCGTTATTTTTATGGCTTGACTCAATAACGATCGTTATTTTAAAGATGATATTGCGATCGTTATATCATGCTGGCCCTGCCGCGGGCAAGTTGCGGCCGCGCGACCCTCACCCCCGCACCGAAGGAGACTGTCATGCCGCTGACCCTCACGCTGACCGAAGGTGTCCTGCCAAAAGGCCAGGAGAAGGCCGCCTACCGGCGATTGTCCGAGGCCATGCTCAAATGGCACGGCCTCACCGGCAACAAGCTCATGACGTCCAACGTTGTCGGCTCCATCCATGTCGTCAGCAAGGACCATACGTTCACCGGGATGGACGAGACACCGGTCGCGTTCATCGAATGGAAAGTGCCGTCCTTCGCCTTCACCGATCGCAAGACCCAGGAAGGTTATTTCGAGGAGGCGACCAGCATCATCCATGAGATGTCCGGCGGACGGCAGCCCCGAGACCGGATCTTCATCAATGTCGTTCACGCCGTCGACGGCGCCTGGAACTTCAACGGCAAGGCCATGACCAACGCCGAAATCGGCGCGGAAGTCGCCAAGGCCGGATAGAGACCGAGGCGGCCTCTCTGGCCGTGCGGCCACACCGCACGGCCAGAAACCCGGCATGCACGGAGTGGAAAGACAATGACGATGCAGCTCTCCAACTATCTCTTTTTCACCACGACATGCGAAGCAGCGCTCGCCTTCTATGCGAGTTGTGGTTTGGGCCAGGTTGTGGAAATCCGGCGCTACGGCGACGACGGAATGCCCGTGGGGAACGAGGCCATGCGCGGCAAGGTCATGCACGCGAAGTTCGAAGGTCCGGGCGTTCTGTTTTATGCCTCCGACAATGACGACGCCGAACCCATGAGAGGCTCGGCACATATCCTGATGATCGGGGATCGCGAGCAAACAAATTTGCTGTTTGAGCGCATGTCGCGCGGAGGAAGCGTGACGACCGCCCTCGCCGTCCAGCCATGGGGCGCCTGGTACGGAAAGTTCACCGACCGGTTCGGTGTGCAGTGGATGCTCAACTGCCCGCTGCAGTGACAAGGGGATCGCGTCCGCATGCCGGAATGCGCGGGCGGACCAACCCGTCCCATCTTCAGGAAGGAAAATCGGCGACCCTGACATGAATCCGGTCGGCGTGCAGCGACCAATCCCGGAGTGCCTGCGCCTCGCAGAATTTCTGCTTGGCGAGTTCGGTAGCATGGCCTTCGCTTGAAGCGTCGACTTCCAGCGTGCCCTGGCAGACTTCGATCTCACGACCGTTCTCGCCTAGCACGTCCTTCAGGAACCGAACGACATATCGCGACATGGAACTCCTCCAGCGGTGTGGATAGCGCCCCGACAGATCCCCCTCTAATTCATGGCACGGAAAGGGGGTTTGAGCGATATCAAAAGCTGAGCAATTGCCGCCGTCTTCGCTCTGAAACATGCCGACGCGGGAACCCCGCCCGGCTCATTGCAACTTGATATCCGCCGCCTTGATCACGCTACCCCACCGATCGACCTCCTGCCGCATGTAGGCGGCGGCCCTGCCCGCAGAGCCGCCAAAGGTCTCCGCCGACAATTTCTTCAGGCGGTCCTGGAGTTCCGGCTGGCGCAGCGCCTCGTTGACATCGGCGTTGATCTTTTCGGTGATGTTTTTCGGCGTAGCCGGGGGTGCTACGATCGCATACCAGGCGACGGCCTCGAAGCCCGGCAGGGTCTCCGCGATCGTCGGCACATCGGGAAGCGACGGCAGGCGCTGACTCGAGGCGACAGCGAGCAGCTTGAGATTGCCCGCCTGGGCGAGCGGCAGGGAAACACCGAGATTGTCGAACATCAGGTCGACGTCGCCGGCGAGCAGGCCCTGCAGCGCGGGCGCCGACCCCCGATAGGGGATCGAACGCATCTTCACCTTGGCCATCACCTGGAAAAGTTCCGCCGTCAGGTGGGAAGTCGTGCCGTTGCCCTGGGTGGCCGCCGTGACCTGATCGGGGTTCTTCCGCAGATATTCGATGAGTTCGGGCACGCTCGAGGCCTTGATCTTCGTTGGATTGACGAACAGTGCATTCGGCACATGGGCCATCACGATGATCGGCTCGAATTTCGCGGGCTCGAAGCCGAGTTGCGGATAGAGATTCTGGTTGATCACCAGCGGCGGCGGCGGGGACGACAGCAGCGTGTAGCCGTCGGGGGCCGCGTGATAGACGAATTCGGCGCCGATGTTTCCCGCAGCACCCGTGCGGTTCTCGATGATCACCGGCTGGCCCCATTTGCGCGACAGCCAGTCGGCGACCAGCCGCGGCACGGCGTCGGCGGTGCCGCCGGCCGCGAACGGCACGATGATCTTGACCGGCCGGTCGGGATAATCTTCGGCGCGTGCCGGTGTGGCCGACGGCGCGGACAGGACGAACAAGAGCGCCAATGCGGCCATCGTTCGGCCGACCAAGATAAAAAACCGGGTGTACGCGCCGGACATGAAATTCCTTCCCCGAACTTTCCACGGTTTGACCGTGCTTGATGGCAAAATGCCTCGGTCTGTGTGACAGTACAACCGCGCAACCGCTTTTTTCTGCCGCTCGTGACAAGGGAATTCAATGGTGCAGTCCCGTCTGGACGTCGTGATCGTGGGAGGCGGTATAGGCGGCCTGTTCGCGGCCAATGCGCTGCGCGCACAGGGCCTGAGCGTGACGGTCTACGAGCAGGCGCCCGCGATCGGTGAAGTCGGCGCCGGCGTGTTTCTCACCCCCAACAGCGTGCGGCATCTGCAGCGGATCGGACTTGAACCAGCTGTCGAAAAGTGGGGAGCGCGCGTCGGCCCCGCTTCCCACTATTTCCGCCACGACGGAGCGCCGATCGCGCCGGTCCAGGTCACGGACTCCGCAGGGTGGAACGCGACATTCGGAATGCACCGCGCCGATCTGGTCGAGATGCTGGCGGCCGCCCTGCCCCCCGACACCATTCATACCGGGCATCGCGCAACGGGTTTCGATCAGGACGGCAACCGCGCCCGGGTATCGTTTTCGAACGGCGCCCCAGTCGAGGCCGACATCGTCATCGCCGCCGACGGCATCCACTCGGAGCTTCGGCCTCATGTATTCGCGGCGTCGCAGCCGGTGTTCTCGGGATCGGTCGCCTACCGGGGCCTGGTGGCGCACGAGCGGGTTCCGGACTGGCCGACGGACCGCTGGCAGATGTGGCTCGGCAAGGGCCGGCATTTCCTGGCCTTCCCGGTGCGCGCCGGCAGACTGATCAACTATGTCGGCTTCGTGCCGACCGACGAGGAGATGAAGGAATCCTGGTCGGCGCCCGGCGACCCCGAGGTGCTGCGGCAGGCTTTCGCGGGATGGGATCCGCGCATCGCCCATCTGTTGCAGGAAGTTACAATGACGTTCCGCTGGGCGCTCTACGATCGCGAACCGCTGCCGGTCTGGACCAGGCAAAGGCTCAGCCTGCTCGGCGACGCCGCGCATCCGATGCTGCCGCACCTCGGACAGGGCGCCAATCAATCGATCGAGGACGGCATTGCGCTCGCAACCATTCTGGCGCGCGCGGACCGGGCCACCGCGCCTTCCGCCCTGCTCGCCTACGAGCAGTTGCGCCGGGAACGCGTGGCGCAGGTCCAGCGCGGCGCGCGCGAGAACGGACTGCGCTATGATTCCGCCTATTCCGATTTGGGGGTCAGGGACGCCGAAATCACCGCGCACGCCGCCTTCCGCAAGCGGCTCTATGATCATGACGTGGTTCCGGACGCGCAGGCCGCGGCGGCCGCACTCGCCCAGTGATCTCGGATTGGGGGTCGGAGTGGCCTAAGCGCCGGCGGCCGGCAGGCTGGCTGCCGCGATAGCGACGATCTCCGCCATACGGCGTCGAAGCCGGGTCGGTGCGTTACGCAGCAATGCACGCAGTTGTCGCATCTTCCATACCTCTTCCGCGCCAGCGCAACGGCTTCACGAATGGCGCGCCGATTAGAGAATGGGTCTGCCCGGCTAACGTGTCGATACGCCCGCGAAAATAGCAACGCATCCATCGCTGAAGGCGGATTTGGCAGTGATCCATTGCTGTGACAGCGCCCACGACGGCCAAAATCTTCTCCGCGAGAATTCCGAATGCGCCGGCCCGTCGCCGACGGCCTGCGGCACGCACTGGCAATCCTCATGGTCTTTTTTTTGGAATCACTCTGGAGTTGAGCCTTGCGTGCAGCGCACGCAACATTGCGGGTGTCATATTGATCGGTTATCGTGTCGGTCCCACAAAACGACAATCAATCAATAATGAGGGAGGACAGAGTGATGCGTCATCGATCCTATCTCGTCGGCGCGGCCTTGGGCCTGTTTGCCTTTGTCGCGCTCGGCGGCACGCCCGCAAAGGCGACGCCGTGCACCAATCTCCAATCCTTGCAACTCCAGCACGCGACGATCACGTCGGCGACGGACAACACCACCGGTGTCTTCGTCCCGCCCGGTTCGAGCCCGATCACCGGGCTTCCGCCCTTCTGCCGGGTCACCGCGACCCTGACTCCCAGTTCGGATTCCACCATCAAGATCGAGGTCTGGCTGCCCGAGAGCGGGTGGAACGGCCGATTCCTTGGCACTGGCGGCGGCGGCTTCCAGGGCGTGATCACCTACAGCGAGCTCGCCGCCGGAATCAGCGCCGGCTTTGCCGCGACCAACAGCGATCTCGGCACCGGAACATCGGGATGCAGCCCGCTCTACTGCGGTTCAAACGGCAACATGGGCAATCCGCTGGCGATTGCGTTCGGCGACCCGTCGGCGCCGTCGACGGGCTTGTTCGGACATCCCGAGCGGATCAAGGATTTCGGCTTCCGGGCGATCCACCTGATGACCGTGCATGGCAAGGAAATCGGCAGCGCGTTCTATGGGCAAAAGGCCCACAGGGCCTACTTCGCCGGATGCTCCACCGGCGGCCAGAACGCCTTGATGGAAGCGCAGCGCTTCCCCGACGACTACGATGGCATCCTGGCGGGCGCACCGGCGTTCAACCGCACGCACCTGCACATGGCGGGGCTTTCGGCGTGGCAAAACACCCACGCGAGCCCGGGCCGCTTCATCCAGCCCGGCCAGATGACGCTGATCAACAAGGCTGTGCTGAAGCAGTGCGTCGGCCAGGACGGTGGCGCCAGTACCGACCAGTTCCTGACCGATCCGCGGGACTGTCGTTTCGACCCGAAGGTGCTGCAGTGCACCGGCGGCACCCTGCCCCCTGCATGCCTGACGTCAGAACAGGTCACGACAATCCAGAATTACTATGCCGGCACGATCGATCCGGTGAACCGGCAGCTCATCAATCCCGGCTCCGAACGCGGCAATGAAACCGACGAGATCACCGCGCTCGGCCTGGCATTCTCGGAACGGCTTCCCGAGCCGGCGTTCGACGGCCTGTTCTACTGGGTGTTCGGGCCGAGCTTCGGTTATCCGGCGAGCCAGGTCAATTTCGCCAATTTCGACTTCCACCGCGACGTCGACAAGGTCGATGACCAGCTTGCCGCGGTGCTGAACGCGAACAGCACCGATCTCGGCGACTTCCGGGGGCACGGCGGCAAGCTCCTGATGTATCATGGCTGGGCCGATCCGCTCATCCCATCGCAGAGCAGCATCAACTACTTCAATGCGCTGGTAGGAAACGACGGCCACGGATTCCAGCAGGCAAGCTTCGCTGGCAATCCGGCGCTGGGGCGGACCCAGAGCTACGCCCGGCTGTTCATGGTGCCCGGGATGTTCCACTGTGCGGGCGGGCCCGGCCCCAACACGTTCGATGCGATCACCCCGCTCGTCAACTGGGTCGAGAACGGCGTGGCGCCGGAGACGATCGTCGCCACCAAGTTCGTCAACGACACGCCGCCCGCGGTTCAGATGACCCGGCCGCTCTGCGTGTTCCCCAAGGTCGCGAAGTACAATGGGAGCGGCAGCACCAGCATCGCGGCGAATTTCACCTGCGTCACCGACGAGAACGACTTCAACCAGACGCCGGCCCCCAAATACGGGCCGTGAAACGAGCGACGCCGGCGAGCCACGTGCTCGCCGGCGCTCTGCTTCTACCTGGGCGATGCCGGTCCGCGTGAGCAGCTATCCCGGCGCAAATCCGAACGTCCGCTCGAAGCGTCTGGCGTAATCGCCCCAGACTTCGGGGTTGATGATGCGCGGTGGCCGCTTGCCGTCGAGCGCATCGAGCATCTGCTCGGCCGCGATCCGGCCCATGTTCTCGCGCGCTTCTTTTGTGACGCCCGCCGTATGCGGGCTGGCCAGCACGTTGTCGAACTGCAGCAAGGGATGGTCCGGCGGCGGCGGCTCCTTGGCCCAGACGTCGAGGCCTGCGCCGGCGATGCGCTTGCTGCCCAGCGCCTCGGCCAACGCCGCCTCGTCGTGGATGAACCCCCGCGCGGTGGTGATGAAATAGGCATGCGGCTGCATCATTGCGAATTCGCGCGCGCCGATCATGCCGCGGCTCTCTTTGGTCAGCGGACAGGAGATCGAGACGTAGTCGGAACGACGCAGCAGATCGTCCAGCGCGACCTTCTCGCCACCGCGTTCGGCCATCTCGGTTGCCGAGAGATAGGGATCGTAGGCCAAAACGTTCATGCCCAGCAGGCCGCGGCAAAGGGCTGCGATGCGGCGGCCGACGTTGCCGAGCCCGACGATTCCAATGGTCTTGCCCTGCGCTTCCGTGCCCATCAGGGCGTTACGGTCCACATTAGCCTGCCGCCGCAGCGCGCGGTCGGCTTGAATGATGCGCTTGGACAACGTCAGCAGCATCCCCAGCGCGTGCTCGGCCACCGAATGCGCGTTGCCGCCGGACTGATTGACCACCAGCACGCCCGCCGCGGTGCAGGCCTCGACATCGACGGGATCGTAGCCGGCGCCGTTGCTCGAGACGATCAACAGGTTCGGCGCGCGCCGCAAGAGGTCGGCATGGACGTGAAAGTGTGGAGCCAGTTCGTCGCGCGCAGCCCCGATCTGATAGGCGTGCGCGGCGGAAAGGATCGGCGCCGAGACTGCTTCGGGGCTTTCGTTCTCCAGCCGGTCGAGCCGCACGTCGGGCCGCGCCTTGAGGATGTCGGCATAGATCTGGTTCGCCAGGTATTTGACGTAGAACACGCGCTTGTTGTTGACGGACATCGTTGCGGAACTTTCAGTTCGAAAAACCATAGAGCTTTGCGGGATTGGTCACGAGGATGCGGTGCTGCGTCGGCATGTCCGGCGTCCACGTCTGGAACAACTCGAACAGGTGCCCGGCATCGGGCATTTCGCCCTCGACGCGCGGATGCGGCCAGTCGCCGCCCCAAACCAGCCGTTCCGGGTTGGCCCGCACCAGCGCCTCGTGAAACGGCCGCGCATCGGGATAATCAGGCGCGTTGCGGCTGAGGCGATGGGCGCCGGACAATTTCGCCCAGCACCAGCCCTCGCCGACCGCGCGCAACAGGCTCTGGAAACCCGCCGTGCCGGTGCCGGCACGCGCGTCGGTGCGGCCCATGTGATCGATCACGACGGGTAGATCCAATGCTTTCAGCACCGGTATCGTCTCCGGCAGATCCTTCACGTCGATCCAGAGCTGAAGATGCCATCCGAGTTCGGCCATCACAGGCGCCAGCGTCCCGGCCGCCTTTAACGGCACGCCGCCGCGATAGTGCAATTGTCCGTCGCGAAAGAAATGATTGAAGCGCAGGCCGCGGACGCCGATCCGATGCCATTCGCGCAAGACCGCCGGCGAGACATCGGCATCGGCTACCGCGACGCCGCGCAAGCGATCCGGCCGCTGGGTCAACGCGTCCAGCATCGCCGAATTGTCGCGGCCGTGGGCGCTGCCCTGCACCAGCACGCCGCGCGCAAAGCCTATTCGATCGAGCATGCCCAGATACTTCTCCAGCGGCGCATCCGGCGGCGTGTAGCTGCGATCGTTCGCATAGGGGAAGCGCGACGCGGGCCCGAACACATGGGCATGCGTATCGCAGGCGTCGGCCGGCGGCGGGACTTTCGGCCGGCTGACGTCGCGCGGCGGCAGACAGGCAGGAATCATCTGGTTCATTCGGCCTTCAGGCCGGCCGCCTTGATGATCGGTCCCCATTTGCCGTAATCGGCATGAATCTTGGCGTCGAATTCCCCAGGCGAACTTCCGATCGGGGAAGCGCCGAGCTTGTTCAGGCGCTGCACGACGGCATCGGTATTCAACGCCGCGACAAAATCGTGCGACAGCTTTGCGACCAGATCGGGCGGCATGCCGGCCGGTCCGAGCAGACCCCACCACACCTCGGTGTCATAGCTCGGCAGGGTCTCGGACATGCTGGGAACGTCGGGCAGAAACGACGCCCGTCTGGCGGTCGTCACCGCCAGCGCACGAACGGCGCCGGCGGAAATCTGGCCTACCGATTCCGGTCCGTTGTTGAAGGACATCGTAATTTGGCCTCCCAGGAGATCGTTGATCGCCGGCAGGCCACCCTTGTAGGGGATGGCGCCGATGTCGATCCCGGCCAGGCTCTTCAGGAGTTCGCCGGCGAGATGCGTCGATGTTCCGTTGCCGGCATGGCCGTACGTCAGGCTCCCGGGTTTTTCGTTTGCCTGCGCAATCACATCGGCCAGCGTCTTGAACGGAGAGTGGGCCTTCACCAGGAGGATGTTCGGCGAAGACGCCAACAGCGTAATCGGCGTGAAATCCTTGAATGTGTCGTAGGGCAGTTTCTCGTACAGGAACGGATTGGTGGCGTGGCCGCTGGCGACGACGATCAGGGTGTAGCCGTCGGGCGGGGATGCCGCGAGCGCCTGCGAAGCAACGACCCCGCCGGCACCGGGACGGTTTTCGACCACGACGCCCTGGCCCCATTGCCTGGAGACCACATCACCCAGCGTGCGGGCGAGAATGTCGACAGCGCCACCGGCGGCATAGGGCACGAATAAATGCACGGGTTTAGAGGGAAACGGCGATTGCGCCGACGCCATTCCCCCCACGCCAATCGTCGCCATCGCCGCGACCGCTATCCGGAACCACCTGTTCAAGGCTCCCTCCCGATTTCTTGTTGCTTCTTTTATCGCATGCCGCCCCTACGAATGGCATCGCCATCGGGCGCAGGTCACGGCTACGTCCGGACATGTTGACAATCCCGGGGATCGCGTCAAGTTTCAGCCGCTTAATGAGGTGACGGCCGCGATCATATCGCAAGCGAAAATCGTCGCGCAGCAAGGGAGAATTTTATGGCGGTTGCCGCTGAACAGGCCACGTCCCACACCTCCCAGCAGAAGAGCTGGCATGAGGTGGTGCTGCAAACCCTCAAGCGCAACGACATCCGGCTGGTGCCCTACGTGCCCGACCGCGTGCTGACCACGCTGATCAAGAACATTCACGCCGATCCATTCTTCACCTGCTTCCCCACCGCGCGCGAGGAAGAAGCCGTTGGCATCGTCTCCGGCGCGTGGATGGCCGGCATGAAGGGCGCCGTCCTCATGCAAACGTCGGGCTTTGCGACGCTCGCCAATGTGCTGGCCTCGCTGGCGGTCCCCTATCAGATCCCGCTGATCATGTTCGTGTCCGAACGCGGCACGCTCGGCGAATTCAATTACGGCCAGTCGCTGGTCTGCCGCACGATGCGGCCGGTGCTCGAACTCGCTGGCGATGGAACATCACACCTGCACCCGGCTCGACGAATTCGAGTTCATCGTCGACCGCTCGATCAAGCAGGCCGTCACCACGCAGGCGCCGGTGGCGCTGATCCTGTCGCCGCTTCTGACCGGCGGCAAAGTGTTCGACAAGTGAGCGCAGCCATGAACACCGCAGCCAGCATTCCCGCCCGCAACACCAAGATCATGAACCGGTCCGACCTGACCTCGCGGCTGGTCGCGAAGCTTCAGAACGAAGAGGCCGTGATCGGCGGCATCGGCAACACCAATTTCGACCTGTGGGGCGCCGGCCACCGCCCGCAGAATTTCTACATGCTGGGCAGCATGGGGCTGGCCTTCCCGATCGCGCTCGGCGTCGCGCTGGCCCAACCGGAACGCCGTGTCTTCGCTCTCGAAGGCGACGGCTCGCTGTTGATGCAGATGGGGTGTCTTGCCACCATCGCGACGCTGAAGCCGAAGAACCTGACCATGGTCGTGATGGACAACGGCGTCTACCAGATCACCGGCGCACAGCCGACGCCGGCCGCAGCAACCACCGACCTCGTGGCGGTGGCGATCGGCTGCGGTCTTTCGAACAGCGCCTGGGCCGCCGACGAACAGGATTTCGAGCGGCTGGTCGAGCAATCGTTGTCTGCGTCCGAGCCGACCCTGATCGGCGTGCGCATCGACGACAAGCCGGGCGTCGGCGCCACCCGCAGGGATCCCGTGCAGATCCGCGAACGCTTCATGCTCGGCATGGGCGTGCGCCAGGCGATGTGAGGTTCGCGACGGGACTTCCAACGCGGCCCGTCATTCCGGGACACGCGCCTTCGCGTGGGCCCGGAATCTCGAATTCCGGGTTCGACGCTACCGCGTCGCCCCGGAATGACTGGAGTTGGTTTTTACAGCAGCCCCGCGCCGCGCGCCCATTTGTACTTGGCGCCGAGCACTTCGACCGGCAATTCGGTCGAGTAGGCATAGGCCGGGATGCCGTTCTGGTAGAGATATTCGGCGGCTTCCTCGACTTCGACGTCGCCGGCGAGCGAGGCGACGATCGGCTTCACGAAACCCTTCGCCTCCATCTCCTTCTTCACCTCGACCATGTTGCGGGCGAACACCATCGGTGGCGTGACGATGGTGTGCCAGTAGCCGAGGATCAAGGAGTGGATGCGATCGTCCGACAGGCCGAGCTTGACGGTGTTGACGTAGGTGATCGGCGGCTCGCCACCGGTGATGTCGACCGGGTTGCCGGCGGCGCCAAACGGCGGGATGAACTTGCGGAACGCCGCATCAAGGTCCGGCGGCATCGCCATCAGCGACAGGCCGTTATCGACCACCGAGTCGGACAACAGCACGCCCGAGCCGCCCGCGCCGGTGATGATCAGCACGTTCTCCCCCTTCGGGGTCGGCAGCACCGGGATGCCGCGCGCGAATTCGAGCAATTGCCTTAAAGACCGGGCGCGGATCACGCCGGACTGCTTGAGCACATCCTCGTAGATCTTGTCGTTGCCGGCGAGTGCGCCGGTATGCGACGAGGCCGCCTTGGCGCCGGCCGAGGTGCGGCCCGCCTTGAGCACCACCACCGGCTTCTTCTTCGAGACGCGCTTGGCGGCTTCCGCGAACGCCCGGCCGTCCTTGAGGTCCTCGCAATGCTGCGCGATGATGGTCGTGTTCGGGTCCTGCTCGAAGAAGGCGAGCAGATCGTCCTCGTCGATATCGGACTTGTTGCCGAGGCCGACGATCGCGGAAACGCCCATCTTGGCCGAGCGCGAGAAGCCGATGATTGCCATGCCGATGCCGCCGGACTGCGACGACAGCGCCGCGTGGCCCTTGACGTCGTAGGCGGTGCAGAAGGTCGCGCAGAGATTGGCGGGGGTGTAGTAGAAGCCGTAGATGTTCGGCCCCATCAGGCGCACGTCGTACTTCTTGCCGATCTCGACGATTTCGGCCTGCAGTTCCGGCGCGCCGGCTTCGGCAAAGCCCGAGGGAATGAGGACAGCGCCGGGAATCTTCTTCTCGCCGCACTCGACCAGCGCGCCGGCGACGAATTTTGCGGGGATCGCGAACACCGCGGTATCGATCACGCCCGGCACATCCTTGACGCTCTTGTAGGCCTTGTAGCCGAGGATCTCGGGGGCCTTGGGGTGGATCGGATAGATATCGCCCTTGTAGCCGCCGTTGATCAGGTTCTTCATCACGGAGTTGCCGATCTTGCCGTCTTCGGCGGAGGCGCCGATCACAGCGACCGCCTTCGGCTGCATGATGCGGTTCATCGCGGTGACGATTTCCGCGGTTGGACGCGGCGCCGGGCGCGGCTTGTAGTCGAAGTCGACGACGATGCGCACGTCGGCGGCGGTGGCGTCCTTCTTGGTGGCGAAGACCGGGTTGAGATCGAGCTCGACGATTTCGGGGAAGTCGCTGACGAGCTGCGATACCTTGACGATGATATCGGCCAGCGCGTCGCGGCTGACCGGGTCGCCGCCGCGCACGCCCTTGAGCATGTCATGGGCCTGGATGCCGTCGAGCATCGACAGGGCGTCGTCCTTGGTGGCGGGAGCCAGACGGAAGGTGACGTCCTTCAGGATCTCGACCAGCACGCCGCCGAGGCCGAAGGCAACGAGCTTGCCGAACGAGCCGTCGGTGATGGAGCCGATGATGACCTCGGTGCCGCCGGCCAGCATCTGCTGGACCTGGATGCCTTCGATCTTCGCGTCGGCCTTGTACTTCTTGGCGTTGGCCAGAATGGTCGCATAATTCTTTTCGACCTCGGCGGCGGTCTTCACGCCCACCATCACGCCACCCGCTTCGGTCTTGTGAAGGATGTCCGGCGAGACGATCTTCATCACCACCGGGAAGCCCATGTCGGTCGCGATCTTGGCCGCCTCGGCCGCCGATTTCGCCACGCCCTCCTTCGGCACCGGAATGCCGTAGGCGTCGCACACCAGCTTGCCTTCGGGCGCCGTCAGGCTCGTTCGCTTGGCCGCCTTGACGGAATCGAGGATCTTGCGGACCGCATCTTTGGAATTCGACATTGGCTTCCTCCTTGAAGTCTCTTTTAATCGCGGCGACATACGCGGCATCAGACCGCGTTGACCTGCGCAATCAATCGGTGTTCCCCCGCAGTGGCAAACGCGGTTCCGCGCCTGCCGCAACGTTCATTGCGACCGCTGATGGTTTCGGTATGGCATTTGGTATGCCAGAAACGAACTTGTCAAGGCGCTGTAATTGCTGGAAGTGCTGAAAACATGGCTAACTTGACATTCTGGCATTTGGTATGCCAAAAATAATCCGGCTATTGTTCTGCTACAAAGACGTCTCCCACGGAGGAGATCAGTCGTGAACCTACGGAAACAAACCAAGGCGCCGCCCATCATGGCCGAGGCAGAAATCGCAATCGTCCGAATTGCCCCGGAGACGAGCTTCAAGAACAAGGCTTATGAAGCCTTGAAGGAAGCCATCCTCAAGATGGACATCTACGCGACGCCGGAGCCAGTCATGCTCGACGAGCGCGCGCTGTCGGAGCGCCTCGGCGTCAGCCGCACCCCGATCCGCGAAGCGATCGCGATGCTGGAGCAGGACGGTTTCGTCAAGACCGTGCCACGCCGCGGCATCATCGTCGTGCGCCGCACCAAGACCGAGATCGTCGACATGATCAGGGCCTGGGCCGCACTCGAGAGCATGGCGGCGCGGCTGATCACGACCACCGCTCGCAAGAAGGATATCTCGGCGCTGCGCGACTTCTTCAAGAATTTCGGCAAGGATCGGCTGCCGCAGGATCACGTCGAGGAATATTCTAGGGCCAATATCGCCTTTCACCAGGCCCTGATCTCGCTCAGCGAGTCGCCGGTGCTGGTCGACATGACCAACGACATCCTGCTGCATGTGCGCGGCTACCGGCAATTGACCATCGGACGGCAGGACCGCACCGCGGTGTCGCTGCCCGAGCATCTGGCCATCATCGAGGCGCTCGAGGAGCGCGACACCGAACTCGCGGAAAAGCGCGCGCGCGATCACACGCTGGGCCTTGCCGCCTACGTGGAAGCCCACGGGCAGGAACTGTTTTAACCGCGACAGCCCTGCCCTTTCGGCAGGGACCAAAGACGACGAACTCGTCTTGCCAAGAAACGATCAGGGAGACCACGCCGATGCTGAACCCCGCGACCAAGACCGAGGCGATGGACGCCCCACAGGAACTGACGGATGGCTTTCATCTCGTCATCGATGCGCTCAAGCTCAACGGGATCAACACGGTCTACGGCGTGCCGGGTATCCCGATTACCGACCTCGGCCGCATGATGCAGGCCGAAGGCATCCGCGTGCTGTCGTTCCGCCACGAGCAGAACGCCGGCTACGCGGCAGCCATCGCCGGTTTCCTGACCAAGAAGCCCGGAATCTGCCTCACCGTCTCGGCGCCCGGTTTCCTCAACGGCCTGACCGCGCTTGCCCACGCCACCACCAACTGTTTCCCGATGATCCTGGTCTCCGGCTCCTCCGAGCGCGAGATCGTCGACCTCCAGCAGGGCGACTATGAGGAGATGGATCAGCTCGCGATCGCAAAGCCGCTGTGCAAGGCGGCCTTCCGCGTGCTGCATGCCGCCGACATCGGTATCGCTTTCGCCCGCGCCATCCGCGCCGCCGTTTCGGGGCGTCCCGGCGGCGTCTACCTCGACCTGCCTGCGAAGCTGTTCGGCCAGGTGATCAACGCCGAGGCCGGCAAGAAGTCGCTGGTCAAGGTGATCGACGCGGCGCCGGCGCAGATTCCCGCCGCGAGCGCGGTCAAGCGCGCGCTCGATGTGCTGAAAAGCGCGAAACGCCCGCTGATCATTCTCGGCAAGGGCGCGGCCTACGCGCAGGCCGACGACGCGATCAAGAGCTTCGTCGAGAAGAGCGGCGCGCCTTTCCTCCCCATGAGCATGGCCAAGGGCCTGCTGCCTGATCTGCATCCGCAATGCGCGGGCGCGGCGCGCTCGACCGTGCTGAAGGATGCCGACGTCGTGATGCTGATCGGCGCCCGCCTCAACTGGCTGCTGTCGCACGGCAAGGGCAAGACGTGGGGCGATCAGCCTAAGAAATTCATCCAGGTCGACATCGAGCCCAGGGAAATGGACTCCAATGTCGAGATCGCAGCTCCCCTGGTCGGCGACATCGGCTCCTGCGTCACTGCCCTGCTCGAGGCCATGGGCGGCAGCTGGCCGGCGCCGCCGGCGGACTGGCTCACTTCCGTCAAGACCAAGCGCGACGACAACGTGGCGAAGATGGCGCCCCGCCTGATGAACAACAACTCGCCGATGGATTATCACGGCGCGCTCGGCGTTCTCCGCACGATCATCAAGGAACGGCCCGACGCCATCCTGGTCAACGAAGGCGCCAACACGCTCGATCTCGCGCGCGGCGTCATCGACATGCACCAGCCGCGCAAGCGGCTCGACGTCGGCACCTGGGGCGTGATGGGCATCGGCATGGGCACGGCGATCGCCGCGGCCGTCGAGACCGGCAAGCCGGTGCTGGCCGTCGAGGGCGACAGCGCGTTCGGGTTTTCGGGGATGGAGGTCGAGACCATCTGCCGCTACAACCTGCCGATCTGCATCGTCATCTTCAACAACAACGGCATCTATCGCGGCACCGACGTCAATGCGGCCGGTGCGGATCCGGCGACGACGGTGTTCGTGAAGGGCTCGCGCTACGACAAGATGATGGAAGCCTTCGGCGGTGTCGGCGTCAACGCGACCTCGCCGGATGAACTGAAGCGCGCCGTCAACGCCGCGATGGATTCGGGCAAGCCGACGCTCATCAACGCGGTGATCGACCCGGCGGCCGGCTCCGAGAGCGGTCGCATCGGCAACCTCAACCCGCAAAGCGTTTTGAAGAAGAAATGATCGATGCTGATCGGGCAGCCAATTTCGGACAATTGCAAGGTACAGAGCCTTCAGGATGTGCCGTTGCCTGACTCTGTCGATTCATGCGATGCGCAGTTATCTGATGGCAGCGCGCTTGTTCGCTACACCGTTTCGTCGGACTCCGGCGGAGGCGAAGCGGAGATAAAATTCTCAAGGGTTCGGGCCTTCTATCTTGGATCACCTAACGATGAGGCTTTGAACGGACATCGTCTTTGGGGTCGGGGCTTGGACTTTTATTCGTTTCAAGAGGTCGTCCATTCAGACTGGATCGCTGAGTTGGAGCGTCGCAATAGGGTGCATTCGCAACATTCGACAAAGCTATTCGAGGGGCTGCGCCACTTCGTAATAACTTTCAAGGAACAAACTCTCGAATGCGTGGCACTCGCCTTCGAAGTAACACACAGACAAGAGGAAGCTAAGTCATGAAAGCACTCGACGGCGTTCGTATTCTCGATTTCACCCACGTCCAGTCGGGACCGACATGCACCCAGTTGCTGGCGTGGTTCGGCGCCGACGTGATCAAGGTCGAGCGCCCCGGCGTCGGCGACATCACGCGCGGTCAGCTGCAGGATGTTCCCAATGTCGACAGCCTGTATTTCACCATGCTCAACCACAACAAGCGTTCGATCACGCTGGACACCAAGAATC
Organism: uncultured Alphaproteobacteria bacterium; assembly: GCA_963831585.1. Taxonomy (GTDB): domain Bacteria; phylum Pseudomonadota; class Alphaproteobacteria; order Rhizobiales; family Xanthobacteraceae; genus Bradyrhizobium. The sequence goes on along the minus strand of CAWHRA010000011.1, from coordinate 574,219 downwards.
CGAAGGGCAAGGAAGTCCTGACCGAGTTGATCAGGAAATGCGACGTGCTGGTGGAGAATTTCGGGCCCGGCGTGCTCGACCGCATGGGATTTCCCTGGGAAACGATCCAGAGCATCAATCCGAAGATGATCGTGGCCTCGATCAAGGGTTTCGGCCCCGGCCCCTACGAAGACTGCAAGGTTTATGAGAACGTCGCACAGTGCACCGGCGGCGCGGCCTCGACCACGGGCTTCCGCGATGGACTGCCACTGGTCACCGGCGCGCAGATCGGCGACAGCGGCACCGGCCTGCATCTGGCGCTCGGCATCGTCACCGCGCTCTACCAGCGCACTCAGACCGGCCGCGGCCAGAAGGTCACCGCCGCGATGCAGGACGGCGTGCTCAATTTGGCGCGCGTCAAACTGCGCGACCAGCAGCGGCTCGCCCATGGTCCGCTGAAGGAATACAGCCAGTACGGCGAAGGGATTCCGTTCGGCGACGCGGTGCCGCGCGCCGGCAACGATTCCGGCGGTGGCCAGCCCGGCCGCATCCTGAAGTGCAAGGGCTGGGAGACCGATCCCAACGCGTACCTCTACTTCATCACCCAGGCGCCGGTCTGGGAGAAGATCTGCGACGTGATCGGCGAACCCGGCTGGAAGACCCATCCCGACTACGCCAAGCCCCCTGCCCGGCTGACGCGCCTCAACGAAATCTTCGCGCGCATCGAGCAATGGACCATGACCAAGACCAAGTTCGAGGCGATGGAGATCCTCAACAAGGACGACATTCCCTGCGGTCCGATCCTGTCCATGAAGGAACTGGCGGAAGACCAGTCGCTGCGCGCCACCGGCACCGTTGTCGAGGTCGATCACCCCACCCGCGGCAAATACCTTTCGGTCGGCAATCCGATCAAGCTGTCGGACAGCCCGTCCGACGTGCTGCGCTCGCCGCTGCTCGGTGAGCACACCGACGAAGTCCTGCGCCAGGTTCTCGGCTTCAGCGATCATCAGGTCGCCGAAATCCACGACTCCGGCGCGCTCGACCCGCCGCGCAAGCAGGCCGCCGAGTAAGCGCCTCCTTCTGGCAGAATTCGAGGGCCGCCCATTCGGGCGGCCCTTTTTCTTCAGCTTTTGCCGAGCAATAGGAAATTCAAATCACCTGATATTGCGATGCAATATCAAAAATGCTGCTATGCAAACAAAGCCGTTGCGACTGGTATCTGGTATACATAATTTCCTTTCCGACGATGTCGCCGCAGTTGGCCGCCATCAGGAAAGGGAACCCAATGTCCAGGACCGCTTCCATCCCGTTCGCTCCCTCGAGCACCCCGTTCGGTCGCCTGTTCGCCGCGATCGACCGCCTGTTGCTCGCCTATGCGGAGACGACGATCCGCAACGGCGACACTCCGCGCTGCAACGTCTGACCTTTTCGTCGGACTGCGCCGCAGGCGCGCTTAGGACCATCCGGTCCAGCCGCATAGAAACGGCCCCGATCCTCGGGGCCTTTTTTGTGGACGTTGTCGGACGGGCCGTTCGGGCCGCCGCGATATGTCGCGCCCCCGTCGAGCGGTTCACGCTGTTCGTGATTCAAAGGCCGCCGTATCCCGCGGCCGTTTGCAGCGCGGGTTCCAGGCCCTGCGACAAGTTGATCCTGCGACAAGTTGACGTTGCCTGCGACAAAGTGAACACGTCGAACGCGCGGAGGAAAACTTGCGTTCTGGCATATTCGACGACCAGAATGATCCGCGATAACGCTCGCCATTTCAGAGAAGCGTATCGTGGGGAAACAAATGACCGACATGGTTCACGGGGCAGCACCATCCGCGGCCCGAGTCAGCGATGCCTATCGCTGGACACAGCTTGCCGTTGGCGTCGCCGCCATGGTGATGATCGCCAATTACCAGTACGGCTGGACCTTCTTCGTCCCCGACATCCAGAAGAAATTTGGATGGGATCGTGCATCGATCCAGCTGGCTTTCACCCTGTTCGTTCTGTTCGAAACGTGGCTGGTTCCGATCGAAGGCTGGTTCGTCGATAAATACGGTCCCCGCGTGGTGGTTCTGTTCGGAGGTATCCTCTGCGCCATCGGCTGGGCCATCAATGCCGAGGCAACCACGCTCAACGGCTACTATCTCGGCATGATCGTCGCGGGCATCGGCGCCGGCGCCGTATACGGCACCTGCGTCGGCAACGCGCTCAAATGGTTTCCCGACAAGCGCGGCCTCGCGGCAGGCATTACGGCAGCAGGTTTCGGCGCGGGATCTGCGCTGACGGTCGCGCCGATCCAGGCGATGATCAAGGATTCCGGCTTCCAGACCACGTTTCTCTATTTTGGCCTCGGACAAGGCATCATCATTGTCATCCTCGCATTCTTCCTTTTCGCACCCAAGGCCGGACAGGTTCCCGCCGCCGCGCAGAATGCCAATGTGATCCAGACCCGGCACGATTACGAGCCGACGGAAGTGATCCGCAGTCCGATCTTCTGGCTGATGTATTTCATGTTCGTGATCGTCGGCGCCGGCGGCTTGATGATCACCGCCAACCTCAAGCCGATCGCGGTCGACTGGAAGATCGACAGCGTTCCAGTCACGCTGATGGCGATGACCATGACCGCCGTCACCTTTGCCGCAACGATCGATCGCATCCTGAACGGTTTGACGCGGCCGTTCTTCGGCTGGGTGTCCGACAAGATCGGCCGCGAGAACACCATGTTCATCGCCTTCGGCCTCGAAGGCCTGGGCATCTGGGCGCTTTACACGTTCGGCCAGGATCCGGTGTGGTTCGTGGTTCTGTCGGGACTGGTGTTCTTTGCCTGGGGCGAAATCTACTCGCTCTTCCCGTCAACCTGCACCGATACGTTCGGCTCGAAATTCGCAACCACCAATGCCGGCCTGCTCTATACGGCGAAAGGCACCGCAGCCCTGCTGGTACCAGTTGCGAACTACATGCAGCAGTCTTCCGGTTCGTGGGACCGGGTTTTCCTGATTGCTGCAGGCGCGAACATCCTGGCTTCGCTGCTCGCCCTCGTCGTGCTCAAGCCCTGGCGACGGTCAGTTATCGCCAAGGCCATCGCGTAAGTGCCTGTTGCGTAACCAGGCACCGGCCTAAGCTCGTTCGCGCGACGCAGCAAACGGCGCTCATCCCGCAAGGGATGGGCGTTTTTTTTGCGTCCATCAGCCCGATCGCGGGAAAGCAATGCTGGCTCCCAAATTTTTCGCTTGCCGGGCAGGATGCGAGGCAGAGTAGACTAAATTCGATCTTGCGGATTGGAATATAATATACCAGACTTTGGGATGAAGCGCCGGCGAACGTTCAGATCGGTTTCGAAAAAGCGCGCATTCGGAGGAAACAATGATCGCTAACACAGCAACTGCGCCAACCCAGGCACCGTCCAACAGCTTTCGCTGGATGCAACTTATCATCGGCGTCATCTGCATGGCGATGATCGCCAATCTCCAATATGGCTGGACCTATTTCGTCGGCCCGATGGCGAAAGCGAATTCATGGGACGTTGCCGGCATCCAGGTCGCATTCAGCATTTTCGTGGCGCTGGAAACCTGGCTTACCCCGCTTGAAGGATGGATCGTCGACTCGCTCGGTCAGCGCGGCCCGAAACTGATGGTCGCCGCCGGTGGCGTTTTCGTTGCTCTGGGCTGGCTCATCAACGCCAAGGCGGCGTCGCTGGGGATGCTCTATCTCGGTGCCGTGGTATCGGGCATCGGCGCGGGAGCCATCTATGCGACCTGCGTCGGCAATGCCGTGAAATGGTTTCCCGATCGCCGCGGTCTCGCCGTCGGCCTGACCGCAGCCGGTTTCGGAGCTGGCGCGGCCGTCACCGTGATTCCGATCCAGCGCATGATCGCCTCGATCGGATATTCGGACACCTTCTTCTGGTTTGCGATCGGTCAGGGTGTCATCATCTTCGTGCTGGCGTGGGTCCTTCGCCCGCCGATGCCGGGCGAGGTCCCCAGCGGATCCGCCGTCAAGGTCCTGCAATCGAAGACATCAAGCACGCCGGGCCAGATGCTTTCATCGCCGGTGTTCTGGCTGCTCTACGTCATGTTCGTGCTGGTTTCCGCCAGCGGCTTGATGGTGGCCGCGCAGATCGCGCTGATCGCCAAGGACTATGGCGTTGCCCAGACCGTGATTTTGTTCGGCGCGTCCACGCTCATCGTTGCAGGCATCATCGACAATCTGGCTAACGGCGGCGCACGTCCCTTCTTCGGTTGGGTGTCGGACCAGATCGGCCGCGAATACACCATGGCGATCGCCTTCACCGCCGGCGGCGTGGCCTACTGGCTGTTGGGAACAGCGGGCACCACACCATGGACCTTCGTGATCTGCGCAGCCCTGATCTTCTTTACCTGGGGCGAGATCTTCAGCCTGTTCCCCTCGACCTGCACTGACATGTTCGGGCCGAAATACGCGACCACGAACACCAGCCTGCTCTATACCGCCAAGGGTCTGTCGGCCTTCGTCGTTCCGCTGGCCAACATTCTGAAATCGTACACGGGCAACTGGCATGCCGTGTTCTTCGTTGCCGCGATCATGAACTTCATCGTCGTCGCGATGGCGTTGTTCGTGGTGCGACCGATGCGGATCTCGATCAGTGCGTCGGAAAACAAGAGCGTGCTCGGACAAGCCCACCCGGCCGAGTGACCGGCCGTTCAGGGCAACAACGTCCGCGGCGGGCGTCGAGCGACAATCTCCAGGACATGAAAAAAGGCGCACCACGGTGCGCCTTTTGCTTTTGCGGCGAAAACTGTGGGGTGCAGGCATACCACGGCGGTGTTTTCGTCCGCTTGCAAATCCACGGGTGCGCCTTCGAAAACGGGCTCTAAATCGCTGAAAGGTCAATAGCGCTGCCTATTTCTTTGATTTTCCAATCGCCACTTTTCTTTCGCGATCAAATTGACAATTGGCATAATGTATACCAATCTTGATCGACGCCAAGACTCGCCTGACTCACCTGATGGAGGTTGCGATGCAAGTCGGAGACATCCTGCGCAAAAAAACTGCTCGCGTTGCGACGGTGCGAATGAATGAGACCGTCGGCATTGCCGCTCAATTGATGCGCGCCAGTAACATCAGCGCGCTCGTGGTCAAGGATGTCGTGCGGACCGAAGGCAATACCGCGGTCGGCATGTTCACCGAGCGCGACGTCGTCCGCGCCATCGCCGAGCACGGCGCCGCCGGCGTCAACCTGAAGGTCTCGCAATTGATCTCGGTGCAGCAACTGGTTTCCTGCAAGTCGATCGACACGCTCGAACACGTTCGTCACCTGATGAACAGACACCACATCCGCCATTTGCCCGTGATCGACAATTACAGCCTGATCGGCGTCATCAGCATGCGCGACATTTCGAGCGCATTCGATGACGAGGCCACCGCCGCGGCACGATCGGTCGCCTGAGAGCTTCGTCACCGCGATCACCTGCGGTTTTTTGCCGGCCGGTTGCCTGCCTGCGCCGAATTTTTCGTCACTGCTGCGGTAGCACCCGCGAAAATCTGCATCTCGATATGGGACCTGCGCCGATCCGGCGATGCGCGCGCAAAGCGCGCAAAACTCGCCGGGTCATACGAGGGAATTGTCCGCCATACGGAAACAGAAGTCCCCGTTTTGCATGACCGCGCTGCCCTGACCCGCTTCGCCCCCGTGGACTTTTTCGGGGGGTGACGGCATCCTGCTCCCAGAAATCATCGAAGAAGCGTGCGCACGTCCGCACCGGGGGAACAGAGGGCCAAAAATGCTCAAAACACGATTTACCGAACTGGTCGGCGTCGAACACCCGATCGTGCAGGGCGGCATGCAATGGGTCGGCCGGGCCGAACTGGTCGCAGCCGTTGCCAACGCCGGCGCGCTCGGTTTCATCACCGCGCTGACCCAGCCGACGCCGGAGGATCTGACAAAGGAAATCGCGCGCTGCCGCGGCCTGACCGACAAGCCGTTCGGCGTCAACCTGACCATTCTTCCCTCGATCAAGCCGCCGCCTTATGCGGAATACCGCCAGGCCATCATCGAGAGCGGCATCAGGATCGTCGAGACCGCCGGCAACAAGCCGCAGGAACACGTCACCGAGTTCAAGAAGCACGGCGTCATCATCGTGCACAAATGCACCAGCGTCCGCCACGCGCTGTCGGCGGAGCGTATGGGGGTGGATGCAATCTCGATCGACGGCTTTGAGTGCGCCGGCCATCCCGGCGAGGACGATACGCCCGGGCTGATCCTGATTCCGGTCGCCGCCGACAAGGTGAAGATCCCGATGATCGCCTCGGGCGGCTTTGGCGACGGCCGCGGCCTCGTGGCCGCATTGGCGCTCGGGGCCGAGGGCATCAACATGGGCACGCGCTTCATGTGCACCAAAGAGAGCCCGATCCATCAGCTCGTCAAGGAACGCATCGTCGCCAATGACGAGCGCGAGACCGAATTGATTTTCCGCACCATGCGCAACACCTCGCGCGTCGCCAGGAATGCCGTCAGCAGCAAGGTCGTCGCGATGGAGAAGGAAGGCGCGAAATTCGAGGACGTTCGCGAACTCGTGGCCGGCGCGCGCGGCAAGATGGTCTATGCGACGGGCGATGCCGACGAGGGCATCTGGTCGGCGGGACAGGTGCAGGGATTGATCCACGATATCCCGACCTGCGGCGAACTGGTGTCGCGCATCATCCGCGAGGCGGAAACCATCATTCGCAGCCGGCTCGAAGGCATGATGGCGGGCGGTCGCCGCGAAGCCGCCGAATAGAACGGCCTCACCTCATCGCCAGCTCCTTGCTCATCAACCGGGAATGATTTCATGAAGGCCTATGTCTATGGCGCCAACGGCGCCACCATCACCGATGTGGCAAAACCCGCCCCCAAGGGCACCCAGGTGCTGGTCAAGGTGAGCGCCTGCGGCCTCAACCGGGCCGACCTCGGCATGACAAAGGGCCATGTCCATGGCAGCGCCGGCGGCGTCGGCACCGTGCTCGGCATGGAATGGGCCGGCGAAGTCGCCGAACTCGGCCCCGATGCCAGGGGCGTCAAGGTCGGCGACAAGATCATGGGCTCCGGAGGGGCCGCGTTCGCGGAATATACGCTGGCCGATCACGGCCGGCTGTTTCGCACCCCTTCGAACATGAACTTCGAGGAAGCGGCCACCCTCCCCGTCGCGCTGGCGACCATGCACAACGCGGTCGTCACCAATGGCGCGTTGCAGCCGGGCCAGTCGGTCCTGATCCAGGGCGCGAGTTCCGGCGTCGGGCTGATGGCGATGCAGATCGCCAAATTCAAGGGCGCGAAGCTCGTGGTCGGATCCTCGACGGATGCGATCCGCCGCGGACGCCTGAAGGAATTCGGCGCCGATCTCGCCGTTGATTCGTCAGATCCCGGCTGGGTCGACCAGGTTCTGAAGGCGACCGGCGGCGAGGGTGTCGACCTGATCGTCGATCAGGTCTCCGGCGGCGTCGCCAACCAGAATCTCAAGGCGACGAAGGTGAAGGGCCGCATCGTCAATGTCGGCCGGCTCGGCGGCACCCATGGCGATTTCAATTTCGACCTTCACGCGGCGCGCCGCATCAGTTACATCGGCGTCACTTTCCGCACCCGCACGATCGAGGAAATCCGCGAGATCTTCGACGAGGTCCGCAAGGATATCTGGGCCGCGGTGGAATCGCGCAAGCTGCAACTGCCGATCGACAAGGTGTTTTCCTTCGACGATATCGGCAAGGCATTCGAGCACATGGAAGCCAACAAGCACCTCGGCAAGATCGTGGTGACGCTGTAGCGGCATAAACGGAGACTGGCGACAGCCCCAGTCGATATCCTCTGACAAGCGACCACTACGATGACAGAGATCAAGCTGGATCGGTTGCTCGATGGGGGCCGCTACTTCGAGGGGCCACGCTGGCACTCGGGGCGGCTCTGGTTCGTCGACTGCATGAGCCGGACATTGCTGAGTCTCGGTCCCTCGGGCGAGTGCGAGCAGCATGCGAAGATCGAGGGCGACACGCCTTGCGGACTGGGCTTCCTGCCGGATGGCAGGCTGGTCGTACTGACGATGTTCCGCAAGCGTCTGTTGATTTACGCCGACGGCCGGCTTTCGCTCTATGCGGACCTGTCGGGAATGGCGACGGGCACGATCGACGACATGATCGTCGATGGCCTCGGGCGGACCTATGTTGGAGATCTCGGCTTCGATTTGCCGCCGCCGGCCGATCGAGGCGCGGTTGGCCGCATCCTTCTGGTGACGCCCGACGGGGCATCCCGCGTCGCCGCCGACGGATTGCGGTTTCCAAATGGCATTGCGGTCTCGGCCGACAACAGCCGACTGGTCGTCGCCGAGATGGATGGCGAATGCCTGGCCGAGTATGACATCGAGGCCGACGGCGGCCTGAACTTTCGCCGCCGATTCGGAACCATGAAATCACCCGACGGCATCTGCCTCGATAGCGACGGAGCCGCATGGGTCGCCGCCTTCGACGAAGACGCCTTCATCCGCCTGAACCGCGACGGGCGCGAGTTGCAGCGCATCGAAGTCGCCGGCCGTCGCGCCATTGCCTGCGCGCTCGGCGGCCCGCAGCGGCGGACGCTCTTCTGCTTGAGCGCGGTGACATCCCACGAGGAACTGCGCCAGGGCAGATCATCGGCCTGCATCGACGCGGTCGACGTCGAGATTCCCGGCGCGGGTTACCCGTGAACGGCCGGCCTGACTTCGATGCGGGCAAGGTGCTGGCGCCCACGGGCCGGTTGCGCGTCGGGGCATTTGGCGGCAGTCCGCTGTCCATGGCGAGAGACCAGTCGACCGGTGAAATCCACGGCCTGAGCATCGACCTCGGCAAGGCGTTCGCCAAGCGGCTCGGCGTGCCCTTCGAGCGGCTGGACTATCAGCGAATTGCGCAGGTGCTGGCCGCCATGAAGGCGGGAGACGTCGATTTCACGATCAGCAACGCGACGCCGGCGCGCGCGGTCGACGTCGACTTCAGCCAGACGCTGATCTCGCTCGAACTGGGATACCTCGTCCCCGCCGCCTCCCCGATCGTGGCGATTTCCGATGTCGAGAGGCCCGGCCTGCGAGTAGGCGTAACCCAGGGCAGCACGTCGCAGCGAACGATTCCGAATCTGCTGCCGAATGCGATCGTGACGCCGGCGCAAGACTCGGGGCACGCCATCGAAATGCTCGAACGCCACGAACTCGACCTGTTCGCGACCAACAAGCCGACCTTGTTTCAGATGTCCGATCAAATGCCGGGCGCACGCGTCCTGGAGGGCAGATGGGGCGTGGAACATATCGCCATCGCGATCCCCAGGGGGCGCGAGACGGCCCTCGAAGTTGTACGCCGCTTTGTTGAAGACGTGCAGTCCAGCGGACTGCTCGCGGAGGCCGTGGAGCGCGCGGGGCTCAGGGGTCTTGCGAGCGCGCAATAGCCTTGCGTTGCCGGCATCTTCAACATACCGGCGCGCGGGTTTAATCGGAACAATTCGCAACAATCGAATGTTCCGGCTGCGTGACCGCGGCGCCGCCGATCGGCGCTTTAATGTTGCAGGACCGGCTGCTAAACCCCGCGCATGAACGAACCCGCCCACACCGTCAAATCCCGCGTCGCGGCGATCTCGGTCTTTGCCAGCGCCGGCATGGCCGCGGCCAAGTTCGCGGTCGGTATCGCGATCGGCAGTCTCGCCTTGATCTCGGAGGCGCTGCACTCTTCGGTCGACGTGGTTGCGACCGTCATCACCTGGATGGTGGTGCGGGTTTCCGACCGGCCCGCCGACGAGGAGCATCATTACGGCCACGGCAAGTTCGAGAGCATCTCGGCGCTCGGCGTCATCGCGCTGCTTTACGTGCTGGCGGGCGGCATTCTCGTGGAATCCTGGAGCCGGCTGCGCGAAGGCGTGCCGCCGCCGACCATCTCGGCCATTCCCTTTGTCGTGCTGCTGATCGATATCGCCGTGAATTTCTGGCGCGCCCGGGCGTTGCATCGCACCGCCCACGACACCAAGAGCCAGGCACTGGCCGCCGACGCGCTGCATTTCGCATCCGACGTGCTGGGCTCGCTCGCCGTCATCGTCGGACTCGTGTTGATCGGACTGGGCTATGCTTGGGGGGACGCCGCCGCCGCCATCGGGGTGGCGGTCATGATCGCATTGCTGGGCCTGCGGATGGCGCGTTCCACGGTCGAGACGCTGCTCGACCGCGCCCCCGAAGGCGCCTCGGACAAGGCCACCGCCGCCATCCGCTCGGTGCCGGGCGTGATCGATGTCGAACGGCTGCGGGTGCGGATGGTCGGAGCGACGCATTTCATCGACGCCATCGTCGAGGTGCCGCGCACCTTCCCGATCGACCGCGTCGAGGAGATCAAGCGAAAGGCGCAGGCGGCGGTCGCCAAGGCGCTCGACGATGCCGACCTGACGTTCACCGCCGTGCCGGTCGCACGCGACAATGAAAGCGTGCGCGAACGCATCATGGTGATCGCGCGCAACTCCGGCCTCGCCATCCACCACGTCACCGTGCACGATCTTGGCGGCAGGCTGACCGTCAGCATCGACCTCGAAGTCGACGGCGCGATGCCGCTCATCTCCGCCCACGACATCGCCCAGGAACTGGAGCGCAACATCCTCGACGAGTTCGGCGAGGACGTCGAGGTCGACACCCACATCGAGCCGCTGGAACCGGAACTGCCGCACGGCACCGATGCCGCGGCCGACCGCGTCGAAACCATCAAAAGCGCGCTGTCGCGCTTCGCCGCCGACACCGCGATACACGACATCCACAGCGTCCGGGTGCGCGACACCGATGCCGGCGAAATCGTTAATTTCCACTGCCGCGCCGCGCCGTCCATGAGCGTGACCAAGGTCCACGAGAACGTCGACGAGATCGAGCGCGCGCTCCGCCGCGCATTCCCGACCGTGAAGCGCGTCATCAGCCATGCCGAGCCGCCGAACGCGTGACTTCGATCCCGACGGCGCGTTCCCGTTTCGGACTCGTCTTGCAGGTATTTTTGCGGACATTTCGCGGCGTCATTCTTCGTTGGACAAGATTTATTTGAATTAACGAATCGTTGACTCTCGACAGCCTGCAAAAACTGGATTCAAATCAGCTTGATTCGGAATGGGACTGGGGCCCTTCCGAGCAAGGTGCAAGAAAGTTTCTGAGGGGGCTAAGGCATGGCGCGTGCACACGCGGCGAGCGCATGCGCACAATCCGATTCGATCAAAGGATTGGCGCAGTCGATCGCGAAACCGGCCTACCATCGCCTGTTGATAGCGGAGCCAGCGCTTCGCCGCGCGGTGCCCACTCTGATCATCGCGTTCCTGATCACCATCTGCCTTGGCGCCTTCGTGCAGGTGGTCGATCAGAACCGGCAGAAACGCGCGTCGATCAAGCGCGACCTCGCCGCGCTCGCCGACGTCCTCGCCGAACGTCTCGACCGCATCGCTTCGGCACGGCAGGACCAGAATATACCGTTCGAGCGCCTGCAATTGCTGCTGCCCGGCCTCATTCCGTCGTGGGGCGCCGCGGCCGGCCGGCACGTCATCGTGGTCGGCGCCGACCAGCGCGTGCTCGCCCGTGTCCCGATCGAGGCCGGGATCGGCGACACCAGCCGCATCCTCGACGTTGTCAGCGCGGCGCTGCCGCTGACCACGCCCGGACAGCAACCCGGCGTCACCGACATCACCCTGCCGAACGGCAGCCGCGCCTTGGCGGTCGCGCACATCGTCAGGGCCCTGCCGGGTCAGGTCATCATCATCCAGGAAAGGGTCGAGTCGCTCTGGCAGTCGGATGCGGCGCTGTCGGTGACGCTGTCGGCCACGACAGGCTTTGTCGTCCTGATCCTCGGCTTTGCCTTCCACTGGCAATCGACCCGCGCCCGCGAAGGCGACCTCATCAACGACGCCGTCCGCGGCCGCATCGATACCGCGCTCAACCGCGGGCGCTGCGGATTGTGGGATTGGGACCTGTCGCGCGGCAGGATCTTCTGGTCGCAATCGATGTTCACGATGCTCGGCCTCGACACCCGCAGCGACCTTCTGACCTTCGGCGAGGTCAACGCGCTGGTGAAATCCGACGACATCGACCTGTTCGCGGTCGCCGATCAGCTGATTTCCTCGAAACTCGATCACATCGACCAGACCTTCCGCATGCAGCACACCGATGGTCACTGGATCTGGCTGCGGGTCCGCTGCGAACTCAGCCAGGGCGCCGCCGATTCCGGCCTGCATCTGATCGGCATCGCCGTCGACATCACCGAGCAGAAGAGCCTGGCCGAGAAGACGGTAGAAGCCGACGTGAGGCTGCGCGACGCGATCGAGACCATTCCTGAGGCCTTCGTGCTCTGGGATGCCAGCGACCGCCTGGTGCTCTGCAATTCGCACTTCCAGCGCCTGCACAAGCTTCCGGACTCCGCGGTCACCCCCGGGACCTCCTATGAAACCGTGATCGAGGTCGGCAGCATGCCCGAGATCCGCACCCGGCTGCACGAAACCGCCGCCCAGACGCCGGGTGCGCGGACTTTCGAGGCCCAACTCGAGGATGGCAGCTGGCTGCATATCAGCGAACGCCGCACCAAGGACGGTGGCTACGTCTCGGTCGGCACCGACATTACCCGCATCAAGGAACACGAGCAGAAACTGGTCGACAACGACCTGCGCCTGCGCGCCACGGTGATCGACCTGAAACGCTCGCAGTCCGAGCTGGAACGGCAGGCGGGAGAACTCGCCGACCTCGCCGAGAAATATTCCAGGGAAAAGACCCGCGCCGAGGAAGCCAACCAGACCAAGTCCAAATTCCTCGCCAATATGAGCCACGAGCTGCGCACCCCGCTCAATGCCATCATCGGGTTCTCCGAGATCATGGGCAGCGGCATGTTCGGCACGCTCGGCTCGGAGAAATATCAGGAATATTGCCACGACATCCTGACCAGCGGTCACTATCTGCTCGAAGTCATCAACGACATCCTCGACATGTCGAAGATCGAGGCCGGCCGGATGAAGCTCGACATGGAGCAACTCGATCTGTCGAAGACGCTGGCGGAGTCGCTGCGCGTGGTGTCGGGTCGCGCCGACGACAAAAATCTGCTGCTCAATGCCGATATCGAGGGCACCATTGCGGTGGTGGCCGATCGCCGCGCGATCAAGCAGGTCATCGTCAACCTGTTGTCCAATGCCGTCAAATTCACACCCGAAGGCGGCAAGGTGGTGGTCCGCTGCCGCGTGCGCGACGATTCCATCCTGCTGCTGATTGCCGACACCGGTATCGGCATCGCGCCGCAATCGCTGGCGCGGCTCGGCCGGCCGTTCGAGCAGGTCGAGAGCCAGCTCACCAAGACCTATCATGGCTCGGGACTGGGGCTGGCGATCGCGCGGTCCCTGACCAATCTGCACGGCGGATCGATGCGGCTGCGCTCCAAACTCGGCGCCGGCACCGTCGTCTGCGTGTCGCTGCCGCGCGACGCACGCAAGGCTACGGCAAGGATGTCGGCGGCCGCCTAGGGCGACGCCAGAAAATGCCGCTCAGCTCTCCAGCGTCGGCGCGACTTCGCGCGCGACCTGCACCAGGGCGGCGATCAGCGGCGTCATCGGATCGCGCTGCGGGACAACCATCCCGATACTGTAGTTGACCTCCGGATCGACGATCGGAATGCTGCGCACGGTGTCGGCCAGCCCCAGCGTCTCCGCGAGCTTGGCCGGCATCACGCTGGCCCAGCGCCCGGTCTTTACGTGGGTATAGAGAACCAGCAGCGAGTTCGACGTCAGCGTCGGCGTTGCCTCGGCCCCGACCGAGCGAAGTGCGCGATCGATGATGCGCCGGTTTTGCATGTCCGGCGTCAACAGGCAGAGCGGCACCTGCCCCACTTCCTTCCACGTGACGACATCGCGATCGCCGAACATGGCGTCAGGCGCCGTCAGCAGCCGATAGCTCTCGTTATAGAGTGCAATGGTGCGAACCCTGCCGATCGGCTCGTTTTCGATATAGGTCAGGCCGGCATCGACCTCGAGATTTTCCAAAAGACCCAGCACGTCGGAAGAGGTGCAGGACTGGATGCGAAAGCGCACGTCGGGATAGCGCGCCCGAAACGGGGTGGTCAGCGACGCCACCATGCCGAGCACGGTTGGGATCGCCGCGATCCGGATCTCGCCCGAAAGCTTGTCCTTCAGGCTGTTGATTTCCTGCTTCATGGCGCGGGCGTCGCCGACGATGCGGCGTGCCCAGTCGAGCGTGCGCTCGCCCTCGGGCGTAAATCCCTGAAACCGCGAGCCGCGCTGCACCAGCATGACGCCGAGGATTTCCTCCAGTTGCTTGAGGCTCGTCGACATGGTCGGCTGGGTGACGCCGCAGGCTTCCGCAGCCCGTCCGAAATGCCGCTCCTTTGCCAGGGCGAGCAGGAGTTCAAGCTTGTCGATCACGAAAACGCCTCACCGTTCCGACCCAACGAATATCACGCTCCAGGTCCGACAAATACGCAAAACAGCTGTGTCCAATGCGCACGGTGGCCTCGTTGTCGGCATCCATTCTATTTCCGTATCGTCTGATTTCATACGCCTATCAATTGCGTTTCAGTATCGCAGCACGGGACTGCTTTATTGATTTTCGGAGTTATTCCAACTTTCATGAACGCTTGGCTTGACGTTCAGCGAAGGCACGAATGACACCCGTCTACGAACCATGGAATCCGGCGCGCTGCGCCGAGATCATCGCCGAGCACGCTCACCTTGAAGGCGCCACGCTCGTAATCCTGCACGCGCTGCAGGAAGCCTTCGGCTATGTGCCGGAGCCCGCCATTCCCATGGTTGCATCCGCGTTGAATTTGTCGCGCGCCGAAGTTCACGGTGTATTTACCTTCTACCACGATTTCCGTCGCGAGCCGGCAGGCAGGCATGTGCTGAAGCTGTGCCGCGCCGAAGCCTGCCAGGCTGCCGGCGGCGACGCGCTGGCCGCGCGTGCGGAAGCAAAGCTCGGCATTGGAATTGGAAATACCACGCCCGACAGCCGGGTGACCCTGGAGCCGATCTATTGCCTCGGCCTGTGCGCGACAGCGCCGTCGGCGATGCTGGACGGCCGGGTGATCGGGCGGCTGGACGAAGCGCGCATTGATGCGCTGGTGGCGGAGGCGCAGCGATGAAGCTGCGGATTTTCGTACCCCGCGACGCCGGCAGTGTCGCGGTCGGAGCCGATGAAGTCGCGCTCGCCCTGGAGCAGGCAGCCGCAAGCCGGGGCACGCCCCTCGAGATCGTCAGGACCGGCTCGCGCGGCCTCTACTGGCTGGAGCCGATGGTCGAAGTCGCCACGCCCCAGGGGCGCGTCGCGTTCGGCCCACTGACCCCGGCCGACGCTGCCGCCGTGCTCGAGGCCATGGTCGTGGACGGCCCGCACCCCCTGCGGCTGGGCATCGCCGAGAACATTCCCTGGCTCAAACGGCAGGCCCGCCTGACCTTCGCCCGCTGCGGCGTGGTCGATCCGCGCTCGATCGAGGACTACCGCGCCCATCAGGGCTACAAGGGCCTCGAACGGGCGCTGGAGCTGGGTTCTGAGGGCATCCTGGCCGATGTCACCGCCTCCGGCCTGCGCGGCCGTGGCGGGGCCGGCTTCCCGACCGGCATCAAGTGGAAGACCGTGGCGCAGACCAGCGCCGACCGCAAATACATCGTCTGCAACGCCGACGAGGGCGACAGCGGCACCTTTGCCGACCGCATGATCATGGAGGGCGATCCCTTCGTCGTGATCGAGGGCATGACGATCGCGGCCATCGCGGTCGGCGCCAGCAAAGGCTACATCTACATCCGCTCGGAATATCCCCACGCCGTCGCGGCGATGAACGCGGCGATCCTGTCCGCGAGGCGCGCCGGGTTCCTGGGTGGCAGCTCGCACAGCTTCGATCTGGAGGTCCGGGTCGGCGCCGGCGCCTATGTCTGCGGCGAAGAAACCTCGCTGCTCGAAAGCCTGGAAGGCCGCCGCGGCATCGTCCGCGCCAAGCCGCCGCTGCCGGCGCACAAGGGCCTATTCGGCAGGCCGACCGTGATCAACAACGTGCTGTCGTTCGCGGCGATCCCCTTCATCCTCGCCGGCGGCGCCAAGGCCTACTCAGACTTCGGCACAGGCCGCTCGCGCGGCACCATGCCGATCCAGCTCGCGGGAAATATCAGATATGGCGGACTGTTCGAGGCGCCGTTCGGACTGACGCTCGGCGAACTCGTCGACGATATCGGCGGCGGCACCTTTACCGGGCGCCCGGTGCGCGCCGTGCAGGTCGGCGGACCGCTCGGGGCATACTTCCCGCGCGCACTGTTCGATACGCCGTTCGACTATGAGGCGTTCGCGGCACGCGACGGGCTGATCGGCCATGGCGGCGTCGTGGTGTTCGACGAAAGCGTCGACATGGCTCGCCAGGCCCGTTTTGCGATGGAGTTCTGCGCCATCGAATCCTGCGGCAAGTGCACGCCCTGCCGGATCGGCTCGACCCGCGGCGTCGAGACCATCGACAAGATCCGCGCCGGCGACCACATCGCGGAGAACATCGGTGTGGTCGAGGACCTCTGCAACACCATGAAGTTCGGCTCGCTCTGTGCGCTCGGCGGCTTCACGCCCTACCCCGTCATGAGCGCCCTGAAACATTTCCGGGAAGATTTTGGCCCGGCGCCGACGCGCCTTCAGGCCGCAGAATAAGGAGGGATCGCCATGTCACTGATCCAGGAAACCGATTTCGGCACCCCGCGCTCTCAATCCCGGACTATGGTGACGCTCACCATCGACGGCAACACCGTCACGGTGCCCGAAGGCACCTCGATCATGCGCGCGGCCATGGAAGCCGGAACGCAGATTCCAAAACTCTGCGCCACCGACATGGTGGACGCCTTCGGCTCCTGCCGGCTGTGCCTGGTCGAGATCGACGGCCGCGCCGGCACGCCGGCGTCCTGCACCACGCCGGCCACGCCGGGCCTCGTGGTCCACACCCAGACCGAGCGGCTGAAGAAGCTGCGCAAGGGCGTGATGGAGCTCTACATCTCCGACCATCCGCTGGATTGCCTGACCTGCGCGGCCAACGGCGACTGCGAATTGCAGGACATGGCTGGCGCGGTGGGCCTGCGCGATGTGCGCTACGGCTATGAGGGCGAGAACCATGTGTTCGCCAAGTCCAACGGCACAGCCAACGACGCCTGGATGCCGAAGGACGAATCCAACCCCTATTTCACCTACGACCCATCAAAATGCATCGTCTGCTCGCGCTGCGTCCGCGCCTGCGAGGAGGTGCAAGGTACCTTCGCGCTGACCATTTCCGGCCGCGGCTTCGACAGCCGGGTATCGCCCGGCATGAGCGAGAGCTTCCTCGGCTCCGAATGCGTCTCCTGCGGCGCCTGCGTACAGGCCTGCCCGACCGCGACGCTCACGGAAAAATCCGTCATCGAGATCGGCCAGCCCGAGCATTCCGTGGTGACCACCTGCGCCTACTGCGGCGTCGGCTGCGCGTTCAAGGCGGAGATGCGCGGCGAGGAAGTCGTGCGCATGGTGCCCTACAAGGACGGCAAGGCCAATCGTGGCCATTCCTGCGTCAAGGGACGATTCGCCTGGGGCTACACCACCCACAAGGAGCGCATCCTCAAGCCGATGATCCGTGAGAAGATCAGCGATCCCTGGCGCGAAGTCTCATGGGACGACGCCTTTGCGTACGCCGCCTCCGAATTCAAGCGCATTCAGGCGAAATACGGCCGCGACTCCGTCGGCGGAATCACCTCGTCGCGCTGCACCAACGAAGAAACCTATCTGGTGCAGAAGCTGATCCGCGCCGGTTTCGGCAACAACAATGTCGACACCTGCGCCCGCGTCTGCCACTCGCCGACCGGCTACGGCCTCGCCACCACCTTCGGCACCTCCGCCGGCACCCAGGATTTCGACTCGGTCGAACACACCGACGTGGTGATGATCATCGGCGCCAACCCGACCGACGCGCACCCGGTGTTTGCCTCGCGCATGAAGAAGCGGCTGCGCGCCGGCGCCAAACTGATCGTGATCGATCCGCGCCGCACCGATATCGTCCGCTCCGCCCATGTCGAGGCCCAGCATCATTTGCCGCTCCTGCCCGGCACCAATGTCGCCGTGCTCACGGCGATGGCGCATGTCATCGTCACCGAAGGCCTCGTCAACGAGGCCTTCGTGCGCGAACGCTGCGACTGGAGCGAATTCGAGGATTGGGCGGCATTCGCAGCGCTGCCGAAGAACAGCCCCGAGGCCACGGCCCTTGCCACCGGCGTCGACCCCAGGGAGTTGCGCGCCGCGGCGCGCCTGTTCGCCACCGGCGGCAATGCGGCGATCTATTACGGGCTCGGCGTCACCGAGCACAGCCAGGGCTCGACCACCGTGATCGCGATCGCCAATCTGGCGATGGCGACCGGCAATATCGGCCGGCCCGGCGTCGGCGTGAATCCGCTGCGCGGGCAGAACAATGTGCAGGGTTCCTGCGACATGGGCTCGTTCCCCCATGAATTGCCCGGCTATCGCCACATCTCGGGCGACGCGGTGCGCGAGTCCTTCGAGGCCATGTGGAACGTCAAGCTCAACAAGGAACCCGGCCTGCGAATTCCCAACATGTTCGACGCGGCCGTCGAGGGCACCTTCATGGGCCTCTATGTTCAGGGCGAAGACATCCTGCAGTCCGACCCCAACACCAAGCATGTGGTCGCGGCGCTGTCGGCGATGGAATGCGTCATCGTCCACGACCTCTTCCTCAACGAGACCGCCAACTACGCCCACATCTTCCTGCCGGGCTCGACCTTCCTCGAGAAGGACGGCACCTTCACCAACGCCGAACGCCGGATCCAGCGGGTGCGCAAGGTGATGAGCCCGCGCAATGGCCTGGCGGATTGGGAGGTTACCATCCGCCTCGCCAAGGCGATGGGCTACGACATGCACTACGATCACCCTTCGGCGATCATGGACGAGATCGCGGCGCTGACGCCGACCTTCGCCGGCGTCTCCTACGCCAGGCTCGACGAACTCGGCTCGGTGCAGTGGCCCTGCAACGAGAAGGCGCCGGAGGGCACGCCGGTCATGCATATCGGCGGCTTCGTGCGCGGCAAGGGCAAATTCGTCATCACCGAATATGTCGCGACCGACGAGCGTACCGGTCCGCGCTACCCGCTGCTGCTGACGACGGGGCGCATCCTCAGCCAGTACAACGTCGGCGCCCAGACCCGGCGCACCGACAACATCATCTGGCATGAGGAAGACCGGCTCGAGATCCACCCCCACGATGCCGAGCAGCGCGGCGTGCGCGACGGCGACTGGGTCCGGCTTGCGAGCCGCGCCGGCGAAACCACCCTGCGTGCGCTGATCACCGAGCGCGTCGCGCCGGGCGTGGTCTACACCACCTTCCATCACCCGGACACGCAGGCCAACGTCATCACCACGGACTACTCCGACTGGGCGACCAATTGTCCGGAATACAAGGTCACGGCGGTGCAGATATCGCCGTCGAACGGGCCGTCGGAATGGCAGAAGGCCTATGACGAGCAGGCCCGCCATTCCAGGCGCATCGCCCGTACCGTGGAAGCCGCGGAGTAGCCGAATGCACGCCCCCGTTCGCACCGTGCATCGTCGGGTCTGGCGCGAGAGCGGCGTCAGCGAGGGTCTGCGCACCATCCCGGAGGAGACCGCGCTGGCCTTGACCTACAATGGCGGCACCTATGCCGTGATGATGGGGACGCCGCAGAACCTGCGGGATTTCGCGGTCGGCTTCAGCCTCAGCGAAGGCATCGTGCAGTCCGCCGACGATCTCCGTTCACTCGACATCGTCCATCTCGACGACGGCATCGAGCTGAGGATGTGGCTCGAACCGTCACAGGCGGAGCGGTTGAACGAGCGGCGACGCCACATCGCGGGACCCACCGGCTGCGGCATCTGCGGCATCGATTCGATCGCCGAAGCGGTCCGTCCCGCCGCGATCGTCACGGAAGGCCGATCGTTCTCGCCGCAACAGATCATGGCCGCGATACAAGCCATCGCGCCGCTACAGACGATCAATATCGAAACCCGCGCCGTTCACGCCGCGGCGTTCTGGATGCCCGGGCGCGGCATCGAGAGCTTGCGCGAGGACGTCGGCCGCCACAACGCGCTGGACAAGCTGGCCGGCGCGCTGGCACAGGGCAAGATCGCCGCAAGCGATGGGATGGTGCTGCTGACCAGCCGCGTCTCGGTCGAGATGGTGCAGAAGGCGGCGGCGATGGGCGCGCCGCTGATGGTCGCCGTTTCCGCACCGACCGCGCTGGCGGTACGGATGGCGGACGCCGCCGGCATCACGCTGGCGGCTATCGCCCGCGCCGATGGTTTCGAGATTTTCACGCAGGCGAAGCGAATTGTCGCCGACGCTAGCCGCAGAAGGAGCCGTCCATGTCGCCTGACCGGCTGATCTATATGGCCAACCAGATCGGCAAGTTTTTCCAAAGCCAGGGCCATGACAAGGTGGTGCCGGGCATCGCCGAGCACATCAGGAAATTCTGGGATCCCAGGATGCGGATGAAAATTCTGGCGCATCTGGACACGGGCGGCGCCGGGCTCGATCCTGAAGTGCGAGACGCCCTCGCGACGCTCAGGGTGCAGCTCCCAACGTCTGGTCACGCGCCCTGACCTCGATGCCCCGGCATCCCGTCCCGGGGCTCCCGCAATGGCTTTCCAAACTCGACGGCTGGATGTTTCGGCCATATGGAGCTTGAGCGACGGGCTCGACCGGCTCAGACCGATTTCTGCCTTTCGCGATCCGTCTGAGCCGAATTTGGACGAGGGGGGCCAATATGAATTGTTCGACACTGCGCTTCTTGTTGCCGCTCCTTGCCAGCATCATTCTTGCCTCGACCGGATCCGCTTCGGCGCAAATCGTGGTGCTCGGCCATAGCGCCGCCCATGGCTACGTAGCCGCGAACGAGATGTGGTCATCCGTGCTGGAGGGCATCCTGCGGGCGAGAGGCTCCCAGGTCCATGTGACAAATGCCGGCGTCAACGGGGAGACGACAGAGGCCGAATTGGCGCGCGTCGACAGCGCCGTCCCGAACGGGACGAAAATCGTCATCCTGACCGTCAACGGATTCAACGACGCCCATAAGCTGGCCAACGGTACCGCCAACTCCGCTGCCAATGTTGCGGCGATCAAGCGAAAAATAACCGCGCGGGGCATCCGGATCGTCGATGCGATGGGAACTTATATATCGGTGCTGAAGCAGCCGGGTATGGCGCTGCCGGACCATCTTCATTTGAGCATCGAAGGAAACAAGAAGATGGCGACAATCGTGGCGGGCATGGTGAGGTAGCAAATCAGCCGCCCTCGACGATCTCGCGGAACACCCGGCGCACCTCGGCCTCGGTTTCCTTGACCCGCGCCTGCAGCGAGGAAAAATCCGGGGCATCGCCGGCCCGCGCCATCACGCGCAACAGGTCTTCGCCCGCGCTTTCCGGCTTGAACCCTTCGCTGACACAGAGCCGCAGAATCTGCGTCAGGTCGTGATAGAGGTGCGCCGCCGCGCGCAGGATTTCCGCTGAGGCCTGCGGCAGCACGCCGAGCCGCGCGGCGTTGTCGAGCACCTGCCGCGTCGAGACGTCGAGAATGTCGGGCAAGGCGGCGGCATGCACGAGCTGCAGGTACTGCGCGATGAAATCGATATCGACCATGCCGCCGGCTACATATTTCAGGTCCCAGACGTCGTCCTCGCCCTTTTCCAGCGCAATGGCGCGGCGCATCTCCGCAACATCGTTGGCGATGCCGGCCGTGTCGCGCGGCCGGGTCAGCACGTCGCGGATGATCTTCTCGATATGAGCGCGGAAGCCGGGCGGCGCCGAAATCACCCGGGCCCGGGTCAGCGCCATGTGTTCCCAGGTCCAGGCCTCGCGCTCCTGATATTCGGCGAAGGATGCGATGTGGGACGCCACCGGCCCTGCCCGCCCCGAGGGACGCAGCCGCATATCGACGTCGTACAGCACGCCGTAGTTGGTCCGCGTCGTGAACGCGCTGATCAGCCGCTGCGTGAAGCGGGCGAAATAATGCGCGCCATGTAGTGGGCGCTGGCCGTCGGAATCCGGCTGCTCGGGATCGAAATCGTAGAGCAGGATCAGATCAAGATCGGACGACGCCGTCATCTCGCGGCTGCCCAACCGACCCATCGCGACGATCGCGGTCTGTTGTCCCCTGATGCGGCCGTGCTGGGCCGCGAATTGGTCGGTGACCAGGCCATGCACGGTATGGACAATACCTTCGGCGACGTCGGCGAAGGCGACGCTGGCCTGCTGGGCTGAGACAGTGCCCGACAGGATTCGGGTACCGATCAGGAACAGGCTTTCCTGGCCGAACAGCCGCAGCCGGTCGAGGAATTCCTCGTAGGAATTCGCATCCGCCAGTGTCGCCGCAAGCCGCGCGGAGAGTTCGCGCTGATCGGGCATGGCACCGAAGAAGCGCGGGTCGATCAGCCCGTCCATGATCTGCGGCTGCCGCGCCAGCATGTCGCCGAGCCGGGGCGCTGCGCCGAGGATCAGCGCCACCAGCGCGACGAGGTCGCGATTCTGGCTGAGCAGCGAGATCAGCCGCCCGCCGCGCTGTAACGCCTGCAGGAAGCGGTCGAAGGCCGTCACCGCGGCGTCGGGCTCTTCGGCATGCGCAAGGCCGTCGATCAGCGCGGGCACGAACTCGATGAAGGCGCTGTGCGTGGTTTCCGTCCGGAACACGCGGTAGTCGCCGGTCATCCATTGCCGCACCGTCTCCGCCACCATCAGCGGTTTCTTGAAGCCGAGGGTTGCGAGGTAATCCAGCAAACGCGGGTCGTCCGGGCCCGCCCGGTAATCTACCGCGGGCAATTTCTCGGTGCCGGTCGGATCGCCCTCGAACAGCTTTTCGTAATGCCCCTGCACGACGTTGAGATGGCCGAGCAGGTCCCTGGCGAACGCCGCGCGGCTGTCGTAACCGAGGAAGCAGGCAAAGCGCTCCACCGCCTCGACATTGTCAGGCAGGCTGTGGGTCTGCTCGTCGGCGACCATCTGCAGGCGGTGCTCTACCCGCCGCAGGAATTCATAGGCGGCCGTCAATTCATCGCGCGCGGCGAAGGTGATCCAGTTGCTCGATGCCAGCACTTTCAGGGCCTCGAGCGTCGGTCGCACCCGCAATTGCGGATGCCGGCCGCCGGCGATCAGTTGCTGGGTTTGTGCGAAGAATTCGATCTCGCGGATGCCGCCACGCCCGACCTTGACATTGTGCCCCTCGACCGCGATCTCGCTTTGCCCGCGATAGGTTTGCATCTGCCGCTTCATGTCGTGCACGTCGGCAAGGGCAGCGAAGTCCAGATGCTTGCGCCAGACGAACGGGGCGATCTCCGCCAGCAACGCTTCGCCGGCCCTGGCGTCGCCGGCGCAGGGCCGCGCCTTGATCATGGCCGCGCGTTCCCAGGTCCGGCCTTCCCGCTCGTAATAATGCAACGCCGACTCGGTCGAGATCGCCACCTGCGTCGAGGATGGATCCGGCCGCAGCCGCAGGTCGACGCGGAACACGTAGCCCTCGCCGGTGCGCTGCTGCAGGAGCCGCGTCATGCCTTGCGTGACGCGCACGAAAAACGGCGCCGGCTCGATATCCGGCGCGAGCGTCGGTGCGGCCGGATCGAAAAACACGATCAGGTCGATGTCGCTGGAGTAGTTCAGTTCGCCCGCGCCCATCTTGCCCATGGCGAGCACGACAAGGCCGCTATTGTCCTCAGGTGTGTCAGGGTTGGGCGGCAACAGCCGCCCGCGTGCGGCCTCCTGCCGCAGCACAAAACGCAGCGCCGTCTGCACCGAGGCGACCGCGAGATCGGTCAGGGCCGCGGTGACCTGCATCACCGGCCAGACCCCGCCGATATCGGCGAACGCAATCAACAGCGCGGCTTCCGATTTCATGCGCCGCAGCAGATGCATCGCTTCGGCTTCGCCCGCCGCGACCGTCACGTCGTGGCAGGTCTTTTCGATCAAGGAGGCGAGATGCCGCTCCGGTTCGCATTCGAGCAGTCTGATCAGCCGCGCGGCGTCGGCGCGTACCAGGTCGAAAAGGTAGGGAGAGGCTTCCGCGATGCCTTGCAGCATGGTTTCGGCGAGCGGAAACCCGGTGCAGATACCATTGACCGCAGCCGCCTGCTCCGGCGCAAGATCGCTGAGCCATTCTGCCAGACGCTGCTCGGCACTATCGGGAGCGGACACATGCGGCCTGTCCACGAACCGCGCGGCCAGACAATGTCGGTCCGCGTCGCCCTTCGCGGATGAAGTCATGCCACCTTCTGTGGCACATCCGGTGTTTGAGCCGCAAGCCTGTCGCTGGCCCTCGCCGCCGCCGGTATCGCCAGCGTGGCGGTCAAACCGGGGTGCGCATCGCCGAGCCTGAGCTCGCCCCCATGCAGCGTCGCCACCGCCGACGCCAGGCTCAATCCGAGGCCGGAACCGGGCTGGGTGCGGCTCGCCTCGAGCCGCACGAAGCGCTCCACCGCATGCTTGCGGTCGGATTCGGGAATGCCGGGGCCGTGGTCGGTCACGCTCAGCAGCACGCAATCGCCCTCGCGCCGGGCCTCGATCAGGATTTCCCTGGCGTCGGTGGTGGCGCTCAGCGGCTGCACGACCGGATCCGGCTTGCCGTATTTGATCGCATTTTCGACCAGATTGGCCAGCGCCTGGCTGATCAGCTCGCGGTTGCCGCGAAGCGGCGTCGACGCGGTCCTGACATGCAGGGTCATGCCGTCGTCTTCGGCCAGCGGTTCATAGAGCTCGTGAATGCCGTTGGCGACATCGGCGGCGTCGAAATCGTCCATATTGCCGCGCGCCTGCCCGGATTCGGCGCGCGCGATCATCAAGAGCGCGTTGAAGGTCCGGATCAGGCCGTCGGATTCCTCGATGGTCCGCTCCAGCGCGGCGCGGTATTCGGCTTCGCTGGCGGATTTCGCCAGCGCCTCCTCGGCGCGGTTGCGCAACCGCGTCAGCGGCGTCTTCAGATCGTGGGCGATATTGTCGGAAACTTCCTTCAGCCCCATCATCAGGGCCTCGATCCGCTCCAGCATGGCGTTGAGATTTTCCGCGAGCCGATCGAGTTCGTCGCCGCTGCGTCCGACCGGCAGCCGCCCGCTCAGATCGCCCGCCATGATGGTCTGTGTGGTGCCGGTCATGGCATCGATCCGTCGCAACACGCGCCGCGCGACGAAGATGCCGCCGCCAAGGCCCAGCACGACCACGATCAGTACCGACCATTGCGCCGCCTTGGCGACAATGCCGAACAGCCGCCGCCTTTCCTCCAGATCGCGCCCGATCAACAGCCGGAAGCCGCCGCCGAGTTCGCTGACCAGCACCAGCGCGCGATGGTTCGCGCTATCCTGGTCGTCGAGCCGCCGGTAGGCCGTCTCCGTCCATCCGGTGGACCCCATCACGCCCGGCGCGAGCGAACTGACATTGCCGGCAATAGCCTGCCCCTGCGGCGTGGCGACGAGGTAGAGGTTGGCGCCCGGCCGCAGCGCCCGGTTCTCGATGTTGAAGACCAGCCCGTGCAAGCCGCGGCGTTGAAAGATATCGGAGAGTTCGCCGGTTTCCGCATTGACGGTCGTGGCGATCTGTTCGGTGATCAGACGGCGCGTGTTCCAGGCGAAATAGCCGAGCAGCGAAGCGGCAAACAGCGCAAACAGAAACAAATAGACCAGCGTCAACCGGAACGCGGTGGTTCGGATCAGCTTACCGAATGCCGTCACGGATCATGTATCCAGCCCCACGGATCGTATGCAGCAAGGGTCGTTCAAAACCCTTGTCGATCTTGGAGCGCAGCCGCGAGATATGCACGTCGATGACGTTGGTCTGGGGATCGAAATGATAGTCCCAGACGTTTTCCAGGAGCATGGTTCGCGTCACCACCTGCCCCGCGTGCTTCATCAGATACTCCAGAAGCCGGAATTCGCGCGGCTGCAGGGTCAGCTCGTCCTTGCCGCGCGCCACCCGGTGCGAGAGGCGGTCGAGCTCGAGATCGCCGACGCGGTAGGTGGTTTCCTCGGCCGGGCCGCCATGGCGGCGCGACAGCACCTCGACCCGCGCCAGCAATTCGGCGAACGAGTACGGTTTCGGCAGATAGTCGTCGCCGCCGGCGCGCAGGCCCTTGATGCGGTCGTCGACCTGTCCGAGCGCGGAGAGGATCAGGACCGGCGTACGATTGCCCTTGTCCCGAAGCGAGCCGATCAGCGACAGGCCGTCGCGCTTCGGCAGCATCCGGTCGACCACCAGTACGTCGTAATCACCGGTCTCGGCCAGCGACAAGCCTTCCTCGCCGTCGGCGGCGAGGTCTGTGACATAGCCGACTTCGCGAAACGCCTTAGCCAGATAGTCGGCGGATTCGCGGTCGTCTTCGATGATCAATAGGCGCATATTTTGGTCGGTTACACTCACCTGGGCCAGCCTTCTATCACCATGGCGCGGTCGACACACTCATGCAAGGCGACCGGCGGTCTCTCCTCTCGGCAAAAAAGCGGGCGGTGAAGCTGGGGGGACCTCACCGCCCTTTTAACCTTCCGACGGAGGGGGGCGTATTCCATCGAAAGGAACCGGTGGGAGCGGGTTTTTGAACCCGCCCCCCGGAAAGAGCCGTCGGCGGGGGCGACTAATGCCGGCGACGCCCTCCATCTGGTTAGACGTTCAGCCTTTCGCCAGGGGGACCGCAACGAAGCGCGACGATCCACCGCTCTTGATCCGCATCAGAACGCTGTTCTTGTTGTCGGTGCGCGCGGCGTTGACCGCATCGCGCACATCACCGGCGCTGGAGACGCTCTTTCCGGCGACTTCGAGAATCACGTCGCCTTCCTTGAAACCACGGTCCGCCGCCGCACTGTTCGGATCGACCTCGGTTACCACGACACCGTCCTTGCCGGCACCGGCGACGCTGTTGGCGGGCGCGACCGTCAGGCCGAGCTTCGGCACGTCGGTACCACGGGTCGCGCTGCCCTTGTCGCTGTTGTCGCCGGTGTCAGCCTTGGCTTCCACCGAGTTCGGCAACTGGCCGAGGGTGAGGTTGACGACCTTGTCCTGGCCCTTGTGCAGCACGTCGAGCTTGACGGCCGCGCCGGGCGCGAAGCCGCCGATGGTGCGGGCGAGTTCGCGGGCATCCTTGACCGTTTCGCCATTCACCTTGGTGATGACGTCGCCGGACTCGATGCCGGCCTTGGCGGCCGGGCCGTTGGCCTGCGGTTCCGCTACCAGCGCGCCTTCCGCCTTCTTTAGTCCGAGGCTGTCGGCGATGTCGGTGGTGACCGGCTGAATCTGGACACCGATCCATCCGCGGCTGACCGAGCCCTTGTCCTTGAGCTGGGCAATCACGCTCTTCACGGTCGATGCCGGGATCGAGAACGCGATGCCGACGCTGCCGCCGGACGGCGAATAGATCGCGGTGTTGACGCCCATCACCTCGCCAGAAGTGTCGAAGGCCGGACCGCCGGAGTTACCCTTGTTCACAGGCGCGTCGATCTGGATGAAATCATCGTACGGGCCGTTGCCGATGTCGCGGCCCCTGGCCGAGACGATGCCGGCGGTCACGGTGCCGCCGAGGCCGAACGGATTGCCGACCGCGAGCACCCAGTCACCGATCCGGGGCTTGCCGTCGGAGAGCTTGGCGAATGGGAAATTCGAGCCGCCCTCGACCTTGATCAGCGCCACGTCGGTGCGCGCGTCGGTGCCGATCACCTTGGCCTTGTAGACCTTGCCGTCGTCGGTCGTCACCTCGACCTTGTCGGCGCCATCGACCACATGGTTGTTGGTGACGGCAAAGCCATCGGCCGAGATGAAGAAGCCGGACCCTTGACCGGTCACGACGCCGCGTCCGCGGGGGCCACCGCGCAAGCCCGGGGGCAGGCCGTCAGGACCGCCGAAGCGACGGAAGAAGCGTTCCATCGGCGAGCCCGGCTGGAACGGCGAATCATCGTTCCCACTATCGTCCTTGGCGACCTTTTCGTTGATATTGACCTTCACCGAAATCACCGACGGCTTCACGCGCTCGACGATGTCGGCAAAACCGACGGGTTTATCGACCTTGCTGACCTCGTTGTTGACCTGCGCATGCGCGGTGCTGCTGAAGATGTCGACCGGGCCATGCGAGGGGCCAAAGCCGTAAACGGCGACGCCGAGGCCGGCAACAACGGAGGCCATCAGCGCGAGTTTGCGGGCGGAGAACAGCGAACGGCGGGACGCCTGGACAGGCGGACGGGACGAAAGATCGGTCGGACGGTCGTTCATGCAGAAAATCTCCAAGGGCCTGAATCGATGATGCGGGGGGCAAGCAGTTTACTCCCCTGAAGATGGGGATTTCCGCCTTACGGCGCGCTGGCGGCGGAATTAAACTTTTGTAATGAAGCGGTATGGAAATGCGGCAGTTTATCGCAGGGGACCAGCGGGTTAGGCCAGGGCCGCCGTTACCGGTTCCCCGGCCGCCGACGGCCGTCCCTGCCTGCCGGTTAGCCGGCTCGCACGCTCATGATGAAGCCGTCGACTTCCCGCTTGAGGGTTTCGGCCTGTTGCGAAAGATCGACCGCCGAATCCCGCGCATCGCCCGCCATGCGGCCGGTCTCCGACGAGGTCGACGTGATCTGGGCGATGTGATTTGAGACGTCGAGGGTCCCCCTGGCGGCGACCTGAACGCTCTTGGAGATGTCCTGCGTGGCGTTTCGCTGCTGCGCGGTATCGACTTCGATGCCGGACATGATCGCACTGATCTCCGCGATCGTGTTCGATATGTCGTCCATCGCCTGGCGCGTCTCGCCGGTGATGCCCTGGATGCTGCCGATGTGCGTGGAGATTTCTTCGGTGGCCTTGCTGGTCTGGTGGGCGAGGCTCTTGACCTCCGAGGCGACCACGGCGAACCCCTTGCCGGCCTCACCGGCGCGCGCGGCCTCGATGGTGGCATTGAGCGCCAGCAGGTTTGTCTGCGAGGCGATCGCCTGGACCAGTTGCACCACGGCTCCGATCTTCTCCGCGGCCGCCGACAGCGCGTGAATGGTGTCGCTACTCTTGCGTGCCTGCGCGGCCGCACCCTCGGCCCGCTGCGTAGCATCGGTAACGCGCCGGCTGATGGTGCCGATCGACGTCGTCATCTCCTCCGCCGAGCCGGCGACGGTCTGGACACTGTTGCTGGCTTCGCTCGCGGCGCTGGCTACCGCATTGGCCTTGGCGGTCGTCTCATCTGCTGCCTGCGACAGGGTTTCCGCGTTGCTTTTCAGCCGTACGGCCGACGCCGCGACACTGCTGACGACGTTGGCGACCAGACCGTTGAAATCCCGAATCTTCCCGTCGAGATACCGGGAACGCTCGGCCTGACGCTGCGCTTCCTGCAATTCGTGCTCGGTCAGGCGCTGCCGCTCGATTCCCGTTGTCTTGAAGATTTCGAGCGCACCGGCGAGCTGCCCGATTTCGTTGGCGCGGCCGAGTCCGGGGATCGGCGTCGCGTATTTCTGGTCGGCGACCTCACGCATCGCATGCACCATGGCGGCCAGCGGCCCCACGATGCCGTTGCGGCAGGCAAAATAGCTGATCAGACAAACGGTGGAGGCAACGACCGCAATCGCAACACACGCCATCAGAAAATATGAAAACGCCGCCTGGGCCTGCTGATAGACCTGCATGGCATGATCGTGCTGCGCACCACTCAGCGCGCCGAAATCCGAGGAGAGACTTGTGATCTCGTTGTTCAAATAAAGCACTGCGACAAACCCCGTTCCCCCGCCGACCGCGAGCAGCAGTAAGAGGGCCGCGACGACGCCGCCGATCAGGAAACGGATCGTCAAATTGCTGTTGGAGAACATCAGTTTGCTCGAATGGAAAACAGAGGACAGGTGATGCAAATATTCAGACAAAGGTCAAAATAGCATGAAGGCCGGCCGCCGCGAGCCGCGCCGATGCTGCAATTCAGTCGCGTTAGCGAGGCCGGTCCCGTACTTACGGCGTTCAGGCGGGCTTCTCTGGGGACGCGTCGTCCGCCATCAACGCCGCGAGCCGCGCGGCCTCGTCCGGGGTCAGAGTGCCCGTCGCTTCCGCCACAGGTCTTGATCGCCTTCGGTGATGCATCCACAGCGCGAGCCCGCTGCCGGCCAGCACCAGCGGAGGCAGCAGCCACAGCAGCAAGGTGTGGGGCTCCAGCCGAGGCTTGAGCAACACGAACTCGCCGTAGCGTGCGACCAGAAAATCGATCACCTGCGCGTCGCTGTCGCCGGCGGCGATCCGCTCGCGCACCAACAGCCGCAGATCCCGTGCCAGTGGAGCTCCGGAATCGTCAATCGACTGGTTTTGACAGACCATGCAGCGCAATTCGCTCGATAACTCGCGCGCCCGCGCTTCCTTGACGGGATCGGCCATGATCTCGTCGGGCTCCACGGCAAAAGCCGACGATGATGCCGACAGCGCGGCCACGGCGAAGATGACGGCCAGTATTTTCTTCATGTGATCACTCCGCCGGCGGATGAACTGGATCAGCGTGTCGCTCATCGCAACGATCCCTGGGTGCTGGCCGACCTTGCGCCGGTGTCCTGAGGTTGGCCGGATCCTTCCTTCCAGAGCCCCTGCTTCTTCAATGCATCGGCGACCTCCTTGGGCATATATCTCTCATCATGCTTGGCCAGCACGGTGTCGGCCCTGAAGACGCCGGAGGCGTCGAGTGCGCCTTCCGCGACCACGCCCTGCCCTTCGCGAAACAGATCGGGCAGAATTCCCTGATAGGAAACCGGCAGCGTCGCGCTGCCGTCGGCGACCTTGAAGGTGACCGCAAGACGGTCGCCATGCACCAGCGAACCGGGCTGCACCAGGCCTCCCAGGCGGAACCGCCTGCCTGCCGCAATATGCTTCTCCGCCACCATCGAGGGGGTCGAGAAGAACACGATCGAATCGCTCATCGCGTACAGCACCAGCGCCGCCGCGGCAGCGAGCACTGCCAGCGAGCCGCCGATCATCGTCAAACGCCGCTGCTTGCGCGTCATCGTCGTCTCTGGTTTGGGGCGCGTGGGAGCCAAAAGCCGGTTTGCACCTTTCGACTTCACGCGCGGCGATTTTTCGCACAATACGATCCGATTACCGCTTCACACCTTCGGCATCATGCTCATCCATCCAGCCCGAGATCCTTCAGGCCGTCATTCAGTTGCCGCAGCCGTTCGGCGTCATTGGCGACAGCCTGGCGCGCCTCGGTGAGCGCGCCCCTCGCCTTGTCGCGATCGCCCATGACGATATAGGCCCGTACCAGTTGCAACCACCCGTCGACGTCGCTGCCATTCTGCTTCAATCGAGTGGCGAGACGCTCGACCATGCCGCGGATCATCGCTTCCCGGTCGGTTCCGGTCATCTGCTTTGCCGCCGCCACCGCATCATCCGACGGCGCCGGCGCGCCGGCCCCGCCGGCCCGCGCCAGCGCTGCCTGAAGCAGCGGACGCCAGGGTGCATTCGGCGGCGCCTTCGCGAGCATCGTCCGCCAGATCGAGGCGGCCTCGGCGCTGCGTCCGTCCTGCTCGGCTGCGAGCCCGAGGAAGTATTTCGCCTTGACGGCGTCGGCATTCAACGCGACCGCGCGTTCGAACTCGGTCTTGGCTTCCGCGGTGACGACGCCACCTGCGGCCCCGGCGATGGCTTCGCCGAGATCGGCCCTGCGCTCGGCGCTATCGCCGTTATAGGTAATCGAATTGCGGTAGGCGCGGACCGCTTCGTCATAGCGGCCGAGCCTGGCCAGCACGGGCGCAATCACGCTCCAGCCGCGGCCGTCGGTTGGATCCTTTTCCAGGTGCGCCTCGACCTGCGCCAACAGACCGTCGAGCGACTGCGCGGCTTCCGGTGCGCGGGCGCGCTGGGCCAGCGGAAAATCGCCAAGCTGCGGCGAGCCGAGCGGAAGATAGATCGCGATCGCCAGGATCGGCAGTCCGACCAGCGCGACCACCGCCACCGAACGACGCCATCTGAGATTCGACGATGTCACTGGCGGGTCGCGTCGGGCGTCCGCTGCGGCCAGCAGACGACGGCTGATTTCGACGCGCGCGGCGTCCGCTTCGGAAGGTCCGATCAGCCCGGATTCAAGGTCGCGATCGATCTCGGCGAGCTGATCCCGATAGACGGTCGCTTCGCTGCCGCTGCTATGTGGCAGGCCGCGACGGCTCAACGGCCAGAGCACGGCGAAGCTCGCCGCGGCCGTCATCAGCGCGAACACAAACCACAAAGTCATCCGGCGGGTTCCATACGGCGCCAGCAACGCAAGCGCCGGCGCGCCGCTTTACACCACCGGCGTCGAGTGCGGCAATCGACAATTCTCGGGCCGCCGACGCGACCGGCAAGGCCCGAAAATCCTTCGAAACGATGTCTGCCGATGCAAAATGTCCCCGTCTGCTGAAACGGTCAGCTGACGTCGAAATCGACACTTTGCGCGGCATATTCGCCATGCCCGTTCAGCGCTTTCAGAAAATAGGTTCCCGGCCTGACGAAGTCCGGCAGCCTCATCCTTAGTGAGCCATTGGGCACCGGCGACGAAATCGTGGCCACCGGATCGGGCAACTGCTCCCCGCTCGTCTTGTCGACGAGGACGATCTTGGCTCTGACCATGAGGTTTCGATATGTCGCCGAGATTACGCGGTTTTCATATTCAACGAAATTAATGACTGGGTTCATTTCAAAATCAACGAAATTAATGATCGGGTTCGCACCAAAACGGTACGTTCCCTGCCGGATCGCGTCAATCAGAAATTGTAGTAGAAGCCTTGCACTATCTTTCTAGCTGGCGCGCGACGGCTTGCGCTCGACCGTCACGGCATTTTCCGCCGCACGGCTCATCAGCTGAGCGTAATCGTGACCGAACAGGACGTCGCAGAAACGGATCGCCGCCGCAACCTGGGCCTGCCGGTAGGCGCGTGACTTGGCGTCGCCGCCGCGCAAGGACTGCACCAGCGCCTCGGTGGAACGCTCGACATATTGCTGCAGGTCCGAATAGGTCCGCAGCGTGACTTCGTTAATCGCAAGCTCGCTGGCATAGTTGCGGCAGACCGCGACGAAATCGATCAATGCGCAGGCCTCGTCGACCTCGCTGGTGTCCATCCTGGCGCCGGCCGGAATATCCTTGTCGGCGCGTTGGCGCAGGATGCGCCGGACGCGGCCGGGCACGCTGTCGATTTCCGATTGCAGGGAATTTGAGATGTCGGCCCGGATCGAGGTCAGTTGCCTGCCCCAGTTGGATTCATTGCGCAGGTCGAGTTCGGTCCGCAAGCCGCGCACGCCGTCATGGAGGGTCTTGAGCTGCTCGGCGACGTTGTCGAAATGGCCGCGCTTGATATCCATCCGCAAGTTGGCCGCCAGGCAGGAAAGATCGTGCAGCGCGATGGTGACGGCAATTCCGTAGGGCGTCGCAGCAACGCGGATTTCGTCGTCGGACGCGGCCATCTTGATGGCGAGGCGGATGATCTGCCACGGCGCGGTCAGTCGCTGCATGATCAGCGACAGCGCGAACGGCAGCATTTGCGGGGTTTGCAGCATGGGAACGTTGAGCGCGGCGGTGACCGAGGCGATCTGCGAATCCGCGAAAACCCGCAACTGGCTGGGTAGCTTGCCGTTGAGGGCGTCGAGCGCTTCGCGCGCCTGCAGGACAGAGCCGATCGGCAGCAGATCCTCGATCACGTTGGGAGGACCGACACGGGCCAACGCGCGCTGTTTGTCGCCGCCGTTCGACGGGCCGGCAATTTTGAGGATGGCATCCGCCGCGGCGAGCTGCAATTTGCGGACGGAGACCTCGACCTCATGGGAACTTCCGGACTGACGCGACCGCTCAAGCGCCGTCTCGTACTCCCGCACCTGTTCAGGCGCGCCGTCGCGGGCCAGCCACTGCCACACCGGCAGCAGCGACGAGCGGCGAACCTGGCCGGGCCGGGTCGGAACTGCTCCCGACGAGAAACGGCTCCAGCGGGCGGTACAGCAGCCGCGCGGCTTCTCCGCTGCGCTGCCTGACGGCCTCTTCCCGATCTTCTGCGTGCACCTCCTGCTTTGGTGCGGCAGGCTCCGGGGCTCGTACCACCCAGCGCAATTGTTCGAGCACGAAGGTCGCGACCGAGGTGTCCTCGCCGCGCTCGAGGGCGCGCTCGAACTCCCGCATCAGCAGCGCCTGCGACTGCGGCGGAAGCTGCGCGAGATAATCCCTCAGCCGCTCGATCGATGTCTGGCTCATGCGCCCGGTAGGAATGCGTGTTTCGGCGGACGGCAAAGCCGTCCGCCGGTCATCTTAAAAGCGCTCGCGTTAAGAAGTCGTTTAGGAACAATTCCCGACGCCCCGGTCCCGGCCGTCCAAATTTGCCTCCGATTCAGACGCCCGGCAGCACAAGTTCGGCCCGCAACCCGCCGATCGGCGCGTTGGCGAGCGTCAGGCTCCCGCCATAAAGGGCGGCGAGATCGACCACGATCGACAGCCCAAGCCCGGAGCCGGGCTTGGATTCGTCCAGCCGCTGGCCGCGGCGGGAGACCTGGGCGCGCTCGGCCGCCGACAGCCCGCGCCCGTCATCGTCGACGATGATCCGCAGCATCGGGCGGGCGCCGGGCTCGGCGGGCGGCTCCACCAGCA
The DNA here is from genome assembly GCA_963831585.1 of uncultured Alphaproteobacteria bacterium. GTDB lineage: Bacteria > Pseudomonadota > Alphaproteobacteria > Rhizobiales > Xanthobacteraceae > Bradyrhizobium. The sequence goes on along the minus strand of CAWHRA010000011.1, from coordinate 539,699 downwards.
CCTCGATGAACACCCGCGACGCCGCCCATTTGCAGGCGTTGTCGACGAGGTTGCCGGCCATCTCCTCGAGATCCTGCCGTTCGCCCCGGAACTTGGCGCGCGGGTCGGCATCGACCGCGATGGCGATGCCGCGATCGCGATGGATCTTCTCCATGGTCCGGCGCAACGCCTCGATCGCCGGCGCGACCTCGGTGACCGTGCCAATGATCGTGAGCCTCGCTGCGATGCGCGCCCGCTCCAGATGATGGGCGACCTGGTCGCGCATCACGTCCGCCTGCTCCAGAACCTTGTTGGCGAACGGATCGGCGCCATGCGCGGAGGCCTCGTTGACGATGACGGACAGAGGCGTCTTGATGGCGTGGGCGAGATTGCCGACATGGGTGCGCGCGCGCTCGACGATTTCGCGGTTGGCGTCGATCAGGGCGTTGGTCTCGCGCGCCAGCGGCGCGATCTCGACGGGAAATTCGCCCTCCAGCCGCTCGGCGCGCCCGGAGCGGATGTCGGCGATCGATTCCGAAATTCGCTTCAGCGGCGCAAGGCCGAAACGGACCTGGAAGATCGTGGTCAGCACCAGCACGATCGTCAGCGTGGCGAAGGTGCCGCCGAGGTAGTAATCGAAAGTGCGCGTTTCGTCGAAAATCTCGCTGGCATCGCCGGCGACGCTGACCAGGAACTTGCCGTCGGCGCCGAGATCGACCGGCCGTTCCACCATCCTCAAGGTCTGGCCCTCGGGACCCTCGACATAACCGAGGCGAATGCCGGCCGAGGTCAGGTCGGCGCCCTGCTCCTCGAGTTTCGGCAGCTTCTTGTCCCACAGCGAGCGCGAGGCGCGCACGTCGGGCTTCTCGGAGTCGGTGCGGGTGATCTGCCAGTACCACCCGGACAGCGGCAATTCGAACAACGGCTCGCCGAGCGACTGGAACTGATGGTCGGGCGGCTCGTCGGGCGTCGCGACTTCCGCGATCAGGGTGCGGAGATAGAGGTTGAGCCGGCGGTCGAAGGCGCGTTCGGTGGCGCCGCGGTAGACCGACGACAGCACGATCCCGGTGATGAGCAGAATCACCACCACCCAGGCGGTCGCGGACAGAAACAGCCGGGTGGCGAGCGAGCTGGCGCGCATCAGAGCATGATCCCAAAACGCATGTCCTCGGGCGAAGGCCCGATGGATGGATGCCGCTGACCGGACGAGGTCATGCCCGCACAAAAGAGCAAGAAGGCTGCCCGATCAACACCCTTGATCAGCTACCGATCAGCTTGGGGGCGGCGGCGGCGTCAGCAGGTAGCCGAGCCCCCGCACCGTCTGGATGATGTCGACGTCGAGCTTCTTGCGGATGCGGCCGACGAACACCTCGATGGTGTTGGAGTCGCGGTCGAAGTCCTGATCGTAGAGATGCTCGACCAGTTCGGTGCGCGACACCACGCGCCCGCTATGGTGCATGAGATAGGCCAGCAGCCGGTACTCGTGCGAGGTCATCTTGATCGGATTGCCGGATACGCTGACCCGGCCGGTGCGGGTGTCCAGCGAGACCGGCCCGCAGGTCAGTTCGGACTGGGCATGGCCGGTGGAGCGGCGCAGCAGCGCGCGAATCCGGGCCAGGACCTCCTCGAGATGAAACGGCTTTGCGACGTAATCGTCGGCGCCGGCGTCGAAGCCCTGCACCTTGTCGCTCCAGCGGTCGCGCGCGGTGAGGATCAGCACCGGCATGGTGCGCCCGTTGCGGCGCCATGCCTCCAGCACCGAAATGCCGTCCATCTTCGGCAGGCCGATATCGAGCACGACCGCGTCATAGGGCTCGCTGTCGCCGAGATAATGCCCCTCCTCGCCGTCGAAAGCGCGGTCGACCACGTAGCCGGCGTCGCTCAGCGCCGTGGTGAGCTGACGATTGAGATCGGGATCATCTTCAACGACGAGCAGGCGCACGCTGGCCTCCGCATGTGAGCTGCACGAATTCCGCCTTCAAGTTGAGCCTTGCCGGCGTGAACGGGCTATGAACAGGCACATACCGCAATGTTACTTTTTCGTCATGGACGTTTTGATCCGGCTCTCCGGCGCGGCCGGCGACGGCCCCAAAGCGTCAGGCGCTTAAACGGAGGCCATCTTTGCGGCTAGACGTCCACGGGTTAACGATATTCAACCAATCACTTCGTCGAGCCTCTTCGTGCAGGCGACTAGGTTGAGATCGTAGCCCCTAATAGCCTATCTAGCGGCGATGGTTCAAAGGGTATCCGCTATAGCGGGCTGGCTTGCGCTCGCCTTCATCGTCTACGCGACGTTGTCCCCGATCGACGATCGTCCAGTCGTCGCGGGCCCGCAGCTCGAACATTTCGCGGCTTTTGCCCTCGTCGGGCTCGCATTCGGACTGGCCTACCCCAAGCGCATCTTTCTCGTTGCCGCCATCATATTGATCAGCGCGTTCGGGCTGGAGGCTCTGCAACTGCTGACACCGGACCGCCATGCCCGCCTGCTCGACGCGCTGGTGAAAGCGGGGGGCGGCGTCTGCGGGATCGGCATTGGTCAACGGACACAGCTGCTGCTGCGACCCCAAATCAAACGAGCCGGCTGATCGATTTTTTTAGTGGTTGCCGCGCTCTCTTTACGGGCCGTCTCGATGGCTACGGTCAGAGCTGTCTTCGAGCGAAGTAGTCGTCGACTAGCGCATACCCCTTGCTGAAACCTGCACGTTCCGGGCGTCTTGCCTCACCCAGCGTTCGGTCGAAAAGCCGGTTGCGGTGAAACTACACGGCCGATTGCAGCAACCTGGCGTCGTTGCAGCGGTTTCGAAAAGGAGTTGACGCCATCGGACCAGAGGGCACCCCTGCGCTCTCAGAATTCACCCTATTGGCAATGCCTGTTTCACGTTGGATGGCACGGTGCTAGACTTAGGCCGGATTTCCGCCGGGATCCGGCGTAACGCCTTAAACAAGGTTCTCTGAGAGTAGTGGGACGCAGGAATGATCTTGGTGACGGGCGGCGCTGGATACATCGGCTCGCATGCGTGCGTAGAGCTGTTGAATGCAGGCGAGCAAGTCGTCGTTTTTGATAATTTCTGCAACAGCAGTCCTATGGCGCTGGATCGCGTCCGGACAATTTGCAACAAGCCGCTGACCTGCGTCGAAGGTGATATTCGAGACCAGAAAGCGATCGAGAGCGCCCTGACCGAGTATTGCTGCACCGCCGTCATGCATTTCGCCGGCCTCAAGTCGGTCCAGGAATCGGTCTCTCAACCTCTGAAGTACTACGACTACAACGTCATCGGTGCGCATCGCATCCTCGGTGCTATGCAAAATACGGGCGTGAACAAGCTTATCTTCAGCTCCTCAGCTACGGTCTATGGAATCCCAAAACTCCTCCCGTACACGGAAGATCATCCGCTCAACGCCATAAACCCGTACGGCCGGACCAAACTCGTCGTCGAGGAGATGTTGCGCGATCAGTATGCCAGCGATCCGAACTGGCGTATCGCAATCCTCCGCTATTTTAACCCAGTCGGCGCACATGAAAGTGGCCTAATTGGCGAAGACCCAATCGGCGTTCCCAACAATCTCTTACCCTTCGTCGCCCAGGTAGCAATTGGTCGCCGCGAGCGGCTTAGTATTTGGGGCGACGACTACGACACACCGGACGGTACCGGTGTTCGTGATTATATCCATGTCGTGGATCTGGCTGCTGGCCATGTGGCAGCGCTGCGGTTGTTGGACGGCCCAAAATGCATTGCGCTCAATTTGGGCACAGGGTTAGGAAGCAGCGTTCTCGAAGTGGTAAGGGCGTTCGAAAATGCCAGCGGAAGGCGCATACCTTACGAGGTCAAACCACGGCGCCCCGGTGACATCGACGCCTACTACGCGGCTACGACCTATGCATCGGAGCTGATGGGTTGGAAAGCAACGCGGACGCTCGAGGCGATGTGCGCCGATCATTGGCGATGGCAGAGCGGCAATCCAAACGGATACGCCTGATCAGTGGGCATAGGGCTCTTGGGCGAACTCTGTTATCTTCTTCGCCCCGAAGCCGATTTTGTTCTCAAGGCTGAGACCGACGGCGGTTGTATGCCAAGAGACCGGGCGTCTATCCTGAGAGGGCACTCGCAGCTTCGACTATCCGCTAACAATTTAGGCAGATGGGCTAGGCTCACGGCACCGGGACCGAGCCAGCTTACGGTTGCCGGCGTTGTGCCTACATCGAGACTAGGGCATCAGCCCAAGCGGCTTGTGGGGAGCGAACTTATGTGCTGATCGCCTCGAAAAGGGACCATTCCCGTGCCCGAATGCCGGTTCCGAACAACCCAGTTGAACAGGCGCGCCCTTAGACCGGGTCGTGGCCTACGAGCCGCAAGAATTGCAAACAATGCGCCGTTTAAGCCTAACCAACAAATCCCGATGGTGATGAAGACTGACATTGCGCTGTACTCCAGCCCCCACTGTGCAGGATAACTGATTAACGAGACGTAAAGTCTGTCCCGCCGGTTCTTGTCTTGAGACCCGTCCACCTGCTTGGTTCAAACCCGTAACCGCGCCCGCCGACACGGTTGGAAGGAAAGCGCTCGTTACCTTGAAGACCGGACCCCCTGGGCACCATCCACAAGTGGTAACGTACTGATGTACTGATTTTATTGCTCTTTTCGGGTCGATCCTGTACACGGGTGCCATACGCTCACCTAGGCAACATAGAGATCGGCAACGTCACACGAGCCGACGCAAGAACGTTCCTAGCCTGCAAAGGTGCGGACACTGCTGGCCAAGACCCAAACCATCAACGATGAGCTTTCATTCGCCCCCTTTCCTGCATGGGTGCGCGAAGACGTTCACGGAAGGGCGGCCACGATCTCACTGCGATACAACTCGATCAGGCGTCTCAAGAACAAGCAGTCGATCCGGGTTATTCCCGTCGTAGATCAGTCAACTCTGGACGCGCTACGGATGAGGATTGCTCGGGCCAACGCCAAGCCCACTGATCCAGCATTCCTGCGCTAGGGAGGGGTGCAATAGTACGTCAGCAGCACTAGACAAATGGCTAACCAAGATCGGGCTACGAGATACAGAGGCCGAGGAAGTGAAAACAACGCATAGCCTCCGTCATACGTCCAAGGACCCTTGCGGGAAGCCAATGTCGGGGGACATCGCCAACATGCTGCAAGGACACACAGCCAGAGATGCGTCCAGCCGCTATAGATCGAACGAACTGCTCGACGCGGAGCAACAAACAACCAGCAAGGTTTGGATGTTGATTATTGGTACCGTTGCATATCGTTGGTACCGGTGCATAAAGGCTGCGCCAGTTTGGCTCCGAGTGTTGGTGGATACGGGTGAAACCAATCGCACTGGTAGGCGACGCGATGTCACGGGGATTGGTCGATGTCGCACCATGGAATACGACTGATACTGTGTGACGACATCAAGCATAATGTAGTGTGATCATAGGAAAACCAAATTGAAATTTCGTCAGTTTTTCAAGAAAGGCGCGCTGCTGCTGCTCTTACTTTTTATGACAGTTGCGGGACTCTCCTTATTTGCGCCCAGTGCTATCGCCCCGTTCTTGCCAGCTACTAAAGATGGCGGCCTTGCTGAGAAGCTCGCTTGGCGCCTCCGACTCTATGTGAAGAAGGCGAAAGGAGATGTGCCGGATCTTTCCTGGACCGAGGTGATCCAAGGTACGCTGCCAATCTTGAGAGGGGTGTGGCCAGGTAGCGGCTTTATCGCGGACTGGGCTGTGAACGATGGCAGCAGTCTCCATGCTGTCGTCAAAAATCCTCTCGACGACTTGGAAAGCATTGCGGCGGGAAAGAAGCTGTTTCGGGCAAACTGCGCGCCGTGCCATGGGAATGATGCCGAGGGTACCGGGCACGCCCCTTCATTGGCAAAATCGAACTACCAGGTTGGAGCGAGCGACCTTGCCCTCTACAAAACATTGCGGGACGGCATTCCGGGCACAGCCATGCCATCCCTCCCTCTTTCGCTTGAAGAACGGTGGCAACTCACGGGCTTCTTGCGCACCCTAGACCCAGGGCGCACGAATAAGACTTCTTCCGCCCAACATATCACGCCGACTGACATAAGTTGGGAAATGGTGTTAGCCGCAAGGAGTAGGACTGACGATTGGCTCACATATTCAGGCACTTTGGACGGTTGGCGTCACTCTCCGCTCGGGCAAATCACGTCGGAAAATGTGTCAGGCTTGAAATTGCTCTGGGCGCATCAATTCAAAACAACGGGGAATACTCCCTTCGAGTCTACTCCCATTGTAGCAAACAAGACGATCTTTGTTACCGAGCCTCCCAGCAACGTATTTGCCCTTGACGCCGTAGATGGTCACGAAATCTGGCAATATGTTCGGCGTCTTCCGGAGGGTATCCGGACCTGTTGTGGGACCGTCAATAGAGGGCTCGCAATTCTCGGGAATAATCTTTATCTGGGGACACTGGATGGCAGTTTAGTTGCGATTGATGCGACGACCGGCCAACTCAAATGGGAAACACGTGTCGCAGATCCGCGCGAAGGTTTTGCAATTACGAGCGCGCCGCTCGTTGTAAAGAGTACTGTCATCATCGGCGTTACTGGCGGCGAGTTTGGCATTCGTGGCTTTCTTGCTGCTTATGACGCGAACACCGGCAACCAGCTCTGGCGCTTTGACACGATTCCAGGTCCCGGCGCGTTCGGTCATGACAGCTGGGAAAACGATGCCTGGAAAAGCGGGGGCGGCCCCACTTGGGTCACAGGGAGTTATGACCCGAAGCTTAACCTTCTGTATTGGGGCGTCGGCAATCCTTCACCGGAGTATAATGCGGAGGTCCGGCCCGGCGACAATCTTTTTACAGACAGCGCGATCGCTCTCGACGCCACAACAGGAAAGTTGGCCTGGCACTTTCAGTTCACGCCTCATGATGCGCATGACTGGGATTCCAGTCAAACACCCGTCTTGGCCGACCTGACAATCGACGGCACTCCGCGAAAGGTTATCTGCTGGGCAAATCGAAATGGTTTCTATTACGTGCTGGATCGGACGAATGGCGAATTTTTGCGCGGCGTTCCTTTTGTTAAGGTCAACTGGGCCAGCGGTCTTGATGAGAAGGGCCGGCCGATTTTGACCGACGCGGCGAAAGTCACTGCGGCAGGCACGTTTACGGAGCCGTGGACCGGAGGCGGAGCGAACTGGCAACCGCCATCTTTCGACCCCGCGAGCCAAACTCTTGTGGTTCATGCGACTGAAGGCTACTCGATCTATACCCGACAAGGCTCTGGCGCGGTCAAGCCTGGCGCAAATGGATTCTTCATGGGTAGCGCTGCATCGCAGATTCCGGCGGAAATCAGCCATGTGGTGAAAGCTATCGATGCTGCTACCGGAACCATCAAGTGGTCGCAGCCCGTCTTGCGCCGACCGCAGACAGAAGCCGATCAGAGCTTTAGCGGTGTGATGTCGACTGACGGCGGAATTGCATTCTCGGCCTACGCTGGCACCGTTTTCGCCCTCGACACAGCTACAGGAAAGGAAATGTGGCACGTAAATCTGGGGCCGCCGACGAAGGCGACGCCCGTCTCATTTGTCTTGAATGGCAAGCAGGTTGTCGCCGTTACCGCGGGCAAGACCTTTTTCTTATTCGGCCTATAGAGGGCTGGTTCATCCGGACGAATCTCAAATCGACCGAAGCGGCTCAAAGCAGGAATTGTTGTCAACGTCGTCCGTATCGACCTGCTACTGAACTTTCATCCAGCATGCGCCTTCCGTTGGGAGGGTGCCGGTATAGGCTGCCGTTCCTTGTAACGCAGCGAGGAATGCGACCTCCTGTGTTGTACTCTTGTGGATTATGGACTGGACCAACCGCGGGCGTGATCGTCAGCGTCGCCCGCCAGAGCGCGGTACCATAGACCGTAACCGCAAACCCCTCCCTTGCGCACTCCGGATGCTTCGCGAGATCAGCGTCGACCATCCGTGCGAGTTCCATAGTGGTTTTGGCTAGCCTGCGACGATTTTAAAACTCTCATGGGGCGCTTCAACCCTGATCTCAGACGCCGAGTGCGGCGCCCTGGATTGGACGGGAGGCGGGTCCAATTCTGATTTGGGCTGCCCGAGTATGTGCTGGGTCAGGCTGATAATTTCGTTGTCGTATTCCGCCACGCTCAAATGTCTCCGGCACAATCAAAAACCGCAATGCGACACATTTTGGATTATATTGGTCAGATATTTAAGAGATTTATTTGAAGCGGAGCGGAGCCATAGGCAGGTCAAGAAACCGCTTGTTTGCATCAAAATGCAAATCCCTCAGTCACTCGGCGACGCGGGAATCCGGATGATGCCGAGACGATCCGTGCGACAAATTCTAGCCATTCGGCCCGACAGGCTTGTAATCCGGAAATCTGGTCTGCGTTGCAACCTTCAAAAACTTGAAGTGCGTGATTTCGCGGGCGAGCTCACCCAGGCGTCGCTGGCCATTGGAGATCTCGGCGCTGAACAAGTCCTGATGGTGGCTATCGAGCGGCTCGCGTTCCAAATACTCGTCGCTGCCGTTTCCGATCGTCACCGCGGCGCGCGCCAGTACATCTTCCACGCGGCGGCTAAGGCCTGATTGTTCTTGCTCCGCGGCTTGTAGTGCATCTTCGATGGCCTTCAGAATGGAGCCGACACGTAACCCATCGGTCTCAGCGTCCCGATCGGCCGAGCGGGCCTTGAAATCGTAGCCGCCCAGACGGGTTTTGAGGTAATTATGCGTACGGGCCCGCAGAAATAGATGGAACATCGAGGTTTTCCGGTCCGAAGCCACGTCGTCATCGGCGCATGAATGGTCTTAAGTCACTCTAAGTTAGTTAATAATAGTTTAATTCAAGCCCGGTCCGCGGACGCTCTACTATTTCCACTCGCTCATTTCGACGTAGAGTTTCCCGCCGACGCACGCTCGCGTCTTGGTAGGCGTCCTGCTGCTCCCTTATTCATATTTGGCGACCGAGTGTGCAACATAATCGGCCGTGCGACTATCCATTCTCCGTGTGCGCGGCCGAAACCATCTTATCGCGTCGCGGCGCCGGTCGCTACCGGTCTGCGGCCGGCGCCCCCTGACCACGATAAAATCGATCGGCCCGCCCGGCCTGTCATCATCGAAAACCCCGACCGTCAGCCGTCCCGTCCGCCAGGCAAGCGTATCCAGATTGGTACGGCCTTCATAGCAACAGCGGGCCTTCGGGATGATTGTCATGACCATGGACGACGTGCAGTGTACCGAAGCCGCCGGAAAATTCACTTCGGATAACGCTTGCACAACAGTGTCGCTTCGCTCTGCTGATCCAGGGGGAGCTCGGGATCGACGCCGGCGTGAACGTAGAGGCGATGTGCGTCGACATGCAGCAGCTGCAGTCGATCGAGCCAGTCGATATGGGAAGCCGGCACCGCGGCAGGGTCGCCGCCGTACGAGGCCAACGCCGCGTCGCCGCCCTTCCCCATCCACGCAGCCATTTTCGAAGGATCGTGCAGCGCCTCCACCATCAAGGCGTCGTGATTGCCCTTCAGCGTCACCAAGTTCCAGCCAGCATCGACGCCCGCCAGCAGGAGATCAATGACCCCTTTGCTGTCAGGGCCCTTGTCGACGTAGTCACCGATCATGACAATTGCGGCCGCCTCGTCGCGGGAGCGCAGGGTTATCTCGGCGAGTGCCTCGCTGAGCAGATCATAGCGGCCATGAATGTCGGCAATGACGTAAGTCAGGCTCATGGGGCGGCTGCATTCCCGGCGGGCATGCCAGGGTCCTAAACCAAACCATCTCCGCCATCAATCAGCCAACCGCTCTCCCTGGTTCTTTCCAGTTCGCTGTGCCCTGGCTGCCGCCACCAGCCTTGCCTGCTCGTTACGTTCGGAAGAACACGAACCAGACGACGCCCAGGATGAGCATTGCCAGCCCGGTAGAGACTGCGAGAAGCGCAAGCACCGACGGCCCGGGCTCGGCCTGGCGAGCCTCGGTCGGGGTTTCGATGATCTGCGAATGCCGTCTCGTTGCCATGGGGCCCTCGTTTCCTTGCAGGGTCGCGGGGAGAACGCCAGTGCTTGCGGCGTCGCGTACCGACTGCAACGCATGATCTCCGACGATGTTCCGGGTCTTGGGGGTGGGCCCCGCGGTCCGGATTGCCGTCCCCGGGGTGCCCGGCGGCGATCTTGCCCCGGGCCCTCGCGTTCCCGCGACGGTTAACTCCGTCCTGAGATTCCCCGCCGCGTCAGCTTTGAAAGCCGGCCCCCCGGTGGTATCCTTACAAGTCGTCTGTTGCGTCTCGGAGTATCCCATGGCCCCCCGCGCCAACTGGAAAGGCTTCCTGCGCCTTTCGCTCGTGACCTGCCCGGTCGCCCTCTATCCGGCGACGTCGGACAGCGAAAAGGTCTCCTTCAACCAGATCAACCGCAAGACCGGCCACCGCATCAAATACGCCAAGGTCGATGCCGACACCGGCGAGGAAGTCGCTTCCGATGACATCGTGAAGGGCTACAAGGTCGATACCGACACCTACATCGAGGTGTCGAAGGACGAACTCGACGATATCGCGCTGGAATTGACGCACACCATCGAGATCGACGAGTTCGTGCCCAGGTCCGACATCGACAGCCGCTATCTGATCCGCCCCTATTATCTGGTGCCCGACGGCAAGGTCGGCCATGACGCCTTCGCGGTGATCCGCGAGACCATCCGCAGCATGAACAAGGTCGCGATCGGGCGCGTGGTGCTGACCAACCGCGAGCACATCATCGCGCTCGATCCGCTCGGCAAGGGCCTGATGGGAACGCTGTTGCGCTACCCCTATGAGGTGCGCAGCGAAAAGGAATATTTCGACGACATCCAGGACGTGAAGGTCACCAAGGATATGCTGGATCTCGCCAGGCATATCGTCGAGAAGAAGTCCGGCGCGTTCGAGCCGGACAAGTTCGAGGATCATTATGAATCCGCGCTGATCGATCTCATCAACAAGAAGCGCAGCGGCGTTCGCCTGACCGCGAAAGCCGCGCCGAAAACCGCCGGCAACGTCATCAATCTGATGGACGCGCTGAAGAAGAGTCTCGCCAGCGAGCGGCAGGCCCCTCCTGCCGCCAAGACAAAGGGCAAGAAACCGCGCAAGGCCGCTTCCGGCCAGCGCGAGATGCTGCTGCCGATCAGCGGCAAGCGCGCCAAGGAAGAGCCGAGGGTTCAAGAATCGAAGAAGGCGGAGAAGCCGGTGCGCGCGACGGCCGCCCGCTCGAAAAAGGCCGGTTGATGCAGCAACCGTCGCGGCGGCGCGCGAACATCATGGGCAAAGCCTGAGATGCCGTGGTCGACGCCGTTCGATGACCCTATACCCCTGCGCGGCGGCCGCAGGCTTGTGACGCTGCAGCAGGCCGCCGACTACATCATGAAAATGCCGGAAAACGTCCAGCAACAGGAGCGCTGGCAGATCGCGGTCGAAAACCTGATCAATGCCGCGGAAACCGGCGGCGGCTGGCTGATGTTCGCGCGCATCGGGATGGTGCGGGCGCTGAATGGCGATAGCCGGGCGCGGTGACGACAGGCTCAATCCCCGGCGTCGCCGTCGCCGTCGCTGAAATAAAATCCACCGGAATCGCTGCCGTCGCCGGACAATGACGGCCTCCCGAATACCGCGGTCAACACGACGGAAGTTACACCCAGCGCGGCGATAACCACGTGCAAGGGATATTGCCGGCCGTATGCCACCAGTTCGGGGCCCCAGGTCCCAAATATCTCCCGCATCGCCCGCCTTCCGGCCTCGCCGCTATTTCAGCGATGAATTCACCGAGGTGAACTTGTTATTGAGGGCCGTGCCGATGCCATTGACGGCGGTGATGATCACGATGCTCAACCCAACCGCGATCAGGCAATACTCGATGGCGGTAGCGCCGGATTGATCCGCAATAAATCTTGCAAACAGCTGTCGCATTCGAAATTCCTTTTGACACCTGCCACGGGCTTCTGCGGCCCGACGCTAAAGCGCGCAATCTAGGCCTGATTGGTTGCCGGTGTGTTGACGTACGGGCTGAACGACCGGTTAAGACCGAGGTCGGTTTTTTACGGTGTGCGCCCATGTCACTCGCAACGGCCCACGTTCCGCAGCACCGGTATTTCTACGGTAGAAAAAATTAACCTTCGATTCCAGATTGCCCCACCACGGTGGTTCGATCGGCGGCCCCTGGAGTTAGCGAACATGCCAGCGCAGCAGCAGGAATCCAAAAAGAACTACATCGACATTGTCTCCGACAAGACCGGCGAGCAGCGCGCCATCGATTCGCTGCCAAAATCCGATCGGCTTGCGAAGGAATATCTCCTCAGCCTGATGGCCGCTGTCCTGCACCGCGATGACGCCGAATAGGCCCTGGTCACGCTACCGCGCCCGGCCAATGGTCGTTACCTGGGTCTACCCGTCTCAATCGCCGTCGTAGCCGGACGCTCCCGGATGGCCAGGCGTCCGGCGGCTCGATATCGCCGATATTCGTCGATGGCTGGGCTCGCGGTCAAATCATGACTTGGGTCAAGGAAGCCGGCGCGATACCTCCTAAGAGGTTCCAATGCACCCAGATAACCGGCCTGGCCCATGAACTCTCGTCAACCCATCGCGTCCGCAACTTCGGATTCGAAGCGTCAATCTCGATACCGGACGCGAGAACGTCGTCGTCATTTCGCGGCAGTCAACGGCCCTGCGCGCGGAAATCTTTCGGGGATTCAGCCGGGTCGAGCTCCGCCGGGACTCGAAGGTGCTGCTCGCCACTCTTCTCATCACGGACGACGACGCCCTGGTGGGTCCCCATGAAATCGGGCTTTCCGAACCGGCATTCCGGCGCTTCGCCGAAGCCGCCGGCAATCTCGTCACGGTCACGCCGGCGGCGCCCCCGGAGAGCCTCGAAGCGGTACGCGCCAAGATCCGCGGCCGGACCCTGAGCGCTCAGGAAATTGCCGCCATCGTCAACGACCTCGCGCACTACCGGTACTCCGACATGGAGATTGCCGCCTTCCTGATCAGTTCCGCCAGTTTCATGACGAGCGATGAGTTGATCGCCCTCACCCGCGCGATGGCCGAGGCGGGAACGCAGCTGAAATGGGCCGATCCGATCGTCGTCGACAAGCATTGCATCGGTGGAATTCCCGGCAACCGGACATCGATGATCGTGGTGCCGATCGTGGCGGCGCACGGCCTGACCATCCCGAAGACTTCTTCGCGGGCCATCACGTCTCCCGCCGGCACCGCCGACACGATGGAAGTACTGGCGCGCGTCAACGTCGGCGTCGACGAAATGAAGGCGATCGTTGCGGCCTGCAACGGCTGTCTGATCTGGGGCGGCCACGTCAACCTGTCGCCGGCCGACGATATCCTGATCTCGGTGGAGCGTCCGCTCAGCCTCGATACGCGCGAGCAAATGGTGGCTTCGATCATGTCGAAGAAACTCGCCGCCGGCTCGAACTCATCTGCTGATCGACCTGCCGGTCGGCCCGACCTCCAAGCTCACCAGCGGCACGGAAGCCATGCGGCTGCGCAAACTGTTCGAGTTCGTCGGCGATCGCTTCGGCATCGCGGTGGAGGTGATCACGACCGACGGCCGCCAGCCGATCGGAAACGGAATCGGTCCGGTGCTCGAAGCCGAGGACGTGATGGCCGTCCTTGCGAACGATCCCGCCGCGCCGAGGGACCTGCGCGAAAAGTCGCTACGGCTCGCCGCCCATCTGCTGGAATACGATCCGAAGCTGCGCGGCGGGACGGGTTATGCGCGCGCCCGCGAGTTGCTCGATAGCGGCGCGGCACTCAAGCAGATGCAAAAGATCATCGATGCGCAGGGGCCGCCAAGCTGCCGCACCGATTTGGGAAACATGACTTTCGACGTCAAGGCCGCAAGCGACGGCGCCGTCACCGGCATCGATTGCCTGCAGCTGAACCGGCTGGCGCGGACCGCGGGCGCGCCCCTCGACAAGGGAGCCGGCATAAGACTCTTCAAGAAGATCGGCGACCGCGTCGAAAGCGGCGAACCGCTGTACCGCGTCTACACCTTCGATCAGCCGGAATACGACCTTGCGGCGGCCGGAGCCAGGAGCGATACCGGCTATGCGATCGAAAAGCGCGGCATGGTGACGCCGTGACCAGGGTTGCGATCCAGTGCCTGCCATCCGGCGTCGTCGATGCGCGGCGGCTGGCGGGTCGGCTGGACCTCGCCCTGCAGGAAATCGCCGTGCACCGGTTTCCCGACGGCGAAATCCGGGTGACGGTCGGGCACGCCGCCTCTACCACGATCATCCATGCCTCGCTCGATCAGCCGAACGACAAGCTGATTGCCATCCTGTTCGCCGCGGAGGCGCTGCGACGGGCGGGCGCAAAGCGGCTCGTGCTCGTGGCGCCCTACCTTTGCTACATGCGCCAGGATGCCGCCTTTGGAGAAGGCGAAGCGATCAGCCAGAAGGCGGTCGGCCGGCTGATCGCGGGAATTGTGGATCGTGTGATCACGGTGGACGCGCACCTTCATCGCGTCACCGACATCAAGGCGGTTTTTCCCGGCATCGAGGCCGAGAACCTGTCGGCGATGCCGGCGATCGCGGCCGCGCTGCGCCTGACAGGGATCGACCCTGCGACCATCGTGGTCGGTCCGGACGCGGAGTCCCGCCCCTGGGTCAGCGATCTCGCCGGCCGGCTCGGGCTGGCGCACATCGTTGCACGGAAGATTCGCCGGGGCGATCGCACGGTCGAGATCAGCTTTGCAGAAGCCGCGTCGATCGCGGGCCGGCCGGTGTTGCTGGTTGACGATATCGTCTCCTCGGGCGGCACCCTCATGACCTGCGCGAGGGCGCTCAAGGCCGCCGGCGCCGCCGCAGTCGACGCGGTCATCACCCATGCGCTGTTTCCACCTGACATGGCCACCGCCTTTGCCAGCGCCGGCATCCGCTCCATCCGCTCGACCTCCAGCGTTCCGCATCCCACCAATGCGATCCCGCTCGACGAGATCTTGGCCACCGCCCTACGCGGTGAATTGAGCGATGCAACCCTCCCGGAGACGACGACATGAGTGTGACCGTTCGATTCTGCGGCGCCGCCCGCACCGTGACGGGTTCGTGCTACCTCGTTGAAGCGCGGTCCGGGCGTTTTCTGATCGATTGTGGCCTGTTCCAGGGCCAAAAGACCCTGAAGGAACTCAATTATCACGCGTTCCCGTTCCGGCCTGCCGACGTCGATTGCGTGCTGCTGACCCATGCCCATATCGACCACAGCGGGCTCCTGCCGAAGCTGGTGCGCGAGGGCTTTCGTGGCAGAATTCTGGCGACCCGCGGCACGATCGACCTCTGTTCCTACATGCTGCCGGACGCCGGCAGTATTCAGGAATCCGAGGTCGTTGCGCTGAACCGGCGCAATGCCGCGCGCGGCCGGTCCGAGGTCAGCCCGATCTATACCCAGGCCGACGCCATTGCTTCGCTGCAGTCGTTCCAGGGCGTCGAATACGAGACCTGGGTCAACGTGGTGCCGGAGGTTCGCGCGCGTTACTGGAACGCGGGTCACCTGCTCGGTTCGGCCTCGATCGAAATCGAGTTCGAGGGCGAAGGTTCTTCCGCCGGGCCGCTGCGCATGCTCGCGTCAGGCGATGTCGGCCCCGACGCCAAGCTGCTCGAGCCCGACCCGAAGGCACCGGTGGACTTCGACTACGTGATTTCGGAGTCGACCTATGGCGACCGGATTCGCGCGATAACCACGCCAGAACAGCGCCGTCAGCGTCTCGCCACCGAGGTCCGCGACGCCGCAAGCGCAAAGGGCGCCCTGCTCATCCCCGCCTTCGCGGTCGAACGCACCCAGGAATTGATCGTCGATCTGGTCGACCTGATGGAGCGCGGCGAAGCGCCGTCGGCGCCGATCTTCCTCGATTCACCGCTCGCGATCCACGCCACCGAGGTGTTCCGCAAGCATGCCGCGAGCCTCGATCGGGATGTCGATATCAATCGCCTGTTCAACTCGCCGCATCTGCGGTTCACCGAAACCGTCAACGAGAGCAAATCGATCGCCAAGCTGACCGGCTTCCATATCATCATCGCCGCCAGCGGCATGTGCGATGCCGGCCGCATCCGGCATCATCTCAAACGCTGGCTCTGGAACGACCGCGCCACCGTGCTGCTGGTCGGCTATCAGGCCAACGGCACCCTTGGCCGGTTTCTCCAGGAAGGCGCCAAGGCCGTTCGCATCCAGGGCGACGAGATCAAGGTGGCCGCGCGCATCCGCATGATCGACGAATATTCGGGCCATGCCGATGGCAGCGAGATGGCCCGATGGATTGCCGCGCGCCGCCCGATTGAAAGGGGTGTGTTCCTCGTCCACGGCGAAGAGACCGCGATCGCGGCCCTGGCCGGGCGCCTCGCCGAGCGGATCATTCCGGCGGCAAAACTGTTTCAGCCGCTGCTGGACGATATCTACGAGCTGGCGATGCCCGCGCCAACGCTGCTGGACGTCGCGCGGCGACGACGGCTTGCTCCTGAAGCGGTGACGCATCTCGATTGGCACAACGAGATGTCGAAGCTGGTGCTCGATATCAATGATCAGATCGAGGCGGCGGCCGACGACCGCGCCCGCGGCGTCATCATCCGGCGGCTGCGGCGCGCGCTCGAGGGATCCGGCTGAAGCCAACGCCCCCTGACGCATATCAGAACTTCCGCTAGCAGCGGTGCGCAAGCTTTACCAATCGACGGATTCCTGTTCCAACTACCCCACAAAGGCCGAGCCCGACATCGGCCAGTCCTGGGAGGAATTGGCATGAAGCTCGGCACCGCCATTGCGGAAATCATGAAGCGCGAGGGAATCGAAATTCTCTGCGGCTATCCGGTCAATCATCTCATCGAGCACGCCGCCAACGCCGATATCCGCCCTGTCATGGTGCGGCAGGAGCGCATCGGTCTGCACATGGCGGATGCGATCTCGCGGGTCACCTCCGGGCGCAGCATCGGCGCGTTCTGCATGCAGCACGGCCCCGGCGCGGAAAACGCGATGGGCGGCGTGGCGCAATGCTACGGCGAGTCCGTGCCCGTGCTGGTGCTGCCGATGGGCTACGCGCGGCGGTTGGCCAATATCGAGCCGAACTTCAATTCCAGCCAGGCGATGAAGGCGTTTTCGAAATCGTCCGAACCGATCAACCTCGCCGCTGAAGTCGGCAACATCTTCCGCCGCGCCTTCACAAGGCTGAAGAATGGCCGCGGCGGACCGGTCATCGTGGAAATCCCGGCCGACATGTGGAACGAGGAAGTCCCTGAGCCCCTGAACTACACCCCGGTGCTGCGCACCCGCTACGGCGCCGATCCCCTGCATGTGAAGGAAGCGGCGGCGCTCCTGATGTCAGCCAGGCGGCCGGTGATCTATGCCGGCCAGGGCGTGCATTACGCGCAGGCCTGGCCGCAGCTGAGGCGGCTCGCCGAACGGCTCGCCATTCCCGTCACGTCAAGCCTCGGCGGCAAATCGTCCTTCCCCGAAACGCATCCGCTATCGCTCGGCTCGGGCGGTCTCGCGGTGCCGCGCGCAGTGCCGAAATTCCTGGCCGAGGCCGACGTGATTTTCGGCATCGGCTGCTCGTTCACCGAAACCTCGTTCGGCATCGCCATGCCCAAGGGCAAGACCATCATCCATTCGACGCTCGACCCCGCCCATCTCAACAAGGACGTCGAGGCCAAAATCGGGTTGGTCGGCGACGCCGGCCTCGTGCTCGACGCGCTGCTGGAGGAGATCGGCAAGAGCGTCACGTCTGACCGCGACGCGTCCGCTGTCGCCGCCGAGATCGCCGCCTCGCACAAGGAGTGGCTTGCGAAATGGATGCCGAAGCTGACCAGCAACGACGCGCCACTGAACCCCTATCGCGTGCTCTGGGATCTGCAGCACACCGTCGACATCCACAACACCATCATCACCCATGACGCCGGCAGCCCGCGCGACCAGCTGTCGCCGTTCTGGAAGGCGGTCGAACCGCTGTCCTATATCGGCTGGGGCAAGACCACCCAGCTCGGCTATGGGCTCGGGCTTGCGATGGGCGCCAAACTCGCAAAACCCGAAAAGCTCTGCATCAACGTCTGGGGCGATGCCGCGATCGGTTTTACGGGCATGGATTTCGAAACCGCGGTGCGCGAGCGGATCCCGATCATGTCCATCCTCCTGAACAATTTCAGCATGGCGATCGAATTGAAGGTGATGCCGATTTCGACCGAGAAATATCGCTCCACCGATATCTCCGGCGACTATGCCGCGATGGCGCGGGCCTTCGGCGGCCATGGCGAACGGGTGACAAAGCCGGAAGACATCGTTCCGGCGATCAAGCGCGGCATCCAGAAGACCAGGGAAGGCATCCCGGTGCTGCTGGAGTTCATCACCTCGAAGGAAACCGAGGTTTCGAGGCCGGGGACCTGAGTTCCAGCACGCCTTTTGGCTTAACCGCGATGAAAGACGGCGCTGGCCCGGATGCCCGGGGGGTGAAATAATCGCATACTCTCTTGGATTTACCGGCCAGTTTGCGAACTGGAACCCGGACTACATGCTGGTTGATTGGGCGGTGCGGCGAGGCCCGCCCGAATGGATCTAGGTGAATGACGGCGCTTCCCCCCGACATGGTGGCCGATCTCAGCCAGGAGAACGCCCGGCTGCAGGCCGAATTGCGCGCCGCGCGGGAACGCCAGGCGGCGACTGCCGAAATCCTCCGCACGGTCGCCAGCGCAGGCGGCGATGCCGGCCTCTCCCTGCAGCGGATCGCCGAGACTACCGCGAGCCTGTTCGGCGCTTCCAGCGTCTCGCTGATGATCGCCGATGGCGAGCGCTGGGGCAGGACGATCCGCGTCGGCGCCGGCTCCGAGCGGATCGCCACCGCGATCCCGCTGGCGCATGTCGCGATCACACCGCAGTACATGCCCGGTGCGGTCTATCTCGAAAACCGCCAGGTTCACATTCCTGACATCGATGATCCCACGGCGAAGGCCCGTTGGCCGGGGCTGACTCCGGCGCGGACAGCTGGCACCCGCACCATATCCGGCACGCCGCTTCGGCGCGAGGGACGGGCCATTGGCGCGCTCATCGTGCACCGCGACCGCCTCGAACCCTTCACGGCCGAGGAACTTGCACTCCAACAGAGCTTCGCCGACCAGGCCGTCATCGCCATCGAGAACGCGCGGCTGTTCAACGAAACGAAGGAGGCGCTGGAGCGGCAGACCGCCACGGCAGATATCCTGAAGGTGATCGCCTCCTCGCCGTCGGACGTGCAGCCGGTATTCGAGGCCATCGCGATTAGCGCCAACCGACTGGTCGGCGGATTCTCAAGCACTGTTTTCCGTTTCATCGGAGGCGTCGCTCATCTGCGGGCGTTCACGCCGACAAATCCCGCCGCAGATGAAGTGCTACAGGCCACTTTCCCGCGGCCCGTTGCAGATTTTCCGCCGTTTCAAATGGCGCAAGCCGGCGAAGTCACCCAAATCCCCGACACCGAAGCCCTGTCGGACGAACTTCTGGCCATCTCGCGGGCACGCGGCTTCCGCAGCATGTTGTTCGCGCCGCTGATGAATGATGGGGTCTCGATCGGCTTCATTGCAGTGACGCGCGTTCAGCCCGGCACTTTCGCCGGCCATCATGTCCAGTTGCTGCGGACCTTTGCCGACCAGGCGGTGATCGCCATCGAAAATGCGCGATTGTTCGAGGAGGTTCAGGCGCGGACGCAAGAACTTACCATGTCGCTGGAACAGCAAACCGCGACCTCAGAGGTCCTGAGCGTCATCAGCAGCTCGGACGGCGACCTGGTGCCGGTATTCGACGCGATGCTAGGCAAGGCGATGCAGCTTTGCGGGGCCGATTTCGGCGTCCTCAACACTTTTGATGGCAAGCTGTTCCATACCGCTGCCACCCGCGGGCTGCCTATGGTCTACGATGAATACCGGCGGAGCCAGCCGCTGGAATACGGTCCGGAAACGGCTCCAGCACGCCTGCTGCAAGGCGAGCCAATCGTCGAGATTTTCGATCTAAAGGAGTCGGAGGTCTATCGCAAAGGCGAGCCCAACCGCCGCGCGCTGGTTGATCTCGGAGGCGCACGCAGCCTGTTGGCCGTCCCCCTTCTCCGGGATGAAGCCGTCGTCGGCAACGTGATGATTTTCCGGCAGGAGCCGCTGCGCTTCTCGGAGAAGCAGATATCGCTGTTGAAGCAGTTCGCGGCTCAGGCCGTCATCGCCATCGAGAACACAAGGTTGCTTCGCGAGCTGCGCGCGAGCACCGAGGATTTGCAAGAGTTGCTGCAGCAGCAGACCGCCACCGCGGACGTGCTCAAGGTCATCAGCCGCTCGGCATTCGACCTGCAGACGGTGCTCGACACCCTCGTCGAGTCAGCGGCACGACTGTGTGAAGCCGATATGGCGGCCATCACGCGCCAAAGGGGCGACGAGTATTTTCGCGCCGGCTCGTACGGTTTTGCCTCGGAATTCATGGACTACGTGAAGGACATTCCCGTTCTTCCGGAGCGTGCGACCATCACGGGCCGGACGCTGCTCGAAGGAAGAGTGATCCACGTGCCGGATGTGCATGCCGACCCGGACTACGCTTTCACGGAAGCCCAGAAGCTGAGCGGCGACCCCCGCACGTTTCTTGGCGTACCCCTTCTGCGTGAAGGCAAGCCGGTCGGCGCACTGACACTGCTGCGAACAGCCAGACAACCGTTTACCGACAAGCAGATCGAACTGGTTACGACCTTTGCCGACCAGGCCGTGATCGCAATCGAGAATGTACGGCTGTTCGACGAAGTGCAGCAACGCACCAGGGAACTCGCCGCCTCCCTCGATAATCTGCGCACCGCCCAGGACCGCCTGGTGCAGACCGAGAAGCTCGCTTCGCTCGGCCAGCTCACTGCCGGCATCGCCCACGAGATCAAGAACCCGCTCAATTTCGTCAACAACTTCGCGGCCCTGTCGGCGGAGCTGACCGATGAACTGAATGACGTGCTTGCCTCCGCAGCGCTCACCGACCAGATCCGGGAGGAAGTCGCCGAATTGACCAGCCTTTTGAAGGATAATCTCCAGAAAGTGGTCCAGCACGGCCGGCGCGCCAACTCCATCGTCAAGAACATGCTGCTGCATTCGCGCGAAGGAAGTGGCGAGCACCGGCCCGCCGATATCAACGCGCTGCTCGACGAGAGCCTCAACCTCGCCTATCACGGCGCCCGCGCCGAGAAGCCACAGTTCAACGTGACCCTGCGGCGGGACTTCGACGCCATGGCGGGCACGATCGAATTGTTTCCGCAGGAAATCACCCGCGTGTTCCTGAACCTGATCTCGAACGGTTTCTACGCCGTCACCAAGCGCAAGACGGAGAATGACGGTTCAGGGTTTGAGCCGGTGCTCAGCGCCGCCACGCGCAACCTCGGCGACACCGTTGAAATCCGCATCCGCGACAATGGCACCGGAATCCCCGTCGAAGTGAGGGAAAAGATGTTCAATCCGTTCTTTACGACCAAGCCGGCCGGCGAAGGAACCGGACTCGGCCTGTCGATGAGCCACGACATCATCGTGAAACAACACGGTGGCAGGATAGAGGTGGAGACGGTGCCCGGCGAGTTCACCGAATTCAGGATCGTCCTGCCGCGAACGAGCAATGTTTCAGACAAGAACAGAGGTCAGACGTGAGCGTTTTGGTTCTTGTGGTCGACGACGAGCCCGACGTCGAGGCGCTGTTCCGCCAGCAATTCCGGCGGGATTTGCGCGCGCAACGCTTCGTGATGGATTTTGCGATGTCGGCGGCGGACGCGCTGGCGCGGATCGCCAATACCATCGAGCAGTCGCTGATCCTGATCCTGTCGGACATCAACATGCCCGGCATGACGGGTCTCGAAATGCTGCCCAAGGTCAGGGAATTGCGACCGGACGTTCCCGTCATCATGATCACCGCTTACGGCGATCCCGAGACCAAGCGCAAGGCCATCGAAGGCGGCGCGGAAGGCTTGCTCACCAAGCCGATCGACTTCAGCCTGCTGCGCGAGGAGATCGACACAAGGCTGCAGCAGGCAAGCTGAACTTCGAAATCATGGCTTGAAGAATGCGGGGTCGTTGAGCGCCTTGATCATGGTGTCGACCATATCGGCGGCGCCGTGGTCTTCCCGCTCCTCGAGCAGTTCCCACATCTTGCGCAGATTGGCGCGCATCGGCGCCTTCAGCGAGGGATCGCGTTCGATCAACGTCCGCGCGATGCAGAACGCAATGCCCTCGGTACCCATCCGGGTCTGTTCGATGGAGGGTTTACTCATGGCGGGCTCCTGGTCGGTTCGAATGACTGACTTGCTGGCGCCGCTGTTAGATCAAATCGCCGCCGATAGATAGCGGCCCGGCCGCCCTACTCCACCATCTCCATCGACTTGGCGGGGCCGGCCAGCGGCTTTTCTTCCATCAGGATCATGCACAGCGACGCGCAGGCGATCATCGCCGTGGCGGCCCCAAACACGTAGCGGAAGGCCACGATCATGTCGGCGGCGGGAATCGAATTCCCCGGTCCGCGGTGCTCGCCGACCAGCGAAATGTCGGCGCCGAGCGCCATCAGCAGGATCGCCGAAAACGCCGCCACCGTGAAGGAGGCCATCAGCGCGCGGAAGAAATTCATCGCGCCGGTGATCGTGCCGACCTGCGCGCGCGCCACCGAGTTCTGGATGGAGACCACGCTGACCGGAAATGCCGTGCCGAGGCCCAGTGCGAACCCCGACATCAGCACCAATAGCGCCCACAGCGGCAGCACCGTCAGCGACAACGCGACCCCCAGCAGGGTCGCGCAGGAGGTACCGATGATCGCCACCCGCTTGTAGTGCTTGACCCGGGCCATGGTCCGCCCGGCGAACGCCGCGCCAAAGGTCGAAATCGCCGCCAGCGGGATCAGCCCGAGCCCCGCCTCGCTGGCACTGAGGTGATACACCACCTCATAGTACAACGGCAGGTGCACGGTCAGCCCCAGCATCGCGCCCAGCGCGCAGCCGCCGGCGAGCATCGCGTAGGGCACCACCGTTCCGCCCAGCAGCGACAGCGGCAGGAACGGCTCCTCGGCCTTGCCGGCCTGCCATACAAACGCCAGCGCCAGCGCCACCGACGCCCCCACCATCGCCATGATGGTCGGCGACAGCCAGAGATAACGGTTGCCGCCCCAGGTCAGCACCAGCATGAAGACGACGGCGGACGCCATCAGCAGCACGCCGCCGAGCCAGTCGATCTTGCGCCGGCGGTGGAACACCGGGATCTTGGCCATCTTCGGCAACAGCATCGCCAGCGAGGCGATCCCGAGCGGCACGTTGATCCAGAAGATCATCGACCAGTGCAGATGTTCGGCGAATACGCCGCCGAGGACGGGTCCGCCGATACCGGCGGCCATCCAGACGCCGCTGAAATAGGCCTGATACTGGCCACGCTCGCGCGGGCTGACCACGTCGGAAATCACCGTCTGCACGCACGGCATGATGCCGCCGCCGCCAAGCCCCTGCAGCCCGCGGGCGAGGATCAACACCGGCATGTTGGGCGCCAGCGCGCATAGGATCGAGCCCGCGATGAACAGGCTGAGCGCGGCGATGATCATGGCGCGGCGGCCATAAATGTCGCTGAGCGTGCCGAATACGGGCGCCACCGCGGTCGATGCCAACAGATAAGCCGTGATCACCCAGGACAAATTGGAGACGTCGCCGAATTGCCGGCCGATGGTCGGGAGCGCGGTCGCGACGATGGTCTGGTCCAGCGCGGCCAGGAACATCGTCAGCAACAGGCTCATCAGGATGGTGCGGACTTCGCTTGGGGTCAGCGGCGCCTTGGGCGCGGTCGGCGGCGCGTCGCTGAGTTCGAGCACCTCTGCCGGGATTTTCGACAGTTCGCCGGCGACGGCTGGGGGCAATGCCTGCTGGTCGGCCAGGTGACGGCTCTGCCGTTCGAACTTGTTCATGCGGACGTATTTATCGGCTGCGCGGCGGAAGGCTCGCGTGGAATTGCTTAATTCGTGCTTAGTCTAGGCGGCAAATCCCAGCGGGGGCAGCGGGTTAGGCGCATGGGTGCATCCCGCGAGATGACAATCGCATTCGCGTGATCGGTTTCTCAGGATTGCGGCCGCTTCTTCAGCCGCGCCCGTTTGGGCAACAGCGCCGGCCATTGCACGATATGGTCTTCGAGATCGGCGTCCGCGATCTCGTTCTCCGTTCCCTGCACCCGTCCGCGCACCGAGACGCCGGCTTCATGCACCGTGTCAGGGTCGCCCGATATCAGCGGGTGCCACCAATAGAGGTCGCGGCCCTCGGCGACGAGCTTGTAGCCGCAACTCGGCGGCAGCCAGTTCAGGGTGCGAACGTTTTCCGGCGTCAGCCGCACGCAATCCGGAACCTTGTCGGAGCGGTTCGCATAGTCCTTACAGGCACATAGGCCCGCATCCAGAAGCTTGCAGGAAACGTGGGTGAAATAGATCTTGCCGGTATCCTCATCTTCGAGTTTTTCCAGGCAGCAGCGCGCGCAGCCGTCGCACAGGCTTTCCCATTCGGCGTTGGACATCTCCTCCAACGTCTTGGTTTTCCAAAAGAATCCCTCTTGACCCGAGGGCGGCTTGGGACGGGCGGTCATATGTCCTGGCGATTCCGGCGGTGTGGCTTCGCGCCCTTCTAGGGGCTGCGGCGGCAAGGGTGCAAGTAGGGTGTTGGACAGGCGGAAAAAAGCCCGGGACAGCATGAGCCCCTGCCGATCGAAATCGTGAGCCCGACCATTGGTTTATGGTCCCTGCTCGGCTAGATAGAGACTGAGTCCCCAGCGGCGCAAAAAGCGCCTTGGGTTTGCCGCAACCTTCCCGCAAGACGGCTCGACGGTGCCCGGCCGGGCACTCGAGCGCTTTCGAACTGACCAAGGGCTTCGGTGCGCAGGATCGTACCAGCGGAATTGAAGAGAAAAATCCGGCACTGGATGCTGGATTTCGACGCGCGCATCGACTCGACGCTGTTCTCGACCGGCAAGGGCGCGCGCGAGCTCTACGAGCGGTATTCCACCTTCATGGATCGCTTCTATGTCGGCCGCTGGAAGCGCTGGGTCTTCATCGAGCCGCTCTCGGAAGCCGCGACCATCGGGCTCGGCGGCCTGATCCTGCTGCTGGCGCTGGCCGTGCCGGCGTTCCGCGAAACCGCCGACGAGGACTGGCTGAAGAAATCCGACCTCGCGGTGACCTTCCTCGACCGCTACGGCAATCCGATCGGCAGCCGCGGCATCAAGCACAATGATTCCATTCCGCTGGAGGATTTCCCGGACAATTTGATCAAGGCGACGCTCGCGACCGAGGACCGCCGCTTCTACGATCATTTCGGCATCGACATCGCCGGCACCGCGCGCGCGCTGGTCACCAACGCGCAGGCCGGTGGCGTCCGCCAGGGCGGCTCCTCCATCACCCAGCAGCTGGCGAAAAACCTGTTCCTTAGCAACGAGCGCACCATCGAGCGCAAGGTCAACGAGGCCTTCCTGGCGATCTGGCTGGAGACCCGGCTGACCAAGAACGAAATCCTGAAGCTCTATCTCGACCGCGCCTATATGGGCGGCGGCACCTTCGGTGTCGACGGCGCGGCGCATTTCTACTTCAACAAGTCGGTGCGCGACGTCAATCTGGCGGAAGCCGCGATGCTGGCCGGCCTGTTCAAGGCGCCGACTAAGTTCGCGCCGCACATCAACCTGCCCGCCGCCCGCGCCCGCGCCAACGTGGTGCTGGACAATCTGGTCGACGCCGGCTTCATGACCGAGGGACAGGTGTTCGGCGCCCGGCGCAACCCGGCCACCGCGGTCGACCGCCGCGACGAGAATTCGCCGAACTACTATCTCGACTGGGCGTTCGACGAGATGCGCAAGCTGGTCGACACCTTCCCGAAATCCTACACCGAGCGCGTATTCGTGGTCCGCACCGCGATCGACATGAACGTCCAGCGCGCCGCGGAAGAAGCCATCGAAAACCAGCTGCGCCAGTTCGGCCGCGACTATCACGCGACCCAGGCCGCCACCGTGGTGTCCGACCTCGACGGCGGCATCCGCGCCATGGTCGGCGGCCGCGACTACGGCGCCAGCCAGTTCAACCGCGCCACCGACGCCTACCGCCAGCCGGGCTCGTCGTTCAAGCCCTATGTCTACACCACCGCGCTGCTGAACGGCTTCAAGCCGACCTCCATCATCGTCGACGGCCCGGTCTGCATCGGCAACTGGTGTCCACAGAATTACGGCCATTCCTATTCCGGCGCGGTGACGCTGACGCAGGCGATCACCCGCTCGATCAATGTGGTCCCGGTAAAACTGTCGATCGCGCTCGGCGGCAAGTCGCCCAACCCCGCCAAGGCCGGTCGCGCCAAGATCGTGGAAGTGGCGCGCCGCTTCGGCATCAAGGCGCCGCTGCCCGACACGCCCTCGCTGCCGATCGGCGCCGACGAGGTCACGGTGATCGAGCACGCGGTGGCGTATGCGACTTTCCCCAACAAGGGCAAGTCGGTGACGCCGCACTCCGTTCTGGAGGTCCGCACCGGCGCCGGCGACCTGGTGTGGCGTTTCGACCGCGACGGTCCGAAGCCAAAGCAGGCCATTCCCGCATCGATCGCCGCCGACATGGCGGGCATGATGAGCCACGTCGTCAGCGAAGGCACCGCGCGGCGCGCCGCGCTTGACGGCATTCCGACCGCCGGCAAAACCGGCACCACCAACGCCTATCGCGACGCGTGGTTCGTCGGCTACACCGGCAACTTCACCTGCGCCGTCTGGTACGGTAACGACGATTACTCGCCGACCAATCGCATGACCGGCGGTTCGCTGCCGGCGCAGACCTGGCACGACATCATGGTCGCCGCCCATCAGGGCGTGGAGATCAAGGAGCTTGCCGGCGTCGGCATGGGCACGAAACTGCCCGCGCCCGCGGCCTCCCCTGTCGTTGCGGCCAATGGCGCGCCGAAGCCGCCGGAAATCAAGCCGGGGCCGCCACCCGTACTCACCAAGCGCGGCGCCGATATCCTGGTACAGGTGGAGAAAATGCTCGACGACGCCGCCAAGACCGCGGGCGAGCCGCCAAAACCCGTCAAGCCGGTTTCCTCGAACGCCGTCGCATTTCCGGATAGCTTCGCGGCGGCGGGGCCGGACAATGCGGCAACGCCAGCGCCACGCAAGAACTGATCGTGCGGCTGATCTTCATCACCCTGCTGGCGCTCATCATCGCCACCGCCGTCGGCCTCGGGGCGACGTGGATGACTGCGACGCGCGGCACGGATCTCGGCACGCTCACGATCGGGGCCTGGACCGCCCGTCCCAAGACCGGCACCGCCGATGTCGATCCCTATTCGCGCGCGACCATCGCACGCAGCGGCGAACTTCCGGTCGGCACCGGTGACGGCGTCGCCTTCTCGGCGACGACCGACGACCGCAGGAAGCCGCTCGACGGGCGCTGCGATGTGGTCGTCAGCGGCGTCACGCCGGCGGCCCGTTTCTGGACGCTGACGCTGTACGACCAGAAAGGCCGGCTGGTCGCCAATTCGCTGCAGCGTTACGGCTTTACCAGCCAGGAGATCATCCGGGGCGCCGACGGCGCTTTCGAGATCCGCGTGGCGTCGCGGTCGCGCGCCGGAAACTGGCTGCCCACCGGCGGCATCGAGCGCTATGCGCTGATGCTGCGGCTCTACGATACGCCGGTTGGCGTGGCGACGCGATCGAAGCGCGACGCGCCGAT
The DNA here is from genome assembly GCA_963831585.1 of uncultured Alphaproteobacteria bacterium. Lineage (GTDB taxonomy): Bacteria > Pseudomonadota > Alphaproteobacteria > Rhizobiales > Xanthobacteraceae > Bradyrhizobium. The sequence goes on along the minus strand of CAWHRA010000011.1, from coordinate 512,042 downwards.
GCCGACCATTGCCACGGTGGGATGCCCATGATCCGCATCCTGTTCACGATCATCGCGGGCGTGCTCCTCGGCGGCATCGTGCACCTTGTCAGCGTGCTGGCGCTGCCGCGGATCGCCACCAACGACGCCTATTCGCGGGTGGCGCCGATGACCAAGCTCAACGCGGTCACGCCCCTTCCTTTGGCCGGTCCGAACAACGAGCCGATGCCGTTCATGGACCCGGCTTTTGCAATGGCCGTCTGCCGTTACGATCTCGCCGGAGGCTCGATCAAGCTGACGGTGCCGGTCAGCCAGGCCTATACGTCGGTGTCGTTCTATACCCGCAACGACGTCGCCTATTACGCCATCAACGACCGCTCCGCCGGCCGCAAGGTGATCGAACTCGATCTGATGACGGAAGCCCAGCACGCCGAATTGCCGGAGGACGAGGAAGTGACGGCGGCCGACCGGCTGATCATCGATTCCCCGACGACAACCGGCCTGATCGTGCTGAAGGCCTTGGCGCCCGAGCCCGGCCTGATGCCGCAGGCGCAAGCCTCATTGGCCGCCTCGAGCTGCAAGGTGCAGACCGACGCCCCCGCCAAGCAGGCCGAAGCGCCGCGGGGCAGGCGCTGAGGGCGATGCTGGAACCCAGACGTTCGCTCGAGGCGAACGAATGTTGATACTGATTCAATTTTCAAAGAGCCACGCAATGTCTTTGAAATCATCATTGCGGGCGCGAACGCGCGCCGGATGACAGGCTCCGCTACGCAATGCATGGTGCCGCAGAGAGAAAGTATGGATTGCTTCTTTTTGCTCGCAATGACGACCAGATACACCTTCGCCTTCTCGCGGCGCGATACGCCCGAGTTGTTGAAAAAACCTTCCGCCCAAAGAGAGGGCGTGGGGAATGCCGGGTGCCCAGTGCACCCGCAGCCTCGTGTGCGAAGTGGCAGTTCAAGATGCACACGAGTATTCGCAGCGGTCGCACCGGAAATCACCCGGCATCCCCGCACGCAATGGTTTACGGCTTACTTCGTGATCTCGCCGGCGATCGGGCTTTTTTGTCACCGTCGCCGGCAGCGACTTAGCTGCCGACTTGACGCCAGCGTCGAGGCGTCAGGACCACACGCCTATATTTTGGCATTCGGTGAAACACGCCGAAACTAAGAAAACCCTTTAAAACAAGCGCTTTTCGACTACCCTGATGCTCGGCGTTTCAGCGGGTTTCGCCAAATCTAGGGCCCGGCCCTAAGCCTTTCAGTGCCCTCGCAACAGACTGAAAGCCCCAAAGCCGAGCCCTATCGGTCCCAAACCCTCTAGGAGCTGAAACCAGAATGGATACTACCATCACCACCGAACCCACTGGCAAGCGCGCGCAACAGCAGCGTCGTCCTGACTGACCGCATGTGCGAGAAGCGCGTCGCCAAGAGGGTCAAAATCTACGACCGCAAATGCCCGGGCCTCTATGTCAGCATCATCCCCTCGGGGGTGGCGACCTTCTCCTTCAAGTTCACCGATCCGGAGACCGGCAAGCAGCGCACCGGCTGGCTAGGCATCTACAACCCCGAAACCTTCGCCGTCGAGGACGCCCGCAACAGGGTCTACGGTCTGAGGGCACAGGCGCTGCGGCACTCGCCGAAACCTTCCGCGACCGGAAAGCGCGCCAGGCGAAGCGGGGCAAGACCGTTGCCGAGATCATCGAGGAGCGCATCGAGTGGATGAAAACGTCCGTTAAGAAGCCGGACGGTGAAATGCGGCCCCGGATCGAAAGCTGGGAAAACGTCGCCAGCCATCTGCGGCGCTTTCTCAGTCCCCGGCTCGGCAAGAAGCCCGCGGGCGAGGTCACCAAGCACGACATTGCAACGCTCTCGAACGACATCGTGGCAGGCAAGCTCGGCGTTCCGTCGGTCGCCAATGCCCGCCACATGCGGCGCGCCGCCTCCGGCCTGTTCAACTGGGCTGCGGAAGCGGGCCGCGACTACGTGACCGCCAGCCCCTGCGTCAACCTACCGAAGCCGGACCCGGAGCATCCGCGCACGCGTGTTCTCTCTGCTGACGAGATCAGGATTTTCTGGCACGGCCTCGACCGCCACGACCTGCCATGGGATCGCAAGACCCGTCTCGCGCTGAAATTCGAGCTCGTCACAATGCTGCGCTCGGGGGAACTGCTGGCCGCGCACCGCGATGAACTGTTCGATCTCGATGGCGACAATCCCCGCTTTGATGTCCCGCTGAATCGGGTCAAGAAGCGGCGCGTGATCCAGCAGCCGCTATCCGATCTGGCTGTCGAGATCATCTGGGAAGCCCTGACCAGCGACAAGCAGCAATACGTCTTCGCCAGCCCGCTTGGCGAGCAGCCCATGAACCGCAAGGTCATGGCAACTGCGCTGCGCGGCACGAAGTACAAGAACGGCAAGGTGAAGTCTCCCGGCATCTGCGCGCTCCTCGGCCTGCGGCCATTCACGCCGCACGATCTGCGCCGGACGGCGGCGACCCTGGCCGGTGATCTTGGCTTTGATGACGCTTGGATCGCGAAATGTCTCGATCATGCTGCGAGCAGAAAGCAGGAGCAGGTCGTGCCAAGCGTCACCGGCAAGGTCTACAACCACTCGAAGCGGATGAAGGAGAAACGCGCGGTGCTGGACGGCGTCGCAGCCGAACTGCGGCGGATGATCGGCAAGCCTGCAACCCAGCGGCTTCTTGCCGCCTGACCGCGCCCCTGTGCCAATCGCAAAAATCAAATTGGGCCAATTAGGGTTAAAAACGCACCGTTTGAATTTGGCGGGTTTCCAGACTGGAAGACAGGGCATTCGGCGTGCTTATTGGCAGGATGGAAAAAACTATCGCTCTATCCGTCGTCGTTGCCATCGTTGTGTTTGCGGCGATCTACGCCGCGACGGTCCTGAGGGTCAAACCGGCGCGCAGATGACGTGTCGGGGGCGAAGAACGATTTGCCAGCCCGCCCGGCCCCGCGCTTCAATGCGCCATGCCCGACACCCGGCTCCGCCAGAAGATCACCCCCGCCATAGCCCGATCCAATCTCCGGGTCGGGCTTTTCTTTTGGAACAGGCTGACACCGGCCGCGAGCTGAGCATGATGCGGTGGGGCATGCCGCCGCCGCCGTGCACAGGCGGGCCGCCCGTCACCAACATCCGCAACACATCGTCGCCGCATTGGCGCGGCTGGCTCAAGCCGGAGAAACGGTGCTTGGTCCCGGCCAACAGCTTCGCCGAATACGCGCCAGAGCCGAACCCTGAGACCAAGAAAAAGGACGTTGTCTGGTTCGCACTGAACGAGGACCGCCCACTATTCGCCTTCGCTGGCATCTGGACGACGTTCAACGGTGATCGCGGCACGAAGTCGAAGCCGGTGCCGGGACCGCATCTTCTCGCACATGGCTCTACCTTTGATCACGCGGCCTCGCGTCCGTATTTTTATTACGACTGCGAGGATGATTGGTTTCAATAATTAGCCGTGGCCCGGCCACGCCCAAACGCAGGGTGACGCTCGACCGTCAAAGTCGGCCTCCTAAAAGTTAAAATGCCCTCTCGCTCCAACCGCCGGCGTTGCGACGGGGCCACATGGCGGCTAAAGTTGTGATCTCTCGGTTCCTGTGTTTCAAAGTGGACCGTCGTCTTGAAATCCACTCTCGCTAAATAGTCCCCCGCACGGACAAGAGAGTATAGACGATGGTGGAGTATCGAGCCTATTCTATCGGACTCGACGGGCATTTTATCAGCTTCGAGGCGATCATTAGCGCCAGCGACGAGGAGGCCATCGAGAAGGCCCAGCGCTATGTCGACGGTCATGACATCGAGCTTTGGTGCGGTGATCGCCTTGTCACCCGGATAAATCACAAGCCAAAGTAAGGGGCGGCACAACAGTCCCGCACACCAAAAGGGCTGTGCCAGCTTGCGCGCGAGGGGCTTGGCGAGGTCTGGTCTGGTCTGCAGCTCAGCTCTGCAGCAATCCGGGTTTGGTGGCTGGCGGCTTAATCAGCAGTTGGATGCACTTCTTGCGCGACAGCTCGGGATGCGCCGCCACCATCTCCTCGATCATACGTTCGGTGAGTGGATTTTGAGCGCTGCCGGGACGCTGATGCTTTGGCTTGGTGTCTTCGCTCATATCGCGCTTCTCCAATCAGTCAACGGCTCCGACCAGGATGGTTTCTTTGGGAGTCCGTACCTTCAAATGCGACGGTGAGGTTCCGCTCCGGCACGGGGCCTTCTTACGCGCTATACGCAGCTTAATTGAGCGGCATCTCACTGCGCCGGTCGTTCTCTTGAGCTTTGCGGCTGCCATTCTGTTGGAGGCTCCGGCTTCTAGCATCGAGCGAAGACGCGCATCTTCTTCAGCTGTCCACCGTCGATTTAGATTTGGCATTTCTAACTCCAAGAGAGGCCGCAAGGCTTAGCATCACTTCTTCGCTGCAGCGTGGGCACCTGAAGCCGATCTCGCGTTGACCGCGTCCGGCGGACATCACAGCCATGGGCCACGCCGAGCATCGCGGGCAGGCTCTGAGAAGGGAATCAGCCTCAACCACAGCAAGCTCCTACAACGGAACCTACATTAAGAACTTGAGGCTTTGGTGGAAGTTCCGCGATTTTGGCCAGTTTGGAACTTTTTTCAAAATCAGAGATTTTGGAAGTAGGACAATGCCTTGGAGAAGGATCATGCCCTACACCATTCGCCGCTGGAGTGATTACGACATCGCCAAACTAAAGAGCATGGCTCAAAAATACCCGACCGCCGCAATCGCTGCGCAGCTCGGTAGGTCACCGGCGGCCACCATCGTAAAGGCGCACGAACTAAATCTCTCACTAAGAGTCCGCCCCGAAAAGCGCACACCTAAGCTTGACCCGGGTCCATCCGGAATTGAGCTGCCATCGGATTGATCAATTGGCCGCCCCGCTCCTCGTAAATTGGACACCGCACCCGAACGCTCTCGGCCAATTGCTCCTGCAAAGGTGGGGATTGATGCGATGCTGGCGAGGGAAAGCGAGAAACCGAACGGTTAGGCTTCTTTGCCTTGGCAGGTTATTTGCTTAATGCGCCCTTAACCGCCTAGGTCCACCATTGCGAGGGATTTCGAGGAGGTGGGCGTGATGAGCAGCATTTCTTGGAATGATCTAAACCCGGCAGAGCAACACGCGATTGCGGTGTTGGCGGTGGGAATTTCAGCGGATGTTTGCGACCCCATCGCCCTCTTAATGCTGGAACGTGCGCGTTTGGTTAGCGGCTCGCGTCTGACTGCTAAAGCACAACAATTGAGGAAGGCGGCGATCCTGCAAAAGCTGTCTGCGTAGAATATATTTTCCGCTGTGAAGAATGCCGCGGCCACACCAGCCCCGTATTATTACTATCGAGGCAGCAGATAGCGGACTGTCAGTCCCACGCCGCTATTCTGCCGGATCACAACGTCGCCGGGTTTTATTTCTGCCTCCATTGCCTCACAACAAGCGTGCGTCCAGTGAGTAGCGTCGCGAATGGATCGGCAGAGCTCAGTCGAATTGACCACGACCGTTGACGCGCCCTGTGCGGCGGCGCTTCGCAACTGCGCAATCAACTCGTATCTGAAATGATCGACTGAAACCAAAATGGAGGCCTCCGCAAGATCGTCTACAAGCGTGTGAGTACACAAAAAATACGCCTAGTCGTCTGGTCTTTCACCAAGCGATTGCGCCGTATCGTTTCTTGCTTTCGCCTTCTATCGCGATTTCGAACTCAATCGGTAAGCTGAATGGGATCGCTACTTCGGAATCCGACAGATTAATTACCAGACAGCTGATGCCGCCATCCAAATCGATTTCGGCGCGGCTTCTTATCGCAGCGGCGTTTCTGACAAGCGCTTTCGTCCAAAGGACGCCACCGCAGAAAAGTGATTCGCCCTTGAATTATCCGCGAAAATTGTAAAATCGAAAAGCCAGACACCGAACGACAACAACGCGTCAAGCTCGGCCTGCCGCGTGGGGCTCAGTGGAGCAATCGCGCGTCACTTTGTGTATGTGTTTGTCACTTTCGGCCCATCCTAACCTTCCGACCCGCCGCATTGGAATAATTGCGCATCAAAGGCGGCGCAGTGCGTTGCCTCGACACAACGTCGCTCGTTAAGGATTTTTTAGGAATTCAGCGCTAGCCTCTAATTTTCCCTTTAGCGGGACGATGACATGACCGAGCCTGATAATTTGAGCAGAAAAATAGGTGACTTGAAGGATTGGCAGACGATAGCTTGGCGTCGGATTGCAGACCCAATGATCACGCAATACGAACGTCGCGAAATTCGAAACCACATGAAAGAATGCGATGCTGAGCTCCGGCGCTGCTTGCAGATGATGTCCGAGCGGGTCTGCTTCCGAACAAGCTCGGTGGAAGTGGGCGACAGTTTCCCAAAACCTAGTTTTCGACTTCTTGCCCAGTAGATTTCAGGGGCGCGCTTGCTTTCCGCCGAAGTCCCGTCTCGGGGTTTGATATATCGTCCGCGTGTCCATCCTTCTTGGCCTCGTTAGTTTGAGGCTGCCCTGCGTCATCTAGCTGTTCATTGAATTGGCTAGTGGTGTGATTTATTCGGACGATTCCCAAATCGACCGAAGCAGTTCAATCTCTCGGCATGAGAGCAGGAATTATCGTAAAGGTCACCCGGGCGGACCGCCATCGACTTGAGGCGATCGTCTCGGATCGCAGCGCGCCTCAGAAGCATGTTTGGCGCGCCAACATCATTCTTGCCACTGCCGACGGCTGTGGCACGGCCGAGATCATGCGCCGCTCGGGCAAATCCAAGCCTGTGGTGTGGAGATGGCAGGCGCGGTTCATGGCGGAAGGTGTCGAAGGACTGACGCGCGACAAGACGCGCAAGCCCGGCAAACCACCGCTGCCGACCGGCTCCGTGCAGCGAGTGGTCGACCTGGCGCTCGGGCCGCCGCCGGGAGAAACAACCCACTGGACCGGCCGGATGCTGGCGAAAGCCGCAGGGGTGAGCCTGCGTTCGGTGCAACGTATTCTCGAAGCCCACCAACTCGCGCCGCATCGCATCCGCACGTTCAAGCTGTCGAACGACCCGAAGTTCGCCGAGAAGCTCAAAGACGTCGTCGGCCTCTATGTCGATCCTCCCGCCCATGCGGTCGTCCTCTCGGTCGACGAAAAGAGCCAGATTTAGGCGCTCGACCGCACCCAGCCAGGGTTGCCGATGAAGCCGGGCCGTGCCGGCACGATGACCCACGACTACAAACGTCACGGCACCACCACGCTGTTCGCTGCCCTCAACATCCTCGACGGCACCGTCATCGGCCGCAACATGCAGCGCCATCGCCACCAGGAGTTCATTCGCTTCCTCAACACGATCGAGGAGCAGGTCCCGGCAGGGAAAGTAATCCACGCCATCGTCGACAACTATGCGACCCACAAGCATCCGAGGGTACGCCAATGGCTGGCCCGGCATCCCCGCTGGACGTTCCACTTCACCCCGACCTCAGCATCCTGGCTCAATGCGGTCGAAGGCTTCTTCGCCAAGCTCACGCGCCGTCGCCTCAAGCGAGGCGTGTTCCGATCCGTCGTCGACTTGCAACTCGCCATCAACCGCTTCGTCGCCGAGACAAACGCTGATCCCAAACCCTTCGTATGGACCGCCGATCCAAAGCGCGTCCTCGCCGCTGTCAAACGCGGGAAACAAGCGTTAGAGTCGCTCCACTAGGTAGGCACCCGTGTAGCCGTCGCGCCTATCGGCAGGCCGCGCGCGCCTCGCGCATTGGATTGGGTCATCAGCGCTAACTGAGAGACAGCCCCAAGAAAAAGGCCCCGGTCATGGCGCACGCCGGGGCCTTTCAAGATCGTCGGGCCGGGTACATCCGCGCGCCGTCGATCTTAACGCAAATTACCCCACCCGATTTGGGGCAGATCATGGCAGCGATGCGGCATTGACGCGACCACATTTAATCTGAAAGCGGTTGGCGGCCAACTCTCGCTTGCGCCAATCGGCGCGGCGACAACGCTCGATACCCAACGCTTCACTGGCGAGTATCGTCGCGATTGCCCGGTTCAGCTCTTCGCCAGTCATGGTGCGCCGAATGCGCAACACAATCTGCAGCCCCATGATGAGCGTCAAGGAGGGCCAGGCTCGTGTGTGCGCGGCCGGCAACTGCATTGAATTGACGAGTGTCGGCGATACGGCCATCGTGACATCAACCAACGGACGAATTGATATCACGCTCCAGCCGTCGTCGTCCTGGTCTTTCGACACCGCTTGCAATGGCATGTGCGGGCAAACAACTTTCGCGCAGGCTGAAGACGCATTGACGACCGGAAGCATTGGCGGAGCCGGCGGCGGCGGCGGCGTGGGTGGTCCCACCGGCGTTCAAACCGCGACTAGCGGTCCAAACTTCGGCGGCACCCTGCCCGGTCACGATTTTTCTAGAAACGGATTCTCAAATTTGCTGACGGGTGGCACCACCGGCGGCGCCGGCTTTTCGTCGATCAGTCCGCACTGACGACGAGTCGTGGCCTTAGCCGCGCACGCTCAGGGCTGCGCCGACCACGGGCTGCGCGGCAACCGGGGGGTTCGCGGTCTGGGCTGCGAGTTCGCCGATCAGGCGGTCGGCGTCGGCGGCCATGTTGTCGGGGGCCTGCAGCACCAGCCGTTCCAGCCCCCAGCGGTAGGACGAGACCCGCCGCTCCAGGCATTGCTGCACCCATTGCACGATCAGGCTGTTCTCCTGCATGCGGACGACCGCATCAGCGCGCTCGCGCGGCGACAATCCGGAAATGTGGGCCAACGCGGCGTCGCGCTTCCTGTCGAGATCGATCACGCGCACCGCCGAGGCGTAGAACAGCTCGAAGCGAGTGATGTCGTCGCGCACGTCGTCGATCAGTTGCGAGTAGCGCGAGGTGTGCGAGCGGTGCGGCTCGTCGATAAGGCTGCGTCCATAGGCGGTGCGATCGAACGCCACCTGCTGCCGCCACGGCGAGGGCAGCGCGCTGTATTCGCCGAACACGCTCCGCCAGGCGGGACGCGAATGCGGCGGCTCGATCAGGGGGTAAGCGAGATCGCGCAACTGGCGTTCATTGTCGGTGAGCTGGAATTGCGAGGCCTTGAGGCCGAGGCTGCCCGTCACCTCGCCGCCGATCCAGCGATGCATGTCGTCGTTGAGAAAATCCTGGCGGGTGCGGCCGAAATCGCCGCCGCTGCAGCCGCCGAGCGCGCAAGCTGCGAGCAGCAGCACAAGCGTCGCCGATGAGCGCCGGCTCGGCCGGCTTGTCCGGATCGGAAAGCGCCTCGCCCGCATGTCGAAATATCCTGAAGATCAGCGGCGGCGGCGACGGCGGCCCGGGGCCGCACCCTCTTCCGGTCCGCGCCCCCCGCTGGTTTCGTCGGGTTCGCGTTCGATCCGGACCACCGGCAGGATCAGGATGGTTCCCATGCCCCCGCGAGGCGCGCCGTCCATGGTTGAGCCCAGCCGCCGCGACGCCGCTTCCGCCGGAAATTCAATGATGGTGCCCATGTCCAGCTCGTCTCTCTGATTGCCGCTCAGGCACGATTTCGCCCGCGACATGCCATCATTAAGATCAGGACGTGGTTAACGGCATCTTAATGGAGTTCGTTTTACCGGCAGCGCCCGGACGCCGTGGCCCGTTGCGGCACACCCTGCCCTGAATACGGCGATCTCCTTCACAGATTGTTTTCCTTAACGAGCTGTTAAAGCAACCGAAGTAGGATTCGGCCGAGAATGACTCAGTCGCGTACCCTGACATGACCACACCTCCACTTTTTCCAGGCTTCGACGGGTTGATGACGCTCTCCCGTCGCGAGGGCGTCGATATCAGACCCACTTTGCTGCGCGTGTTGACCGATCTCTATGTTCAGGCCGACGCGCACAGCGCCGACGAAGAGCGGCAGTTCATCGAGCTCGCTTCCCGCCTGATCGACGAGGTCGACGACGCGACGTGCGCCGCCGTCCGCGCGCGGCTTGCGATCTATCCGGGAACGCCTGCCGAAATACTTGGAAAGCTTGGGATCAGGCCGCCCGCCCTGGATCAGGATGCGACGCTCACCTGGGAAATTCCCGTCAGCGCCCCGCCGGCGGCGCCGCCGGCAAAACCGCCGAGCGAGGCGGAATTGCGTTTGGCATCCAACCTGTCGATGCAGCCAAAGGACGCCGCGGAGATCAGCGACGTGTTTTCCCGGGCCAGCGCCAGCGAACGCGCGCTGATCCTGTACAATCTGCACGACACCCCGTTGCGGGCCGCGGCGCGAATTCCCGTTGCCCGCGCCAGGCGCGCGATCGAGACGCTGGAGATGGCCGCCTTCGCCGAGGACGTCGAGAATTTCACGCTCGAGCTCGGCGAGACGCTGATCCTGCCGTGGCGGGTCGCCACGCAGGTGGTGAACGATCCCGGCGGCGAGCCGCTGGCCTGCGCCGCCAAGGCGCTGGGCATGCCGGAGCCGGTGTTTCAGCGCGTGCTGCTGTTTCTCAAGCCGGAAATGGGATCCTCGGTACAGTTCGTCTACCGGCTGGCGCGGCTGTACGAGCACTTAAGCGAGCGATCCGCGTTGGTGATGCTGGCCGCGTGGCGCGGCTCGACGATGGCCGCGACCCGCGCCAAATTCCGGCCCTCACTCTACGACGACGAACGCAATCGCGCGCGCCCCGCGTCCACGCAGGCGCGCCCGACGACGATCCAGCCCGGCTCAGGCATCAAGCGCACGGGCTCGGAAGGCTAGCGCGTATTCCGCAAAAGCTGTCAGGCTTTTGCCAGATCGAGAAAATGCCGCCCTGCCCGGTCCTCGATCTCGACGATCCAGGCATCCGGGTCGAAGCGGATTTCCTTGACGAGGCGTTCTTCCACCGAGGCCTCCGGGACAGGCTCCTTCGACGTCGGCGTGAAGAAGCGCTCGATCGGCCGGCTATCGTCATAGACCGTCTGCGGCGCCGGGATATAGAGCACGGCATTCCCATCGAGCAGCGCCACCTTGACGAAGACGGCCCCGGCCTCTTCGGCGCCGCGCCGGCGCACGGCGCCGAATACGCCTTCGGTCTGGCAGCGGCGCAAAAAAGCCGCCACCCAAATGCTCGATTTCAATCGCATGGGGCGGACGATAGGCCAGCACGATGGCCGAAGCTAGCCTGTCGGCCGGCCGGTCATTGCGGTGACTTGTGGAAAATCGCGGCCGACATTGGCCGGGCCGTGACCTACGTATTTGACGTGCTTGTGAATGACAGCAGCAATCAGCCGTGATTTCGCAGATCGGCGATCGCACTCAGGTGGTAGCCAGCGTCCTTCGCAGCCGCGCGATCGCGCCTGGCAGGCCGCGCACCTGCATGATCCGGCCGGTGGCGTCGTAGTCCTCGGAGAGCACCCGCGCATTCTCGTAGACGTCGCTGAGCAGCCCCTGCTTTGCGTAGGGCAGCACCAACTGGTCATCCACCATCGCAGCCTCGAAAAAGGTGATGATCGTCTCGCGCAGCGCGGCGACGTCCTCGACTGACCTTGCCGACAGCAGGATCGCGTCGGGATGCTTTGCGCTGAGCGCAGTGCGATCCGCCTCGCTGACGCGATCGATCTTGTTGAGCAGCAGCAGCGATGGCACAGCATCCGCGCCTATCTCGCGCAGCACGCCGCGGCTCACTTCGAGCTGCAATTCGTAGGTCGGATCGGAGGCATCGACGACGAACAGCAAGAGCGAGGCCTCGAGCGCCTCGGCAAGCGTGGAGCGGAACGAGGCGACGAGATCGTGCGGCAGCTTCTTGATGAACCCGACCGTGTCGGAGACGAGCACGCGCGGCCGCGTTTCCGGCTGCAGCGCGCGTACCGTGGTATCGAGCGTCGCGAACAGCTTGTCCTCGACCAGCACCTCGCTGGCCGTGAGTGATCGCATCAGCGACGACTTTCCCGCGTTGGTGTAGCCGACCAGCGCGACCCGCAGTTGATCGCGGCGCGCCGCCCGACGCTGGTCGTTGTCGCGCTGGATGGCCTCGAGCTGTCCCTTCAGCTCCGCGAGGCGGTCGCGGATCTTGCGGCGATCGAGCTCGAGATCGGACTCGCCCGCGCCGACGCCCTGCTGCCGTCCGCCGCCCGACAACTCCCGCAAGCGCGGCGAGACGTATTTCAGCCGCGCGATCTCGATCTGCAGCTTCGCCTCGCGACTATGCGCGTGGCGATGGAAAATCTCCACGATAACCCCGGTCCGGTCGAGCACCTGCGCGCCGGTCGCGCGCTCGAGATTGCGGGCCTGGCTCGGCGAAATATCATGATCGACGATCACGAACTCCGGCCTTGCCTGCGGATCGGGCTCGACCGGCCTGGCATCCGGCTTCTTCTCGCCGGCGTCGTCGAAGCGCTCGCGGGCCTTCGACTTGCGTTGTATCGCCATCGATCCGACCTCGCCCGTCCCGCCGGTTAACGCGGCGAGTTCCTCCAGCCGGCCCTTGCCGAGCACCGTGGCGCCGCCGATCTCGTCGCGCTTCTGCGATAGCGTGCCGATCACCTCGTAACCGAGCGTCTTCACCAGACGCCCCAGCTCCTCGAGGCTCGCAGCATGTTCGACATCGTCGACATCAGGGGTCTGGATGCCAACGAGAATCGCACGCGGAGTGGGCGGCTTGGTTTCCATGATGCGGCGCTTGCCTGCTCCTTCTGGTGTCCGGCCCGTGCCTAACACGTTTCGCGACGATACAGGCGGCTAAACCGCCGGTATCCCGACAGCAACACACCGGCCGGTCAAGCGGCCTTGCGGGAGCGGATTGATCTCGCGCCGCCGCGATCTCGGGCCCCGGCGCGCGACGGCCTTGCGGAATTGGATGGTTTTGAAAAATATGGTGCGGCTAGTCGATCGGGTGACCAATCACGGCGGCGAGTTCGTGCACCAGCCGGTCGGACACCTGCCCGGTCACCGGCAGCTTGCGCTCACGTTCAAATTTGACGATCGCGGCTTGGGTGTCCGTGCCGGCGGTTCCGGTCGGCTTCAACTGGCCGTAGCCGTATTCGGTCAGCACGCGCTGCACCGCCGCCACGCGGCGCGGGCCCGTCAGTTCCGCACGCGTCGAGGCCGGAACCGGCGCGGGCGGCCGCAACACGCCGGCTGACGTCGCCGGCGGTGCGCCGGTCGCCTTGACCAGACTGCCCACAGGATCCGCAGGCTTGAGCTCGTAAGGTCTTTCGGCGGCCCTTGGTTCGCCGGCCCGCGATTCGGGGACGACTTCGACCGGGCGCGGACGCGGCAACAGGTTCGCGGAAGCCGGTCCCGCCTGCGGCATCACGACGACCGAACCGAACATCGGCGCCGGATGATGTCCGCTCTGCAGGAACAGCGCATTGGCGAGGATGGCGCTGACGGCGGCAAACGCCAGCAGGCCCGCAATCGTGTCCTTCGGGCTGTGCAGCAGGATTCGCATCGCCAGACCGCGCTCGGCCTCGACCGCTGCCGCGCGCGCGCCGCGGCGGCGGCGGCGCGGCATGTCGTCATCTCTCGCAGCTTTTCTAGGCACTTTTCTTCACCTGATGGGCCTGATCCGTGGTCGCGGATCGCGCCGCCGGCGTGAGCGTCGCGATATTGCTCGATGGTTCCGACGCCGTGAAGCTCAGCGGCAACGCGACGGTCACGGTGGTACCTTCATCAATCCTGCTTTGTACCGTCAATTCGCCGGCGTGCAAGGCCACGAGGCTCTTCACGATCGACAGCCCGAGGCCGGTGCCCTCGTGGCGGCGCTGATAGGTCTTGCCAGCCTGGAAGAAGGGATCGCCGATCCGCTTGAGATCGTCGGCGGCGATGCCGACGCCGGTATCGGTGACGCGAAGCATCAACCGCGCGCCTTCGACGCCGGCGGACACCGTCACCTTGCCGCCGCGTTCGGTGAACTTGATGGCGTTTGAGACGAGATTCAGCGCAACCTGCTTGAACGCGCGCGGATCGCCGGTCATGACCGGCAGATCCTCGGGGATCCGGGTCACGAGATCGATGCCGTTCTCGCGCGCCTTCAGCGCCAGCAGGCTGCAGCAATTGATCAGCGCCTCACGCGGCGCGAACGGTTCCGGCGTGATCTCGAAATTGCCGGATTCCATCTTTGACATGTCGAGGATGCCATTGACGACCGACAACAGATGCTGGCCGGAGTCGTTGATCAATTGCGCGTATTCCCTGCGACGCGCCACATCCAGCATCAGCGCCTGTTCCTGCACGATCATTTCGGAGAAGCCGATGATGGCGTTAAGCGGCGTACGCAGTTCGTGGCTCATGGTGGCGAGGAAGCGGGTCTTGGCCGCATCCGCCTGCTCGGCTTCAGTGCGCGCGATGTCGAGCGCCTGCTCCTGCAGCTTCCGGTCGGTGACATCGCGCATCACGGCGACGACTTCGGCCTCGCCTGCCGGAGCCGACGATGCCTGTTCGAGCGGCCGGCAGCGCATCTCGACCCAGATGAAATCCGCCTGCTGATGAAAACTCCGCTCGACGCCGCGCGGTGTATCGCGCCGGAGACGAAATTCGACGCTGCGCGCCTCGCCGCCGCGCGCGGCGTCCGAAAGCGCGGTGAGATAGGCCGGACGGTCGGCGACGTGGACGCGGTCGAACAGGCCGTGCCCGAGCAGCCGCGTGACCTGCGTGCCCAGCATGGTTTCGACCGCGGGCGAAATGAACTGCACCGCGCCGTTGCGGCGATGGCGCGAGATCACGTCGCTCATGTTGCGCGCCAGCAGGCGATATCGGTCTTCCTCGACGTTGAGCAGCGCGACGCTGGTGCGCGCCAGCGACTCGGCGGCGAACGCCAGCCCCGCGGCATAAAGCGTCGCCGACGCGACGCCGAACGCCATGAACAGGTGGCGCAGCAGCGGACTGGCTACCGGCGCCGGCAACAGGTCGAAATGTCCCGCCGCGATCAGCAGCGCGGCGCAGGACAGCGCCAGTGCGGAGGCGAATACGACCACGCGGCGCGACGCCGAGAGCGCCGCCTCCAGCGGAACGACGACCAGCCAGACCGCGGCAAAGGATTCGACGCCGCCGGTGGTCATTGCCAGCGTCATGACGAGGCCTGACAGTGCCAGCGACGACAGTATATGGGCGCCCTCGTAGCGCCCGGTGCGCGACAGGAACCATGACAGCAGAATGGGCGCGATGAGCCAGGCAAAGGCCGCGACCTCGAGCGCGCTCGGCGCGCCGCGCAGCGCCAGATAGATCGGGAATGCCGCGAACGCCACCAGGCTTCCGAGCAGGCGCGGCGCCATGAAGGCGCGATGACGCGCGCTTGTCAGCGCGTCGTAGCGCGCGGACGGATGCAGCAAGGCATCGAGGCAATCCTGGATGATACTCAAAACGGTCACGGCTCTCGCGCTTCGGCCTAAATCGTCAAACGGACGGGCCGGAACGCCCCCTCAATCGTTGAGCCACCGTGTCAGAGCGACATTAAGCGAACGCTAAGGCACGACTGGCGCGCCGTCGAACCCCGCGTGTTCGCGGACTTTTTCGCGGCACGCGCCACGTTCATTCGATGTAAATGGTGAATGTCGGGTTTCCAGCACCCGCCCGGTATGGTTTCGAAATGGTAGCCGGCCCCGGAGCCGTCCGTTATTTTGCGGAAAATCGCCATCAATCGAAAATTTACACCGAATCCAATGATTCGGAATTTTCGCGAATTTTCCGCGATTTAAACTCAAGGCAAACACTTGCGATTTATCGACGGCTGTTAGTCAGACCAAGATTGCGAGATCAACCGCAACGGAACCAAAAAGACGACCGGGATCGCGAGATGTTCTTCCTGCTTCGCATGGCATTCTGGCTCGGGCTGGTGCTCGTGCTGCTGCCGAGAGAGAAGACACCTGAATCGGAAAAGCTGCCGCAGGTCGGGGCATCCGAAGCCGTGTCGGCGGCGACGGCGGCGGTATCCGACATGACCCAATTCTGCAAGCGCCAGCCGGCCGCGTGTGAAGTGGGCGGCCAGGCCGCGACCGTGATCGGCCACCGCGCCCAGGAGGGCGCGCGCAAGCTGTACCAGATCATCATCGACAAGCGTTCGCCCGACCATACCGGCTCGATCGGCGGTGTCGACCATGCGGACGCCACACCGCGCGACACCCTGACGCCGGACGATCTGCAGGCTGAATGGCGCGGCGTGCCATAGCGTCAACGCCGGCGTGCCGGAACTATTCCCGTTTTTGACCGGACAGTATCGCTTTCGATCCGCCGCCATCCTATATATGGGAACCGGGATTGAGCGCGGGACACGATGACGATCGACGAAATCAGGGACAATTTTGCGCTGCTGGATGATTGGGACGACCGCTACCGGTACGTGATCGAACTCGGCCGCACGCTGGATCCGATGCCGGAAGCCGAGCATTCCCAGGCCAACAAGGTGCAGGGCTGCGCCAGCCAGGTCTGGCTCTCCAGGCGCGTCGAGCGCACAAGCGCCGGCGAACCGCTGCTGAAGTACCTCGGCGACAGTGACGCCCATATCGTGCGCGGATTGATCGCGATCCTGCTGACGTTGTATTCCGGCCTGACGCCGCAGGACATTCTGGCAACCGATGCGCTTGCCCTGTTCGACGAATTCGGGTTTCGCGAGCATCTGACGCCGCAGCGTTCCAACGGTCTGCGCTCCATGGTCGAACGCATTCGCTCCGACGCCCGCGAGGCGCTAGCCGCCGCCTCCTGAGAGACTTGCGCCTGAAGATTTGCCCTGAAGACTTGCGCCTGACCCTCACTCACGGCGCCGTGATCGACAACCGTTTAACGATGTTGATGGCTTGATACAACCTGACGATGTCAGGTCATCTGTTTTTAAGGCATTTATCGCATTATCCGCCGGCAAAACGAGAGTTGGCGGATGAGTGAGCTTCCCCCGGTCTGGCGCTTCATACGGTCACGTTCCGGTCGCGGCTTCATGCTGCATCTGGGCCTGTGCGCGGTGCTTTCGGTGACGGTCGGCTGTGGCTTCTATTATTTCAGCCTCGACTGGTTCAAGGAGCACAAGAGCCGCGAAAAGATCGTGGCACTCCAGCTGGTGGACGCCTTTGTCAGCAACTATTCGGCCGTCCGCTCGCAATTCGGACATGACGCGCCAGTTCCGGCGTCGTTCAGGGCCCATGCCATCGAGGCTTTCAACAAGCAGAACGGCGATAGTTCCGATTTTCACCTGGCCTCGGTCGGCCGCCCCGGACGCGAAATCCTGACGCCGCCAACGGACCTCGAGATGGCTCTCACGATCGAGACCATCGCGTCGACGCCACAGCCAAAACCGGTATCAGAGCTGCTTGACGTCAAGGGCGAACGAATGTTCCGCACGGTTTATCCGACCGTGGCGCACGAACAGAGCTGCGTGAACTGTCATAACGCGCTGCAGCCCGGCAAGACCCAGTGGCGGCTCGGCGACGTCATCGGCGCGTTCGTGATCGACGTCCCGATCTCGCCGTTCCTGCGCAGCGTGATGTGGCAGAGTGCCGGCATCGGAGTGGGTCTATTCCTCGCACTGGCGCTCGCCGGCCTGACGATTTCGCTGATGCATTTCCGTCAGCTGGAGGCCCTCGATGCGTCCGCTGCCAAACTCGGCCGCACCCAGAACTTTCTCGACAGCATCATCGAGAACATGCCGGTGTCGGTCGCCGTCAAGGACGCGCGCGACCGGTGCTACGTGCTGATCAACCGGACCGCCGAAGCCATTTTCGGGATCGCACGCGGCGATCTGATCGGCAAAAGCGCCCATGATCAGCCCGGCGGGGAAACCGTGAACGACTTGTTCCCGCTTGCCGGCGAGGCCCTGCGCTCCCGGGAGTTGCAAACGATTGACGAGCATGTGGTTCACACCCATCACAACGGCACGCGCATCCTGACCACCAGGAATCTCTCGATACCGGACGAGACCGGTGAACAACGCTATCTGCTCAGTCTTTCCGAGGACATCACCGAGCGCAAGCAGGCCGAAGCCCGCATCCAGCATCTGGCAAATCATGACACCTTGACGGATTTGCCCAATCGCGCCGCCTTCCTGGAATATCTCACCGGCAGGATCGATGCCGCAAAGGCGGATGAAGCATCGTTCGCCGTACTGAGTCTCGACCTCGATCGCTTCAAGGAGGTCAACGACGTGTTTGGCCACGCCGTCGGCGACGGCGTGCTTCGCGAGCTTGCGAGGCAACTCCACATTCTGGCCGGCGAGGCCTATCTGGCGCGGATCGGCGGCGACGAGTTCATCCTCGTCACGCCGAACGGCGATCAACCGGCGCTCGCCGAAGTCCTCGCCGAACGTCTTCACGCGGCGGTCTCAACCGATCTGGAACTGAACGGCAAGCATCTGCACGTCGGGCTCAGCATCGGCATTGCCATCTTCCCGGCCGACGGATCCGACGCGACGACACTGCTCAACAATGCCGATGCCGCACTGACCCGCGCCAAGGCCGCCGGCCGCGGCGTGACACGCTTCTTCGAAATCGAAATGGACAACCGGCTGCGCGAGCGGCGCGCCCTTCAGCACGAACTCGCCTTCGCCATCGAGCGGAACGAGCTTTGTCTTCACTACCAGCCGCTGTCGAAGATCGATGGCGAGGTGGTCGGCTTCGAGGCATTGGTGCGCTGGCACAATCCGCAGCGCGGCATGGTTTCCCCGGGAACCTTCATTCCGGTTGCCGAGGAAAGCGGTCTCATCATGCAGATCGGGGAATGGGTGCTGCGCGAGGCGTGCCGCGAAGCGGCGTCATGGCCGCATCCGCTGCGGATCGCGGTCAATCTGTCGCCGGTCCAGTTCCTCCACGGCGACCTCGCGGGACTGGTGCATTCGACGTTGCTGGAAACCGGCCTGGCGCCGACCCGGCTGGAGCTCGAAATCACCGAGGGCGTGCTGGTCGGGGATTTCGCCCGCGGCGTCTCGATCCTGCGGCGCCTCAAGACGCTTGGCGTTCGCATCGCCATGGACGATTTCGGCACCGGATATTCGTCCTTGTCCTATCTGCAATCGTTCCCGTTCGACAAGATCAAGATCGATCAGTCGTTCATATCGAAGGTGAAGAACAATCCCCATTCGGCGGCCATCGTGCGCGGGGTGATCGGGCTCGCCCACGGGCTCAATCTGCCGGTGCTGGCGGAAGGCGTCGAGACAAAGGGCCAGCTCGATTTTCTTGCCGCGGAGTCCTGCGATGAAGTGCAGGGTTATTTGATGGGGCGACCGCATCCGATCTCGGAATATTCAAAACTCGTCGGCCGCGACGAGGCGCCGGGCGCCAATCTGCTCAGCGCCTGAACATCTCCAGTCTATTTCCGCCGCTGTCGCTGCTGGCCAAGTCCCATTTTCTTGGCGAGATCCGAACGCGCCACCGCGTAGTTCGGTGCAACCATCGGATAATCGGCCGGCAGGCCCCATTTGTCGCGGTATTGTTCCGGCGTCATGTTGTATTGCGTGCGCAGATGACGCTTGAGCGACTTGAAGCGCTTGCCGTCCTCGAGACACACCAGATAATCGGGGGTCATCGATTTTTTCACGGACACGGCCGGCTTGGCCGGTTCCAGCGGCGTCTCGATCCGACCCGCCGAAACCCGCAGCAGCGCGGCGTGGATCTGGCTGATCAGATTTGGGATCTCGGAAGCCGGCGTCGGATTATTGCTGAGATAGGCCGACACGATGCTCGCTGTCAGGTCGATGAAATTCTTGCCGGCGCCGTCGCTCATTGCCTGAACCCTTCGAGGTCTGAAATCGTGGGGATCTCTGCGGATCGGACAGTATCCATTGGCGGTAATACGTTATCGGAATCTGCCACTACTGTCTGATATGAGCGGATTACTGTTGATGTGACAAGAACGACGCAGTTTATTTTTCGAGGAAGCACGCCATCGTTGCGGTTCACAGACGCTGGTCGAGATGAGCGCGCAGCTCGTCGATGGATGCGAACCGCATCATGCCTTCGGGCATCTGCGCCTCGATCGAGCCGTCGGAATACAGCGAATAGGCCATGCCATCGACGACGCCGGATTTGAGCACGGTGACCGGCTGATCCTCGCCTGGCGCCGACGGCGCGCCGCGATGTGCTCCGGCGACCGCCGCATCCGCAAAGGTGGACGGCGTTCGGCCGCCACGTCGTGGCAGTGGCGCGTCGCCGCCTCGGGCGCGCTCCGGCCTCGGCCAGGCGTCTTCGAAAGTCTCGGGAGGCACCGCATCCAGTTCTGCCGGATCCAGCGCCGGCGGTGCAAGGCCAGGAGCCGGCGGAGGCAGATCGGTTATGGATGGTTCTGCTGTCCGCGCCTGGGCGCGCTCGCGCTCCTTTCTGGACGAGGAGGAAAACAGCAGATTGCGGCGCGGTCTTGTGACGGCCGACGCCTCGACAGGCGCGGGGCCAGGGGCCTCGCTGCGGCCCCGTGAAACGACCTCGTCGAGCCATGGCGGCGCCGGCAACGAGACGGCTGGTTCCGCATAGCCTGCATGCCCTGGCGCCGGCTGATCGCGGCTGAACGGAAACCCATCGTCTTCGGGCGCCTGATCGCCCAGCGCAGCGCTCAAGCCTGCGGGCGAACGCGGGCTCCCAGCCCGCAACGGCTCGGGCAAACCCGACGAAAGCTGCCGGGCGATCGCCTTCAGCTCCCGGACAGCAACCCAAAGGCCGAGCATCAACACCCCGGTGCAAGCCACGATCGCGCCCGCGAGTAGCAAGGTGTTACCGAGGCTGAGGTCCAGTTCGATTCCGAGACCGATCGTCACGAGACCGGCCACCAGAAGGCCGATCCCGGCGATCAACACCACAAGCATCATCGAATCACCTTTGGACCGCGCCCCGAAATGCGCGTGCAGCCGCCTACGCCACGATACCGTCATATTGTGCTCATCGCCAACGGACAATTGCCGGGAGGTTCCTGTGAAGGATCAAGATCCCCGCCTAACCCTCGTCCGGCACCCGACATGGCCCTCGAAGGCCTTGATCCCCTATGATTGCTGCACTGCGTCAGGGCAATTACGCCACAATTGCCAATTACTTGGTAATGGAACTGCGCTATATGGATGCCGGGGAACGAGGCCCAAAAGCGCCACCAGCTGGGCCAAAAGGGACGCCGGGTTACCAATAGCCATGTCATCCATCACGACTTCCGCCATCGATACGCCCGCCCGGCGCTCGGTGGAGCGGACCTGCGACGACCTCGCCATCCTGGTGCTGGCTGTGGTCGGAATCGTCGCGGGTCTCACGTTCCGCGACTATGGATTGGGCTGGGACGACTACACCCACGCCGAATATGCCGATCTCCTGCTGCGCATGTACGGTTCCGGTTTCAAGGATACCGGCGCATTGTCGTTCGCCAATCTCTACATGTATGGCGGTGGCTTCGACATGGCGGCCGCACTGCTGCACAAGGTCATCCCGCTAGAGCTGTTTGAAACCCGCCGCCTGCTCGGGGCCGTCGTCGGGGTGATCGGCCTTGCGGTGACCTGGCGGCTTGGACGGCGCGTCGGCGGCCCGATCGCCGGTCTCGCTGCGCTGCTGCTGCTGGCGCTGTGTCCAACCTTCTACGGGCACATGTTCATGAACCCGAAGGATGCGCCGTTCGCCGTGGCGATGGTGATCCTGATGCTGGGGTTTGTCCGGCTGGCCGAGGAATATCCAGAGCCTTCGCCGCGGACCATCCTGATTGTCGGGCTTGGTGCCGGGCTGTCGATCGGCTCGCGCATTCTCGGCGGGCTCGCGCTGGTCTACGCGCTTGCCGGTTTCGTGCCGTTGTTCCTGGAGGAGATTCACACCCACAGTGCGCGCGAAGCGGCCCACCGCTTCCTGCACGTCCTCTACGTGCTGATGCCCGGCCTGATCCTCGGCTACCTCGTGATGGGGCTGATCTGGCCGTGGTCGATCATGGAACCGGACAATCCGTTCCAGGCCCTGACCTATTTCTCGCACTTCTTCGAGAAACCCTGGAAGGAGATGTTCGACGGCGCGCTGGTGTCGGTGCCCGACATGCCATGGTCATATCTGCCGACGCTGTTTGCGCTGCAGCTACCCGAAGTGCTGCTCGCGCTCCTGATCGCCGGCGTGGTCGGCACGCTGATGACGCTGCCGCGGCGTGACATCGCGGCGCGGCGCAAGACCATCCTCTTGATGCTGACAGCGGCGGCGACACTGCCGCTCCTGATTGCGATGGTGAAGCGCCCGGCGCTCTACAACGGCATCCGCCATTTCATTTTCGTGATCCCGCCGATGACGGTGGTCGCCGGCGCCGCCTTCGCATGGGGGATGGACTGGCTCGGCGAAAACCGGCGCAGCTGGCAGCCGGCAGCCGTCGCGATCTTCGCCTTCGGACTGTTGTTGCCGCTCGGGGAAATGATCCGGCTGCACCCCTACCAATACACGCATTTCAATCATATCGCCGGCACCGTGCGCGGCGCCGACGATCGCTTCATGCTGGATTACTGGGGCCTCGCGCTCAAGCAGGCTTCCGACGGCCTGCGCGAGGAAATCGCCGAACGGCAGGAGGTCCCGCCGAGGGGGCGCAAATGGAAAGTCGCGGTATGCGGTCCGCAGCGCCCGGCGCAGGTCGCGCTCGGCCCCGATTTCACGATCGGCTGGGACAGCCACGCCGCCGACTTCGCGATGACGCTCGGCGAGTTCTACTGCAAGGGCCTGACCGCGCCGGTGCTGGTGGAAATCAAGCGCGACGACGTGGTGTTTGCGCGGGTCTACGACATCCGCGGGCGCAGCATTTCCAGCCTGCTGGCGATCCCGGCGCCGTAAGACGCGTGCACGCCGGCCAGGCATGACTGCCGCGCAATCCCTGTGCCTTGCTGCAAGCCATTCGCAGCGCTAGGCTGATGCCGAACCACAATCCAACGGGAGAAACCAGTGATGTCGCCAGCGGAAGCCCGCCTGAAGGAAGTGGCCTCGGATATGACGGAGGCCGAATGGAGCCAGCGGGTCAATCTGGCCGCCTGCTACCGCCTGATCGCGCATTACGGCTGGGACGATCTGGTCGACACCCACATCTCCGCGCGCG
This sequence comes from uncultured Alphaproteobacteria bacterium, assembly GCA_963831585.1. GTDB lineage: Bacteria > Pseudomonadota > Alphaproteobacteria > Rhizobiales > Xanthobacteraceae > Bradyrhizobium. The sequence goes on along the minus strand of CAWHRA010000011.1, from coordinate 489,130 downwards.
TTCCGGGACCGGAGCATCAGTTCCTGATCAATCCCTACGGCCTGATGTTCGACGAGATCACCGCGTCCAGCCTGGTGAAGGTCGACCTCGACGGCAACCAGCTCACCAAGAGCCAATACAGCATCAACCCGGCGGGCTTCACCATCCACTCGGCGATCCACGAAGCTCGCGAGGACGCCGGCTGCGTGCTTCACCTGCACACGCCCGACGGCACCGCGGTGGCGAGTTGCACGGAAGGCCTGCTGCCGCTGAACCAGACCGCGCAGCTCGTCACCTTCGACCTCGCCTATCACGACTATGAAGGCATCGCGCTCGATCATGACGAACGCCCGCGCCTGCAAAAGGACCTCGGCACCAGGAACCACATGCTGTTGCGCAATCACGGCACGCTGACGGTCGGCCGCTCCGTCGCCTCCGCCTTCGAGCGCATGTTCCATCTGGAGCGGGCCTGCACCATGCAGGTGCGCACCCGCATGCTGGGACCGGTGGCCTATCCGGTCGATCCGGCCGTGGTCGACAAGAACACCCAGTTGCTCAACAACCCCGACCGGCAGGAATTGCGCTCGACGACGCTGGTCTGGCCGGCGCTGCTGCGCAAGCTCGACCGCCTCGACCCCAGCTACAAGAATTGAAATTCCGGGATTTCGGTGTAGTATCGCCTCCAACAACCTCTGCACTACGAATCAAAACGCCGCCCAATCCCGGGCGGCGTTTTTGCTTTGTGGGTATTTGGCTCGTGTTCCAGGCGCTGCCCCACGCGTTGGCCGATCAGAACGCAATTTCCGATCGGTTCATCGGACGACACACCCCGCTCGGGGTTCGACTGTGGACGGCTCCGGTGGGTTGCGTTTCGTGTTGAAGATAATGGGAATGATGAAAGTGGCGCGAGCTTCCATGATCCCGATCGGGAACGGTGGGTATGGATTGGCGCGGCGGACGGTCGCCAGCCCTTCTTCATCGAGATCATCGTAGCAGCTTGACCTTGCAATTCGACTATCCAGCAAATGGCCATCCCTATCGATGGTGAACTGCACGTATACCGTCCCATTCTCGTTTTTGATCTTCGCCTCTTTTGGAAAATTCTTGAACCCGAGCAGGTGGGAAGTAAGAATAAGGTCCCATCCTGAAACAGCTTCCTTTACTGAAACGCCCTGTGCGGCGCTATCCGAAGTCACAACGACAGTTGCAACCACTAAACCAACAGTGCCGGCAATGAGCGGTCGGATGCGGTCCGATTTAAAGACCATTGATCTCCCCCGCCCTCACCTCGGCGCTTCCGCCAGCGCGGCCAGAATCCGTGCCCACGACCGGATGCCCTTGTGGAAGCTCTTGAGGTCGTATTTTTCGTTTGGCGAATGGATGTTGTCGTCGTCGAGCCCGAAGCCCACCAGCACGGTGTCGAGACCGAGGGTGCGCTTGAAGTCGGCGACGATCGGGATCGAGGCACCCGAGCCCATCAGCACCGTTTCCTTGCCCCACTCCTCGGTCAGCGCGCGCCTGGCCGCGGCGAGCGGCTTCATGTTCCAGTCGAGCGCGATCGCCGGGGCGCTGGAATGGTCGCCGAATTCGGCGCTGCAGTCGCCCGGCAGCCGCGCGGTGACGTAATCGCGGAAGGCCTTTCGGATCTTGTCGGGCACCTGCCCCTCGACGAGGCGGAACGAAACCTTGGCGGAGGCTTCCGCGGGGATCACCGTCTTTGAGCCCTCGCCGGTGTAGCCGCCGATGATGCCGTTGACGTCGCAGGTCGGGCGCGAGGAGATCTGCTCGATCAACAGGCGACCTTTCTCGCCGGCGGGAATCGAAAGCCCGATCGGCTTGAGGAAGGTTTCCGGCGTCAGGTCGAGTTTCGACCACTGGGCGAGAACATCGGGCGGCAGGTCCTTCACGCCGTCGTAGAAGCCCGGGATGGTGATGCGGCCGTTCTCGTCGAAAATGCCGCCGAGGATGCGGGTCAGCACCCGGATCGGGTTCTGCGCGCCGCCGCCGAAGATGCCCGAATGCAGATCGCGATTGGCGGCCTTGATCTTCACTTCCTCATAGAGCAGTCCGCGCAGCGAGGTGGTGATCGCCGGCGTATTGGGGTCCCACATGCCGGTGTCGCACACCAGCGCGAAGTCGGCCTTGAGCTCGTCCTTGGTCTTCTCGAGGAACGGCACGAAATTCTTCGATCCGATTTCTTCTTCGCCCTCGATGACGATGGTGATGTCGAGCGGCAGCGAACCGGTGACGGATTTCCACGCCCGGCAGGCTTCGACGAAGGTCATCAGCTGGCCCTTGTCGTCCTGCGCGCCGCGCGCGACGATGATCTTTCGCCCGTCGGCATGCGTGGTCACCGCTGGTTCAAACGGCGGACGGTGCCAGAGGTTGAGCGGATCGACCGGTTGGACGTCGTAGTGGCCGTAGAACAGCACGTGCGGCCGCGCGCCGCCCTTGCCGTTGCCCTTTCCATTGCTCATTGCATCGCTCTTGGCGACGATCGCGGGATGACCGGCGGTCGGCCTGACCTCGGCCGAAAAACCGAGCGTTGCGATATCCCTGGCCAGATGGTCGGCGGCCGCCTTGCAGTCGCCGGCAAACGCCGGATCGGCCGAGATCGATTTGATCCGCAACAGCGTAAACAGCCGCTCCAGACTGTTATCGAAATCGGCGTCGATGCGGTCGAGGACCGGTTGCAATTGCGGCGCGTTGGACATTTTGCAATTCCCCTGGGACTAGTTCGGCGTACCGGTTTGTAGCTCCGTCGGAGGCATGGAGCCAGCCATCTCCTCCGAAGGCGGATGCAGGATATGCCAGACCAGTTGCCCGACAAGCACGGCCGTGGCGGCGAGATTGTTTCCAAAGGCCTGCAGATCCCTAGGGAACACCGGCAGCGACAGGCACATCAGGAGCCCGGCGAGCGCGAGGCCGGCCCAGGTGCCCGCCCGTACGGCGGCGCGCGGATCATAGGCGGCCCGGTGGATCAGGACCGTGATCGGGAAGAACAGCCATATGAAATAATACTGCCGCGCCAGCGGCGATGCCACCGTCATCAGACAAAACAGGATGCCGAGTTCTTCGGCGTTGGAGCGCGCTGTCACCCGCGCGCGCGGCGGCATGACCGCAATGAAGCCGAGTCCGATCGCCAGCGAGACCGCCAGCACGATCCAGTTCGCGGTCTTGAAGCTGACATCGGCCAGGTTCATGTACGCCGGCGCCTTGGCCGGATCATCCTGGTTGTAGTTGACCGGGCGCGTCAGCCGATGCGTCACCGCGATGATGGATTGATTGACCCACGACCAGTTCTGCTCGCCGCGCTGCCCGAACCCCTGCTCCGAACTCGTGCCCACCATTCCCTGAAACCATGTCTTCAGTTCGGAGACGTTGTGCTGGAAGCCGCGCACCGGCGCCGGCACAACGAACAGGAAAATCGCGGTGAAGACGGCCATGCTGGCGGCGGTGGCCCACTGCCTTCGCCAGACCAGATAGGGTAACACCGCCACCGGAAAGACCTTGATCGCGGTGGCCAGCGCAAACATGCTTCCCGCCATCCAGGGCCGCTCGTGCTGCGACAGCCAGAACCCGTACAACATCATCGCCAGCAGCACGAGGTTCGGCTGGCCAAGGTCGAACATGTCGAACACGAAGGTAACCGTGGCAAACGCCGGCAATGCGAACAGCCACGGGCCGGGCGTCCGGCCCGACCCTGTCATCGCGCTGGAGAGTTGCGCCGTCACCCACCACGCGACCGCGTTCAGGAGCGCGAGGCACGTATAGAGGAACAGCTTGCCGAAATAAGCGGGTATCGCCAGCAGAACCGCGGGCAGCGGCGGATAGATGAACTCGAAATAGGTTTTGGGATCGCTGGGGTAGAGATTCCCGCCGTGAAGGACCTGCTGGCCTGCCCAGAACCAGAGCGGATAATCCTTGGTCTTTCCGTGCCCAAAAATTTCCGGAGCGAGCACGTCGGCCGTCAGCGCGATACAGCAGACCAGAAACAGGATATCGAGCGGGGCTCGCAGCGACGGGTATTTCAGCACACTCAGGCTTTCCGCAAAAAATAAGAGGGAGATCGCGCCGCGGCGAACAATTGAAGATCAGCGCCGCAGCAGGCCGCCGAGCGCGCCGCGCACCAGCGCGCGGCCAACCGAACCGCCCATCGAGCCGGCAACGGATTTGCCGAGATCGGCGGCCGCCCCGCCGACCACCTTGGTGGTGATCGAGCGCGTGACGCTTCGCGCGATGAGCTGACCGGTCGACAATCTTCCGCGCGATACGTTGGTGCCGAAAATCGTCCCGACGATTCCGCCGATCTGGCCGAGAATTCCGCCGCCGCCGCCCGCCGACCCGTCCGCGGGCGCGGCGGTTCCGGCTACGCGCTTCTGCAGCAGCTCGTAGGCGGATTCGGCGTCGATCGCGGTGTCGTATTTGCCCTTCACCGGGCTAGCGTCCATGATCGCCTTGCGTTCCTCCGGCGTGATCGGCCCGATCCGCGCCGATGGCGGCCGTATCATGACGCGCTCGACCATCGCCGGCGTGCCGTTGCCTTCCAGGAAAGACACCAGCGCCTCGCCCTTGCCCAACTCCATGATCACCTTGGCCGTGTCGAGCTTCGGATTCGGCCGGAACGTCTGTGCGGCGGCCGCAACCGCCTTCTGGTCACGCGGCGTGAAGGCGCGGAGCGCATGCTGCACGCGGTTGCCGAGCTGCGAGAGCACCTTGTCCGGCACGTCGATCGGATTTTGGGTCACGAAATAGACGCCGACCCCTTTGGAGCGGATCAACCGCACTACCTGTTCGATCTTGTCCATCAGCGCCTTCGGCGCATCGTTGAACAACAGATGCGCCTCGTCGAAGAAAAAGACGAGCTTGGGTTTCGGAGGATCGCCTGCCTCCGGCAACTCCTCGAACAACTCCGACAGCATCCACAACAGGAAGGTCGCGTACAGCCGCGGGCTTTGCATCAACTTGTCGGCCACCAGGATGTTGACCATGCCCCGGCCGTCGCTGTCGGTGCGCATGAAATCCTTCAGCGTCAGCGCCGGCTCGCCGAAAAATTTCGTGCCGCCCTGGTTTTCCAGTACCAGCAGCTGGCGCTGGATGGTTCCGACTGTCGCCTTGGTGACATTGCCGAACCCCTGCGCGGCCTTGCGGATCGGCGCCAGCGGATCGTCGTCGCCGTCAGCCCCCTTCTTGCCGCTGTCCGGGACGATCGCATCCAGCAGCGCCCGAAGATCCTTCATATCGATCAGTGCAAGGCCGTTGTCGTCGGCGACACGGAACGCAACGTTCAGCACGCCTTCCTGTACATCATTCAGATCGAGCATCCGCGACAGCAGCAACGGCCCCATTTCGGTGACAGTGGCGCGCACCGGATGGCCCTGCTCGCCGAATACATCCCAAAATACCGTCGAGAACTGGTCGGGCTGGAAGTTGAGGCCCATGTCGCGGGCCCGTTTGACGATGAAATCCTTGGCTTCGCCGATTTCGGAGATGCCGGAGAGGTCTCCCTTGATGTCGGCGGCAAACACGGGCACGCCCGCGCGCGCGAACCCCTCCGCCATCACCTGCAACGACACGGTTTTTCCGGTTCCTGTGGCACCGGTGACGAGCCCGTGGCGATTGGCAAGCCCGAGCGTCATCCACGCCGGAGCTTCGCCCTTCCCGATAAAGATCTTATCGTCGGTATCGGCCAACTTGTTCTCGGGAGTCACCATTGCATCGCCTCTTCGCGCGTCGGAGCATCTAGCCGTCAGACCCCCGGCATCATACTGCATGTTGCGATCCGATTGAAACCGCTCAACGCGCCCTCGAGCGGACGGGAAACCCTCGTCGGTCGAAACCCGATCGACCGGCTTCGCGCAAACTTCCTACCAAAGTTGCAACGAATGGGCCTGACGCGACAATTTTTGTGAAAAATCCGCACCTGCTCTTGCATTGCTGCAACACTCGTCACGCGATCGAAGCTGAATCGCGTCACGGAAGGCGGTCGTCGCTTGTAATTCGTGGCGCGGGCGATCAAGATAATTCACAAGCAAGGATGGTCCGGCACCAAGTCGGATGAGGGCGGGCTAATATGGACGAATTGATTGGAAGGCTGGCCGCAAAGGTCGGCATTGATGATGCTGTCGCCGAAAAAACCATCGGCATCATTCTGGGATTTCTTCGCAACGAGGGTCCTTCGGACAAGGTTCAGGCTTTGATCGACAAGATTCCCGGCGCGGAGGCCGCGATTGCAGCCTCGAGCAAGAGCGGTGGACTCGGAAGATTGATGGGTGGCGGTTTGATGGCGCTTGGCACCAAACTGATGGGGCTTGGTTTAGGCATGAGCGAGATTCAGAGCGTCGCACGTGAACTGTTCAGGTTCGGTCGCGACAAAATCGGAGCGGATCAGATGGGCGAGATCATCAAGGGGACGCCGGGTCTCAGCCAGTTCGCCTGAAGCACCTTTTTTCAAATCGAGCACCATGACATATCCAATTTCCGAGATTGATGGCTTGCCATCCTTCGCCGCTTCAAAACTCAAATCGGTGGGCATTCGCACCACCGACGGGCTGCTGGAGGCGGCGCGGACCGTGAAGGGTCGCAAGACGCTGGCGGCGCAGACCGGCATCAGCGAGCAGCAGTTGCTGGAGTGGGCCAATGTTTCCGACTACATGCGGATCCCTGGCATGGGCAAGGCCAAGGTCGGGCTGGTACGCGCCGCCGGTGTCACCACGGTTCGTGAACTCGCGCTTCGCAACCCGGCGCGGCTGGCGCAGAACATGAAAGAAGTGAATACCAGGCGCAAACTCGTCCGCGTCCTGCCTTCGGAAAAGTCGGTCGAGCAACTGATCGCGCAGGCCCGGAAGCTGCAGCCAAAAATCACCTATTAGGCCAGTGGCGAGGGGTTCGCCTGGCGCCCGCGCCGCCGCGCGGACGTCTTGACTCCCATGCGCGGACCGCGCAAAGCGACCTCATGATCGCGACCACGTCCAGACCCGCCCGGGCGGCCTCCCTCGCCGGTCGTCCGCTATTGCCGGAGTTGCTGTGCCGGCCGTATCCGGCCGTGATGGGCGTGCTGAATATCACGCCCGATTCATTTTCCGACGGCGGCCAGTTCACCGCGCCGGAGCGCGCACTGGCGCAGGCGCGACGCATGATCGCCGAGGGCGCCGACATCATCGACATCGGCGCGGAATCCACCCGTCCCTATGGCGCGGAACCGGTCTCGGCCGATCAGGAACTGCAACGCCTGCGGCCGATCCTGGCCGAAGTGGTCTCGCTCGGTATTCCCGTGTCCATCGACAGCATGAAATCGGCGGTGGTCGGCTGGGCGCTCGATGCAGGCGCATCCGTCGCCAACGACGTCTGGGGCCTGCAGCGCGATCCTGGTATGGCTACCCTGCTGGCGGCGCGCGGTTCGCCCGTGATCGTCATGCACAACCGCGACCGCGCGGATGCCAGCATCGATATCATGCAGGACATTGCCGCCTTCTTCTCCCGCTCGATCGAGATCGCGACCAAAGCGGGCATTTCACGTGAAAACATCGTGCTCGACCCCGGCATCGGCTTCGGCAAGACGCCCGAACAAAGCATGATCGCGCTGGCCCGCTTGCGCGAACTCGACGCCTTCGGCCTGCCGCTGCTGGTCGGTGCGTCGCGCAAGCGCTTTATCAGTTCAGTCACGCCCTCGGAGCCGCATCAGCGGCTTGGCGGCTCGATCGCTGCGCATGTGCTCGCCGCGGAAGGCGGCGCGCGCATCATCCGGACCCACGACGTGGCTGAAACCGTGCAGGCGCTGCGGGTGGCAGCGGCAATCTGGGACAAGCGATGACCGACATGATCTTCATTACCGGCGTCGTCATCCATGCCCGCCATGGCGTCATGGAACACGAGACCGAGGTCGGCCAGCGTTTTGTCATTGATCTCGAACTGTCGACCGATCTGTCGGAATCCTCGCGTACCGATCGCCTTGCCGATACCGTGTCCTATTCCAACGTGGTCGCGACCGCGACCGCCGCGTTCAAGGATGCCAATTACAAGCTGCTGGAACGCGCGGCCGGCGCGGTGGCCGACGCCATCCTGGCGGCGTTTCCGCGCGTCAGCGCGGTGAAGGTCACCGTTCACAAGCCGCACGCGCCGATCGCCGCTATTTTCGAGGATGTCGGCGTCGTGTTGACGCGCACGCGGCAAGCGCCGTCACATGGCTGATGCTCTGATCGCGCTGGGCGGCAATGTCGGCGACGTCCGGTCGACGTTTCAAAAGGCGATTGCCAACATCTGCGGGATGGCGCAGGCAGCCCTCAAGGCGCGTTCGTCCGACTACGCCACCCCGCCCTGGGGCGATGAAGATCAGGCGCCCTTCATCAATGCCTGCATCGAAATCGATACCGCGCTCGATCCGCACGCGCTCTTGTTCACGCTGCACAAGATCGAAAGCAGATTCGGCCGCGATCGCGCCAGCGAAAGGCGCTGGGGCCCGCGCCCGCTCGACCTCGACCTGATCGCCTATGATGACGTTTCCATGCAAACACCGGAACTGACGTTGCCGCATCCGCGGGCATTCGAGCGCGCCTTCGTGCTGTTTCCGCTCGCCGAGATCGCGCCCGACCGTGTCATTGCGGGACGCAGCGTTACCGCGGCCTTGGCCCAGCTATCCACCCAGGGGATCGAGCGGTTAGCTGACCTGAGCTGACCGGAAACCGCCCCTCACCCCGAAAACAACCGTTTGGCTTGGCCGCCGCCACGTGGCAATTTCGGGTCCAACAACAAGAACGGCGCCCGGGAGCACCCTGCCGAATGACCACTACCGAAGCCTCTGTAACAGAAGACCTGCGACTGGCGGCGGATTTCGCGCCTGCGACCCATGACGACTGGCGCAAGCTGGTCGACGGCGTGCTGAAGGGCGCGCCGTTCGAGAAACTGGTCGGCAAGACCTCCGACGGCCTGAAGATCGACCCGATCTATCCGCGCGCAAAGGGCGCCGCGCCGATTGCCGGGCGGCCCGCGGCCGCGCCCTGGCAGATCATGCAGCGGATCGATCATCCTGATGCGGCAGAAGCCAGCGCGCAGGCGGTGCATGATCTGGAGAACGGCGCCACCGGATTGACGCTGGTGTTCGCGGGCGCCAATGGCGCCTATGGATTCGGTCTGGAGCCGACAGCGGAAGCGATCGAGAAAGTGCTCGGCGGCGTTTTCCTCGATGCCGGCATATCGATCGAGCTTCAGGTCGGGCCGCAGTCGCGGATGGCCGCCATTCACGTCGCGGAATATGTGAAGCGTAAGGGCCTCGATCCCGCGGCCTGCAATATTCGTTTCGGTCTCGACCCGATCGGTGCCTGCGCGGTCTGGGGATCCAGCCCCTACGCCTGGACGGAGATCGTGCCCGCGGTAACCGGCGCGGTCAAAGGCCTCGCCACCATGGGCTTCAAGGGCCCGTTCGCAGTTGCCGACGGAAGGGTGATCCATGATGCCGGCGGCTCGGAAGTGCAGGAACTGGCGTTCGTGCTGGCGTCAGGCGTCGCCTATCTGCGCGCGCTGGAAGGCGCCGGCGTGGCCCTCGAGGATGCGCAAGGCATGGTCTATGCGCGGCTTTCCGCCGATGCCGACGAATTCCTGACACTAGCAAAATTCCGCGCCTTGCGGCTATTGTGGGCGCGGATCGAACAGGCCTGCGGCCTCACACCCAAGCCCATGTTCGTTGCCGCCGACACCGCGTGGCGAATGCTGACGCAGCGCGACCCCTACGTGAACATGCTGCGCGCGACGATCGCGACATTTTCCGCAGGCCTTGGCGGCGCCAACGCCGTCACCGTGCTGCCGCACACGCTGGCGCTCGGATTGCCCGATCCGTTCGCCCGCCGCGTCGCACGCAACACGCAACTGGTACTGCTTGAGGAATCCAATTTGGCGAAAGTGTCCGATCCGGCCGCCGGTTCCGGCGGTATCGAGAGCCTGACGCAACAGCTCTGCGAAGCGGCGTGGACGCTGTTTCAGGAAATCGAGAAGGCCGGCGGCGTATTCGCTTCCCTCGAGCAGAACCTGATCCAGCGCAAGGTCGCGGCAACGCGGGCGGTACGCGAACAGAATATCGCCAAGCGCAAGGAAGTGCTGACCGGCGCCACCGAATTCCCCAATCTGCACGAGGCCAACGTCGCGGTGCTGGAGGCCAGGCCGGTTGTGCTGGCGCCCTATGGCGAGGCGAAATTCAAATTCGACGCGCTGTCGCCGATGCGGCTGGCCGTGCCGTTCGAAGCGCTTGCGCGACCGCTCGGACCAGATCCTGAAAGAGAAAGGCGCGCGGCCAAGGATCTTCCTCGCCAATCTCGGCACGGCGGCCGATTTCACGGCGCGCGCCACCTTTGCCAAGAGTTTCTTCGAGACCGGCGGCATCGAGGCCGTCGATACCGAAGGCTTTACCGATCCGGCCGCGCTCGCCAACGCGTTCAAGGCCTCCGGCGCGGCGCTGGCCTGCCTGTGCTCGTCCGACAAGGTCTATGCCGCCCACGCCACTGCTGCGGCTGGGGCCCTTCAAGCTGCGAAAGCAAAGCATATCTATCTGGCAGGCCGCCCGGGCGAACAGGAAGCAGCCCTCCGCGCCGCCGGCGTCAAGGATTTTGTCATGGCCGGCGGTGACGCCCTGACCGTCCTGCAGGAGGCCTATCGGCTGACGGAGTGAGCATGACATCGGTCACCAAACCCGTTCTGACCGGCGGCTGCCAATGCGGAGCCATCCGCTTTGCACTGTCGGCGCCCCCGGCGAAGGTCAGCATCTGCCATTGCCGGATGTGCCAGAAGGCCTCCGGCGCGCCGTTCGCCTCCTTCGCCGACATCGAACGTTCCGATTTCGCCTGGACCCGCGGCAAGCCGGCCGCATTCCGCTCCTCCTCGATTGCGATGCGTGACTACTGCGCGGATTGCGGCACGCCGCTCAGCTTCCGCCGCATCGACGGTCCCCGGATCGAGATCATGACCGGCGCCTTCGACCGCCCGGACCGGGTAATACCGACGCTGCAATATGGCACCGAATCCCGGCTCGGCTGGGTAGTCGGCATCGCCAACCTGCCGAGCCAGACCACCCTGCAGAACTACGGGGCGGAGAAGCTTTCAGGGATCGTCAACCACCAGCATCCGGATCATGATTAGAGGTAGCGACCCCCGGGGGTCGCCTGTGCTAAGATGGAAACCATGAGCCGCATACCGAACTTTGCGAATATCGCCTTTGAGAAGACAGCCGGCGCAAGGCCCGCCGGCGCCGCCGAGCCCTGGCTCACGCCCGAGGGCATCCTGGTCAAGCCGGGCTATTCGGAAAGCGATCTCGAAGGCATCGACTTCCTCGAGACCTGGCCGGGCATTGCGCCCTATCTGCGCGGCCCCTACCCCACGATGTATGTCAACCAACCCTGGACCATCCGCCAATATGCCGGGTTCTCCACGGCGGAAGATTCCAACGCGTTCTATCGCCGCAACCTCGCTGCGGGACAAAAGGGCCTCTCGGTGGCGTTCGACCTCGCCACCCACCGCGGCTACGACAGCGACCACCCGCGCGTCACCGGCGATGTCGGCATGGCCGGCGTGGCGATCGATTCGATCTACGACATGCGCACGCTGTTCTCAGGCATCCCGCTCGACCAGATGAGCGTGTCGATGACCATGAACGGCGCGGTGCTGCCGATCCTGGCGCTGTTCGTGGCGGCCGCCGAGGAACAGGGCGTGCCGCCGGAGAAACTCTCAGGAACCATTCAGAACGACATCCTGAAAGAGTTCATGGTGCGCAACACCTACATCTATCCGCCGGCGCCCTCGATGCGGATCATCTCCGACATCTTTGCGTACACCTCGCAGAAGATGCCGAAATACAACTCCATCTCGATCTCCGGCTATCACATGCAGGAAGCCGGCGCGACGCAGGACCTCGAGCTTGCCTATACGCTGGCCGACGGCGTCGAATATCTGCGCGCCGGGCTTGCCGCCGGCCTCGACGTCGACCGCTTTGCGCCCCGCCTGTCGTTCTTCTGGGCGATCGGCATGAATTTCTTCATGGAGGTGGCGAAAATGCGCGCGGCGCGGCTGTTGTGGGCCAAGCTGCTGACGCAGTTCAACCCCAGGGATCCGCGCTCGCTGAGCCTGCGCACGCATTGCCAGACCTCGGGCTGGTCGCTGACCGCGCAGGACGTCTACAACAACGTGATGCGCACCACGATCGAGGCGATGGCGGCGACGCAAGGCCACACCCAGTCGCTGCACACCAATGCGCTCGACGAGGCGCTGGCGCTGCCGACCGATTTCTCGGCCCGGATCGCGCGCAACACGCAACTGTTCCTGCAGCAGGAAAGCGGCACCAACCGCATCATCGATCCCTGGGGCGGCTCGTATTATGTCGAGCGCCTGACCCGCGACCTCGCCGCCAAGGCCTGGGGCCATATCCAGGAAGTCGAGGCGCTCGGCGGCATGGCAAAGGCGATCGAGGCCGGCGTGCCGAAACTGCGGATCGAGGAAGCTTCCGCCAAGACGCAAGCCAGGATCGACGCCGGCAAGCAGGCGGTGATCGGCGTCAACAAATACAAGCCGACCAACGAAGCGCCGATCGACGTGCTGAAGGTGGAGAACTCCACCGTACGCCGGCTGCAGATCGACAAGCTGTCGCGGCTGCGATCCGAACGCAACCAGCAGGACGTCGACGACGCGCTCGCGGCGCTGACCCGCAGCGCCGGCGAAGGCAATGGCAACCTTCTGGCGCTGGCCATCGATGCCGCGCGCGCCAAGGCCACCGTCGGCGAGATTTCCGACGCGATGGAAAAGGTGTTCGGCCGGCACCGCGCGGAAATCAAATCCATCACCGGCGTCTACAAGCGGGAGGCGTCCACCATGTCCAACCGGGTCGAAAAAGTGCAGGCGCTGATCGATGCGTTCGAGGACGCCGAGGGTCGCCGGCCGCGCATTCTGGTCGCCAAGATCGGCCAGGACGGCCACGACCGCGGCCAGAAGGTGATCGCCTCGGCCTTTGCGGATGTCGGCTTCGACGTCGACATCGGGCCGCTGTTTGCCACCGCCGAGGAGGCGGCCCGGCAGGCGGTCGAGAACGACGTCCATATTCTCGGGCTTTCGTCGCTGGCGGCGGCGCATCTCACCGCCGTGCCGGAACTGAAGGCCGCGCTGAAGAAGCAGGGCCGCGAGGACATCATGATCATCATCGGCGGCGTGGTGCCGCCGCAGGATTACGATGCGCTGTACAAGGCCGGCGCCGAGGCGATCTTCCCGCCGGGCACCGTGATCGCGGACGCCGCCGAGGAACTGATCCACAAGCTCAATGCGCGGCTCGGGCACAGCGAAGCGGCGGAATAACGTCGTCCTGGTCGAACTGCTCGCAAAGGATTGCTCTTGCGCCCCGCAACATCCCTCTCGTTCGCCCGCAGGATGGCTCTCATCGGCGCGCTCGCCTGCTTCACGGCCGCCACGGCCGTTGCCGCCGACCCCAAGCCCGACGCCGCGATCAAGAACAGGAACATCGACGCCAGCGTCCTGCTCGACGACAAGGTCAAGGCCGATCCCGCGCTGGCCGCCGACTGCCTCGCCGAAGGCAGGAAGTGGATGGACAAGAATGCCGCGGACGCGGCAGCCTCGCGCAAGCAGGATCCCGTAATGTTTCGCGACGGCGCCTGGACCTTCGAGCGCAAATACAGCATCCGCTCCGTGGTCGAGGGGCATTATGTCAGCGTCGTCAGATCCGATTACATGAACACCGGCGGCGCGCATCCCAATTCGGACGTCAACACCATCCTGTGGGATTCAACCGCGAAGAAGCGCATCAGCATCCGTCCCTTCTTTACCGAAACCGCCGATAACGGGCCCGACCATGACCGCGATGCGCAAGGCCGTGATCGCGTCGCTGAACATCGAGAAGAAGAAGCGCGATACCAGCGATACCGCCACGGCCGAATGGTACAAGAGCGTCGAGCCCAGATTGCTCAAGATCGGCGCGGTGACGCTGGCGCCGTCGACCGAGGCCGGCAAAAGCTCCGGGCTGACCTTTCATTACCCACCCTATGCGGTCGGTCCCTATGCCGAAGGCGAATATGTCGCGTTCGTGCCGTGGGAAGCCCTGAAGGCTTATCTGTCGCCGGAAGGAACAAGGATCTTTGGTGGCGCACGGCCCAAGGGCGACGATGACGATACGCAATGACCGGCCGTAGCCAGCCAGACATCGGCAGACTGAGCGAGGAGCTGCGCGCCGGCCATCGCGCGGCGCTGGCCCGCGCGATCACGCTGATCGAAAGCCGGCGCAGCGACCATCAGGCCGCAAGCCGCGATCTGGTGCAGGACTTGCTGCGCGATACCGGCAAGGCTGTCCGCGTCGGCATCACCGGCTCGCCCGGCGTCGGCAAATCCACCACCATCGACGCGCTCGGGATGTTTCTGATCGAGCGCGGGCACAAGGTGGCGGTGCTCGCGGTGGACCCCTCCTCCGCCCGCACCGGCGGCTCGATCCTCGGCGACAAGACCCGGATGGCGCGGCTGTCGGCCTCGGACAGCGCCTATATCCGGCCCTCGCCGGCCTCCGGCACGCTCGGCGGGGTCGCGGCGAAAACGCGCGAGGCGATGCTGTTGTGCGAGGCCGCCGGCTTCGACGTGGTGCTGGTGGAAACCGTCGGCATCGGGCAATCCGAGACGGCGGTCTGCGACATGACCGATTTCTTCCTGGCGCTGATGCTGCCGGGCGCCGGCGACGAGCTGCAGGGCATCAAGAAGGGCCTGGTCGAGCTCGCCGACATGATCGCGATCAACAAGGCCGACGGCGACAACATCAAGCGCGCCAACCTCGCCGCGGCCGAATATCGCGGTGCGCTGCACATCCTCACCCCCCGTTCGGAGCACTGGCATCCGCCGGTCGTGACCTATTCGGCGCTGACCGGCGTCGGCATCGGCGATCTCTGGCAGAAGATTCTCGATCACCGCACCGCGATGAACGCCTCGGGCGAATTCGCCGCGCGGCGGCGGCAGCAACAGATCAAATGGATGTGGTCGATGCTGGAACAGCGGATGATGGCGCGACTGCGCTCCGACCCGGCCATCCGCGCCAAAGTGAGAAAGATCGAGGCCGACGTCGCCGACGGCCGCATCACGCCGGCGCTGGCGGCGGACCAGATCGCTGATATGCTGAGGTGACATGACCGAGAAGCTGCGCATCCTCATCACCGGCTTCGGACCCTTTCCCGGTGCGCCGTTCAACCCGACGATGCCGCTGGTGAAGCGGCTGACGCAGTTGCGCCGTCCGGCTTTCGCCGACGTCGAGCTGACCGGCCACATCTTCCACGTCACCTACGCAACCGTCGACCGTGAACTCCCCAGGCTCGTCGCCAAACATCGCCCGCAGGCCCTGCTGATGTTCGGCCTCGCCGATCGCACCACACATGTCCGGATCGAAACCCGCGCCCGCAACGCCGTCACCACGCGCTTCCCCGATGCCGATCGCAACCACGCGCGCAAGGGATCGATCGTGGGCGGCGCGGACGCGATGATGTTCGGGCCCCACACCGCCAAACTGTTGCGCGCGGCGGTGGGTACCGGCGTCGATGCCCGGGCCTCGCGCGATGCCGGGAGCTACCTCTGCAATTACCTGAGCTGGCGCGCCAGTGAAGCAGTCGAGGCCAAGGATGGCCCGCGCCTCGCCGCCTTCGTCCACATCCCGCTGCTGGCGCGCGACGGAGCTTCGCGGCGCAAGGGCACGGCGCACCGCATCACGCTGGAAGAACTGGTCGATGCCGGCGAAGCCATGCTGCTGGAGCTGGTGAGGCTGACGCGGCAGGCGGCGCGCAATCGTTAAACCGCATTCCTCATCGGTTAACCCTACCCCCAACAATCACCCTCTTCCGGCTTCCGCGACGCCCTGCGCGGTCGCATTTTTGCGTTACGCCAGGCTTGCAGGCGCCAGGCGCATCTGCCCGGAGACTTGCGACATGGACGTCAATCGCCGCCATTTCATTGGAGCATCCGCAGCCGGCCTAGCCGGCGCGATCGCGATGTCGCCCGAGCCCGCGCGCGCCGCGCCGCTGACCTCCGCACTCGGCCGCGATGCCACGCAATATGGGGTACGGCCCGGCAGCCCCGACGACCAGACCAGGGTCCTGCAGCGCGCGATCGACGATGCCGCGCACGCGCAGGCGCCGCTGGCGCTGCCGCCGGGGATCTATCGCACCTCGATGCTTCGCCTGCAAAACGGCACGCAGCTCGTTGGCGTGCGCGGGGCGACCCGGCTGATCTTCAACGGCGGCGCATCGATGTTTCAGGGCGAAGGCGCTGGTGGCATCGGCCTTGCCAATATCACTCTTGACGGCGGCGGCATTCCCCTGCCGGCGCGGCGCGGCCTGATCCATTGTCTCGGCGGACGCGACATCCGCATTGTCGACTGCGAGATCAGCGGCAGCGGCGGCAACGGCATCTGGTTCGAGCAGGTCTCCGGCGACGTCAGCGGCAACATCATCACCAACACGGCCACCACCGCGATCCTGTCGTTCGACGCGCAGGGCCTCACCGTGTCGCGCAACACGATTTCGGGCACCAGCGACAACGGCATCGAGATCCTGCGCACCGCCATCGGCGACGACGGCACGATGGTTGCCGATAACCGCATCGAGGACATCAAGGCCGGTCCCGGCGGCTCCGGACAATACGGCAACGCCATCAACGCCTTTCGCGCCGGCAATGTGATCGTGCGCGGCAACCGGATCCGCAACTGCGACTATTCCGCTGTGCGCGGCAATTCGGCCTCCAACATCCAGATCACGGGCAACAGCGTCAGCGACGTCCGCGAGGTGGCGCTGTATTCGGAGTTCTCGTTCGAGGGCGCCGTGATCGCCAACAACACCGTGGACGGCGCGGCGGTCGGCGTCTCCGTCTGCAATTTCAACGAGGGCGGACGCCTCGCGGTGGTCCAGGGCAACATCATCCGCAATTTGTTGCCGAAGCGCCCGATCGGCACCGCGCCGGACGACGACGCCGGGATCGGCATCTATGTCGAAGCCGACACCTCGGTGACGGGAAATGTGATCGAGAACGCGCCCTCGTTCGGGATCGTCGCCGGCTGGGGCAAATATCTGCGCGACGTCTCGATCTCGGGCAATGTGGTCCGCAGGGCCTTCGTCGGCATCGGGATATCGGTGACGCCAGGCGCGGGCACGGCGCTGGTCAACAACAACATGATCTCGGAGACGCCGGGCGGCGCCGTGGTCGGGCTCGATCACGCGCGCCCCGTGACGCCAGACCTGTCCGCGGAAGGCGCGCAGCGCTTTGCCCAGGTGGTGATGGGAACGAACGCGGTGCGGCGGTAGTCGTTACAGCGCGTTGCGCAACAGCGGATAGCGCTCTGTGATGGCCGCTGCGATATCCCGTGTCATCCCCCAGGCATTTTCGGGCACGGCTGGGGCAGACGTCTCTTCCCGAAGAGCAGGATCGGGTTCCGGGACAATCGAGATGATCGATCGGGGCGGCTCCGCCGGCTTGGCCACCGGCTGGGGCCGGTAGACAGGATCAGGAAACCGGTCCAGGGGCGGCAGCTTCGTCCGCGGACGGCCAAGCCAGGAGAGATCGATGGCGTTGTTGGCGAGAGACGCCTCACGCGATGAAAGACCGCGCCAGGTTTCAACCGCGGCCTTGGCTTCCTGGATGTTTTCGAGAAAATCGAGTTCGCTGTGAAAGCGGCGCCAGCGGCCGGTCTCGAACAGTTCGGTGAGATATTCGAGGCGCTGCTCGGCAAGAGCGCACCAGCGCGCGACCACGTCGCGGCCACGTGCCACGTAGAGTTGATGTGTCATGAACCAGCCCGTAAGGAGAGAAGAACGGACGCTGACGCAACGGGGACGAATCAATCACACGTGACGGATATATTTTGTGGAAAACTTTGAAGAAGTCTAGCGGGCCCCTCTGTCGACCAGGAATTATCGAACAAAAGCCGTAGTTGGGCGGGGTTTCCCGAAAACCGGCAAGTCAAGTCGCGTGGCGGCATTGCCGCATTGCGACGTTTCGCGCGTGCGATTCGTCGGTGTCATCGAATCGGTACGTCAGAAACGGTGCCGGAAACGAAAGACCCGTCCGGGGGGACAACCGGACGGGTCAAGCCATATGGGCGCTTGGGGTGGATGGGCGCTCGCGCCGAATACAGCCTCGATGGGGAGGGATAACCGCTCCCACACCTATTCTGTCGCGCAAGGGCCGCCGAACGTTCAAACCGGAGGCAAATTTTTTTTACTTTTTGGTAGCTGTTTTCAGAATCATTTCCAGCTTCGCACCGCGTTCGAAAAACGTGTCAAATCAAGAACCTAGCGCGCCGTTTTACATCGAAGCGTAAAGGGTCCTGGATGGGAACTTATCGCGCCGTGGAGCGGTTGGCTGCGGCGGGTTTGTCGGCGGCCATGGCCGCCGGCGCATTCAAGGCACGGGTCGCGGGCGCTTCCTCAGGTTCCCTCCCTTTTTCGGCGGTAGCCGGCTGTGGTGCACCGGTTGCCGCGACCACCGGCGCGTCGACAGCGGCCGAGACTGCGGCATAGGCATCGGCTTCCCCTGCCCCGAACAGATCGTCGCGGCCCGGCGCGCCGAGATCGCGCGCGGTCGTCATCAGGATCGCGCGCACGTCGGCCGGCTTCAATGCGGGATTGCGCTCGAGCATCAGGGCAGCAAGCCCGGAGACGTAGGCGGCGGAAAACGAAGTGCCTGACGTCATCTGATATTTTTCGTCGGGCGCCGGCAGGAAGATGTCGACACCCGGCGCGGCGACCGCGATGTAGGCGCCGCGGTTCGACGCCGCGAACAATTTATCCTGGGCATCGGTGGCGCTCACCGCGATCACGCTGGCGTTGGCGGCCGGATAGAGCGGCGGCGACTTCGGCCCGGCATTGCCGCTGGCTGCGACCATCAAGATGCCCCTGGCCGCGATAGCGGCGATGCCGCGTTCGATCAGCGGATCCTTCGGCCCCGCGAAGCTCATATTGATGATCCGCGCGCCATGGCCGGCGGCGTAGTCGAGCCCTTTCAGCACCACGAAGGTCGTGCTCTCAGCGCCTTTTGGCGCGCTGCCGAACGCGCGGATCGCCAGTATCCGCGCCGCCGGCGCGCTCCCCATCAGCCGCGCATGCGCCACGATCGCGCCTGCAACGCCGGTGCCGTGGACATGCGGGCCTTCCTTGCTGCCCAGCGCATCGAAGCTGTCCGCAATCGCACCCGCGAGTTCGGGATGCCGGGCATCGATACCGGAATCGATCACGGCGACGGTGACGTTGGCGCCGTGCGCCAGCGTATGAGCCTCGGGCAACCGAAGCTTTGCCAGCGCGTACTGGGCGGGATCGCCCTCGGTTGGCCCGCCATTTTGCTCCTGCAGCAGATAACGGAAACTCGGCTGCACGGAGCGAACGCTGGCGTCGGCCGCGAATTCGCGGCTGACGGTCTCGATCGAACGCCGGTCGGTGATGCGGAACAGGCCGATGGTGGCCCCGACAAGCGGGAAATTCTGCGACCGCAGACGCGCAAGCCCGTGTCGCCGCGCCAGTTCGTCGGCCTGCGCATCGGTCAGGGCGCCGTCGATCTCGGCCACGATCTCGTTCGTGACCGTGAGCGGGTTGAGCCCCGCGATCTGCGAGACGTTGCGGCGCGGACCGCTGTTCTTGCCCTTGCCCGACGTCCCACTGCTGCCGCCGCCGCCATCGACCGAAGTCACCGGCTGATCCAGGCACGCGCCATCGCCGTCGCGATAGGCCGAGCCGCAGGCCGGACGGATCCTGAGGTTCGGCAACGTTCTGCCGATTGCCGTCACCGATCGGGCGGCAATGCCGGGATCGATCCGCGGCGCTATCGTCGGGTTGATGGTCGGAATGCGCGACTGGATGTTGATGCTGGGCGAGCGCATCATGTTCTGCGCATGGACCGCCGATCCATCGAGACCGAGGAGCGGCGCCGCCGACACCAGCGCCATCGCCGCGCGCCACGCCGTCATTCGCCAATTCGCACGAACGTGGATCATGGGGCCTCGGCCTGTACTCAAGAGCCGCGCGGCTCGAGATTCTTCTTGACGCGTTTTCCTCACGCGAACCGGTATCCACTTCGCTCGAAAACGCTCTTACGGCGTCGCCACCGCGAGACTGACGATCTTCTCGCTTTGCAGCTTGCTCATCAATGCGGCGACTTCTTGCTTGCTCATCGCTCTGTTGCCGAACTGCAGCCGAAACATGCCGCCCTTGGCGCCGTCGATGATCGAGGCGTGGTAATTGTCGAGCAGCGCCGTGATATCGGCGACGCGCGCATCCGCTGCGAACCGTACCAGCGCATGCGGTGGCGTGCCTCCCGCGAGGTCGCGGGTGATGGGCTCGCTGGTGCTCAACGACGCGGTCTGGAACGTGGAGTTCTGATTCTTGACCAGCACCGCGCCGATCACACCGGCCTGCAGCAACAGGGCGAGCGCTCCCAGGCTCGCCGACCAGGCCAGCGTCCGCGGCGAGAGCTTCGCGAAAAATCCCGAGAAGCGCGCGGAGAAGTTAAGCGAAGCCGACGGCTGGCGCGCCGGCTCCGCGTCAATTGCCGCAAACAGCTTCTGCATGGCGCGCGCCGAGGGCGCACCGAGGCTCTCATTGAGATGGATTGTTTCGGCGTACTCTTCCCGGATCACGGCGTATTGCCGGGCAAGCTCCGGATCGCGGGCCAGCGCTTCCTCGACGCGGCGGGCATCGCGCGCGTTCAGCGTGCCGGCCGCGTGAAATGGCAACAGCATTTCAATTTCACTGGGCTCTTGCTCCAGCATCTTCTTGCTCGCTGCCATCATGGCCAACCTCGTTCCACGCCGGCTGCCTTCAGCAGGTCGGCCAGTTTCTTGCGCGCATAGAACAGGCGCGTCTTCACGGTGTTCTCCGGAATGCCGACGATTTCAGCCACTTCTTCCACGGACTTCTCGTGGTAGTAGACGAGATCGACGATCTCCCGGTGATCCGGCGTAAGGGCCGTCAGGCACTTGCGCAACGCTTCACTGGTATCCTTCTTCTGCACCGCCACTTCCGGATCGTCGGACGTGTCCTCGATCGCGTTGGCGGCCTCATCGTCCAGTTCGACATCCTTCCTGCGCCGCAGCGCAGACAGGGCCTTGAATCGCGTAATCGCCAGGAGCCAGGTGGAAACGGCGGATCGGCCCTCGAACTTGCCAGCCTGGCGCCACACATCAAGGAACACCTCGCTGATGAGGTCTTCCGCGACCTGTTCATCCCGCACGAGACGAAGCCCGAAACGGAACACCCTGACATGGTGCCGTCCGTACAGCACCTGCATGGCGAGGCGGTCGCCTTGAGCGATCCGAGCGATCAGGACGTCGTCCGAGGCCGCCTGTGTCGCGCTCAATGGCCGTCTCGCAAAGTTGGTCGGATTGGGTTGGCTGGTGGTTCGATGGGAAAGGCAAGATTCTTCAAATTATCGCAAGACCAGGGTTGCATCTGTGACATACCCCACAGAACGCAATTTTCCGGCAACGAGCGCGCCTGCCGGCGGCAATATTCCAGAAATACCGGTATCATAGTATAGAAATACTTTCTCGACGCCCAATCCCGTCCGCAGACAACCTTATCAAACAAACCGGCTCCGGTGGAACCGGCTGGCGATAGCCGCCTCACGCCCGTCTGCGTCAGATCGCGCCACGTTACCGCGATCCGGGCAATTTCCACTGCCAAACAACGGCAAAAGCACAGTTTTTCGGCCCGGCATGGGTTCCAAAAGATACCAAACCTAAAGGCTTCCCACGTAGATTTTTCGGCCTGAGTTCCATCAACGGCGAGATCATGGGCACCGCTGCGTCCCCTTTTCTGCATCCGATCGCGGCTGAACAAGGCGTAGGTCCCAGGCCGACGGCGAAGGTGCTGGCGCGCCGTGCCCGACAGCGCCGTCAGATCCAGGCGATGGTCGCAGCCAGCTACGTCATCGATGCCCTGGTCCTCTCGATCTACGCCCATGCGGGCGACATCCCCGCGACCATCGGCCCGGCCTTCGCCGCTTGCGGGCTCGCCTCCGTCGCCGTCTATCTGGTGGTTTCGGAAACCGGCTTCACCGAACGCTTCCAGGATCACTATTTCGTCGCACCGCAACTGGTCGTCAGCGTGGCGATCATGCTGGCCTTCACCTACATCGCGCCCGAAGTCGGCGTGTTGTTTCTCTGCACGCTGTTCGTCGTGTTCAACTTCGGCTCGCTGCGTTCGCCGCCGCGACAAACCGCCATTGTCTGGACGGCTACCGCGTTTGGCCTCGCCGCGCTGTTTCTTTTGACCGACAAGCCAATCTCGATGCCGCACGACAGCTATCCGGAGCGCTTCGCGACCATGGCGGTGTTCGTCCTGACCATCGGCCGCTGCATGTTTCTCGGCATGTACTCCTCCTCGATGCGCCGATCGCTCTACACCAACGGTCTCAAGCTCCGGGAAGCCTACAAGCGCATCGAAGAACTCGCCGAACTCGACGAGCTGACCGGCTCCTTCAACCGCCGCTGCATCATGCGGATGCTGGATGACGAGATCACGCGCGGACATCGCATCAATACGCCCTGCTCGATCGCGCTGATCGATCTCGACTGGTTCAAGCGCATCAACGACGCTTACGGCCACCCCACCGGCGACGAGGTGCTGAGGACCTTCGCAATCACCGTATTCGCCAATATCCGCAGCATCGACAGGTTCGGCCGCTACGGCGGCGAGGAATTCCTGCTGGTGCTTCCCGATACGTCGAACGACGACGCCGCGCGCATCCTGGGCCGGCTACGGGCAATCATCGCCGATCTCGACTGGAGCGCGTTCTCTCCCGGCATGCGGGTGACGATCTCGGCCGGCATCGCGACACTGGCGCCGGACGAGACTGCCGACACATTTCTCGCGCGCGCCGACGCCGCGCTTTACGCTGCCAAGGAACGGGGACGCAATCGCATCGCCAGCGCCTTGCCCTAGTCACTGATGTTGCCGGCGCCGGAGAAACCGTCGTCGCTTTGTACGTATGCTCAAGGATAGAGTAATGGGTTTGAAATCCGCCGCTAATTCCGAAAATCTGCTCGACGAGCTGCAGGCCACACTCGCGCACGGCACCGTCGCGCGCCGGGTCGAGACGCTCCGAAGGGTGACCGATTTGTTCCTCAATGGCGCGGTGGATTTCTCGACCGAACAGATCGGGCTGTTCGACGACGTGTTCCAGTGCCTGACGGAGCACATCGAGACTTCCGCCAAGGTCCTGCTCTCCAACCGGCTCGCTCCGATCGACGTGGCGCCGCCGCGCACCATTCGGGCGCTGGCATTCGACGACCTGATCGAGGTCGCGGCTCCGGTGCTGTCGCAGTCCGAACGGCTCGACGACGAAACGCTGATCGAGACCGCGCGCAACAAGAGCCAGGCGCATTTGATGGCGATCTCGGTGCGCAGGGTCCTGAGCGGCGCGGTCACCGACGTACTGGTGCTGCGCGGCAATGACGAGGTGGTCCAGAGCACCGTCAACAATCCCGGCGCGGAATTTTCCGAACGCGGCTTCAGCCGGCTGGTCGATCGCGCCGAGGGAGACGACAATCTCGCAACCTGCCTCGCCATGCGTCCGACGATGCCGCGGCACCTCTACCTGAAACTCCTCGCCAAGGCGTCCGCGACGGTGCGCGAACGGCTCGAGGCCGCCCATCCGCATCAGGCCGGTGCCGTGCCAACCGCGGTACGCGAGGCAACCCAGCGCGCACGGACCGCTCCCGCGGCCGTCACCCAAGAAACGGCGATTGCCCATGCGCTCGTCAAATCGCTCTACGAGGACGGCAGACTGGACGAGCATCAGGTGGCGGCGTTTGCGGAGGACGGTAAGTTCGACGAAGCCAACGCCTCGATCGCAGCGCTTGCCAGCGTCTCGGTTTCGATCGCCGAGAACATGATGATCGAAACCCGCGCCGAAGGCGTCATGATCCTGGCCAAGGTCTCGGGCATGTCGTGGCCGACGGTCAAGGCGCTCATCAACATGCGCGACAAGCTTGCGGTCGGGGAGCCGACCGATCTAGCCGCCTGCAAGGCCACTTATGAAAGGCTGCGGCCCTCCACCGCGCAGCAGGTGCTGCGCTTCCACCGCATGCAGCAGACTGCGCCCGCCCCCGCGGCGTGACACCCGGCATGTTCGAGCGAGGTGGATGCTGGTTCGCGCGATGATAACGGGTCGGATCGGCGCGCTAGAACCTCAGGACCTTCGATCCGGCCAGGGCGCCGATCGCGGTGACCAGCGCGGTTCCGATCGTGTACCAGGTCGCCACGAACAGCGGTGAATCGTCGGTGCAGTGCGAGGCATACAGCGTCGCCGCCAGTCCCGCCGACAACAACCCCGCGATCGCGCCGGCAACCGCCGGCCGCGTCGGCGCACCGTGGCGCAAGCCGATCAGCGCCGCCGCCAGCAGCGGCAGCGACATCAGCGGGATCGCGGTCAGACAAGCCCGCGAATTGTTGCCGACCAGGCGCGTCATCATCGGCAGCCGCTGCGGCAACATCATCTCGCTGGCGATCCCCCCGACCAGAAGCCCCGCCGGAATCAGCAGCAGCCAGGCCCAGCCTTGCAGCGAGGCCTCGGGCCGCGACAGATGCAATCCGATGGCAATCGCCGAGATCGCGAGCGCCAGCGTCACGGCGAACTTCAGATCGAAGAACGGATTATGCATCGCGGTCATCACGTCGGGGCGGACACCCAGGCTCGCGAAGAACATCGCCGCCGAGACCGGTGCAGCCGACAGCAGCGCCAGCGCCAGCACCAGCCCGACCGGCCTTGAGTGGTGGGCGTTGTCGGCGGCAAGGGAGCGAATGAGCTGATCGGTTTCCATTCTCACGGTTCCTTCAGCTTGGCGGTGAGGCTGGCAAGGCCGCGATGCAGCGCGACCCGCACCGCGCCTTCGGTCATCGAAAGCTTCGCCGCCGTGTCCTTGATCGACGCCGCCTCGACGGCGATCGATTGCAGAACCTCGCGCTGACGCGCCGGCAGCGACAGCAGTTGGGCCGCGACCTCGCCCGCCGGCGCGCTCTCGGCTGCGGGTTCCCCCGGCAGCGTATCGGCGAAATCGTCGATGTTGACGAAAACCCGGCGGCCTCGGCGGCGCAGGACATCGATCAGCTTGTTGCGCGCGATCGCAAACAGCCACGGTGCAAACGGCGCATCGGCGTCCCAGGTGTGTCGCTTCAGATGCACTGCCAACAAGATGTCCTGCACGATGTCCTCGGATTGATCGACCGGTTGCCCTGCACGCGCCAGCCCGCGACGAGCCGCCGCCCGCAGTACCGGCGTGACTGCCTTGAGCAGGCGATGATACGCCGCATCATCGCCTGACATGGCCGACCGCATCAGGCCGGTCCATTCGTCTTCACGTTCGCGCACGCGCGCTCCCACACTGCAATTCGGTCGATCTTACAATTTGTTACGCCTGGAGGCCTTGATCACGAACTCGTGATCGAAGCTTCCCGCCGCATCCCGTCCGCGGTGTGCCGGATCAGGGAATCGCCACGACCGCTCCCCTCAACCTCTGGCACATAACGTCGATCGGTTGCACTGGGACTCGGTGGCTTGATTCAAGGTGAATCCCGGCCGAAGTCCTGAAAACCGTCAACCGGCGCGGCGATTGCCCTGTTTTTGCCGGGTGCAACCCGAAGATTCCCTCTTTTTGCCCCGCTGCCGACACGCCCCGAGGTCTCTTTTTCGCGCGGGTGGGTGGCTAATGGGGAGATCAGCGCATGATAAGAACCATCGGGCGCTCGGCCCTGCTAGTGGCAGCCGGGCTTTATGTGTGTACGGCGGGACCCTCGTCAGCGGCGGCGGCGACGGACGATGCGACCACGGCGACGAAACCGGAGACGGCCGGAGCGCCCGTCGCGCTCCACAAATACGCCAGACATGCTTCGCACCACGGGAAAAAATCCGCCAATCACGGATCGAGCAAGGTCGCGCTGAAACCCTCTGCCGGCGAGAAGACGGCCGACGCGGCCAATGATGGCGGCCATTCATCACCGATCCCGCCGTCGGTGGCCAACGCCAATGCCCAACTAACGCCTGCCCAACCCACATCCGCCCAACCCGCATCGGCCGATACCCCGACCGACAATGCAGCCAAGGCGATGACGGCGCGAGCCAACGATATTCTGCAGGCCACGCCGGACAAGGCGGCCGAGGCCTCGGCCCCGGCGGACGCCCAATCCAACGCCCAGGTGGTTTCCGCCGATCAGCTCAATGACGTCGACCGTGCGCTGCGCGAAAGCCCGCCAGCGGCAAGCATGCCGCCCGCGGTGGCGGTAGCCTCGGCCGAGGCGCCTGCTGCGCCCGTCGCCGAAAGCAGCCGCGATAGCTCCGCCTGGGACCAGACCTCCCTGGTCGGGAAGATATTCATCGGCTTCGGCGCGCTGCTGACGATGGCCTCCGCCGCGCGCATGTTCATGGCGTAGCCGTCAGTCCTTGCGAGCGGACGCGAAGCAATCCAGAGAGGTGCCCGCGAGAGGTCGGATTGCTTCGCCGCTTGCGGTCCCGCAACGTCGGCGGCGGGACGCGCGCGCAAGCGCCTGCCACTCTCCACTTGATGCCCACCCCGCCAGCGGGCACATTGCCCGCGAAATCAGCGCGGGGTCGGCCATGAGCACGTTCGAATACATCATTGTGGAAAGCAAAGGCGCGGTGGGCATCGTCACGCTCAATCGCCCGAAGATGCTCAATGCGCTGTCCTTCGGCGTGTTCAAGGAGATCGCCGCGGCGGTCGACGACCTCGAGGCCGACGACGGAATCGGGTGCATCCTGCTCGCCGGCGGCGAAAAGGCGTTTGCCGCCGGCGCCGACATCAAGGAAATGCAGCCCAAGACCTTCATCGACATGTTTTCCAGCGATTTCGCCGCCGTTGGAGGCGACCGCGTCGCCAGGTGCCGCAAGCCGACGATCGCGGCCGTGAGCGGCTATGCGCTCGGCGGCGGCTGCGAACTGGCGATGATGTGCGACATCATCATCGCCGCCGACACCGCGAAATTCGGCCAGCCGGAAATCACCCTCGGCACCATTCCCGGCATCGGCGGAACGCAGCGGCTGACGCGCGCGATCGGCAAATCCAAGGCGATGGACCTTTGTCTTACCGGGCGGATGATGGATGCGGCCGAGGCCGAACGATCCGGCCTGGTCAGCCGGGTGGTGCCGGCGGACAAGTTGATGGCGGAAGCGCTGGCGGCAGCGGAAAAGATCGCCTCGATGTCGCGGCCGGCTGCCGCGATGGCAAAGGAAGCCATCAACCGCGCCTTCGAAACGCCGTTGTCCGAAGGGCTCGGCGTCGAACGCAACCTGTTCCATTCGACCTTCGCGCTGGAGGATCGCTCCGAGGGCATGGCGGCGTTCATCGAGAAGCGCAAGCCGGTGAACAAGAACAGGTAGATTTTTTCCGTCGTTGCGAGCCAACGGGTCGCGCGAATGCGCGCCCGATGACAGGCTCCGCGAAGCAATCCATCGCCAACCCCGGGGACAGACGGATTGCTTCGTAGCTTCGCTCCTCGCAATGACGGCGTGAATTAGGCCCTGCGGCTCCGCGCCAATGCCGCGCTGACCAGCGCGCGGTAGGTGCGTTCGGTCAGGGTCGCCGGTCTATCGAGGCCGAGCCGCGCCAGGCATTCCCTGTCCGCGGCATCGGATTGGCCGGTGACCCCCTGCCACAACAGTCCGGCCAGACTTAACGGCACCCGCTCCGCATCCTGCAGGATCTGCAGCGCCGGGATCAGCCGCTGCTCGACATCGGTAAAATCGGTGCCGAACGGGAACGACGGCAGCAGGCCGGCCTCGCGCGCGGGCTTCAGCGCACGCGCAATCCGCTCCGGATGATTGTCGCGATGCGCTGCCGGAATTTCATAATTCTTCGGCAGCTTGCCGGCGTCCTTGGCCTGGCGCGCGAGGTCGTCCTGGAAGCGCGTGTCGGCGACCTGCAGCATCGCCGCGATCACCTCGGCATCTGATTTTCCCCTGAGATCGGCGACGCCGTATTCGGTGATGACGACGTCGCGCAGGTGTCGCGGGATGGTCTCGTGGCCATAGCTCCAGCGGATGTTGGATTGCGGTCTGGCGCCGGCCTGCCGCGTTGCTTCCAGCGTGAGGACCGAGCGCGCGCCGGCAAGCGCGAATGCCTGGGCGACGAAATTATACTGGCCGCCGACACCGCTCACCACCTGCCCGTTTTCGAGGCCGTCGGACACCGCGGCCCCCATCAGGGTCGCCATCATCACGCTATTGACGAAGCGGGCGTCGACGCGGGCGCGCCGCTTGGCCTGCTCGTCGCCATAGAGTTCATTGGTGAACGATACCGAGGCCATCTGGATCCGCGCGATCCGCTCGGGCGTCATCTCGCGCAGCGCGCGATAGAACGATTTCGGCCCCAGAAAAAACGCGCCGTGAAGCACGGCGCCGTCGACCTCGCGCTTGAGAATGCCGGCGTCGATCAAGCCGAGAAATGCCGCGAACAGCATCTCGCTGACGCCATAGAGGCCCTGTTCGAACGATCCGGTGTGCAGCGCTGCCAGGTGTTCCGGTCCGGGCACGAGCCGCTTCATGATCTCGTGATATTGCCCATTGTCCCGATGGCGCACGATCAACCCTTGGGCCAGCGCTTCCCCCACTTGTCCGATGCCGATCTGCAAGGTGCCGCCGTCACGCACCAGGCCCGCGGCGTGAAGACCGATGGCATATCTGGTGTCTGAGATCGGCTCGGATGGCGGGGCAAACAGGGGAAAATCGGTCTCCGGGCTGTCGAGCACCGCACTGAATTCATCTGCAGCCAGCTCAGCCGGCCCCGGCATGAACGGGAGTTCGGAATTGACCTGCCCGATCAATTTGAACGAGGCGCGGCCCTCGGCGCGGGCGGCCAACAGCTCCAGGGAGATGTCGGTATTGCAGCTCAGGCTGTAGCGCGGCACGCCGTCGACGACCCGCTTGGCCACCAGTTGGAAGGCGACGTTCACCCCGGCCGCCAGCAAATAGGAGGCGACATGGGTATAATTGGCGGAAACATAGTGCTGCTGCGCCATCGGCACATGCTGCCACCGTCCCGCCAGGAAGAAGAATTCCGTCACGCGAATGTTGGGTGGAAGCGCACCTGCACGCAGCGCCGCGGCATAGGCGAGATCGGGATAGCCGCCGAACAGGCGGTCGATCACCGGCGCAATGAAGCGCCACTGCAGCAGATTCTTCGGTTTCGGCTTTTCCAGCGTCAGCGCGGTGAAGAACGTCAGATTGATCGACCGGTCCGCGGCTGCGCGCGCATAGAGCGCGTTGACGATGTGATTTGCCTTGCCGAGCCCGAGCGGCAAACCGACGACCAGATTGGTCCCGACGTCACGGATGATATCCTCGGCGATCGCCTCGGGGTCGGTGAACAGTTTTGGCATCGATATCCCGTCTGGAGCGGCACGAACCGAATCGAGGGGCGGCGTCGGAGAATCGCGCGTCACCGCCTGAAGTTATTACAGTTCCCTCGCCCCTATTTGGAATTTTGACGGGAAGTTGAACCGCGGCCTCGCAAGATCTCCTCCAACGCCCTGGCGTTCGCGGAATTCGTTCCCCTCCGCCAGATGAGGACGGTCTGCGCACAATTCTCTGCCTTCGCCAGGCGATGAACACTCAAACGCCTTCTCTCCGGAAAGGTCGTCAGCACGCTCTTCGGGATCAGGGATATGCCCATACCCGCAACGACGCATCCGAGCATGGCGTGATACGACGCGATCTCGATCGTGCGCTCGGGCATCTCGTGACGGCTCTCATACCAGTCCTCGAGCCGCTTTCGGTGCGGGCATCCATGCTCGAACACGATGATGGTCGGCGGCAGGTCGCTCTTCTTTCCGATCGGCGGATGCCTGGCGGGCGCAACGATCACCAGTTCCTCGTCGAAGGCGAACGCCTTCTCGAACGGGACGTCCGCGATCGGCTCCGCGACAAGTGCCGCGTCGAGATCGCCGGCCAGAATGGCGCTGCCCAGAACCTGCGGGTTGCCGGTGCGCAATTCGAGGATCACCTCGGGGTGCCGCCGGTGGTATTCGCTGAGCAGACCCGGCAGCCTGACGGCGGCCGTACTCTCCATCGCGCCAAGCCGGAACGTGCCGCGCGGTCTTGCGTCCTGGACCGCGCCACGGGCTTCAGCGGCAAGCGCGATCAGGCGATCGGCATAGTCGAGCAATACCTGGCCGGCCGGCGCGAGGTGAAGCCGCTTTCCCTCGCGAACGAACAGCGCGACGCGGAGGTCCTCTTCGAGCTGCCGGATACGGGTCGTGACATTGGACTGAACGCGGTGCAGCCGCTCGGCCGCGCGCGTCACGCTGCCTTCGCGCACGACGGCGCTGAAGATCGTCAGGTCCGACAGATCCACTCATCTCTCCATGAGATCGATTTCATCATAATAATTCATTTTATCTGATCTGATATCGCCGGTAAACACCCATCACGCGACGGCTTCAGCCATCACGCTGCCCCGGAAACACAGAGGGAGAACGATATTGTCAAAGGCCTATTGGATTGTGCGCGTCTCGGTTCGTGACGAAGGAAGATATCCCGAATATCTAGCCGCGGCAGGTCCGGCGTTTCAGAAATTCGGCGCACGTTTCATCGTGCGCGGCGGCGCGTTCGAAACCATGGAAGGCAATGCCCGCGAACGCAATGTCGTGGTCGAATTCAAAGACCGTCCGACGGCCATGGCCTGCTACCAGAGTCCGGAATACCATGGCGCGCGAACCATTCGTCAGAAATACGCGGACGCCGATTTCATCATCATCGACGGCGTTGCCGATTAGGGCAGCGCCGTCGCCGAGGCAGGCCGATCAAGGGAAAATCATGGTGATCACGCTGTTCTACGCTCCTCACACCTGTTCGCTGGCATCGCATATCGCGCTGGAGGATGCCGCTGCCGAATACGCGACCGCGCGGATCAATTTCGCGGACGACGAGCAGCGCAAGCCGGCCTATCTTGCCGTTAATCCCAAAGGGCGCGTTCCGGCCCTGGTCACCGACAGGGGCACTCTGACCGAGACGCCTGCGATGCTCGCCTTCATCGCACAGAGCTTCCCGCTGGCGCGGCTGGCGCCGCTGGACGATCCCTTTTTCTTTGCGGAGGTGCAGGCCTTCAACAGCTTTTTATGCGCGACGTTGCATGTGGCCCATGCGCACCGCATGCGCGGAAACCGCTGGGCCGATGATCCAGCCGCCATCGCAGCAATGCAGCGCAAGGTCCCGGAGTCGGTGAGCGCTTGTTACGATCTGATCGAGGCCAGCATGCTGCGAGGTCCCTGGGTGATGGGCGAGAGCTACACGATCTGCGACCCCTACCTGTTCACCATGGCGCAGTGGCTCGAGCAGGACGGCGTCGATCCTTCCCGATTTCCCAAGGTCATCTCTCACCGTCGCCGGATGTCCGAACGCCCGGCAGTTCGGAAGGCGATTGCGCAGGAACTCGCCTGAACCGAATCAGTCCGGCATTGCCGCGCAAGCGATCGGGACCGCCGGCGCCAGGGCGGCTGCCGGGCAGCCTGACGTATTTGTGACGCTCATCCGTCTGTGACGGGCCGGCAACAGCGAATCACTGAATTCATGGGGGTACTTGGTTCCGTGGTTTGCTTGTGGCTGCAGCGCCCTCTAAACAGGTAGACCTGTCGGGGCCGTCGGCGGAGGCGGACGGCCGGGATTGCTTCGGGTTCACATGATTGGGCGTGCCGCTAAAGCTGGCCATGTGGCAAGGCGCGTGCTTCGATCGGGCATTTGTCTTGGTGTGGCAGCTTGCGTCGGTTTTGCGGCCGCGGTCAGTCTTGGCCCTACCCCAGCCTTCGCCGAATCCCTTCCCGAGGCCCTGGCCAAGGCCTATCAGACCAATCCGCAGCTCAACGCCGAACGGGCTCGCCAGCGCGCCACCGACGAGAACGTGCCGCAGGCGCTTTCGGGCTACCGGCCGCAGCTCATCGCGAGCTTGAGCGCCGGGTTGCAAGCGGTCCGCAACCTGCTGCCCGACAATACCTTTCAATCCGCGACCCTAAAGCCCTGGACCATCGGGGTAACGGTGACGCAGACGCTGTTCAACGGCTTCAAGACCGCCAACAGCGTACGGGTGGCGGAATTGCAGGTACAGTCGGGCCGCGAGGCCTTGCGCAATGTCGGTCAGGGCGTGCTGCTTGACGCCGTCACCGCCTACACCAACGTGCTGGCCAACCAGTCGCTGGTCGAGGCGCAACGCTCCAACGTGGCGTTCCTGCGCGAAACCGTCGGCATCACCCAGAAACGCCTCAACGCCGGGGACGTCACGCCGACCGATACCGCGCAGGCCGAAGCGCGGCTCAGCCGCGGGCTCGCCGAGCTCAACGCCGCCGAGATCAACCTGGCCATCAGCCAGGCAACCTATACCCAGGTGATCGGCAACGCGCCGGGGCCATTGCGATCCGCCGAAGCCGTGGACCGCTATCTGCCGCGCAGCCGCGAAGACGCCATCGGCCTTGCCGCCAAGGAAAATCCGGCCGTGACGGCCGCGGGCTTCGACGTCGATGTCGCCTCGACCACCATCCACGTCGCCGAAAGCAGCCTGCTGCCCTCGATCACCCTGCAGGGCAACGCCAGCCACAGCAGCGACGCCGATCCGAGCCTCACCACCTTCAGGACCGACCAGGCTTCGGTGACCGCGCAGATGAACGCGCCGATCTACGATGGCGGCATGGCGGCGTCGCAGACGCGGCAGGCCAAGGAAGTGGCGGCGCAAAGCCGGCTGGTGCTCGATCAGCTGCGCAACCAGGCCCGCACCGCCGCGGTCGGCGCCTGGGTCGCGAACGAAGGCTCCAAGATCGCCGTAGCGGCATCGGAATCCGAGGTGCGCGCGGCGACCGTGGCGCTTCAGGGCGTCAGCAAGGAGGCCCAGGGCGGCCAGCGCACCACGGTCGACGTCCTGAACTCGCAGGCCGATCTGATTTCGGCGAAGGCGCGGCTGATCGGCGCGCAACGCGATCGCGTGATCGCATCCTACACCCTGCTCAGCGCCATCGGCCGGCTCGACGTCAAGACGCTGGCGCTCAATACGCCGGACTATTTGCCCGAAGTGCATTATCATCAGGTCCGCGACGCCTGGCACGGCCTCCGTACGCCGTCGGGGCAATGAACTTCGGACCGGCGCCATGAAAAGCTGCCGCATTCACATCATGGGCGCATCGGGCTCGGGTATCACCAGCCTCGGCCGCGCATTGGCCGACGTCCTGGCCGTCCCGCATCACGACACCGACGATTATCTCTGGCAGCCAACCACGCCGCCCTACCGGGACCTGCGCGGCATTCCCGAGCGCTTGCGGCTGATGCGCGAGATGTTCTTGCCGCGCGCGGACTGGGTGCTGAGCGGGGGACTTGCGGGCTGGGGCGACGCGCTCATTCCCGCCTTCGACGGAGTGATCTACCTCACCACGCCGAGAGAGATCCGCCTGCAGCGCTTGCGCGCCCGCGAGGCCCGGCACTTCGGCAGCGATGCGGTGGCTCCCGGCGGCTGGCGGCACGGGGAGACCGAGGATTTCATCGAATGGGCGTCCCATTACGAGGACGGCGATCGGGAGGGACGCAGTTTGGCAAAGGACAAGACCTGGCTCGCCGCGCTGCCCTGCCCCGTGTTGCGTCTCGATGGTTCGCGGCCATTGCCGCAGCTGGTTGCCGCGTGCGTGGCTGGGCTCGGACGTGCTACGCTATCGCCGTAAGAAGCCAGAAAACAAAAAGCCGGGGAGGCCAAACGATGTTCACGCGACGCGGTGTTCTGCTCGCCTCCCTCGCGGCCGGAGTGAGCATGCCAAACCGAAACGCCCTTGCCAAAGCCTCGCAAGCCTCGACACCAGTGGATTTCGACGTCCCCGCCGGCGCCTGCGACTGCCATACCCATATTCACGGCGACCCCGAAAAATTCCCGTTCTTCGCGGGCCGCGTCTATACGCCGGAGCCGGCGTCACCCGAGGAGATGTCGGCGCTGCACAAGGCGCTGCATATCGAGCGCGTCGTGATCGTCACACCGAGCGTCTACGGCACCGACAATTCGGCAACCTTGTTCGGCATGAAGGCGCGCGGGCCGACGGCGCGCGGCGTCGCCGTGATCGACGACAAGACGCCGGAGGCCGATCTCGACGCCATGAGCCAGGCCGGCATTCGCGGCATCCGGCTCAATCTGGCGACCGGCGGCGTCAACGATCCCACGGTCGGCCGCCCGCGCTTTCAGGCCGCGGTCGAGCGCGTGAAAGCGCGCGGTTGGCATGTCCAGCTGTTCACGGGCCTTGCCATGATCTCCGCGATCAGGGATCTCGTCGCCGCTTCGCCCGTGCCCGTCGTGTTCGATCATTTCGGCGGCGCGCAGGCCGAACTCGGCGCGGCGCAGCCGGGCTTTTCGGACCTGCTGGAACTGGTGCAGTCGGGCAAGGCCTACGTCAAGATCTCCGGTGCCTACCGGGCATCGAAGCTTGCGCCCGATTATTCCGATGTGGTTCCGCTGGCGCAGGCGCTGATCGCGGCCAATTCCGACCGCGTCGTCTGGGGCACGGATTGGCCGCATCCGAATTCCGTGACGCCGGCCGGCAGGAAGCCAACCGATGTGACGCCGCTGTACCAGATCGACGACGGCCGTCTGCTCAACCAGTTGCCCGTATGGGCGCCGGACGCGGCGATCCGCAAGAAGATCCTGGCCGACAACCCGGCGCGGCTCTACGGATTCTGAGCGCCGGTTCGTGGCGCGGCCTGCGCCATTTGCCCGAGCGTTTCTGCGCGATAGTTGCGTAGCCATTCGGCGGCCTTGCGCAGCCCGCCGAATGGAAAAAGGTGAAAACCGGCAATCGAGGCCGTAGCCTCCCCGGGCGCCGACTCCAGCCCGCGCATGACTTCATCCGGACGGGTATCCGTGAGCAGCCGGCCGAAGCGGCCGATCTGGCTGCGCAGCGAGCGGATCGAATTGCCGATGCCGCAACGAAGCGCGAATTTCGTCAGCGTGGCGGGGGTTGCCGGCCCGGCGAGACCGACGATGACGGGAAGCGCGATGCCACGTACGTCGAGTTCGCCGATCCAGCCCAGGATCGGCGCGCTTTCGAAGCAGAATTGCGTCACGACATCGACGCGGATTTTTGTCTGCTGTCCCCAGTCACGCCATGCTTCGAGCGCGCCGAAGGTCGCATCCATCCCGAGATAGGGATGGCCTTCGGGATGGCCGGCAACGCTTACCCGTGCGATTCCGCGCGCCTCGATCAATCCGCTCGTGCGGACATCAAAGCTCGATTTGAACGGTCCCTTTGCGGCCGCGACGTCGCCGGCGATCAGGAGAATGCGCGCGACATCCGCCTCGCCTCGCGCCCTTGCCAGGAAATCGTCGAGCGCCTCGCGCGACGGCATTTCGCGCGCGGCGATGTGCGGCACCGGGTTGAAACCGGCACGGCGCAGGGCCACAGCCGTCTCGATATTGTGTCTGTAATTGTCGCCGGGAAGGAAAGTGATCGTCACCTCCGTGCCCGGCGAAAAATGATCCCGCAGCTCGCTTAGCTGATGCCCGCGCGAGGAGACCTCGACCGAGGCGGACGACAACAGCGCGTCGAGTTCGCGGACGGCATCGGGTGTCAACACATCACACTCCGGGTTAAGCGCGGCGGCGCGAAATCACGTAGGTTTCGTCGTTGAACCACAGGCCGCCGTGCTTCTTGAGCACGCGGTCGGTGGCTTCGAGGTAGCGGCCGTCACGGACCACTTCCGACAGCCTGACATCCTCGATCTGCGCGACATAGATCGCGGCATTCCAGGCGGCGAACAGCGTCGAGGTACCGATCGGCCCCGAGACCTCGTCCGGCAAGGTGTGCATGTGATAGCGGAAAATCGATCGCGCATCGGAGGAAGCGTTGAAATTGTAGTGCCGCGACTCCGCGCCAAGCTCGTGCTTGATCTGGCGCAGGATGGCGTAGCGATCGGTCTTGAAGGGATCTTCGCCGGGCCAGACCTCCTCGATGATCTCGATCCCCGGGTCGTGGCCGTGCGAATGGATGCCGATCAGCCGGCCGCCGGGCCGCAGCGAGCGCACCAGCGGGGTGACGACTTTCGAGGCCTTGAATTCCACGCTGGCCCGCGCGCGGTAGGGCTGCGAAGCGATCACCAGATCGTAATCGGCCATCACCCGCCCGGGCCGCGGCATGATCGGATCGAGCAGGAACGAGTGATCCTCGCGCCGCAGCGTCAGGATGATGGGGCGGGTATAGAGTGGATTGCCCGTGGTCGGACTGATTCCGGCGCGCCAGTTCTCGGCGAGGAACCCTTCGAGCTGTCCGATCTGCTCGGCAAAACCGTGCGCGGTATTGCCTGCCAGCGCGACATCCTTCCAGATCAGGCCTTGCGCCGACGTCGCCGAGCGCGGCGTCAGCCACGGCGCCTCGGCATAATAGAGATTGGTGATGACGAGCACCGTGGCCGGATGTTCGAACAGGCGGTCCGCCATCTTCTCCAGCATCAGCCGCACGTCTTCGTAGGAGATTTCCTTGGCGACGACGTAGAGCGGCATGGTCGGAAAGCGGGCGTGCACCGCCCGCATCACGCGCGACAGCACCGTGCCGTCGCCGACTCCGGCGTCGAAGATCCGCAGCGCCGGCGGCGACGGCTGCAGGTTGCCGAGTTCGAGCGAGACCCGATTGGCGACCTCGGTCTTCTCGCTGCAGGTCGAGACGAACAACAGATATTTCTGCCGGTTGTCGAAGAACCGAAAACCCGGCGGCGCGACGTCGGGTGCTGTGGCTGCGCCATTGACCGGCTTGAAGGCCATGAACGATCCGCCCCTCTCCGACGGCAAAGCGGCCCGATGCTCGGTCAGATAGGCGCGGACCTTGTCGAGCGTGCCGGTCGTGATCTTGGCTCCGTCGCGCAGCCGCGACACCAGCTTGCCGTCATTGACGACCAGCCGGCCGAAGGTGGATTCGGCGGTCTGCGTCGCACGGCAATAATCCCGGATTTCGCCGAGAATCTGATCCGACGTCCCCGATGTGGTGCGTTCCTGGTGTTCCCCGGTCCGCATGGTGTACTCCCCGCGGTTTTGTTCCCTTGTCATATTCAGGAACAGCCGCAAGGTAACGTCAACCACAAACCGAGTGGGCAGCAATTATGGGCATGCGCCCACGGCCGGATTTACGCAGAAACCTCTGCCCGGTTACCGCGCCCGGCGCGAGAAGAACGAGATCAGCACCGGCAGCGTCACCAGGATGACCAGCGGGGCCAGCATCATGCCGGTGACGACCACCACCGCCAGCGGCTTCTGCACCTGTGATCCGATCCCGGCCGACATTGCCGCCGGCAACAGCCCGACGCCCGCCACCACGCAGGTCATCAGGACCGGGCGCAATTGCAGTTCGCCGGTGCGGATCGCGGCCCTCACCTTGTCAAAGCCTTCGTCGATTAATTGGTTGA
Source organism: uncultured Alphaproteobacteria bacterium (assembly GCA_963831585.1). Classification (GTDB taxonomy): domain Bacteria; phylum Pseudomonadota; class Alphaproteobacteria; order Rhizobiales; family Xanthobacteraceae; genus Bradyrhizobium. The sequence goes on along the minus strand of CAWHRA010000011.1, from coordinate 451,744 downwards.
ACTGCGACAGGATGATGATGCCGTCCATCACGGCGATGCCGAACAGCGCGATGAAGCCGATCGCGGCGGACACGCTGAAGGCAATGCCGGAGACCAGCAGCCCGACCACGCCGCCGAAGATCGCCATCGGGATCACGCTCATGGCGAGCAGCGTGTCCACCATCGAGCCGAAATTGAACCACAATAGCACGGCGATCAGCGTCAGGCTGATCGGCACCACGATCGACAGCCGCTTGATGGCGTCCTGCAGATTGCCGAATTCGCCGACCCATTCGACCCGCGATCCCGGTGGCAACTGCACCTGGCTCGCGACCTTTTCCTGTGCCTCGCGGATCGCGCCGCCAAGGTCGCGCTCGCGCACCGAGAATTTGATCGGCAGATAACGCTCCTGCTGCTCCCGGTAGATATAGGCCGCGCCGGAGACGAGGTTGATCGACGCCACTTCGCTCAGGGGAATCTGCGTGATGGTGCCGTTCGGGCCGGCCGCGCCGATCCGCAAATTCTGGATCGCCTCCGCGCTCTTGCGATACTCCGGAGCCAGGCGAACGATGATCGGAAAATGCCGGTCGCTGCCGGGTTCGTAGAGATCGCCGGCGCTGTCGCCGCCGATCGCCACCTTGATCGTGGCATTGATGTCGCCGGGCGACAGCCCGTAGCGGGCAGCCTTGGCGCGGTCGATATCGATCTGGATGGTGGGCTGGCCGAGCGAGGTGAAGACCGCGAGGTCGGTAATTCCCTGCACGGTAGCGAGCACCGACTTGATCTTGTTGGCGGTGTCGGTCAGGGCCTGCAGATCGTTGCCGTAGAGCTTGATCGAGTTCTCGCCCTTCACGCCGGATACGGCTTCGGAAACGTTATCCTGAAGGTACTGGGAGAAATTGAACTCCACGCCGGGGAATTTGTCCTGCAGCTGTTTCAGCAACTGCGCGGTCAGTTCCTCCTTGTCATGGGTGCCCGGCCACTGGCTGACCGGCTTCAGCGGCGCGAAGAACTCGGCGTTGAACAGGCCGGCGGCGTCGGTGCCGTCGTCGGGGCGGCCATGCTGCGATACCACCGCCTCCACCTCGGGACGGTTGCGGATCAGCTTGCGCATCGCGTTGACATAGGCATTGCCCTCCTGCAGCGAGATCGTTGGCGGCAGGGTGGCGCGAATCCAGAGATTGCCCTCCTCGAGCTTGGGCAGGAATTCCAGTCCGAGCAGGCGGCCGAAAACGATGGTCATGATCACGAGGCCGGCAGCGCCGGCCATCACGACCCTGCGGTTGGCCATGGCCCAGTTCAACACCGGCCCATAGAGCCCGTGCAGGAACCTCATGATCCGCGTTTCGGTTTCCTCTATGTGCGATGGCAGGATGATCGCGCTCAAGGCCGGCGTCACCGTGAAGGTCGCCAGCAGGCCGCCGGCCAGCGCGTAGGCATAGGTCCGCGCCATCGGTCCGAAGATGTTGCCTTCGACGCCGCTCAGCGTGAACAGCGGCAGGAACGCCGCGATGATGATGGCGGCGGCAAAGAAGATCGACCGCGAGACGTCGGCGGCGGCCGACAGGATGGCATGGCTCTTCATGTCCATGGTGGTGTCGTAGGAGATATGGCTCTGCTCGGCTTCCGACAGCGCCGTGGTCTGCGACAGCCGGCGGAAGATCGCCTCCACCATGATCACGGTGGCGTCCACGATCAGCCCGAAATCGATCGCGCCCACCGACAACAGATTGGCGGATTCGCCGCGCAGCACCAGGATGATGACGGCGAAGAACAGCGCGAACGGGATGGTGGCGCCGACGATCAGCGCGCTTCTGAGATCGCCGAGGAAAATCCACTGCAACAGCACGATCAGGAGGATGCCGAGCACCATGTTGTGCAGCACGGTGGCGGTCGTGACGTCGATCAGATCCTTGCGGTCATAGATGCGCTCGATATGCACGCCCGGCGGCAGGATGCTGGAATGGTTGATTGAGGCCACCAGCTGTTCGACCCGCAATATGGTCGGCGAACTCTGCTCGCCGCGGCGCATCAGCACGATGCCCTGCACGATGTCGTCGTCCTGATCGAGGCCGGCGATGCCGAGCCGCGGTTTCTCGCCGACGGTCACGGTGGCGATGTCCTTGACCAGCACCGGGTTGCCGCCGCTCTGCGACACCATGGTGTTGGCCAGATCGTCGATCGAGCGGATCAGGCCGACGCCGCGCACCACGGCGGATTGCGCGCCGATGTCGACGGTGTTGCCGCCGACATTGATGTTGGAATTGCTGACCGCCTGCAGCAGTTGCGGCAGCGTCAGGCCGTTGGCGACGAGCTTGTTGAAATCGACCTGCAATTCGTAGGTCTTGGTCTTGCCGCCCCACCCCGTGACATCGATCACGCCGGGCACGGCGCGAAAGCGGCGCTGCAGGACCCAGTCCTGCAGGGTTTTCAGATCGAGCACGCTGTAGTTCGGCGGCCCAACCAGCCGGTAGCGGTAGATCTCGCCGATGGCGCTGAGCGGCGAAATCGCCGGCTGCACGTTGCCCGGCAGCGGCGCCAGTTGCGACAGGCGGTTCAGCACCTGCTGCAGCGCTTCGTCATAGGTGTAGTCGAACGAGAATTGCAGTTTGACGTCGGACAATCCGTACAGCGAAATGGTCCGGATCGTCTGCAGGTTCTTGATGCCCGCGAGCTGGGTCTCGATCGGAATGGTGATGTAGCGTTCGATCTCTTCCGACGACAATCCCGGACTCTGCGTCACGACGTCGACCATCGGCGGCGTCGGGTCCGGATAGGCCTCGATGTTGAGTTCCTTGAAGGCGATCAGGCCCCCGATAATCACGACGGCAAACAGGCCCACCATCAGATAGCGGCGGTTGACGGCAATGGCGACGAGGCGATCCATTCAGACCGAAACTTTCAATGGGCTGAGTTTCACGTTAGGTGCCGGATGCCGCGCGGTCGATGAACAGGCTGCCCTTGGTAACGATCCGCTCGCCGGGTTTCAAATTGCCCTCGACCTCGACGAGATCGCCATTGGTGAGCCCGGTCTTGATCTGGCGCAGTTCGATCGACTTGTCCTCATGTGCGACCCAGACCCGGACCTGATTGCCCTCGTAGATCAAGGCCTGTTTCGGGACGCCCAGCGCCGGATGATCGCCCGGGGAGTAGATCGTGACATTGGCGAACATCTCCGGCTTCAACGCGCCGTCCTTGTTGTCGATGGTGGCGCGGACCAGGAGCCGGCGCGTGGCCGGATCGATCGCGGCGGCGACATAGTTGATGCGCGCCGTCAACGTCCGGCCCGGCAGCGCCAGAACATTGATGGCGATCTCCTGCCCTACCGAAACCCTGGATGCATCGGTCTCCCGGACGAAGGCGGTCAACCAGACCGTGGAAAGGTCGCCGATCACGAAGACCGGATCGCTGGCGCCGGAGTTCACATACTGGCCCGGGCCGACCTTGCGCTGCACGACCGTGCCCGATATCGGCGAGTTGATGGTGGTATTCGGATCGATGCGACCCTTTTCCTGAAAGGTCGCGATGGCCTCGTCGGTGAGCCCAAGGATTCGCAATTTGTTGCGGGTCGCCTCCAGCGCCGTCTGCGACGAGCGCAGATCGTTCTGCGCCTGGACCAGATTGGCCTGGGTCTGCTGGTAATCCTTCAGCGGAACGGCCTTGCCCTCGAACAGATCCTTGGCGCGGGTGTCCTGGATCTGCGCCAGCGCGAGCGCCGACTTCGCCTTGTTCAGGGCGGTCATGGCCGAGATGAAATCGTTCTGCGCCTGCACGGTGTCGGCGGCTTCGATCACGAACAGGGGCTGCCCCTGGGTGACGTTGTCGCCGGGCCGAACCATGAGTTTCATGACGCGGCCGGCATAGGGCGAGAACACCGGCGTCGAGCGGTCCTCGTCGACCGCGACCTTGCCTTCGGTCACGGTCTCGGCCCGGAAGGTTCGCTCGGCGACGGGCTCGATGGTCAGGCTGGCCCATTCCGCGGGGGTCGGCGTGTAGCGCTGCGATCCCTTGCGGGATTGGCTCGACACCTCGGAAGCCCCATGGCCTGCCTCACCTGTATGCGACAGTCCATAGAGAGCGGCGGCGGCCAACACCAAAAAGGCTGCGCCGATGGCCAGCCTTTGCCGGTTAAGCATCTGCAATTGCTCGATGAATTCCGGCGCCATGGGGTCCAGTCACTTCGGCGATGATTCCGGCAATGACTGCCTCATCGGTTCGCTAATAGTGCCGATTTGATGTTTCAGACAACCTAAAAACGCCGCTGACGCCGGCGTTTCACGTTAAAATTTGGAGAACCGCGTCTTATTTCCGAATGGTTTTCGCGTCGGCACTTCAGGCGCGGCCCGGCCATTGCGGCGGGTGACTGCCAAGCGGCATCGCCGGCCGGGCCCAGGAGGCGGGCGTTTTCGACAACACCGCCGAATGGCTGACTGCGCGCAGCGGACCGAAGCCGGAAGACACCTCCTCGATAAAGGGGCTGACCGCGTCGCCTTTCAGATCCTCGGCTTTGAGCCCGTCCGCCAGGCGACCGAGATTCCACAGCCACCGTCCGGTTTGTGCCAGCGACACCCGGACATGCCAGCTGCCGCCTTCGCGCGCCTGGCGGGCCTTGGCCATCATGGCGCCGAACGCCATCAGATAGCCGGTGGCGTGATCGAGCATTTGCGCCGGCAATTCCTTCGGCCCCTCGATGCCGGCCGCCTGGCCTTCGGCATGATTGAAGCCGGTTGAGGTCTGCACCAGCGAGTCGAAGCCGCGGCGTTCCGCCCACGGCCCGGCATGGCCGTAGGCCGACAGCGACACATACACGATGCCAGGATTGATGCGCGCGGCGTCCTCCGGCGAGAAACCAAGTGAGGCGAGCGCACGCGGCCGGTAGCCTTGCGAGAAAATGTCGGCCTGCGCCAGCAGATCGCGCAACACGTGCCGCCCCTGCTCGCTCCTGAGTTCGGCAAAGGCCGAGAGCTTGCCGCGGCCGGTATCGATGGTGAGCCACGGGATTGCCGGCAGGTCGGGACCGGAAATCAGCAGCACGTCGGCGCCGTGGGCGGCGAGCGTGCGGCCGGCGACGGGACCGGCGATCACCCGCGACAGATCGAGCACGCGCAAGCCCGCCAGCGGACGTTCCCCGGCAGGCCACGGCTTTGGCGCGGCCTCGCCGATCTTTTCGATTCCGATCGCCGGCAAGGCGGCCAGCGCCTTGGCGTGCGGCAGGGCCGACCATTCGTCATGGGAACGCATCATCGCGACCACGCCGCCCGCGGCATAGGCCGCGGTCTCGAATGCCTCCGCCTCCCATTGCATCAGCGCGGCCTGCACGTCGTCGCGTTCCGGCTTGCAGTTCAGCACCTTGCAGACCGCGGCGCGATGATGCGGGAAATTGGTGTGCAGCCGCACGAAGCGCCGGTCGCCGGTCCTGTAGACGCCGGCGATGGCGTCCCAGGCGGGCGGCGGCGGCTTGCCGTCGACACGCAAGTAACGCTCGCTGCGGCATTCGACGACGGCATGGCGCATGTCCACCGCGACGTGTTGCGATTGTCCGCTGCGCAATTTCCAGATCTGCGCGGCGGCAAGGCCGGCCGCAGCTACGCTGGTCTGCGCCGCGGCCGCGACGCGAAACGACGACGGCAGCTGCGGTTCTTCTCCGGTCAGCGTCACGGCATCGAGCACGGCAGGCTCGCCGCCGGCCGATGTCCAGAGATCGAGCGAGAATTTCGCGAGGCGTTTGCATGACCGTTCAGTTTTCCCTACGCTCGGGGCTGGCTGGAATTCGTTTGGCCTTGTCGCACAATCCTACTGTTTTTCTGCCTTACCATGGAAGGAGCTGCAATGGCTGCCATCGATCCCCTGACCGCCGCAGGCGTGCTGCTGGCGACGGCCGCAACGGACGCGGTCTATGTCATGTTCACCTCGGCCGTGGTCGCGCGCAAACGTGTGCCCGCCGCGACCTGGAGCAGCGTATGGTATCTGCTCTCTTCCTACGCCGTGATCAGCTATACGGAAAACTGGGTCTACGTCGTCTTCGCCGCGATCGGTTCATGGCTCGGCGCGTTTGCAACGATCACGTTCCTGCACCGGCCGCCCGGCGGTCCGCCAATCGGCGCCTCGCCGGAATAGCCAATTGCCACTATGCGCATGACCCGGTCCATCAATGAAAATCCCGTGAGCGCGGCAAGATCCGCACATTGCGCGGATGGCGGATTTTCTGCGCCGGATTATCCGGATGCTGGCGAGGATCGTCATGCAGCGCCTCGATCAGCGCCGGGCCTGCCGGCACCGCGGATTTCCGGCCAAGCGAGTCATTGGCCAGGCCAACCAGGTCGCGGGAGCGATCGAACAGTTTCTCGGCGACGAGATGCACGACCTTTTCCGGGCTGCTTTGGATATAGCCCTCGACCAGCACCAGCCGCGCGCCCATCACCTCCTTGCGGTAGCGTGCCATCACCTTCGGCCACACCACGATATTGGCGATGCCGGTTTCGTCCTCCAGCGTCATGAAGACGACGCCCTTGGCGCTGCCCGGACGCTGCCGCACCAGCACCACGCCGGCGCAGCGGACATATTGCCGGTCATTGGCATCGGAAACGGCGGCGCAGGGAATGACGCGTTCGCCGGCAAACATCGGCCTCAGGAACTCCATCGGATGCCCCTTCAGCGACAGCCGGATGGTCTGATAATCGGCGACCACCTGCTCCGGCAGCGGCATCAGCGGCAACGGCCGCGCCTGTTCGTCCGGCTGCTCGCGCGCGGCTGCCGTCTCGAACAACGGCAGCGGCACATCGTCGGGCAGCCGCCGGACCGCCCACAATGCGGCGCGGCGGTCGAGCCCGATGGAGCGAAACGCATCGGCATCCGCCAGCAGGATCAGCGCGCGCTTGGGCAAACCCGTGTCGCGGGCGAAATCCTCCAGCGAGGTAAAAGGACGGCGCTGCCGCGCGGCGACGATACGCTCAGCCCAGTCGTCGGCCTTTTCACCGTCGTCATTCCGGGGCGTCGCGTCAGCGACGAACTCCGATGTGCCATTGCACATCCGAGAATCTCGAGATTCCGGGTCTGGTGCTGACGCACCATCCCGGAATGACGACTGAATTTGCTTCAGCCGTTCCTCGTCCGGATCGGCCCACTTGAATCCGTCGATCTGGCGAAAGCCAAGCCGCACCGCGTGATATTTCCCGCTCCCCTCCTCCAGCGTATTCTGCGCGTGGCTGAACGACACATCGATCTCGCGCACCTCGACGCCGTTCTTGCGGGCGTCGCCGACGATCTGCGCCGGGGCGTAAAACCCCATCGGCTGCGAATTCAACAGCCCGCAGCAGAACGCATCGGGATGGAAATGCTTCAGCCATGACGAGACATAGACGAGCTGGGCAAAGCTCGCGGCGTGGCTTTCCGGAAAACCGTAGCTGCCGAAACCCTTGATCTGGTCAAAACAGTTTTTTGCGAATTCCGGATCGTAGCCGCGCGCGATCATGTTGTTGACCATCTTGGACTCGAACTTGCCGATGGTGCCGACATTGCGGAACGTCGCCATGGCGCGGCGCAGGCCGTTGGCCTCCTCGGAAGTAAACTTCGCGGCCTCGATGGCGATCCGCATCGCCTGTTCCTGGAACAGCGGCACGCCGAGGGTCTTGTGCAGCACCCGGCGCAGTTCATCCTTGTCGCCGCATTCGGGTGACGGCGACGGATAGCTCACCTTCTCCTGCTTATTCCGCCGGCGAAGATAGGGATGCACCATGTCGCCCTGGATCGGCCCCGGGCGCACGATCGCGACCTCGATGACGAGATCATAAAAGACCCGCGGCCTCAGGCGCGGCAGCATGTTCATTTGCGCGCGGCTTTCGACCTGGAACACGCCGAGCGATTCACCCCGGCACAGCATGTCGTAGACCGGTTTCTGATCCTGGGGAATCGTCGCCAGCTCCCAGCGTTCGCCCTTGTGATCCGCGATGAAGTCAAAGCATTTGCGGATGCAGGTCAGCATCCCCAGCGCCAGCACATCGACCTTCATCATGTTCAGCGCATCGACGTCGTCCTTGTCCCATTCGATGAAGGTGCGGTCGTCCATCGCGGCATTGCCGATCGGCACATAGGTGTCGAGCCGGTCCTGCGTCAGCACATAGCCGCCGACATGCTGCGACAGGTGGCGCGGAAACTCGATCAGCTCGGCTGCGAGTTCGACGGCGAGCCCGACCATCGGGTTTTGGGGATCGAGCCCGGCCTGCCTGACCTGCATTTCGTCGAGGCCCTTGCCCCAGCTTCCCCACACCGTATCCGCCAGCGCCGCCGTCACGTCCTCGGTCAGCCCCAGCGCCTTGCCGACGTCGCGGATCGCGCTGCGCGGCCGGTAATGGATGACGGTCGCGATGATGGCGGCGCGGTGCCGGCCATATCGGCGATAGACATATTGCATCACCTCCTCGCGCCGCGAATGTTCGAAATCGACGTCGATGTCGGGTGGCTCCAGCCGTTCCTTGGAAATGAAGCGCTCGAACAGCAGATCGACCTTGGTCGGATCGACGGAAGTCACGTCGAGCACATAGCAGACCGCCGAGTTGGCCGCCGATCCCCGGCCCTGACAAAGGATCTTCTGGCTGCGCGCAAATTGGACGATGTCATGCACGGTGAGAAAATAATGCGCATATTTCAGCTTCCGGATCAGGCGCAATTCCTTGTGCAGGACCTTCCTGGTCTTGGGTGAAATCCGGATCGGGAATCGTCTGTGCGCGCCCTGCCAGGTCAGGTCTTCCAGATGACGTTGCGCGGTCTTGCCCGGCGGCACCGGCTCGTCGGGATACTGGTATTTGAGCTGGTCGAGCGAGAACGCGATGCGGCCGGCGAACCGCATGGTTTCCGTGATCGCCTCCGGCAAGTCGCGAAACAGCCGCGCCATTTCCTCAGGTGGCTTGAGAAAGCGTTCGGCATTGGCCTCGAGCCGTTTGCCGATGGCCTCGATGGTGGTCTTTTCGCGGATGCAGGTCAGGACATCCTGCAAGCGGCGGCGCGAGGGATGGTGATACAGCACTTCATTGGTCGCGAGCAGCGGTACGCCCGCCCCTGCGGCGATGTGATGAAGCCGCGCCAGGCGGCGCCGGTCGTCGCCGCGGTACAACAGGCTCGCCGCCAGCCACACGCCATCCGCGCGGCTCTTCCGCAGCCGACCCAGCACCTCGAGCGCTTTCGCCGTCTCGAAACGATGCGGCAGCGTCAGAACCAGAAGCTGTCCTTCGGAAAATTCCAGGAGGTCATCGAGAACAAGATGGCACTCGCCCTTCTCGGTATTGTCGCCGCGCTTGCCGCGGGTGAGCAACTGGCACAGCCGGCCGTAAGCCGCGCGATCGCAGGGATAGACCAGGATGTCGGGCGTATCGTCGATAAAGACGAGCCGCGATCCGATCAGAAGTTTTGGTTTGGATGTGACGTTGGGATTATCGAGCTCCTTGTAGGCCCGCACCACGCCGGCCAGCGTGTTGTGATCGGCGATGCCGATGGCGGGAAGCCGCAGGTCGCTCGCCTGATGGATGTAAGCGCGCGGATCCGATCCACCGCGCAGGAACGAAAAATTCGTCGTGATTCCGATTTCCGCGTAAGCAACCGTGGTCATGCGAACAATCCGTGCATGAACCAGTTCGGCTGCACGACCCTGCCCTCCTCCTGCATGATCTCGCGGTCGTAAAGTCCGTCGCGATAGAGCCAGAAGCGCAAACCCGTCTCGTCCTCGACGCGGAAATAATCCCGCGTCAGCCCTTCCGCGCGCCACCATTCCATGGCGACGCGTTCGGGGCCCTCGGCGCGGACCACGGCGTGGGTGGCGCGGCGCCAGACAAAGCGCGCGGGTGGACCATCCGGCACCTGCGCGATCACCTTGATCTGTTCCGGCCGCTCGAACAGCCGCAACGGCCGCAGCGGCGGCTCGCCTTCCACCCGCGGCGGCCAGGCCGCATGCGCCGCGGCGGTCAGATGATGCTGCGCGGGCGCCGCCAACACCGCGCGCTCCGGGATGTGGGTGTCCTGCGGCAGATGCACGACCACGCGTTTTCCCCCGATGCGCGCGGCGATGCGGTCGATCAATGCGGCCACCTCGTCACTGTCATGCACATTGGCATCGAGATCGCGCTGCTCCTGCACGACGATTTCGGTGCGGCTGGCGCTCAAGCGAATGAGATCGAAGCCGAAACCGGGATCGAGCGGATCGCTCAGGGCGCCGAGCCGCTCGCGAAACAGCCGGTCGATCACCTCGGGCCGGGTCACGGGCTGGCCGGTGTCGACCATGATGGTGCGGACCGCGCCATCGGTGCGGAAGAAACGGGCTTCCAGCCGCCGCGCCCCCTTGCCCTGCTGGGCCATCGAAGCGACCAGCATCCCCGCCAGGTGGGACAAGGTCACAGAGATCACCGCTTCGGTCGCCACCGGCTCGGCGAAACGTTTCTCGACGATGTAATCCGGCAGCGGCTTCAAGGGGCTGATCGGCGCATCGCCTTGTCCCAGCGCCTGTTCCAATAGCGTCGTAAACCCGGCGCCGAATCTCGCGGTGATTTCATGCCGCGCGCGGGAGGCGACATCGCCGATGGTTTTCAGGCCGGCGCGGCGCAGGCCGGTGACCACGGCGGTATCGGCGCCGAGCGCGGATACCGGCAGCGGCCCGACCGCATCGGCTTCCTCGCCTTCGCCAACGATGCGGCCATGGACATGGCGGGTCAGCGTCCGCGCGCAGACGGGTGTGCCGGCGATGGCGGCGCTGACCGCAAACCCCTGCGCGGTCAGCACGTCGCACATCAGCCGCATCATCGCGGCCTCGCCGCCGAACAGATGCACGCAGCCGGTGATGTCGAGAAACAGGCCGTGCGGGGGATCGAGCGCCACCAGCGGGGTGAAGCGGTCGCACCATTCGGCGATGGCGTTCAGCGCGAGAGCGTCGGCGGCTTCGTCGGCATCGTACACCCTGAGCTGCGGACAGATGGCGCGCGCATTGGCGAGCGGCAGACCGATATCGAGACCGAGCCGCGCGGCCGCATCGTCGAGCGCGAAAATCTGCAGCGCGTTGTTTTGCCTGGCGACGACGATGCCGGGAAGATCATTTTTCCTTGACGCGTTTTCTTTACGCGAACCGGTACCCACTTCGCTCGAAAACGCTTTAGCCAGCTCGGCGCTGTCGTGTGCTAACTGGCGCTTGATGCGGTCGATGGGCAGGCGTGGCAGCCACAGGCTGAGGATCCGCCGCCGGTTTCGCGAAAAGGCACTCATCACATTTCCATTCCATGATCCAGCGGCCAACAGGGCCATGACGGTTGCGGACAAGCTGCGTATCGAACACCGGTGCACCCCACGCGCTCCATGACGGAGCCGGCGGCGAATGCGCCGCGCGCACGATCCATCGCGTCTCCGCCGTCGAGGGCTGCGGCTCCGCCGCCATCCGCAGCAACAGGCCGGTCACGCCGGAGGCCTGCGCCGCCAGCGTCAGCTTGCGGCTGGCGACGAGATCGAGCTGACGCGTTTGCCCCCAGACCTCCAGCACCACGACGCCGAGCGCATCGCAGGCCAGCGCGTCGGCAGCGGTCCGCAGCGCGGCCTCGACGTCGGCGGCGCGCACCGTCACGAGCAGCCGCGGATCGAGACCGAGTTCGGCCAGTCCGCTCATCGACAGCGCGCCCGTTTCGATTTCCGCAAAATCCTGCCGGATCCACACGAGCGGCCGCCGCGCGGCCGCCCGCCCGGCGAGGCCTGCGACAAACCCCGTCGCCGCAGCGCTTTGCCGGCCACCTTCGGCGAACACCTCGTGCATCGCGCCCAGAGCGAGGCCGCCCTGCAGCGTCGCATCCGCCTCGGCATGCCCGAGCGCGACCTTGCGAGGCGCATAGGCATCGCCATGCGCCTCGATGCGCTCGATGCTGCCGCGCAAACTTGCAAGCGTGTTCGTGCGCGCGGCGCATGATCCGCCAAAGTGTGAGCGGTTTGGCGATAAGATCATGCGCTTTCTCAATAAAATGGGAGCGCGATCAGGCGCAAAACCGGCTTCCACTTTTGCTGATCGCGCTCGCACATGCGCCGCTCCTGGAAGTGATGGGCCGTCACTGGTTCTTCTGATGAACTCGTGATTGGCTCATTTGTTCATGATATGTTCTAATATAAAGCTAACATGGCCGAGAGAGTCAATCGGGATTGGTGAGTATGTTTTTCCTGAGCAATCCCAATGGGATCAAGGGAACCCTTGCCGCCCTTCCCGAATTGAACCTCGCCCGCGCAATCATATTCTCCACAACAAGCGGAAAATACCCATGGCGATTGCATCCCAAGCCCTCGAAACCCTGCGCGCGGAGGCTGCCGATTGCCGCGCCTGTCCGCTCTGGAAAAACGCGACCCAGACCGTGTTCGGCGAAGGCCCGCCGCATGCGCACCTGATGCTGGTCGGCGAGCAGCCCGGCGACAAGGAAGACATCGCCGGCAAGCCCTTCGTCGGACCCGCCGGACAAATGCTCGACCGCGCGCTCGCGGAAGCCGGCATCGACCGCAACAAGGCCTACGTCACCAATGCGGTCAAACATTTCAAATTCGTGCCCAGAGGAAAATTCCGCCTGCACCAGAAACCGACGACGCCGGAGATCAAGGCGTGCCGGCCATGGTACGAACGCGAACTGGCTGCGATCAAACCGGATCTGGTGGTGGCGATGGGCGCGACCGCCGCGCAAAGCGTGTTCGGCAAGATCACTCCGATCAACAGGAATCGTGGACGCCTGATCGAGCTCGATGATGGAACCAGGGCGCTGGTGACGGTGCATCCGTCCTATTTGTTGCGGCTCCCGGACGAAGATGCCAAGGCGCGGGAATACCAACGCTTTGTCGATGATCTGAAAATTGCTGCGGCGCTGTTGCGAAAATCGGCCCGCGCGGCCTGAGGCTTGTACACAACGCAAGAGGTTTGCCCACAATTCATGCTGGCCCCATCGCCGTCCAGATTGACATTTGCCCGTGCAACCTTTAATTGAAAGGTATGCGGCAACGCCGCACAAGAGGTCGGCGCGCTGCGTGGTTGACTGGCCCCGGATGCCACACAGCGCGCCACTCTCATGTCAAGCCGCCGCGGCGAGATTGACGGCCGCCTCCGCCAGCGAAGTCAGACTTTCGTCGGTCTTCCTTTCTTCCTGCAGCGTCTGATCCAGAAGCCGCACCGCATCCTTCATGCCGAGCTGCTGCGCCCATTGCTTGAGCGTGCCGTAGCGGGAAATCTCGTAATGCTCGACGGCTTGGGCTGCGGCCAGCATGCCGGCATCGAGCGCCTCGCAACCCCTGTACTCCTCCATGATCTCCTTGCCCTCGTCGAGGATGCCCTGGATCGCGTCGCAGGTCTTGCCGCGCGCCGGCTTGTCGAGCAATTCGAAAATCTGTTCCAGGCGCTCGACCTGGCCTTCGGTCTCGCCGTGATGCTTTTCGAACGCCGCGCGCAATTTGTCGGAAGTGGCGGCCTTCGCCATCTTCGGCAACGCCTTCAATATCTGTTTTTCGGCGAAGTAAATGTCTTTCAGGGTGTCGAGGAAGAGGTCGTTGAGGTTCTTGTCTTTCGCGGTCATGGCGCACTCCGTTGGCGATGAGGGATGTTTCCCGCCCCTTCCAACGTCGCCTCGAGAGCAATGTTCCGGCGCCTGCGGAGAGCAAACGCGGCGGCCACCCTTGGATGTGGACCCGCCGCGTTCAACGTCGCCTCACCGACAGAGCAGCTCCTAAGCCGCCAATGTGCTCTCCACCAGCTTGATCCAGTACGAGGTGCCGTAGACGATCGCCTCGTCGTTGAAATTGTAGGCAGGGTGATGCAGGCCGGCGCTGTCGCCATTGCCGCAGAAGATGAACGCGCCCGGCCGCGCCTCCAGCATGTAGGAGAAATCCTCCGCGCCCATCAGCGGCGGCGTCTCGTGGACGTTGTTCTCGCCGGCGATTTCCTTCGCCACCTGGGTCGCGCGATCGGTCTGCGAGGCGTGGTTGACCGTCACCGGATAGCCGCGCTCATAGACGAGATCGATCCTGGCGCCCGTGATCTGCGCCACGCCGGCGACGACCTCGTGCACGCGCTTCTCGACCAGCGAGCGCACTTCCTCGGTCAGGGTGCGGACGGTCCCCTTAAGTTCCGCGGTCTGCGGAATGACGTTGCGGGCGTTGCCGGCATGGAACTCGCACATCGAGATGACGGCGGAATCCAGCGGGTCGATGCTGCGCGACACGATCGACTGCAGCGCCGTGATCAGCTGGGCGCCGACCAGCACGGAATCGATGCATTTGTGCGGACGCGCCGCGTGGCCGCCATGGCCTTCGATCCTGATATCGATCGCATCGGTGGCCGCCATGATCGGACCGGAGCGGATCGCGAACGAGCCGACCGGAATTCCCGGGCCATTATGCATGCCGTAGACCTGGTCGATGGCAAAGCGCTCCATCAGCCCGTCCTTGATCATCGCGGCGGCTCCCGCGCCGCCCTCTTCCGCGGGCTGGAAGATCACGACCGCGTCGCCGGCGAAGTTCCGCGTCTCCGAGAGATAGCGGGCGGCGCCGAGCAGCATCGCGGTGTGACCGTCGTGGCCGCAGGCGTGCATCAAGCCCTTCGTCCTGGAAGCATAGGGAAGATTGGTTTCCTCCTCGATCGGCAGCGCGTCCATGTCGGCGCGAAGCCCGATCGTCTTGATATCGCCCTTGCCGGCCGGCTTGCGGCCCTTGATGACGCCGACCACCCCGGTGCGGCCGAGGCCGGTGGCAACCTCGTCGCAGCCGAACTCCCGCAACCGCTCCGCCACGAATGCTGCGGTGCGATGCACGTCGTACAGCAACTCGGGGTGTTGATGGATATCCCGGCGCCAGGCCTGGATATCGGGTTGCAGATCGGCGACGCGGTTGACGATGGGCATGTGACTTCTCGGTTGAGGGTTTATGAAGGTTCGCCTGTCTAGCACGCGGCCGCGATCCGCCCAACACTCCTCGAACACCGACAGAGGTGCCATGACGCGGCTACGGCCTTGATTTCCGGCGGCTTCATGCCAAGAAGGGCAGCATGGTGATGCCTTATGAAGCAGCTTGAAGGTGATTTCGACTATATCGTCGTGGGCGCCGGCACCGCCGGCTGCATCATGGCGAACCGGCTGTCGGCCGACCCCAAGAACCGCGTCCTGATCCTGGAGGCCGGCGGCAACGACAACTGGATCTGGTTTCACATCCCGGTCGGCTACCTCTTCGCGATCGGCAACCCTCGCTCGGACTGGATGTTCCGGACCGAGCCGGAAGCGGGCCTCAACGGCCGCTCGCTGGCTTACCCCCGCGGCAAGGTGATCGGCGGCTCCTCGGCCATCAACGCCATGATTTCGATGCGCGGCCAGGCCGCCGACTATGATCATTGGCGCCAGCTTGGCCTGACCGGGTGGGGATACGATGACGTGCTGCCCGCGTTCCGCCGGCTGGAGGATCATTTTCTGGGCGAAAGCGAACACCACGGCACCGGCGGCGGCTGGCGGATCGAGGCGGCGCGGCTGTCCTGGGCTGTCCTCGACGCGGTCGGCGATGCCGCCGAACAGATGGGAATCCGGCGCATTGCGGATTTCAACACCGGCGACAACGAAGGCGTCGGCTATTTCCACGTCAACCAGAAGCGCGGACGCCGCTGGTCGTCGGCGCGCGGCTTCCTGAAGCCGATACTGAACCGCCCCAATCTGCGGCTGGAAAAAAACGTGCTGGTCGACCGCCTGATCGTCGAGAACGGCCGCGCCGCCGGCGTGCGCTTCATTCAGGGCGGCGATACCGTCGAGGCGCGCGCCAAAGGCGAAGTGGTCCTGTGCGCCGGCTCGATCGGATCGATCCAGGTGCTGCACCGCTCCGGCATCGGGCCCGCCGAATGGCTGGCGCCGCTCGGCATCGAGCCCGCGCTCGACCGTCCCGGCGTCGGGCGCAACCTGCAGGACCATCTGCAGCAGCGCGCGATCTACAAGGTCTCGGGCGTCCGCACCCTGAACGAGACCTATTATTCGCTGGTGCGGCGCGGCCTGATGGGGCTCGACTACGCGTTCCGCCGCCGCGGTCCCCTGACCATGGCGCCCTCGCAGCTCGGCATCTTCACCCGCTCCGATTCCCATCGCGACCGCGCCAACATCCAGTTCCACGTGCAGCCGCTGTCGCTCGACAAGTTCGGCGATCCCCTGCATCGCTTCCCCGCCATCACGGTCAGCGCCTGCAATTTGCAGCCGACCTCGCGCGGCACCGTGCGGATCCGCTCGGCCGCGCCCACCGAGGCGCCCTCGATCGCGCCGAATTACCTTGCGACCGGCGAGGACCGCCAGGTCGCCGCCGACGCCATCCGCACCACGCGGCGGCTGATGCAGCAGAAAGCGCTGGCGCCGTATCATCCCGAAGAATTCCTTCCCGGCCCCGCCGTCGGTGACGACGAGACGTCGCTGGCAAAAGCCGCCGGCGACATCGGCACCACGATCTTCCATCCCGTCGGCACCGCGAAGATGGGCACCGCCAGCGATCCCACCGCCGTAGTCGATGCGCGGCTGCGCTTTTTCGGCATCGCCGGCCTTCGCGTCGCCGATGCCTCGGTGATGCCGACGATCACCTCGGGCAATACCAACACCCCGACCGCGATGATCGCGGAAAAAGGTGCGGCGATGATTTTGCAGGATGCGAAATGATCGCGTAGCCCGGAGCCAAGTCTGGAAAAACGATACTCGCGTAGGACGAAGTGAAGCGAACCCATCGCCTTCACCGTCATTGCGAGCGAAGCGAAGCAATCCATAGAGCAGCAAGAAAGAAAGCTGGATTGCTTCGTCGCTTCGCTCCTCGCAATGACGTCAAGACATGAGTCCGCGTTCCCGCCGCATGTTTCGCGCGGGCTCTGGCCTGTTCGTTCCGCCCTCTCCAATCAGAGGGCGCAGGGAATGCCGGGCGCCCGATGCGCCCGCTGCCGCGCGTGCAGGGGTAGTGTGAGAGCGCACACGCGTTAGTCAGGTCACACCGGAATCACCCGGCATTCCCCGCGCAATGGTTTACGGCTTATAACGCGCTCTCCCGGGTGACCGGGCTTTCTTGCCACCCTCACCGGCGGATCGCTCCGCCGACTTGATGCCAGCGTCGGGGCATCAGGACCACACGACTTCGCCGTCCGCAAACACACGCTCTCGTCAGTCGCGTGGTTCGCGTCCACCGCATCCCGTCCCGCATTCGTGACGATCGCGAAACGCCCCTCGGAGTGGGACGGGACGGCTGGAGTTCTACAGGTGATTTGGGCTTCTGAAAAACCGAAATGTTTTTTCAAATGGGGCTGGACAGCGAGAAAATAACGAGCGACCTGATTTGCCCGTCGGGTTGTTTGTGACGGCGGTTTCGAGGCCGGATTGAGCCGAACGGTCACTTGCATTACATCCGCCGTGATTGCACCTTCCAGCGAGCCCGCCGCCTCCCGGTCGAATTCACGCATGCATTCCCTCACCTTCGATCGACGACAGCCCGTAGCATGACGAACCGGAATCGCATCTGGGTCGAACATGCCGGCGAACGCATCGCGGTCGCGCGATGGGGAGACGCCGACGCAAGCAAGCCCCCTGCACTGCTGGTGCACGGCACCGGTTTCGTCGCCGAGGTCTGGGACGAGGTCGCCCGCGAGCTGGCCCACCGATACACGGTCTATGGCATCGACCGCCGCGGCCATGGCAGCAGCCACAAGCCTTCCCTTGATCAGTATCACTTCCTCGATTTCGCATCGGATGTCCGCGCGGCGGTCGAGACGCTTGATCTCAACAACATCTTCGGCGTCGGACATAGCGCGGGCGCCACCGACCTTCTGCTCGCCGCGCACCTTATGCCCGGCCGCTTCTGGCGCCTGTTCGTGATGGAGCCGACCATCATGGATCCGCGCGCGCGGGTCGATGGCGGGCTGAGCGAGAAGGCAGCCGCCTCCGTGCAGGGCACGCTGCGCCGACAGCCTGAATTCGAGAACGCCACCACAGCATTCAACCGCTATCGCGCGGCGCCGGCGTTCGCGGTGTGGTCGGAGGATGCGCTTTCGGCCTATGTGCGGCACGGCTTTGAGACGCTGCCCGACGGCCGGGTGCGGCTGCTGTGCCGGCCGGAAATCGAAGCGGCGATGCTGCGGCCGATTTTCGAGGCGATGGAGCAGGTCTATGCCGGCGACGAACGCGGCAACCCGTTCGGCTTGCTCTCCGCGATCGACTGCCCGGTGCGCATCGCCACCGCCGAGAATTCATGGGCCATCTATAAGGAGATGGCCGCGAGGGCCGGCGCGCTGATCCCTGGTGCAAGCCAATGGACGTTCGACGGCGTCGGCCACTGCGTGGCGCAGGAAGCGACGGCGCAGTTGCTCCTGGCGCTGGAGGCGTTCGAGGCCCAAACGGCGTAGCTTCCGTTTTCAGCTTGTAGGATTGGGTGGAGCGCAACGATACCCATCGCGCTTCGACGCGCCGCCAGCCGATGGATTTCGCTAGTGCTCAATCCATCCTACAGACCTCAAGGTCATTTCTTGTTGGCTTTCGGACGGGTCTCGAATTTAAAGTTCAGCGCATTGTCGGAGTAGCCGGTTAAAGCATTTCCACTCTCCAAGTCTTGAACCAGCATTTTGTCGCTCGCGCCGGAGTGTTGCGGATCAAAAATCGCGTTTATCATCGCACGGGTACAGCCAAATTTGCCGATTTCCATCGGACCATCTCTGCAAAACGGGCCCGATCCGATTTTCCAGTGCGAAATGCCTATTGACCAGATGCGATTGGTCGGCCCCGCGTGGCAAGTGAAGTGTATGACCCTGCCGTCCGGGGAATAGTACATTCCCTGCCTCGGGCAGGCGTTCGCCACCTGATCTTTGGAATATTTTGCCGCGTCGTCGGACAGAAAGGTGTTTCCGATGAGCAGTGAGATTGCCCGCTGCCCGTAGATCGGAACCCGCTTGTCCCCTCCGCCATATTGACTTGCGTCTCTGATTTCCTGGTCGATATCCGCGCGGTCGAGCTCGATAGGGTGAACCGAAATATGAGTGTCGAACAGCGGCCCGTCAGTTCGATTGCCTTTCACGACGTCATAAGCAAAGTGGTCGAACCAAAGATAAACACCGATCCTTTCATCTTTTTTCGCCCGGTTTTCCGAACTCGCCGGCGACTTCATGATCCTCGGTGGCTCGCCACAGGCCCCGATATCCAGGCAAATTTTATCTCCTTCAATACCCCAAGATCGAACAAGGCAATCCGCCTCCCTCTCCACTCCGCATTCGTACATGGTGTGATCGTTGAGGAAGTAGTAAATCTTCGCGTCTATCTCGACCCCATTCTTTTCGCTGTCTATTGGGCCTGACTTTTGAACCAGTACGGAATTGCCGACTAGGAAGTGGACTGCATCTGCGCCAAATAGCTCAACGTATCCGGCCTTCTTCAATTCTGCACTTCTATTCCAGGACGACAGCTTGCAATCGGCCGCAGCGCAGATCGTCGTGGAAAACACGACGACCAGTAGCGTTCTCCATTTCATCAACATTCGCCCCTAATGCCAAAAGCGCTCGTTAGAATCGGGCCGTCGCGACGTCGGTAATGGCGACCCATTGACACGATAATACATAACCCATAGGATATGATCATCTCAAGGACCCCTCATTCAAGAACCGCATCGTTCATGGCGACTGCTCGCTGCAAAGAGCTTCATGCCGCTCAACCTCTCCTCTTGACTTACATATTCCTCAGCGGTTATACGTCCGTTCATAGCCAGTGGGTTATCGATTAGATAAAATCCGCGCGGTGAACGCGACAAAGGGAGAAAGTACGAATGAAGATCAAGTTGACCAGCGTGTATGTGGACGACCAGGAAAAGGCGCTGCGCTTCTACACCGAGGTACTTGGCCTCACCAAGAAAGCCGATTTCAGCAACGGGCCATATCGCTGGCTGACCGTGGCCTCACCGGAGGAGCCGGATGGCACCGAGCTGCAACTGGCGCTCAACGATGACCCGGCGGCCAAAGCCTACCAGCAAGCCATCTTCCAGCGGGGCCAGCCCGCGATCATGTTCTTCACCGACGACGTCAGGGGCGACTACGAACGCATGAAAGCGCGCGGCGCCGAGTTCGCCAGGCCGCCGACCGAGGCAACCGGCTCGACCATTGCCCAGCTGAACGACACCTGCGGCAACCTCATTCAAATCACCCGGCTGGCGCGCTGGTAGGGCGGAGGGTCGTCGATCCCAAATGACGAACGCTCACGATGTGCTGTTCAAGACGCTCGCCGATCCGACCCGGCGGGCGATCTTCGAGCGGCTGTGCCGCGAAGGCGAACAGACGGTCGGGGCGCTGACGGCCCAGGCCGGGATCTCGCAACCGGCCGTCTCCAAGCATCTTGGAATCCTCAAGCACGCCGGGCTGGTGCGCGACCGCCACGAAGGACGACAGACCCATTACAGCGCGCAGCTTGGCGCGCTTGCCCCGATGATCGACTGGACGAGCCAGATGGCCGGGTTCTGGCAGAGCCGGTTCGACGACCTCGAAGACCTTCTCAAGCGGATGGACCAATGAACCAGACGTCGACGGCAACGCGCTCCGTCGTTGTCGAACGGGAGCTGCCTTATCCGCCGGAAAAGATCTGGCGCGCGCTCACCCAACCGCATTTGATCGAGGAGTGGCTGATGAAGAACGACTTCAAGCCTGAAGTGGACCACCGCTTCAATCTTCGCAAGGCCCCCAATCCCGACGTCAGCATCGTCGTCGACTGCCAGGTTCTGGTCGTCGAGCCGAACAAGACGCTGTCTTACACGTGGGAAGCCTACGGTCTCGAGAGTGTCGTCACCTGGACGCTCACCCCTGCCGGCACCGGGACCCACCTGCGCATGGAGCAGTCGGGCTTCCGGCCCGATCAGCAGCGGGCCTACCAGGGCGCGAAATACGGATGGCAGGAATATTTCGCAGGCCTCGAACGCGTGCTGGGAGGCCTGTCGTGAGCCGCGCCCTCGCCTCGCGCTACCAGCCCGTGCTGGTCGCGCTGCATTGGTTGCTCGCGCTGATGATCATTGGCCTTTTGTGCCTCGGCTTTTTCGTGCTTGCAAATATGCCGAACACCGATCCGAACAAACTCGATATCCTGGTGTGGCACATGGCGGGCGGCATGTTCGTGCTCGTATTGATGGTGCTGCGCTTCATCATCCACATCAAGAGCGCCCGTCCGGCGAAGGCTGCGACCGGTTCGCTCCTGCTCGACCGGCTGGCCTCGGTTGCGCACTACGGCCTTTATCTGATCGTGTTCCTGATGATCGCCACCGGATGGTCCACCGGGTGGCTCATCAGCGGCGTGTTCCAGCCCAATGGCGAACATCTGCCCGACAGCTTTGCCGTGTTCCCGACGTTTCGGGCACATGCGGTGCTTGCAGCGCTACTGACTATTCTAATCGCGGCCCATATCGCGGCCGCGCTCTATCATCAATTCGTGCTGAAGGACCGCCTCTTCCGCCGCATCTGGTTCGGCGAACGCACCATCGTTCCCGCAGAGAGATAGCCCATAGCCCGGATGCAGCGAAGCGCAATCCGGGAGCCGTTCGTCCGCGGTGAGAGTTTTCCCGGATTTCGCTTCGCTGCATCCGGGCTACAATTTGCGCCCTCACGAAATCGTCATCGCCTTGACCCGCTGATCCCGCCTGGCCGGGAATAAACCCCGCCCCCGCCCGATAAGGCCCTGTGGAAACCCAATCACGGGTCCACGGAGAACAGGCGATGAGTGATCACGACCATCATGATGACAAGCCCGGCGTCAGCCGCCGCAAAGTACTGGAGTGCATGACCTGGGCCGGCACCGGCGTGCTCTGGACCATTTCCGGCGGCGTGCCGCGTTCCCTGGGGCTGGTCGACTCCGCGCTGGCCGCGGAGCCCACCGGGCTGACCTTCCTGCAGATCAGCGACAGCCATGTCGGCTTCGACAAGCCGGCCAATCCGAACGCGCTCGGCACGCTCGAGGAAGCGATCAACCGGGTCAAGGCGATCCCGACAAAGCCGTCGTTCATGATCCACACCGGCGATATCAGCCATCTGTCGAAGGCGGCCGAGTTCGACGACGCCGAACGCATCATCTCGCAGGCCAAGCTCGACGTGCATTACGTGCCGGGCGAGCACGATTTCCTCGACGAGGAGGTCAAGTTCTACAAGGACCGCTACGGCAAGGGCACCAAGGGCGCCGGCTATTATTCGTTCGACGCCAACGGCGTCCACTTCATCGGCCTCGTCAACGTGGTCGACCTCAAGGCCGGCGGGCTCGGCAATCTCGGCGCCGAGCAGCTCGCCTGGCTGGAGAACGACCTCAAGGGCCGCTCGAAATCGATGCCGGTCGTCGTGTTCGCCCATATCCCGCTGTGGACGGTCTATCCGCAATGGGGCTGGGGCACCGAGGACGGCGCCCGCGCGCTGGACTACCTCAAGGGATTTGGCTCCGTGACCGTGCTCAACGGCCACATCCATCAGGTGATGCAGAAGGTCGAGGGCAACGTCACCTTCCACACCGCGCGCTCGACCGCCTTCCCGCAGCCGGCGCCGGGCACCGCGCCCTCGCCCGGCCCGATGAAGGTCGAAGACTCGAAGCTTCGCAGCCTGCTCGGCGTCGCCAGCATCAACTTCAAGCCCGGCGACCAGCGGCTTGCGATCATCGACACGCCGCTGCAGGGCTAGATCCCCGCAGCAAAGCAGGATGGCTCGTTCCCTGGCCTCGTGGTTCGAGACGCGCGGCGTTGCCGCGCTCCTCACCATGAGAAGCATCTTCTCCCCTCCTCACGCGAAGCGGTGGGGAGGGGTCGGGGGTGGGGGGTCTATCGGCAGGACCCGATGCTTCGGTGAATGCCGCTCTACCCCCCACCCCCAACCCCTCCCCGCCACGCGCTTTGCGCGTGGAGGGAGGGGAGCTCACGACCTCATCCTGAGGAGCACGCGGTAGCGTGCGTCTCGAAGGATGTAGCTACTGAACTGGAAAATGATTCAAAGGAAATACCAAGATGATGTCCGTAACCCTGCGCGGCCTTGGCAGACTAGCCATCGTCGCGGCGATTTCCCTCTGTCTCGGCGCCCCCCGCGCCTATGCCGACGACACCAACGTCACGATCGACAATTTCACCTTTGCTCCGGCGGAGCTGACGGTGAAGGTCGGCACCACGGTGACCTGGACCAACCACGACGACATACCCCACACGGTCGTCTCCGCGGGCAAGTTCAGGTCGAAGACGCTGGATACCGACAACAGCTATTCGTTCACCTTCACCGCCGCCGGCGACTACAAGTATTTTTGTTCGCTGCACCCGCACATGACCGGAACGATCAAGGTTGAATAGCGCGGCAAACCAAGGCATCACAGCACTGCCCGGCCGGTGGATCGACGCCGGCCGGGCGCAAGCCCTTTCGACAAGAGCCGGGCCAGGCACGATGGCGGCCAACGCTGCGAACGACGATCCGGAGAAGGCGCGGCGCTTTCGCGAGGCGGCCCTGCCGCATCTCGACGACGTCTATACGCTGGCGCGCTATCTGCTGCGCGATGCCTCCGACGCCGAGGACGCCGTGCAGGAATGCTATCTGCGGGCGCTGAAGCATTTCGACAGCTATCGCGGGCCGGCGATGAAGCCCTGGCTGCTGGCGATCCTGCGCAATGTCTGCCGCGCCGAGTTCGCGCGGCGCGCGAGTTCCCCGACCGACCCGATCGAGGATGTCGCCGGGAAGGACGAGCAGACGCCGCTGTGGAGCGAGGCGCCGGAAACGCCGGAGACCCAGATGCTGCGCCAGCGCGACGCCAGCGCGATCCGGCGGCTGGTGAATGCGCTGGCCGAACCGTTCAAGGAGACCTTCGTCCTGCGTGAAATCGAAAATCTTTCCTATCGCGAAATCGCCGATGTCGCGGAAGTGCCTGTCGGCACCGTGATGTCCCGCCTTGCCCGCGCCCGCGCCATGCTGCGCTCGGCGTGGCTGGCGGAACAGGAGCAACCGAAATGACCTGCGACGAGGCTGAAATTCTTCTGCACGCGCTTGTTGACGGCGAGCTCGACGCCGGGCACGCGCGCGAGGTCGAGGCGCATATCGCCACCTGCCCGCGTTGCACCACGGAGCTTGCCGCCATCCGCGAGATGCACAAGGCCATCGCGGACGCCGATCTGCGTTACACCGCGCCCGTGGCGCTGCGCCGGCGCATCGAGGCGGCGCTGCCGCAAACCCAAGCCCAAGTCCAAGTCCCGACGCCGAGCCGGCGCGCGGTGCTGCGCGGCTTTGCGATGGGATCGGCGGTCTCGGCGATCGCCGCGACAGGCCTCGTCGCCATCGTGCTGCGCAACGACGACGAATCCCGCATCACCTCCGAGATCGTCTCGGCGCATCTGCGCTCGCTGCAGGCCGGGCATCTCACCGACGTGCTCTCGACCGACCAGCACACCGTCAAACCCTGGTTCAACGGCCGGCTCGACGTGGCGCCGCCGGTGATCGACCTCACCGCGCTGGGTTTCACGCTGATCGGTGGCCGGCTCGATTACATCGACGCCCGCCCCGTCGGCGCCATCGTCTACCGCCGCCGCCTGCACGTCATCAATCTGTTCGTGGCGCAAACCGCGAGCACCGAGACCCGCGCGGCGCGGACCGAAACCTTCCAGGGGTTCAACGTCCGGAGCTGGAGCGAGGGCGGGCTGAACTACTGGGCAGTGAGCGATATCGCCGCCGACGAACTCGCCGAATTCAGCGACAAGTTCCAGACGGCGATGAAGACGAGCATGGGGTGAGTCCTGAACTGTCGTGTGGTCCGGAGCGACTCCGCAATCCCTTTCGTCGTCCCTGCGAAAGCAAGGACCCATACGCCGCGGCCTCGCCCTTTTGACAAGGTGACTGCCGGCTTTCGCTCCAACAAATAGCTGTGGTTATGGGTCCCTGCTTTCGCAGGGACGACGAGAGCGTCGTTACGCCGACTTGCGCACCGCGTTGTCGACCAGCGTCTTGCCGAGCGACCAGATCGCGCCGGGGACCTTGTGGCTGGAGGCGATCACGGTGTCGAACGCGGTCTCGATCCAGTTGCAGTCTTGCTCGGTGATGGTCAGGGGCGGCAACAGTTTGATCGTATGGCTGCCGTGGCCGGAGACCTGTGTCAGGATCTTGTGATCCTTGAACAGCGGCACGGTGATGAGCTGGCAGAACAGGCCCTTGTTGGCGGTTTCCAGCACGCTCCAGGACGCCTTCAGCCGCAGCGATTTCGGCGGGCCGAACTCGACGCCGATCATCAGTCCCTTGCCGCGCACTTCCTTCATCAGTTCATAGCCGGGGACCATCCGGGTCAGCGCCAGCCGGAGTTCGGCGCCGCGCTTGGCGGCGGCCTCGATCAGTTTTTCGGACTCGATCACCTCGAGCGTGGCGATGCCGGCCGCCATCGCCAGATCGTTCTTCGCGAACGTCGAGCCATGCACGACCGCGCGATCCATCTGGTTGAAGATCTTGTCGAAGATCGATTTGCGGGTCAGCAGCGCGCCGACCGGAACGTGGCCGCCCGACAGCGCTTTCGCGATCAGCACCATGTCGGGTTCGACGTTCCAGTGCTCGACCGCGAGGAAGCGCCCGGTGCGGCCGATCCCGGTCTGGATTTCGTCGGCGACGAACAGCGTGCCGTATTTCTTGCACAGCGCGGCCGCGCCCGGCAGGAACTCGTCGGTGGGCATGTTGACGCCCTTGCCCTGGATCGGCTCGACGATGAAGGCCGCGACCTCGCGCGACGACAGCGCCTGCTCCAGCGCTGCGAGATCGTTAAAAGGGATTGGTGTGCACCCCGGCAGCAGCGGCTCGAAGCCGGCGCGGAAATTGGGATCGTCAGTCAGCGACAGCGCGCCGTAGGACAGGCCATGAAAGGCGTGGGCACAATAGACGATGCCGGGACGCCCCGTGGCGCCGCGGGCGAACTTGATGGCGGCCTCGACCGTCTCCGCGCCGGAATTGGCGAAGAACACCTTGTCCAGATACGGCACGAATTTAAGCAGGCGTTCCGCGAGCACGCCGGCGAGCGTCGACACGTCGAGCTGCACGAGATTGGGCAGGTCGCTGTCGAGCACGCTCTTCAGGGCCTGCCGCAGAGCCGGGTGGTTCCGGCCAATCGCAAAAACGCCAAAACCGCTCAGTAGATCCAGATAGCGCGCCCCTTCGCGATCATAGAGGTACTGGCCTTGCCCCTTCTGAAATCCGACGTCGTAACCGATGGTTTTGAGCACCCTCACCAGTTGCTCATTTAAGTGGCGCGCATGCATGGAACTGCGCTGCGCCTGGCGGTCCACAAACATCTCGGAAACGTCTAGATTTGAATATAGCATCAGCTACATACTTCGGTTGATGGCCATTTCGTCAACTGAATTCGTCAAGTCAAAACGCCCATTGCGGCGTTTTGCCTCCGTTCAGAACACTACTTAAGCATAGGTCCAAACCATGTTGCACTGCCCCCGACACATCATGCGTAGAGTAGTATATTCAGGAATAATTTTGGCGACAGGCCTTGCGCCGGCCTTCGCGCTCGATCCCACCGGCGACTGGAAAGTCGCGGACGGCGTCGCCAACATCCGGGTTGCAGAATGCAATGGCGACATGTGGGGAGTTGTTGCCTGGGAACAGAAGCCGGGTGGTCGCGACATTCATAATCCGGATGTCTCAAAACAGAACAGGCCGAGCCTCGGCATGCCGATCCTGCTCGCCATGAAGAAGAAGCCAGGCGTCGATCAATGGGAAGGCCAAGTCTACAACGCCAAGGACGGGCAATTGTACAGTTCGACGATCAAGCCGGTCGACCCTGACCATATGGAGATCCAGGGCTGCGTGCTCGGCTTTCTCTGCGGCGGCGAAACCTGGAGCCGCGTCGCGGGCCCGATTCCCTCGAGTCCCGCCAACAGCATGGCCAAGGGCGGACCGAAGACTGCGGTCGCGCCGCCCAAAACCGCCGCCGCCAAGACAGCAGCGATGCCCAAGACCACCGGATCGGTCAGCCCGGCACCCAAGGGGCAGAAACAGGCGGCGGGTCAGCCCGCCGATCCCGTGGGCGATATCTGCCTACTCCCCGACATCGCGGGGTTTACCCATTAGAGCCGGCTGAAACAGCAACACGGCCGCGAGCGTGGTGACGAGGGAGAGCGCCAGCAGCTTGCCCATGCTCGCGGTTCCCGGGTGACTGGATAGCCACAGGCTTCCGAACGCGGTCGCCGTCGTCATCGCACTGAAGAAGATCGCCCGCGTCAGGCTCGACTGCAGCAGGTTGGTCCTGCCCGATCGCCAGGCCGTGACATAGTAGATCTTGAAAGCGACACCGACGCCGAGCAACAGCGGCAGGGCCACGATGTTGGCGAAGTTGAGCGGCAGTCCGATCAGCACGCAGATTTCTAGCGTCACCGCGCCCGCCACCAATAGCGGCACCAGCGTCAGCAACACGTCGGTCATCCGTCGCAGCGCCAGCCAGAGCAGGAAGCCGATCACGAGCAGCGCCGTGATGCCGGCGTGGATGAACGCCCTCACGACGGTGTCACCGGATTTGAGAATCGAAACCGGCCCGCCGATCGCGTTCGGCTCGGCATCGAGCACGGCGGCGGCGAACTTGCGCAGCGTATCGTTGTCGTTGGGATCGCCGCGTGGCAACGCCTCGACGCGCTGCAGGCCGTCTTTGGTCTTCCACTGCGCGACCAGGTCCGGCGGCAGCGTCTTCAGGCTGACCGGCTGGGCCTGCAGCGAGTTCTTGAGCTGGTCGAGCACTACCTTCAGCGGGTTGATGAAAATGGCCTGGGTCTTGTTGCGGGTGGCCTCGTTCGAATCGGCGAGTTTCGACAACGCATCGGCCAGCCGCCGCGACGCCACCGCGCCCGGCCCCTTGGCATCGCCCGCGATCTTGCGCAGGCTCGCCGCCGATCCCTTCAGCGCGTCGACGTTCTCCGCATCCGACGGCGGGTCGTCGATCGAATCGGGGTTGAGCGCAGGATCAAGTACCTTGGCTCCCTGCGCGATCAGCTTCAGTTTTGCCGGCTGGTCTTCCGGCACGAAGGTTTCCAGCGACATCACGCGCAGCACTTCGGGCACCTTCTCCAGCCGGGCTGCGATCTTCCTGGCGTCCTCGTCCGAGTTGGTCAGCACGTTGATGGCGTTGGCGCCGGTGTTCGGGTCCTTTCGCAGATCGAGAAAGGTCGCGATCGATTCGACCTGGGGACTGCGCAAATTGATCGGGTTGAAGTCGAAGCGGAGGAAGTAGAGCAGCGGCAGCCCGGCGACCGCGATCAGGAGCGTGCCGACGATGATGACGACGCGATGATCTTCGAGAAAACGATCGAGCGGCGCCAGGAACGCATAGCCGACCGGCTCCATTTCGCCTGGCGGATTGAGCAGCTTCAGGATCGCGGGCAGCACGGTAATGCTGGTGGTGAAGGCCACCAGCATGCCGACGCCGGCGATCTCGCCGAGTTCCGAAATGCCCTTGTAGTCGGTCGGCAGGAACGAGAGGAATCCGGCCGCGGTGGCCATCGCGGCCAAGGACAGCGGTACCGCGGAGCGTTCGGCCGCCTGCACCAGCGCCGCCCTCAGATCGTTGCCCTTGAAGCGCTCGGAGCGGTAACGAACGCTATACTGGATGCCGAAATCCACGCCCAGGCCGACGAACAGGACGGCGAACGCGATCGAAAGCAGGTTCAGCGATCCCACCATCATCAGGCCCGCGGCGGTGGTGATGGAAAGGCCGATGAAGAGGTTGGCGAACACCGCAAAGATGATCTTCGGCGAATGCAGCGCCATCCAGAGAATGAACAGCACGACGATGACGGTGCCGATTCCGTTCCTGATGGCGCCGTCCTGGACGGTGGCGAATTCCTCGTTCGCGATCGGAACCGGCCCGGTGAGCCGGACCCGCGCGCCATATTCGCTGGCGAAATGCAGGTCGTTGGCCGCCTGGCGGATGGCGTCGGTCGCCGCCTTGCCCGGCTCCAGCGCGTTGAAGTCGAGCACCGGTTTGAACTCGATGAAGGCCCGGCGGTCGGAATCCGCCAGAGGCTTGTCGCTGGTGAGTTCGCGCCAGGAGAAGGTCGCCGAACCCGTGTTCAACACGCTCTCGACCGTCTGGGCGATCAGGTTGAAGGGCCGCGCGGTTCCGTCAAGCTTGACCTGTCCGCGCTTGACGCCAGCGAGCCCGGTTTCCAGCGCGCCGGTCAATCCGCGGATCGAGGGATCGCCGGCCATGATTTCGATCAGGGGAGCGGCCGATTCGAACTGTCCAGTGAGCTGGCCGACCTCGGCCACGGGCAGGAACAGTAGCCCGTTCTTTTCAAAGAATTCTCCGGAGCCGAGCGGCTGGACCGATTCGAAGTTCTTCTTATCGCCCGACAGCCGCTCGGCCAGCGCCCTGCTCGCCACGCTGGTCAATTCCGGCGTCGGGGCCTCCACGACCGCCAGAATGGTCCGATCGCGGTCGAAGGCCTGGCCGAACTGGTTGTCGCGTTTGCGCCAATCCAGATTGGACGAAATCAGCGTGTTGATGTCGGTGTTGATGGAGAAGTGCCGGGCCGTGTAGTAGCCCGCCGCTATCGCAAGAATGAGTGCGACCAGGACCGTAAGAGAAGCAAACCGCGTGCAGGCTTTGACAATCGAAACGACAATGCTGGTCAGCACATTCTTTCTTTCTAATTTGAACGGCGCGGCGCGGCGGGAAACGCCCGCTCCCTACCGGAGTTCCACAAGCCGATCTAATGTTGCTTTTTAATGTTTCCCTGGAGGCACGGGAACAGGGCGGCGCCGATACCGCGCTGAGAGGCTGGTATAGACCGCTTCGGCTGGCGGTAAAGTGACGAACAAGTGAGGGTTTTCAAGCTTTATTGCCCTCATTTTCGAAATAAAGTATTATAGTACCTGCATTAACCTCACTGTCTTTTGGTCGGCCGTGTTCGGTACCCGGCTTTCCTAGCGGGCCGTTTTTTGACACAAAGCGCTGTGCCTCCATGCGCCTGGGGACAGGGCGGATGCGCGAGCAGGGATGGTGTGGATATTGCAGGTATCCCAGCTGGAGACATGCGGAAATGAGATTGGTGCAACTTGCGTAACGGGCGTCCCATGGAAGTGTATCTTGCCCAGCCGCGCGGCTTTTGCGCGGGTGTCGTGCGTGCGATCGAGATCGTCGAGCGCGCGCTCGAGAAATACGGCCCGCCGGTCTATGTGCGGCATGAGATCGTACACAACAAATACGTGGTCGAAAGCCTCAAGAACAAGGGCGCGATCTTTGTCGAGGACCTGTCGGAAGTGCCTCCCCTCGCGGTCACCGTGTTCAGCGCCCACGGCGTCGCGCGGACGGTGGAGGAGGAAGCCGCCGCGCGCGGCCTGCCGGTCCTCAACGCCACCTGCCCGCTGGTGACCAAGGTCCATAACCAGGGCAAGCGGTACATGTCGAAAGGCCGGGCGCTGGTCCTGATCGGCCATGCCGGGCATCCCGAGGTCGAGGGAACCATGGGCCAGGTTCCAGGTCCGGTGTTGCTGGTCCAGAACGTCGACGACGTCGCGGCGCTGACCCTACCCCGGGATACCCCCGTCGCCTACATTACCCAGACCACCCTGAGCGTGGACGACACCAAGGACATTATCGCGGCCCTCCAGCAGCGTTTTACAGATATTCAAGGCCCCGACATCCGGGATATCTGCTATGCGACACAGAACCGCCAATCTGCGGTAAGGGACCTCAGCAAGCTCGTGGACGTCATCCTGGTAGTGGGGGCTACCAATAGTTCCAATTCGAACAGGCTGCGCGAAATCGGCACCGAAGCCGGTGTCGCGAGTTATCTCATTGCCGACGGCAGCGAACTGAACCCGGACTGGCTGGAGGATGCCAGGGCCGTGGGCATCACCGCAGGTGCCTCGGCACCGGAGGTGCTGGTCGATGACGTGATCGAGGCGTTGCGGCGGATCGGGCCGGTGAAGGTGTCGATCCTGCCCGGGCGTGAAGAAAATATCGAATTCCGGCTTCCGGCTGAACTGGCGGCAGGCTGATCCACTCTCTCGTTTGTCCAGAAAGAAATCCTGTAATGGCAATACCCTTCTTCAAGGAACTGCGCATCGGCGGCTATCTCATGAAGCAGAAGCTGATGGGGCGGAAACGCTATCCGCTGGTGCTGATGCTGGAGCCGTTGTTCCGCTGCAACCTTGCCTGCGTCGGCTGCGGCAAGATCGACTACCCCGATGCCATCCTCAACCGCCGCATGTCGGCGCAGGAATGCTGGGATGCCGCCGACGAATGCGGCGCGCCGATGGTGGCGATCCCCGGCGGCGAGCCGCTGATCCACAAGGAGATCGGCGAGATCGTGCGTGGCCTCGTGGCGCGCAAGAAATTCGTCTCGCTGTGCACCAATGCGCTGCTCCTGGAAAAGAAGCTCGATCTGTTCGAACCGTCGCCCTATTTGTTCTTCTCGGTGCATCTGGACGGCCTCAAGGACCATCACGACAAGGCCGTCTCGCAGAAGGGCGTGTTCGAGCGCGCGGTCTCCGCGATCAAGGCGGCGAAGGCCCGCGGCTTCACCGTCAACGTCAACGCCACGATCTTCGACGGCCATCCGGCGGAAGAGATCGCCAAGTTCCTCGACTTCACCACCGAGCTCGGCGTCGGCGTGTCGATGTCGCCGGGCTACGCCTATGAGCGCGCGCCCGACCAGGAGCACTTCCTCAACCGCACCAAGACCAAGAAGCTGTTCCGCGACGTGTTCGCGCTCGGCAAGGGCAAGAAGTGGAACTTCATGCATTCCGGCCTGTTCCTGGACTTCCTGGCCGGCAACCAGAACTACGAATGCACGCCGTGGGGCATGCCGGCGCGCAACATCTTCGGCTGGCAGAAGCCCTGCTACCTGCTCGGCGAAGGCTACACCAAGACCTTCAAGGAGCTGATGGAGACGACGGACTGGGAGACCTACGGCACCGGCAAGTACGAGAAGTGCGCCGACTGCATGGCGCATTGCGGCTACGAGCCGACCGCGGCGAAGGCTGCGCTCGACAATCCGCTGAAGGCGATGTGGGTGGCGCTGCGCGGCGTACGGACCAACGGGCCGATGGCGCCCGAGATCGATCTCAGCAAGCAGCGCCCGGCGCAGTACATCTTCTCGTCGGAGGTGCAGAAGCGCCTGTCAGAGATCCGCCGCGACGAGGCCCTCGCCGCCGAGCAGAAAGCCTCGACAGCCGCGTAAGGAGCGCAGCGCGCGGTTGAAATCGATTCCGGTCGAGACCAGCGCGCGCAGCGTCATCGGGTTGCGCGCCACCCCGCGCAGCACCTTGCGCAGATCGATATCGCCGTTCGGCTTGATCGCCGACATCGCCAGCGCCGGCAACGCCCGGCTGGCGGGGTCGGCGATGACGCGCAGCGCGGCAAATGGAAGGTCGGATTCGGCGGCGTAGGCGGCTGCGATATGGCTCTCCATGTCGACGGCGGCAGCGCCCGTTTCCGAGTGCAGCGCGGCCTTGACGTGCCGGGCGGCGACCACCTGCTCCGCCCCCGCAAGGCTGCCCCTGACCACGCGCCGGCGCCCCAGGGCGACGCTGGCGATCATCTCCTCGTTCAGCGGAAGGCCGGCCAGCCAGCGGGTGTCACCGGCGAGGACTTCGGTGGCCACCACCACGTCGCCCGATTTCAGCGAAGGATCCAGCCCGCCGGCAACGCCGAAGCTGATGACGCCCCTGATCGTGGTGGGATCGAACACCGTGAGCAGCGCCCGCAATTGCCGCGGATCGCTACTGCTGCAGATAACCGTCATCCCTGGCCCGGCCGCGATACGGGCCTCCTGGACCAGACCAGTCACGATCAATACCGGCCTCGGGTCAATTCGACTGCCCGCGGATCTGCCGTCCCCCGCCCCCAATTTCACATTCCGACCCCTACCACCCTGCTGTTGGTGTTCCTGAGATTCCGATAACGCGCCAGCGCCCAGAGCGGAAAGAACTTCGCATAGCCATGATAGCGCAGATAAAACACCCTCGGAAAGCCCGTTGCGGTGTAGCGCTGCTCGTCCCAGAGCCCTTTTTGGCTCTGTGTGTCTATCAGGCACTGCACCCCCCGGGCGACCGCCGGATGCCCGACCTCGCCCGCCGCCATCAGACCAAGCAAGGCCCATGCCGTTTGCGAGGCAGTCGTCGGGGCGCCCTCGAAACCCCGATAGTCGAGCTTGTAGCTGGTGGCGTCCTCGCCCCAGCCGCCGTCCTGGTTCTGGATCGAAACCAGCCAGTCCACCGCCTTGCGGATCATCGGGTCCTGGTGGTCGACGCCGGCGGCGTTGAGCGCGCACAGCACCGACCAGGTGCCGTAGATGTAGTTCAGCCCCCAGCGGCCATACCACGACCCCTCGGCGAGCTGGGTGCGCCTGAGATAGGCGACCCCGTCCGCCACCACCTTGCTGCCCTCCACGGTCTGGCCGAGCTGGGCCAGCATCGAGATGCAGCGCGCGGTGACGTCCTCGGTCGGCGGGTCAAGCAGCGCGCCATGGTCGGAGAACGGAATGTTGTTGAGGTAATATTCGAGATTGTCGACGTCGAAGGCGGCCCAGCCACCGTCGCGGCTCTGCATGCCCTCGATCCATTCGCGGCCGCGGGCGATCGCGGCATCGTACTGATGGCTCCCCTCGGCGCGCTGCGCGCGATCCATCGCCATCACCACGACCGCGGTGTCGTCGAGGTCGGGATAGTAGTCGTTATTGTACTGGAACGCCCAGCCGCCGGGGCGCAGATCGGGGCGCTTCACCGCCCAGTCGCCCTTGAGGTCCAGCACCTGCCTCGGCTTCAGCCATTCGAGACCCTGTTTGGCCGGGCCCAGCGCCTCGCCGCCGGCTTCCAGCAGCGCATGACAGGTCAGCGAGGTGTCCCACACCGGCGAGACGCAGGGCTGGCAGTAGGCCTCGTCCTCGCCGATCACCAGCAGCCTGTCGAGGCCCCGTCGCGTCAGGGCGCGCGGCGGATAATCCGCTCCCTTGCCGAGCACCTCGTACATCATCACAGCGTTGGCCATCGGCGGATAGATCGCGCCGAGACCGTCTTCGCCGTTGAGCCGCTCCTCGATGAAGGCCACGGCCGCATCGATCGCCCGCGCGCGCAGCTTCTTCGGAAACAACGGCTCGATCACCCGCAAGACGCTGTCGAGCCCGCGGAACAGCATGAACCATCCCCAGCTCTGATGCGGCGCCTTCGCCGTCATTCCGATCGAATGCGGGGCCTGCAGGAACAATTCGTCGATGCCGATGCCGCTTTCGTTTTTCGCGCGCGGCTTCAGCGCGGCCAGCACCATCAGCGGCACGATCGTGGTGCGCGCCCAATACGAGATCTTGTTGATATGGAACGGCGACCACATCGGCAGCAGCATGATCTCGACCGGCAACACCGGCACGCTGCGCCAGGTCATCACCCCGAACATCGCCAGCATGAAGCGGGTAAAAACGTTGCTGTGGATGGCGCCGCCGCGCGAACGGATCGCCTCGCGCGCACGCGCCATGTGCGGCGCATCGGCGGAATCGCCGATCATCTTCAGCGCGAAATAGGCTTTCACGCTGGCGCTCATGTCGAAATCGCCGTCGTGCACCAGCGGCCAGCCGCCATGGGCACCCTGCACGCGACGCAAATAATTGGCGATCTTGGCTTCCAGCACCGCGTCAACCGGCTCGCCCAAGTAATGGCGAAGCAACACGTATTCGGCCGGGATCGTGCAGTCGGCTTCGAGTTCGAACACCCAGTGGCCGTCCGCCTGCCGATAGCCGAGCAGCGCGCGCGTCGCCGACGCGATGCTCGTCTCCAGGGTTTGACCGGCTGCTTGGCCGGGTTCGATTCCAGCTGACTTATCGACGGAATGCATCAGGCTCGACATTTCCTGTATTTGCCTTGCTAGGTTAAACCCAAAAGCCGCTCTAGATCCTTGAATTGACGCGCTTTCCTGACGCGAGCCGTTCTTCGCTCCGCTTCAAGACGAAGCCGCGGTCAGGACCGCCGCATGGCAAGCACGAGGTCGGCGGCACGGTTTCCCGACCGCACCGACCCCTCGATGGTTGCCGGCAACCCCGTATCAGTCCAGTCGCCGGCGAGAAACAGGTTTTTCCATGCGGTTGCCGGGCCCGGCCGCAGCGCATTCTGCTCCGGCGTGGCCTCGAACGTCGCACGGCGTTCGCGCACGATCTGCCAGGGCGGCAGGTCGCCCTGCACGCCCCCCGCCTTGCAGACGTCCCGCCAGATCGCCTGGGCGAGTTCCTCGCGCGGCATGTCGACCAGCCGGTCGCCGTTGCTGATGGTGACCGACAGGCGCTGCGGGAACGCGAACAGCCATTCCACGAGGCCCCCGACAACCCCGATAAGCGGCGGCATGTCCTTGGGCGGATCGAAGCGGAAATGCGCGTTCACGATCGCGCGGAATTTGGTCGGCGTCTTCAGCCCCGGCAGCAGCGACGCCGCCGGCCGCGGCGGGACCGCCATGATCACGGCGTCGTCCGGGCCGATGGCAACGGTGTCGCCGCCAAACTTCAATTCGCCGACGCTGCCCGAGGCCATGCCGAACTCGCGCAGCTCGTGTCCGAACCGGACGCCGGCGCCCTTGTCCTGCAGCAGCTTGACCGCGGGCTCGACCAGCACCGCGCTCAGGCCCTCGCGCGCGATCAGCGGCCGGCAGGCCTGGCCGCCCGCCAGCAGGGTCTCGCGCACCACGGCGCCGGCGAGCCCGGCCGAGCCCTCGGGCGGGTCGACGTTCAGCGCCGCCAGCAGCAGCGGCTGCACCAGCCGCTGGTACAGCGTCCCCTCGCAGGGGATCGCCTTGCCGACCAGCTTGCTCT
This sequence comes from uncultured Alphaproteobacteria bacterium, assembly GCA_963831585.1. GTDB lineage: Bacteria > Pseudomonadota > Alphaproteobacteria > Rhizobiales > Xanthobacteraceae > Bradyrhizobium. Next base: position 415,987 of record CAWHRA010000011.1, on the reverse strand, counting down.
GGGCTGCCCAGATCAGCGGCATCAATGCCAGATAATCGCGCACGCTCGTGTCGGGCACCCGGCGCGACTCGTCGAACACCCACAGCGGCAGCCGGCTCTCGCCGAGGTCGAGCTGCCAGCGCTGCCCGGTGCCGAGATCGACGAATGGAAACTGGGCGCGCTTCGGCCCGACCAGCCCCGCCTCGGTGCCGATCAAGCGGGCGTAGGCCAGCGCGTGGCGGTTGCCCGAGAGCAGCAGATGGTTGCCGTTGTCGATGGTCAGATTGGTCGCGGCATCGAAATAGGACCGGCAACGGCCGCCGGCCTGCTGCGTCGCCTCGTGGACGTGCACCGTGAAACCGGCATTGGCCAGCCGAACGGCGGCCGAGAGGCCCGATATTCCGGCGCCGATGATATGAACGGTGTTTGGCATCAGATGAACGCGTAGCGGAGGACAATGGCGATGCGGGCCATCTTGTTGATGCGGACCGGCGCGCGGGGGGCTGCAAATCCGCGTGCGACGAGAAGATCAAGTATCGCGCGATAATATTTCGACATGATCCTCGGCGCGCGTACCGCGCGCCGCCTGTTGCGGTTCATGATTTCATCGGCCTTCTGGAAATGCATTTTGGCCCGCTCGGCGAGCGGCAGGCACACTTTGGGCAGCGTCCGCTCGGCGCTCACTCTCGCCGGATCGTCGCTGGTGATGCCGGCAAGCAGCAGGCTTTCGCGCGGCAGGTACAGCCGACCGAGGCCCGCATCCTCGTCGATGTCGCGCAGGATGTTGGTCAATTGCAGCGCGCGGCCGAGATGATGCGCGAGCTGGATGCCGTCGGCTTCCGGAAGCCCGAACACCCGTACCGACAGCCGCCCGACCGCGCTCGCCACGCGGTCGCAATACAGATCGAGCGTCGCCAGATCGGGGGCGCGGATATCCTGCGGCACGTCCATCTCCATGCCGTCGACGATAGCCAGAAAATCCTCGCGCTTCAGATCGAATTTGCGGACGGAAGCGACATAATCGCGCAACCGCGGCGGCGGATGGCCCTGGTACAGCGCGTCGATATCGTCGCGCCATTGCTGCAGCGCCTTGAGCCGCTCGGGCCGCGGCCCGTCGGAATCGGCGATGTCGTCGACGTGCCGGCAGAAGCTGTAGATCTGAAACATCGCCTCGCGCTGCTCGCGCGGCAGGATGCGCATCGCCGCGTAGAACGAGCTGCCGGACGCGGTTGTCCCGTCACTCGGGTTGGCTGCCGCCGCCTCGAGCGTCATGCGCCGGCCGCCGGCTTCGATACGGGCCGGCGTCCCACCGCCCGCCGGGTCATCTCGCCGGCCATTCCAGCGAGGCTGTGGCCCAGCAGTTCGAGCGGGTTGAGATGCACCCGCTCGCTCAGGGGATCGCGCAGCTTCAGCAGGTGAACGATCCTTTCGGCAAAAGCCTGGATCACGGAGATCTCGAGCCCGAGCCGGAAATCCTTGACCTCGGCGCTGAGCGACTTGCTTTCATCGAGCAGAGCCTCGGTTCGCACCGCGAGCGCATGCAGGCATTGCAGAAGCTGCGGCGAGGACCGTCCCTCGCCGAGCGCCTCGATCGAGGCGCCGACGGCCGCCAGCGCATCGCGCGGCAGATAGACGCGATTGAGGTTGCGATAGTCCTTGCCGCAGTCCTGCAGATGATTGTTGATCTGCAGACCGGCGCAGAGCGCGTCCGAGGCCGCCCAGGTCGATTTGCTCTCGCCATGGACGTCGAGCATGAAACGGCCAACCGGCATCGCCGAATAGCGGCAGTAGTGGATCACTTCGTCCCAGTTCTCGTAGCGAAGCTTGGTCACATCCATCCGGAAGGCGACGAGGACATCGAGCGCGTGCCGCGGCGGCATCGAACGCTCCGCCAGCGCGCGCCGCAGATTGACCGCCTCCGGCTGGCTGTCGCCCTGGCCCAGCAGTTCGGCTTCGAAGAGATCGAGAAGCCTGAGCTTTTCCTCTCCGGGAAGCGTGGCGTGATCGGCGATGTCGTCGGCGGTCCTGACGAAATTGTAGAAGCTGAGAATTAGCGCCCGGTGACGCGGATGGATGATCCACGACGCGACCGGAAAGTTCTCGTCGCGGTGCGTCTTGCCGGATCTTAGTTCGCTCGCGCTCGTCATCAGCAACCGGCTATTCGCTCAAACAATGATTTCGCCCGCGCGGAACGGCCCGCGCGCGCGTAGGGATCGCGAACCCCATATAGGGGAATACGATACCAAAACCAATGCTGTCTGCGGTGTCCCGGCGAGCCTAAATCAAGCCAAAAACAGGCCCATTAACCCAATAATGGGCCCGCGGCGACGGTTGCCGGAAGCGCGCCTCTATTGCCCGTGGTCTTTCAGGACCAGGTCGCAGGCCTTGGTCAATTTCGGACGGTTCTGCTGCAGGCACGCCAGAATGGTGAAATCGCCTTGGTCGATCACCGGACGGCAGTAGCGCTGAACGTCGCGCGTACAGGCCGCCTGCTCTTCCGCCGTGCCGCTGCGCTGCGCCGGCGGCGTCTCGGCGATGGCACCGGTGGAAACCGATAGCGACAACAGGATGAGTGCCAGGGAAAATTTACGCATCGTGTTCCTTCATTCTGACGGCAGCGAATTCCAATCCCGCATAACGCAAGGCATGACCGGGACCGACTGGTCGAATTGCAAACGCCGCGAATTGCGGCAACGAGGTAACCAGAAGCGCCGGTAAATGCGGCCAAATTTGCGGCGCTTGCGGCGGAATTGAGATGCTCCACGAATTAGTTTAATGGTGTCATTAACCGGTTGATTTCAAGGAATTATTTGCTGGCTCATGGTATTCCGAATTTGTTGCGAATGGGCCACGCCCGGAACAATTCGGCGAAGCCCGGCTTGACGAAAACCGAGGCTGTTCCAATTTTCGCTGAGGTGAAAAAGCGGTTCGCCAGCCTCACCCAGATTGTGTATCTATGGATATCCGATCAGTACTGGCGAACCGACCGGCGCAACCGCGGCCGTTCGATCTGTCATTTGAACCTAACACACTGCGGCGACACTAAATCTTCGATGCGGCGAGACGTATCTCTCGTGAGAACGTCAATTTGAGGGAAAACGCGAATGAAACTGTTTGGCTCCAGCTTGTTCGGACAGGCAATCAAGGCTGCTGGCGTCGGCGCCGTTCTCATGCTGTCGGTGACGGCGAGCCAAGCCCAGTCCGGCCCGTTCATCGGCTTTAACGGCGCATGGTCCGGCAACGGCACGGTGGCGCTTTCCGACGGAACGACGGAGCGCATCCGCTGCAAGGCCGACTACGTTGTCGACGGCTCCGGGCTGGGCTTGAAGCAAACGCTCAAATGCGCCAGCGACAGCTATAAGTTCGATCTGACCAGCGATGTCAGGAGCCAGGGTGACCGGATCTCCGGCAACTGGAGCGAGGCCAGCCGCAACGTGTTCGGCAATCTGCAGGGCACCGCGGGCGGCGGACGGATCGAGGTGTTCGTCGAGGCCAACGGATTTGCCGCCAACCTGACCTTGCAGACCACCGGCAACAAGCAGACGGTGCAGATCAGCTCCAAGGGCGAGATCAGAGGCGTCAGCATCACGATGGTGAAGAGCTGACGGCCGCACCTTCTTTCGTTTGAGCATGACCTGCGGGCAGACGCTGCGCGTTTGTCCGAAGGCAAAACCGGCTTCCGCTCCGCGCCAACGTCTCCCTTCCGGTCCGGATGCCCCTACCCGTTCGCGCCGCCTTCCTCCGCCGGCTTTGCGTGACCATGGGTTCCGCGAATCCGCTGCGACAGGTTGATCAGGAACATCGATGTCGGCCGCAGGATGAACAGATCCGCGATCAGCGCCGCGACCATCGAGAAAGCGCTGAGCCAACCGAACAGGCGCAGCGACGGCAGGTCGGAAAACACCGTCACCACCAGCCCGCAGGCCAGCACCACCGTGGTCAGGATCAGCGCCGGCCCGACCAGCACGGTGGCGCGCTCGACCGCCAGTTCCGGACTGACGCCTGGCCTCGATTCGAGCCGGAGCCGGTTGAGGAAGTGGATCGTCGCGCTCAGGCCGAGCCCGAACGAAACCGTCAGCGCCACCACGCTGGCGAATTGCAGCCCCTCCCCGAGCAGCCACAGCACCGTGCCCGACAGCACCACGGGGAAGATGCCCGGCAGGATGCAGGAGAACATCACCACCACCGAACGGAACGCCAGCCCGATGAAGACGGCAACCAGCGCGAACTCGATGGTCAGCCCGCGATTGAGCTTCTCGATCATGTTGGCGCTGTTGCGGGCGGCGATCGCCGACAGGCCGGTGACGGCGATCTCGTAGCCGGGATGCGCCTGACGCACCGCGTCCAGCGCGTGATCGAGATTCTCGACCACGGGAAGAATCTGGCTTGAATCGAGATCGGGCACCCGGCCCGACACCACCACCGCATCCTGGTCGGCGGAAATGAAACGCCGCACCAGATATTTGGGAATCACGTCGACATATTCCTTCAGGGTCGCGACGCTGCTGCTGCCGGCCTTTTCCGCCAGCCAGCGCCGCAGCGTCTCCAGCGACCAGACGTTGCCGACGCCCTGCTGCTTCTCCACCGTGGCGTGGACGTCGGCGATGGTCTGCAGCGTTTCCGGCGCGTACAGCGAGGCGCCCTTGGGGAATTCGATCAGCACGTCGATCGCGTTGGCGCCGGTGAGTTTGGCATCCAGACGCCCGCTTGCCGCCACCGCCTGTTGCTTGTCCGGCACCTGATCGGCGAGCCGGTAACGCGGCTCGAGATTGGCGTAGATCACCGAAAGACCGCCGACGAAGAGCACCGCGATCAGGCTGAACAGGCCTGGCCGGCTCACCATGCGCACCGCGATCCAGTAGCAGAAGTTGCGCAGCATCTGGACGCCGGCGTCGGCGCCCTGGAATTTCACCGCGAAGATCTTCTCGTTGCGAACCAGCAGCACCCCGAATACCGGCACCAGCGAGAGCACCGCGATCAGCGCGATGATGGTGGCGGCAAGCCCGGCTTCGCCGAATTTGCGGATCAGGTCGGAGTTGGAGAATTGCAGCGCAATGAACGAAATACCGGCGGTGCCGTGGGTGAGCACGCAGGCCGGCCCGACCACCAGCACGGCGTTCTTGAACGCGGTGTATTTGTCCTGGCCCGCGATCAGGCGGTCGCGCGCGGCGAATGTCAGCTGCATCGAGTCCGAGAAACTGATGACCATGATCAGCGGCGTCATCACGTTCAGGAACATGTTGAGGTTGAAATTGGCCCATCCGAGCCCCCCCAGCGCCAGCACGATGGCGATGATCGGCGGGAACGCGGCCACGACCATGAACGATATCTTGCGGAAGAAGATGATCGCGATGATGCAGCCGGCGAGGATGCCCAGCACGTTGTAGGTCAGCCCGTCCCGCTTCACCGCGTTGCGGATCTCGAGCTGCATCACCGGAACGCCCGACAGTTCCGCGGCAAGACCGCTGCCCTTGAGGTCCTCGGCCATCGATTTGCGAATCTCGCCGATCGTCTTGGCGAGACCGTTGCTGGCGACCACGTCCGGTTCGAGCGAAAGCACGATCAGCGCCAGCGTACCGTCCTCTGACAGGAGCTTGCCGCGGATGATCTCGTTGGATTTGACCGTCTCGATGAACTTGTCGTAGTCGGCGCCCTTCGGCAGGTCCTGGGGGAACAGCGCCGCCGGCAGCTTGCCGGGCGCCGGCGCCTGGCGCGCCGAGAACAGCGAGATCAGGCCGCGCGTGCCATCGACGAGTTGCAGATCGGTGACCAGATCGCGCAGCTTTTCGAGGTTTTCGCGCTTGAGCAGCGTCTTGCCCTCGACCACGACCAGCACGTCGAATTCGACCGCCGGAAAGCGCTTGGTCTCGGCCTCGTACTGCCGGTATTCCTTGGAATTGGAGCGGAACAGCTGGCTGAGGGAATCGTCGATCTTGATGCGGTCGATGCCGAACAGCGCGGCGATGAACAGGCCGACGAGAATGATGCAGGACAGGATCGGCCGCTGAACGGCAATGAGCCCCAGCCGCTCCAGCCCGAAGGCGATGCTGGCGCCCGGCGGCCGCTGTTCGACCTTCTCGACATGAACCTCGCTGTCGCTGTTCTTTTCGAGCATGCCCTGTCCAGTCCTTACATCAGCTCAATTTGTATAGCTTAAATTCGGAGGCGCGAATGAGGCCTTGGCGGACCGTGTTTGATTGGCGCTAGCCCTTGAAAACATAAGATAAATTTGCCGGAACCGCTTTAGCAGGTCTTCACGGCGTCTCGCAAGCGCGCCGCCCCCGGGCAGAATCGCCGCCGATACAGCGGTATCAGCCCCCCATTCGCGGATTTGTGACGTCCCCTGGGGCGCTTCAATTCGCGGCGATCGGCCGGGGCGTCGATTCCCCGCTTTCATCCTTGAGTCCGACGCCGGTCAGCCCGCGCGCCAGCCCCTCGCGGATCAGCCACGCGATCCTGAAGGCGGCTTCGTCATAGCCGAGCCCCGCCTTGTGGATGTTGGAGACGCAATTGCGCTCGGCATCGGTGCGGCCGATATCCGGCGCAAAGGTCAGGTAGGCCCCGAGACTATCCGACGCCGACAGGCCCGGCCGCTCGCCGATCAGCATGACGGTCATGCGCGCGCCGAGCATGGCGCCGATCTCGTCGCCCAGCGCAACGCGCGCCCCGCTCGCGACCACGGCGCGGCCGATTTCAATGCCGTCGATCGCAAGCCGCGGCAAAAGGCTGTGGATGAGCGGAACGGCGTGCGCGTTGACCGCCGCCGGCGACAGGCCGTCGCCGACGACGACGGCGAGCCGGCATCCGCCGCCATGGCCCGCCAGCCGGTGTTGCGAAGTCTCGTCGAGGGTTCGTCCAAGATCGGGACGCCGCAGATAATCCGTCCGCTCGCGGGCGCGGCTCGAAACCTCGACCGCTTCAAGGCCGAGACCGTGCAAGCCGGCGACGATCGCGGGCGCATCGAAGGCGGCATGAACGGCGTCGCGGGCGCGGGCGTGGTCGAGCGTAAAGGAAAGCAGCGCCTCGGTCGGCAGGCTGGCGCCGGCGCGGCCGAGCCCGACCCGCGCCGGCGTCAAGTCCCGCAGATCCGCCAGCGGGCGGGACGATGGCGCCGGCGTCTTCGTCATGGGTTACTCGGCGGGGACCGCGGCCTCGCGCAGCCGGATCGAGTAGTTGGAAGCGTTATGGTGCCCGACCGAAGCGAGGCGCGCGTAGGTGATCAGATGGTGCGCGACCAGCGCCACCGAGATCAGGTCTTCGATGTCGCCGTGCCGCAACCGCTGCAGCGCGAACTTCCAGAACACCCTCCTGTAGTCGCCGAGCACGCCGATCTTCCAGAAGATGTTCTTGAGCATGGTCAGGCCGCGCTTGATATTGGCCCAGCTCTTCTGTTCGGGCGTGACCGGCACCTTGAGCCGGTTGGAATAGGTGAAGTCCACCTGATGCTGGTAGCGCGCATAGAGTCTCTCCGGCTCGAACGCGACTTTCATGCATTTCTTCCAGGAATCGACCACCTGGTCGTAGGGCAGCAGGAAATCGACATTGGAATCGCGGCTGTCGTCATCGATCAGCCGGTTTTCCTTCGCCAGGCGATCCCACAGCGGCGTCTTCGGCAGCGCCTGCAGCAGGTTGATCGTCAGCAACGGGATATTGGACTGCTCGACGAAGCTCAAAAGGGCGTCGCCGGTCTCGGGCTTGTCGGTATCCAGCCCCATGATGATGCCGGAAACGACCTCCATCCCATAGGAGTTGATCGTGCGCACGCCCTCCAGGATCGGGACCATCATGTTGTGGTCCTTCTGCATCGCCTTCAGCGCGTCGGGATCCGGCGTCTCGATGCCGCAGAAGATCGTGATGAAGTACGCCTCGCGCATCTTCTCGAGGATCTCGGGCCGCTTGGCGATGTTGAGCGTCGCCTCGCAGGCCAGCCGCATGACATAGCCGGTCTTCTTTTGCCACTCGACCAGGTGCGGCAGCAGATCCAGCGCGGCCTTGCGGTTGCCGATGAAATTGTCGTCGACGAAATAGACCGAGCCTGTCACCCCGCATTCGAGCAGCCGGTCGAGTTCGGCGATGATCTGCTGCGGCGTCTTCAGCCGCGGATTACGGCCGTAGAGGCCCGGGATGTCGCAGAATTCGCACTGATAGGGACAGCCGCTCGAATACTGGATCGAGCCGAGGAAATATCGTTTCACCTCGGCCAGCTCATAGGCCGGGATCGGAAAATCGGTCATGGCGACGCGGTCGTTGGTCTTGAGCACCACCTGTTGCGCCGGCCGCGAGGGATCGCGCGCCAGCCGCATCAGCAGATCGTCGGTGGCATCGCCGAGTTCGCCGACATGGAGATAGTCGAACGAGGGATAATAGTCCGGACAGGCAGAGACCGAGGGACCGCCGATCGCCACCGGCAGGTCGAAGGCATGCGCGCGGCGGCAGATGTCGTTCATCTGCTGGCGCTGGATGTGCATGCCGCTGACGAACACGGCTTCCGCCCATTCGAAGTCCTCCTTCGCGGCGGGGCGGATGTTCTCGTCGATGAAGCGGACCGGCCAGTTCTTCGGCAGATAGGCCGCGATCAGCAACAGCCCCTGCGGCGGCATGAAGGCCTGCACCCCGTCGGTCAGGGGATAGGCGTATTCGAACGTACCGAACGAAGACGTGTAGCGCGGAAAGACGCACAGAATACGCCGTACCGTCTCGATGCCCTCAGCTCTCATCAGATTTCCTCTGCGATATCCGGCAACATCCGAACAAAGTTAAGCACGGCTCCAAGCGCTCGGCCAGAAATTCCTCAATATTGTGGCAGTCTTCTCAATCATTTGAGCCCCGGATGGTTGCCGAAAAACCACGCTGGCAGACGTGGCCGCCCTCACGCGATCAGCCGCGATGCGAAATCGGGCAACTGCCCGGTGTTCCCGGAAAGACGAAAATCGGCGTCGACAAGGCCGGTGCGGAGCAGCCAGTCGTCGAATTCCGGCGCCCGCTTCAGGCCGAACAGATCGCGGACATAGAGCGCGTCATGGAACGAGGTGGATTGATAGTTCAACATGACGTCGTCCGCGCCCGGAACCCCCATGATGAAGGTTACCCCGGCGGCGGCGAGCAGCGTCAGGAGATTGTCCATGTCGTCCTGGTCGGCCTCGGCGTGGTTGGTGTAGCAGACGTCGACACCGAGCGGCAGGCCGAGCAGCTTGCCGCAGAAATGGTCCTCGAGCCCGGCGCGGATGATTTCCTTGCCGTCATAAAGATACTCCGGGCCAATGAAGCCGACCACGCTGTTGACCAGAAGCGGATCGAACGCGCGGGCTACCGCATAGGCGCGCGCTTCGCAGGTCTGCTGGTCGACGCCGTGATGGGCATTGGCCGACAGCGCCGAGCCCTGCCCGGTCTCGAAATACATCACGTTGTTGCCGATGGTTCCGCGCCGCAGCGACAGTCCCGCCCCGTGCGCCTCGCCCAACAGCGCCAGATCGACGCCGAAGCTGCGGTTGGCGGCTTCGGTACCTGCAATCGACTGGAACACCAGATCGACCGGAACACCCTGCTCGATCAGGCCGAGCGTCGTCGTCACATGCGTGAGCACGCAGGCCTGGGTCGGAATGCGCAGCCGGGCGATGATCTCGTCGAGCAGCCGCAGCAAGCCGCCGATCACGGCCGGATCGTCGCTGGCCGGATTGATGCCGATGCAGGCGTCGCCCGATCCCAGCATGATCCCGTCGAGGATCGAGGCGGTGATGCCCTTGGCGTCGTCGAAGGGATGGTTGGGCTGCAGCCGCACGCTCATGCGCCCGGGCAGGCCGATGGTGTTGCGGAAGGAAGATGTCACCCGGCATTTCTTCGCGACCAGGATGAGGTCCTGGTTCCGCATCAGTTTTGAAACCGCCGCAGCCATTTCCGGCGTGATGCCGCGCACGAGTTTGCCCAGCACATCCGTCGTCGCCGCGTCTGACAACAGCCAGTCGCGGAACGCGCCGACCGTCAGCGAGGCAACCGGCGCGAAGGCGGAGCGGTCATGGGTGTCGACGATGAGGCGGGTGATCTCGTCGTCTTCATAGGGAACGACCGCCTCAAGCAGGAACTGCTTCAGCGGAACGTCGGCGAGCGCGATCCGCGCTGCGATCATCTGTTCGGCGCTCTCGGCCGCGATTCCGGCCAGACGGTCACCTGAGCGCGGCGGCGTGGCCTTGGCCAGCAGATCGCGCAGGTCGGCAAAGACATAGGCGGTGGCACCGAGGGTGCAGCGATGGACCATGGCGGCTCCGGGCCAGCGCAACGGGCGATGGCGAGCACCAGACTATCAGCCGGAAGACCGGCAAACCGGAAGGAAAGATTGTATGCAAGGCGGCTGTCTTTTGGTCCCGCGGCCCGTCGACCGCCTACGGGTGCCTAATTACCGGACAGTGCCAGAGAGCGCGAGACAGACCGGCCGCCCGCCCGCGAACTCGGCCAGTCCGGACGATCCGGGCCGATGATCCAGATATAATCTATTGATATCTATAGATAATTTATCGCCGCCCCTCACCCATGGATCGGCTTTCGCACCGAACGGTATCATCATACAAATTGCGCGGAGCGGAATGAAACGGGTGAAAATTTAATGACTTATACATGAAGCTTTTGCATGGTTTTTGGGCGGCCGGCAGTGCTGACCGGCCTCTCGAAGAAGGCCGTGCAATGTCTGAAATGCCGAATTCCGCCAGCCCGTCGTCCGGCTTCGCTTTCATGTCGCGGCTTTCGCTCGCGGCGAAGCTGTACTCGACCTTCGCCCTGATCGCGCTTCTGACCGCGGCCATCGCGCTGCTGTCCTACTACAACACCCAGCGGAATGCGCAGCTGACCGAGGCGATCGAAACCGCCAACCAGGCCGCCTTCAATGTCGAGCGCGTCAATTCGCTGGTCTACGCGGTCGTGATGGAATCCCGCGGCGTCTATATGTCCACCGAGCCCGCCACCGTGAAGAAGTTCGGCGACGGGCTGCTCAAGTTCAACCAGCAGATCCTGAGGGTGGTCAAGAACTGGGAGTCGATCATCCAGGTGGATGACGCCCAGCAGTTCGCTGTCTTCAAGAAACGCATCGAGCAGTTCGTCGACTTCCGCAAGGAGCTGGTTCGTCGCGGGGTCGAGATCAATGCCGCCGCAGGCCGCGAATGGGGCGACAACGATGCCAATCGCGCGGTGCGTTCCGCACTGAACAAGGATCTCGAGGCGCTCTCCAAGGTCTATGCCGAGCGCGCCAAGCAGATCTCTCAGCAAGGCCAGACCAACCGCACGATGTCGTTTCTGCTGACCTGTCTCGGCGGCCTGACCCTGGTCGTGGTCGGCTTCGGCGTCGTGATCATCGCCCGCTCGGTCGCGCGGCCGCTTTCGGCGATCACCGCCACCATCAAGCGCGTCGCCGAAGGCAACGAGGACGTCGAGATTCCCCATGCCAACCGCGCCGACGAGATCGGCGCACTGGCGCGGGCGATCCACATCTTCCAGGAGGCGATGGGCCGCAACCGCAATCTCAATTCGCAGGTCCTGCAGGACGCCAGGGCACGCGAAGAGCGGGCCAGGCACATCGAAACCTCGGTCGAAGAATTCCGCGGCGCGATCGGCGACGTCCTGCGCGCCGTCACCACCAATGCAAGCGCGATGCGCGAGACCGCCCAGTCCATCACCAGGGTGGCGTCAGACGCCAATGGACGCGCGGCCGCCGCCGCCACCGCGACCGAGCAGGCCTCCAGCAACGTGAACGCGGTGGCGAGCGCGGCCGAGGAGCTGTCGGCTTCCGTCGAGGAGATCGGCCGGCAGGTGCGTCAATCCGCGGCTGTCGTCGAACAGGCCGGCCAGCGAACCGAGAAGTCGGTCGCCGAAATCGAAAGCCTCGCCGCAGCGACCCAGCGCATCGACGGCGTGCTCAATCTGATCCAGACCATCGCCGAACAAACCAACCTCCTGGCGCTGAACGCGACGATCGAGGCCGCGCGCGCCGGCGAGGCCGGCCGCGGCTTCGCGGTGGTGGCCCACGAGGTCAAGGCGCTGGCCGAACAGACCGCGAAGGCAACCTCCGAAATCGGCCAGAACGTCGGGCTGATCCAGTCATCGACGCGCACCGCCGTCGATTCCGTCCGCGAGATCGGCCACGCCGTGCACGATATCAATGAGGTGACGTCGAACATCGCCAGCGCCGTCGGTCAACAGGACGCCGCGACCCGCGAGATCTCCTCCAACGCCCAATCGGCCGCCCAGGGCAACGAGACGCTGGTCGCCAATATCGGCTCGCTGAGCCAGGCCATCGGCGAAACCAACAAGGCGGCGTCATCGGTGCTCTCGGCCTCCAGCGACCTGACCGCGACGGCGGAAACCCTGTCGCGCGAGGTCGATAAATTCTTCCGCAATCTGCGCATCGATCCGCTCGAGCAAAAAGACAAGCGGCGCACCGGCACAGCCAATTAAGACCCAGATCGTTCCTCGTCGCCGGGCTTGACCGGGCGACCCCGCCGCGATTCCCGGCCGCGATGCGCCGGGGTTGTGCAGGACCTAGTTCGGGCGCGCACCAGCACTCTGGACATCGGATAGCCGGAACCTGTTCCGGCTGGCCGGCCATCCTCGGCATAGCCATTGGCCAGATAGAAGCGCCGGGCCGTTTCGGTGCTCGCAAGGGAGCACCGCGTATTGCCCCGTTGCACGGCCCGGGTTTCGAGCGCACCGAGCAAGCCGCGGCTGATCCCGCGAAACCGCGCAGCCGGTGACACGTAGTTGAGCGTGATGATGCCCGTGTCGGTGACAGCGCCCACCGCCAGGATGATGCCGTCCTCGATCGCGACGAGGACCGAATTGCCGGGCTGCGCAATCCAGGACGCGACGATCTCCGGGGTCTTGTTGGCCAGCCATTGCGTCAGTATTGCCTTGTCATTGCGATGGTCGGCAACGCACAGCTCCGCGATCGACCGTCTCATGACCAGACAGGCGGCATCTGCGTCCGCAGCCGTGGCGTCGCGAATTTCCATCGTTGCATTATGTTGCCAATGCGCAGCGGCGACAACCCGCCTGACAATATCGGCGTGCGCGGAAAAAGGGAAACGGCCTCAGCGTGGGGGTACAGGCTGAGGCCGTCAATTCATCGGACGCCCGGGGCTGTGGCATCCGGCAGTGCATCGACAAGTCAACTGGACGCCAATGGTTCCGGGCGCGCGCAATTTGAAACGATGGTTCCGCACAGCGCACTGTCGCTGGATCCGCTTTGCGTCATGCCGCGGTCCGCTGCGCCGACGCGAAGCATGCCGTCATCCCGGCATCGCGAGCTGGATTGTCCGGTCGTCGCTGCCGACCAGGCGATCCCGGGCCATCGACTCGATCATCGGCCAGTTTTGCCGCAGGAATGTCGTGGCATCAGAAACGGTGGCCGCCTGCACCTTGACGCTGCAAGCCTGTCTTCCCCCGTTGTTGGTGATCTGAAAATGGAATGTGTAGGCTGTCGTCCCGGCATGTTCGTCGGCCGGCCGGCGCTCGCGGCGCATCTGGTGTCCCCCCCTTTTTGCGTCGTACCGGGACAGTTTAGGTTGACGACTTGGCCTTTCGTGGGGCGCGTTGACGGCAAATTTTCCGGCAGCGCAGTCGGATCAGGGTCTTTTCTTGGGCGAAGAAGCGAACGCGTTTTTCACCACCGCCGAAAATTTGGCCCAGCTGCAACTCAGCGACGCATCCTCGCAGCGATCCGGTTTCGATCGATCGATCGGGCGTTTTCGCGGCAGCAATATCATCGGTGGTCCGACCGGCTGACGGGCGCTCTCCATGTTCGCCTGAAGCTGTTCGTTCTGTCTTCGCGCCAGTTCAGCCGACATATCCTCTCGCCGCTGGGCATCGAGGAAGTTCATGTATTCGCGATCGATCTGCTTGCGTTCTTCTGCCGTCGGATTGGGACCGGCAATGTCGAAATTGCGGTTCTGCATGAAGTCGTAATACGTATAGCCTCCGCCCGGCTTTCGCCGGCCCGCGAACCGCGCGTTGCATTCCGTCACCGAGCGACCGCGTTCGTCGTTCGGTGCGGCATTGGCGCTGGCATGGACCTGTTCGACGCACTCTTCGAAATCGCTGGCAGACTGCGGCGACGTCGCGTCAGAATCCAGCCACCAACTGGCGAGCGCAAGCGAAGCCAGCACAACGAACGCGACCAGCCACCTTTCAATGCCACCGTCCAGCAAACGGTACATACGCAAGAGTCCCCCACCGATTCGCGCATTACGCGAAGAAAATGCGGGTTTTTGCGGGCAGGTCCCGCAATGTAGCAACGCGGCCACAGTCAGCCGCATTATTTATCGGGCGGAAATCTCGCCATGATTGGGCGCGGATTGTCGAACAGGGTTGGATCGTTGGCTATCAAGGGTTTTGGTCATGCGATCCTTAAAAACCATTGCGACATTGGCGTCGGCAGCCGCTATCGTTGGTTCAATATTTGCAGTCAGCTGGGTCAGCCTTGCGCTGCTCGGCTTTTGAGTGTGCGACTGACCTGTCGCGTTTTCGAGCGAAAGCCCGCCCCGCATTTGATGTGGGGCGGATAACGGGCCGCGTGAAGAAAACACGCGCCAAATCAGGAATTTGGAGCTCGTTTCGATTTCATTGAAACGAAGGGGCTCCGGCTTCAGAATCGAATTGTATGTTTTTGATCGCAACGCTGGTAGATGATCATAATGATTGCGAAATGCATTTTGTTCCTGTCCGCCGCACTGATGCTGGCCAATTGCTGCGCACTGGGAAACGGCTGTGCGCCGGCATCTGTGGTGCCGGCCGCGTGGGATGGGTTGGGCTCCGCTCCGGCGGACGAAGCACAGCCGGTTGAGCTTGCCCCGCCCAGGAAACAGGCACGGGCCAAGCGCGAGATCGTCCTCGGCCCGCTCGACGCCGCGGCGGCCGATCAAACCGGCAAGGTCCGCCCCAGCGATCAATGGGAGAAAGATCAGACAGCGGATCGAGACGACGAGGCCAGGCTCAAGCGCACGCTGAAGATTTGCAGCGCCTGCTAGAAGGCGAAGCCGCCCGCGACGACGCTCCCAACGTCAGCTCCCGAGCTATTTCAGCCAGTTAACGTGGGATTCCCGAGCACCGGCGCCTTGGGATGCTTTTCATTGTCCGCTCACAGCCGTCCTGAATGAACCAAAACCCGTGCCGGGACTTGTCCTGCGGGTTGAGTTCCAACAGACGGACCATCCATGGCGAGCCAGGATCCAAACGGCGTTCAGATCGATCAGATCCATGCCGGCGCAATCTGCAACGAGATCGGCGAAAGGCTGCGTGCCACGCTGACGGGAAATCCGGATCGGTTGCCGCCACGTATTGTCGGCCTGACGGAACGACTTGACAGCGTCGAACGCGGCAACGCCGCCTTCAAGGCTTCGATTGGGATGGACCCGAGATGAAAGACTTTTCGAACGCATCTTTTCCGCCTGAAACGTTGGACATCATGAAAAACGCCCTGGACGCGGCGGTTGCCTCGCTACCAGACCCGGTCAGCTCCGCTCATGTGCATTCCTTGGCTGAAAGCATTCTTCGCACAGCCAACGAAGGCGAGAGAGATCCGGCGGCATTGCAGAGAATGGCGCTCATGGAACTTCAGATCTCGCCCCGGCGCTAAACGTGCCGGCCCGCGGCGTATCCCGACGACCACGCCCATTGAAAGTTGAAGCCGCCGAGCCAGCCGGTGACGTCGACGACTTCGCCGATGAAATACAGGCCGGCAACAGACCTGGCCTCGAAGGTCTTCGAGGATAGTTCCGACGTGTCGACGCCGCCGAGCGTCACTTCCGCGGTCCGGTAGCCTTCGGTCCCGTTCGGCCGGACGCGCCACTGCTTCACCGCGGCGGTAACCTTCGCAAGCCACGCGTCGGAGAAATCCGCGATCCGTTCCGGTCCGTCGACCGCATCGGCAATGGCGCGGGCGAGCCGCTTCGGAACGAGGCCGGCAAGCGCGGTCGCCATCTCCTGCCGGGAATGCTCGCCGCGCAATTTCTTGAGCGCGGCCAGGAGATCGATGCCGGGCGCCATATCGATGACGATGTCCTGGCCCTCGCGCCAATAGGACGAGATCTGCAGGATCGCCGGGCCGCTCAGGCCACGATGGGTGAACAGCAGCGCCTCGTCGAAGCTTGTCTTGCCGCAGCTCACGACCGCATCGACCGAAACGCCGGCGAGATCGCCGAATTGCGCAAGCAGCGCCGCGTCGAAGGTCAGAGGCACCAGCGCGGCGCGCGGCGGTACGATCTTCAGGCCGAACTGCCCGGCGACTTTGTATCCGAACCCGCTCGATCCCATTTTCGGTATCGAAGGACCGCCGGTAGCGACTACCAGCGAGCGCGAGCAAAACTCACCCTGGTCGGTGAGGACGGCGAAACCGTCCTCGCCCTTCGAGACCGCCGAGACGCGCACGCCCAGACGCAGCTCGGCATGGGCCTTGCGGCATTCGGCAAGCAGCATGTCGACGATCTGCCGCGACGAGCCGTCGCAGAACAATTGCCCACGGGTCTTCTCATGCCAGGCAATGCCGTACTTCTCGACCAGCGCGATGAAGTCGCGCTGGGTGTAGCCGCTCAGCGCCGAACGACAGAACTGCGGATTGCTGGAAAGAAAGTTGGCCGGGCCCGCATGCAGATTCGTAAAATTGCACCGCCCGCCGCCGGAGATGCGGATCTTCTCGGCGGGATGGCGCGATTGCTCGAGCAGCAGTACCGAACGCCCGCGCTGGCCGGCGACAGCCGCGCACATCAGGCCGGCGGCGCCGGCGCCGAGGATGATGACGTCATGGAAGCCGGCTTGCGGATGGCGGTCCCTCGTCATTCGACCAGCAGTACGTCCACCGCAACGCCGAGCTTCTGCTTGCGCGATCCCACGATGATACCGTCGACCGGCGAGACATCGGAGAAATCACGCCCCACGGCGAGGATGATGTGATCGTTCTCGACCAGGAGGTCATTGGTCGGATCAAAGCCGACCCAGCCGAGCGCCTCGCCGCACCACAGCGACACCCAGGCATGGGTCGCGTCGGCTCCTTGCAGGCGCGGCTTGCCCGGCGGCGGGACGGTGCGCAGATAGCCCGAGACATAGGCCGCCGGCAGTCCGAGACCGCGCAGCCCTGCGATCATCACATGGGCGAAATCCTGGCACACGCCGTGGCGCTTCTCGAACACTTCCTTGAGTGGCGTGGAGATCACGGTGGCCTTCGGATCGTATTTGAACTCGGTGCGGATCCGGTGCATCAGATCGACCGCGCCGGCCAGGATACCGCTATCGGGCGGAAAGCTCGCGGCGGCATAGGCGGTGACCGGACGCTGCACCGGCACCAGCGGGCTCGCAAACACGTATCCGACCGGCGATTCCGGGCCGAGGCTCGTGGCCTCGAACGCCACGTCGCGGACGCTTTTCCAGTTGGGGCTTGGCGCGGCGCGCCCGGGCGCCTGGCGGGACACCGAAACCCGCGACCTCGAATCGATGCGCAGGTTGCGATGCGCGGTCTCGATCAGGATGCTCTCGGTCAGGGTGCCGAAAAAGTCGCGCCGGACCGCGCGGTCGGCGGGCCGGGGGCGGATTTCGACGCTGTGCGAGACCAGTTGCTGCCCGTCGCCGGTCCGCGGCTCCAGCCGGAGCGAGCAGCGGGCGAAACTGACCGGACTTTCGTAACTGTAGCTCGTGACGTGACGGATATCGTAGATCACGCCAGCCCCGTCAGCTTCTCGGGCCGGCTGGCATTGGGCCCATGCGGAAAATAATGCGATCCGATGGCATCGGCGAGGTTGAGCAGATCCTGCTCCAGCGAAAACAGCGTCTTGGTATCGAGGCTGGCCGCCTCCGCCGTCGTCAGCGTCGCCTGCAACGCGACCGCGAGGCGCTGCGGCCGTTCGATCAGGCCTCCCTCCTTCAGGGTCGGCAGGCTCGCGATGTGGTCGTTCAGTGCCGAGACCTGGAACGCGACCGCGCGCGGATTATAGGGGTCGAGCACCACGAGATCACGCACCGGCGCCAGCAGCGGCGCGACCAGATAGCGCGAGCGGTAGGTGATCTGGCAATCCACCAGCGTCAGCAGGATGTCGAGATCTTCCCCGCCAGCCTCGTCATAGGCGAACTGGCGGGCGAACCGGATGGTGTTGATCGCCCGCTCGGCGCGGCGGCCCATCTCAAGAAAGCGCCAGCCGGCGGCGCGGTTCATGTTTTCCTGCGCCAGCCCCGCAAAGCTCGCGAGTTCCTGCAGCGTCAGTTCGGCAGCGCTGACCACGCCGTCGTCGTCCTCAACCTCCTGCGCAAGCCGTTCAACTATTTCGGTAATGACCTGCCAGGCATCGGGCGAAAGCCGTTCGCGCAGCGACGTCGCGGTGCGCTGCGCGGCCCGCACCAGCGACAGG
This sequence comes from uncultured Alphaproteobacteria bacterium, assembly GCA_963831585.1. Lineage (GTDB taxonomy): Bacteria > Pseudomonadota > Alphaproteobacteria > Rhizobiales > Xanthobacteraceae > Bradyrhizobium. The sequence goes on along the minus strand of CAWHRA010000011.1, from coordinate 397,637 downwards.
GCCGAGCCGAATTTGTCTTCAGCCTGAAGGGCTTCCGCGGCGGTCCTCGCGGGCTGGGTGCGCGCGCCCTGCGCGGTCGCTCCCCACGTCACCAGAAGCCGCTGGATCCGCTCCAGCGCGTGCTGCACGGGCGACGACCCCTTGCCGGGGTCGCGCTGCGAGGTCCCCAGCGCCCGCACCAGCCGCAGCGTCGCTTCAGCGCGCTCGAGATAGCGGCCGAGCCAGAACAGATTGTCGGCGGCCCGGCTCGGCACCCAGCCGGCGATGCGCCTGATCCGCACATTGTCGCCTGCCGGCAGCAGCGTCGTGGCCGACACCGCCTTGTCGGAAACCACCCAGACATCCGCCGCCCGCGCGCCGTCCCCCATCGACACCGCACGCGCATCGGTCTGCTCGGCAATCCGGCAGAAGCCGCCCGGCATGATGGTCCAGCCATTGGGCGTGGCGGCGGCGAATACCCGCAGCACGAACGGACGCGGCATGATCCGACCCTGATCCCACACCGGCATGGTCGACAGGCGCACCAGTTCCTGGCCGACATAGTCGATGCCGCGATCGTTGATCGCCGCCTTGAGCCGCTCGCGGTCGGCGGCCGACAGCTCGCCGGCGAGCACCGGCCCGCTGCCGGGAAAACCGGGAACGCCCCTGCCATAGGCGCCTTCGATCGCGACCTCGTCGAGCCGCGACAGCACTTCGTCGCGCGCGGCCTTCTGGCCGCACCACCAGGTCGCGATATTCGGCATCTTCAGGTCTTCGCTGAGCAGACGCCGGGCAAGGCTCGGCAGGAAGCCGAGCAGCGCCCTCGCCTCCATCACGCCCGAACCCGGCATGTTGGCGACGACGACGCCGTTCTTGCGCACCACGTCGATCAGGCCGGGCACGCCGAGCTGCGAGGAGGCATCCAGTTCCAGCGGATCGAGGAAACTCGAATCCACCCGGCGCAGCAGCACGTCGAGCCGCTTCAGGCCGGCGACGGTGCGGATATGGATGCGGTCGCCGCTGACGGCGAGATCGTCGCCCTCGACCAAGAGGAAGCCGAGATAGCGCGCCAGCGTGGCGTGCTCGAAATAGGTCTCGCTGAACTGGCCGGGCGTCAAAAGCCCGATGCGCGGCTCGTCGCGATCAGCACTGGCACGCAACGAGTCGCGGAACGCCTCGAAGAACGGCGCCACCCGTTCGACGTTCATCGACTTGTAGAGCGAGGCGAAGGCGCGCGACAGCACCAGCCGGTTTTCCAGCGCGTAGCCGGCGCCCGAGGGCGCCTGGGTGCGGTCGCCGAGCACCCACCAGCGCCCATCGGGGCCGCGGCCGACATCGGCGGCGTAAAGACTGAGGTACCGGCCGCCCGGCGGTTTGACGCCGCAGACCGCGCGCAGATATTCGGCGCTGCCGGCAATGGCCGCGGCCGGGATCGCGCCTTCGGCAACCAGGCGGCCCTCGCCGTAGAGATCCCCCAGCACCCGCTCCAGCAATTCGGCGCGCTGGACGATGCCGGCGGTCAATTGCTGCCATTCGGCCTCGTCGATCAGGAGCGGCAGATGGCTCAGCGGCCAAAGCCGGTCGGAGGTTTCGCCGGGCGCGCGGTAAGTCACGCCTGCTTCCCGCAAATGACGGTCGGCGGCGCCGAACCGCCGGTCGATTTCGGCGGGGCTCAGGGTTGCGAAGGCATCGAAAAACCGGTTCCAGACCGCCCGCGGCGCCCCGTCCTGCGCGATATATTCATCGGGGATTCCGGGCAGGCGGGCATAATCGCGCATCCACTGCGCCACGCGCCGGTCGGCCGGACGGACCCTGCTTCCCTGACTGCTCGCCCGGCCGCCTTCCTGGCCGTCCTGTCCCGCCATCCAACTCTCCCGCTGGTCTATTCAATGCAGGAGCGGCGTTCTCAAGTCGAGTGTCAAAGGAAACTCAATTGTGCGTTCCTCGCGCGGCGGATCGATCTTGCCGGGCGTGTGGCCGTGATCCTGAAACCGGGCCAGCCGCCGCGCCTCGGCCTCATAGGAATTGACCGGTTTGGTCTCGTAATTGCGGCCGCCGGGATGGGCGACGTGATAGACGCAGCCGCCCAGCGACCGGCCGTTCCAGGTATCGATCAGATCAAACGTCAGCGGCGCATGGACCGGGATGGTCGGATGCAATCCCGACGCCGGCTGCCACGCCTTGAAGCGGACGGCGGCGACCGCTTCGCCAGACCGGCCGGTTTCGGTCATCGGCATCCGCCTGCCATTGCAGGTGACGACATGGCGGCCTTCGACGAAGCCGGTCGCCTTGACCTGCAACCGCTCCACCGAACTGTCGACATAGCGCACGGTGCCGCCGGCGGAGCCCTCTTCGCCGAGCACGTGCCAGGGCTCCAGCGCCTGGCGCACTTCCAGCGAAACGCCGCCATGATGGACCCGGCCGAACGCCGGAAATCGAAACTCGAGCTGGGCCGCGTACCAGTCCGGCGAGAAATCGTAGCCGGATTGCTTCAACTCGCCGAGCACATCCAGAAAATCCTCCCAGAGGAAATGCGGCAGCATGAAGCGATCATGCAGCGTAGTGCCCCAGCGCACGAACTTGCCGGCCTGGGGCTCGCGCCAGAGCTTGGCGATCAGCGCGCGGATCAGCAATTGCTGCGCCAGGCTCATGCGCGGATCGGGCGGCATTTCCAGCGCGCGAAATTCGACGAGGCCCAGCCGGCCGGTGGCGCTGTCGGGGGAATAGAGCTTGTCGATGCATATCTCTGCGCGATGGGTATTGCCGGTGATATCGACCAGGATGTGCCGGAACAGCCGGTCGACCAGCCACAGCGGCGCCTTGACGCCGGGCGGCGGCACATGCGCCAGCGCGATCTCCAGTTCATAGAGGCCGTCATGGCGCGCCTCGTCGATGCGCGGCGCCTGGCTGGTGGGGCCGATGAACATGCCCGAGAACAAATAGGACAGCGAGGGATGACGCTGCCAATACAGCACGAGACTCCTCAAGAGATCCGGCCGGCGCAGGAACGGCGAGTCCGAAGGCCTGCTGCCGCCGACCACGACGTGATTGCCGCCGCCGGTGCCGGTGTGGCGGCCATCGACCAGGAAGCGGTTGGCGCCCAGCCGCACCTGGGCTGCGTCCTCGTACAGGCCGAAGGTGATGTCGACGGCCTCGCGCCAGCTCGTCGCCGGCTGGATGTTGACCTCGATCACGCCGGGATCGGGCGTCACTTTGATCACTTCGACGCGCGGGTCGAAGGGCGGCGGATAGCCCTCGACATGCACCTGCATCTGCATCTCCTCGGCGGTCGCCTCGACCGCCGCGACCAGTTCCAGGTAATCCTCCAGTCTCTCCACCGGCGGCATGAAGGCGCACAGCACGCCGTCACGGATCTCGATCGACATCGCGGTCCGCACGCCGCCGCTTCCGAGCTGCTGCTCGTGCACCTCCTGATGCGGCGCGGCGGTCTCCGCCGGCGTGGCGTCGTAAACCGGCAGGTCCTCGCGCGGCTCCAGCGGATCCCGCTCGACGATGTAGGGATATTCGTCGGCCGGGATATGCGGCAATGAGGCGATCGGCAGCCGTAGCCCGAGCGGGGAATCGCCGGGTGTCAGGAACAGATTGCCGCGGCGCAGCTTCCAGCGCTCGCTCTTCCAGCGCGAGGGAGATTTACTAGCATCGGCATTCCAGCGCTGGATCGGCAGCACGAATCCCCTCGGCGTGTTCAGCCCGGAATCGAACACCCGCGCCATGCGCGCGCGCTCCTCGGGATCCGCCAGTTTGGAATCGCCGGGATCGACATTGGGCGGCAGGCCCGCCTCCTTCTGCAGCCAGTGGCCGGGATCCTCGAACGCCGGCAGGACATATTCGGTATCAACGCCGAGTTTTTGGGCCGTCGCTTCCGCGAAGCGCCCGGCGTCGTCGATCCGCGCCCGGTGCGGCCCCTCGACCGTGGCGATCAGGTCGGGGTTTTTCCAGATCGGCACGCCGTCCTTGCGCCAGTACAGGCCGAACGCCCAGCGCGGCAGGCTTTCGCCCGGATACCATTTGCCCTGCCCGTAATGCAGGAGCCCGCCCGGCGCGAACCGCGTCCGCAAGCGTCGAATGAGATCGTCGGCGAGGCCGCGCTTGGTCGGGCCAACCGCGGCGATATTCCACTCCGGCGATTCCAGATCGTCGACGGAGACGAAGGTCGGCTCGCCGCCCATGGTCAGGCGCACGTCGCCATCCCTGAGATCGGCATCGACCCGCTCGCCCAGCCGGTCGAGGCGCGCCCAGGAATCGTCGGAGAAAGGTTTCGTAATTCGGGGGGCTTCGCGGATGCGCCGGACGTTCATCTCGAAGGCGAATTCGACTTCCGCGAATCCGACCGCGCCCGAGATCGGCGCCGCCGTGCGGTAGTGCGGCGTGGCGGCGACCGGAATATGCCCCTCGCCGGTCAGCATGCCCGAGGTGACGTCGAAGCCGATCCAGCCCGCGCCGGGCAGGTAGACCTCGGCCCAGGCGTGCAGATCGGTAAAGTCGTTCTCGGCTCCGCGCGGTCCTTCCAGCGTTTCGATATCGGGGCGCAACTGGATCAGGTAGCCGGAGACGAAACGGGCGGCGAGCCCGAGATGGCGCAGGGTCTGGATCAACAGCCACGCGGAGTCGCGGCACGATCCGGCGCCGGAGGCCAGCGTCTCCTCCGGTGTCTGGACGCCCGGCTCCATGCGGATGATGTAGCGAATCTTTTTCTGCAGCTGTGCGTTCAGATCGACCAGGAAATTGACCGTGCTGGTGGCTTCGCGCGGAATCTCCGCGAGGTATTTCGCAAGCAGCGGCCCGGGCTCGATGGTCGCCAGGTAAGGCGCCAGTTCGGTCCTGAGATCGGCGCCATAGGCGAACGGAAAACTGTCGGCATAGGGCTCGACGAAGAAGTCGAACGGATTGATCACGGTCATCTGCGCCGTGAAATCGACCTCGATCTTCAGTTCCGTGGCCTTTTCCGGGAAGACATAGCGCGCCAGCCAGTTGCCCTGCGGGTCCTGCTGCCAGTTCACGAAGTGGTTCGAGGGCGTCACCTTGAGCGAATAGCTCAGGATCGGGGTCCGCGTGTGCGGCGCCGGGCGCAGGCGGATGGTTTGCGGGCCGAGGTCGATCGGTCGGTCGTATTTGTAGTGCGTGACGTGATGTAGTGCGACGAAGATCGACACAGGCTGATAACTCCAGCAGCTTTTTTAAGCAGAACACCGGTTCCGGCCGACATCAAGCACTAACAACGGGCAGCAAATGCCCAGGCCGCGGGCGGGTTGCGACGTTCCCGCTTGCAGGGTCGGACCACCTATGGTTGATTTGTAATCAACCAGGCCGCTGGGGGATCGTTCAATGAGCGCCTTCGTCGAACTGCCTCGGAGTGCCTTTCCCGACGATGCCCTGGACGTGTTCGCGGCAACTCGGGATTTCAGGCTCGACAATGCGCGGGCCATGATGTGGCTGTCCCAGCTTGCCTACGAGACCGCGCACGAATCCAAGGTCGACGACATCCTCAGGGGCTGGCACCTGACCAAACTCGGATTCGCCAGCAACGACCGGCTGACCGGCCTGCCGCCGCACAGCGCCTGCGTCGTCGTCGCCGAAGGCCACGGCGCAACGTTCGTCACCTTTGCCGGCAGCGATCCTGGCAAGCCCGAAGACTGGGTGACCGATTTCGACGCCATGCCGGCGCCGGACAGTCTCCATCGCGGTTTCAAGGAGGCTGTCGAAACGGTGTGGCCAACGATCCGAACGGCGATCGCCAATCGCACCGCGCCCGCGCAACCCCTGTTCTTCACCGGACACAGCCTCGGCGGCGCGCTCGCGATCCTTGCCGCATCGCGCGCGCCGCTCGAGCCGAACGTCAAAGAGGTGGCCGCCTATACCTTCGGCAGCCCGCGGACGGGCGGCGAGGCATTCTTCGACGACTATTCGCCGAGGCTCGGCGATTTCACGTTCCGCTTCATTCACGGCACCGACATCGTGCCAACCGTCCCGCCGACGCTGCTGGGCCTCTATCGGCATGTCGGCAAGTCCGTGCAATGCGACAGCGGCGGACGTTTTGACGGCGTGGTGCCCATGGATCGCGACGCCAACAAGCCGGACCTGCGCGAAAGCGCCATGCAAAGCGGATTTGCCGATCTCGAGGCGCTGGCCGCCTTGCAATTCCCCCACGCCATCGGACCGGGACTGCGCGACCGGCTCGCCGGACTCCTGCCGCGCATGGTGCGCGATCACGTGCCACAAAGTTACTTCCGCGCGCTATCGATCAACGTTCCTGCATTCGGTCTTTCCGATTAGCGCCGAATGCGATCGCCGATCGCTCACATCGTCGCGCCAAGCACCCAGGGCGCGAATTCGGCGCCGCCGAAATCGAAACTCTCGCTCTTGGTTGGCTCGCCCGAGGCGGTCTTCAGGATGAGATCGAAGATACGCTGGCCGCATTGCTGCACGGTTTCCTCGCCGTCGAGGATGGTGCCGCAATTGACGTCCATGTCGTCTTCCATGCGCTTGTACATCGGCGTGTTGGTCGCGAGTTTGATCGAGGGCGCGGGCTTGCAGCCGAACACGCTGCCGCGCCCGGTCGTGAAGCAGACGAGGTTGGCGCCGCCGGCCACCTGCCCGGTCGCCGCGACCGGGTCGTAGCCGGGCGTGTCCATGAAGACAAAACCCTTTTTGGTCACGGGCTCGGCATAGTTCAGGACGTCGACGAGGTTGGTGCTGCCGGCTTTCGCCATCGCGCCGAGCGATTTTTCCAGGATGGTGGTGAGGCCGCCGGCCTTGTTGCCGGGGCTCGGGTTGGCGTTCATCTCGGCGCCCTCGCGCGCGGTATATTCCTCCCACCAGCGCATCAGTGAGACCAGCTTCTCGCCGACTTCGCGGCTGACCGCCCGGCGCGTCAACAGATGCTCGGCGCCGTAAGTCTCGGGCGTTTCCGACAGGATCACGGTGCCGCCGTGCCGAACCAGCAGGTCGCTCGCCGCACCCAGCGCCGGATTGGCGGAGACGCCGGAATAGCCGTCGGAACCGCCGCATTGCAGGGCGACCGTCAGTTCGCTCGCGGAGACCTTCTCGCGCTTCACTTTATTTGCATCGGTCAGCGCCTCCTTGACGAAGGCGACGCCGGCTTCCACGGTCTTGCGGGTGCCGCCGACTTCCTGGATGTCCATCGCGCGCAAACGCCCGGCGAGTTTTTGCTCGGTCATCAGGCCGCCGATCTGATTGACCTCGCAGCCCAGCCCCAGCACGATCACGGCGGAAAAATTGACGTGACGCGCATAGCCGCCGAGCGTTCGCCGCAGCAGCGCCAGCGGCTCGTCCTGCGTCATGCCGCAGCCGGTCTTGTGGGTCAGCGCCACCACGCCATCGACATTGGGAAAGTCGGCAAGCGGATTGTCGTGCGTGAACGGATTCTTCTTGAAGACGTCGGCGACGAGGCCCGCGACGTGCGCGCTGCAATTCACCGACGTGAGGATGCCGATATAGTTGCGGGTCGCCACCCGCCCGTCGGGACGGCGGATGCCCTCGAAGGTCGCCGGCAGATCGAAATTCGGCACCGGCTTCACGTCGACGCCGAACGCGTAATCCTTGGCAAAGTCGCCCATGCCGCAATTTTGCGTGTGGACGTGCTGGCCGGGCGTGATCGGCGCGGTGGCAAAGCCGATGATCTGGCCGTAGCGGCGGATCGGCTCGCCGACCGCGATGGCGCGGATCGCGACCTTGTGGCCGGCCGGAATCCGCTCGACCGTGGTGACTCCGTCGGCCACGACCACGCCCGGCGGCAGGCTCGCTCGCGCGATCAGGACGCCATCATCGGGATGCAGGCGGATCACGGGGGCTGGGGTCATGGTAGGTCTCCTCTGGTTTTCCTCATCCCGAGGCGCAGGCGCAGCCTGCGTCTCGAAGGATCGCCGCAAGCGCTGCAATGCCCTCGTGCTTCGAGACGGCCCTTCGGGCCTCCTCAGCATGAGGGCATTGTATAGCCCGCCTTTACGCCTTGCCGCCGGAGTCTTTCCGGGTCTGGTTCACCTGCATCTTGGCATAGGTCATCATCAATCCGCTTTCGTTCGACAGCGTGACGAGCTTGAAGCCCATGTTGATGGCGCGCACCGCGCCGTCGGCGCCTGAGCAGTGAATGCCGGGATAGAGGCCGCGCTTGCCGCATTCCTTCACGATCTTCTCGTAGATCTTCAGGATCTCCGGCTCGTCGCGATCGAGCTTCGGCACCAGGCCGTAGGAGAAGCCGAGATCGGAGGGGCCGATATAGACGCCGTTGATGCCCTCGACGTCGAGAATCGATTCCATGTTTTCGACCGCGGTCTTGGTTTCCATCATCGGCAGCAGCACGATCTCGTCGTTGGCGGTCTGCTGATAGGAGCCGGCGGAGCCGTACATGCCGGAGCGGATCGGGCCGTTCGAGCGCGTGCCCTTCGGCGGATATTTGGAGTATTGAACGAGGTTCTCGGCTTCCTGCTTGGTATTGATCATCGGACAGATCACGCCATAGGCGCCGCCGTCGAGCACCTTGCCGATGATGCCGGGTTCGTTCCAGGGCACGCGGACCATCGGCGTCACCGGATGGCCGTTCATCGCCTGGAAGCACTGTACCATCGACTGGTAATCCTGCACGCCGTGCTGCATGTCGACCGTGACGCTGTCGAACCCGCATTGCGCGATCACCTCGGCGGAAAAGCCTGATGGAATCGCCAGCCAGGCGTTCACCACGGCCTTGCCCGAAGCCCAGACCTTCTTCACGTTATTTGCCACTTTTGTTTCCTTCCCTTTGACCATTTACACCCGTCATTGCGAGTGGAGCGAAGCAATCCATAACTCACGCTGAAAATGGATTGCTTCGTCGCTACGCTCCTCGCAATGACGACGTCGTTCAAGCCGTCGCTCGTGGAATGCTCGGCCTCGTCCGCCTCGCGCGGTGTTCACTATCGCCGCCCAAATGTCGTCCGGCAAGGGTGCATTGGCCGTTCAAGCGCGTGCCTTGGCGTGGCCGCCGAGATAGGCGGCGGCGATGGCTTCGTTGCCCCAGAGATCGTCGGGCTTGCCGCCGAGTACGATGCGCCCGGTCTCGAGAACATAGCCTTGATCGGCCACCGAAAGACCCATGCGGGCGTTCTGCTCGACCAGCAACACCGTGGTGTTCTGCCGGATCTGGGCGATGATCCGGAACACCGCCTGCACGATGACCGGCGCGAGCCCCAGCGAAGGTTCGTCCAGCAGCAACAGCCGCGGCTTCGCCATCAGGCCGCGGGCAACCGCGACCATCTGCAATTGTCCGCCCGACAGGGTCCAGCCGAGCGAATTCGAGAACTGCCGGATATCCGGAAACAGGTCGAACATCGCGTCCGCCTCGCGCGACAGTTCGGCTTTGGCGACGCGCCGGTTCGACGCGCCGAGCATGATGTTTTCCTTCACCGTCAGGCCCGGAAAAATCCGCCGCCCCTCCGGGACATGGGAGATGCCGAGCCGGACGATCGCCTCCGGGCCGAGGCCTGCGATCGATTTTCCGTCGAACAGGATTTCGCCCGCCGCCGGTTTTGCCAGTCCGGAAATTGCCCGCAGCGTGGTGGATTTGCCGGCGCCGTTGGCGCCGAGCAAGGTGACCACCTGCCCCTCGTCGACGCTGAGCGAAACACCGCGCAGCGCTTCGATCTCGCCATAGAGCACGATCAGATCGTTGATCTGGAGCAGCGCCATCATTCGCTCCCGAGATAGGCGGAGACGACATCGGGATGGCGGAGCACCGCCATCGATTTACCGTCCGCGATGCGGCGTCCGAAATTGAGCACGGTGATGTGCTGGGCCGCCTCGGAAACCAGCGTCATGTCGTGATCGATGATCAGGATGGTCAGGCCCTGGGCGGCGATGCGCTTGAGCAGTTCGTGCAGTTCGAGTTTCTCGGTCGAGTTCAGGCCGGCCGCCGGTTCGTCGAGCAGCAGCAGCGTCGGATTGGCGGCGAGCGCGCGCGCAATCTCGATCAGCCGCTGATGGCCGTAGGAAAAGCTCGAGATCAGCTCATTGGCGCGGGGGCCCAGGCCGACGAACGTCAACGCTTCCATCGCACGCTCGGTCAACGCGGCGTCACCGCCCGTGCCGATCATGGCGTTGCCAGGGCGCTCGGCGCCGATCTCGACGTTCTCCAGCGCCGTCATCGAACGGAACAGGCGGATGTTCTGGAAAGTCCGTCCCAATCCCGCAGCCGTCCGCTGATGCGGCGGCATGGTGGTGATGTCGGTGCCGTCGAGCACGATCTTGCCGGCCGTTGCCTTGTAAAGGCCAGAGAGCACATTGAGCGTGGTGGTCTTGCCGGAGCCGTTCGGTCCGATCAGCGCGTGCACGCCGCCACGCCTGACCTGGATGTCGACACCATCGACAGCCTTGAGACCTCCAAAATACTTCGACAGCCCGGTGACTTCGAGCACGATATCGCTACCAACGGTCGCGGGCTTCAATTGCAGCGCAGCCGCTGCCGGCGGCGCCTTCAGTTGCGCTCGCCAGCGAGCGGTTGCCGTATTCACGAACCCCCAGATGCCGTCAGGCATGTAGCGGATGATGAGGATGACGGCGAGGCCGTAGATCGCGAGGTAGAGTCCGGGAACGCTCTTCAGGAACCGCAACCACTCCGGAATCAGGATCAGGAGACCCGTACCGATGGCCGAACCGATCGGCGACGCCACGCCACCGAGCAGGGACATGGTCAGGAACACGACCAACTCGGCGAAGGAGAACTGGTCCGGGCTGACATACGCGAAACCGCCGGCGAAAAGCCCGCCGGCCAGTCCACCCAACACGGCGCTCAGGGCAAATGCGGAAACCTTGGTGCGAAAAACATCGACGCCGACGACGCCTGCGGCAAGCTCGTTGTCGCGCACCGCGCGCATCGCGCGTCCAAGCCTGGTGTCCGCCAGGTGCCAGACGAAGTAGCCGACGATCGCAAGCACCGCGACGCAGAACGCGAGATAGGCCTGTGCAGACTGAAACAGATCGGGCCGGCCAATGCGCGAGACACCGTCCGGGCCGTGGGTAAGCCAGATCGCATTGATCATGATGAGCGTCACGATCTGCTGGAACGAGATCGTCACCATCGCGAGGTAGTGCCCGCCGAGCCGCAACGTCGACATGCCCAGCACCGCTCCCGCAACCAGCGCCACCAGGCACCCTGCCAGAAGACAAAGCCAATAGCTGATGTGGTAGTCCGCCGTTCCGATACCGACAGCGTAGGCGCCAAAGCCGAAGAATGCGGCTTGCGCGAGATTGATCTGCCCGCACAGGCCGAGCACGACCGACAGACCAAACACCGCGATCGCAAAGGTGGTTGCCTGCATCAGTATGTTGTGGACATAGCCGTCGAATTGCATCGTGGCGGCAAGCCCCACCGCAATCGCTGCGCCGATGAAATACGGCAGATGCCGCAACAGCAGTGGCTTTGGCGCCGATACGGCGATCGGCATGTTTTCGCTGGGCGCGCTCATGCTTTCTCCGCGACGCGTTCGCCGAAAATGCCCTGAGGCCGGACGATCAGAAACAGCACCAGCGCCAGGAAGGCGAAGGCGTCCTTGTAGGGTACGGAGATATAGGCCGCACCGAAGGTCTCGATGATGCCGAGCGCCAGCCCGCCGATGATTGCGCCGGCGACGTCACCGAACCCGCCGATGATGGTTGCGGCAAAAGCCTTGAGCGCGATCGTCGAGCCCATCTGGATCGAGACGAACAGCACGGGTGCAACGAGGATGCCAGCAAGGCCGCCAAGCACGGCCGAATAAATGAAGGTGATCATGATCATGCCGGAGACGGAGATACCCAGCAGCGAGGCCATTTCCTTGTCCTGCGACGTCGCCTGCAGCTTCTTGCCGAGCATGGTGTGCTCGAAGAACCAGTAATTGAAGATCACCAGCGCGACCGTCACAGCGATGATCAGCAGGTACTGGCTGTCGAGATAGACCGGGCCGACCTGGATGCCGGGTGTCTCGAACCAGCCCTGCAGCACCTGCGGCTGCGGGCCGTAAATCGCCAGCACCGAATTGGCGAGCAGGATCGAGGCCCCGATCGTCGCGATGATCACGGGCAGGAAGCTGCGGTGCCGCAGCGGGTAGTAGACCCCGAGGTTGAAGATTACCCCCAACAGCGCCATGCCGCCGAGCGCCAGCAGGAACGAGAGCCAATAGGGCCAGCCGAGATCGACGGCAAACACCACCATCAGATAGGCGGCGACCATGGAGAACTCGCCTTGCGCGAAATTCACCACATTGGTGGCACGGAAGATCAGCACGATGCCCAGCGCGACCAGCGCATAGACGGCGCCGATGCCGATCCCGGTGAAGAGCAGTTGCAGTACGAGATCCATGGATATGCCCGGTGGGAGAAGCGAACCGGTCCGGTTCGCGATCGGACCCGAATTCGACAGGCGACGGGAACAGGCGCGAGAGCGCGCCTGGCCAACATCGAACCGCCTCGACGGACGCGAAGCCGGCCCCTCCTTGGTCGGGAGGGGCCGGTGACGCGATCAGTCGTTGAATTCGATGTGCTTGTCGAAAACGATGGTGCCCTTGTCGTTCTTGACGATGTTGTAGCCGTGCAGGCCGTCGCCGTTCTGGTCGAAATTGTATTCGCCCTCGGCGCCCGGGAACTTCTTGATGGCCAGGATCGCCTCACGGATTTTCGCCGGATCGGTCGAGCCGGCCTTGTTGATCGCGGCCGCAAGCACGGTGACCGCGTCATAGGGCCAGGAGCTCTGGTTATCAGGCGCGACCTTGACGAGGTCGCGATAGGCCTTGCCGAACGCCTTGGATCCCTCGCTGGAATCCTCGGCGTAGTCGGCAACACCGTAGGTGCCGTGGAGCGCGGGACCTGCGAGCTTCAGCGCGGTGATGTTGACGATCGAGGGCGAACCGACCCAGGGAATGTTGACGCCGAGCTGGCGCAACTGACGGGCGAAGATGCCGAGATCGTTTTCGAAGGTGAAGTAGGAGCCGAGGATGTCGGCGCCGGACTGCTTGATCGCCAGTACGACCGGGGTGAAGTCCTGGCTCTGGTTGGCATAGCCCTGGTCGAGAACGGGTGGCGCGCCGAGCTTGCCCAGCGCGTCCGTCAGCGCCTTGCCGCCGGCGGTGCCGAACGCGTCGGTCGAATGCAGCACGGCCCACTTCTTCTTGCCGAGCGTGTTGACGCCGTAGTCGGCGATCACGCGGCCGGAATAGCTGTCATTGGGGCGAAACCTGAACAGCCACTGGTTGCCCATGTGGGTCAGATTGGGATCGGTGCCGCCGATCATCACGGGCTTGCCGAGCTTGAGAACGTCGGGTGCCATCGCATGCACCTGCGTGGAGCGGATCGAACCGAGGAAGGCCACGATGTCGGGCTGCGCGGCGAGCTTGGAGAAGGCCAGCACGATGCCGGGGTTGGTGGTCTGGTCGTCCTCGACGATCAATTCGGCCTGCTTGCCGAGAATGCCGCCTGCCTTGTTGACGGCCTCCAGCGCGAGCTTGGCGCCCTTGATGGCGTACCCGCCGGATTCGGCGGCCGGACCGGTGACAGGCGCACACATGCCGATCTTGATGGTAGCGGCCTGCGCGCGCGCGTTGCTGATGAGATAGGGTGCGGTAATACCCACGGCCAAGCCGGCCGCGAAGTCGCGTCTCGTAACCTTCATTCGTTCCTCCGTGAGGCCGGGCTTCTTTGTCGGCCTTTCTTGATGTTTGCAGTCCCAGAGGACGCGACACCGAACGCGTATCTACGAACTCTCGGGTTCGGAGTAAATTGATATCGCGACGATTTCTACCAAGGGCGCAGACCCGCCGCGCAGCGTGTCCGCCGCAGTAGGTTAACGCCGCACGGCAAGGCTTATTCCCGCCTTTGCGGCGGCTTGCCGATGCTCAAACAATATGCATGCGGCGGAGCTATGCGTCTTTTTGGGATGATCATGCAAATTTGCGCTCACTCGGATTCGCCGGCCTCGCCATCCCCCTCGCCGGCGCCGGACGCCGCGCCCTCCAGTTCATACAGCATTTCCTGCAATTTCCGGAGTTTGCGCGCACCGTAGCGGCGGGTGATAGCGGCGTAGATGGCTTCAGAGGTTGGCGCGACGGTCTCGATCAACCTCACACCCCTGGCGGAGATCGACACCAGGCCGCGGCGCTGGTCGGCTTTCGCCACCCGTCGTTCGATCAGATGACGCGCTTCCAGGTCGCGCAGGATCCGGGAAAGGCTGGGGCCGAGTAGAAAAGCGACGCGGGCGAGTTCCGTGACCTCGATGGTCTCGACGGAAGCAAGCGCACGCAAGATCCGCCATTGCTGTTCGGTCAGGCCGTGATCCCTGAGCGAGGGACGGAACTGCCGCATCACGGACTCGCGGGCGCGCAACAGCGACATCGGCAGCGAGCGGGAGAATTCACGCATCGGCACCCGGCGGACGGCCGCTTTTTCAGGGGATTTCTTGCGCGCCACGATCTCTTCAACCGCCCCGATGGATTCCGGCCACGCGGCGCGTTTGCACCGCAACATGGCCCAATTCGGTTTGCCGCGAACCATTTAACATGTTAATCATCTTTCCGCATCCCGCCTTTTCGCTTTTCCCGGCCGACCCCAGCATGGCTCTGACCAAGGACGATATCCGTCTCGCCGCCGAGCGGCTTCACCAGGCGGAAAAGACGCGGAAACAGATCCGGCAGCTGTCGCAGGAATATCCTGATATCACCATCGAGGATGCCTATGCGATCCAGAAGGCATGGATCGGGATCAAGCTCGCCGAGGGCCGCGTCGTCAAAGGCCACAAGATCGGGCTGACCTCGAAGGCGATGCAAAGCGCGCTTCTGATCGACGAGCCGGATTCCGGCGTACTGCTCGACGACATGTTCTTCGCCGATGGCGGGCTCGTGCCGTCGGATCGCTTCATCGGCACCCGCGTCGAGGCCGAGCTTGCCTTCATCATGAAGACGCGTCTGGCCGGGCCCGGCTGCACCATGTTCGACGTGCTCAATGCGACCGACTTCGTCGTCCCTGCCCTGGAAATACTGGACACCAGAATCGAGCGGGTCGATCCCGCGACCAGGGCGACGCGAAAGATCTTCGATACCATCGCCGATAACGCCGCCAACGCCGGCATCGTGCTCGGCGGCCGCCCGTTGCGTCCGCTCGATGCCGACCTGCGCTGGATCGGCGCGCTGTGCTATCGCAACGGCCAGCTGGAAGAGACCGGGCTTGCCGCCGGCGTGCTCAACCATCCCGCGACCTCCGTCGCCTGGCTCGCCAACAAGATCGCCCCGCTCGGGCTTGCGCTCGAGCCCGGACAGGTGGTGCTGGCGGGATCGTTCATTCGCCCGATCGAGACCCGCAAAGGCGACACGATTCAAGCCGATTATGGTCGTTACGGGTCGGTCAGCTGCTACTTCGCTTGACGCCGCTTTGGGAATATCGGGAGGCCGGACATGCCGCATTTCACGATCGAATATTCCGCCAATCTCGACGGCCGCCTCGACATGGCCAAGGTGGTCGAACTCGTGCGCAAGGCCGCGGCGGAAACCGGAATATTTCCGATCGGGGGCATTCGCGTCCGCGCCATCCGCTGCGAGCATTACGCCATCGCCGACGGGTCGGCGCAGTCCGGCTTTCTCGCCATGCTGTTGCGGCTCGGCGAAGGCCGTGATCTCGCCGCCCGCAAGAAGGCCGGCGAGCATATCTTCAAGGCGCTCTCCAGCCATCTCGATCCGGTTTTCGCGTCAAGCCGGTTCGCGCTGTCGTTCGACATGCAGATCAACGACAAGGAGACCAGCTGGAAGCGCAACAACATTCACGAGGCCCTGAAGGCGGAGGTTGCGCATGGATAAGGTCGCGCCGAAACCGGATGCGTTCAAGGCCAATCTCGACCGCGCCGCGCCGCTGCTCAAGACCCTGCGAGCCGACGGCATCGGGCACATGATCGACGGCAAGGTGGTGGCCTCGGTCTCGGGCGATCGTTTCGAGACGAAGTCGCCGATCGATGACGCGGTGCTGGCGAGCGTGGCGCGCGGCGGGCCTGAGGATATCGACCGCGCCGCGACGGCGGCGGCGCTAGCCTTCAAGGCCTGGCGCGACATGCCGGCTTCGATGCGAAAGAAATTGCTGCACCGGGTGGCCGACGCCATCGAGGACCGCGCCGACGACATCGCCGTGCTGGAATGCATCGACACCGGCCAGGCCCATCGCTTCATGGCCAAGGCCGCGATCCGCGCCGCGGAGAATTTCCGCTTCTTCGCCGACAAATGCGCCGACGCGCGCGACGGGCTGAACATGCCGAGCGAGGAGCACTGGAACGTGTCCACGCGGGTGCCGATCGGCCCGGTCGGGGTGATCACGCCGTGGAACACGCCGTTCATGCTGTCGACCTGGAAGATCGCCCCGGCGCTGGCCGCCGGCTGCACCGTCGTGCACAAGCCCGCCGAATGGTCGCCGGTCACCGCCGACCTGCTGGCGAAACTTGTAAAACAGGCCGGCGTGCCCGATGGCGTTCTCAACACCGTGCACGGCATCGGCGAAGAGGCCGGCAAGGCGCTGACCGAACATCCCGCCATCAAGGCGATCGGCTTTGTCGGCGAGAGCGCGACGGGATCGGCGATCATGGCGCAGGGCGCGCCGACCCTGAAGCGCGTGCATTTCGAGCTCGGCGGCAAGAACCCCGTGATCGTGTTCGACGACGCCGACCTCGACCGCGCGCTCGATGCCGTCGTGTTCATGATCTATTCGCTCAACGGCGAACGCTGCACCTCCTCGAGCCGGCTCCTGATCCAGCACAACATCGCCGAAAAATTCGTCGAAAGACTCACCGCGCGGGTGAAGGCACTCAAGGTCGGCCATCCCCTCGATCCCCAGACCGAAATCGGGCCGCTGATCCACGAGCGGCATCTGGCAAAGGTCTGCACCTATTTCGACGTCGCGCGACAGGACGGTGCGGTGATCGCGGTGGGCGGCAGGCCGCATGACGGTCCCGGCGGCGGGCATTACGTGCAGCCGACCCTGGTCACCGGCGCGAACGCCAAAATGCGGGTCGCGCAGGAGGAGGTGTTCGGACCCTTCCTGACGGTGATTCCGTTCCGCGACGAGAACGACGCCATCGCGATCGCCAACGACGTGAAATACGGCCTCACCGGCTACGTCTGGACCAACGACACCGGCCGCGCGCTGCGCGTGGCGGACGCGCTGGAAGCCGGCATGATCTGGCTGAATTCGGAAAACGTCCGGCATCTGCCGACCCCGTTCGGCGGCATGAAATCATCCGGCATCGGCCGCGACGGCGGCGATTATTCGTTCGACTTCTACATGGAAACCAAGCACGTCTCGCTGGCGCGGGGCACGCACAAGATTCAGAAACTCGGCACGCCCTCATCCTGAGGAGCGGGCGCAAGCCCGCGTCTCGAAGGATGGGCCACGGGCCTCCATGGTTCGAGACGGCGCTGAAGCGCCGCCTCACCATGAGGCTCAACAATTCAGGACTGGAAAAGAGCCACCATGCCCGTTCCGCAACACGTCTTCGATCCGCCCTTCAACATCATCCGGTCGAGCCACGTCGTGCTCGACGTGGTGAATCTCGAAGCCAGCCGCGCTTTCTACGAAACCACCGTCGGGCTCCATGTCGAGGATCACAGCGACAACGCGGTGTATCTGCGCGGCGCCGAGGAGCATCAGCATCACTCGCTGGTGCTGCGCAAGGCGGCCGTCGCCGCCTGCAACCGGCTCGGCTTCAAGGTCGGCAATGACCGCGATCTCGACAAGGCCGCCGCGTTCTTTTCCGAAAACGGTATCGCCCACGCATTTGCCGAACAGCCGTTCCAGGGCCGCACGCTGCAGTTTACCGATCCCTTCGGTTTCCAGATCGAGCTCTACGCGACCATGGAAAAGCGGCCGCATCTGCTGCGCCGCTATGATCTCTACAAGGGCTGCCAGCCGCAGCGGCTCGACCATTTCAATGTATTCGCCGCCGAGGTTCAGGACACCGTCGATTTCTACGCGCGGCTGGGTTTTCGCCTCACCGAATATGGCGAAGAGGACGGACCGAAGGGACGCATCGCCGCGGCCTGGATGCACCGCAAGGGCAACGTGCATGATTTCGCCATCACCAACGGCCGTGGCCCTCGCCTGCATCATTTTGCGTACTGGGTGCCGACCGCGATGAACGTTCTGCACCTCTGCGACGTGATGGCTTCCAGCGGATACCTGAAGAACCTCGAGCGCGGTCCCGGCCGCCACGGCATTTCCAACGCCTTCTTCCTCTATGTCCGCGATCCCGACGGCCACCGGCTGGAACTCTACACCAGCGATTACTTCACGGGGGATCACGACCACGAGCCGTTGCGCTGGTCGCTGAAGGACCCGCGGCGGCAAACGCTGTGGGGCGCGCCCGCGCCGCGCTCCTGGTTCGAGCAGGGATCGCCGTTCACGGGTCAGCCGGTGCGCGAGCCGCTGTTCATCGCCGACGTCACTATCGCGGACTGAGAGACGCGAATGCCGATCATGGCAGATATTGCGGCCACCGAACTCAAGATCCTCGCCGGCGGCTCCACGACCGGCTGGATGAACGAACTCGCCGCTCAGTTCGAGCGCGCTCGCGGTTGCAAGCTCGCCATCCACTTCGAACTCCACTCCCAATCTGATCAAGCAGACCACATCGGGCGCGCCGTTGGATCTCGCTGTGGTGCCGGTCGATGTGTTCAGGGATGCCGCCGCAAGGACCCGCTTCGCCGATCCGACCATCGGTATCGCCCGCGTCGGCTACGGCGTCATCGTCCGGTCCGGCGCGCCGAAGCCCGACATCGGCACACCGGAGGCGCTGAAGAGGACCCTGCTCGACGCGGCATCGATCGCCTTCGTGCCGGAGAGCGCAGCCGGCGCCCATATCCTGAAGACCTTCGACCGCCTCGGCATCGGCGAGGCGATGAAGGCCAAGACCAAACCGCAGGCCATGCCGGCGCAGATCGCACCCAGCGTCGCCAAAGGCGAGGCCGAACTCGGGGTGTTTCTCGTCAACGTGCTGATCGCTCCCGGCGTCGAACTCGCAGGCGCCTTTCCCGCCGAGTTGCAGCAAGAGCTGGCTTTCACCGCCGCCGTCGCGACGGACAGCAAGGACGCGGAAGCCGCCAGGGCGTTTATCGATTTTCTGACCACTCCCGCCGCCAAGGCCGTCATCAAGGCCAAGGGCATGAACCCTGGCTAAGTGGCTCGCGCCGCTTGATTGGACATCTCATGACATCTCCCCGTCTCGCCACTTTCTCGGTTGATGGCCCGGCCAAATACGGCGCCGTCACCGAAGGCGGAATCGTCGATCTCTCCGCGCGCTTCGGCAAGGACTATCCGACCCTGCGCGAGGTCATCGCCGCTGGCGCACTCACACGACTGGCCGAGGATGCCGGGCAGTATCGACCGGATTACGCGCTGGACGCCATCACCTGGCTGCCACCGATCCCCGCGCCGGAAAAGATCATCTGCATCGGCGTCAATTACCCCGACCGCAACGCCGAGTATAAGGACGGCCAGGATGCACCGAAATATCCGAGCATGTTCATGCGCACGCCGCGTTCCTTCGTCGGCCATCTGACGCCGCTGGTTCGCCCACGCGCCTCTTCGCAGCTCGATTACGAAGGCGAGCTGGTTCTGGTGATCGGCAAGGCCGGCCGGCACATCAGCGAAAGCGCGGCGCTGGATCACATCGCCGCGATCACATTGTGCAACGAGGGCACTATCCGCGACTGGGTCCGGCACGCGAAATTCAACGTCACGCAAGGCAAGAATTTTGATTCCACCGGCAGCCTCGGCCCGTGGCTTGTTCCCTATACCGGCGAGGCCGGGATCGCCGATGTCAGGCTGACAACGCGGGTCAATGGCGAGACGCGGCAGGACGACCGCACCTCGCGGCTGATCTTCGGCTTCCGCTATCTGATCAACTATATCTCGACCTTTACGACCCTCATCCCCGGTGACGTCATTGTGACGGGAACTCCGACCGGCGCCGGGGCGCGGTTCGATCCGCCGCGCTATCTGAAGCCCGGCGACGTCGTCGAGGTCGAGGCCGAGAATATCGGCGTGCTGCGCAACGGCGTGGTCGACGAAGCCATATGAATCTGCTCGCGAGCGAAGAGAAACAGTCATGACAGTGAGTTCCGGCGGCGAAGCCATCGTCTCAGGCCTGGTCGCGCACGGCGTCGATACCGTGTTCGGCCTGCCCGGCGCGCAGATCTACGGCCTGTTCGACGCCTTCCAGCAGGCGCAGTTGAAAGTGATTGGCGCGCGCCACGAGCAGGCCTGCGGCTACATGGCCTTCGGCTATGCGCGTTCCAGCGGCCGGCCCGGCGTGTTCAGCGTGGTGCCGGGTCCGGGCGTTCTGAATGCGGGCGCAGCCCTGCTCACGGCATTTGGATGCAACGAGCCGGTGTTGTGCCTGACCGGCCAGGTGCCGACCGCGTTTCTCGGCAAGGGCCGCGGCCATCTACACGAGATGCCGGATCAGCTCGCGACCTTGCGCACTTTCGTCAAATGGGCCGAACGCATCGAATATCCCGATGCTGCGCCGGTGCAGGTCGCGCGCGCGTTCCAGGAAATGCTGTCGGGCCGGCGCGGGCCGGTCGCGCTGGAAATGCCGTGGGACGTGTTCACGCAGCGCGCGGAGGTCGGCGCGGCCAAACGCTTCGATCGGTTTCCGCCGCCCCTGCCCGATCCCGACCGGATCAAGGCGGCCGCCGCCCTGGTCGCGGCCAGCAAGACGCCGATGATCTTCGTCGGCGGCGGCGCGATCGACGCCCGCGACGAAATCCTCGAACTGGCGGAACTGATCGACGCGCCGGTCGTGGCGTTCCGCAGCGGCCGCGGCATCGTCTCCAACGCGCATGAGCTCGGACTGACGATGGCGGCGGCCTACCGGCTGTGGCCGAAGACCGATCTCATGATCGGGATCGGCAGCCGGATGGAATTGCCGGCGACGTCGTTTCGCTGGCCGTTCCAGCCGGCGGGCCTGAAGTCGGTCCGGATCGATATCGATCCGTCGGAAATGCGGCGGTTCACGCCCGACGCCGCCGTGGTCGCCGATGCCCGCGCCGGCACGCGCGAACTGCTCGCCGCCGTCGCCAAGGCCGGCTACCGGAGAACCAGCGGCCGCCGCGCCGCCATCCGCGAAGCTTCCGCGGCGGCACAGCAGGAGATCCAGAAAGTCCAGCCGCAGATGGCGTACCTCAACATCCTGCGCGAGGTGCTGCCGGCCAACGCCATCGTCACCGACGAGCTGTCGCAGGTCGGTTTTGCCTCCTGGTACGGCTTTCCGGTCTACGAGCCGCGCACCTTCATCACCTCGGGCTATCAGGGCACGCTCGGCTCGGGTTTCCCCACCGCGCTCGGCGCCAAGGTTGCCAATCCGGATCGGCCCGTGGTTGCGATCACGGGCGATGGCGGCTTCATGTTCGGCGTGCAGGAACTGGCCACCGCCGTGCAGTTCAACATCGGCGTGGTGACGCTGGTGTTCAACAACAATTCATACGGCAACGTGCGGCGCGACCAGCGCGAGCGCTTCGAGGGCCGCGTGGTGGCGTCCGACCTGGTCAACCCGGACTTCGTGAAGCTTGCGGAATCCTTCGGCGTCGGGGCGGCGCGCGTCACCTCGCCGCAAGGTTTTCGCGCCGCGCTGGAAAAAGCGCTGGCGCATGGCGGGCCCTATCTGATCGACGTCGAGGTGCCCAGGGATTCCGAAACCACGCCGTGGACGTTCATCCATCCGGCGAAGCCCTGAGGTCCAGCGTCTCCGCCAGCACGCGAATCCTGAACACGGGCCTTCGGGACTCGTCCAGAAGCTCCATCCGCCATTCCGATTGTTGTTGCAGTCGGCGGGCAATTCCGCCCACCAGATCGCCGCACACCCGGGTCATCTCCGCCCAAGCGGCATCGCGGTCGGCGAGGTTGAAACCCTCGCCGGAAGTACCTGAATAATTCCCGTTGCAGATTCGGAAATAAAACAGCGCCACGTGCTGTCCAATGTTCTTCAGGCCACCGGCCCGGCCCAATCCAAAAACTATCAGATATCTAAAATGACCGCCGCCGGTCGCGCTTAAAATCCACGCCCGCGCTGAACTGGAAGCAGAATACGGGTGAGTCGCGGTCGCGTCTACATCCCCCGAGGGGGAGAGGCGGCGAAACGCCAGCGGACGGGCTCCCCTACCCCCAGTTTACTGGCGCTCCGAGCCGCGCCCGGCATGAGATAGATCAAAAAGTCCGCGGCCGAGGCGCGCATAATTCGGTCAACTGAAGGTCCCCCAACCAGAAAGCCGTCGAACATGTTCAACGATATCTCTGTCCTTCTTCCCGTTGACCGGCCCGCCGGCGCCTTGATCGATTGCGCCGCTTCGGTCGCGACCCTGTTTGAGGCGCATCTCGATGGCATCGCCTGCGTCTATCAGGCGATGAATCCGATGATCGCCTCGGAAGCTGCCGCCGTCGTCATGGCCGCCGAATACGAAACCGGCGTCGCGCAGGCTGCGGTCGTCCTGGATCAATTCGAGATCGTCACGAGAAAGCTCGGCATCCCGCATGACGCCAGAAGCACGTTCGACGTTTCCTATGCGGCGACCCGGACGCTAACGCAGATGTCGCGGCTTTACGATTTGAATATCGTCGCCCAGCCGGACCGGTCAAATCGGAGCCAGACCGATTTCCTCTCCGAGGCGGTGCTGTTCGGCTCCGGACGGCCTATGCTCATGGTGCCCTACATCACCCGTGCCCCGATCAAGGCCGATCGCGTGCTGATCTGCTGGGACGGCGGCATCCCGGCGACGCGGGCCGTCCACGACGCCATGCCGTTCCTTCGCAAGGCGAAGACAATCGACATCATTACCGTCAACGAGAAGGAAGACGCCAGCGAAGCGTCCTCGAAGGCATTGATCGCTCACCTCGCCCGTCGAGACCTGCCCTCGACGCCTTACCGCATCACGGCGGAGACGCCGAATATCCACAACGCCATTCTGTCGCTGGCCGCCGACAACAACACCGACCTGATCGTGATGGGCGGCTATGGCCATTCCAGGCTTCGCGAATTCATCCTGGGAGGCACGACGCGCGGCATGTTCGAATCCCTCACCGTCCCGGCACTGATCTCGCACTGAATGGGAGACCGCGTGACCTATCGATCCCTGATGGTGCATCTCGATCTCGAGCAAGGCAGCGAATCCGCCTTGCGGGCGGCGTGCGAACTCGCCGACCGGTTCAAGTCAAGGGTGATCGGCGTCACCGCGGGCCTGCCGGCTGCACCAATCCACGCCGACGGCATGATTGCGTCGAGCGTGCTCGAAGTCGACTTTGAGAAGCTGAACGAGGCCATCGGCCGCTGCGAAGCCCGCTTCCGGACGGCGCTCAAGGATTTCGGCGGCGCGCTGGAATGGCGCTCGGGCACCGCCAACCCTGCGGACTTTCTCGCAGCGGAGGCGCGCGCCGCGGATTTGCTCGTGGTCGGCCGTTCGGAGACCTACGCGGCCTTCGGCCCGCATCAATTGCTCGACATTGGCGATGCCGTCATGAAAGCCGGCCGCCCGGTATTGGTGGTGCCCCCCCGCCGCACCAGCCTGACGTTCGATCGCATACTGGTGGCCTGGAAGGATAGCGCTGAATCCCGCAGGGCGGTATCGGCCGCATTGCCGCTGCTGAGAAAAGTCACCGAAGTGACGGTCATCGAGATCGTGGCGGAGGAAGGTGAACGCGAGGCCGCGACGACGCGCGTTGCCGACGTGGCCAACTGGCTTTCGTACCACGGTGTGCAGGCATCGGCACGGGCCGAACTGTCGGCCGGCGACGCCGGCCGCCAACTGGATGCCATCGCCGCGGAGGCCCGGATCGATGTCATCGTGGCCGGCGCTTACGGACATGCCCGTTTGCAGGAATGGATATTCGGCGGCGTTACGCGTCACTTGCTGCAGCATGGCTCCGTCTGCCTGCTGCTGGTCCACTGATCCCCGCGCCTGCCGCAAGCCGGGCGCTCAATACTTTCATCGACACAACCGGCCGAACCGACCATGGACATGAGAGTTGCACCAGCCGACGCCCCGGAAGCCGCGCCCCCGCGGGCCGCATCCGTCCGCCGTCTGTATTCCCGCAAAATGCTGCTGGCGGCCGCAATCGTGGTCGCGCTGGCGGCGATCGCCTGGTGGCTGTCGCGCGGACCGGCCGTGACGGTCGCCCGGGTCACCCGCGGCAATGCGGCCGAAATCGTCTATGCGACGGGCGCGGTCGAACCCGAAACGTGGTCGCGCTCGACGCCGCTGGTGCGCGGCCGCATCATCGAACGCTGCCGCTGCGAGGGCAAGACGGTCAAGAAGGGCGACCTGCTCGCACGGCTCGACGACAAGGAGGCGGTTGCCACGCTGAACGACCTGCGCGCGCTGGAAGAGTTCCAGCGCCGGGAATTCGACCGCCAGTCGCAATTGCTGGCGCGCGGAGTGGCGACCTCGCAGGCCTATCAGCGCGCCGAGAGCGACCTGGCGCGCATCCAGGCGCAGATCGCGGCCCAGGCGCAGCGGCTGGAATACTTCAAGCTGGTGTCGCCGATGGACGGCACCGTGCTGAAGGAGGACGGCGAGGTCGGCGACATGGTGGACCCCGGCACCATCCTCTACCGCATCGGCCTGGAAAGGCCGCTCTGGGTCGTGGCCGACGTCAACGAGGAAGACATTCCCCGCGTTCAGGCCGGCCAGAAGGCGCTGCTGCGCACCGACGCCTTCGCCGGCCAGGTGCTGCCCGGCTTCGTCAAGCAGATCACGCCGGCCGGCGATCCCGTCTCCAAGACGTTCCGCGTCAGGATCGGGCTGCCCGACGACACCCCGCTGCGGGTGGGAATGAGCGTCGAGGCCAACATCGTCAGCCGCGAGAAGCCCGACGTCCTTCTGGTTCCCGCCAATGCCGTCGTCGACAACAACCTGCTGACCATCGAAGACGACCGCGCGCGCCTGCGCAAGGTCGAGATCGGCATTCGCGGCACCGGCTTCGTCGAGATCGTCAATGGCGCCAGCGAAGGCGAACTGGTGGCCTCGCCTGCCACCACCAACATCAAACGCGGTTCCCGGGTACGACCGGTGCTGAGCGAGCACGCCTCGCCATGAACCTGATCGTGACCATCGCCTGGACGCATGTCCGCTACCGCGCCCGTCAAACGCTGGTAGCGATCCTCGGAGTCATGACCGGGGTCGGCTTTTCCATCATGATGGCGGCGATGATGGAGGGATCGCAGGACGACTTCATCAAGACCCTTGTAGATGCGCTGCCGCATATTTCAGTGACCGACGAGCTTCGCCAGCCGACGCGGCAACCGGCCGAGATGACCTATGCGGCAGCGGAATTCCACGGCCTTACGCCGGAGGTCCGGCGGCCCGGCATCAAGAATCCGTTTGCCACCATCGCCTCGCTGCAGAGCTGGGTGCCCGGCGCGCTGACGCCTTCGGTGCAGTCGAAGGCGGTGCTGCGCTTCGCCGGCCGCAACCTGACCATATCGATCATCGGCATCGATCCCCGCACCGAGGCCGACGTCTCCAATCTGGCAACCCACATGAAGCAGGGAACGCTGAAATCCCTCTACCGCTCGTCGAACGCGATCCTGCTCGGCGACCGGCTCGCCAGCAAGATCGGCGCGCGGGTCAATTCCAATATGACGCTGGCGTCCGCCGAGGGCGCAACCATGAGTGCCACCGTCGTCGGCACCTTCCATTCCGGCTTCCGCGTCACCGACGAGACGACCGGCTATGTCCTGCTCAAGACCGCGCAAATCCTCGAAAAGCAGACCGGCATCGTCAACGAAATCCGGGTGCGCACCTCCGACCCGATGCAGGCCCGCCTGATCAGCGAGCGGATAGGCGAGCAGACCGGCTACAAGTCGATCTCCTGGCAGGAGGCGCAGGAAGATTTGCTGTCCGCGATCACGCTGCGCAACGTGCTGATGTACACCATCGTCGGCGCGATTCTTCTCGTCGCGAGCTTCGGCACCTACAACATCAT
The DNA here is from genome assembly GCA_963831585.1 of uncultured Alphaproteobacteria bacterium. GTDB lineage: Bacteria > Pseudomonadota > Alphaproteobacteria > Rhizobiales > Xanthobacteraceae > Bradyrhizobium. The sequence continues at coordinate 371,672 of CAWHRA010000011.1, read as the reverse complement.
CTCCACCATCACCCATGAGAAGACCCGCGATATTGCCATCCTGAAATCGCTGGGCTTCAGGGATCAGACCATCCGGGCCATCTTCATCCTCGAGGCGCTGCTGGTCGGATTCGTCGGCGCGGCCCTTGGCTGGGCCCTCGGCTATCTCCTCACCCGCGGGCTCGCCTCGCTGGAGTTCAAGACGCCGTTCTCCGACTACAATCATCTGCCGGTGCTCTACTCGGCCAAGCATTATATGCTGGCGACCGGTGTTGCACTGTTCTCAAGCCTGATCGCCGGCTACTTCCCGGCCCGCGCCGCGGCGCGGCTGCATCCCGTCGACATCATCCGGGGCGCCACATGAGCACGGCGCTGATCGAGGCCCGCAAGGTTACAAAAATCCTCGGCGGCATCGTGCCGGTGACGCTGGTGGCCGATATCACCCTTGCGATCATGCCGCGCGAATTCATCGCCATTACCGGCCCCTCCGGCTCGGGCAAGTCGTCGCTGCTATATTTGCTGGGACTGCTCGACCTGCCGACCAGCGGCGACGTGCTGATCGACGGCCGTTCGACAACCGGGATGACCGAGGCCGAACGGGCGGAAGTGCGGCTGTCGCGGCTGGGATTTGTGTTCCAGTTTCATTTTCTGCTTCCGGAATTCACCATCACCGAAAATGTCGCGCTGCCGATGCGCGCGCTCGGCAGGCTGTCGCCTCGCGCCATCACCGCGCGGGCAGAGGAGCTGCTGGCCTCGTTCGGGCTCGGCGACCACCGTCACAAGACGCCGGATCAACTGTCGGGCGGCCAGCGGCAGCGGGTAGCGGTCGCCCGGGCGCTCGCCAACGATCCCCCCGTCATCCTCGCCGACGAGCCGACCGGCAGCCTCGATTCCGCCGCCACCACGCAGGTCTTCGGAATTCTCAGCGATCTGGTGGCGCTGCGTGGAAAGACCGTGGTCGCGGTCACGCACGATCTTCATCTCGCTTCCCGGATGCAGCGCCAGATCCGCATCGTCGACGGCCGCTTGGCCGGCGACGAGCCGGTCCTTGCGTCCGGCGCGGCGTCATGAATGCCGGTCAACGCCGGCGTACGGTACTTCATTATTCCTCGAACGCCGGCGGCGCCGGCCGCTGGCGCGGCTCGATGCGCTCGACCGGCTGATTGTCGTCGGCAGGGATGTCGCGCTCGATCTCGACCTCTTCGCTCTCGATCAGGCCGGGGGCTTCGTCGGTCTGTTCGGAAGGAGAGTTGCGCGGGTTCCGGGGAGGTGCCATTTCGAAAGACTTCCTTGGTTCCGATGCCGCGTCTCAGGTTTCCGCGGTGAGATGCTTCTCGATTTCCCAGACCGGCTCTTTGGTCAGATCCTTGTTGATCTCGGCAATCACGCAGGCCTTCACGTCGGCGTGGAATGCGCCTCGCAAATCGGCGAGCGTCCTTGGCGGAGCCACCACAATGAGCGCTTTCACCTTGCGCGCCCGGACCACCTGCTCCATGGCGGCGGCGACCTTCCGCGCGAAGTGATGCTCCTCGAGATCGTGCCAGTCGGTCGGCTCGACCGCGCTTCGCTGCGATCCCTTGCCAAGGTGCCCGGGCCGGTCGGTGCCCTGCTCGTGGCTGGGCGGATTGTCGTCCTCGAAAACCCTTTCGGTCTTCAGGTTGGGAAATGTCTCGTCGCCGTCGTTGCGCAGGAACAGGGCTTTTCGGCCGTCGCCGACAAACACAATCGCATTATGGGGAATCCTGAGCTTGTTCATTTGGTCCTCGTGACTGATCTGTAGTCCCCCCGATATCCGTCGAAAAATCGCCTGCCAAATTCCTGCCGCTATGGGGGATCAGCCGAGCCGCGAAAGCCGTTCAGGAAAAATCCCGGGAAGTGCGAACTGCAGGACATGACATGTGTGATGGCTTCGCGATCATATTCGTCGCCTGACCGGAAGCTATCGAAGAATTCATTCAGCCGGCGCACGCGTTGGGGCATTTCGCGTACCGCCTGAAGTCCGACCGAGACGCCGTAATTGGTAAAAGCAATCTTGACCTCGGGCAGTTCCGGTTCGCGGCAAAAATAGCTGTCTCTTTGCCACATTGCGTCGAGCTGCCCCAGGCAGCGGCCCCGCTGCGACACCGCCCATTCCTCTTCCGGGAAGAAGTGGGTCATCCATAACATCATTCCCAGACCCAGATCCTGGGTGATGAACAGTTCCGGAGCCGAGAGATCGATCAGCGCCTTCATTTCCGCGATTTCGCGGCGCAGCGGTTCTTCGCCGAGACACCGGTACGAAATATAGCCGTCGAAGGCATCAAGCGCGCCCAGGCCGTAGCCGGGATAAGGCGCGGACAAATCTTCCTTCATTTTCCAAATCACGCCGCGGCCCGGCAGCACAAATGCCCGATGGGTCTGGCGCACGAGATCGACGCCTTTGCCGCGGTAAGCCGGCAGATAGCGGGCAAGCGCGGCGAGAGCGTACAGCCAGACCGCCAAATAGTGGAAATACTGCCCATCGCGATCGGGCGCCTCGCCGATGCGAATGCCGCGAGCCCGCCCGAGAACCCGGTCCACCTCGGCGACCAGCCACTCGGCCTGTTCGAGGAATTTCCTTTCGCCAAGTTCCGCGTAGAGCGAAACCAGCAGGACGAGTCCAAAGGCGTCCGTCCACAAATAGCGCAGGCCATTGGGCCATATTCGCTCTGCGCGCATCCAGTCCATTTTTTTCAGAACATAGGCGGTCGCGTCTCTGCTCATGATCGGATCACACCCCGAACGGATAGGTGTCCGGAAGTCCCTTTATTTCCGCCGTATCCAGCGGGGTCACGGCATGGGTGTCGTCGAACCAGACATACTCGTCGAATTGCCGCGGCAGGTCGGCCTGGAAGTAATGGCTCGCGAGCTCGGTTTCCGGCCGGTAGATCACCCCGATCGCCCGTTCCAGGCGCTCTCTGCCGAGACCCTTCGGGCCGCACAGATCGCCGCGGCCGCGCAGGCCTACCATGAAGCGCGCGAGCCCGGTCGCATGACACAATTGCTCATAGCTCTTGGGATGCGCTGGCCGGACTTTCTTCACCTCCATCGGGCCATCCCATTCGGATGCCGCGGCGACCGTGCCGCTATTGGTGCCGAAGCCGACCAGATAGGCCTTCTCGCCGAACTCCTCGCGGCAGAGCTGGCCGATATTGTACTCGCCGCGCGCCGCCATCTCGGTCGCCGCGGCATTGCCGATATGGGAGTTGTGCGCCCAGACCACCGCCTTGCTGTCCGCGCCATGGAACGCCAGCAGGTTCTTCAGGGTTTCGAACATGTGGGTATCCCGCAGATTCCACGACGCGCGCGAGCCGTAATACATGATCCGGTAGTAGCGCTCGGCATTGGCGACCAGACGGGCGTTCTGCTCGGCGTCGAGGAACCGCTCGCCGTCATGCTCGGCATAGGCCCGTCGTTTCGCCAAGAGATCGGCGAGCGTACGCGCCACGTCGGATTCGCAGGTGGGGTAAGATCCGGTCAACGCGGCATGACCGTAGGTCGCGGGATCGCGCTGCCACGGCGTCAGGCAGCCGTAGCGTTCGCGGGCCACCCTCGCCGATACCGGATCGACCTCGTCGAGATAATTCAGGACCGACCGGATCGAATCGTAGAGGCTGTAGAGATCGAGGCCGTGAAAGGCGACGCGCTCGCCCTGCTCCGCCGTGCCATTATGCTTGCGCAGCCAGCTGACGAAGTCGCGCACCTCGGTATTTCGCCACATCCAGGTCGGAAACCGCGCAAAGGCGGTCCACTCCGACGGCGGGTACTGGAAATGCCGCACATAGTGATCGACGCGGGCGGCATCCGGCCAGTCGGCCTCGATCGCCACGAAGCGAAACCCCTTCTTGACGATCAGATCGCGGGTGATGCGTTCGCGCATCCGGTAGAATTCGGAGGTGCCGTGGGTCGCTTCGCCGAGCAGCACGATCCGCGCCGAGCCGATCCGCTGCATCAGCGGATTGAGATCCGCGGTCTCGATCGAGGAGAACGACTCGGCGGCGTCGGCGAGATTGCGCACCAGCGCTTCCTCAGCCGAAGGAACCGGCCGCAGCGCCCGGCGCGCCGGCGCACGGCTCTCGCCTTGGGCGCCTTCCCAGCCCTCCTCGCCGATCAGCGGGACGAAGCGAACGTCGGCGATATCCTCGCTAAGATATTCATTTTTCGAAACCCTGACGACCCTGACCAGTTCCTGGGTGCGCTGATCGGCGCCGACCGGGATCACCAGCCGCCCGCCGATCTTCAATTGTTCCTTGAGCGATTCCGGAACCTGCGGTCCGCCGGCGGCCACGACAATGGCATCGTAGGGCGCATGCTCCGGCCAGCCCCTGGTGCCGTCGCCGTGCAACACGTGAACATTGTCGTAGCCGAGCTCGGCAAGCAGGCCCGCGGCCTTGTCCGCGAGTTGGCCGAGACGTTCGACCGTGTAGACATTGGCCGCGATCTCCGACAGCACCGCGGCGGCATAGCCGGAACCGGCGCCGATCTCGAGAACCTTCTCGCCGCCCTTCAGCATCAAGGCTTCCGCCATGAAGGCGACGATATAGGGCTGCGAAATAGTCTGCTCGCCGGCGATCGGCAGCGGCGAATCCTCGTAGGCGAATTCGCGAAGATTCTTCGGCAGGAACAACTCGCGCGGCACCTTGCGCATGGCGTCGAGGACGAGTTCGTCGCGAACACCGCGTGCGGCGATATTGTGCTCGACCATTTCCGCGCGGAGCGCGGCATAGGCCTTCGCCTCGCCGGGATGGCCTTCCCTGGACGCTGGAGATGCCATGACGACCGCTCCTACGCAATTAATGCCGACACCCTACATCCCCTGCCGGTTGACCGGTTTGATCGGTATCAAGGCCGCTCACTCGGCGGCATTCTGTTGCAGCGCCGCCGGGCGCAACGGGGCAAATTCCTCGGCGGTCAGCGTTTCCCTTGCGATCAGGAGCGCCACCCCCGCGTCGAGATCGGCCCGCCGTCTCTCGAGAATGGCGCGCGCGGTAGCATCCCCGGCCTCGACCAGGTCGCGCACCGCCAGATCGATCTCGCGCGCCGTCGCTTCGGCGGCGCTGACGACGGTGTCCTGCGCGGCCGGCAGGAACGCTTGCGGCCGGGGCGCGTATGTCCGCTGGCCGACCTTTGCGTCCATGCCGTATTTCGTCACCATCTCGATCGCGATCTCGGTGGCCCGCTGCAGGTCATCGGCGGCTCCGGTCGAAACGTCGCCGTCGAAGATCATCTGCTCGGACGCGCGGCCTCCCATCAAGACCGCAATCCGGTTCTTCAATTCGCTGACCGCGAGCAGAAAGCGGTCCTCGGTCGGACGCTGCATGGTATAGCCGAGCGCGCCGACGCCGCGGGGAACGATCGATACTTTCTGCACGGGATCGACCCCCGGCAGGTTCGCCGCGACCAGCGCATGGCCCATTTCGTGGTAAGCGACCCGCCGCCGCTCTTCCTTGCCGAGCACCCGGCTCTTCTTCTCGATGCCGGCCACGATCCGCTCGATCGCGACCGTGAAATCGTCGAACGAGACCTCGTCGGCCTTGCGCCGCGTCGCGGCGATCGCGGCCTCGTTGATCAGATTGGCGATGTCGGCACCGGTGAACCCGGTGGTAAGACCTGCGACCTTGTCGAGATCGACATTCGCGGCGATCCTGATCTTGCGCACGTGCACCTTGAGGATGGCGACGCGGCCGCCCTTGTCGGGACGATCCACCAGCACCTGGCGGTCGAACCGCCCTGCCCGCAACAGCGCGGGATCGAGGATTTCGGGCCGGTTGGTGGCCGCGAGCAGAATGACGCCGGATGACGGATCGAAACCGTCAAGTTCGGCGAGCAGCTGGTTGAGGGTCTGCTCCTTTTCGTCGTAGCCGCCGAATGCGCCGGGAGAGCGGCTGCGCCCGAGCGCATCGAGTTCGTCGATGAAGATGATGCAGGGCGCGGCTTTCCGCGCCTGCTCGAAAAGATCCCGCACGCGAGCGGCGCCGACGCCGACGAACATCTCGACGAATTCGGAGCCCGAGATGGAAAAGAACGCGACCCCGGCCTCACCGGCCACCGCGCGGGCGAGCAGGGTCTTGCCGGTGCCGGGCGGCCCGACCAGCAAGATCCCCTTGGGCACATGCGCGCCGAGCCGGCCGTAGCTCTTGGGATCCCTGAGAAATGACACGACTTCCTGCAGCTCGAATTTTGCTTCCTCGACGCCGGCCACGTCGGCGAAGGTGACCTTGGTGTCCTTCTCGACATAGACCTTGGCCCGCGACTTGCCGATCGACATCAGCCCGCCAAAGCCCTGGCGGTCCGCCAGCTTGCGCCCGAGGAATACCCAGATCAGGTAGAACATCAGCGCCGGCACGATCCACGACAGGAGGGTCTGGAACGGCCCGCCCGAGGGAATGCCGGTGACCGTTACGCCCTTTGCTTCCAGCTTCTCGGCCAGTGCCGGATCGACGCGGGCGGTAACGAAGGCCGATTTCCCGCTCGGCAGCTTTTCCTTCAACTTGCCCTGGATCGTATCCTGCCCGACGGAAACCTCGGTGACGCTACCCTTGGCGACGAGTTGCTCGAACTCGCTGTAGGGGATGGTGTCGACGGTGTTGTAGGTCGTCAGCGCCCATTGCAGCAGCACCATGCCGATGGCGGCGGCAAAGATATAGCCGATGGTAACGGCCTGTTTTCGGGACGATGAATCCGATTCCATGGCATTCTCCCGTCAAATCGGAAGCACAACTGGCGGCACGACGAGACGGATATAGGCGGCGGTCGAGGCATTTTTAACAGCCCGGGTTCACGCGGGCTTGCTCTGAATCAATGAGCGTCTTTGGCGCGGGTGTTACCCGGCTATGTCACCGTCTGACGCGGAGGTGGTCGTTGCCTTACGCATCCATCGAAGACCTGCCTCCGCCGGTCCAGGCGCATCTGCCGCCGCATGCGCAGGAAATCTACCTCAGCGCCTTCAACAATGCCTGGATTGAATATGCGGTGCGAGGCCCCACCCAGCGCGAAACTACCGCGCACCGCGTGGCCTGGGCGGCGGTGAAGCGCAAATATCGCAAATCCGGCGACCAATGGGTGCCGCGCGATCCCGACTGAGGCCTGCGGATTGATCCCGATCAATATCGGCCTCGCCGAAGGGTGCCACGTTTCCCTAATTCAGGGAGACGTTAGCATGATTGGAATCACATTGACGGCGGAGCAGGTCCGGACCGCTCCGCCCGACGTCCGGCGCTGGATCGAGCGCGAGGTGATGGCCTCGTTCGGTCAGCCGTCCCAGCCAGCGGACGAGCCCCGCGGCGAGCATTTGGCGGTTTGCAGCCCGGCGCATGCCGAAGCCGTGCTCGGGCAAATCCAGGGCGTGTTGCCCGTCGTCAACGTGTTCTTTGAACTCGGCCGACAGGGCGCCATCTTCGGCCAGCCCAACATCGAGGCGTTCCGCCTGCTTGACGTCGCCCATCACACCCGGTTGTCGGATGTGAACCAGGTGGTGGCCTGCCTCGACATCATCAACCAGGCCTACAGCAACGCCTGCGGCGACGTCACCGCGAGATTCTGCGCGCTCGACCGCGAGGGCCATTGCTTCATTGCGCTCGAAACCCAGCAGAACATTCTACGGCTCTGGCAGAAGATGATCGCCCAACAGCAGCTTGTTCTCGAGGAGGCTCCTGCCTCTGCCTCGGCGTCTGGCGCTGCCCCCGGCGACGCCTCGCAGGTCGGGCCGCAGACCTTGGCCGGCAAGGGCGCGGCTGCCTGATCGTATGTCTCTGAAGTAAGCCGAGCGCCTGCGCCCTCACCGCTTCAGCAGCCTGCCCGGTTCGGAAATGGCCCAGATCAGGCTCGGCTCACGAATGGCTCTTGACGTCTCCGCGCATCCGCCGCGCGTTGTCCTGAAGCTGCCTGCCTGCCCGCTTGAACGCATCGTTGACGGCGAATGCCAACTCTGAATGGCGCTCGTCCGCCGTCGGTGTCCGCCCGATATTGACTTCGTAGCCATCCGGCAACGCCAGCCGAATCTTGACCTCGTACAGGCCGCCGGTCTGGTGACGCTGGCCTGGACCCTTGACGACGATCCTGCATGCCGTAATGCGACCGTAGAGTTGCTCGAGCTTATTCACCTGATCGGCGACCTGTTGCTCGACCGCGGGGCTGGCGGCCATATCCTGGAATTCCAATTCAACCGGCGTCTGCATGGCTCTCCCTCCTCGTCAAACGGAGCGTGACGCGAGGTTGCGCGCCCTCGTCAGCCCGGGCGTTGATGCAAGTCAATGCCTGCGTCCTCTCAGGCGGCAGGCCGGTTCAGCCAGCGCACGATCCTTGGCCAGTTTTCCTCAAGCGTCCGTTTGCCCATGAAGAGACCGAGATGATTGCAGGGCGCGATCTCGTGACGGAGATGCTCCGGCGACGTTGCCACCAGCCGCTCCACTGCCAGCAATTGTTCGGGGGCGACCACTTCATCGGCGCTCGCGGCCAGCAGATACATCGGAAGCCGCAGGCGCGAAAGATCGATCCTTTGCCCCAGGGCGACGAAGTTTCCCGCGGGCAGTTCATTGTGCATATAAATCTTTTCGATGGTTTCGAGATAATAGCTGCCGGGAACATCGATGGTCCAGGCGTTCCACTTCCTGAAGCTGGTTTCGACGCGGGTGAATTCCGGCGAGCCGACCGGCTCGGGCGTCTGCAGGGTTTCGCGAATATTCTCGGGCTCAACCGTCGCGGTTCCCCAGAACGGCGCAACGTCGCGGCCGATCACGCGGCCGTCGCCCGCATCGACCAGGCCCTGGAACATGGTCAGCGGCGTCGCCTCGGCCATCGCGGACAGCCCGGATTGCCGCGCCGTGATATCGACCGGCGCACCGGCCATCACGAGCTTGCGCACCTTGGCCGGAAATCTTCCGGCATAGACCAGCGACAGCCAGCCTCCCTGGCAGAGCCCGATGAGATCGACCAGCCCGCCGAGATGATCGACAAGGACGTTGAGCGCGGCGAGATAGTCATCGATGCCGAGAAATCGCATATCCGCGCTCGCCGAACACCAGTCGGCCATGAACAGCCGTCCGATGCCGGCTTCACGGAGGGCGGCAACAAGGCTGTGCCCCGCGGCAAGATCGGCGACAACGGCGCCATGCAGTGCCTGCGGCGTGCACAGGAGCGTCGGAACGCCGCTGTCGGCCAGGGCAAAATCGCGCAGCCGGACGGCGTTCAGCTCGAGCGCGATCTTGCTGGGCGTCGCGCCTTCCGGCTCCTGCGCGGCGCGCTCATCATCGGCATCGTCAGGGAGCCCCAGAAAATGCGCCGTCATCGATGTGGCGGTTTCAACCGCCGATGCAGCGGCAAGCACCGTCCAGAAGAACGGCGCGTATGGGAATTGATCTCCGGGACGCTGAACCATTTGCTATAAGGATCCCGCTTTGTCGCGGCCGAATTGAGCCAGATCAATCCATCCAGTCATTCCTGCATCCGGACCTACCGCATGGCAATCACGAGCGCCGGCATCCTGATGTACCATCGTGGCGAGGCCGGCCTCGTTGTGCTTCTCGTCCATCCGGGCGGACCATTCTGGCGAAACCGCGATCTCGGCGCCTGGTCCATCCCGAAGGGGGAATTCGACGACGGCGAAGACCCTGAAGCGGCGGCCCGCCGCGAATTCACGGAGGAACTCGGCCTCGCCGCGACCGGCCCGCTGCGGCCGCTCGGCCAGGTGCGACAGCGCGGCGGCAAGATCGTTCTCGCCTACGCGCTGGAAGGCACGCTCGATGCCGGCGCCGTGCGCAGCAATGAAGTCGAGATCGAATGGCCGCCGCGCAGCGGCCGCAAGATCCAGATCCCCGAGATCGATCGCGCCGAATGGTTCAACCTGCCGCTGGCACGCGAGAAGATCCTCGCGAGCCAGCGGCCGTTTCTCGACCGCCTCCCGAAGCTTGGAACACCACCACTTTAAAGAGACCTCCGCTTTAGTTCAATGTCGGTCGGGCAATCGCCTGAATGTGAACGCCGAAGGCAGATGCGATTTGACGGAGGTCAAAGAAGCTCCATCCGCGCTTCCTATATTTTTGCGCCGTTGAACAACCTCTGACAGGAGTATTTGCCATGGCAGAAGCTGCAACGAAATTACCCATCAAGACCGAAACAAGCCAGGGGGCGCTGCCCACGAAGGCCGCGGACTGGCAGCCTTTTGATATCCTGCGCGGTCAGGTCGACCGGCTGTTCCATGATTTCCAGGTCGGTTTCCTGCAAGCCCCGTTCTTCCGTCCCTTCCCCGACATCGAGTCGTTCTGGCGCCGTGAGCTTGGATTCAATGTCACGCCTGCGATGGACATCGTCGAGAAGGCTGCCGCCTTCGAAGTCACGGCCGAGCTGCCCGGACTCGACGTGAAGGATATCGACGTTCAGCTCGCCAATGGCATGCTGACGATCAAGGGCGAAAAACAGGAAGAAAAGGAAGAGAAGACCAAGGGCCGCTACGTCTCCGAGCGTCGCTACGGCTCCTTCCTCCGCACGCTGCAGATACCCGGCAGCGTCGATTCCGAGAAGATCGAAGCGAGCTACAAGAGCGGGGTGTTGACGGTCACGCTACCGAAATCGCCGGAGGCGCATAAGAAGGAGAAGACGATTCCCGTTGCCGTGAAATAAGACGGACTGCCGGTCAGCTCCCGCCTCAACCCGCCTTGCGGAAGGTCAAGTTGATGCGCTGGCGGCCGATCAGCGCGTGCTCGCCATCGGCGAGCGGGGCTATGCCATGAAAGGCGAGCCGCGCCGGTCCGCCCCAGACCACGACGTCGCCATGCTGCAGCCGGAAGCGGTGCGGCTTGTCGCTGCGCTTCAAGCCGCCGAACAGGAAGATCGCCGGCAGGCCCAGCGAAACCGAAACGATCGGCGCGCCGAAATCGTCTTCATCCTTGTCCTGGTGCAGCGACATCCGCGCGCCCGGCTGATAGCGGTTGATCAGACAGGCATCCGGCGCGAACTCGAAAAATCCCGCCTTTGCCGCCGCCTGCCCGGCGAGCCGATAAAACGCGGCCGGCATCGCCGGCCACGGCTTTCCCGTTTCGGGATCATTGCCGTCGTACCGATAGCCGGAGCGATCGGTGACCCAGCCGAGAGTGCCGCAATTGGTCATCGCCACCGACATCTGATGGCCGCCCGGCGTCACCATGTGGCGAAACGGCGCCTCGCCCGCAATATCGCGCAAGGCCGCGAGCAGCTCGCTTTCGAACGGGCTTGCAAAGCCGCGCAACAGCACGGCGCCCTCCGCCATGGCCTCGCGCGACGGCAGGAAATCGGCGACGTCTTCAAAGAGATCGGCGGTCAAGGCAGTACTCACTTTGCATCGTGAAAGATCACGCCGACGGTATGGCGATGGCCGGAGCGGATCCGGCTCACGCCATGGCGCAGATTGACCCGATAGGTTCCGCGCGTCCCCTGCACCGGCCTGACATGCACGGCAAAGGCTACCGCATCGCCCTGGCCGAGCGGCACCACTTCGGGCCGCGACTGCATGCGCGGTCGCTGCTCGGTCAGCACGAATTCGCCGCCGGTGAAATCGCGGCCCGGCTCCGACAGCAGGATCGCGACCTGCAGCGGGAAGACGTGTTCGCCATAGAGATCCTGATGCAGGCAATTGTAGTCGCCGGCTTCGTATTGCAGCAGCAGCGGCGTCGGCCGGGTCTGGCCGGCGGCATGGCAGCGCTGCAGGAAGGCATCATGGGTCTCCGGGTAGCGGATCTCGATACCCATGGCCTCGTTCCAGCGATTGGCCACGCCGCGAAGCCGCGCGTAGAGCGCCGGCCGCAAGGCGGCGATCAGATCCGGAAGCGGATAGGCGAAATATTTGTACTCGCCGCGTCCGAAACCGTGCCGGCCCATCACCACCCTGCTGCGGAAATGCGCATCGTCCGGATAGAGCGCCGCCAGCGCGCGGCATTCCTCCGGCGAGAGCAACCCCTTGAGGACCGCGCAGCCCTGCGCGTCAAGTTCGCTCGTGGCCCCCACCCAATCGATGGCCTCGACGCGCACGGCGGCATCGGATGCGGGTACGGGGCGGATGATGTTCCGTGCGGCTGATTTCATGGAGGTGAGTTTCGCAAATCCGGGCGATGGATGCCACCCGATTTCCGGAAATTCCCTCCATGTCATTGCGAGCGCGAAGCAATCCATGGCTCGGAAACCGAAACCCAAGCTGGATGGCTTCGTCGCCGACGCTCCTCGCAATGACAAAAGTCTCGCGACGGAACTAGCCCAGTACCGGCAGCGCAATCACATCATAGCCGTGCCGGATGCTGCGCTTCAGCACCGGGTCTTCCAGTTCGAACTCGAACCGGCTCGCCGGCCGGATGCCGCCCCTGGCCGCGAAGGTGCCGCCGAACATGGCGCAGCCGTCCGGCAGGCCCTTGCCGCCGAAACCAAGGCGAATGAGGTCCTTGACGGGCAGCATGGCGTCCAGCGTGCCTTCCTGGTAGAGCACGCGCGCACCATCGATCCAGGCATGGGAACGCAGGATCAAGCGGTCCCAGTGACCGGCGACGTCCTCGATTTCCCACAGCACCGGCGCCATCACCTTGTCGCACATCTGTTTCGAGACGGTGACGCTGTAGGTTTCCACCTTGCGGTCGGTGTGGTCGGAGCCGGCGCCGACGAAAATGCGGCCTTGCCAGCCGATCAGCACGAATTCGACCTCGCCCGAGGAATTGCCGCCGCAGACCTCGATGCTGTCGGCGGTGGTCAGCCGTCGCGCGGCGACGCGGTAGTAGATCGGCGTGGTGGCCGGCCGCGCGATGCCGATCGCTTCGAGTTCGGTGATATGCTTGTCGCGCGCCACCGGATCACGCCCGGTCCAGCCGGCGATCACCGCCTGATCGATCGCCAGTGTCAGCGGCGTCGTGGTGTCCTGGGCGTCGATGGTGAAGGCAAGGTCAAACACGGATGGCGGCCTCCATTCCGGCAGCGAGTTCGAAGATGCGGCGGTCCGCGCCGCCTGACGATGCGAGCATCAATCCCACCGGCACCTCGCCGTCGCGATGGCACGGCAGCGAAATCGCGCAGCCGTCGATGGTGTTGATCAGGCTGCAATTACGCAGCGCCAGCACGTTCGCGCTGGTAAAGGCCTTGTCGTCGGCGAGATCGGCGATCCTGGGCGGCGTGTTGGCCGTGGTCGGCATGACCAGCGCGTCATAGGGCGCGAGGCGAGCCGCGGCACGCGCGATCAGCGACTTTCGCATCTCCAGCAGGTCGATATAGTCAGCGGCGCTGATGGCTTCGCCGCGCAGGATGCGTATCGACACCCGGGGATCGTAGACGTCGCCATGGCTCGCGATCAGGTAGCGATGCCAGGCGTAGCTTTCCGCGGCGGTAAAACCGCCCTTGCTGTTCATCACGCCGACATCGAGAAATTCCGGCACCGCGATCCGCTCGATCAGCGCACCCTGGTGCGACAGCGTCGCCAGCGCCCGTTCGAAACTCCGCGCCACCTCATCCTCGAGTTCGTCGAGCGCGACCGTGGTCGGTACCGCGAGCCGCATTCCCTTGATCGGACGCGGCTGCAGTGGAACAATCTCCTCGCCGGCCAGAACGGCATCAAGCACCGCGCAGCAGGCAACGCTGCGCGCCAGTGGCCCGAAACTGTCGAGCGTGGACGACAGCGGCACGCCGCCGGCGAGCGGCACCCGCCGCTGCGTCGGCTTGAAACCGACGATGCCGTTAAAGGCCGCTGGAATCCGGCAGGAGCCGCCGGTATCGGTCCCGAGCGCGCCGTGGGCCATCCGGTCGGCAACGGAGACCGCAGCCCCCGACGACGATCCGCCGGGGACATGGCCGACTTCGCGCCGCCATACGCTTTTCGGCGTGCCGTAATGCGGGTTGATACCGATCCCTGAATAGGCGAATTCGGTCATGTTGGTGCGGCCGATCACCACGAAACCGGCACCGCGCAGCCGCGCCACGACCGTGGCATCGGCTTCCGCCGGGGCTGAATCCTCCAGCGCCCGCGAACCGGCGCGGGTCACCTGTCCCCTGATGTCGAAGAGATCCTTGATCGAGACGGGAATCCCGGCATAGCGCGACGGCGCCGCCTTGATCTCGCGCAGCCGGTCCATCGCCTCCGCCGCCTCGATCGCGGCTTCCGCATCGACATGAATGAAGGTGCGCTCGCCCTCGCCGGAGGCATCGGCGATCCGTTCCAGGCAGCCATCGACGATCTTGCGGGCGCTGGTGCGGCCATTTTCGAGATCGTCGGCCAGTTCGGCAAGGGTTGGAACGTTCAGCATTGCTTGGGCGCCTCGTTGCGGTGATCGATTTTTAGCCGTCCGCCGCGTCGATCTCCAGATCGAGCAGCGCGGAACTCAGGGACTTGCCGTGGGCGTCGAGCGCGAGCGAGCGCGTGACGCCGCCGCCAAGCGCCTGTTGCATGACGAAATTCAGCGCTGACATATTGGGCAGTTCATAGCGGACCACCTCGCCTTCGACAACACCGGCGAAATGCGCCTTCACTCGCGCGCTGGTGACTTGTTCGAGCAGCAGCGGATAATGCTTCGGGTCATAGGCGATCACCGAGATGTTGGAGGTATTGCCCTTGTCGCCGGTGCGGGAATGGGCGATCTCGCGCAGTTTTATCATTCATGCCCCCACGAATTGGATCGATGGTTTTGCCAATTCGCGCGGCAGCAATACCGAGGCCACGGCGACGACATCGCGCGCCGACTTGAAGGCGCCGCCGCCGGCCGCGGGGCCGTTGGTGTAGAGCGTTTCGACCTCGTTGCCGATCCTGACGGCTTCGCGCAGGGTTTCGGTGCGGCCGGCGACGCGCACGCGCACCTCATACGGCTCGCTAGCGTGCGCGGAAACCTGGGACCCGTGCAGGGAGTCGACGCCGATCAGCTCAAAACGCAATTCGCTTGCGGCGACGCCGGTGAGCTTCAGCCGTTCCCGGACGATCTCCAGCGCCAGCCGGCCGCGCGCCAGGGCGCCGGGACCGGCATAGGAAATCTGCCCTTCGCCGATGAAGCTGTCGACATAGCCGACCGAGACCTTCAGCGTGCCGGTGCGTGGTGTCCCGCGCCCGCCGCTGACGCGCACGCGGTCTTTGGCGATCTCCTCGACCCTCACTTGAGAGAAATCCGCGATCACGTCGGGCTGGATGTATTGCGTGGGGTCATGCACCTCGTAGAGCAATTGCTCCTTGCAGGTTTGCGCCGTCACCGCGCCGCCCGAGCCTTCGACCTTGGTGATGACGAGGCTGCCGTCCGCGCCGACCTCACCGATGGGAAAGCCGAGCCGCGCCAGATCCGGGATGTCCTTGTAGCCGGGGTCGGCGAAGTAGCCGCCGGTGATCTGGCCGGCGCATTCCAGGAGATGGCCGGCGACGGTGCCCTGCCCCAGCAGGTTCCAGTCATCCATCGCCCAGCCGAAGGCGTGGATCATCGGCGCCAGAAACAGCGCGGGATCGGACGAGCGCCCGGTGATGACGATATCGGCGCCGAGGCGAAGTGCCTCCACCATCGGCTCGGCGCCGAGATAGGCATTGGCCGACAACAGCCGGTTGCCGAGCTGTCTGATGGTGCCCTCGAATTCCATGATCGGGAGATCGCCGTGCTTGCAGGCCTCGAGCACGTCGTCGCCGATCACGGCCGCGATCTTCAGCGACGACAGCCCGAGCGACCTGGCGATCTCGGCGGTCTTGCGGGCCGCGGCCACGGGGTTGGCCGCGCCCATATTGGTGACGATCTTGATGCCCCTGGCGGCGCAGGCCGGCAGCACGGCGCGCATCCGCTCCTCCAGCAGCGGATCATAGCCACCGTCGGGGTTCTTCATCCGCGCCTGCTGCGCCAGCGCCACCGTGCGCTCGCCCAGACACTCGAACACCAGATATTGAATGTCGCCTTTTTCGGCGAGTTCGAGCGCGGGCTCGATGCGATCGCCCGAATAGCCCGCGCCTGACCCTATTCGAATGGCTCGCACGTCGTCTCCATCGCCGTTGCGCGCATCCAGCGCACCACAGCCGCAAATACCCTAGCGTGGAAAATCGCTGGCATACAAGCACTCAGGGTTGCGGGAATGCGGCTATGCGTTGGCGCCGCTGGACCGTTGACGCCGGATGGTCAATGTCGCATCAAGATCGCAACAAGCGGGCCAGTGCCCGATCCCAGGGAGGAATTGCCGACATGGCCGAAGCAGCGCGTGCGAAACCAAAACCGACGCCGGAGACCCAGCATTTCTGGGACGGGACGCAAGCGGGTGAACTTCGCTTGCAGCGCTGCGACGCCTGCGCCAACGTGTATTTTCCGCCGCGCCCGTTCTGCCCCGGCTGCGGCTGCCGCAAAGTCAGCATGTTCAAGGCGAGTGGCAAGGGCAAACTCTATAGCTACGTCATCAACCACAGGCCCGCCGCGCCCGGCTTCACGCCGCCTTACGCGATCGCCGTGGTGGAGCTCGACGAAGGCCCCCGCATGATGAGCAATATCATCGATTGCCCGCAGACGCCGGAGGCACTCGAACTCGACATGAAGCTGGAAGTCGCGTTCGAAAAGCTCGACGACAAGATTACTCTTCCCCTGTTCCGCCCGGCGAAGGGCTAAACATCATGCGAAGAAACCAGGTGGCCGTAGTCGGCGCGGCCGAAACCACCGAGCTCGGCGTCATTCCCAACATGTCGCAGATCCAGCTGCACGCGGACGCGGCGCTCAATGCCATCGCCGACGCCGGCCTGAAACTGTCAGACATCGACGGCTTTGCAACGGCCGTCGAGACGCCGCAGCAGATCGCGCATTACCTCGGCATCACGCCGACCTGGGTCGACGGCACCTCGGTCGGCGGCTGCTCGTTCATGCTGCATGTCCGCCACGCCGCCGCTGCGATCGAGGCGGGTCTCTGCAAGACTGTGCTGATCACCCATGCCGAGAGCGGCAAGTCGATGATCGGCAAGCAGCCGCGCTTCACGGCGCCGGACAGCCTCAACGGCCAGTTCGAATCGCCGTTCGGCGTGTTCGGGCCGCCCAGCATGTTTCCGATCCCCGTGCTGCGTTACATGAAGACCCACGGCATCACCCATGAGCAGATCGCCATGGTCGCGGTGGTACAGCGCGAATGGGCCGCGAAGAATCCGCGCGCCACCATGAAGGCGCCGATCACGGTCGAGGACGTGCTGAACTCGAAGATGATCGCCTATCCGTTCCGCATCCTGCAGTGCTGCCTCGTCACCGACGGCGGCGGCGCGCTGATCCTGACCTCGGCCGACCGCGCCAGGGACTTTCCCAAGAAGCCGGTCTACATCCTCGGCACCGGCGAGAGCGTCGAGACGCCGATGGTCAGCCAGATGCAGACGTTTGACTCCTCGCGCGCCTTCAGGACCGCCGGTCCCCTCGCCTTCAAGGAAGCCGGCATTGCCCACAAGGATGTCGATCACCTCATGATCTACGATGCGTTTGCGCATCTGCCGCTCTACGGCCTTGGCGATCTCGGCTTCATGCCGCACGAGGAGACCGGAAAATTCATCGCCGACGGCAACACACGGCCCGGCGGCAAGCTGCCGCTCAACACCAATGGCGGCGGGCTCTCCTACATGCATTCGGGCATGTACGGGATGTACGCGCTGCAGGAAAGCGTGCGGCAGATGCGCGGCATCGCGCCCGCGCAGGTTCAGGGCGCGAAAATCTCGGTCTGCCACGGCGTCGGCGGCATGTTCGCAGCGTCAGGGACGATCATATTCACGAACGAGAAATAATCGTCATTCCGGGATGGTCTGCAAGGACCAGCCCCGGAATCTCGAGATTCCAGGTTCACGCGTCGCGTGCCCCGGAATGACGAAAACAGGGAGGCATCCATGAGCCAAGGCACATCACTCGAAGGCAAATCCATCATCGTCACCGGCGCCGGGCGCGGCATCGGCAAGGAGATCGCCCTGCTCTGCGCGGCCGAGGGCGCAAAGGTCGTGGTCAACGATCCCGGCGTCGCCGCCGACGGGTCGGGATCGAGCGCCTCGCCGGCCGAAGAGGTGGTCGAGGAAATCAAGAAGCGCGGCGGCACGGCGGTGGCGAATTTCGAAACCGTCGCGGAGGCCATTCCAGCCAGCAAGATCGTCAAGATGGCGGTCGACAGCTTCGGCAAGCTCGACGGCGTCGTCAACAATGCCGGCATCCTGCGCGACGCGATCTTCCACCGCATGAGCATCGACGCCTTCGAATCCGTCATCAAGGTGCATCTGATGGGCTCGTTCTACGTCTCGCACGCCGCCGCGCGACTGTTCCGCGAACAGGAAAGCGGATCGTTCGTGCACTTCACCTCGACCTCGGGTCTGGTCGGCAATTTCGGCCAGGCCAATTATGCCGCCGCGAAACTCGGCATCGTCGGCCTGTCGAAATCGATCGCGCTCGACATGAACCGTTTCAACGTGCGCTCCAACTGCGTCTCTCCTTTCGCGTGGAGCCGGCTGATCGGCACCATTCCGACCGAAACCGAGGCCGAGAAGGCGCGGGTGGCAAAGATCCAGCAGATGGGGCCGGAGAAGATCGCGCCGATCTGCGCGTTCCTGCTCAGCGACGCCGCCAAGGACGTCACCGGCCAGATCTTCGCGGTTCGCATGAACGAGATCTTCCTGATGAGCCAGTCGCGCCCCCTGCGCTCGATCCATCGCGGCGAGGGCTGGACCCCGCAGACCATCGCCGAACACGGCATGCCCGCGCTGAAGTCGTCGTTCTACAAGCTCGACCGTTCGGCGGATGTCTTTAACTGGGACGCGATCTGACTGGAACTCCCAAACCGGTCGTCTTGGCGAACGCCGGGACGACGACAATTTGCCGGCCGCCTTGCCGCTATCTCTAGTTGTTCCACCCTGACTTCGCCCGCAATATGCCGGAATGTCGGCGCAAGATTTCCTCCCAACAAAAAAATCCTGGGAGGAAACCATGACAAATCAAGTGGCATTACCCGACCACCCGTCCTTCGACCGCCGCACACTGATCAAGGGCGCGGCGGCGCTGGCCGCAACGGCCGTGACCATGACCGCGGCCTCGGCGGCGACCGCACCGCCGCTCGGCCAGACGGGCGCGCCAACCCGGTCAACCGCTCCGCTGCCGCTGGGGCCGCTACCTGGAAGCCGCTATCCGGACGCTCACCTGGAGTCTTCAAAGCCCAAGCTTTCGTTCGGGCCCAACGGTTTCCCGGCCTTCGCCGGCACCATGGCGGTTGAGCGCGTCGCGACAGGAATGCGCTGGGCGGAAGGGCCGGTTTACTTCCCGGCCGGGCGGTACGTGCTGTTCAGCGACATTCCCAACAACCGCATCATGCGCTTCTCGGAGGATGACGGTCACTTGAGCGTATTCCGCCAGCCGTCGATGAACTCGAACGGCAACACCATTGATCGCGAGGGACGCCTGATCACCTGCGAACACAGCGGCCGGCGGGTCACCCGTACCGAGCTCGACGGCTCGATCACCATCATCGCCGACAAGTATAATGGCAAGAGGCTGAACTCGCCGAACGACGCGGCTGTCGCTTCCGATGGCTCGATCTGGTTCACCGATCCGGCTTACGGCATCGGCGGCTATTATGAGGGCGTCAAGGCCGAGCCCGAGCAGGAAAAGCATAACGTCTACCGGGTGGATCCAAAATCCGGTGACGTCAAGGTTGTCGTCGATGACTTCGTGGAACCCAACGGCATTGCGTTCTCGCCTGACGAGAAGAAGCTCTATGTCATCGACACCGGCTTCACCGACGGGCCGGACAACCCTTCGCATATCCGCGTGTTTGACCTGGACGTAGGCGCCGGCAAGCTGTCGAACGGCAAGGTCTTTGCGGAGATGCCGAAGCCCAGCATTACCGACGGAATGCGCTGTGACACCGAGGGGCGTGTCTGGTGCTCTGTGGGCTGGGGCGATCCGAACGAGGACGGCGTGCGCTGCTACACCGCGGATGGCGACCTGCTCGGCAAGATCCACATACCTGAAACCGTCGCCAACCTGTGCTTCGGCGGTCAGCAACGAAATCGACTCTATATCTGCGGCTCGACATCGCTCTATGCGGTCTACACGAGTGTCCAGGGCGCCATGAAGCCGTGATCGGCTGCGCGATTGGTGGGTAAAATACCGGGTCATTCCGGGACACGCGCCTTCGTGGACCCGGAATGGCTAACCGCTGTTCCGCAAGCCCGCCGAAATGCCGTTGATGGTGAGCTGGATGCCGCGCAGCACCTGCTCGTCAGGATTTTGTGCGCGGTGCTCCTTCAAGAGCTCCACCTGCACGTGGTTGAGCGGATCGAGATAGGGAAAGCGGTTGCGGATCGAACGCTCCAGCAGCGGGTTGCCCTGCAGCAGGCGCTCCTGCCCCATGATGTCCAGCAGCGTCTCGATCGAGGTTTGCCATTCCTGCCGGATGCGTCCGAAGATCTTCTCACGCAGCGCCACGTCCGGCACCAGTTCCGCGTAGCGGGAGGCGATCGCGATCGAGCTTTTCGCCAGCACCATGTCCATGTTCGACAACAGCGTGCGGAAGAACGGCCACTCGCGGTAGAGTTCCCTTAGGAACGGCATACCCTTGTCGGGGTGCTGCTTGATCCAGGCCTCGACCGCGCTGCCGAAACCGTACCAGCCCGGCAGCATCAGCCGGCACTGCGCCCAGCTGAACACCCAGGGAATGGCGCGGAGGTCCTCGATCTCGCGGGTCTTCTTGCGCGAGGCCGGCCGGCTGCCGATGTTCAGCGTGGCGATCTCGGTGATGACGGTCGAATTCCAGAAATAATCCGCAAAGCCCTCGGTCTCATAGACCAGCCCGCGATAGGCCTTGAAGGCGAGCGCCGACAACTGGTCCATGGCGTCGAGATATTCACGCCGGGGCGCGCTGTGCCGCGGCTGCAGCAGGCTCGCTTCCAGCGTGGCGGCGGCGAGAATCTCCAGATTGGTGCGGCCGACCTCGGCGTTCGAATACTTGCTGGAGATGATTTCGCCCTGTTCGGTGATCCGGATCTGGCCGTTCACCGCGCCGCCCGGCTGCGCGATGATGGCGTCATAGCTCGGCCCGCCGCCGCGGCCGACCGATCCGCCGCGTCCGTGGAACAGCCTCAAGCGGACGTGATGGCGCTCGAACACCTCGACGAGGCCGATCTCGGCCTTGTAGAGTTCCCAGCCCGAGGTGACGAAACCGCCGTCCTTGTTGCTGTCGGAATAGCCGAGCATCACTTCCTGCACCGCGCCGCGGCTGTCCACCAGCTTGCGGTAATCATGCAGCGACAGCATCCGGTCCATGATGGCGCTCGAGGCCTGCAGGTCCTCGATGGTCTCGAACAGCGGCACGATGTTGACCGCGCTGCGGCCGGAGGGGTCGACAAGGCCGACCTCCTTCAGGAGCAGCGCCACCTCCAGCATGTCGGAGACGCCCTTGCACATGGAGATGATGCATTGGGGAATGGTGTCGACGCCGAATTTGGCGTGCGCTTCGGCGGCGGCGTGGAACACCGCGAGTTCGCCCAGCGTCTCCTCGCTGTATTTCACGAAGGACGACGTCAGCGGCCGCGCATTGCGCAGTTCGCCGGTCAGCAGCGCGATCCGCGCCTCCTCATTCAACGCCAGATAGGACATGCCCGGCATCGTCGCATCGATCAGTTCGGCGACGGTCCGCTCGTGCACGGCCGAATTCTGCCTTATGTCGAGGCTTGCCAGATGGAAACCGAAACAATCCACGGCGCGGCGCAACTGCCGCAGCCTCCCGCGCGCGATCACGCCTGATTTGTTCGCCAGCAGCGAACGGTAAAGCGTATCGAGATCGGCCTTGAACTCCGCGACATCGGCATAAGGCGCGGCTTCGCCGACCGGCGGCCGGGTGGTTTCCACATCCAGCCGCGCGGCGGTGGCGGTCAGCCTTGCATAGATGCCGGACACCGCCAGCCGGTAAGGCTCGCCCTTGCGATGCGGCGAGGTATCGGGAGAGCGGTCGGCCAGCGCCCGCAGATCCTTGGAGATGTCGGCAAGATGCGCGGCGAGCGACAGTTCGGAGCCGAGCACGTGCAATTCTTCGAGATAATGACGAAGCACGCGGCTCGACTGCAGCTTGAGCGTGCCGCGCATCACTTCCGCCGTCACGAACGGGTTGCCGTCGCGGTCGCCGCCGATCCAGCTTCCCATCCGCAGGAATGACGCGAGCTCTCCCTGCGCGCCGTCGGCCTCGTTGAGCCGGTCCTCCAGCACGCAATGCAGCCGCGGCACCTCGCGCAGGAAGGTGTAATCATAGAACGACAGGCCGTTGGCGACCTCGTCGAGCACAGTAAGCTTGGTCCGGCGCAGCAGATTGGTCTGCCACAGCGTCAGCACCTCGCGGCGCAACTCCTCGTCGCTTGCCGCCAGTTCCTCCGGCGTCAGCTGGACGCGCTCGCGCCGGTCCAATAGAGCCGCGATCTCCATCTCCCGGTCGATGGTGCTCTTGCGGCGGACTTCGGTCGGGTGCGCGGTCAGGACCGGGCCGACCAGCGCGGTGGCGAAGAATTTGCGCAGGTCGGCCGGGCTGATGCTAGCCCCGCGCGCATGCGACAGCGTCAGCGCCAATGTTCCGGGGCCCGGCGCTCCCCCGGCGGTGGAGCGCGCCCGCATCTGGCGGATGTTGTTCTGGTCCTCGGCGATGTTGGCGAGGTGCGAAAAATAGCTGAAGGCGCGCACGATGCGCACGGTCTGGCTGGTCGACATGCTGTCGAGGATGATCTCGAGTTCCCGCCGCGCCGGCTTGTCGTCGTCCCGATGGAACCGGATCGAGGTCTGCCGGATGCGCTCGACCAGATCGAACACGCCGGCGCCCTCCTGGTCGCGCACGGTGTCGCCGAGGATGCGTCCGAGCAGCCGGATGTCGTTCCGCAGCCGGGCATCCTCTTCAAGTGCCAAAACTTCGCGCTCGGAGGCGTCTTCGGCGCGATTGGACCGCAAATCAGTGTCGGAAGGCATGATCTGGGGTGACATGGCGCGATCCTCCAGAAACTGCCCGGCAATCCCGAGTCTGCAACTTTTTTGCCGCAGCGCAAGATAAAGATGGAGGCTGCGCGAACAACGACTTCCGACCTCGTCCTGAGGAGGCCGCGAAGCGGCCGTCTCGAAGGATGGGCCACGCGGGCCTTACATGGTTCGAGACGCGCCGGAGCCTGTCATCGGGCCGCGCTTCACCCGGACCCGTCGGGCGCTCCTCACCACCATGAGGACTACCGGTTTTTCAACCGTCAAATCCTTCGCCCCGCACGCTCCCAATAGGGATCGCGCAGCCGCCGCTTGAAGATCTTGCCGGAATCCTCGCGCGGCAGGTTTTTGAGGATTTCGACGTGTTTCGGCACCTTGTAGTCGGCCAGCGCGGTCTTCAGCCGCGCGCGGATATCGGCAACGTCCAGCGTCACCCCTCCTTGCGGTTCCACCACCGCCATCAGCGCCTCGCCGAATTCCTCGTCGGGAATGCCGAACACCGCGCAGTCGTGGACGCCGGGAACGGCGTGCAACGCGGCCTCGATCTCGGCCGGGTAGATGTTGACGCCGCCCGAGATCACCATGTCGCGCTTGCGGTCGCAAATGAAGACATAGCCGTCCGCGTCGATATAGCCGACATCGCCCGAGGTGATGAAACCGTCGCGGTCGATCTCGGCGCGCTTTTCGGGCTTGTTGTGATAGGTGAAATCCGGATTGCCAGCGATGCGCGAATAGATCTCGCCGATTGCTCGCCTTGCGGCAACGACCTTTCCGTCCTCGCCGAGAAAGCGCAGCTCGACGCCGCGGCGCGATCCTGCCGACGGTGCCGGGCTTCTTCAGCGCGTCCTCGGAATTGGCGAAGGTCGACCGCGCCGGATTCGGTAGAGCCATAGAATTCATAGATCACCGGCCCCCACCATTCGATCATCGCGCGCTTGACGTCGGCGGGACAGGGCGCGGCGGCATGGATCGACGTGACGCAGCGAGGAGATGTCGTATTTCCGGCGCACGGCCTTCGGGCAATTTCATCAGCCGGATGAACATGGTCGGCACCATGAAGATGGTGTCGATCCGCTCGTTCTGAACCAGCGCGCAAGAAGTCCTCCGGATCGAACCGCGGCATCAGGACCAGCGCGCCGCCGAGGCGGCCCGCGCGCAGACCGAACGAATTCGGCGCCGAATGATAGAGCGGTCCCGGCAACAACGCCCGCACCCGCGGCCTCAGGCCGTAGATCAGCGCGCGCATCCGCTCCGCGGAGGCGCTCTGCTCCGGCGTCGGCGCATGGCGGCGCACTCCCTTGGGATGCCCGGTGGTGCCCGAGGTGTAGATCATGTTGGCCGGCTGCGGCCGCGCCGGGCCGTCATAGGGCCGCTGCGCCTGCAGCCAGGATTCGAGATCGAGCAGCAAAATCGGGCGTGGCGAGATGATCCGGATCGATCTTGTAGTTCGCCAGAATTTCCGGCGGCGTCGGCACGCTGAGCACGGTGATGCCTTTCGGAATCGCACCGCGCAGCTGATGCAGCATGTCGGCATGCGCGACCAGAACGCGCGTTCCGGAATCGGCGAGGATGTAATGGATCTCCTCCGGCTTGAAGTGCCAGTTGACGGGCACCGCGTAGGCGCCGAGCTGCATCGCGCCATAGGCCGCCTCGATGAAGGCGATGTCGTTGCGCATGAGGATGCAGACACTGTCGCCCTGCCTGACGCCGAGCCCCTCGAAGCCGCCGGCCATGCGCGCGGCGCGATCGGCGACCTCGGCGTGGCCACGCCGGCGCTCGCCGCTGATGATGCCGGGGAAAAGGGGCTGTGCTGTCATTGTCGCTTTCCGATCTCTCGTCGGGTTTGGGAGCCTCATGGTGAGGAGCGCGACTTCGCGCGTCTCCAACCATGAGGAGCCAAGGGCCTCATCCTTCGAGACGCGACCAACCGGTCGCTCCCCAGGACGAGGGTGGTCGCTATCCCGCATCCGCAAAGCGCGGCGCACGCTTTTCCATGTTGGCGCGCACGGCCTCGGTCTGGTTGGGACTGCCCAGCAGCTTCTGCTGCTCGACCGATTCCGCGAGCAGCGCCGGGCCAGGATCGACGGAAAGATTGTTCAGCATGCGCTTGGCGGCGCGGATCGCGTCCGGGCTCTTGCCGGCGATTTCGCGGGCGACCTCGAGGGCGGTGGCGCGCGGGTCGTCGCAAATGCGCGTGGCGAGGCCGTAGCTCATCGCTTCCTGCGCGGAAAAGATCCGGCCCGTGTAGGTCAGGTCACGAAGGATATCGTCGCGCACGAGGCTTGCCAGGATCGGCGTCCCCGCCATGTCAGGCACCAGCCCCCATTTGATCTCCATGATCGACATTCGGGCATCCGGCGTCAGAAAGCGCATGTCAGCGCCGAGCGCGAGCTGAAAACCGCCGCCGAACGCCACGCCCTGGATCGCGGCGATGACAGGCACGGCAAGCTGCCGCCAGCCCCACACCGCCTGCTGCGGGAAATTGGCCAGGCCATGGGTGCGGGCCGAAAGGTCGCGCTTTTCGCCGCCGGCGACGCCGTTGCCGCCCTTTTCCTTCATTTCGGCGAACCGGCCCATGTCGAGGCCGGCGCAAAACGCCCGCCCTTCCCCGGACAATACTACCGCCCGCAGGCCTTTTTCCCTGGCAAGTCGCTCAGTAGTCGTGACCAGCGCCTCGAACATCGCGGCATCGAGCGCGTTCATCTTGTCCGCCCGCACCAGGCGGACATCGGCGACGCCGTCCGCCATCGTGACCCTGACGCGATCTTCCATGGATGGTTCTCCCCTCACACTTCTTTATGTTGCTGCTTTACAGAACGGCCTTGTGCGGATTTAGTCAATCGACCAATTAACAAGCAATCCTCTCAGGCGGAAACCTCCCATGTTCAACGAAAAGCTTCTCGTCGGGCGTCGCATCCTGGTCACCGGTGGCGGCACCGGACTCGGCAAGTCGATGGCGGCGCGCTTCCTCGAGCTCGGCGCCGAGGTCCATATCTGCGGCCGGCGCAAAGGCGTCTGCGATGAAACCGCGACCGAGCTGATGGACCTCTATGGCGGCCGGGTCACCAGCCACGGCGTCGACATCCGCAATTCACTCGCGGTCGATGAGATGATCGAGACGATTTTCCGCGATGGCCCGCTCACCGACCTCATCAACAACGCCGCCGGCAATTTCATCTCGCGCACCGAGGATCTGACGCCGCGCGGTTTTGACGCGGTCGCCAATATCGTCATGCACGGGACGTTCTATGTGACGCACGCCGTCGGGCGGCGCTGGATCGCCTTGAAGCAGGGCGGCAACGTGGTGTCGATCACCGTGACCTGGGTGCGCAACGGCAGTCCCTATGTGGTGCCCTCGGCGATGAGCAAATCCGCGATCCACGCCATGACCATGTCGTTGGCCACCGAATGGGGCCGCTACGGCATCCGGCTCAACACCATCGCGCCCGGCGAAATCCCGACCGAGGGCATGAGCAAGCGGATAAAACCCGGCGACGAGGCCGGCGCGCGCACCAAGGCAATGAACCCGATGGGCCGGGTCGGCAAAATGGAAGAACTGCAGAACCTCGCGGTGTTCCTGATTTCCGGCGGCTGCGACTGGATCAACGGCGAGACCATCGCCATGGACGGCGCCCAGGCGCTGGCGATGGGCGGCAATTTTTATCAGTTGCGCGACTGGAAGGATGCCGACTGGACCGCGGCACGCGACTCCATCAAGGCGCAGAACGAAAAGGACCGCGCCGCGCGGGGTTAACTTTCCATCGTCGTCCCGGCGAACGCCGGGACCCATAACCCCAAATGCGCATTGATGCCACGCAAGCAAAGGTAACTGGCGCCTTTCTATATCACTAAAGACACGGCGTATGGGTCCCGGCGTTCGCCGGGACGACGCTGTTGAGGCACTTGGGATGCTACCCCCATATTGTCTTTGGCGGGAGATGACGCCAAACTCCGCACATAACAACAAAATACCCACGGGAGCGACATGTCCGACAATCAAGAACCGGCCAACCTCGCCGATATGGTGCGCGCGCGGGCGAAGAGCCGCGGCAATGCGATCGTCTATGAATTCGAGGGCCGCCGGACCAGTTTTGCCGAATTCGATGTCCTGACCAACCGTGTCGCCAACGCGCTGAAGGCGCTGGGCGTGAAACCACGCGAGCGCATCGCCTATCTCGGCAAGAACAGCGACGTCTATTTCGAGCTGCTGATGGGCGCGATGAAGGCCAATGTGGTGATGGCGCCGGTGAACTGGCGGCTGGCCGGGCCGGAGATCGCCTTCATCGTCGAGGACTGCAAGGCGCCGGTGCTGTTCGTAGGTCCCGAATTCACCAGGCTGATCGACAAGATCAGGCCGCAACTGCCCAGTGTGCACACCGTCATCGTTACCGAGGGCGCGGCGCCGGGCTTCCTGAACTACACGGCATGGCGCGACGCCCAGAGCGGCGACGACCCGAAGGTCGACATCGACCGCAAGGACATCGCGATCCAGCTCTATACGTCCGGCACGACAGGCAAGCCCAAGGGCGCGATGCTGTCGCATGCCAATTTCCTCAATCTGGTGGAGACCGGCAGGGACGAAAAGCCCGACTGGAACAAATGGACCGAGGACGACGTCTCGCTGGTGGCGATGCCGATCTTCCATATCGGCGGCTCCGGCTGGGGTGTGATGGGCCTGTATCACGGCGCCAAAGGCGTGATTGCCCGCGAGTTCGATCCCACCAAGGTGCTGGATTTCTTCGAGCAGTCCGGAATCACGAAACTGTTCATGGTGCCGGCCGCGATGCAGTTCGTGGTGCGGCAGCCGCGGGCGCGAAGCGTGGATTTTTCGCGGCTGAAATTCATGCTCTACGGCGCCTCGCCGATCCCGGCAGCGCTGCTGAAGGAGTGCATCGAGGTGTTCGGCTGCGGCTTCGTGCAGATGTACGGCATGACCGAGACCACCGGCACCATCGTGGCACTGCCGCCGGAAGATCATGTCGAGGGGCTGGACCGGATGCGCTCGGCCGGCAAGGCACTGCCGGGCGTCGAACTCGCGATCCTCGACGTCAACGGCAACCGCTTGCCGCCTGGCGAAGTCGGCGAGATCGCCACCCGCTCCGGCTCCAACATGGCCGGCTACTGGAACCTGCCGGAAGCCACCGCGAGAACGCTCGGCAAGGACGGCTGGCTGCGCACCGGCGATGCCGGCTACATGGACAAGGACGGCTATCTCTACATCCACGACCGCATCAAGGACATGATCATCTCCGGCGGCGAGAACATCTACCCCGCCGAGGTCGAAAGCGCGATCTGCGACCATCCCGATGTCGCCGAGGTCGCCGTGATCGGCGTGCCCGACGATAAATGGGGCGAAGCGGTCAAGGCGATCGTGGTGATGAAGCAGGGCAAGGAAGCCACCGCGTCAGATATCATCAACTTCACCCGCGAACGCATCGCCGGCTTCAAGACGCCGAAATCGGTGGAGTTCATCGAGGCCTTGCCGCGCAACCCCTCGGGCAAGATTTTGCGCAGGCACCTGCGCGATCCCTATTGGGAGGGGAAGGACCGGCAGGTGAATTGATCCGTCATTGCGAGGAGCGCAGCCACGAAGCAATCCATACTTGCGGAGCCACGGACCAAAGCCGGATTGCTTCGCTTCGCTCGCAATGACGGCTCAGGACCCGTAGGGCGGGCTCACTCTCTCCACGTCATCGCCGCGCGACCGGACGCGCACCATCGGCCGCGGAGGGCTAACGTCCGCTCTGCCGCGCATAGCGGACCCAAGTCGGACATCGCATGAGGTCCGGTTCGTGCCAACACCGGAAGTGCTACCATCCTGTAGCAATCCGCAATTATTTTTGAGTATCTCGCCAGGCCCGCTTTCGTTTAGAAGGCCGCGGGCATTCGAGAATTGGGGGATTTCCCACATGGCGACAAGCTGATCCTTTGGGGAGTCGGCACCAAGCGGACGATCCGTGCGCATTGGGCGTTGCACGAACTCGACCTTCCCTATGAGTGCCGGCCGATCATGTCCCGATTCGATCTGCTGAACGTCGTAGGCAACACCTGGGCGCCCGGTATCGGCCGCAAGCACCCGTGAAAAACTCACATGATGGCAAGGAGAACCGCATGATCAAGATCAACGTGATGTACCCGTACACTGAAGGCGCGCGCTTCGACCACGACTACTACCGCGACCGGCACATGCCGATGGTGAAGGCCAGGCTGGGCAGTGCCTGCGCCTACTACACCGTCGAAAAAGGCCTGGCCGGCAGAGGTGCATCGCCCGCTTACGTGGCGATGTGCGCTTTCATCTGTGATTCGGCCGAAGGCTACCAGGCCGCCATGCAGGAGCACGGCGCCGAGATCCGGGGCGACCTCGCCAACTACACCGACATCGCGCCGGTGATCCAGTTCAGCGAGGTCGTCGTCGAGCGGTCGGATCGTTGAACGCACCGGATCGAGTTCTGACAAACAGCGCCTTCAACGAACTGGCGCGGCTGGCTCAAGCCGGAGAACCGCTGCTTGGTCCCGGCCAACGGCTTCGCCGAGTACGCGCCGGAGCCGAACCCGCAGACCAACAAGAAGGATGTCGTCTGGTTCGCGCTCAACGAGGATCGTCCGCTGTTCGCCTTCGCTGGCATCTGGACGACATTCAACGGTGATCGCGGCACGAAGCCGGTACCGGGGCCGCATCATGCGCGATTTCCGAAATGGGTCAAAAGGCGAAATACTCTCGCCGAGCACATGTTTTCCGCTTCGCCTCCGACAACAGATGAGGTGGATGGCTCCCGCTCACGGCATCTTGGTGCCAAGGTGTGAAAGCCATCAGGCGTTCACGAGCAAAAAGGGGAGCCATCCGCCATGCAGATTACCACGATCGGCCTCGACTTGGCCAAGAGCGTTTTTCAGGTCCACGGTGTTGATGCGACCAGCCAGGTTGTGGTCCGCAAATCGCTTCGGCGGTCGCAGATGCTGCCATTTTTTGCCAAATTGCCTCCTTGCCTGGTCGGCATCGAGGCGTGCGGCACGTCGCATCACTGGGCGCGCGAGCTGATCAAGCTTGGCCATGAGGTTCGCCTGATGCCGCCGGCTTACGTCAAACCGTATGTGAAGCGCGGGAAGACCGATGCTGCCGATGCGGAAGCGGTTTGCGAGGCGGTAACACGGCCTACGATGCGGTTCGTTCCCGTCAAGTCGCCCGAGCAGCAGGCGGCGCTATCGATGCACCGGACGCGCGATCTGCTGGTCAAACAGCGTACGCAGCTGATCAACATGATCCGCGGTCTACTGGCCGAATTTGGCGTCGACATCCCCAAGGGGCTGGAACGGGCGTTGCTCATGGCGCGGCAGATCGTCGATGGCAAAGCGCCTGAGGTGCCGATGGAAGCTGCCAAGATCGTCGGCACACTGTCGCAGCAGGCGCTCGACACCCACGTTCGGCTCCGCGAAATAGACCGCGATCTGGCCGTCTGCCTACGTGGCAACGATGTTGCACGGCGTCTTATGACCATCCCTGGCATCGGGCCGGTCGGCGCGACGGCTCTTGCGGCATCGGTTACCGATCCACATCAGTTCCGCTCGGGGCGGCAATTCGCTGCCTGGTTGGGGTTGACGCCACTTCAGAAGTCGAGCGGCGGCAAAGAGCGGCTCGGTCGTATCACCAAGATGGGCGACAAATACCTGCGAAAGCTGCTCATCGTCGGCATGACGTCACTTGTACGCCGTGCAAAATACAATCCCGGTAAGATCGACCCACGCCTGGCGGATCTGCTGGCGCGAAAGCCCACAAGGGTAGCCACCGTCGCGATGGCGAACAAGACCGCGCGGGTCGTCTGGGCGATTATGGCACGTGGCGAGACCTATCGTGCCGGTCACCGGCCGGCACTGGCCGCATAAACAACGATACACGGTTTAGCTGAACAGGAGATCAGCTTCACGAGGTTGCGAGCGCGATGCGATGTGATGGCAGACCGGTCAGACCGGGACAAGGACAACCCACTGCATGTCCAAGGCGTCATAGCCTGATCAACAGAATGGGACCTTGTTCGCGGACTCCATCAGGGCCAGCAGTCTCAACCGACTGCATCAACAGGCCGGACAGAAGACTGCACCCGACCAATGCCACTGCGTCAATTTAACCCTTGCAACGCGGGAGCCATCCACAGAGGACATACAGCGACTGCTGCGGCATGTCCGGTTCGTGTCACGAGGAGAAATGACGAAGGATGGAAAGTCCGACGATAGCCAAATTACCTAAAGCGTGAGAGTACAAATCAGAATACGACGCCGATACGAATGCCGCGACGCCAAACGACCCGACACTTCTTTCTGACGGTGCCATAGAGTAGCTCAAAACGATCCGGCAACTTCACCATGGGGAACAACTCAAGACATGCGCCCCCTGCGGAATAGTCGATGAGCCGACAAACAATTGGCGGTGATTTCGGAGCCACAATGATCTTGGCTTCGCTGGACATCTTCCCCCCAGGCCGAACTCTCTTGTATAAACGCGGGTGGGACATCGATATTCGCTTCTCTGGATCAATGTTGCGGCGTCGCAGGGAGTAATCGCCACATTGCGTGGCACCCATTCTCGCAATTCCAAATTAGCCACCTGGTTGCATAAGCCAAGTAGGTCGACCATCGACGCCGCCGAATGGTCAATTTTGAATGAACGGGTGAAAGTCCGCTTCGGGTCAAAAACGGTCCTGTAGGCACCGAAATCCGACTTCCGTTATCCCGTAGAAGCGGACGTTGCTCGCCAGCCGTATTCAGCTTGAGGCACGGCTCGGCCCTTTGCCCCTGCCGCGGTTTGCATTGCACTCGTCAACCGCGTCTTGCCACGCGACGATTCGTCCTCGAACCAGGCCCGGAGGCTCGCGCGCCGGCGATTGCTGGATACTTCGCTTTCGCGGAATGGCGGCTGTGGTGGAATAGGCATTTCGCGTTGGCAACCGAGGTGCAGGAGTTTTCGACGGGCTGCGACAAAATAACCCGACGGGCAGAATTTTCCTTCCGTCGTCGGGCAAATCACTTTTAGGACTTACGCCATCCTGTCCCCGAGGA
This sequence comes from uncultured Alphaproteobacteria bacterium, assembly GCA_963831585.1. Taxonomy (GTDB): domain Bacteria; phylum Pseudomonadota; class Alphaproteobacteria; order Rhizobiales; family Xanthobacteraceae; genus Bradyrhizobium. Next base: position 339,723 of record CAWHRA010000011.1, on the reverse strand, counting down.
AGGGGCGTTGGCCATCGTCACCGAACGTTGGGACGGGATGCGGTGGACGCGGCGGCATCGTGCGCGCGATGGGATCGCAGGGCGGGATAAACTCCGTGAGCGCTCCCAGGACCTGCCGACGAGCGGTGCCGAGGCGTACGGCGAAGTCGTGTGGTTCTGATGCCTCAGTGGTTGGCATCAAGTCTTTCGGAGGCGCGCAAGCCCAACCGGGCCAGAGTGCCGGTTTCCGCAAGGCGACGGAGGCAGGAAAGCCCGATACTCCGGGAAGAGCGCGATATAAGTCGTAAAGCCATTGCGCAGGGAATGTCGGATCGCCTCCGCTGCCCTGTATGCTCGTGTGCGATTTCTTTTGACCCTTTGCACACGGGACCGCGGGTGCAGCGTGCATCCGGCATTCCCTGCTCCCTCGTTCTTTCGGGGGACAACGAAACGCAAACCTCGGGCGTCTCCCGCCGCGAGAACGCGGACTTGTATCTGCTGCTTGAAAAGCGAGACGCGCTCTAATGCTTGCCCGCCCCCATATACCCGAACAAGAACCCCGCCACCTTGCGCTTCTGGATTTCCTCGCTGCCCTCGGTGATGCGATAACGGCGGTGGTGGCGGTAGATGTGCTCGAACGGCTTGTGTCGCGAATAGCCCATGCCGCCATGTACCTGCATGGCGCGGTCCGCGGCCTCACAGCACAGCCGGTTTGCCCAGAAATTGCACATCGAGACCCTGTCGGACAGCGTGTGCTCGACCTGCGCCTGGGTCAGCTGGTCCATCTCCCAGGCGGTCTTGCGGATCAGCAGCCTGAGCATCTCGGCCTGCGTCGCCAGTTCCACCAGCGGCCACTGGATCGCCTGGTTCTCGGCCAGCGCCTTGCCGAACGGCTTGCGTTCGCGGGCGTATTTGACGCTCTCGTTGATGCAATAGACCGCCGCTCCCAGCGAGCTCGCCGCCTGCCGGATGCGGTTCTCGTGTACAAAACATTGCGCCAGCGACAGCCCGCGTCCGATTTCGCCGAACAGCGCATCCTCCGGCACGAACACGTCGGTGAAGCTTACCCGAGGGTGATCGGTCGGCATGTTAAAAGTCCACATGTACTCCTCGACCTTCACGCCCTTGGTCTTTGCCGGCACCAGGAAGCAGGTGATACCGCGGGCGTCGCCGTCATTGCCCGACGTGCGCGCGAACAGTGCGCAATGGGTGGCGACATGCATGCCGGTGGTCCACATCTTCTCGCCGTTGATTACCCATCCCTTGACGCCGTCTCGCGTGGCCTCCACGGCGCGGGTTTCCATATGGGTGGCGTCCGAGCCGTGGTCGGGCTCGGTCAAACCAAACGTGATGCGGTATTTCCCCGCGATCGAGCCCTCGATCATCGCCTTCTGGTCGTCGCGGCCGTAGCGGTCGAGCATGGTGACCAGCGGCAGATTGCCGACGATGGAATGCTCGTTCTGCAGGTCGTTGTGCAGGCCGAGCCCCTTTGAGGCAAAATGCTCGCGGATCACGGCCATCCAGAGATTGGAACCGTCCTTGCCGCCATAGCGCTTCGGGATAGCAAAGCGCAGGTGGCCGGCGCTGTCGGCGAGGTTTTTCACGCGCCGCAGCAGCGCTTCCCATTCATGCCGCGGCAGGCCGCCATTGTCGAAATCGGTGCGGGCCCATTCGCGGCGGTGATCGAAGAAGCGGATGTTGTCGTCAGCCTCCTCGATCGGTTTGATCTCGCGCGCGATGAAGCGGTCGAGTTCGTCGAGATAGGCGACCAGATCGGCCGGCAGATTGAAATCCAAGGCAGTCTCTCCCGGAACTATCGCTATTGTCGATTTGCGTTAAGGCGCTACGAGGCGCCCAAGCTTGATCGATTAAGGTGAGAAGACCGTGTCCAAGTCAAGCATGCGTGGGGCTGTGGCGCGCAGGTCCCTTGCGCAATTGGGTGGCGTCTGGCGCCGCGGGCACGCTAGTATCCGCGCCAATATTCCTCGCCGCAGAAAAAAATCCACGGGAGCAAACATGGACCTGAAATTCTCCAAGGTAACACGCAAGGGCCCGGTCACGATCGTGACGCTGTCGCGCCCGGAAGTGTACAACGCGCTGCATACGGACGCGCATTTCGAGCTGAACAAGGTGTTCGACGATTTCTCCGCCGATCCCGAGCAATGGGTCGCGATCGTCACCGGCGCCGGCGACAAGGCGTTCTGTGCCGGCAACGACCTGAAATGGCAGGCGGCCGGGGGAAAACGCGGCTGGGACAAGGGCGGCTTTGCCGGATTGACCTCGCGCTTCGATTGCGACAAGCCGATCATCGCCGCCGTCAACGGCGTCGCCATGGGCGGCGGCTTCGAAATCGCGCTCGCCTGCGACCTCATCATTGCATCGGACAATGCGACCTTCGCGCTGCCCGAACCGCGTGTTGGGCTGGCAGCGCTCGCCGGCGGCCTGCACCGGCTGCCGCGGCAGATCGGGCTGAAGCGCGCCATGGGCATGATCCTCACCGCGCGTCACGTCTCGGCCAAGGAAGGTCTCGAACTCGGCTTTGTGAACGAGGTGGTGCCGCAAGGCGAGGCCCTGGCGGCGGCGGAGCGCTGGGCCGAAACCATTTGCAAGAATTCACCGATGTCGATCCGCGCCTCCAAGCAGACCATCCAGAAGGGCCTGGCGGTCTCGCTGGAGCAGGCAATCGCCGAGCAGCGCGAATATCCGGCGGTGAAGGCGATGGCCGCGTCGCAGGATTACATCGAGGGGCCGAAGGCGTTTTCCGAAAAGCGCTCGCCGAAATGGGTTGGGAAGTAAGGGAAGCGGCGCTCCATCGCTGTCATTCCGGGGCGGCGCGAAGCGACGAACTCGGAATCCATAACCACCATCGGGCGTATGGATTCCGGGCCTGCGCCAAGAGGCGCATCCCGGAATGACGACCGTGGGCGTTATCCGCCCTTGCTCCCCAACTCCCGCTTATACGACGCATAATTCGGCTGATCGACCGCCAGCTTGTCCATCGTGGTCTGCCACAGGTGCACGGCGAGCCCTGGCGTCTGCAGGCCGAGTTCGCCGTCGGCGATCTTGCCCGCCAGGGCGCGATTGAGTTCGACCAGCGAGCCCCGCATGCCCAATAGTTGCGCGAGCCGGGCGGATTCCGCGTCCTTGCTCCCCTCCTCCAGGGTCAGTTGCCGAGTGACGAGGTCGAGCATGTTGACCGCGACCCGCAGCTTGAACGCGTTGTGCCCGGAAATCATGGGCATGATGTCATGGCGCAGGAAGTCCGCGACCGCTTTTGTCAGCTCGACCGGTGTCGGTTCGTCCTGCATCTCACTTCTCCCGTGGCGCGAGTAGCCGTAACAGATCGATCTCGGTCTCCGACGAGCGCCGTCCGATCATGGCGCGTTCCATCGAATGGTCCGGGCCGAGCCGAAACCGCTGCATCATGCCGCAGCACATTACGCCCCAGCGCAGCGTGCCCATCACTTCCCAGAATTTGACCCGTTCGGGATCGGCTCGCCGACCTGCCGCCTCATAGCCCGCGAACAGTTCCTCGCGCGTGCCAAAGCCGCCGACCGGCTTGTCGATTTCGCCGAAGCGCCAGGAATTGACGCAGACCCAGCCCAGATCCTCCATGGGATCGCCGAGATGCGCCAGTTCCCAGTCCAGCACCGCGCGCACGCCATCGGGGCCGATGATGAGATTGCCGTGGCGGAAATCGCCATGCACCAGCGTCTCCTCTGCGGAAGGCCCGGGATCATGATCGCGCAGCCAGCGCAGCGCCAGCTCAAACACCGGCCGCGGCCACTCGAAGCTGCGGTATTCGCGATCGAGGTCCGCAATCTCCCGGGTTGATGTCATTTGCCGCAGCTTTGGCAATCTTGCCGGGTCGAGGCTGTGAATGCCGGCGGCAATTGCACCCACCTGACGTGCCAGCATCGGACGCGCCTGCGCAAACTCTTCATCGCGCAGGATCTTGCGCGCGATGGTTTCGCCCTCGATGCGCTGCATGATGAAGCCGGTGCCGAGATCGTCCTCGGGCGTCAGCACATGCAGCACGCGCGGCGACGGCAGGCCGGCATCGTGCGCGAGCTGCATCAAGGTGGCCTCGGCATCCAGCCCCGCCGCCCGTCCGGGCGATGCACCATAGCCCGGCGGCGCGCGGCGAAGGATCGCGCCGATATTGCCGCCGGCGTGCACGATATCGAACGTCCAGGTCTCCTGGCTGGCGCCGCCGGAGAGTTTTGCGGCGCCGGTGACGCCGGTCGCGCCCGGACACCAGGCGGCGACGCAGCGTCCGAGTTGCGCTTCGATCATTTGCCTTTGAACTTCGCCGGGCGCTTTTCCAGGAACGCGGTCACGCCTTCCTTGAAATCCTCGGCCCTGCCCGCGATCCGCTGCGATTGGAATTCAAGGTCGAGCTGATCCTCGAACGAATTCTCCGGGCTGTCCCAGTACAGCTTGCGGATCAGGGACAGCGCAATCGTCGGACCGTTCGCCAGCTCATGGGCGAGCTTCATGGTTTCTTCCGTCAAAGCCGCATCGTCATGGACCCGGTTGACCAGTCCCCATTCCAGCGCCTTCTCGGCCGGTAACCGCTCGCCCATCAACGACAGTTCCACCGAGCGCGCCTTGCCGATCAGCCGCGGCAGCAGCCAGGTCGATCCGCAATCCGGCACGAGGCCGATGCGGCGGAAGGCCTGCAGGAAATAGGACGAGCGCGCGCACAGGATCATGTCGCCCATCAATGCAAAACTCATCCCGGCGCCGGCGGCCGGGCCGTTGACCGAGGTGACGATCGGGCAATGCAGATTGCGCAGCCGCCGCAGGAAGGGATGGAAGGCGGTTTCCAGCGCCGCCCCGGCATTGCTCCTGCCGGGCTTCTGGTTGTTGCGGCCCTGCAAATTGGCGCCGGTGCAGAACGCCCGCCCGGCGCCGGTCAAGACCAGACACCGGACCTCGGCCCTCTTGTCGTCGATGACGTCGAGCGCCTCGGCGAGACCGCCCAGCATGTCGATCGACACCGCGTTCATCACCTCCTGGTGGTCGAGCTTCAGGATGGCCACCGGACCGTCGAACTCGAGCGTGACGTGCTTGAACTGCATCTGTTTCCTCTTGGGTTGTGGTCCCGCGTTATTTCGTCCCGCGGTACAAAGGGTTCTGGTCTCTCGAACCCATATTTGATTTTCTGGGCGGCCTTGTCCATGCTTGCAAGGGAAACATCAGCCCGCCACCGGGCGCAACGCGCCAGGCGCGCGCCAAAGCACACTGGAAACGCTCATGAGTATTTTCGACCTCACCAGCCGCGTCGCCGTCATCACCGGCGGTAATGGCGGCATTGGCCTCGGCATCGCGCAGGCGCTTGCCGCGGCCGGATGCAACGTCTCGATCTGGGGCCGCAACCCCGAGAAGAACAAGGCCGCCGCCGCAAGCATGGCCGCCTCTCCCGGCAAGGTCGATACCCGCATCTGCGACGTCAGCGATCCCGCTTCCGTCAAGGCCGCGATGAAGGCTACTCTGGACACCTTCGGCCGGGTCGACGGCTGCTTTGCCAACGCCGGCATCGGCAGCGGCGGACGGCGCGCCTTCATCGACCGCACCGAGGAAGAATGGCGCAAGATGTTTGCGACCAATCTCGACGGCGTCTTCCACGCGTTCCAGGCCGCCGCGCGCCACATGACCGAGCGCGCCGAGGCAGGTGACCGCTTCGGCCGGCTGGTGGCGACCTCGAGCCTCGCCTCGCTGTTCGGCACCGCGCGCAATGAGCATTACGCCGCGACCAAGGCCGCGATCAATGCGCTGTGCCGCGCGCTCGCCGTCGAACTGGCGCGCCACGGCGTCACCGCCAACGCAATCCTGCCCGGCTGGATCAAGAGCGACATGACCGCCGGCATGATGGCCAACGAGAAATTCGTCGCCAATGTGACGCCGCGGATTCCGGTACGGCGGTTCGGCGAGCCGGAGGATTTCGGCGGCATCGCGGTCTATCTCATGAGCAAGGCGTCGTCCTATCACACCGCCGATTGTTTTGTGATCGACGGCGGCTATACGGCGTTTTGACAGCGCCCGCCCTTGAAGGGCCGAAGCAACGAATCCATCCTGAGCCAAGGCGGGACCATGATGCTTGCCTCGCAGCGCGCCCTCTTCGATATGCCCAGGCATATCTGCTACCTGAACTCGGCCTCCTACAGCCCGCTACCGCTACGAACACAGGAGGCCACCCGCGCCGCGGTTGGCCGCAAGGGCAGACCCTGGACCCTCGACGCGGGCTTCGCAAACGAACAACACGAGCGCGCGCGGATGGCTGCAGCGCGGTTGATCAATGCCGACCCCGCCGACGTCGCGCTCATCCCCTCGATCAGCTACGGCGTCGCGACCGCGGCGAAGGCTCTCACCATCGCGCGCGGCGCCCGCGTCCTCGTTCTCGAAAATGACCATTCTTCGCCGGTGCTTGAATGGCAGACGCGGGCGGATGCGCACGGTTTTGCTGTCGAGACGATCCGCCGGCCGGACGACGGCGACTGGACCTTGGCGGTTCTCGCAGCCATCGAACGCCCCGGCGCGCCGCCGGTCGGCCTTGCCTCGATCTCATCGGTGCACTGGTCGGACGGCGGGCTGATCGACATCGAAAAAGTCGGGGCGGCGCTCCGGCAGCAGGGAGCCACCTTCCTGATCGACGCAACGCACAGCGCCGGCGTGCTGACGATGGATGTGGGACGTCTCGATCCCGATTTCGTGATTTTTCCGACCTACAAGTGGCTGCTCGGGCCGTACGGTCGGGCGTTCATCTACATTGCCAGGCGCCATCAGGACGGTATCCCGCTGGAGCAGACCTCGTTCGGCCGCCGGGACGTGCGCGCCGAGAACAAGACCTATTTCGCGGATCTCAGCTATGTTTCCGGTGCGCGGCGCTTCGACATGGGCGAGCGCGACCACTTCATTTCGATGGAGATGGCCTCGATCGGTATGGAAATGATGGCTGCCTGGGGCTCGGCGGCAGTCGTGCAACGCTTGCAGATGCTGACGGAGCGGATCGCAGACGGCGTGCGCGCTATCGGCGCCAGCGTGCCGGAACCTCCCTTGCGGGCGCCGCATGTCCTCAGCCTTGGCTTCGAAAATGGAATGCCGGCGGACCTCGTCGCAAGCCTCGCAAGCGAAGGCGTCTATGTTGCAGCGCGTCTTGGCCGCATGCGCATCTCACCCCACGTCTTCAACGACGAGGCCGACACCGACCGCTTCGTTGCCGCCCTCACCCGACGGCTGCGGGACTGACTCGCCGGACAAGCGCCGGCGCATCGGGAACTCATTCGAGGGCCGATGCCTCAGCCTCGCTGACATAGTTTCAACGGGAACTCCCAGCGAACCGGCGGCATTCCGTAATTTGACGGAGCCTAGTTTTAAAGCTTACATCGCTGTTGCAGCGCAGTAACACCTTCGAAAATCATTTCGAGATCAGATCAAGTTCCGGCGACCGGGGCTCATTCGCACAATTATTCGGCAAATTGCCTGCTTATAACCCAGACGCTGCACGCGCCATGGATTGCGCGGCGAAGTCGGTCGCGTGTTCAATCCAAGTCATGTCCATGTGCTGATTCGTGAAGGGACGGGCAGCGGTCATACGGAACCTTTGCCTCGCGTTCCAGTAGTTCCAACAACTGCCTGAGGAGAAGGATCATGTACAACAATTCTCTGTTCAACGCTTTCGCTCGCTCGTTCGAAGCTCGAAGCGAAACCGACATGTCGATGGCGGAATATCTGGAATCGTGTCGAGGCGATCCTATGAGATATGCCAATGCCGCTGAGCGGCTCTTGGCGGCGATCGGCGAACCTCAAATGATCGACACGGCCAAGGATCCTCGCCTTGGCCGTATTTTTTTAAACCGGACCATGCGGTCCTATCCGGCCTTCGCCGGATTCTACGGCATGGAAGAAACCATCGAGCGCATCGTCGGGTTCTTCCGGCACGCCGCGCAAGGCCTCGAAGAGCGCAAGCAGATTCTCTATCTGCTGGGACCGGTGGGCGGCGGAAAGTCATCGCTTGCCGAGCGGCTAAAGTCGTTGATGGAAGTCCATCCGATCTATGTGCTGAAGGCCGGCGACGAACTCAGTCCGGTATTCGAGAGCCCGCTCAGCCTGTTCGATCCGGAGCAGCTCGGTCCGATGATCGAGGAAAAATACGGCATTCCGCGCCGCCGTCTCACCGGGCTGATGAGTCCCTGGTGTTACAAGCGGCTCGAAGCCTTCGGTGGCGACATTTCGCGATTCCGCGTCGCCAGGATCCAGCCCTCGCGCCTGCGGCAGATCGCGATTGCCAAAACCGAGCCCGGCGACGAAAATAACCAGGACATCTCGTCGCTGGTCGGCAAGGTCGACATTCGCAAGCTCGAGACCTTTGCCCAGAACGATCCCGACGCCTACAGCTACTCCGGCGGCTTGAACCGCGCCAACCAGGGCATTCTCGAATTCGTCGAGATGTTCAAGGCGCCCATCAAGATGCTGCACCCGCTGCTGACGGCGACGCAGGAGGGCAACTATATCGGCACCGAGAATATCGGGGCGGTTCCCTTTACCGGCGTCATTCTCGCGCATTCGAACGAATCCGAATGGCAGAGCTTCAAGGCCAACAAGAACAACGAAGCCTTCATTGACCGCATTTGCGTCATCAAGGTGCCCTACTGTCTGCGGGTGACCGAGGAGCAGAAAATCTACGAGAAGCTCATCCAGGGGTCCGAACTCGCTTCCGCACCTTGCGCACCGGCAACGCTCGAGACGCTGGCGCGCTTTTCGGTGATGTCGCGCCTGCGCAAGCACGAGAACTCGACCGTATTTGCGAAAATGCGCGTCTATGACGGCGAGAGCCTCAAGGAATCCGACCCGAAGGCCCGCAGCGTGCAGGAATACAAGGACGCCGCCGGGGTCGACGAAGGCATGGACGGCGTCTCGACCCGCTTTGCGTTCAAGATTCTCGCCGCGACCTATAATCACGACACCAACGAGCTCGGCGCCGATCCCGTCCATCTGATGTACACGCTCGAGCACGCGATCCGCCGGGAGCAGCTCACCGATGAAATCGAAAAGCGCTATCTCGAATTCATCAAGGCCGAACTCGTGCCACGCTACGCGGAATTCATCGGCCACGAGATCCAGAAAGCCTATCTCGAATCCTATTCGGATTACGGCCAGAACCTGTTCGACCGCTACGTCGATTACGCCGATGCGTGGATCGAGGATCAGGACTTCAAGGACCCCGATACCGGCCAGTTGCTCAATCGCGAGCTTCTGAACCAGGAACTGACCAAGATCGAGAAGCCCGCGGGCATCGCCAACCCAAAGGACTTCCGCAACGAGGTCGTCAAGTTCTCGCTGCGCTCGCGTGCCCAGCACGGGGGAAAGAACCCGTCATGGACCTCTTACGAAAAGATCCGCGAGGTCATCGAGAAGCGGATATTTTCCCAGGTCGAGGACCTTCTTCCCGTCATTTCGTTCGGCACGAAAAAGGACGGCGACACCGAAAAGAAGCATGGCGAGTTTGTCGAGCGGATGGTCGGACGCGGCTATACCGAACGTCAGGTTCGCCGGCTCGTCGAGTGGTACATGCGCGTGAAACAAGCCGGCTAGGGCGGATGAAGCAGTGGCCATGCACATCATCGACAGGCGGCTGAATCCGGGCAGCAAAAGTCTGGAGAACCGCCAGCGGTTCCTGCGTCGAGCCAAGGCTCTGGTTCAGGGTGCCGTCAAGAAGTCTTCGCAGGACCGGGACATCAAGGATGTCCTGGAAGGCGGCGAGGTCTCGATCCCGCTCGATGGGATGCATGAGCCCCGCTTCCGCCGCGAAGGCGGCACCCGCGACATGGTGCTGCCCGGCAACAAGAAATTCATCGAAGGCGACATGCTGCCGCGTTCCGGCGACAGCCGGAGAAAGGCGACCGGGCCGGGTGAAGGCGACAGCGAGGATGCATTCCGGTTCGTCCTCAGCCGCGATGAATTCGTCGATCTGTTTCTCGACGATCTCGAATTGCCGGATCTTGCCAAGCGCAAGCTTGCCGAGGCGGAGAGCGAGGGACTCCGCCGCGCCGGCTACACGACCTCAGGCTCTCCGGCAAATCTCTCGGTAAGCCGCACCGTACGCCTCGCGCTCGCGCGGCGGGTCGCGCTGCGGCGGCCGCGGCCGGAGACGGTCGCCCAACTCGAGGCCGAACTGGGCGATTGCGACGAGCCGCGCCGCGCCGAGCTGCTGGCCGAAATCGCGATGTTGAAGGCAAAGATCAGGCGGATTCCATTCATCGATCCGATCGACATCCGCTACCGCCGCTTCGAAACCGTGCCGAAGCCGGTCGCCCAGGCCGTCATGTTCTGCCTGATGGACGTATCCGGTTCGATGTCCGAACACATGAAGGACCTGGCCAAGCGCTTCTACATGCTGCTCTACGTGTTCCTGACGCGGCGCTATCGGCATGTGGAGATCGTCTTCATCCGTCACACCGACCGGGCGGAGGAAGTCGACGAGGATACGTTCTTTCACGGGCCGGCCTCGGGCGGCACGCTGGTGTCGAGCGCGCTCGAGGCCATGCACGAAATCGTCAGGTCGCGGTTTCGGCCCGCGGACTGGAACATCTACGCCGCCCAGGCTTCCGACGGCGACAATTCGACGTCGGACAGCGACGCCGTGAGCCGGCTGCTGACCGAGAAGATACTGCCGGTCAGCCAGTTCTTCGCGTATCTCGAAGTCGGCGAGGCCGGCGGCAGCACGTTCGAAATGCCCGATTCCTCGCTTTGGACCCTGTACGAGCGCCTCCGTGCCGACGGAGCACCGCTGTCGATCCGCAAGGTCAACGAGCGGAGCGAGATCTTTCCGGTATTTCACGATCTGTTTCAGCGTCGTCGAAAACAAGAGAAGGCCGCGTCATGACCGCAACGACCGAACGCCTGTTCGAGGGAGCGGACTGGGACTTCCAGACCCTGCAACGTATCCACGATGCGTGCGAGGCGATCGCACGATCCGAACTCGGGCTCGACACCTACCCGAACCAGATCGAGGTCATTACCGCCGAGCAGATGCTGGACGCCTATTCCTCGGTCGGGATGCCGTTGTTCTACAAGCATTGGTCGTTCGGCAAGCATTTCGCTCACCAGGAGGCCTCCTACCGCAAGGGGTTGATGGGCCTCGCCTACGAGATCGTGATCAACAGCTCGCCGTGCATTTCCTACCTGATGGAGGAAAATACCGCGACCATGCAGACGCTGGTGATCGCGCACGCGGCGTTCGGCCACAACCATTTCTTCAAGAACAACTATCTCTTCAAGCAGTGGACGGATGCAGACGGCATTCTCGATTATCTCGATTTTGCCAAGAGCTACATCGCGCAATGCGAGGAGCGCCACGGCCGCCTTGCGGTCGAGCAGACCCTCGATGCCGCGCATGCCCTGATGTCGCACGGGATCGATCGCTACCCCGGCAAGAAAACTCTCGATCTTCGCGCGGAAGAAAAGCGCGCCGAAGAACGCCGCGCGCATGAGGAGAGTGTGTTCAATGACCTGTGGCGAACGGTACCAACGGGACCTGTGAAGAGCACGGAATTGCTGAGTTCCGAGCGGCGGCGCAAGCTGCTCGGCCTGCCGCAGGAAAATCTGTTGTACTTCCTGGAAAAGACGGCGCCGCGCCTGCAGCCCTGGCAGCGCGAGATCCTCCGGATCGTGCGGCATATCGCCCAGTATTTTTATCCGCAGAGCCAGACCAAGGTCATGAACGAGGGCACCGCCACCTATGTGCATTACCGCATCATGACCCGGCTGCATGAACAGGGGCAGATTTCCGACGGCAATTTCCTCGAATTCCTGCAGTCGCACACCAATGTGGTGTTTCAGCCCGATTTCGACGACCCGCGCTTTTCCGGCTTCAACCCCTATGCGCTCGGCTTTGCGATGATGCAGGACATCGAACGCGTCGTTACCAGCCCCGACGATGAGGATCGTGAGTGGTTTCCGGATATTGCCGGCGCCGGCGACGTGATGGCGGTATTGCGCGACATATGGGCGAATTACCGCGATGAAAGCTTCATCAGTCAGTTCCTCAGCCCGCGACTCATTCGGCACCTGCGGATGTTTCATCTGCACGACGATCCGGCGGAAAGTGCCGGCGTCCGCGTCGATGCCATTCACGATGAACGCGGCTATCGTCGCGTTCGCCGCGAACTGGCGCGGCAGTACGACGTCGGGTTCATCGACCCCAACATCGAAGTAGTCGACGTCGACCTCGCCGGCAATCGCCGCCTGATGTTGCGCCATACGGTGGTGAAGGGAGCTCAGCTGAACGAGACGGATGCGAAGCGCGTTCTGCAGCATCTGGCCGATCTCTGGAGCTATGACGTATCGCTCGCCGAAGTCGACCAGACAGGGACGGTCCTGAAGGAGTACGTCGTGAACCCGCGCGAACTTGCCGCCGCCGCGGCGTAGTGCCACCGAGACCCCGCCTCGGAAATTCAGTGGCGGCGGTCGATGCGGCGCGACCTCATTCCTTCAGCGTGAACTTCTTTCGCAGCTCCGCCGCTATCCTGTCGGCGAGCTCCTGTGCGTTCCTGGTATGCTTCGGCGCAGTTACCACCGTCGGTCGCCAGCCCAGGATGGGATCTCTGCGCACCGACACGAACACGCCGCCGATCACCAGCCGCTGAAGAATCATGTCTTCGAGCTCGGCGTCGGTTTTTGCTTCCTTTTCCACTGGGTCCTGCTCTGTCGCCATCCATAAGCTGAAGGCGGAATCTGACGATTTTGGGGAAGAAGGCCAACCGTAACCCTTGGGAAGCCGCCTGCCCGGTGCACAGGGGTCCTGCCTCTCGGCCGGACCCAACCCCAACAGTGCCAACAATTATTAAAGGCTTTGTGTCGCGCGCCTTATGCCGGTTCTGCCGGGCTGGCGCGGAATCCCGCACTTTTCAAGCGAGATTTTCGCTCGCCTTTCCCGGCGGTTCTGACAGCCGAAGCCTCCTCGCCTGCTTGTGCAAGGCCCGCCCCGCCGTCTAGATTGCCGGCAACGAGCAGACAGGGCCCCCGAACCGGGCAATGAACGTGCTGCGCGAATGGGAGAATGACATGAAACACGCCTACGTGCCCCGCACGACATCCTACAGCCTGAGCCCGGAGGACGAACTCAACGACCTTCGCATGTCGGAGCAGGTTCGCCCGCTGTACGACCATGTGCGGCAATTCATTCGCGACACCGTCGACCCGATGGCGGCGGAATTTTACCGGCTGGGCGAGAAGAAGGCCGATCGCTGGAGCTTTACCCCTGGCCAGATCGAGGTGCTGGAGAAAGCCAAGGCAAGGGCCAAGGAAGTCGGCCTGTGGAATTTCTTCCTGCCGAATGCCGAGACCGGCGAAGGCCTGGGAAATCTCGATTACGCCTATATCGCCGCTGAGCTCGGCAAGAGCCCGATGGCCTCGGAAACCATGAACTGCTCGGCGCCGGATACCGGCAACATGGAAGTGCTGGAGCGCGTCGGCACCAAGGAACAGAAAGAGAAGTGGCTGAAGCCGCTTTTGAACGGCGAAATCCGCTCCGCCTACGCCATGACCGAACCGAATGTCGCTTCGTCGGACGCCAAGAATATTTCGACGACAGCCAAACTGGTCGGCGATGAATGGGTGATCAATGGCGAGAAATACTACATTTCCGGCCTCGGCGACCCCCGCTGCAAGATCATGATCGTGATGGTGAAAACCAATCCGGACGCGGCGCCGAGCAAGCAGCAGTCGCAGATCCTGGTGCCGAAGGACACCCCGGGCGTCGAGATCATCGGACCGATGCACGTGTTCGGGCACGACCATGCCCCGCGCGGCCACATGCATCTGCGCTTCAACAATGTCCGGGTGCCGAAGGACAACATGCTGCTGGGCGAAGGCCGAGGCTTCGAGATTTCGCAGGTTCGCCTCGGCCCGGGTCGCATCCATCACTGCATGCGCACGATCGGCAAGGCCGAAAAGGCGCTCGACATGATGGTGCAACGCGGCCTCACCCGCGAAGCCTTTGGCAAGAAGATCGCCCATCTCGGCGGCAACCTGCAGATCATCGCGCAGGCGCGCTGCGAGATCGAGGCGATGCGGCTGATGGTGCTGAAGGCCGCCAAGGCGATGGACGTGCTCGGCAACAAGGAAGCCCGGGTCTGGGTCAGCATGGTCAAGGCCATGGTGCCGGAGCGTGCCTGCAAGGTCATCGACCAGGCGATCCAGATGCACGGCGCGACCGGTATTTCGCAGTGGACCCCGCTCGCCGAAATGTACCAGGACGTGCGCCATCTGCGCTTCGCCGACGGTCCCGACGAGGTGCACTGGATGGTCGTCGGCCGTCACGAACTCAGCATGCCGTAGCCAATACTCTCCCCTCTCCCCGCATGCGGGGAGAGGGCAATCAAATGAAAAATCCCGACCCAACAGGGAACGCACGATGGAATATGCCCCCAACGATCTCAGCCCCCGCGAGTGCTACAAGGTGCTCACGGGATTCGTCCTGCCGCGGCCGATCGCCTGGGTGACGACGATCGGGCCCACCGGCGTCGTCAATGCCGCCCCGTTCAGCTTCTTCAACGTGTTCTGCGAAGATCCGCCGCTGTGCATGTTCGCCGTCAACCAGCGGCCCGACGGTCGCCCCAAGGACACGCAGGCCAACATCGAGCGTACCAGGCAGTTCGTGGTCAACCTCGCCGACGAGCCGCTGGCGCGCGCGATGCACGATTCCAGCGGCGACTTCCCGCCCGATATCGGCGAACCCAATTATCTCGGCCTGAAGCTTGCGCCTTCGACCAAAGTTGCGGTGCCGCGATTGGCGGACGCCCCGTGGGCCATGGAATGCAAGACCTGGAAAACCATCGACGTGAACGGCGATCGCCAGCTCATCATGGGCGAAGGCATCCATTTCCACATCCGCGACGAATTGTGGGACGACAGCACCATGCGGGTGCACATGGAACGCTATCACCCGGTCGGCCGCATGTTCGCCGACCGCTACTGCCGCACCGACGACCGGATCGTGTTTCCGCCGGCCCAGGGGGCGCCTGCGGCATAGCCGGTTCGCCCAGGTACCGAGAGGGGAGCGCGCATGACCGACCATTTCCACGACCGCGAGGACCGCAATCGATTCGAACTCGATGTCGAGGGGACGATCGCCTTCGTCACCTACCGCAAGACGCCTGAATCGATCACGCTTGTGCATACCGAGGTGCCGCCGGAATTGGGCGGACGCGGAGTTGGCTCGAAGCTCGGGCGTGCGACGCTGGACTCCGTGCGATCGCAGGGCCGCGCACTGCGCGTCGAATGCGATTTCATCCGGAACTTCATGGCGAAGCATCCGGAATACAACAACCTGCTGGCTCCCGGAGAAGAGCAGAAAACACACGCCGCCACCTACAAGGCCGGCTGTTTTTGCGGGGCAGTCGAGCTGGAGGTGACGGGCGAGCCGGTCTTCGCAGGCTATTGTCACTGCCACGACTGCCAGGCCTGGTCGGCCGCGCCGATCAATGCCTTCAGCCTGTGGAAGTCGGACAGCGTGCGGATAGCCAGGGGCGAGGCCGATATCGGCACCTTCCACAAGACTGAAAATTCCTACCGCAAGTTCTGCAAGCGGTGCGGCGGCCATCTCATGACCGAGCATCCGCGCATGCGGCTGATCGACGTCTACGCCAATCTGTTGCAGGGCTACACGCATGAGCCGACGCTGCATGCGAATTACGCGAGCAAGATGGTTTCCGTGCGCGACGGCCTGCCCAAATACCGGGATCTGCCGGCCGACCTCGGCGGCTCCGGCGAAACGCTCCCCGACTAGCTCGCCGCGCCGGCCGCCTAAACCGCGGCAGGCCGATGTGCCCGGAGGAAAGAACGGATCTGGCGCACCGCCAGCGGAATCCGCTCCTTGGGCTCCTTCCACGGGAACATGCTCACCTCGGCCTTCGGCGCGAGCAATGCGGTCTCCATGGCGACGGCATAGGGATGCGCCGGGATGTCATCGGGCAGGATCAGCACGGGCGTCTGGCAATTGCGTACGAAGTCGCGCGTCACGGTGAACACGAAGTCGGGGTCGGTGCGGTACATCCTGGTCAGGAACTTCTCGGCCATCTCCATCGAGATGTCGGGCCGGCGTTTGACCAACTCCGGGGCCCAGCCTTTCATGTTGTTATCGTAGAACAGGTCGCGCATTTCCGGGCGCGACCCGCTCGGCATCGCCAGCACGGCGGCGACGACGCGACCAGGTGCGCGCTTCAGGAGATTCCAGATCAGGGGGCCGCCGATGCAGAAGCCCAGCACCATGAACTTGTCGATGCCGAGATGATCCATCAGGCCGAGATGGTCATCGGTGTGGGAATCCCAGGGACGATCGATCTCGAGCGGGCCGCTGGACTGACCGGCATTGGCATTGCGCAGGTCGGACGCGATGCAGCGGTACTCACCCTTGAATTCCTCGATCGCATTGAACGGCGGATAACTGCCGGTGATGCCGGCGATCGTCGAGTTCAATCCACCGCCCGCGATGAGCAGCAACGGGAAGCCGGAACCGGCCTCTTCAAAGTGAATGCGAACGACGCCTTTTTCGCAAAAGCCCATGGCAGTTCCCCCTCCCTCAGCCGCTGTCACGCCTGGCTGGCCTCGGCGATCTTGTCCTGCGTCCTGGTGTCGAAATCGCCGGCGTCATGGCGCTCGTGCAACTGGCTGGCGGGATCGCCCCAGGTGCGGTTGACCATGCGCCCGCGCTGCACGGCCGGGCGTTTGGCGATGGCGTCGGTCCAGCGCTGCACGTTCTTGTAATCCTGCACGGACAGGAATTCGCCCGCGCCGTAGAGCAATCCCTTCGCCAGGCCGCCATACCACGGCCACACCGCGATGTCGGCGATCGAATAGCCGCCGCCAGAGAGATACTCATTATCAGCCAGCCGCCGGTCCAGCACGTCGAGCTGGCGCTTCACCTCCATCGCGAACCGGTCGATGGCGTATTCGATCTTGGTCGGCGCGTAGGCGTAGAAGTGCCCGAAGCCGCCGCCGAGATAAGGCGCGCTGCCCATCTGCCAGAACAGCCAGGACAGGCATTCGGCGCGCTCCTGACCGCCGGAGGGCAGGAACGCTCCGAACTTTTCGGCGAGATGCATCAGGATCGCACCGGACTCGAACACCCGGATCGGCGTCGGCCCGCTGCGGTCCATCAGCGCCGGGATCTTGGAGTTCGGATTGACCGCCACAAACCCGCTGCCGAACTGATTCCCGTCGATCTTGATCAGCCAGGCGTCATACTCCGCGCCCTTGTGGCCGGCCGCGAGCAGCTCTTCGAGCATCACCGTGACTTTGGTCCCGTTCGGCGTCGCCAGCGAATAAAGCTGAAGCGGATGGCGGCCGACCGGCAGCTCCTTGTCATGTGTCGGCCCTGCGATCGGCCGGTTGATGCTCGCAAACTGCCCGCCATTTTCCTTGTTCCAGGTCCAGACTTTCGGCGGCGCGTAGGGGGATGGATCGGTCACTTGGTCGGCTCCTGGTGATTGTTTTCGTCACGGCGGGGGTCTTGAGGCATAGAGAAGGTAAGGACACAGATGCCCGCGACAAGCCCGGGCACGACGAGTTGTCTATCGCCGGAAGCTTCCAAAATATCCGGGGATCACGACACCGCGCGCTTCTGGACCCGCTCCGCCGCCGCCATCGCAAAGCCCTCATAGCCCTTCGCCGCGACGTCGCTGCAGATCTGCCGATAGGCGCCGACACCGCCGATATAGGGCATGAAGATCTGCGGCTTGCCGGGGATGTTGGCGCCCAGGTACCAGGAATTGGCCTGCGGATAGAGCGTGGTGTGGGCGACCTCGTTGACATGCGCCACCCACTTGTCCTCGGCGTCCCGGTTCGCCTCCATGGTATCGAGGCCGCGATCGCGCATCCAGGCGATGCAGTCGGTGATCCAGTCGACGTGCTGCTCGATCGAGACGATCATGTTGGAGAGCACCGACGGACTGCCGGGGCCGGTGATGATGAACAGGTTGGGAAAACCTGCGCTCATCAGGCCGAGATAGGTTTTTGGACCTTCGGCCCATTTCTGATTGAGGGTTTGGCCATCGCGGCCCCGAAGGTCGATCTTTGCCACCGAGCCCGTCATGGCGTCAAAGCCGGTAGCGAGCACCAGCGCGTCGACCTCGTAATCCTTAGCCCCGGTGCGCACGGCATTCGCTGTGATCTCCTCGATCGGATTGGACTTGATGTCCACCAGGCTCACGTTTGGGCGATTGAACGCGGCAAAATAGTCGGTATCGATGCAGATGCGCTTCGAGCCGATCGGATGATTGTTGGGCTGTAGCAGTTTTGCGGTCTTGGGATCCCTGACGATCTCGGCGATCTTTTCGCGGACGAAATCGGCGGCGGTGTCGTTGGCGGCCTTGTCGATGGCGAGGTTGTTGTAGACCGCCATGAAGGTGAGGCCGCCGCGCTCCCAGCGCGCTTCGTATTTCGCGCGCCGTTCGTTGTCTCCGTCGTCGAGCGCGCCGCGGTCCGGCATTTCCATATAGATGCCGTTGCGCGCCTCTTCGCGCGCGAAGCGCCGGATTTCCGGGTATCTGGCGCGAAATGCCTCGCGCTCCGCCGCCGTCAGCGGCGCATTGCGGGCCGGAATCGAAAAATTCGGCGTGCGCTGAAACACCGTCAGCTGGCGCGCCTGCGCAGCGATGATCGGCACCGATTGGATCGCCGACGAGCCGGTGCCGATCACGCCGACGCGCAGGCCCGTGAAATCGACCGGCTCATGCGGCCAGTGGCCGGTGTGATAGACCTTTCCCTTGAAATCCTTCAGCCCCTTGATATCGGGCATTCGCGCGTTGGACAGGCAGCCGGTGGCAAGCACGACATATTTTGCGACGGCCGTCTTGCCGTCGGATGTGGTCACCGACCAGCGGCCTGCCGTCTCGTCGAAGGCCGCGCTATCAACGCGGGTATTGAGCTGAATGTCGGAGCGCAGAGCAAAGCGGTCGGCGACGTGGTTGGCGTATTTCAGGATCTCGGGCTGCGGCGCGTAACGCTCGCTCCAGTTCCATTCCTGCTGCAATTCTTCCGAGAATGAATAGGAATATTGCATGCTCTCGACGTCGCAGCGGGCGCCGGGATAACGGTTCCAGTACCAGGTGCCGCCGACGTCGCCGCCCTGCTCGTAGACGCGGACCGAAAAGCCCTGCCCGCGCAGCCGGTGCAGCATATACATCCCGGCAAACCCCGCGCCGACCACGACGACGTCGTAAGCCTCATTGCCTGCTGCGTGGCCGTTGCCGGAAGCGGATTGCAAGGCGGACATTCGAACTCCCTTAAAATTGTTCTGTTGCCGGCCAGCTTTCTACCGGTGCGCTGAAAGCGCAAGAGACAAAACCGCAGGCCGGGATCGCTTATTTTGCCGCACGGAATGCGCCCCTGGCGAGGCTCGTTTCCTGACGTCTCCACGCAAGATTTGCCGCGCCGAACCGGCTTGGCTTCGGTGCTCGGGATGGGCTAGCGTCACCGGAGAATTTTGCCATTCGAGCCAACAACAAGGGGCGCCGAAAAGGCCGCCGGCGGGAGCGAACACAGCCATGAAATCGCCGATCTGCGACATGCTGGGAATAGAATTTCCCCTGCTCGCCTTTAGCCATTGCCGCGACGTGGTGGCCGCCGTCAGCCGCGCCGGCGGTTTCGGTGTATTGGGCGCCACTGTCCACACGCCCGAAACCATCGAGCAGGAATTGAAATGGATCGACGACCACGTCGATGGCAAGCCCTACGGGCTCGACGTGCTGATCCCCGAAAACATCTCGACCGCGGGCGAGAAGGACGTCACCTGGAAGAGCCTGGAGGCGCGGATCTCGAACGAACACCGCGACTTCACCCGCAACCTCCTGAAGAAATACGGCATCGAACTGACGGCGACCGAAGTCCCGAAGAACCAGCCGCAGCCATTCGATGCGCAATGCGCGCTCGAAGTCCTCGATGCCTCGTTCCGCCACCCGATCCGGCTGATCGCCAACGCGCTCGGCGTGCCGCCGAAGGCGATGATCGACATGGGCAAGAAGCACGGCGTCCCGGTGGCGGCCTTGGTCGGCGCCAAGGAGCATGCGCTGCGCCAGGTCGCGGCCGGCGTCGATATCCTGGTGGTACAGGGCACCGAGGCCGGCGGTCATTGCGGCGAAGTTTCCACCATGGTGCTGGTACCCGAGGTGATCAAGGCCATCAAGCCGATCCGCGACGTGCCGGTGCTGGCGGCGGGCGGCATCATGACCGGGCGCCAGATGGCGGCTTGCATGGCGATGGGCGCCGCCGGCGCCTGGACCGGTTCGGTGTGGCTTGCCACCGTCGAATCCGAAACATCGGAAATCTTCCGCGAGAAGATGATAGCCGCGTCTTCGCGCGACGCCGTCCGCTCCAAGGGCCGCACTGGCAAGCCCGCGCGTCAACTGCGTTCGATCTGGACCGACGCCTGGGACCGCGGACCCGACAGCCCCGGCACGCTACCGATGCCGCTGCAGAGCATCATCAGCCGCGACGCCTTCAACTCGATCGACCGCGCCGCCGCGAGCGGCAACGCACAGGCGCGCGACCTCGTCAGCTATTTCGTGGGACAAGGGGTCGGCCTGATCGACAGCGTGAAATCCGCGGGCGCCGTGGTGCAGGAATTCAAGGAAGATTTTGTCGAGGCGGTCGAGCACATGAACGCGCTGGTGGCGGAATGAAAGGCAATACAACCGCCTCGTCATTGCGAGGAGCGCAGCGACGAAGCAATCCAGCTTTTTGCCTCGTGTTGAGATGGATTGCTTCGCTTCGCTCGCAATGACGGAAAGAGCCGGCGAGGGACGGATCGAACATCTGGAAAGTGACACAAGAAAAAATGCCGAATTCAACCTCCCGCCTCTCCGACGACCGTATTCCCATCATCGTCGGCATCGGAGAAATCGTCGATCGTCCGAAGGAAATCACCGAAGGCCTCGAACCCCTCGCTTTGCTGGAACAGGCACTCCGGCGCGCGGAGACGGACAGTGGCGCAAAACTACTGGGCGAAATCGGCTCGCTCGACATCGTCAACTTCCTGAGCTGGCGCTACCGCGATCCGGAGATTGCGCTCTCGGACCGTCTCGGCATCAAGCCGAAGCATGCCTATTATGGGCCGGTCGGCGGCGAGAGCCCGATCCGCTATCTGCACGAGGCGGCCCAGCGCATCGCGCGCGGTGAATGCAGCGTCGCCGCTGTCTGCGGCGCCGAGGCGCAATCCACCGCGACCAAGGCCGAACGCGCCGGCATCACGCCGCCATGGACGCCGTTTGCGCATGATGTGCCCGAGCCCAAGCGCGGCGCCGCGTTCCAGAAGCCGATGGCGGTAAAACTCGGCGTGTTCAGGCCGGTGACGGTCTATCCATTCTACGAGGCCGCTACCTCGGCGCATTGGGGCCAGACCCCGCGGCAGGCCATGGCGGAATCCGGCGAATTATGGTCGCGCTATTCGGAAGTCGCCGCGCAAAATCCCAACGCTTGGCTGAAGCGTCGTTTCAGCCCTGAGGAAATCACCACGCCGACGGCTGACAACCGCCTGATCGCGTGGCCCTATACCAAGCTGCAGGTAGCCAATCCGACCGTCAACATGGGCGCGGCGCTCCTGATGACCAGCCTCGCGAAGGCGCGTGCGGCCGGTATCGCCGAGGATCGCCTTGTTCACGTCTGGGGCGGGGCCTCCGCGGAAGAGCCGCGCGACTATCTGATCCGCGACCAGTTCTTCCAGAGCCACCCGCAGAACGCGGTGCTGAAGGCGGTGATCGACCTCGTCGGCGGCGACGGCCGCGCGTTCGACGCCATCGAGCTCTACAGTTGCTTTCCCTGCGTGCCGAAAATGGCGCGGCGGACGCTGGGGCTGGGTCCCGACGTGGAGCCGACGGTGACCGGCGGGCTGACGTTCTTCGGCGCGCCGCTCAATACCTACATGACGCACGCGGCCTGCGCGATGGTGCGCAAGCTGCGCGACGGCGCCCAACTCGGCCTGCTCTACGGCCAGGGCGGGTTTGTGACAAAGCATCACGGCCTCGTGCTGTCGCGGCAGGCGCCGGCCGCCGCGCTGGCGCAGGACACCAGCGTGCAGGCGGAGGCCGACAGCCATCGCGGTCGGGTGCCCGAGTTCGTCACCGAAGCCAATGGCAAGGGTGTGGTCGAGAGTTTTACGGTGATCTATGGCCGCAACAACGAGGTCGAGCACGGCGTGGCGATGCTGCGGACACAGGACAATGCCCGCGCGCTGGCGCGCGTGCCGGCCGGCGACGGCGCCACGCTGGCGCATCTTTCGAACCTGGACCGCACCCCGGTGGGGTCGTCAGGCGACATCGTCACCGCGGAGGATGGTGTGCTGGAGTGGCGGGTGGGGTAACACCGTGCCTCCCGCAGGGCGAGGCGAGGTTGAAGGCGTCGACGTTCGCAGCCCCCTACCCCTTGACGTCCTGCTTTTCCGACACCTTCTCCGGCTTGCCCTTGGCGCCGGCGACACGGACCTGATCGCCGTCCGCGAGGCCATCGGGGGGTGCCACGATGACGCGGTCGTCCGCCGAGATGCCCGAGGCCAGTTCGATGTCCTTGCCGAGATCGCGCGCGATGGTCACGGTCTTGAACCTGACCTTGTCGCCGGCGCCGACGGTGGCGACCCGCAGGCCGCTGCCGTTGAAGATCAATGCGCTGGCCGGAATATGCAGCGGCACGGCGTCGCGCTCGAGCCCCATGCGGACGTTGGCATAGCCGCCCGGCATCAATTCCCCGTTGGGATTGTCGAGCGCAAGCTGCATCCGCGTCGTGCCGGAGGAAATATCGACCGATTGCGAGGAGGCCTCGACGGTCGCATCGAAGGTGCGATTCGGATATTCCGGCATCGAGATCCTGGCCTTGGCGCCGATCCTGATCGCGGGGACGTAGCTCTGCGGCACGTTGACGTACACCCGCAATTTGCTGATATCGGAGATCACGAACATTGGGGGACCACTGCCGCCACCGGCATTGATCAGGGCGCCGACATCGGTGTCCCGGGCGGTGACCACGCCGTCGAACGGCACCGTGATCTTCTTGTAGCCGGCCAGCGCCTCCAGCCGCTCGACATTGGCCTGGCCTGAATTGACCGCGGCCTTCTTGTTGGAGAGGTCGGCGGAGCGCTCGTCGATTTCCTGCATCGAGACGAAATTCGAGGCAATCAGCGATTTACGCCGCGTTAAAGTAGCCTCGGAAAGTTTCGCGCTGGCCTCCTGGCTCGCCAGATCGGCGCGCGCCTGCAAGAGCTGCTGGTCGAGGTCCGGCGCCTCGATTTCGGCGATCGCCTGTCCGGCCTTGACCTTGGCGCCGATATCGGCGCTCCAGCTCTTCAGGTAGCCGCTGACGCGGGCGAAAATCGGCGCGCGGTAATAGGCCTCCAGGCGGCCCGGCAGGTCGAGCGTGGCGTTCAGAACCCTGGCGTCGGGCAGCACCACCGCGACCGTTGGAATGGCTTGCTCGTCTGTCCATTCGCGCAATTTGGCGCTGGAATCCTCGCGCGCCCGAATGCCCGTGACCACCACCAGCACCGCGGCAATCCCCGCCACGATCCCGAAAATGCCCAACTTCCGGCGAGAGACCGGCGAGTTCTGTTCAGTGGGCATGCGAAGTCTCCGGGACGGCGGCGGCTGCTTTGGCGCCTTGCTTCTTGTGTACCATACTAAAAACCACGGGAACAAACATCAGGGTAGCCACGGTGGCGAAGATCAGCCCTCCGACCACCGCACGGCCGAGCGGGGCATTCTGTTCGCCGCCCTCCCCCAGCGCCAGCGCCATCGGCAGCATGCCGATGATCATGGCCAGCGCGGTCATCAGGACAGGCCGGAAACGCACGAAACCGGCTTCGATGGCGGCGGCGACCGGATCGCCCAGCTCCTCGTAGCGCTCGCGCGCAAAGGAGATCACCAGCACGCTGTTGGCGGTGGCGACGCCCATGCACATGATCGCGCCGGTGAGCGCCGGGACCGACAGCGTGGTCTGGGTGGTGAACAGCATCCAGACGATCCCGGCCAGCGCCGACGGCAGCGCGGTGATGATCACGAACGGATCGGACCACGACTGGAAGTTGACCACGATCAAAAGGTAGATCAGCACGATCGCACCCAACAGCCCGAACAGCAGGCCGGAAAACGCGCTGTTCATGGTCTGCACCTGTCCGAGCAGAACCACCGACGAGCCCTTCGGCACGTCCTTTGCGGTATCGGCAATGACCGCCCTGACGTCGGCGGCGACCGCCCCGAGGTCGCGTCCCTGCGGCGTCGCATAGATCTGCACCATCGACTGGATGTCGTATTGGGAGACCACCGCGCTCGAGGTCGAGCGCTTGATGTCGGCGATGCCGCCGAGGATCGGCGGCGTGGCGGTGGAGCTCGCCGTGATCGGCAGGGTTTCCAGCGCGCTCAGGGAATCGATCTTGTATTGCGGCGTCTGCATCACGATCGAATAGGACACACCATTGTCCGGGTTGAGATAGTAGGTCGGCGCGACCTGCGCGCTGCCCGCCAAGTTGACGACGAGGCTGTTGGTGACGTCGCGCTCGGTCAAGCCGACATATTGCGCGCGGGTGCGGTCGACATCGATATTGAAGGTCGGGTTGTTGGGCGATTGCTGGATGCGCGCGTCCGCGATGCCCGGTATGCGGCGGATCCGGCTCAGCAATTGATTGGCGTAGGCGAAATTCGCGTTGACGTTGGCGCCGCGGATCTGCAGGTCGATCGGCGCCGGGGCGCCGAAATTCAGGATCTGGCTGACGATATCGGCGGGGAGGAACGCAAAGGTCAGGCCGGGGAACGCGCGCGGCAGCTGCTCGCGAAGCGCCTGGACGTACTCATCGGTCGGCCGATGGCCCTCCTTCAGCTTGATCTGGATATCGCCATCCTGCGAACCGACCACGCCGGTGTTGTTGTAGGTCAGGTTGATGCCTGAGATCGGCATGCCGATATTGTCGGCGAGCGTGTCGATTTCGGACGGCGGAATGATCTTGCGGATCGCCTTCTGCACGTCGGCGAACTGATTGGCGCTTTCCTCGACGCGGGTGCCGACCTGGGTGCGGACATGCATCAGGATCGAGCCGGCATCGACCGAGGGAAAGAAATTCCGCCCGAGAAACGGCACCAGCAGGAAGGAAGCCGCGACCAGCCCCAGGAACCCGATCACGAACAGCGGCCGCCGCCGCATCGCCAGCGTCAGCAGGTCACGGTAGCCGCCGCGGATGCGCTCAAACCGCGCCTCGAAGCCGCGCTGGAACTTGACCAGCGGGTTACGCGTGGGCGGCGGCTCGCCGTCGTGATGGGTGTGCGGCTGCAGCAGGTATTTCGCCATGGTCGGCACCAGCGTGCGCGACAGGACGAACGACCAGATCATGGCGAACATCACGGCTTCGGCCATCGGCACGAACAGAAAGCGCGCTACGCCGCTCAGGAAGAACATCGGCACGAACACGATGCAGATGCAGAGCAGCGACACGAAGGCCGGCGTCACGATCTGGTTGGCGCCGTCCATGATCGAGGTTTCGACATCCTTGCCGTGCTCCAGATGCCAATTGATGTTCTCGATGGTGACGGTGGCATCGTCCACCAGGATGCCGACCGCGAGCGCAAGGCCGCCGAGCGTCATGATGTTGAGGGTTTCGCCGATCGCCGACAGCATGATGATCGCGCCCAGCACCGAGAGCGGAATCGAGACCGCAATGATGATGGTCGAACGCCAGCTTCCCAGGAACAGCAGGATCATCACGCTGGTCAGAAGCGCGGCGATGATGCCCTCATAGGCAACGCCGGTGATGGCGCCGCGGACGAAGATCGACTGGTCGCCGATGAATCCGATCTTGAGCGCCTCGGGCAACTGGTCCTTGACCTCGATGACCTTCTGCTTGATGCCGGCGATGATATCCAGCGTGGAGATCGAGCCCGCCTTCAGCACCATCATCAGCACCGATCGGTTGCCGTCGACATGGACGATATTGGTCTGCGGCGGATTGCCGTCGCGCACGCTGGCGACGTCGCGGACATAGACCATCGCGCCGTTCACGGTCTTGATCGGCAGACCACCGAGGTCTTCCATCTTCAGGGGCGAGTTGTTGAGCTGGATGTTGTATTCGAAAGCGCCGATCTTCTGGGTGCCGACCGGCGTGATCAGGTTTTGCGCCGCGAGCGCATTGGCAACGTCCTGCCCCGAGAGCCCGCGCGCCTGCAGCGCTGACGGATTGAGATCAATCTGCACCTGGCGCTGCTTGCCGCCGAACGGATAGGGGATCGCGGCGCCGGGCACCGTGACCAGCGGCGTGCGCAACTGGTTGATGCCGATGTCGGCTAGGTTCTGCTCGGTGAGCCCCTCGCCTGACAAGGCGACCTGGAGGATCGGAACCGTGGAGGCACTGTAGTTCAGGATCAGGGGCGGCGTGGCGCCCGGCGGCATCGCCTTGATCAGGGTCTGCGAAATCGCGGTGACCTGGGCGTTCGCGGTGCGGATATCGACATTCGGCTGGAAGAAGATCTTGACGATGCCGAAGCCGTTATAGGAGTTGGCGACGATATGTTCGATGTCGTTGACCGTGGTCGTCAGCGCCCGCTGGAATGGCGTGGTGATGCGTCCGGCCATCTGATCCGGCGGCAACCCTGTATACTGCCAGACCACTCCGATGACGGGGATGCGGATATCCGGGAAAATGTCGGTCGGCGTGCGAAGGGCGGCGAGCGGCCCGATAATCAGCAGAAGCAGCGCGAGCACGACGAAGGTATACGGCCGGCTCAGCGCAATGCGCACCAGTGCGATCATAAAACGGGCAGCCCCAGGTCAGGTGCAAGGCAGGTACAAGGCAGGTGGAAGGGCCGGAACCGCCCTCCAGAAGCTTATCGTTGAGGCTGATTTACCTGAACCGCGGCAAATAGCCAACGCCGGACGGGCTCTCCGCCTTCACATCCTCGACAGCCGTGCCGGCGGCCTCTTGTCTTGAACTGCCGGACCTATTCTGGAGGGTCCTCCCTCAGGCCGCGGCGCGGCGGCCGGCGACCAGATCTTCCACCAGCTTCCGGGTGGCTTCGGTGATCTTGAACGTGACCAGCGTGCCGTCTTGATCGCTTCGGGCAACCACGCCGGTCAGGCTTGGCTTGATGCCGTCCACCGTGAGCACCACGGGGCCACCCACCTCGACCTCGGGCAACGCGTTCATGATCATAGCGCCGCCGGAGGAAAGGTTCCGGATCATCACCTTGTGCACTCTTCCGCCGGCTTCGATGGTCCCGTTCCGTTCGACATTCACGCGAGTTGAATTTCGGCGATCGACATCGGCTGTTGAGGTGCGGACCACGCGCACCAGCGTTTCGCGAAGGCTGTCGACCTTGCTGGCGATCTCGGCGGAGCCGTCGCGGATTTCCTTAGCCCGGCGTCCGGTCTCGCCTGCCTCGTTCGACACGTTGACGATCTGGCTCGCCACCTCGCGGGCGGCCTGCGTGGATTCCTCGACCGTCCGCGATATCTCCAGTGTGACCGTATTCTGCTTTTCGATCGCGGATGCGATCTGCGAGGAGACCTCTTCGACGTTCCGAATGACGTCGCCGATGGCGCTGATCGAGGTGACGGATTCCCGGGTGGCTTCCTGGATTTCGCTGATCTGCTGGGCGATCTCGCTGGTCGCTTTCGCGGTCTGCTCGGCCAGCGACTTGACCTCCGACGCCACCACCGCGAAGCCGCGACCGGCCTCTCCGGCGCGGGCTGCCTCGATCGTGGCGTTGAGGGCCAACAGATTGGTCTGGCTGGCAATCTCGCTGATCAGGCTGGTCACGGCTCCGACCTTGCCGGCGGCCTCGGAGAGCTTCCCGATCGTGGCCTGGGCCTTGGTCGAGGTCGTCACCGCTTCGATGGTCAGGGTGCGCGATGAAGTGACCTGGTGGGCAATTTCGGAAATCGATGCGCTCAACTGGGAGGCCGCATGGGTCAGGGTCTGCGCATTCGCCAGGGCCTCCTCGGCCGCGGCGGCGACGCTGCCGCTGTTGGTTCCCACCGTTGACGCGCTATCGTTCATCAGCGCGGCATTGCTTGCCATCCGCTCCATTTGTCCGGATACTTCGCCGACCGCGGCGTTGGTCTCGCGCTCCACGGTTTCGGCCATTTCGTTCAGTGCCTTCGACTTTTCCTCGTCGGCGATCCGTGCCCTGTCCCTGCGCTCCTCGATGTCAAAGCCGAGCTTGGCCTGCATGGCCTGGATATTGCGCAGGGCGATCCCGATTTCGTCGTCGCGTTCGACGATAACGCGGCTGTTCAGCCTTCCCTGCGCGATCTCTTCCATCGTTGCATTGAGCCGCCCGAGCGGCCGGCTGACGGCGCGGACGGTCTGCAGGCCCACCATGCCCCCGATCAGCAAGCCCAGGCACAGGAGACCAACAACCACGCCGATGACAATCGTGAATTCGCGTTGGGCGGAGTCATACTCGAATTTGGCTTCCTTGATCTGGATCGCGACGAGCTTGTCCAGGTCGGACTTCACCGCGCCGAACAGTTCCTTGGCCTTTCCGGCCTGGAGGGTGGCCAATTCCTCAAACTTGCCAGCGGCAAGCAACGGCAGGCCGGCATTGATTCCATTCTCGCGGTAGTTCTTTCGGGAAGCTACGTACGACTCCGCAACGCCCTTCTCTTCCGGGGTGAGATAGGTCGCCATGTAGTCCGCCCAAATCTTGCTGATCGCCTCGGAATTTTTCAGGACCTTGTCGGCGACGCCGTCCACCGATTTGCCGGCCCGTCCGTTGACGGCGGCCTCATACAGCATGATGGAGGCTTCCTTCGAGCGGTCGTTGATTTCGAACAACTGCGCCAGCGGAACGGCACGGTCATCGTAGATGGATTTCATCCGCGTATTGCTGTTCTGCGTCGCCAGCAATCCGAGCACGCCCATGACGACGACAAACGCCGCCTGAACCGCGATCAGCGTGATCAGGCGCGCCTTGAGTGTGCCGGTGAAGAAGGCAAGATGGTCGAACAGCGAGCGGCGGCGGATCACGCCGGCGTTCACGCGCCAGGCCTGCGCCTTGCCCTCACGCAGGAGCGCGTAGACTTTTTCGGCTTCCCGGCGCTGGTCGGCGGGCAGCTTGGACCGGATCGACATGTAACCGGTGACCTGGCCGTTCTCCCAGATCGGGGTCGCGCTTGCCAGCACCCAGTAGAAGTCGCCGTTCTTGCGCCGGTTCTTCACCGCGCCGGCCCACGGCTTGCCGGCCTTCACCGTGACCCAGAGATCCTCGAACGCCTCTGGCGGCATGTCGGGATGGCGCACGATGTTGTGCGGCTGATTGATCAGCTCGGCCTCCGTGAAGCCGGAGGCCTTGACGAACTGATCGTTGAAATAGACCAGCTTACCCTTGATGTCCGTCTTTGAGACGATCAGGACATCATCGCCGAGCGGATATTCGGTGTTGGTGACAGGAAGGTTCTTTCGCATGGCCCCGCTCCTCGACGATGTTCTTCGTCGCTATCCGGCGCGCGATCATTCGAATCCACGCCGCCCCCTGCAGAGGTAACGGCCGGAACCGTCAATTCCCGTTAATTTTCGGAACCGCAAGACTACGGGACAATAGCGGCCCGCACGTCGACACGATCATCGAGGCGCGATCGATTGTCATCTGCGCTTCGACGCTCGTGGGAGCGGGATACCTGAACGCGTCAGGCCGCCCGTACCGAGTTAAGGAATTTTCCGACCTCGAGCTTGAGGCGGTTGCTGTCGCCCGACAGCGATTGCGCGGCCGAGAGCACCTGCGACGAAGCCGAGCCGGTCTCGGTCGCGCCGCGCTGCACGTCGACGATGTTGGAGGAGACCTGCTGGGTGCCGTGCGCTGCCTGCTGCACGTTGCGGGAAATCTCCTGGGTCGCCGCGCCCTGCTCTTCCACGGCGGCCGCGATGGTCGATGAAATCTCCGACAGCTTTTCGATGGTGCCGCTGATTTCCTTGATGGCCCCGACCGACTCCTGCGTCGCCGCCTGAATTCCGCTGATCTGTTGACCGATCTCGCCGGTAGCCTTGGCGGTCTGTTCGGCCAGAGCCTTCACCTCGGAGGCCACCACGGCAAAACCGCGGCCGGCCTCCCCGGCCCGCGCAGCCTCGATGGTGGCGTTGAGCGCCAACAGGTTGGTCTGGCCCGCGATGGTGTTGATCAGCTCAACAACGTCGCCGATTCGCGCCGCCGCCTTCGACAACTCGCCGACGCGATCATTGGTCTTGCGGGCCTGGTCGACCGCCTCGCCGGCCATCCGCGCCGATTCCTGCACCTGGCGGCTGATCTCGTTGACCGAGGAGGCCATTTCCTCGGTGGCCGAAGCCACCGACTGCACATTGGTCGAAGCTTCTTCGGACGCCGCGGCAACCGTCGTCGCAAGCTCCTCCGCCCGCTCTGCCGTCGAGGTGAGCGTGGAGGCGGAGGCTTCGAGTTCGGTCGAGGCTGACGAAACGGTTTCCACGATCTCGCCGACGGCGGATTCGAAATCATCCGCCATCTTGATCATGTCCGCCTTGCGCTGCCGGGCGGCAAGCTGGTCCTGCGTGGCCTTGGCTTCCGCCTCATCACGCGCCTTCTGCTCGGCGTTCTCGCGGATGACGGTGACGGTCTTGGCAAGATCGCCGATTTCGTCGCCCCGATCCGCGCCAGGAATTGCAATATCGAGATTGCCCGCGGCCATCTGGCCCAGCGCACCGTTGAGGCGCGTCATCGGACGCGCGATCCCCAGGAAGGAGAACAGCACCGAGCCCACAATGGCAATCACGACCACGATCGCCGTTACCAGATTGATCCAGCTGGCCTTGGCGGTCTCGGCCGCAACTTCTTCTCTTGAGATTTTCGCATTCTTCTGCGCGGTCGAAACAGCGGCTTCCATCAGTTCGCCGGACTCGGCGACCACTTTCAGCGTTCGATTTACGAGAATATCGGCCTTCAGTTCCTCGGCCTTGATGGTATCGTCATTGGCGGCAATAAATCGGGTGAGGATCGACATCATCGAGTCCAGACCGCTCCTGAACGCCTTGTCGTCGGTCAGGCCCCGCATCTGGCCGAGGGATTCTTCCAGCGCCTTCTGGTAAGCTGCAATGGTCTTCTTCTGGCTTTCCTCCCCGGTGGCGCTGAAACGCCAGACTGCGGCGCGAAGCCCCTTGATCCTGCCGTCGGCCTGATACATCAGAAGCTCGGCATCCCGGCGATTGGGCAGATCCTTCAATGCAGGGAGAGCCAATTGGCTCTCAAAGGCCTTCTCCCATTCGGCCGAGATCGCCGTCCGCTTCTCGATCAGAGTCAACAGGCCGCTCTGCGCCTTTGCAAGTTCCTCGACGCCGGCGGTGTAACTGCTCGTCAGCTCCTTGATCTTTTGCAGCCGCTCCCGGGTCTCCGGCCTTCGCGCGGTGGCAAGCGCCGCATCGAGCTCCTTCGCGCCGGCCGCATCGTATTTGCGCACGTCGACAACGCTCTTGTCGACTTCCGCCGTCGTCCTCGCCAACCTGGTAGCGCGGCCGGCGAGTTGCAGCAGCCGCATGTCCAAATGCGCGGTGAGCGCGCTGTCGGCCACCCGCTGGGATCGGTCGGCGCTGTCGTTCGCCGCGGCCACCGTGGCTTCCGTTACGATCTGATTGGTCACCATGCCGATCGAGAGCAATACGCCGATCGCGCCCGCGAGACCCAATTTATAGCCGATGCGATTCAGCTTGATCATTTCGCCGCACCCTTCAATTTGTTTGAATTCAATCCATGGCGGGCGATGCGTCGAAAACCGACGCACAACGCCCCTGCGTTCAAGCAATAGGGTGCGCAGCGTTAGGCCACGTTAATTTTGGGGCCCGTGGGATTACGGGTCATCGGCTGGATTTTCGGGGCGGCCCAACGGGCCACGGTCGACGAACCTCGGCCGCGGGATCTGGCGGAGGCTGCGAACCCAGTGGAGGCTACGGCCAAAATCGCGAGCGCGGACATGATCAGCGGCAGAACCGTTCCGATTCCGAAATTCATTCGACGGTTCTTTCTGCGGTGGGACAAAAGCTTTAACCGCAGAAAGCGCTCGATATGCTAAGTGCGCGTTAAACACCGCACGAGTACCGTCGCCGCGGAATGAAGAAAGCGCAACGACTGGTCCGCGAACGCAAGGCGGCAATGCCGCGGTCAAGGCATCAGCTTGAGCGCGTCCGAGAAGAACGCCGGGCCGCCGAAATTGCCCGACTTCAACGCCAGCAGCATCGCGCCGTCCTTTGCGCCGACGGCGCGCAAAACCGGTACTCCCGCAGCGATTTCCGCGCCCACCAGGAAGCCGGGAATCCCCAGACGATCCACCACCGCGCCGGAGGTTTCGCCGCCAGCGACCACCAATCGCCGCACGCCCGTTTGCACCAGACCTTCGGCGATATCTGCCATCGCCTGCTCGATGGCATGTCCGGCTGCATCGCGGCCATGACGTGCCTGCAGGGCTGCGACCTGATCCGGCGTCGAACTGGAGGCGATCAGGACCGGACCGTCCTTGAGCCGTTCCCTGGCCCAGGCCAGCGCGCGCTCCGCTTCATCCTTGCCCTTGACGACCTGATCGGGATCGAGATGCAGCACCGGCATCACGGACTCGGCGCTCGCGATCTGCTGAAGCGTGGCCTGCGAACAACTTCCCGCGAGGCAGGCCGCCGGACCGCCGACCGGAGCGTCCGGGACCGCGTCCGCCGTATTCGATTTGACCCGGCCCGAACCAACCAGTGCGCGGGCGAGACCGAGCCCAAGGCCGGATGCGCCGACCGAAACGCGATGATCCAGCGCGACCTTGCCGATCGTCTCCAGATCGCGTTCGAACACCGCATCCGCAATCGCTGCACCAATGCCCTTCTTCACGAGGTCGGCAATGTGCGCGCGGACCGCATCCGGACCTCGGGCAATGTTGGCGAGAGCGACGAGCCCGACCCTGGTCTTGCTCTGGCGCGCCAGCACCCGCACCAGATTGGAATCATGCATCGGGTTGAGGGGATGATCCTTTAGCGGGCTCTCGTTCAGCGGCACCGGGCCGACGAACAGATTGCCCATATAGACGGTACGGCCGGTCTCCGGAAACGCCGGCGTCACCAGCACGATGCTGTCGCCGGCATCGGCGCGCAGCGCGTCCATCACGGGGCCGATATTGCCGGCGTCGGTGGAATCGAAGGTCGAGCAGATCTTGAACAGCACGTGAGCGGCGCCACGCCCGCGCAGCCATTTGTCCGCGGCGCGCGAGCGCGACACTGCAAGGCCCGCTTCGATCGAGCGGCTCTTCAGCGAGACCACCACGGCGTCGACCTCCGGTAACGCCAGGTCGTCGGAAGGCACGCCGATGGTCTGCACCGTGCGCAGGCCGCAACGCGTCAGCGTATTGGCGAGATCGGATGCGCCGGTGTAGTCGTCGGCGATGCAGCCAAGGGATAATTTGGCGGCCAGCGTCACGGTTTTGCTCCGGCACTAGGGCTTGAACCAGGCAAGACCGTCGATGGTCTTGCCACGCGGGTTATATTCGCAGCCGACGAAGCCGCCATAGCCGAGCCGGTCGAGTTCAGTGAACAGGAACGGATAGTTCAATTCCTCGCCGTCCGGCTCGTTGCGCGAGGGAATGCTGGCGATCTGGATGTGGCCGATAACAGGCATCATCTCGCGCAGGCGCATGGTGACGTCGCCATGGATGATCTGGCAGTGATAGATGTCGAACTGAAGTTTCAGATTGGGAATCTTCAATTCCGCGATCAGGTCTCGTGCAAAGCCAAAATCGTTGAGGAAATACCCGGGCACGTTGCGCGGATTGATCGGCTCGATCACGACATCGAGGCCGTGCGGCGCGTAAAATTCCGCCGCCCAGGCCACCGATTTGTAAAACGCCTCCACGGCTTTGGCGTCGCGGCGGTCGGCGATGCCCGCCATCAGGTGCACCCGCTTGACGCCGGTCGCCTTGGCATAGGGCAGCGCGGTCGCAAGGCTTTGCTTGAGATCGTCAAAGCGATGCGGCAACGCCGCGAATCCCTTTTCACCCGCCTCCCAATTGCCCGGCGGCAGGTTGAACAACGCCTGCGTCAGGCCGTTGCGGCGAAGCTGTTCGCCGACCGCGTCCGCCGGATGATCATAGGGAAACAGGAACTCCACGGCGGTAAAGCCGGCCCTGGCGGCGGCATCGAAACGGTCGAGGAATGGCACCTCGTTGAACATCATCGAGAGATTGGCGGCGAAACGGGGCATCGGTCGTCCTCTTGTTCTTGCGGTTACTTCGGCTCACCCGGCAAATGCGTGCCGGTGACCCGGGCATACATCCGCGCCACCGAGGCGTCGTCGTCGCGGCCCATGCCGGACGCCGCCGTCATCAAAAACATCTGCAGCGCCGCCGCCGCGACCGGAACCGGAAATTTCGCGGTGCGCGCCATGTCCTGGATGATGCCGAGGTCCTTGACAAAAATTTCCACCGCGCTGCGCGGGGTGTAGTCGCCGTCGAGCACGTGCGGCATGCGGTTTTCGAACATCCATGAATTGCCGGCGGACGCGGTGATCACCTCATAAACCTTGCGGATATCGAGGCCCTGTTTGGCGGCAAACGTGATCGCCTCGGAGGCGGCCGCGATATGCACCCCGGCCAGCAACTGGTTGATCATCTTGAATGCGGCGCCCTGCCCTGCCGCATCGCCAAGCTCGTAGAGCTTTGCCGCCATCGCATCCAGCGCTGGCCTCGCTTTGGCGAAGGCCTTGGGACTGCCGGAGGCAAGAATGGTCAATTCGCCCCGCGCCGCGCGCTGCGCGCCGCCGGAGATCGGCGCGTCCAGATAATGCCGGCCGGTGGCTTCAAGTTGCTTCGCCAGCCGCCGCGCGACGTCGGGATCCATGGTCGCGGAGGAGACGAATACACCGTCCTTCGCCAGCGTCTCGGCAACGCCGTTGGCCCCGAACAGAATGGTTTCGGTTTGCGCGGCGTTGACGACCACGCTGACCACGATGCCGGCTCCTTTGGCGGCCTCCGCCGGCGTTCCGGCACCGCCCCCGCCGTCGGCGACGAACCGCGCCACGGCCTCGGCCGAAACATCGCAGCCGGTCACCTCAAAACCCGCCCGCTTGAGCGAGGTCGCCATGCCAAAACCCATCGAGCCCAGCCCGATGACGGCGACGCGCGGTTTTTGGGATATTGATTCAGGCATAAGGCGTTACCTCAGGTTTCCTCAGAGCCGGATTTAACAGCGGCCTTGCCTCTGGGTATCACGGCTTGGCCGCGCTGCCAAAGCATGAGACAAGGCGGCAAAGAGGTGCTGCCAGGATACT
The DNA here is from genome assembly GCA_963831585.1 of uncultured Alphaproteobacteria bacterium. Taxonomy (GTDB): domain Bacteria; phylum Pseudomonadota; class Alphaproteobacteria; order Rhizobiales; family Xanthobacteraceae; genus Bradyrhizobium. Next base: position 304,477 of record CAWHRA010000011.1, on the reverse strand, counting down.
GACATGACCGAAACCAGGGTACGCGAGGAAATCTGCCGGCTCGGCCGGTCGCTGTTCGAGCGCGGACTGACGCCGGGCTCCTCGGGCAATATCAGCGTGAGACTGGAGGACGGCGGCTATATGGTGACGCCGACCAATGCCTCGCTCGGCTTTCTCGAGCCCGCCCGACTGTCGCGGCTCGACGCCAACGGCAAGCTCGCCTCCGGCGATGCCCCGACCAAGGAAGTGCCGCTGCACACGGCGCTGTACCAGACGCGCAGGTCGGCACGCGCGGTGGTGCATCTGCACTCGACACATTCGGTGGCGCTCTCGATGCTGCCGGAGATCGATCCCCGTGCGGCGCTGCCGCCGATGACGGCGTATTACCTGATGAAATGTGGGCAGACCGCGCTGGTGCCGTATTATCGGCCTGGCGACCCGGCGGTGGCCGATGCGATCAAGGGCCTGGCTGGAAAATACGCATCCGTCCTGCTCGCCAATCACGGCCCGGTGGTCGCGGGCGAAACACTGGAAGCCGCGGTGTTCGCCACCGAGGAATTGGAAGAAACCGCAAAACTCTATCTGCTGCTGCGCGGGCTGAACCCGCGCTACCTGACGCCGGCGCAGATCGCGGATTTGTCGAAGACGTTCGGGCTGGCGCTGCCGGAGCACGGGCATGAGCACAAATAGGCGACAGAAACTGAGATGAACATTGTGCCAGTTGGAGTGATTGGAAAAATTGTATCCCCTGGGGACAGGTACGGATGGTTCGTCAAGGTGGAGGACGATTCGCAAAATACGGGGGGATTTCTTGTTGTGGAATGGCGTGAAAGCCCAAGAACAGGGTTCGATAGCTGGGTTGAGAATAGGAATGGAGTTGACCAATTTTTCCAGGAGACAGGGTGGAAAGTTGTCTGGTCGGTGAATCCATAAACAGCCCATTCACCGTCATTGCGAGCGTAGCGAAGCAATCCATTTGTTGGCAAGGAAAAGTGGATTGCTTCGTCGCTTCGCTCCTCGCAATGACGGCGGGAATACTTTCGCGTTCTCGCCGCAGGTTTCGCGCGAGGTCTGACCTGCTCGTTCCGCCCTCTCCAATCAGAGGGCGCAGGGAATGCCGGGCGCCCGATGCGCCCGATAGCCGCGTGTGCAACGATAGTGGTAGTAAGCACACGCGTTGTCAGGTCACACCGGAATCACCCGGCATTCCCCGCGCAATGGTTTACGGCTTATAACGCGCTCTCCCTGGTGACCGGGCTTTCTTGCCACCATCGCCTGCGGATGTTGCCGCAAACTTGACGCCAGCGTCGGGGCGTCAGGACCACACGCCTTCGCCGTCCGCCAGCCGCACCGCCCGTCAAGCGCGCACCCGGCGTCCACCGCATCCCGCTCCGCGTTTCGTGACGTTGCGCAACGCCCCTCCAAAGGAGCGGGACGGCGAGGCTTATAAAGGTGATTTGTGTCTTCGGAAAATCAGAATATTTCTACAAAAGGGGCTGGACAAGCCCGTCGCCAAACCGCGAACTGATTTGCCCGTCGGGTTGGGGCCGACCGAAAAATCTGGGACAGACCCTCCACGTCATTGCGAGCGCGAGCGAAGCAATCCATGGGCCGCCAAGGAAGTATGGATTGCTTCGTCGCTATCGCTCCTCGCAATGACGATCCAGTTTAAAGCCCCAGATACGCCTTGCGCACATCCGGATTGCCCTTGATCTCACCCGCTGTTCCCTGCATCAGCACGCGGCCGGTCTGCAGGATGTAGGCGCGGTCGGCGATATCGAGGCATTCCGCCATGCGCTGCTCGACGATCAGCACGGTCAAACCGGTATCGCGGATGCGCTTGACGGCCTGGAAGATTTCGTCGACCAGTTTCGGCATGATGCCTTGCGACGGCTCGTCCAGCATCAGGAGCCGCGGCCGCGTCATCAGCGCGCGGCCGATCGCCAGCATCTGCTGCTCGCCGCCGCTTAGCGTCTCGGCGCGCTGCTCCAGACGCTCCGACAGCCGCGGGAACAACTGAAACACCAGCTCCAGCGGCTGGTCACGATCGGCGTTGCCGCGATAGAGGTAGCTGCCGAGCCTGAGATTATCGCGCACCGACAGCCGCGGGAACAGCCGGCGGTTCTCCGGCACATAGGCGATGCCGCCGGCGGTGATGACATGCTGCGGCTTGCCGTCGATGCGCGCGCCGTCGAACGTCACCGTGCCCGAGCGCGGGCGTTCGGCGCCGGCGATTGATTTTATCAATGTCGACTTGCCGGCCCCGTTGGCGCCGGCCACCAGCACGATCTCGCCCTTGGCGACCTCGATCGAAACCTGCGAGATCGCGACCAGCCCCTGATAGGCGGTGGTGACTTCATGCACCGACAGCATGACGATCCCCAAGATAGGCCGAGATGACTTTTGGGTCGCGGACGATGTCGGCCGGCTTGCCCTCGACCAGCACCTTGCCGAGATCGAGCACCACGGCGCGGTCGACCAGCGGCATCACGATCTCCATGACGTGCTCGACCATCAAGACGGTGACGCCGGTGGCGCGGACTTTCCGCACCAGTTCGACCCCGGTCTGCGCCTCAATCGGCGTCAGCCCCGTCAGGACCTCGTCGAGCAGCAGCAGCTTCGGTTCGGTCGCGAGCGCGCGGGCAACTTCGAGCCTTCGCTTTTCCGACGGGATCAGTTCGCTGGCGAGCACATCGGCGCGCCCGGCGAGCCCGCAGAATTCCAGCACTTCATGCGCCTTGCGGCGCGCCTCGCGCATCACGGTGTTGCGCACCAGCGCGCCGACAATGACATTGTCGATGACCGTCATGGTCTCGAAACTCTTCACCACCTGGAAGGTGCGCGCGATGCCGCGCTGGCAGCGCTCCGCCGCCGGCAGCCTTGTGACATCCTCCCCGTCGAACCAGATCGAGCCTTGGGTGGGCGGCAGCACGCCGGCGATCAGATTGAACAGCGTCGACTTGCCGGCGCCGTTGGGGCCGATCAGGCCGACGATCTCGCCGCGCCCGACCGAAATCGAGATGTCGCTGTTGGCGATCAGGCCGGAGAAGCGCTGCCAGACGCCGCGGGTTTCGAGCAAGGGCGTCATTGGACCGCCCCCTTGCGCCGGCGCGAGAACAGGCCGACCAGTCCTTCCGGGCGCGCCAGCGAGATCAGCACGATCAGCGTGCCATAGACGATGAGGTCGACACCGCGGCCGGAGCCGCCGATGAAGGAGCGTGTCAGTTCCGTGAGCGGAATGAGGATAATCGCCCCCAGCACCGGTCCCCACAGCGTGCCGATGCCACCCAGCACCGCCGGCAGCGCCATCAAAAGCGAGAACTGGAAGCCCATGACGCTTTCGGGATCGATGTAGGATACGAACTGCGCGTAGAAGGCGCCGCCGACCGCGGTGAGGAACGCCGAGACGGCGGCGGCCCCCATCTTGGAATTGAACACGACAACGCCCAGGCTTTCGGCGGCGTCCGGATTGTCCTTCACGGCACGCCACCAGTAGCCCCATTTTGAATCTTCCAGCCACCAGGTCACGAACCAGGCGATGCAGGCCAGCGCCAGCGCGAAGTAGAAATACGGCAGCTTGCTGCGCGTGAACTGGAATTTCAGCCAGCTGTCGCCGTGCACGGGAACGTCGATGCCGAGCGCGGCACCTGCCCAATTCCAGTTCTGGAACAACAACAGCGCGATCTCGGCAATGACGATGGTGGCGATGACGAAATAATGGCCGCGCAGCCGGAAACAGGGATAGCCCAGCGCCATCGCGATGCCAGCCGAGATCAGGCCGCCGCCCAGCATGCCGAACCACGGCAGCACGCCGAATTTGGTAAACAGCAGCGTGGTGGCGTAGGCGCCGAGCCCGAAATACAGCGCGTGACCGAGCGATATCTGGCCGCAATAGCCGGAAAGGATGTTCCAGCTCTGCGACAGCGCCGCGTACATCAGCGTCAGCACCATGATGTTCTGGACGTAGACGTCCTTGACGAACAGCGGCACCAGAGCGGCGAGAACGGCAAACACGGCGGCGATGACGAGATCGCGTCGACGGCGCTGGGCGAAACCCGTGTCCATCAGATCGACCCGAACAGGCCGCGCGGCCGGATGAATACCACCAGCAGATAGACCGCGTAAATCCCGACCGATTTCAGCGACGGCGGCAGCATCAGCGCGGTTGAGGCTTCGACCAGACCGACGATGATGCCGCCGGCGAAGGCGCCGAACACGCTGCCGAAGCCGCCGAGCGCCACCGTGACATAGGCGATCAGCGCGAACGACGCGCCGACATCGGGATAGATGTAGAAGAACATCGCCATGATCGCGCCGGCCAGGCCGACCAGCGCGGCCCCCAGGCCCCAGCCGAGCGCGAATACCCGGTTTTTGTCGATGCCGACCAGCGCCACCGCGCCGGCGTCCTCGCGCGTCGCCTCCAGCGCGCGGCCGAAATCGGTGCGGTTGATGAAGAAGTACAGCGCCCCGAAGGCGACGATCGACACCAGCGCGCCGGCAAGTTGCGGCACCGGGAGGAAAATGCCCGCGATCGAGACGGTCTTGCCGCCGAGCCAGGAGTGAGTGACGCTGCGATAGTCCGGCGTGAAGAAGAACTGCGCCAGCCCGCGCATCACGATCGCGAGCCCGAAGGTCGAGAAGATCTGCACCATGCCGGCATTGGCCTTGGCCCGCACGGCAAACCGCACGATCAACAGATAAACCACCGCGCCGAACACGAACAGCGCCGCCGCCACCAGCGGGGCTGCCAGCAGTGGATCGATCGCAAAGAACGCGAACAGGAAGAATGTCGCATACATCGCGATCATCAGGAACTCGCCGTGCGCAAAGTTCACGACGTCCATCAGGCCGAAGATCAGCGCCAGCCCGACGGCGATCAGGCCGTAGAGCAGCCCCATCAACAGGCCGCTGGCGAGACTTCTGGATGATGGTTTCGGCGGTCACCGGTGTTGCTCCAGGCCAGAAGCGCGACTGCAAAGGCCCGTCATTGCGAGGAGCGCAGCGACGAAGCAATCCATCCTTACTTTTCGTGGCACGATGGATTGCTTCGCTTCGCTCGCAATGACGAACGTGAAGCTCTGGATGATGGTTTCGGCGGTCACCATTGTTGCCCCAAGGAAGCGTCCTCATCCTGAGGAGCGCGCCCTGCGCGCGTCTCGAAGGATGGCCGTGAGTCCGCGTGTCGCGTCCATCCTTCGAGACGCGGGCTTTGCCCGCTCCTCAGGATGAGGACCTCGGAAGGGGCGTGACGCGCAGCTCGCATCTTACTTCATCGGCCAGACGGCTTCGGCGACCGCGGCTTGCGGCGGGAAGATGGTGACGAACTTGCCGCCGATATACTGCAACAGCACCGGGTCGGCGTCGTTGTTCTGGCCCATCTCGTCGAACTTCACGCGCTTCCACGGCATGATGGTGCTTTCGCCGGGCATGTCGGTCGCCACCAGCGCTTCCCTGATCTTGTCGCCGTCGGTGGATTTGGCGCGGTTGATGGCGTCCGCCATCACGATCAGGCCCATGAACTGGCGCGAGGAGAAGTCGTTGAGGTCCTTGCCGGACTTTTCCTTGAACATGGCGTTGATCTTGCCGACCATCGGCCGCTTGGCGGCGAGGTCGAGCGAGAAGCTGCCGCGCGAGATCACGCCCTCGAGCTTGTCGCCGACCGCGTCATACAGCGCCTTTTCGGAGAAACCCGCATCCTGTGCGACGATGGCGTTCGGCTTGTAGCCGAGTTCGGCCATGGTCTTCACCAGGAGGATGCCGTCGGTGGTATAGCTCGACGGCATCAGCACGTCGGCGTTGGCCGCCTTGAGCTGCTGCACTTCGGCCGACAGCGACGGCGAATTGGCGCGGTACTTGATGTCGGCCAGCACCTTGTAGCCGCGTTCGTTGGCGAGCTTGAGCTGGGCGTTGCCGGAATTGGTGCCGAAGATGGTGTCTTCGTGGAACAGCGACAGCGTCTCGATCCTGGTGCCTTTCTTCTTCATGGCATCGAAGAAATCGAACATCGCGCCCGAAAACATCTCGTCATGCGGAGCGGCGCGGAAATAGAATTTCAGGCCGCGTCGATGCAGGCTCGGCGAAGAGTTGTCGGCCGAGATGAACGGAATCTGGTAGCGCTCGCAGATCTGGCTGACGGTGACGGCGACCGCGCTCTGATAGGTGCCAATGATGGCGCAGACTTTTTCCTGCGTGATCAGGCGCTCGGCCTCGGCGCGGCCCTTCTGCGGATCGGCCTGGTGATCGGCGAACACGAGACGGATCTTGGCGCCGCCGAGACCGGGCAATCCCGCCTCCCGCGCCAGCGGCAGATCGAAATCATACTTGTTGTTGATGACCTCGGCCGCGGTCTCGAAGGCCTTTTGCGCATCGACGCCGATCTGCGCGCTGGCGCCGGAGAAGGGATAGATGATGCCGATCACGACTTCGGAGGTCTGCGCGCGGGATGCGATCGGCAGCAGGGCTGCGGCAGTGGCTCCAAGCAGCACATTTCGGCGAGTGACGGTCATGACGGTATCCTTTGTTGTCGGCAGCTATCGATGAAACGATTGCAGATGACGGTAAAGCCTCAAAGAGCGGCACGGACTGCCCATTAAAGCACAGCCAATTGCTTGTTACGGAGGTCGGTCACCAGCATCAACCCGGGAGCGTGCGTAATCGCAAACGGCAGCTTCGCTGCCGCAATCACCGCCTGCGGGGTCACGCCGCACGCCCAGAACACGGGGATCTCGTCGACCTCCACCGGCACCGCGTCGCCGTAGTCGGGTCTTGCAATATCCTTGATCCCGATCGAGTGCGGATGGCCGAGATGAACCGGCGCGCCATGCACGGCGGGAAAGCGCGAGGTGATCTGCACCGCGCGGATCGCATCCGCCGGCTTGAACGGCCGCATCGACACCACCATCGGCCCCGCGAACGGCCCCGAAGGACTGCATGCGATATTGGTGCGATACATCGGCACGCGGACGTGGCGCTCGATGTGGCGGATCGGAAGGTCATCTGCCATCAGCGCTTCCTCGAAGGAAAACGAGCAGCCGAGCACGAACGCCACGAGATCGTCGCGCCAATGCGCCATGATGTCGGTCGGTTCCTCCACCACCTCGCCGTCGCGCCAGACGCGGTAACGCGGCAGGTCGGTGCGGATGTCCAGATCGATCCCGAGCGAGGGGATGCGCGGGTCGCCGACGTCGGACATGCCGATGATGGGACAGGGTTTCGGATTGAGCTGGCAGAACCGGTGAAACGACGCCGCGAGCCTCTCCGGCAGGATCGCGAGATTGCCCTGGACAAAGCCGTTGGCGATTCCGGACGTGGTCTCGGCCATGCCGGCGCGGCAGGCATGCCGGGCCGCTACGCTCGGCGACAGGTCAGCCGCGGTGGGTTGGGACATCCGTTCCGTTTTGGCCAAGCCGGTCATCGTCGATCCCGCTTCTATTTGCTCGACAGGGAATGGCGCATACGGCTAGCATAATGTCTAATCGTTGTTTTTAATCAAGATCGATAATTTTTATTTATCGATCTGTGGACTTTGGATGCATGACCGATTTCAAGGCAATCGAGACCTTCATGTGGGTGGTGACGCTCGGCAGCTTCCGCGGCGCCGCCCAGAAGCTCAACACCACCCAGCCCGCGATCTCGCAACGGATCGCCCAACTCGAGCGCGAGGTCGGCGTCCGGCTGCTGCAACGCGACCGGCGCATGGTGCTGCCGACGCCGAGCGGCCGGCAGATGATGGTCTATGCCGAGAAGCTGATCGGGCTGCGCTCGGAAATGCTGGCAGTGGTCGGCGATCGCTCGGCGATGCACGGCGTGCTGCGCCTCGGCGTGGCCGAGACCATCGTCCACACCTGGCTGTCGCAACTGGTCAAGAGCGTCAATCGCGCCTATCCCAACTTGTCGCTCGAAATCGAGGTCGACATCACCTCGAACTTGCGCAACCGGCTGCTCGCGCAGGAAATCGAACTCGCCTTCCTGCTCGGACCGTTGACGGCGCCGACCGTCAGCAACCGCGTGCTGTGCGATTATCCCGTGGGCTTCCTGGCGAGCCCTGCGCTCGGTCTCGGCAAGCGACGATTGACGGTGCAGGATCTCGCGAAATTTCCGATCATCACCTTTCCGCGCAAGACCCAGCCGTATGAGATCGTCCGCTCGCTGTTCAACCGCCCCGGCCTGCCGCCGATGCGGCTGCACGCCTCAGCCTCGCTCGCGACCGTCATACACATGGCGATCGAGGGCCTCGGCATTGCGGTCATCCCGACAGCAATCGTCGAAAACGAAATGGCCGACGGACGGCTGCAATTGCTGTCGACCAATCTGCAGATCCCGCCGCTGACGTTTTCGGCAAGCTGGCTGGCTTCGCCCGACACGGTTGCGGTCGAACGGGTGGCCGAACTCGCCGCCAAGCTGGCGCAGGGCAGCGTTGTCATTGACGCGCCCCTGCCGGCGCGTCATTGAAAATGCTCGTCTGCGCGCACCGTCTGATTTCCGGAATGGCTCCATGACCAAAATCGCATCCAACCTGCAAATCGATTCCGCCCGGCTGTGGGATACGATCCATGAAACCGCCAAATTCGGCGCCACGCCGAAAGGCGGGGTGCGGCGGCTGACCCTCGGCCCCGAGGACAAGCAGGTGCGCGACTGGTTCCGCAACGCCTGCGAGGCCGCCGGTCTCGAGGTTCATATCGACGCGCTCGGCTCGATGTTCGGCCTCCGCAAGGGCCGCGACATGTCGAAGCCTCCGGTGGGCCTCGGCTCGCACCTCGATACCCAGCCGACGGGAGGCAAGTTCGACGGCGTCCTCGGCACGCTGGCGGCGCTCGAGGTGGTCCGCACGCTCAACGATGCCGGGATCGAGACGGAAACGCCGCTCTGCATCGTCAACTGGACCAACGAGGAAGGTTCGCGGTTTGCGCCGGCGACGATGGCGTCAGCGGCTTACGCCGGCGACTACAACACCGAAAGCATCCTGACGCGGACGGATGCGGCCGGAATCAGCGTCGGCGAGGCGCTCGACAGCATCGGCTATCGCGGCGACGAGGCCGTGGGAATGCGCAAGCTCGGCGCCTTCGTCGAACTGCATATCGAGCAGGGACCGCTGCTGGAAGCCGAGAACAAGACCATCGGCGTCGTCGATCGCGGCCAGGGCATCATCTGGTATGACGGCAAGATCACCGGCTTCGAAAGCCACGCCGGCACCACGCCGATGCCGCTGCGCCGCGACGCGCTGGCGGCGCTGTCCGAAGTGGTACTGGCGGTGGAAAGGATCGCCAGGGCCCACGGACCGAACGCGGTCGGCACCGTCGGCGAGACCGTGATTGCCGCGCCGTCGCGCAACGTGATCCCCGGCGAGGTCGCCTTCACCGTCGATATCCGCAGCCCCGCCTCCGAAACGCTCGATGCGATCGACCGGGATCTGCGCGGCGCCATCGCCGAGATCGCGTCGCGGCGCAAGGTCGAGATCGCGTTCGAGGCGATCTGGCGCAAGCCGCCGACAATCTTCAACGCCAGGCTGGTCGACGCGGTGGAAAACGCCACCAAATCGCTCGGCTACAGCTACCGCCGCATCACCTCCGGCGCCGGGCATGATGCCTGCAACCTCGCCAATGTCGTTCCCGCGGCAATGATCTTCGTTCCCTGCAAGGACGGCGTCAGCCACAACGAACTGGAGGACGCAACGCAAGCCGATTGCACCGCCGGAGCCAACGCGCTGATGCACACCGTGCTGGCGCTTGCCGGCGTCGCTTCCTGACCACGGAGGATTCATGCGCGGAGTATTCGTCGACGCCAACGAGGCGCTGGCCGTCATCTTCGAGCGGCTGGAAAGACCCGGCGATCCCAAGGTGCGGATTCATCGCGATCCCGACATCACACCGGACCAGTGGCCGAATATCCTGGACGGTGCGGAAATCGCGGTCGTCGATCACACCGCGCTGCCGACCGAGATCGCGCGCCAGTGCGCCGGGCTGAAGCACGTGGTGTTTCTCGGCACCGGCGCTCGCAGCTACATGAATCCCGAGGAGCTTGGCGAACTCGGCATCGAAGTCCACCTGATCAAGGGCTATGGTGATACGGCGGTCGCCGAATGCACCATTGCTTTGATGTGGGCGGCGGCGCGCGGCAGCGCGCAGATGGACCGCGAGATGCGCGCCGGCAACTGGCTGCGCGAGGACGGCATGCAGCTGACCGGCAAGACGCTGGGCCTGATCGGGTTCGGCGGCATCGCCGCGGAAGTCGCGCGCATCGCGCTCGGCAGCGGCATGCGGGTGATGGCCTGGAACCGGTCGCCGAAAAGTTTTGCCGGCGTCGAATTCGTCGCGCTGGATAAACTGCTGGCCGAGAGCGACGTCGTTTCGCTCCATCTGTTGCTCAACGACGAAACCCGCGGCTTTCTCTCCGCCGAGCACATCGCCGCGATGAAGCCGGGCGTCATCCTTGTCAACACAGCCCGCGCCGCGATGGTCGACGAAACGGCCATGATCGAGGCCTTGAAGTCGGGCCGGATCAGGCACGCCGGCCTCGACGTCTTCAACATCGAGCCGCTGCCGGCGGATCATCCGCTGACGAAATTGCCAAACGTGACGCTGTCGGCGCATTCCGCGTTCCGCACCCCCGAGGCGAGCGAGAATTTGATTGGCGCGGCGTGGGAGCATTGCCGGCGGATTGCGAAGGGCTGAATCTAAGTCGTTCCGGCTCAAGGCCGGGTCGACGAAAATTACTCCACCATCTCCGCCACCGCCTTGCCGCACGCGGCCGTGTCGGCATTGCCGCCGAGATCGCGGGTGCGAAGCGTGCGTTCACCGAGCGTGCGTTCGATCGCCGCAACGATCGAGGCCGCCGCGCTCTTCTCGCCGAGATGTTCCAGCATCATCGCGCCGGACCAGATCATGCCGATGGGATTGGCGATGCCCTGCCCCGCGATGTCCGGCGCCGAGCCGTGCACCGGTTCGAACACCGAGGGGAAATTGCCCTCCGGATTGATATTGCCGGACGGCGCGATGCCGATGGTGCCGGTGCAGGCCGGGCCCAGATCGGACAAGATATCTCCGAACAGATTGGAGCCGACCACCACGTCGAACCAGTCCGGATGCAGGACGAAATTCGCGGTGAGAATGTCGATGTGGTACTTGTCCCACTTCACGCCGGGGTATTTCTTCGCCATCGCCTCCACGCGCTCGTCCCAATAGGGCATGGTGATGGAAATGCCGTTGGACTTGGTGGCCGAGGTCAGATGCTTCTTCGGCCGCGACTGCGCGAGATCAAATGCGAATTTCAGGATGCGGTCGACGCCGATCCGGGTCATCACCGTCTGCTGGGTGACGAATTCGCGGTCGGTATCGGGGAACATCCGCCCGCCCACGGACGAATATTCGCCCTCGGTATTCTCGCGCACCACCCAGAAATCGATATCGCCGGGCTTGCGGCCCGCGAGCGGCGACGGCACCCCCGGCATCAGCCGCACCGGGCGAAGGTTGACGTATTGATCGAATTCCCGGCGGAACTTGATCAGCGATCCCCACAAGGAAATGTGATCGGGAATTTTCGCGGGCCAGCCGACCGCGCCGAAATAGATCGCGTCGTGCTTGCCGATCTTTTCCTTCCAGTCCTCAGGCATCATCTCGCCGTGCCGCTCGTAGTAATCCCAGGAGGCGAAATCGAAATGATCGAAATGCACGGCCACGCCGTGCTTCTTGGCGGCCTGCTCCAGCACCCGCAGTCCCTCCGGTACCACTTCCTTGCCGATGCCGTCGCCGGGAATGACCGCGATCCGATATTGCTTTTTTGGGCTGCCCATCCTGAAATTCCTTTATCGTCTTGCCGCGCCGGGACCACGGTTTACCGAAGCCGGATTGCAATGGACCAAACCGCGCCCGGGTGCAACGCTGCAGTGCAATGTTGACCGCCTCGGCGCCGCCGGCCTAACAGTTCCGTCCCACCAGTCGCACGTCTCCCAACCCAGCGAGTCATCCCATGGATCTCCATTTGCGCGGCAAGCGCGTGCTGATAACCGGCGCATCGAAGGGCATCGGCGCCGCCGCTGCCGAGGCCTTTGCCGAGGAAGGCGCCCACGTCATGCTGGCCGCCCGCAGCGGCGATCAGTTGAAGGCGCTGGCCGATCGCCTGCGCTCGGCCCATCAGATCGACGCCACCACGCATGTCGTCGACCTGCGCAAGCCCGAGGATCTTGCGAAGCTGGCAAAGGACGCCGCCGATATCGACATCCTGGTCAACAATGCCGGCGACATTCCGGGCGGCTCGCTCGACAAGATCGACGAAGAGACCTGGCGTCACGCCTGGAACCTCAAGGTGTTCGGCTATATCAACCTCACCCGCTCAATCTACGCGCAGATGAAGGCGCGCGGCGGCGGCGTGATCGTCAACGACATCGGCGCCGCCGGTGAAAAGTTCGACGCCAATTACATCTGCGGCAGCGCCGGTAACGCCGCGATCATGGCGTTCACCCGCGCGCTCGGCTCGAAAAGCCTCGCCGACAACATCCGCGTGGTCGGGATCAACCCGGGCCCGGTCGGCACCGACCGCCACATCACGCTGCAGAAAACCCGCGCCAGGAACCAGTTCGGCGACGAGAACCGCTACACGGAATTCCAGAAGGGCCTTCCGCTCGGCCGCCCCGCGCATGCCCGCGAGATCGGCGACCTGATGGCGTTCCTCGCCTCGGATCGCTCGGGATATACGTCGGGGGTGATCTACACGGTGGATGGCGGGATCAGTGCGGGCTGGGGGTAGCTGATTCCGCCACCGTCATTGCGAGGATCGCAAGCGACGAAGCAACCCACTCTTCCTTCCTGGCACGATGGATTGCTTCGCTTCGCTCGCAATGACGGACGCTTAACCAGCCGTCCGCTCGAACAATTGCCGGATCAGCGTCGTGACCCGCCCCGATGGCGAGAGCAGTTCTTGCATGATCGAAAAATGGTTGGCGCCGGGTATTTCCTCGTAAGTGACGGGCAGTCCAAACTTCGCACGGTGCCCCGCGAAATCCGCGGTCTGCTTGCGGAGCAGCGGCAGTTCGGCGCTGCCAACCACCAGCGACAGCGGTTTTGGCGGGCCGCCCTCCTGCATCATTGGTGAGTTGCGCCGCGACGTCGCCTCGTCGGACCCGAGCTTGACGTTGAGATAGCTGTGGCGGATCGGCTCGAGATCGTAGATGCCTGAGATCGCCATGCCCGCGCGCACGTTCGGGTGCGACAGCGCCATCGATGTCAGATGCCCGCCGGCGGACCAGCCGGACACCACGATCCCCTTTTCATCACCGCCGAGCGACGGCAATTGGTGCCTGAGAAAATCGATGCCCGCATGGATCTCGGCGACGATCTGATCCAGCGTCGCGTCCGGCGCCAGCGTGTAGCCGATCAGCGCCACGTTGATGCCATGCGCCATCGGCCCCTCGGCGAAAATCGTGAACACCTCCTTGGCGCGGGTCTGCCAATAGCCGCCGTGAATGAACAGCACCGTCGGCGATTTCTCACCCGCCCTCAGAAAGTCGATCCGGTTGCGCTCGCGCGGGCCGTAGCGGAGGTCGAGATGATCAGGGTGGCGTTGGCGCATGGCGGCGGAACGCCGCTCCCAATCCGCTACCATCTCGGCGCTCCCGGGCACCGCGACGCCGTTGTTGAGGCCGAGGTCGCGCTCCTGCTGTTTCATCGAGCGCCAGTCCGGCGTATCGAATGGCGTCGTCATGCGGAAAATCTCCGGTTGCTGGCTGTTTCCACTTTGCCGGAAAATGTTCTACAGGACTAGCCAATCCGCCGTTGGAAGGCGGAACGAGCGGGAGACTTAAGTGGCATCTGATCAGGAACTGGTGCGAGCGACGGCGTGCGCCATCGTCGATAAGCTCAATTCGGGCGAAGTCACCCCGCTCGATCTGCTCGACGTGCTGGAGCGGCGGATCTCCGAGGTCGACGGCCAGGTGAACGCGCTGCCGACGCGCAGCTTCGATCGCGCCCGCAGCCATGCCAAAGCCCTGATGAAGAAGCCCAAGGGCGAGCGCGGCCTGCTCGCAGGGCTGCCGGTGCCGATCAAGGACCTGACCAATGTCGAGGGCGTGCTCACGACGCAGGGCTCGCCGATCTATCGGGACCATATCCCGGCGCGTTCGGACCTGCTGGTCGAGCACCTCGAAAACAATGGCGGGGTGATCTACGCCAAATCCAACACGCCGGAATTCGGCGCCGGCGCCAACACCTTCAACGAAGTATTCGGCGCGACGCGCAACCCTTGGGATACTTCGCGCTCCGCCGCCGGCTCCTCGGGGGGTGCTGCGGTCGCGCTCGCTACCGGCATGGCGTGGCTGGCGCACGGCTCCGACATGGGCGGCTCGCTGCGCAACCCGGCGAGCTTCTGCGGCATCGTCGGCCTGCGCCCGAGCATCGGCCGCGTCGCGCATACGCCCGAATTCAAGATCGACCGCAATCTCGGCGTACAAGGCCCGATGGCGCGCAATGTCGAGGATCTGGCGCTGCTGCTCGATGCGATGAGCGGCGAACATCCCGCCGATCCCTTGTCGTTGCCCTTGCTGCCGGCCTCGTTCCTGTCCGCGGCGCGCTCCGGCAGGCGCCCAAAACGCGTCGCCTTCTCGCCCGATCTCGGCATCACCCCGGTCGATCCCGAGGTCGCCGCCATCACCCGCAAAGCGGCCCAGCGCTTTGCGGAATTGGGCGTCATCGTCGAGGAAGCCCATCCGGACCTTCGCGAGGCCCATGAATGCTTTCACGTGCTGCGCGCCTTCGATTTTGCGATCAGCAAGGCCGCGCTGTTGCGCTCCAAACGCGATATGCTTAAGCCCGAAGTGATCTGGAACATCGAGGAAGGCCTCAAGCTGACGGTCGACCAGATCATACGCGCCGAAGCGCAGCGTGTTGCGATGACCAATCGAACGCTGGAATTCTTCGAGACCTACGACCTGCTGCTGGCGCCGGCGACCATTGTGGCGCCGTTTCCGGTCGAGAACCGCTATGTCGCCGAATGCGCCGGCAAGAAATTCGACAATTACGTCGAATGGCTCGGCATCGTCTACGCCATCACGCTGGTGTGCTGCCCGGCGCTGTCGCTGCCCTGCGGCTTCACGGCGTCGGGCCTTCCGGTCGGACTGCAGATGGTGGCCGCGCCGCGCGGCGAGGCGCAGCTTCTCGCCGGCGCAAAGCTGCTGGAGGATATCCTGGGCGTGCGCGGCACGACGCCGATCGATCCGCGTCCGCCGAGGTAACCGGGGCATTTCCGGGTTCGGAGGCTTCATCCTTCGAGACGCATCGCGGAGCCTGTCATCGGGCGCGCATTCGTGCGGCCCGTTGGCGATGCTCCTCAGGATGAGGTCTGGAACCTTTGTCGCTTCGCAAGAGGTCCTGGACCCTCATGGTGAGGAGGCGCTCTCGCGCCGTCTCCGGACGATGCTTCGCATCGCCGCGAGAACCATGAGGCCGCTCAGCCGCCCGTCGCCTCCTTGATCGCGACCGACAGCGCCAGTTTGGTCTCCGCCACGATGTCCTCGACCAATTCCTCCCGGGTCATGTTGGCGACCTGCCCGGTCAAAAGCCCCTGCTCCGCCAGCATCACCACGCCGTGCAGCGCCGCCCATATCTTCAGCGCGTGCCGCTCGCGCAGCAATCCGACCGCCGGCGCTTCCAGCGCTTCCAGAACCAGACCGAACGTTTCCATCGCGGCGTTGTGGAGCTCGCTGCCTTTTGTCGCGCAGGCCATGGTCCGCGACGCGAACATCAACCGGTAGATGCCGTTGCGGCGGAGACCGAAGGCCAGCGTCGCCTGCGCGAAGCGTGACAGCTTTGAGTGTTTGGAAGGCGTTGTGATGGACTCGCGCAGCGTTGCGCTGAACTGCCGGAACGCCTCGGCGGTCACGGCCGCGAGCAGCGCCTCGCGGTCGGCAAAGTGCCGGTACGGCGCCGGCTGTGAAACACCAAGTTTCTTCGCCAAAGCCTTGATGCTGATGGATTCCGGGCCGCCCTGCTCCGCTTCCTGCAGCGCGGCCTGAACCAGGGCATCCCTGAGATCCCCGTGGTGGTAAGCGTTGAGCGACTTGCGGGCGAGCTGGGTCATCTGAAGTAACAATCCATCACTTTCCGCTTGACGTGCAAGCGCGACGCAAATGTAATATGCTATAACTTAAGGGCGCAGCCAAGACGCTTTCCCCGTCTCGGTCAAAAGACGGGAAACACATGCCGCGCCGCAAAACGCGCGCAAGCGAGGGGAACGATTGCCATGTCGGGAAAGCTGAAAATCCACGTCGATCAGGACAAGTGCCAGGGGCACGCCCGCTGCAAATCGCTGGCGCCGGAGCTGTTCAACCTCGACGAATTCGGCAATGCCCACGAAGTCGGTGACGGCAGCGTGCCCGCGGGGCTCGAGGACAAGGCCTGGCTCGCCAAGGCCAATTGCCCGGAAATAGCGATCGAAGTCACCGAAGAGTGAATGCTGTCAAATCGGTACTGCCGATTTGAAGCCGACCGACCGATTCCCAGCACACAATCATAGACCAAGCGAACGAACCCGAGGATTTGCCCCGATGTCCGATTCCGCCAGCATGATGCCCGAACATCCCCCCGTCACCGACTGGGTCCACGATTTCGACCACACCGATCCGCGCTGGACCGAAAACCCGTTCCCGATCTGGGACGAATTGCGGTCCGCATCGCCCGTGGTCCACACCGATCGCTTCCTCGGCTGCTATCTGCCGACCACCTATGAGGCGGTCAGGGAGATCGCCCACGACACCGAACATTTCTCCTCGCGCCGCGTCATCGTCCGCGACGTGCGACCGGAAACCACCGGCGTCGCGCCGCCGATCACCTCCGACCCGCCCGAACACAAGCCGGCCAAGCAGCTATTGCTGCCGCCGTTCACGCCCGACGCCATGAAGAAACTGGAGCCGAGGGTCCGCGCCATCTGCAACGAGCTGATCGATGAGTTCATCGCCGACGGCAAATGCGACGCCGCCGCGCGTTACACCAAGCACATTCCGGTCCGCGCCATCGCCCACATGCTCGGCATTCCCGAGAAGGACTCCGACCTCTTCATCAAGTGGATCCACGAGATCCTCGAGCTCGGCATCAAGGACGATGATACCCTGATGCGCGCGGTCCACGAGATGAGCGGCTATTTCGCCGGCCACATCGAGTATCGCAAGCAGCACAAGACCGACGATTTGATCTCGACGCTGATGAACGCCAAGGACAAGAGCGGCCAGCCGCTGTCCGACATCCATGTCATGGGCTCGCTGCGCCTGCTGCTGATCGCCGGCATCGACACCACCTGGAGCGCGATCGGCGCCTCGCTGTGGCACCTGGCGAGAACGCCGGCGGATCGCGAACGGCTCGTCGCCGAGCCCTCGCTGATGCCGACCGCGGTGGAGGAGCTGCTGCGCGCCTATTCGCCGGTCACGATGGCGCGCGAGGTGATGAAGGAAACGACCGTCAGCGGCTGTCCGGTCAAGCCCGGCAACATGGTTCTGCTGTCGTTCCCCGCCGCCAACCGCGATCCCACGGTCTTCCCGGACGCCGACAAGGTCGTGATCGACCGCAAGGAGAACCGCCATGCCGCGTTTGGCCTTGGCATTCACCGCTGCGTCGGTTCGAACCTGGCGCGCATGGAAATGACGGTCGCGATCGAGGAATGGCTGAAGCGGATTCCGGATTTCCGGCTCGACCCTGCCGGTCAGGTCAAATGGTCGGAAGGAACCGTGCGCGGTCCGCGCCAGCTTCCCGTGCTTTTTGGAAAGGCGGGCTGAGGCCTTCGTCTCCCGCCTGGCTGGCGTTCATGCTACCGTTCGCGATGTCGGCCATGCCGGCGTCAACGCGATGGCATGAGGCGTGATCAAACGGATATGGCCGAACCAGACAATCCGCCCCCGGACAGCAAGCTGACGCGCAGCAAGCAGCGCTGGGCCCGCGAAGGGAAATTCCTGACCGGAAAGATCGCGCGCCCCGATGCGCAGCGCCTGCCGCCGGGCCAGCACCTGACGAGAGACTGGCCCGTCCTCGACCTTGGGCTGACGCCGCAGATATCGCGCGAGCGCTGGCGGCTCGATGTTTACGGCGCGGTCGAGCATCCCCTGTTCTGGGATTTTGCGCAGTTTAGCGCCGAGCCGCAGACGAAATTCGTCTCCGACATCCATTGCGTGACGACATGGTCGCGCTACGACAACCAGTGGGAAGGGCTCGCGACCCGCGATCTCCTGGCGGCATGTCAGCCGCGCGACGAAGCCCGCCACGTCGTGCTGCATTCCCACGACGGCTACACCACCAACCTCGCGCTGGAAGATTTCGTCGCCGAGGACACCCTGCTCGCGCATAGCTGGTCGGGCGCGCCGCTGCATCAGGAGCACGGCGGCCCGGTGCGGCTGGTGGTGCCGCACCTCTATTTCTGGAAAAGCGCCAAATGGCTGCAGAGTATCGAATTCCTCGAACACGATGCGCCAGGCTATTGGGAAGTCCGCGGCTATCACAATCGCGGCGACCCCTGGAAGGAAGAGCGTTATTCCGGCGACTGATGCGACCGCTTACCCGAACCGTGGAGACTGACCGTGCCGACTGAGCGCTTCCAATTCACTGGTGAAGGCGGCCACCAACTCGCGGCATCGCTCGATCTGCCCGAGGCCGAGCCGGTCGCCTATGCGCTGTTCGCGCATTGCTTCACCTGCGGCAAGGATGTGCTGGCGGCCAAACGCATCGCGGTGGCGCTGGCGGCCAAAGGCATCGCGGTGCTGCGGTTCGACTTCACCGGCCTCGGCTCCAGCGAAGGCGAATTTGCAAATTCCACCTTCTCCTCCAACGTCGCCGATCTCGTGCGCGCGGCTGATCATTTGCGCGCAACCAGGAAAGCCCCGGCGATCCTGATCGGCCACAGCCTCGGCGGCGCCGCCATTCTCGCCGCGGCCGGGCAAATCCCGGAAGCACGGGCGGTTGCCACCATCGCCGCCCCCTCCGATCCCGCCCATGTCACCGGGCTGTTCAGGGATCGCATCGAGGACATCCGCACCCACGGCAAGGTCGAGGTCTCGCTCGCCGGCCGGCCGTTCCACATCACGCGCGATTTCCTCGATGACATCGCCGAGCATGGCCTGATGGCTCAAGTCACCAACCTGCACAAGGCGCTCTTGATCATGCATTCACCAACCGACGACACCGTCGGGATCGACAATGCCACACGCATCTTTGTCGCCGCCAAGCATCCCAAGAGTTTTGTCTCGCTCGCCGGCGCGGATCATCTGCTGAGCGAAAGGCGCGACGCCGCCTATGCCGCCGACGTCATCGCCGCCTGGGCCACGCGCTATCTCGACCCCGCTGCGCCCGAGCAAGTCGCCGATCCCGGCGAAGCGCCGCGCATGGTCGTGGTGCGCGAAACCCGCAACGGCAAATTCCAGCAGACCGTATCGGTCGGGCCGCACCGGATGCAGGCGGACGAGCCGGTTGCCGCCGGCGGCGAGGACACCGGACCCGGGCCCTATGACTTTGTCCTGGCCGGCCTCGGCGCCTGCACCTCGATGACCATGCGCCTCTACGCCGACCGCAAGTCGCTGCCGCTGGAGCGGACCACGGTGACGCTGAAGCACAGCAAGATCTACGCGCAGGATTGCGCCGATTGCGAAACCAGGGAGGGGATGCTCGACCAGATCGAACGCGTCATTGCCATGGATGGCAATCTCGACGCCGAACAGCGCAAGCGACTGCTGGAGATCGCCGACAAATGTCCGGTGCACCGCACCCTCACCTCCGAGGTCCACATCGTGACCCGCGCGGCCGATTGACGAACCACCGAGCGGGCGTATCATCCGCTTGCTATATGGCGTTCTTCCGGGGCCACATGGTTCGAGACGCGCGGCGTAGCCGCGCTCCTCACCATGAGGGTCTGCAGGAGAATTAGGACCTCATCCTGAGGAGGCGCGCAGCGCCGTCTCGAAGGATGAAGCCACCGAACTTGAGAATGCGCTAAAGGAGCAGCCATGCCCGTCGTCGCGCGCGTCGATCCCAAGACCATCTTTACGCCGGCGGAATGGAGCCGGCTGACCTCGCGCAGCTCGCTGCGCGGGATGTGGCTGGTGGTTCACGCCTGGGGCACGATCATTGCCGCCGTCGCGCTGGTCACGCTGTGGCCGAATCCGCTGACCTGGCTGATCGCGGTGATGGTGGTCGGCGCGCGCCAGCTCGGCCTTGCCATCCTGATGCACGAAGCCGCGCATGGCGGCATTCACGCCAACAAGGCGGTCAATGAATGGGTTGGGCAGTGGCTGTGCGCGGTGCCGGTCGGCGCTGATCTCGCGAGCTATCGCTCCTATCATTTGCAGCATCACAAATTCACCCAGCAGCCCGAGGATCCCGATCTGTCGCTGTCGGCGCCGTTTCCGATCACGAAAGAGAGCTACACCCGCAAGGCGATCCGCGATCTCACCGGGCAGACATTTGTCAAGCAGCGGCTGCCCTTGTTCCTGTCGCTGTTCAAGCGCGGCGACACCGAAGACAGGCTGTCGCATGACAGCTTCGTCTCCAGCGGCGCCGACAAGATGGCGCGCTTCCTTGGCTTGAATGCGCTGATGTTCGTGCTGTTCTGGCTGGCCGGCGCGAGCGTCTGGTTCTGGGCGGTCTGGGTGCTGGCGATGGCAACCTGGCTGCCCCTGGTGACGCGTATCCGCAACATCGCCGAGCACGCCTGCACCTCGACCGGCGAAGATCCCTTCAGCCACGCGCGCACGACGTTGGCCAACCCGGTCGAGCGGCTATTGATCGCGCCCTATTGGGTGAACTACCACGCCGAGCATCATCTGTTCATGTATTTGCCGTGCTACCGGCTGCCCGAAGCGCATCGGCTACTGGTCGAGAAGGGTCTTATCAAGCGGATGGAAGTGAAGCCCGGATATCTCGACGTGATGCGGCTGGCGACCTCAAAGGCATGATTCCGGAAAGTGGGTACCGGTTTTCGGATTAGATCATGCCTAAGGATAAGCGCGAGGCTGATGATTCAGCCTCGCGTCAGCGCGCCTGACCGCGTTCCTGCGCCGGCACCAGCGGCTGCACACGAAGCACGCCGCGCAATCCCGCGGCCGTGCCGAGCAGGATACCGCCGACCGCGACGAACGACGCCAGCGCCAATGTCGACAAGCCGGTGAGACCCTGCCCGATCGAGCAACCATAGGCCATCGCGCCGCCCGCGCCCATCAGCGCCGCGCCGCCGATCGAGCGCAGCATATGGCGCGGCGAGGTAAACCCTTCCCAATGAAAGCGGCGGGTCACCAGCGCCGTCACCAGGCTTCCGGCGAACACGCCCGCCACCATGGTGATGCCGAAATTCAGGCTGAGTCCGGTCGAGAGCATGGCGTATTGCACGGTGTCGGCGATCGGCGCGATGAAGGTCAGCGATGTCACCGGCGCCGGATTGAAGTCGTCGGCGCCGAGATAGCCGTTCGCAAACCAGCCGCCGGCGACAAGCAGGCCGACGGCGACGCCGGCGGCGATCTGGCCCCAGGCGCGCTTGAACGGCGCATGCGCGAACGCGAAGATGATCAGCGCGCCCGCGATTACGGAGGCCGCGATCATGCGCGCGAAAGTCTCGGTCAGCCCCACGGTCGACAACAGCGCCGGCAGCGAAACCGATTTCGGCGCGGCCTGCGTCGCCTGCAGCACCGCGATCCGCCCCGGGGCAATCAGTCCCTTCAGCGTCATCTGCGCTGATATGCCGAGCACGATCACCACGACGAAGGAGCGCAGATTGCCGCGGCCGAGCAGCACCAGCGCGCGCGAGCCGCAGCCGTTGGCCAGCACCATGCCGTAGCCGAACAACAATCCTCCCGCGAACATCAGCGGTGCCGAAAACGAAGGTTGCAGATAGATCGATTTGCCGATGTCGACGACATTGCCGGCCGCCAGAAGCTGGGTCGCGGCGATGGCAACGCCGAGCGCCAGCGCAAAGGTCCGGATCAGCCGGCTGTCGCCGTCGGCCCACCAGCCACGCAAGCCCGAGAGCAGGCAGAACCCGCTCAGCAGGGCGATCGCGCCATAGGCGAGGCCGATCAGGAGTCCGCTCACGACGACAATTTGGGCACCGTCCTGCACTGGCTTTTCCTCGAAATGAGCGCGGCCGCGACGTCCGCCATGCCCGAAGGGGAATGCAATTTCCGTGCTGCTATAATGGCTTACATGGAGATCCGTCCATCTCAGTCAAGAAATAAGAACGAAGCTGTCGTGCCGCCCCTGCTTGAGGGAATGAAAGCCGTGCCCTCAACCCAAATACGAATGATTTCATTCCCGCCGATGCGGCTGCTCCCGCCGGGATCGTTGACAGCATGACCCCTTCCCATCATGACTAATCGACTGAACCAACAGCTAAAGAGGCTTGTTCCAACAAGCCCGATACGGCCCAGGGGAGAAGCGGATTGCATCCGATCCTGACCAAAAAAACGTCACCGGAATCGGCGGGGACGGCGCAGTGAACGTCAAGGCCACGCTCACTCCCGACGACCTCGCGCGCGCCTGCGCGGACGCGATGTGGAAGGAAGACGACGCCAGCAAGGACCTCGGCATGGAGCTCCTCGAGATCAGGGCCGGCGAAGCGACCCTTGCGATGACGGTCCAGCCGAACATGGTCAACGGCCATGGCATCGCCCATGGCGGCTTCATCTTCACGCTGGCGGATTCCGCCTTCGCCTTTGCCTGCAACTCCCACAACGAGCGCGCGGTGGCGGCCCAGGGCAATATCTCGTTCATCCGGCCCGGCAAGCTCGGTGACCGGCTGATCGCGACCGCGCGGGAAATCTCGCGGACCGGGCGCTCCGGAATTTACGACGTGCGCGTCACCGTCGATGGAACCGTTGTCGCCGAGTTGCGCGGCCATTCCCGCACCATCGGCGGCGCCTGGGTGCCGGCGACGGAATCCGGCAAAAAATAACAACAGAAAACGATCTCGAGGAAACGTCCGATGGCTTCGACCAAACTGCAATCGAAGAAGAGCGGCTACAGCCCGGTGCTGGATGACGCCGAGCGCGCCTCCCGCGACGAGATCACGGCGTTGCAGACCAGGCGCCTCGCCGCGACGCTGGCGCGCGTCTACGACAATGTCGCGCACTACAAGAAGGCGTTCGACAAGGCCGGCGTGCATCCGAAGGATTTCCGGCAGTTGTCGGACCTGAAGAATTTTCCGTTCACGGTGAAGACGGACCTGCGCGACAACTACCCGTTCAACATGTTCGCGGTGCCGCGCGAAAAGCTCGTCCGGGTCCACGCCTCTTCCGGCACCACCGGCAAGCCGATCGTGGTTGGTTATACCAGCAAAGATATCGAGACATGGTCGGAACTGATGGCCCGCTCGATCCGCGCCGCCGGCGGCCGCAGCGGCATGATCATCCACAACGCCTACGGCTATGGCCTGTTCACCGGCGGCCTCGGCGTGCATTACGGCGCGGAAAAGCTCGGCTGCACGGTCGTGCCGATCTCGGGCGGCATGACCGAGCGGCAGGTGCAGCTGATCAACGATTTCAGGCCCGACATCATCACGGTGACGCCGAGCTACATGCTGGCGATCCTGGACGAATTCAAGCGCCAGGGTCTCGACCCCCGCAAATCGTCCCTGAAGATCGGCATCTTCGGCGCCGAGCCGTGGACCAATGCGATGCGCACCGAGATCGAGCAATCCTTCGACATGGACGCCACCGACATTTACGGCCTCTCGGAGGTGATGGGCCCCGGCGTCGCGCAGGAATGCATCGAGACCAAGGACGGCCTGCACATCTGGGAGGATCATTTCTATCCTGAAGTGATCGACCCCGAAACCGGCGCGGTGCTTCCCGACGGCGAGCAGGGCGAGCTCGTCTTCACCTCGCTGACGAAGGAGGCTTTCCCGGTCATCCGCTATCGCACCCGCGACCTGACGCGGCTGCTGCCGGGGACGGCGCGGCCGGGGATGCGGCGGATGGAGAAGGTTACGGGGCGTTCCGACGACATGATCATCCTGCGCGGCGTCAACGTGTTCCCGACCCAGATCGAGGAAGTGCTGCTCGCCACCGACTGGTGCGGCGGCCACTTCATCATCGAATTGACCCGCGAGGGGCGGATGGACGCCATGACCGTGCTGGCGGAAGCGCGCCCCGAAAGCTGGGACGGCAGCGGGCTTGTCGAAAAAGCCGCGCTGGTCACCCATCACATCAGGAACACCACCGGCATCCACGCCAACGTCAGGGCTGTCGCCCCCGACGCGCTGGAGCGCTCGCTCGGCAAGGCCCGGCGCGTGTTCGACAAGCGACCGAAGGATTAGGTAGCCCGCCATGGCCGATATCGCCTCAATCACCGCCGCCGAGTTGCTCGCCTCGATCCGCGACAGGAAGACGTCGGCCGCTAGCGCCGTGCGCGCCGCGCTGGATCGCGCCGAGCAACTAAAGGACCTCAACGCGTTCATCGTGTTGAACCGGGACGGCGCGCTTGCCGCAGCAGCGCTGGTCGATGCCGGCAAGACCACCGGCGCGCTGGCCGGGCTGCCGATCGTGGTGAAGGACAATATCAACACCGCCGATCTGCCAACCTCGGCCGGCACTCCGGCGCTGCGGAACGCCCGTCCTACCCGCAACGCCCCTTCGCTGCAGAAGCTGCTGGATGCCGGCGCCATCGTCATCGGCAAGGCCAACATGCATGAACTCGCGTTTGGCATCACCAGCACCAATTTGTCGTCATTCGCCGGCCCGGTGAAAAACCCCTACGACAAGAGCCGCATTCCCGGCGGCTCGTCGGGCGGCACGGCGGCGGCGATCGCGGCTGGGATCGCGACCTGCGGCCTTGGCTCCGATACCGGCGGCTCGACCCGGGTGCCGGCGGCGCTGACCGGCACCGTGGGCCTGCGACCCTCGGTCGGCAATGGCGGCGCGGAGCGGCGCTATGACGATGCCAACCTGGTGGTCCCGATCAGCCATACCCGCGACACCGTCGGACCGATGGGCCGCACGGTGGCCGACGTAGCACTGCTGGATTCCGTCATCACCGGCGGCCTAGTTGCCACGGCCGAACCGCTACGCGGCAAGCGCTTCGGCGTCCCCGCCTCGTTCTGGAGCGGGCTCGATCGCGAGCTGGAAACCGTCGCGATCGCCGCACGGGCAAGACTTACGGACGCTGGCGTGGTTCTCGTCGATGTGGATATGCCCGGATTGTTCGAGCAGAACGCCAAGGTGTCATTCCCGGTCGCACTACACGAGCCGGTTGCCGATATCCCGGCATATCTGAAGGCATCCGGCCTCGAAGGCATCACGCTTGCCGATATCGCCGCAAAAATTGCCTGCCCCGACGTGCAGGGCGCGTTCGGCGCCATCACCGCCGACGTCTTCGGCGCCGCCTATCCTGACGTCATGGCCGTGCAGCGGCCGGCGCTGCAGAAGATCTACGCGGCGTATTTCCGCGACAACAGGCTCGACGCCATCCTGTTTCCGACCACGATCGCGCCGGCGCCCGCAATCGACCTGGAAAAGGGATCGAGCGAAATGTCGGTCAATGGCGGCGCGTCAACGCCGACCTTCGACACCATGATCCGCAACACCGATCCCGGCAGCAACGCCGGCCTTCCCGGCCTGTCGCTGTTCGCCGGCATGACCGCTGGCGGCCTGCCGGTCGGACTCGAGATCGACGGCCCCGTCGGCAGCGACACCAGGCTGCTCGGACTCGGGCTTTCGATCGAAACCATCTTGGGAACGGCGCCGCCGCCGAAGGTTTAATCCACGACCCTCATGGTGAGGAGGCGCCCTTGCGCCGTCTCGAACCATGAGGCCCCGCCTATGGCCACATCCTTCGAGACGCCGCTTCGCGGCTCCTCAGGATGAGGGTCTAGAGCTAACTTCGTTTCACACGTGATCGTAATCGACCACGACCCGTTCCGTCGTCGGCCGCGCCTGGCAGGTGAGCACGAATCCCTTTTCGAGCTCCCAGGGCTCCAGCGAATAGTTCACTTCCATCTCGGCCTTGCCCTCGACGAGCTTGGCGCGGCAGGTACGTGCACATGCCGCCCTTGCAGGCGAACGGCAGGTCGACGCCGGCGCGCAAGGCGGCATCGAGAATGGCCTCGCCCTCGGCCACCGGCACCTCGCGGCGTTTGCCGTCGATGATCAGCGCGGCAAAAGCCTTCGGCGGCGCGTTGACGGGCACCACGGCTTTCGGGCGCGGCTTGCCGCCGAGCTCGGAGACGAAGCGTTCGACGTGGATCCGGTCCGCGGCGATGCCGATATCCCGGCAGGTCGCCTCGATGTCCTCGCTCATGCCGGTCGGACCGCAGATGAAGACGTGATCGACGCTGGCCGCCGGCACCAGCGAGCGCAGCAGCACCCTCACCTTGTCGCCGTCGAGCCGGCCGTGCAGAATCGGGATGTCCTGTTCCTCGCCCGAGATCACATGGAACAGCGAGAGCCGCTGGATGAAGCGGTCCTTGAGCTCTTCCAGCGCCTCGCGGAACAGCATGCCGGCGGTCGAGCGGTTGCCGTAGAACAGGAAGAAGCGGCTGTTCGGCTCGCGCGCCAGCACGCCTTTCGCGATCGACAGGATCGGCGTAATCCCCGAGCCGGCGGCGAAGCCGACATAGACCCGCGCCTGATCGGGCGCGGGCGCGACGCCGAAGCGGCCGGTCGGCGTCATGACGTCGAGTTCATCGCCGGATTTCAGCTCGTCGGCGGCCCAGCTCGAGAACGCGCCGCCATCGACCCTCTTCACGGCGATGCGCAGCTCGCCATCATCCGGACCGGAGCAGATCGAGTAGGAGCGGCGCACCTCCTCGCCGTCCATGGTGGCGCGCAGGGTCAGATACTGCCCGGGCGCAAAGCGATAGTCCTCGGCGAGTTCCTGCGGGATCGTGAAGGTCAGAGACACCGCATCGGCGGATTCGCGGCGCAGATCGTTGACGGCGAGACGATGGAAGCGGGGTGCGGATGCGGACATTGAAATTTCAGCTTTCAATTACCGTCATTGCGAGGAGCGAAGCGACGAAGCAATCCACACTTGCTCTGCGGCCCGATGGAATGCTTCGCTTCGCTCGCAATGACGGTTAGATCAGTGACATTTGAAATAGTCGAAGGGTTCGCGGCAGCTCTTGCAGCGCCACAGCGCCTTGCAGGAAGTCGAGCCGAATTCGGCAAGCACCTCCGTGTCGGCGGAGCCGCATTGCGGGCAGGCCACCTGCTCGACCCCGAACAGCGCACGGCGTGAGCTCGCGGCTTGCGGTGGCGCGATGCCGTATTCGGCGAGCTTGCGGCGGCCGTCTTCGCTCATCCAGTCGGTGGTCCAGGCCGGCGACAACACGGTGCGCACCCTCGAATTTCGGAATCCCTCGCGCTCCAGCGCCAGTTCGATCTCCAGCGTAATCATGTTCATCGCGGGACAACCCGAATAGGTCGGCGTGATCGCGACCTCCACCTGACCATCGTGTACCGCGACGTCGCGGAGCACGCCGAGATCGGCGATGCTCAGCACCGGAATTTCGGGATCGACCACGGTTGCCGCCACGTCCCAGGCGCGCTGCCGCAATTCGGTATCGCTGAAGACGGCAATCACCATGTCGCACCCGGAAAGGTCCGCTGCATCGACTGCAATTCGCTAAGCAGATGACCGAGATGCTCGCTGTGCCGGCCGCTGCGGCCGCCCTGCTGCATCCAGTCGTTTGAGGGCAGCGCCAGCGTCGCCTCGCCGACAACGGACGAAACCGTCTTGAGCCATTGCGGGCGCAGGCTCGCGGGATCGACGGCGATGCCGGCATCGATCAGGGCACGCTCGCTGGCATCACAACAGAACATCTCGCCGGTGAAGGCCCAGAGATCGTCGATCGCGGTTTGCGCCCGGACGTGGCTTTCGGCGGTGCCGTCGCCGAGCCGTATGATCCATTCCGACGCGTGCCGTAAATGGTAGGCACTCTCCTTCTCCGACTTCGCGGCGACCGCCGCCAGGGTCGCGTCCGCCGATTTCATCATCGCGCGCCAGTAGAGGTCGGCGAAGGCCGAGTAGAAGAACTGCCGAGCCATGGTGCGGGCGAAATCGCCGTTCGGCTGTTCGAGCAGCAACAGGTTGCGGTACTGCCGGACATCACGCAGGTAGGCGAACTTGTCCTCGTCATTATCCCTGCCCTCGACCTTCGCGGCGTAGCTGTAGAGTTCGCGGGCCTGGCCGAGCAGGTCGAGGGCGATGTTGGAAAGCGCCATGTCCTCCTCCAGGATAGGCGCGTGGCCGCACCACTCCGACAGCCGGTGCCCGAGGATGAGGGCGTCGTCGGCGCGGCGCAGCGCGTACAGCACCAGCGGCGTTTCGGAGACGGAGATGGATGCGACAGCCATGTTCACCACTTGCTCTTCCTCATCCTGAGGAGCCCGCGCAGCGGGCGTCTCGAAGGATGGGCCACGGGCCTCATGGTTCTCCCGGCGATACGAAGCATCGTCCGGAGACGGCGCTCGCGCGCCTCCTCACCACGAGGATGAGAAAATCACATATGCCCGACTTCCTCGGGCACGTCGTAAAATGTCGGA
The DNA here is from genome assembly GCA_963831585.1 of uncultured Alphaproteobacteria bacterium. Classification (GTDB taxonomy): domain Bacteria; phylum Pseudomonadota; class Alphaproteobacteria; order Rhizobiales; family Xanthobacteraceae; genus Bradyrhizobium. Next base: position 276,009 of record CAWHRA010000011.1, on the reverse strand, counting down.
TGCCGGTAGATCTTGGATTCCGCCGGCTCGAACATCATGCCCTTCTCCGCGGGATCGGAGGCGGTAATCGCGCTCGACGGCACCACCCAGATCGACAGGCCCTCGCCGCGGCGGGTGTAGATGTCGCGCGCGGCCTGCAGCGCCAGCGTCGCGTCGGCGGCGTGCAGCGAGCCGACATGCTTGTGCGCCAGACCATTGCGGCTGCGAATGAAAACTTCCCATAGCGGCGTGTTCGGCGTGGCCATCACGATCTCCCTCATTCGGCAGCCTGCACCAGGGATCGCTGCCTGCGCTTTTCCGCGTAAGCCACGGCCGCCTCGCGCACCCACGCGCCTTCGTCATGCGCCTTGCGCCGCGCCGCCATCCGGTCGCGGTTGCAGGGACCGTTGCCGGCCAGCACCTGCTTGAATTCGGTCCAGTCGATCGCGCTGTATTCCCAATGGCCGGTGGCTGGGTCCTGCTTCATGCCTGGATCGGGAATCGAAAGCCCCAGATACTGCGCCTGCGGCACCGTCGCATCGACGAACTTTTGACGAAGCTCGTCATTGGAGAAGCGTTTTATTTTCCATTTCGTGGAGGTGTCGCTGTGCTGGCTCGCCTGGTCGGGCGGCCCGAACATCATCAGCACCGGCCACCACCAGCGGTTCAGCGCGTCCTGCGCCATCGCCTTCTGCTCGTCGGAGCCGCGCGACAGCGTCACCATGATCTCGTAGCCCTGCCGCTGGTGAAAGGATTCCTCCTTGCACACCCGGATCATGGCGCGCGCATAGGGACCGTAGGAACAACGGCACAGCGGAATCTGGTTCATGATCGCCGCACCATCGACCAGCCAGCCGATCACGCCGATATCAGCCCAGGTCAGCGTCGGGTAATTGAAGATCGAGGAATATTTGGCCTTGCCGGCCAGCATCTGGTCGACCAGCTCCTCACGCGAGGTGCCCAGCGTCTCGGCGGCGGCATAGAGATAAAGCCCGTGGCCGCACTCGTCCTGCACCTTGGCGAGCAGCGCAGCCTTGCGGCGCAGCGACGGCGCGCGGGTAATCCAGTTGCCTTCCGGCAGCATGCCGACGATTTCGGAATGGGCGTGCTGCGAAATCTGCCGCGTCAGCGTCTTGCGATAAGCCGCGGGCATCCAGTCATTCGGCTCGATGCGCTCCTCGGCGTCGATGCGCGCCTGAAACTGCGCGGCGCGCCCAGCGTCCTCGATATTGCGCTCTTCGGCGTCCGACGTATTGAGCGCCTGGGTGTACATGCGCCGACCTCCCGGGATTGGTGGGAGTAAATATATAACATAAATCTCAACCTGCAATATATTTCTGTAACATATCAATCGCCGAAGCGCCTCGCCAGCTCGGCGCCCGCCGCGGGCAATCGGCCGTCTTCATTCAACCCATTGCGATCCAGCCATTTTTCCGAACTCGGCAGCAGCCCGCGATAGATCTCGCCGCAGAGTTCGCGGGCGGCGCGGCCCGGCCAATCCGCGGGCAGCAGGGCGGTCGGCAGCAGCGGATCGCGCAGTACCACGCGCCGGTAATAGTGGATCAGCAGGATCCGCGCCGTGAACGCGTCGGCTTCCGACAGCTTTTCGCGTCGACCGATCCAGCCGCGCAACGGTTCGAACGTCTTCATGAATTTCAGATAGGCGTCGGCGGTGCGATCGAGCGGCCAGCTCGCACGGAGCAGGCGCCGGCCGCTGTCGTCCTCTGCGGAGACTTCGAGCCGGATCGCGCTTGCGGCTTCCTCGGGGATCGGAACGCCCGAAGGCGCGACCCATACGCCGGGCAGCGGCGTGCCAAAACCCGCATTCTTCAGCGCCTCGCGCGCGGCGTCGCGGTCCTCGCCGTTGCCGATCAACAACAGCTCGAAGCGTCCGGTCCAGTCGGACGGTTGCGGGTCGTAGATATGTTTGGTTGCGGCATCAAAGGTTTGCCGCCCCTTCTTCACCAACCGGTAAAAGCTGTTGCGGCCGACTTTCTCGCGTTCGAGCCAGCCATCGGCGGCAAGCCGGGACATCGCCGTGCGCACCACGCCGCTGTCAATGTCGAGCGTCCTGAAGAACTCCAGCAGCGTGCCCAGCCAGACCGAACCGCCGCGCGGCACGATGGCGTCGCCGAACACGGTGATGACGATGGAGCCGGTGCGCGAAGGTTCGCGCTTGAGCTGGTCGACGATGCGGGCAAGCGGGTGCGGCATGCTCAACGCATAGCGCGTTTTTTGAATTTACGAAAACGCCCGCCCGCCGGATCGGCTCGTCTTTTTCGTCATTGCGAGGAGCGAAGCGACGAAGCAATCCAGCTTCCTGCCCCCGCTGGAAGATGGATTGCTTCGCGGAGCCTGTCATCGGGCCCGCGTTCGCGCGACCCGTTGGCTCGCAATGACGGCCCTAAACTGGTTGAGCTTACCGCGCCGGATCGGGATAGACGATGCTGCGCCAGCCGCTGCGGTCGAACGGCGTCCAGTTGCCTTCGGGCTGCGCCAACCGATCGGCCACCGCGTAGACCACGGCGGGATGATGGCCCATGCCGCAATGGCTGCTCTCGACCTCGATGTTCTCCGAACGCGCGGACGGCTTTTCCATGCAGCCCTGCCAGGCGCAGATGCCGTCGGTGCGGCTGAAGATCGCCGTGGTCGGCACCGGCGGCGTTTCCGAAAGCGCGCCGCCGAACCTTGTATCCTCCTCGTCGGCGCGGCGTCCGCTCGCCAGCTCATAGACGCGCCAGGCATTGGTCGCCTTGGGATGGCCCGCGAACGGACTGCCGAGCGTGATCACCGAGCGCACGCGCTCCGGCATCATTTTCGCCAGTTGCCGCGCGTAAAGGCCGCCGAGGCTCCAGCCAACCAGGCTGATCTTGCGGCCGCTGGCATCGCTGAGCTCGTGCACGAGATCGACCATCGCGTGCTGCACGCCGTCGCGCAGGCCCAGATTGCGGCCCTGACGCCAGCCGCTCACGGCATAGCCGCGATTCCTGAGAAAGCCGCGCAGCGGGCGTGTCGAGGTGTCGGACGCGACGAGCCCGGGCAATACCAGCACTGCGTGTCCGTCACCCTTCGGCGCCAGGCTGAGCAGCGGCAGCGCGCCGAGAAACGCGCCGAGTTCGTGGAAGGCCCGCCCTTCCAGGAACATCAGGGTTCTGGACGGCGGGGCAAGCGTATCGGCAGTGGCGGACATTCTGTTTCCTCTAGGGACCGAAGGCGGCCCAATCGATCAAATGAAACGCGGCCAGATCAAACGCAGTTCTCGCACCATCGTTCCGCAGCGCAGCAATCCCAGAGCTATGGCCCTGATTCCCCTATTCAAGCTGCTGGCCCGCGATGGGACAATAGGTCTCAATGCTTAAAAGCCGATTCAGTGATCCAAAAGTCACAACAGCCGCAGCAGGAATTCGGCGGTGTAGAGCGCCAACCCTGCCAGCCCGCCGATCAGCGAGCCGTTGAAGCGGATGTATTGCAGATCGCGGCCGATGTTGATTTCGATCAGCGAAATCAATTGCCCCATGTCCCAGGCCTTGACCTGATCGGAGATGAAAGTCGAGACACCGCTCTTCTGGTCGGCGATGAAGCTGCGCAATACCGCGACCAGGCCCTGGTTGATCTCGCCGCGCAGCTCGGCGTCACCCGCCAGCGCCTCGCCGGCCTTCACCAACATTCCGGCGAGATGCTGCTGCAGCACCTGCGTTTCGCCGCTGGCGCTGCGTTCGATGAAGGAGCGCGCGTTCGACCAGATGTTCTTCGCAAGCCCGGCGAGTTCGGGACGCGCCAGCAGGTCGCGCTTGAATCCGTCGATGCGGCCGGCGAAGGCCGGATCGGTGCCGAGCCGGTCGACGAACGACAGCAGCATGCGATCGAATTCGCCGCGAAAGGGATGCTGCGGGTCGTTGCGCACTTCCTCGAAGAAATTCGTCGCGGAGGCGACGATCCTTTTCACCAGGAACTTGTCGGCACGGTAAAGTTTCAGCAGCGTCGGCATCTCGGCCCGGATCTTGTCGCGGATCACGGCCATGGTATCGGCCTGGGTGAGCGTTTGATGCATCACGCGCAGGAGATCGTCGAGCAGGCCCTGATGCTTGCCGTCGGCCACGAAGCCGCGCAGCGTGCCTGCCGCGAGCGGCGCCAGATCGATCGATTGCAGCTGCGCGGTGACGCGGCGGGTGATGAAGTTCATCAACCCGGAGGTCTCCATGGCGCTCACCGCTTCGGGCAACAGCCGCAGCATGAAGCGGGCGAGATCGGCGCTGCGCTTGCGGTCGCGCAGCCAGTCGGCGATGAAGGAGCCGAAGTCGATCTGGCGCAGCTTGGCGTCGACCGGGGCCGCCTCGAGAAAATGCACCTCGATGAATTCGCCGAGCTTGTCGGCGATGCGGGGCTGATTGCCCGGGATGATGGCGGTGTGGGGGATCGGCAATCCCAGGGGCCGCTTGAACAGCGCCACCACGGCATACCAGTCGGCGAGCCCGCCGATGGTTGCGGCTTCCGCGAACGCCGCGACGAAGCCGAACACCGGATGCAGCGGCAGCAGCAGTTTTGCGGCGACGAACAGCGTCAGCGTGCCCGCCAGCACCAGCGTCGCCAGCGCCTTGACGCGCCGCAGCTCGGCGGCGCGCGCGTCGTCGCCGGGCGCGTCGAAGGAGAAGGTGGCGGGGACGGTCATGGCGGCTTTCGGGACAGGCTGAGGTTCGCGCGGGCACAGGATAGCAGCCTCCGTCATTGCGAGCGAAGCGAAGCAATCCATCGCGCCGCGGACGAAGCTGGATCGCTTCGTCGCTTCGCTCCTCGCAATGACGAGGATTCAATATTGATCTAAGCGGATAGCCGACAAAAAGAAGGCCCGCGTGAGCGAGCCTTCAAAAAGAGCAGTTGGTCGTCGGACCGCGATCAGGCGGTCTTGGTGTAGACCTTGCTGAAATTGTCCTGGGCGGTCTTGGCGCCGTCGGCGACGAGCTTGCCCAGATATTCGGTCGAGGCCTTTGCCCGCGACACCAGCACTTCGCCGCGCGAGCGCAGCAAGTCGGACTGGATCTGCACCGCTTCGTTGATCGACTTGGCGGAAGCCAGCTTGTCGATGCCGGCGAAGAAAGCCTCGGCATCCTGATAGAGCGCGCTCTGGATGTTGCGGCTGATCTTGGCGGCTTCGGTAACCGAACCGGCAACGGCGGTCTCGATCGCGGCAGTCACCTTCTCCGAACCGGCATGCAGGTCGGCCGCGCGCTCCTTGGCGGTTTCGGTCTGCTTCTTCACGAACTCACGGGCCGCCTCGGGAACTTCCATGTTCTGGAGGTTCTTGAGCGCGTCGGTGACGGGCGCGAAAGCTTCCTTGACGGAATTCAGCACGGAATTGGTTTCGGTGGTCATTGGGGTCTCTCCATCCTCAGATTTGAGCTATGGGCTCACCCCGTCCGGACTGGCCCGGGGCGACCTCTATATGGCATAGTTAATGGTGCACTGCAATATTCATGTTGCGATGCGATATCACGAACTCGTGATCAGATCAAGTCCTGCGCAATCTGCCCGATAAACCGGCTCGGAGCCGGCTTAGGGCTGCACCGCTTCCGGCAGCCCATAGGCTTCCATCTGGGCGCGGACCTGCGCCACATTATGGGCGAGCACGACGATATCGTGCTTCTTGCCCGCGAGATCGCGGACATGGTCGTGGAGCAGCGCTTCCGCCTTGAAGCCAAGCCCTTCGAAAATCGCGATGGCGCCGGTCTGGTCGACCGTCATCTGAACGAGCAGCTTTTCCAGCCCGGCGCTCAGGGCAAGCGCGAAGGTCTCCTGCGACAACGCCCGGCCGACCCCCTGGCCGCGCACATCAGGCGACACCACGTTGCGGATTTCGCCGACATGCGGCGACCACGACAGGGGATCGCGCACGATCGTTCCGCATCCGACCACCCTGCCCGCTTTCACCGCGAGCAGGCTGATGATCGAACCACGCTCGATTTCCTTGATCCAGGCGGCCAGCACCTTCGGCTCGCTGATGTTGCGCGGCAGGAACAACAGGTCGTGCGCTGGCAGCTTTTGCGCGAATTCGAGCACCAGCGCCTCGTCGGCCGGTCCCATCATGCGAAGCTCGATGTCGCCGGCTTCGGTGACAACGTGAAGCGGATAGGTGCGCATGTCACTTGGGCTCATGTCGATCTCTCGCATAACCATGAATTGAGTTTCGGCCACAGCCGCTTGATGGCGTTGGCGCCGGCGACCAGGCTGACATGGCCGCCCTTGAGGATCACCTCTTCCTTGTCGGTCGAGCCGATCTTCTGGATCAAGGGTTTGGCGGCGTCATAGGGCACGATATGGTCGTGCTCGGCGACCGCGTGCAGGAACGGCACCTTGATGCTGAAAATATCGGCCTTTTGCCCGCCGACCGACATGGTGTCGTTGTAGAGCTTGTTGTCCCACATCAGGTCCTTGGTGATGGTGCGGAAATACTCGCCGGCCAGCGGCAGCGTGTCGGTCGCCCAGCGGTCGAACATGCGGTACGATTTGACGTACTCGTCGTTCCAGATGTTGTCCCACAACTGCACCTGGCTCGCGGCGCGCGAGGCCGGCCGCAGCATTTCGAACGACGACAGGATCATCTCGGGCGGAACGTTGCCGACACTGTCGACCAGCCGGTCGACGTCGAAATAGCGCTTGTCGGAAAAATTCTGGAACAGCTTCATCTCGCGGAAATCGACCGGCGTGGTGAAGCAGATCAGGTTTTTCATCGGCCCGTCGGCGAAGATCGAGCCGTAGAGCAGAGACAGCACGCCGCCAAAGCAATAGCCGATCACGGTGACGTCGGTCTCGCCGGAATCGCGCTGCACCCGGCGCACGCAGTCGGGAATGAAGTCGAGGACGTAGTCCTCCATCCGCAGCGACCTTTCCTCCGGCTTCGGCGCGGTCCAGTCCAGCATGTAGACGTCGTAGCCGCGCTTCAGCAGAAACTCGATGAAGCTCTGGCCGGGCACCATGTCGAGGATGTAGCCGCGATTGGTGGTCGCCATCACGATCAGGATCGGCACCCGGTAGATCTCATCGGCAACCGGCCGATAGTGATAGAGATTCATGGTGCCGCGGACACTCAGGATGTCCTTCGGCGTCGAGCCGAGCGACGGCCCCGAGGTGGCAATATATTCGACGCCCTTGATGCTGCGCTGGATCGCGCGCTGGACCTCGGACTGGATCCGCTCCGGGAGCGATGCCAGGTCGAGGCCCGCGGCCGCATTCATTTCGGCTCTCCACCCGCGGAAGGCGGACGCTTCGTCCGTGGCGGTTTTGGCGCGGCCGGATATCCGCCCGCCGCTGCGCCGGCGTTATTCTGGAGCTGATGCAGCATCGCCTTGATCTCGTTGAGCTGCCCCTCGATGCCCTGCAGCCGCTCGGCCATGCCGACCATCTGCGCCCGGCTCGGCAGGTTCATGCTGACGAGATATTTTTCCATCATGTCGCCGAGCTGCTTCTGCGCGCCCGCCGAGGCCCCGCCGACCTGATTGACGACCTTGCTGATTTCGGGCGACTCCAGCGCCTTGCTGGCGAAGGCGTTGAATCCCTTCTCCATCTCGCTGACCATGTTTTGCCAGATCACGACCGGATCGTTGCTTTTGTCTGCCACTAGCGTCCTCCGGCATGGTCGCGAGTATCCCGCTTGTTTTGTATCATACCACACTGTTGCGACGGGACGGTCAACCTTGCGGCCGCCCGTTGGGCCGCCCGGGAAGCCTTCTGCAGCGCGAAAAACCGTGTCATAGAGTTCCGGACAAGAACACCATCCGGGGGATTGCCAAGGTGAATGCCACTGCCCATCAGCCGCCGCAGACCGTCCGCGCCAACGGCATCGACCTCTGCTACGAAATCTTCGGCGATGCCGATGCGGAGCCGATGCTGCTGATCATGGGGCTGGGCGCCCAGATGATCCATTGGGAGGACGATTTCTGCCGGCAGCTCGCGGGCCGAGGCTTTCGCGTCATCCGCTTCGACAACCGCGACATCGGTAAGTCGAGCCATCTTTCCGGCGGGAGCCGCATCACGCTCGCCGAGTTTCTCAAGCTGCGGTTCCTGAAAATTCCGGTCGCAGCCCCCTACAAGCTGCGCGACATGGCGGAGGACACTGTCGGCCTGATGGACGCGCTCGGCCTCAAGTCAGCGCATGTGGTCGGCCTTTCGATGGGCGGCATGATCGCCCAGGAAATCGCGATCTCGCATCCACACCGGGTGCGCTCGCTGATTTCGATCATGTCGACGACGGGCAACCCCAAGATACCCCCGCCGACCCGCGAGGCCTCCGCCGTGCTGATGGCGCCGCCGCCGACCACGCGCGACGAATATTTTGTCCGTTTCGCGCAAACCTGGAAGGTGCTGCGCGTCGGCAGTTTTCCCGAAGACGAGGCGCTCGACCGCTCCCGCGCCGAACGTACGTTCGAGCGCGGCCTCAACCCCGCCGGCGTCGGCCGGCAGCTCCGCGCCATCCTCGCCTCCGGCAGCCGCAAGGAGCGGCTGCACACTGTCAAGGCGCCTACCCTCGTCATTCACGGCACCGTCGATCCCCTGGTGCACCCGGCCGGCGGCAAGGACACCGCGGCTTCGATATCAGGCGCGAAACTGCTGATGATCGAGGGCATGGGGCATGCGCTGCCGATCCCGATGTGGCCGCAAATCATCGACGCCATCGACAAGCATGCCCATGGGGCATCGGCGAAGCCCCACTAGGGTCCGGACTCAATTGATCCACCAAGTGACTGCGGCGGCGAGAAGGATTGCAGACAGGAAGATGTCTGCGCGCTTGTCATATCGGGTTGCGATACGTCGGAAGTCCTTGAGACGACAGAACATCCGCTCGATGACGTTGCGGCCTTTGTAAGCGGCTTTATCGTAGCGATGCGGATGCTTGCGGGTCGGATTTGGCGGGATCACGGCCTTGATGCGGCGTGCGGCCAGTTCGTCGCGCAAGCTCCTGGCGTCGTAGGCTCGATCGGCCAGCAGACGGCGCGGGTTGCGGACCATGCCGATCAAACCGCGTGCACCGACCAAGTCATGGGTGTTGCCCGGGGTAATCAGGAAGGCAAGCGGACGGCCGATATCGTCGGTCAGCGCGTGGATTTTGGTGGTCTGCCCGCCGCGCGAGCGGCCGATTGCATTGTTGAAGGCCCCCCTTTTGCGCCGGCCGCGGAGCGATGGGCTTTGACGTAGCTGGAATCCACCGACATCGATCCGTACATGCCCGTCGATCCGGTCAGCGCGTAAAAAATGTCCGTCCAAATCCCCTGTCGGCTCCAGCGGTTGAAGCGGTTGTAGACCGTCGTGTAGGGGCCGTAGACTTCCGGGCAATCGCGCCAGCGCGAACCAGATTTCAGCATGTGCATAATGCCGCTGATCACGCGCCTATCATCGACCCGATGCGCTCCCTTGCGCCCTCGCGGCAACAACGGCTCAATCCGCCGCCATTCCGCATCGCTGAGCCAGTAGACCTGCTTTGCCATTCAAGCCTCCCTTCCGCTGAGAAGCTTGAATCACAATCTAATTTCAGATGGAATCCCTATTGAGTACAGACCCTAGTTCGAAACAGAAAAGTGAGGAGGATGAAATGAAACTGGAAGGCGGATGCTATTGCGGCGCAGTGCGCTATGTGGCCGAGGGCGAGCCGAGTTTCAAGGCGCAATGCCACTGCCGGGAATGCCAGTATATTTCAGGCGGCGCCCCCAACATGTTCATGCTGATGCCGATCGACGGATTCAGCTACACCAGGGGCACACCGAAAACGTTCACGCGCAGCGATCTGGAAAACGCGGTGACGCGCCAGTTCTGCGCCGAATGCGGCACGCATCTCGCCACGCGGCGACCGGGCCTGCCCGCGGTGATCCTGAAGGTCGGCACGCTCGACGATCCCGGTCTCTACGGCAACCCGCAGATGGCGATCTACACCATCGACCAGCAGGCCTTCCATCAGATCCCAGCGGGGATACCGACGTTTGAACGGCTGCCGAAAAGATAACGACTCTCTCGTCGTCCCTGCGAAAGCAGGGACCCATAACCACCGGCCTGCGTCGCTGCGAAGGCAACTAACGGCGGAGTTAAATCGATAAGCCGCGGCGTATGGGTCCCTGCTTTCGCAGGGACGACGCGCGGTTAGGTTCGTGAGTTATCCGCCCGCCCACACGTCCAGCACGTAGCGATTTTTCGCACCGAGATCGTCGATCCAGCGCTGACCCGCACCGGCATCACTGCCCGAGCGTTCGCGATAGATCGCGACCAATGCGGCCTTGACGTCGGGCTCCATCTTGCCGCCGTCGCCGCAGACATAGATGATGGCGCCCTGCTCGATGAGGCTCCAGACGCGGTCCTTCTGCGCGGCGACCAGGTGCTGCACATAGGTCTTTGGTCCTTCGGCGCGTGAGAACGCCGTGTGCAGTTCGGTGATGCCGGAGGCCTCGAAGGCCTTCAGTTCGTCGGCATAGAGAAAATCCTGATGTGGATGGCGGCAGCCGAAGAACAGCATCGCCGGGCCGAGGGTCGCACCGCCAGCCTTCAGCGCGGTGCGCTGCTGCAGGAAGCCGCGGAACGGCGCCAGCCCGGTGCCGGGGCCGATCATGATGATCGGCACGGCGGTGTCATCGGGCAGCCGGAAGCCGGCCTTGGTTTCGCGCACCGTGGCGAAGACCGTTTCGCTCTCGCGGCGGCCGGCCAGATAATTCGAGCAGATGCCCCTGTAGACGCCACGGCCGGAACTCGCGGGGCCCTCAACCACGGCGACGGTCACGCTGCAGCGCGACGGATCGGGCGACGGCGACGACGAGATCGAATAATAGCGCGGCGCCAGCAGCGACAGCATTTCGAGGTAGGCGTGGAACGGCAGCTCGCAGGCCGGGTGCTCCTCCAGCAGATCAAATACCGATTTTCGTTTGCCCAGGATTTCGGACCGATAACGTTCGCTCGGGCCGGCATCGTCGCCGAGATAGGCCACAAGCTTCGGTTTTGTCACGGGACAACGCGTGTGTTCGGACATGATCTGGATCTGCTTGCGGGTCGCGACCTGCTGCAGTTCGACAAAATCCGTCAACAGCCGCCCGACCGATACGGCATCGCCGACCGGCAGTTGCGCGCGCCGCCCTTCCGCGACCTGCAGCCGGATCTGGTCGGCCGGAAGAAACCCGAAGCGGCGCGCCACGGCATCCACCAGCGCCGGATCGTTGCGCGGCACCACGCTGAGGTGATCGCCGACCCGGTAGGTGATGTCCGGCGGCAGCTGCACCTCGATATGCCGGGTCGACCTTGCGGAGACATTGGCGCCGGTCTTGTTCTGCAATTCGCGATTGACCAGGACCTTCACCGGCGAAGCGCCGCCGAGCGCGACGACGGCGCCGGCCGCCGACGGCGCCACCGGCTCGATCCGGTAGAGCGGCTCGTCCTCGGCGCTGCGGCTGAAACTCGAATCGATCCCGAATTCCCTGGTCGCGAGCGGCGCCAGCTTGGCGAGCCAGCTCTCGAATTCGCCGTCGAGGTCGCTGCGAGCGTCGCCCTCGCCGCGCACATAGACGGCGCGCGCCCCATGCGCCGCCAGCCGCTCGTCGATCAGCCGCGGGATCGACTGATAGGTCGCCGCCCAGTCGCTGTTGCCGCAACCGAACACCGCGTAGCGCAGCTTGGCAAAGGCATCCCCAGGCAGATCGCCGCGGAGCCAGTTGACGAATTGCGTGGCGTTGTCGGGTGGCGCGCCGTTGTAGGAGGCGCAGAAGATCAAGACACCGCCCTGCTCCGGCAATTTGCCGGCGTAGTCGTCAAGCGCGGCGAGTTTTGTCGCAAAGCCGTTGACCTCGGCGAGATCGGCGACGCGGGTCGCGAGTTCTTCGGCGGTGCCGAGGTTCGATCCGTAGAGCACGAGCAGCGGCGTATTGTGTCCCGGACGGGTGCGCGCGCGGGCCGCCGCAGCGACCGGTACGGCTGCAGCAGCCGCGCCGGTATAGGCGCCGCGCTCCTTCTCGTTGCGCGCGCGTACCTTGATCTTGAATCCATCAGGCTTGATCGTCAGCGTTTCCTTCAGGTGCATCTGATAGCGGTTGATGTCGACGAGCTTGAAGCGTTGCAGGATCACGCCGATCGCGAGCGCCGCCTCATGCATGGCAAAGCCGCGGCCGATGCAGGCGCGCTGGCCATTGCCGAACGGCTTCCAGGCGTTGACCGGGCGCGCGGCTTCCGCTTCGCGACTGAAATTCTCGGGATTGAAGGCATCGGGGTTGGGTCCCCAGACGCTCGGATCCCGATGCAGCGCCAGCACCAGCACGGTGATGAAGGTGTTCTTCTTCAGTTTGAATTTTCCGCCCAGGGTCTCGTCCTTCAGCGGCGCGATGCCGTAGGCCGGCGCGGGCGGCCACAGCCGCAGCGCTTCCTTCAGAACCTGCGTGATGTAGGTGAGCTGCGTGACCTGCTGGTAGGTCGGCCTGGCGTTGATATCCGGCCCAAGCACACGATCGACTTCCTCATAGGCCTTCCTGAGCACGTCGGGATGCTTGAGCAGTGCATAGAGCGTGCACGACAAAAGGCCGCTGGTGGTCTCGTGCCCCGCGATCAGGAAGGTGTTGATCTGGTATCGGATGTTGACGTCGTCGAGCTGCTCGCCGCTGGAGCGGTCGACGCCGGTCATCATGGCGGCCAGCATGTCCTTCTTGTCGGAGGCCGCGTCCGTGTTCTTGCGCCGTTCCGCGACGATCTCGTCGACCATCTTGTTCATGAAGGCGACGTCGGCGGCGAGATCGCGCCTACGCTTCTGCATCCACAGATTCTCCAGCGGCAGGCCGCGGATCATCATGATGGTCTCGAGCGAGCGAACCAGCGACTCCACGAACGGGTGATAGTCGCGCCGGTAGAACGAATTGAAACGGTAGTCGAAGCCGCACAGCCCGATGGTGTCGAGCGTCAGCGCGGTCATGTCGTGAACGACGTCGATCTCCTCGTCGGCGTTGAGCCGTTCCCATTTCTTGACCAGCTGCTCGGCGATATCGACCATGCTCGGATGGTACGACTGCATGGCGCGGTTGCCGAACGGCTGCAGCAGGATGTTGTGCGCCTTGCTCCAGTTCGGCTCGGTGGTATCGGCCGTGAACAGGCCGTCGCCGCCGATCGCGCGCACCCGGCGCAAGGGTCCGCGTACCGTCTTGTCGAAACGCTTCTCGTCGGAGAGCTCGCTGACGAGGTCATGGCCGGAGACGATGACCAGCGGCGCGCCCATCATGTCGAGCCAGAAGATCGGCCCCAATTCCCTGGCGAGCCGGGCCAGGTTCTGCACCGGCGCGGTCGAATCCAGCGACAGCATGTTGCCGACCACCGGTTTGGTCGGCGGCTGCGGTATCGGACTCAGTCGGTTGGTCGACGCCATTTTCGATTATTTCCCCTGCCTCCGCGTGCTCCGCCGTCATCCTGAGGAGCGCGCTTTTGCGCGTCTCTCGAAGGATGGCCGCTTGCACCATTTCCTGTCATCCTTCGAGGCTCGCCGAAGTCGGCGAGCACCTCAGGATGACGCCCTCAATAATTCTACCCGAAGCGCTTTCTACGCCATTCGATCAGCTTGGCGCTGACCTCGTCGGGCTTTTCCTGCTGCGTCCAATGGCCGCTGCCGCGAACCAGATATTTCTCCAGGTCGGGCACGATCTTCTCCATGCCGTCGGCCGCGGACGGCGGCAGCACATGATCATTTTCGGCCATGATCATCAGCGCCGGCACCCGAATGGTATGGTCGAGCCCTGCCGCGCGCTGCCAGTTACGCGACATGTTGCGATACCAGTTGATGCCGCCGGTGAAGCCGGTCTTTGCAAAGGTATCGACGAATACGCCCTTCTCCTCCGGCGACAGGATCGGCGTGCGCGGATCGTGCTTGGCGTCGTAACCGGCGATCATCTGCGGGAACGCCAGATTGAGCCGGGGCGAGGCGCCGACGCCGGCGACCGGCTGCTCGGCCGGCGCGTCGTCGCTGCGCGGCGCCGGCTTGCGCATGAAGGCATCAAAGGTCTGCTCGACCCGGCTGTTGAAAATCTTGTCGGCCTCGCGCGCCGGGTTTTGAAACTGCACGATGTACATGTGCTCGCCGAACCGCTTGCGAAACAGTTCGATCGGGTCGGCCGGTGCGCGGTCCATGTGCGGGGTGTTGATCCCGACGACGCCGGTGACGCGATCGAGATGGCGCAGCGGCATCTGCCAGACGACGAAGCCACCCCAGTCATGCCCGACGAAGATCGCCTTGTCGATCTTGAGATGATCGAGCAGGCCGACGAGATCGGCGGTCAAATGCTCGATGTCGTAATCTTCCACCGGTTCGGGCCGGTCGGTCGAACCATAGCCGCGCTGGTCCGGCGCGATCACGTGAATGCCGGCCTCGCCCAGCGCCTTGATCTGGTGGCGCCAGGAAAATGCGAGCTCCGGCCAGCCGTGGCAGAGAATGACCGGCGGCTTGTCGGTTTTCGAACCAGTCTCGTAATAGCCCATCCGGATCCCGTTGGTCTGGGCAAACTGCAGCGGCGGCATTTCGATCATCATTGAATCCTTATTTAGCTCGCCGCACTCTTGAGATCGGCCGGCGGCGCGAACGCGGCTTCGAGATTGGCAAACTCCTCCGGCAGCATGTCACAGAGCACCTGGACGTGGGGAATGATGTTGGCGCCGGAAATGAAGCCGAAATCCAGTTGGTCGCGGTAGCTCTGCACGGTGATGTTGAGCGCAAGCCCATGGGTCGAGATCGACACCGGGAAGATGTGGAGCAATTCCGCGCCCGCCGCATACAGCGTCTGCCGGGGCCCGGGCACGTTGGACACCGTGATATTGGCCGCCGGCGGCAGCACGTCCGACAGGCTGGAGCGGCTGTACAGCAGCGCCAGGATCTGGACCAGGATCGGCGCCCCCAGCATCGAGACATTGGACACCTGCGGCATCAGGGCCCGCAGCGGATGCGACATTTCCTTGGATTTGGTGGACTGCGCGATGATCGCCTCGAGCCGCGCCTTCGGATCCTCGATATTGGTGGCAATCGAGCAGATCATGCCGAACACCTGGTTGTTGGCGTCGGTATTGCCCTCCTCGCGCAGCGAGATCGGCACCGCGGCCGTCATCGATTTCGCCGGCAGCGCGCCGCGCTCCTTCAGATAACGCCGGACCACCCCGCTCGAGACTGCCAGCACCACGTCGTTCAGCTTGCCGCCGGCCTGCTTGGCCAGCGCCTTGGCGCGGGAGAGCGGGATCGACGTGCCGGCAAAGCTGCGCTCGGACGAAATCGACTTGTTCAGGATCGTCGGCGGCGACATCATGCCGGCAAGGCTGTCGCGCGATTTCGGATCGGAGATCTTTCCGACCACGTCGGAGACGCTCTTGAGCATGGTCGGAATATTGCCGGCGAACTTGACCGCGTTCTCGATCTGGAACATCGCGTTATCGAACAGGATCGATCCGAGATCGCTTTTTCCGGAACGCGGCAGCTCGATGCCCTTGGCAGCGACCGCGGCATCGAGCGGCTGGGTCCAGAGTTGCTGATAGGAATCCAGCAGATTGGCGGCGATGTCGCGCGGCTCCTGCCCGACCTTGGCGCGCGCGGTCGGCGGCTCGATCTTCCTCGGGATCGGCGTCACGTCGTAGATCATGTTGGTCAACGCCGCGCCGGCGCCGCCGTCGATGCAGGCGTGATGCATCTTGGAGTAAAGCCCGATCTCGTTGTCCTTCATGCCCTCGAAAACGTAAAACTCCCACAGCGGACGGGCGCGGTTGAGAAGCTTGGCGTGCATCCAGCCGACGATGCGCTCGAGCGTGGCGCGGTCGTGGGGCGCCGGAAGGCTGCCGCGAAAGATATGGCGGTCGATATCGAACTGGTCGTCCTCGACCCAGGAGGGATGATCGATGTCGAGCGGCGTCTTTTCCAGCCGCGCTTTGAGGATCGGCGCGACGTGCAGCCGCGAGGCGATCATCGCCTTGAAGTCCTCGAAGAAGTCGCCCTTGTAATCCCCGGGCAGGCGGAAGATCGCCATGCTTCCGACATGCATCGGCATTTCCGGCGTTTCCAGATAGAGAAACGACGCGTCCATCGAGGACAGCTTCTTGGCGTCACCCATGGTTCCCTCCCGCTATCGATCACGCGGCGCCCTGGCGGCGCTTCTGGCGTTCAGACGGTCCCGTTTTCAGGACATTCAATCAAGGGATTGTGCATTCTCCGGAGGCGCATATGCAATGGCAAACGGCCCGGAACGATCAAATTGCCGGAATTGGCCTTCCGCTTGCGCCAGGCGATCGGCCACCGCCCAGAGTGCGGCCGGGTTCACCCCAAGCCCGACATGGCTCGCAAGGTGCACCTCGATGTTTTCAGCCGTCGCCGAGGGACGCAGCAGGCAGGTTCGCCAGTTCACAATGCCGTCGGTGCGCGAATAGATCGACGTGGTCGGAACCGGAAGATCGCCCGAGATGGCCGCGCGAAGCTCGGAATTGTCCTCGACGGCCTCGCCCGACAGCGCCTCGTAGAGCCGCGTCGCATTGGTCGCCCGCACATCGTTGGCGAAGGGGCTTCCCAGCGTCACGACATATCGCACCTTCTCCGGCGCCTGCAGGGCGAGATCGCGCGCATAGACGCCGCCGAGGCTCCAGCCGACGATCGAGACCTTGCGGCCGCTTGACGCGTGGATCTCGGCAAGCCGGTCGCGCAGCGCCGCGCGCATGCGCGAGATGCCTCCGGTATTGCGGCCCATCCGCCAGGCGTGGGCGTCGTATCCAAGTTCCGAAAGATATCGCCGCATCGGCGCCATCGACAGGTCGCTGGCGAGAAAGCCCGGCAATGCCAGCACCGAATGGCCATCGCCGCGCGGCGCGCGCATCAACAGCGGCGAAAGCAGCAAGCTGGCGTTGAATTCGAAAATGCCTCGCGCTTCGGCGAGCAAGAGGCCGAGACCCGGCGGACGCAGCCGGCCGGATGACGGCGGTTCGCTTCCGTCGACCGGCATCGCTATTTCTTGTCGCTGGCGCGCACGCCGCCCAGCCCCGCCATGGTCACGAACATGTCCTGAAACCGCTCGGCGATCTTCGGATCGAAGGTGAACCAGCTCTGCATCAGCGCTTCCGGGGACACCTTTTCGATGTTGGCCATCAGCTGCTTCTGGAGGTTGTCCATGACCGCGGTCTGCATCGGCTGCACGTCCGGTAACCCGAAGAACTGGCGGGCTTCGAGCGGCGTGCAGTCTATCTCAACGTTGATTTTCATGTCCGCTCCTGACGGCCGTTTGACGGATTGTGACAGTATCGCCGCGACCGGCCATGCGACGCAAGCGACCTTACGGCTAAAGCGCTGTTCCGGCCCGCCATTTGCCCGATATGGTCAACCAAACCGCTCGGCGGCGAAGGGGCCGGGATCGGCAAACGGCGTCTCGCCCGTCATCATTTCCGCCAGCAGGCGGCCGGTCGCGGGCCCCAGCGTCAGGCCGTGGTGCTGGTGGCCGAAATCGAACCACAGCGAGGGGTGGCGCGGCGCCCTGCCGATCACCGGCAGCATGTCCGGCAGGCACGGCCGCGCGCCGATCCAGGGTTTGGCGTCGACTGCCTCGCCCAGCGGAAACAGCTTGCGCGCCCGTGGCAGCGACCGCTGCAGCTGGATCGGGGTCGGGGGCGCATCGCGGCGGGCAAACTCCACGCCGGTCGTGAGGCGAATGCCACGGTTCATCGGCGCCAGCACGAAGCCGAGATCGCTATCGAGCACCGGGTGATGGAGCACGGCATTGCCGCGCGGCGCGAGATGCAAATGATACCCGCGCTTGACGCCGAGCGGGATGGCATAGCCGAGCGGGCGGAATACCTGGTCGGACCACGGCCCGAGCGCCACCACGGCTTCGCGCGCGACCATGGCGTCGTCGGCTCCGGCAAGCCGCCAGCCGCCCGCCTCCTGTTGCAGCGTTCGCGCATCGCCGACGCGAAAGCGTCCGCCCTTCCGCTTGAAAAGCGCAGCATAGGCTCTTGCCAGCCCGCCGGGATCGGGAACGAATCCGGGGGCAGGCAAATATACCGCACCAGCGAATTCTCCGGTCAGATTGGGCTCGCGCGCCGCGATCGCCCTGGCATCGAGCACCTCGCCCGCAACGCCGTAGTGTCTGGCGCGCTCCAGTTCGGCTGCCGCTTTGGCAAGCGTCGCATCAGAACGAAACAGCTTGATCCAGCCGCTCCGCCGCAACAGCTCCGGTACGCCGGCCTCCGCTATCAGCGCCTCATGCTCGATCAGGCTGCGCCGGATCAGCGGCAGTTCGGCAAGCGCGCTGTGCAGCGCCCTCTCTTCGGACGATGCGAGATAATACCGTACCAGCCACGGCAGGAAGCGCGGCAGGTCCGGCAACCGATAACGCACCTGCGGCGCGCTGTTGAGCGCGTATTTCAGGATCTGCCTCAGATCCCGGGGAAACATATAGGGAAAGACCGAGGCGCACTCGATCAGCCCGGCATTTCCATGGCTCGTCTCTTCGCCGGCGAGTTCGCGGCGGTCGACCAGGATGACGTCCCGCCCCCGTTGCTGCAGATGCAAGGCGGCGCTGACGCCGACCATCCCCGCACCCAGCACGAGAACATCGGCCTTCAGTTCCGCCATCCCGCACTCCGAAAGTCGAATGTCATGCGCCGGCTTTCGCCGCCTAGACTGACGTTAGCTACTGCGGCATCGCCGTGCAAACCGGCCTTGCCTTTCGGGGAAATCGCGCTTGCGCGGCGGCCAAACACTCTGGCAACATGGTTTGGCCGGAGCCGCCGATCGTGCGGAAACGACCAATAAGCCACAGTGGAGATCGTGAAAATGTCGGTACGTCAGAGCTTGCTTGCAGCGACCATCAGTCTCGTCGTCGCTTTCGCGATGTCGCCGGCTTCAAGCCAGACGCTACGCTACGCGAACCAGGGCGACCTCAAATCGCTCGATCCGTATACGCTCAAGGAAACCACGACCATCGCTCATCATGCGCATGTGTATGAGGGCCTGGTCACCCGCGACAAGGATCTGAAGATCGTTCCGGCGCTGGCGGAAAGCTGGGAAACGCTGGACCCGACCCACTGGCGCTTCCATCTCCGCAAGAATGTCAAATTCCACAACGGAGACCCCTTCACCGCCGACGACGTGATCTTTTCCGCCGACCGCATTCGTGCCAAGGGCTCGAACTTCATCAGCAACGTTCCGGCCGATGCGAAGTTCGTCAAGGTTGACGACCATACGGTCGACGTCATGCTCGCCACCCCGAACCCCATCCTGACCGCGCAATGGGACGGCTGGTACATCATGGACAAGAAGTGGTGCGAGGAAAACAACTCGGTGGCACCGACCCCGGCCTCCGCGACCACGCCGAGCTTTGCCTCCCTGCACGAAAATGGCACCGGTCCCTTCTACATCGAAAGCCATCAGCCGGGCGTGAAGACCGTGTTCAAGCCCTACGCGAACTGGTGGGGCAAGCCCGAGCACAATCTGAAGGAAATCATCTTCACCCCGATCGCCTCCGATGCAACCCGTGTCGCCGCCCTGCTGTCAGGCGAAGTCGATGTCATCGAGCCGGTGCCGCTGCAGGACATCGCGCGGGTGAACGCCAGCGGCAATGCAACGGTCATGACCGGGCCGGAATTGCGCACGATCTTCCTCGGCATGGACGAGTTCCGCGATGAATTGCTGTATTCCAGCGTCAAGGGCAAGAATCCGTTCAAGGACATCCGCGTCCGCGAGGCTTTCTACAAGGCGGTCGACGTCGAGCTGATCAAGAACCGCGTGATGCGCGGGCTGTCGACGCCGTCGGCGCTGATGATCGCGCCGCAGCTGTTCCCGCTCTCGAAGGATTTCACGCGGCCGAAATTCGATCCCGACGGCGCCAAGAAGCTTCTGACCGAAGCGGGCTACCCGGATGGCTTCGAAGTCACGATGGATTGCCCGAACGACCGCTACGTCAATGACGCCGCGATCTGCCAGGCGGTGGTCGGCATGCTGGCCCGCATCGGCATCAAGATCAACCTGCTGGCGCAGCCCAAGCAGCAGTACTTCGCCAAGGTGCTGAAGCCCGGTGGCTATCAGACCTCGTTCTTCCTGCTGGGCTGGACCCCGGCCTCGTCCGATTCACACAACGTGCTGCACGACATCATGGGCTGCCGCGACGACGCCAAGGACCCCACCCGCGGCGAAGCCAATCTCGGTGGCTACTGCAACAAGGAGCTGGATGCGCTCACCGACAAGGTGCTGCTCGAAACCGATCCGGCCAAGCGCAACCAGCTGATCAAGCAGGCGTACGAAATCGGCATCAAGGACTACAGCTATATCCCGCTGCACCAGCAGGCGTTGGCCTGGGGCGTGTCGAAAAAAGTGAAACTGACCCAGCGCGCCGACAACCAGGTGCTGTTGTACTGGGCCACCAAACAGGAGTAGCCATTTTCAAGGCAAAAGTCCCGGCGGCTTCGCGCTTCCGGGACTTTTCATTTGGTGGACCCGGGTTCGGTTGGCGCGGGCCACCTTCAGGAAGAAGCGAAGGGATCACATGCTCGCTTTCACTCTGCGCCGGGCAATCCAGGCCATCGGCGTCATGATCGCGGTCGGGATCATCTCGTTTTCGATGTTCCGGTTCGCCGGCGATCCGGTTAACCAGATGGTCGCCATCGACACCTCGGCCGCCGAGCGCGCCGAGATCCACAAATCGCTCGGCCTCGACGATCCCGTGCTGGTGCAGTTCGCGCGTTATCTGGCAAACGCGGCGCAATTCAGGTTCGGTGTCTCCTACCAGTTCCGCCAACCGGTCGCGAGCCTCTTGAAAGAGCGGATGCCCGCGACGCTGGAACTCGCGGTCTGCGCCACCATCCTCGCGATGGTGTTCGGCATCCTGATGGGCGTCTATTCGGCGCTGCGGCGCGACTCGGTCCTGGCGAAAATATTCCAGGCGGTTTCGCTGATCGGAATCTCGCTGCCGACCTTCCTGATCGGCATTCTCCTGATCTATCTGTTCGCCGTCGTGCTGGGCTGGCTGCCGTCATTCGGCCGCGGCGAAGTGGTGCATATCGGATGGTGGACCACCGGGCTCCTCACCGTCTCCGGCCTCAAGGCTCTGATCATGCCGTCGATCACGCTCGGCCTGTTCCAGATGACCTTGATCATGCGGCTGGTGCGGGCCGAGATGCTGGAGGTGCTGCGCACCGATTACATCCGCTTTGCCCGGGCGCGCGGATTGACGACGCGCGCCGTCCACTTCGGTCACGCGCTCAAGAATACCCTGGTGCCTGTCATCACCGTGGCAGGCCTGCAGTTTGGCTCGGTTATTGCATTCGCGATCATTACCGAGACCGTATTCCAGTGGCCGGGAATGGGACTATTGTTCGTGCAAGCCGTGCAAACCGTCGATATTCCGATCATGGCAGCGTACCTGATGATGGTGTCGCTGATCTTCGTCACCATCAATCTGGTGGTCGATATTCTCTACACCATCGTCGATCCGCGGCTGCGTTCGACCATCAGCCGCCCGGCCTGAACCGAGTTTTCGCGCATGTCCGACGCCGTCGTCCCGCACAAATCCGGTTCCACCGCGCCGCGCATGCGTTTCTCGCCCCGCGCGTTGTTCGGGCGCGTCGTCGAGAGCGATCTGTTCTATTCGTTCCGCCGCTCCAAAATCACCATGATCGCGGCGGCCGTGACGGCGCTGTTTTTTCTGCTCGCGATTTTCGCACCGCTGTTTGTCGTTCAGAATCCGTTCGACCCGGCGCAGCTTCAATTGATGAATTCGCGGATCGCGCCGCTGTGGACCGCCGACGGCCAGAGCCCGTTCCTGCTCGGCACCGACGAGCAAGGCCGCGACGTGTTTTCCGCCATCCTCTATGGCTTGCGCATTTCGCTCACCGTCGGAATCCTCGGCGTGCTGTTGTCAGGCGCACTCGGCATTGCGCTCGGCCTGATCGCGGGATATTTCGGCGGCGCCGC
Source organism: uncultured Alphaproteobacteria bacterium (assembly GCA_963831585.1). GTDB lineage: Bacteria > Pseudomonadota > Alphaproteobacteria > Rhizobiales > Xanthobacteraceae > Bradyrhizobium. The sequence continues at coordinate 254,111 of CAWHRA010000011.1, read as the reverse complement.
CGATGGCCTGATCATGCGCGTTGCCGATGTGCAGCTGAGCTTCCCGGCCATCCTCATCGCGCTCCTTGTCAACGGCGTCGCCAAGTCGGTGTTCGGCAACCGGCTCGATGCCATGAGTACGCTGGCGGTGCTGGTGGTCGCGATCGGCCTGAGTTTCTGGGTGCAGTACGCGCGCACCGTCCGCGGCTCGGTGATGGTCGAGAAGAACAAGGATTACGTGGCGGCGGCGCAGCTGATCGGGCTTCCCGCCCCGGTGATCATGCTGCGTCACGTGCTCCCCAATGCCATGGGGCCGATCCTGGTGATCGCCACCATCAACCTCGCGCTCGCGATCATCACCGAGGCGACGCTGTCGTTTCTGGGCGCCGGCATGCCGGACACCATGCCCTCGCTCGGCACCCTGATCCGGATCGGCAACAATTATCTGTTCGCCGGCGAATGGTGGATCGTCGCCTTCCCCGGATTTGCGCTGGCGGCGCTGATCCTTTCCATCAATCTGCTCGGCGATTGGCTGCGCGACGCGCTCAACCCGAAGCTCCGATGAGAGGCGGCGTCCAACTGATGAAATTGATCGCATGACCGATCCGGTTCTCTCCGTGCGTAGCCTCCAGGTGGAGTTCGTCACCCGCCGCTCGGCACTGCGCGCGATCGACGGAATCTCGTTCGACATTGCCAAGGGCGAAGTGCTCGGCGTGGTCGGCGAATCCGGCGCCGGAAAATCTGTCACCGGGCTCGCGGTGATCGGCCTGATCGACCCGCCCGGCCGTATCAGTGGCGGCTCGATCCATCTCTCCGGCCTGAGGATCGACGATCTGCCGCCGGAACAAATGCGCCGCATCAGAGGAAAGCGGATCGGCATGATCTTTCAGGATCCGCTCACCAGCCTCAATCCGCTGTACCGGATCGGCGATCAGCTGATCGAGACCATCCGGACCCATACCAGCCTGACCGAGCAGGCCGCGCGCAGACGCGCCATCGATCTGTTGGCCGAGGTCGGCATTCCCGCGCCGGAAAAGCGCATCGACGCCTATCCGCATGAATTCTCGGGCGGCATGCGTCAGCGCGTCGTGATCGCGCTCGCCATCTGCGCCGAGCCGGAACTGATCATTGCCGACGAGCCGACCACGGCGCTCGACGTCTCCGTGCAGGCCCAGATCATCTCGCTGATCAAACGCCTCGGGCGCGATCACGGCACCGCTGTCATGCTGGTGACCCACGACATGGGCGTGATCGCCGAGACCTGCGACCGAGTCGCCGTGATGTATTCCGGCCGGATCGCCGAAATCGGCCCGGTGCGCGAGGTCGTGCAGAATCCGCTGCACCCCTATGCCAAGGGCCTGATGGGCGCGATCCCGACGCTATCGGGCGATGCCGCCCGGCTGGTGCAGATCCCCGGCTCGATGCCGCGGCTTTCCGCAATTCCGCCGGGCTGCGCCTTCAACCCGCGCTGCGCCTTCGCCTTCGATCGCTGCCGGGTCGAACGGCCCGAGCCGATCAGGCAAGGCGAGCAGGCCGTCGCCTGCCATCTGTTCGACACCGCCGCCAGGGATAATGCGGCATGACCGCGGCGCCCTTCATCGAGGTGAAGAACCTGCGTCGCGTCTTCGACGTTTCCAAGCCGTGGCTGAACCGCGTGCTGGAAGGCGGCCACCTGGAATTTCTCAAAGCGGTCGACGGCGTGAGCTTCGGAATCGCCAAGGGCGAAACCTTCGCGCTCGTCGGCGAATCCGGTTCGGGCAAGACCACGGTTGCCCGGATGGTGGTCGGGCTCTTGCCGCCGACCTCGGGCGAAGTGATTATCGACGGCGTCTCGATGAGCGCCGTCAAGCAAATGCAGGCGCGCCGGCTGTTGCGCCGCCGCATCCAGATGATCTTCCAGGACCCCTATGCGAGCCTCAACCCGCGGCTCCGGGTCGACGCCATCGTCGCCGAACCGATCCGCGCCTTCGATCTGATCCAGGGCGAGCGCGATATCCAGGCCCGGGTCGGCGAGCTCCTTAATCTGGTCGGCCTGCACGCCGACGACGGGTGGAAATACCCGCATGAATTCTCCGGCGGACAGCGCCAGCGCATCGCGATTGCCCGGGCGCTCGCCTCCGAAGCCGAATTCATCGTCTGCGACGAGCCGACATCGGCGCTCGACGTTTCCGTGCAGGCCCAGATCCTCAATCTGATGCGCGACCTGCAGGACAAGTTCGGCCTCACCTATCTCTTCATCAGCCACAACCTCGCCGTGGTCCGCCACATGGCGAGCCGCATCGGCGTGATGTATCTCGGCCGCATCGTCGAGATCGCGGAAGGGCGTGAACTCTTCAACAATCCGCGGATGCCCTACACCAAAATGTTGCTCGGCGCGGTGCCGGATCTCGCGATGTCCGGCCGCCAGCGGATTCCGGTCAAGGGCGAGATTCCCAATCCGATCGATCCGCCGCCCGGCTGCGCGTTCAACCCGCGCTGCCCGCTGGCGTTCGACCTCTGCCGCCGGCAGGCGCCCGAACTGATCGACGGCGTCGCCTGCCATGCCGTCAACGATCCGGCCGGCGCCGAAGTCCCGGCATGATCACGGGGATGGGAGCGCGGCCGCGCGTGGCGCCGGTTGGCAGGCAGCCTTGGCTGTGGTCAAGTGCGCCCGCCCCGCGGCGCCAGCAGAACGATGGATTTCAATGAGCAACATCAACCCCGATCCGTTCACGACCAGGCCTGAAATCGAAGGCACGTTCGGGGTCGTCACCTCGACCCACTGGATCGCCACCGCGGTCGGGATGGCCACCCTGGAAAAGGGAGGCAACGCCTTCGACGCCGGCGTCGCCACCGCCTTTACGCTGCAGGTCGTCGAGCCGCATCTGAACGGTCCGGGCGGCGACGTGCCGATCATCGTGCACGACGTCAGGCGCGGCCGCACCGAAGTGATCTGCGGCCAGGGCCCCGCGCCGCAAGGCGCGACCATCGCCCACTATCGCAGCGAAGGGCTGGAGATGGTTCCCGGCACCGGGTTGTTGGCGGCCTGCGTTCCCGGCACCTTCGAATCCTGGATGCTGCTGTTGCGCGACTACGGCACCTTGCGGCTGCGCGACGTGCTGGAGCCTGCCATCGCCTATGCCCGCGACGGCTACCCGCTGGTAGAGCGGGCCTCGGCGACGATTGCGACCGTCGAGCAATTGTTCAGGAAACACTGGACCACTTCGGCCGCCGTCTATTTACCGGACAATGAAGTGCCAAAACCTGGCACGCTCTTCACCAACAGGACGCTGTCGGAAACCTATGCCCGCATCCTCAAGGAAGCGGAAAGCGCGGGTTCCGACCGCCTCGCCCAGATCGAGCGTGCGCGCAAGGCCTGGTCGCATGGATTTGTCGCCGAAGCGATCGACGAATTCTGCCGCACCCAGGCGGTGATGGACGTCTCGGGTTCGCCGCATCTCGGCGTGCTCCGCGCCGACGACATGGCGCGCTGGCAGCCCACGGTCGAAGCGCCGCTCACCTACGACTACGGCCGCTACACCGTCTGCAAGGCCGGCGTCTGGAGCCAGGGCCCGGTGATGCTGCAGCAGCTCGCGCTGCTGAAGGGATTCGAGCTCGACGGGCTCGACCCCACCGGTCCCGAATTCATCCATCTCCAGGTCGAATGTGCCAAGCTCGCTTATGCCGATCGCGAGAAATTCTATGGCGACCCGAACTTCACCGAAATTCCGATCGCGACGCTGCTGTCTGATGCCTACAATGACAAGCGGCGCAAGCTGATCTCGGAAAAGGCCTCGCTCGATTTCGTCCCCGGCTCGGTCGAAGGCTTCGGGGCGGTGGTGAAGCTGCGCCGCCAGGAGGGTCATCGCGAGGCGGTCGGCGCCATGGGCGCCGGCGAGCCCACCGTCGGCCGCTTCGGCGAGGTGCGCGGCGACACCGTGCATTTCGACATCATCGACCAGGCCGGCAATATGGTTTCGGCGACGCCGTCGGGCGGCTGGCTGCAGTCGTCGCCGGTAATCCCGAAGCTCGGCTTCTGCCTCGGCAGCCGCGCCCAGATGTTCTGGCTGGAAGAAAATCACCCGGCCGCGCTGGCGCCGGGCAAGCGCCCGCGCACCACACTCTCGCCGACCATGGCGCTACGCGACGGCGAGCCGTATCTCTCGTGGGGTTCGCCCGGCGGCGACCAGCAGGATCAATGGATCACGCAATTCTTCCTGCGGCACGTTCATGCCAAAATGAACCTGCAGGAATTGATCGACGCGCCGGCCTGGCATTCCGAGCATTTCCCGATCTCATTCTGGCCGCGCACCGCGCGCCCCGGCGTGCTGGTGGTCGAGAACCGCGTGCCGCGGGCCACGGTCGACAATCTGAAGAGCCGCGGCCATATCGTGGAGACCGGCCCGGACTGGTCGGAAGGCCGCCTCACCGCCGCCTCGAAAGTCGGGCGTCGCCGCCGCGCCGCCGCCAATCCCCGCGGCATGCAGGGCTATGCGGCCGGACGATAGAGCATGATCCGGAAAAGTGGGAACCGGTTTTACGAAAAGATCATGCTTAAGCTGAAAGGGCTGAGATGACCTGGTCGATCATCGCCCGAGACAATGCCACCGGCCAGTTCGGCATCGCCGTCGCGACAAAATTCTTCGCCGTCGGCGCGCGCGTGCCGTACATCGCCGCTGGTCTCGGCGCGGTCGCGACGCAGGCGCTGGTCAATCCCTATTACGGTATCGACGGTGTGAGACTGCTGCGCGAGGGGCGAAGTTCCCGCGACATCGTCGACACGCTGATCGCCGCCGACGCCGGGCGCGAGAGCCGGCAGCTTCACGTCATGGACGCGTCCGGCCGCATCGCTTCGCATACGGGGCGCGACTGCATCGACTGGTGCGGGCATGTAGAGGGTAACGGCTTTTCGATTGCCGGCAACATGCTGACGGGCGCGCAGGTGCTGGACGATACCGCGAAGGCGTATGTGGCGAACGAGACGCTCCCATTCCCGCAGCGCCTGATCGCGGCGATGCGGGCGGGGGAAGCCGCCGGCGGCGACAAGCGCGGCAGGCAATCGGCGGCGCTCCTGATCTACGGCGAGGAGGATTGGTCCGAACTCGACCTTCGCGTCGACGACCATCCCGATCCTTTGGCCGAACTGGAACGTATCGAAGCGGTCAGTCGCGAACACTGGGCGCATTTCCGAAAAGTCCTGCCTACGCGCCGGAACCCGGCCGGTATCACCGACCGCAAGATCATCGACGCCACGATCGAAACCGCCATCGCGGGCCGGAAATGACCGACGTCCCGCTGATCGACATCAGGGATTTGCGGGTGCTGTTCCAAGGCGACGACGGTCGTATCACGCATGCGGTCGACAGTGTCGACCTCAGCGTAGCCAATGGCGCTACGCTCGGGCTGGTCGGCGAATCCGGTTGCGGCAAGAGCGTGACCTCGCTCGCCATCATGGGCCTGCTGCCGAAACATGCCGCAGAGGTCTCCGGCTCGATCCGTTTCGACGGCTTTGATCTGCTCGACGTGCCGGACGAAACCTTGCGCGACCTGCGCGGCAACCGGCTGGCGATGATCTTCCAGGAGCCGATGACCTCACTCAATCCGAGCTATACCATCGGCGAGCAGATCATCGAGACCATACTGCGCCATCGCGGCGGTTCACGGCGTGCCGCGCGCGAGCGCGCGATCGAACTGTTGCGCCGCGTCCACATCCCCTCACCCGAAAAGCGCATCGACGAATATCCGCACAAGCTATCGGGCGGCATGCGCCAGCGCGTCATGATCGCGATGGCGCTGGCCTGCGATCCCCGGCTCCTGATCGCGGACGAGCCGACCACGGCGCTCGACGTCACCCTGCAGGCGCAGATCCTCGACCTGATGCGCGAACTGAAGGCCGCGAGCGGGGCGGCGATCATCCTGATCACCCACGACCTCGGCGTGGTCGCCGAAGTCTGCGACGAAGTCGCGGTGATGTATGCCGGCGAGATCGTCGAGCGCGCGGGTGTCGACGAATTGTTCGCCTCGCCGCAGCATCCCTATACCGTCGGCCTGCTTGGCTCGATCCCAAGGCTCGATCGCCGCGCCTCGCATCTGGCGACCATCGAGGGCATGGTCCCCAACATGACAAGACCGCCGGCCGGCTGCCGCTTCGCCGCGCGCTGTCCGTTCGTCAGCGATCCCTGCCTCGCCGCACCGCCGCCGTTTGCGGCGGTCAGCCCCGGGCACTGGTCGCGCTGCATCAGGGCGCCGCTGGAGAGGCTGGTGTCATGACCGCCCTGCTCGAGGTCGAAGGCCTGGTGAAGCATTTCGTCGCGGAGCGTTCGCTGTTCGGTCGGCCGACCGCCTACATAAAGGCGGTCGATGGCGTCAGCTTCAGCGTCGAGGCCGGCAAGACGCTGGCGCTGGTCGGGGAGTCCGGCTGCGGCAAGTCCACCGTGAGCCGTATGGTGCTGCGGCTGATCGAACCGGACGCGGGCCGGATCCGCTTCGAGGGCCGCGATCTGCTCGCGCTCGACGACGACCAATTGCGTGCCTTCCGCCGCGACGCGCAGATCATCTTTCAGGATCCCTACGCCTCGCTCAACCCGCGCATGACGGTCAATCAGATCCTGACCGAGCCTCTCGGCCTGCACGACCTGGTGCCGCCCACTGGCCGGCGCGCGCGGGTCGAGGAATTGCTGCGTCTGGTCGGGCTGGAGCCGCGCTTCGCGCGCCGCTACCCCCACGAATTCTCCGGCGGCCAGCGCCAGCGCATCGCGATCGCCCGCGCGCTCGCGGTCGAACCAAAGCTGATCATCTGCGACGAGCCGGTATCGGCGCTGGACGTCTCGATCCGCTCGCAGATCCTGAACCTGCTGCGCGACCTGCAGGACCGCCTCGGGCTCGCCTACATCTTCGTCTCCCACGACCTTGCCGTGGTGAAGCACATCGCCGACCGCGTCGCCGTGATGAATCTCGGCGGCATCGTCGAGACCGCCGATACCCAAGCGCTGTTCGCCTCGCCCCGCCATCCCTACAGCCGCGCGCTGCTGTCGGCGATCCCGGTGCCCAAACCGAAGGCAAAGCGCAGCCGCATGCTGCTGCAGGGCGAGCTGCCGAGCGCGCTCAATCCGCCGGCAGGCTGCCGCTTTCATACCCGCTGTCCCCATGTGATCGAGCGCTGCCGTGTGGAGCCGCCGCCCCTGCGCGACGACGGCGGCGGGCATCTGACCGCCTGCCACCGCACGGCGGAGCTGCCGCCGGCCGATGCGGTGGTCCCGGCCGACAGCCTGTCGCCGGCGCTGGAACGATTGCTGGCGGCTTTCGGCAGAACGCGGGAAGTAGCCGTATCTTCCGGGGTTGATATAGTCGGCGCGACGCCGCCGGCTGCCGGGTGAAATTGCAAGACATGGAGACCAGTCCGATGAAGATCCTGCGTTTGGCTTTTGCCGCGGCCGCATTGCTGCTGTCGCTTCAAGCGGCTGCTCACGCCCAGACCACGCTGCGTATCGGCCTTGCCGAGGACCCGGACATCCTCGATCCCTCGCTGGCGCGCACCTATGTCGGCCGCATCGTGTTCGCGGCGTTCTGCGACAAGCTGTTCGACATCGACGACAAGCTCAATATCGTGCCGCAGCTAGCGCTGTCGCATGAGACCTCCGCCGACGGCAAGGAAGTCACGATCAAGCTGCGGCCCGGCGTGAAATTCCAGGACGGCGAACCGTTCGACGCCGAGGCCGCAAAATTCTCGCTGGAGCGGCATCTGACCATGCAGGGCTCGTTCCGGAAGCCGGAACTCGCCGCGCTCGACCATGTCGACGTCGTCGACCCTCTCACCATCAAGCTGGCCTTGAAGGCGCCGTTCTCGCCGCTGATCGCGCAGCTCACCGACCGCGCCGGGATGATGGTCTCGCCCAAGGCCGCGAAGGAGGAAGGCGACAAGTTCGGGCTGCATCCGGTCTGCGCCGGCCCCTACAAATTCGTCGAGCGGGTGCAGCAGGACCGCATCGTGTTCGAGAAATTCGCCGATTACTGGGACAAGGGCAACATCCATATCGACCGCGTGGTGTTCCTGCCGATCGTCGACGCCACCGTGCGGCTCGCCAATCTGAAATCCGGCGGGCTCGACCTGATCGAGCGGCTGCTCGCGACCGACATCAAGGCCGTGCAGGCGGACCCGAAACTCAAACTGTCGACCGCGATCGAGCTCGGCTATCAGGGCATCACGCTGAATATCGGCAAGGACAAGGCCAAGGGGCCGCTCAGCCAGTCCGCCAAGGTGCGCCAGGCGCTCGACCTCTCGATCGACCGCGAGGCCATCAACCAAGTAGTGTTCAACGGCGAGTTCAAGCCCGGTAACCAGTGGGTCAATCCCGACCATCCCTATTACCAGAAGGCTTTTCCGGTCCGCACCCGCGACGTCGAGAAGGCCAAGGCGCTCTTGAAGGAAGCTGGCGTCACCCCACCGGTCAGCGTCGATTTCATGGTGCCGAAGGGCGCGGAAACCGAGGCCGTGGCGCAGGTGATCCAGTCGATGGCTGCGGAAGCCGGTTTCGACATGAAGATCCGGGTCACGGAGTTCGCGACATCACTGAAGCAGGCCGAAGCCGGCGAATATCAGGCCTATATGCTGGCGTGGAGCGGGCGCATCGATCCCGACGGCAATTCCTACATCTTCCTCAGGACCGGCGCGCCGCAGAACTACAGCGCCTGGTCCAACCCCGAGGCGGACAGGGCGCTCGACGACGCGCGACTGGTCACGGACCAGGCCAAACGCAAGGCGATCTACGAGAAGCTGACCAAACTCGCGCTCGACGAGGAACCGCTGCTGTACATCTACCACCGCAGGATCCTGATCGCGCATACCACGAAACTCGAAGGCTACAAGCAGATGCCGGACGGGCTGGTGCGCGTGACCGGACTGACGCTGAAGTGAGAATGGCCCCAGCGACACCATCTCTGCTCCCTCCCCCCTTACGGGGGAGGGTTGGGGTGGGGGCTCCACACGGGGACTGCCGATGTGGTTACCCCTCTCCCTCTCCCTCTCCCTCTCCCTCCCCCGCAAGAGGGAAGGGAACGCTGGCGCGAACACCGTTCATCCCACCTGATATCTCCGCCCGCTACGTCGGGCCCGCGCCATGCTGAACTTCCTCGCCAAACGCATTCTGCAGCTGATCCCGACGCTATTTTTCGTGTCGATCCTGATCTTTTCGCTGCAACATCTGTTGCCCGGAGATCCCGCGCTGGTCATGGCCGGCGAGGAACGCGACCCGGAGGTCATCGCCCATATCCGCGCGCAATACCGGCTCGATCAGCCGGCCCCGATCCAGTACATCTACTGGGTCAAGGGCGTGCTGTCCGGCGACTTCGGCGAGTCGCTCCGCATCAAGGTCCCGGTGCGCGAGCTGATCGCGCAAAAACTGCCGGTGACGATGCAGCTTGCAGGAATGGCGATCGTGATCGCGTTCCTGATCGGCATTCCCGCCGGCATCGTCTCGGCGGTGAAGAAGGGCACCGCCTGGGACTATGGCGCCAATCTGTTCGCGCTGTGGGGCATCTCGACACCGAATTTCTGGCTCGGCATCATGCTGATCTTCCTGTTCTCGATCGAACTCGGCTGGCTGCCGGCGTCGGGCTATGTCCCTCTCACCGAGAACTGGCGCGCCAGCCTCGCCGCCACCATCATGCCGGCTTTCGTGCTGGGCAATGCGATCGCGGCGATCCTGATGCGGCACACAAGAAGCGCCATGCTGCAGGTGCTGGACAGCGACTATGTCCGCACCGCTCGTGCCAAGGGACTTTCCGAGCGCTCGGTAATCCTCAAGCACGCCATGCGCAACGCGCTGACGCCGATCATCACGCTCGGCGCGCTCGAACTCGGCACGCTGCTGTCGGGCGCGGTGCTCACCGAGCAAATCTTCTCGATTCCGGGTTTTGGGAAATTGATCGTCGACGCGGTGTTCAATCGCGATTATGCGGTCGTGCAGGGCGTCGTGCTGGTGACGGCGACCATCTACATCACGCTGAACTTGGTCGCCGATATCGCCTATATCCTCGTCAATCCGCGGCTCAGGGCGTGAGTCGCATGACCGATGCTGCCCTCGCCGCGATCCCGACTGCCGTCTCCGACGAACTGGAGAGCCCGGCGCGGCGGGCGCTGCGCCGGCTATTTGCGCGCAAGGGCGCTGTCGCTGGACTGGTCGTGATCGCGAGCTTCATCGTGCTCGCCGTGTTTGCGCCGCTCATCTCACCGTACGACCCGATCGCGACCAGCTGGACGGCCGTGCGAAAGCCGCCGTCGGCGCTGCACTGGTTCGGCACCGACGACCTCGGCCGCGACATTCTTGTGCGCGTGATCTATGGCGCGCGCGCGTCACTGATGGCCGGCGCGATTTCGGTCGGGATCGCGCTCGGCATCGGCGTCCCCTTCGGGTTGCTGTCGGGTTATCGCGGCGGCTTTGCCGATGCGCTGATAAGCCGGATCACCGATGCGATGCTGGCATGCCCGTTCCTGATCCTCGCGATTGCGCTTGCGGCGTTCCTCGGTCCAAGCCTTGGCAACGCCATGATTGCGATCGGCATCTCCGCGACGCCGATCTTCGTGCGGCTGACGCGAGGCCAGGTGATGAGCGTCAAGGTCGAGGATTACGTCGAGGCAGCGCGTGCCATGGGCAATCCGCGCTGGCGCATCGCGCTGTTTCACATCCTGCCGAACATCATGCCGGCGCTTCTGGTGCAGGCGACGCTTTCCATTGCGGCTGCGATCATCGCCGAAGCTGCGTTGTCGTTCTTGGGGTTGGGCCAGCAACCGCCCGCCCCGTCCTGGGGCAGCATGCTCAACGCGGCGCAGCGGTTTCTCACCAACGCCCCCTGGATGGCGCTGTGGCCAGGGTTGGCGATCTTTCTCGTGGTGCTGTCGTTCAACCTGGTCGGCGACGGCCTGCGCGACGCGCTCGATCCGAGGGAGCGGTGAGTGTTGAGGCCGTCATTGCGAGCACAGCGAAGCAATCCATCTCACCGCGCAGCGAGGCGGACGCTGGAGTGCTTCGTCGCGGAGCCTGTCATCGGGCGCGCTTCGCGCGATCCGTTGGCTCCCTTGCGCAAACGTTCCGCGTTTGTCGCAGGCAATGACGGCTTAGATCACCGTCTCCCGCATCACCCTGCGGCAATCCATCTCGTATTCGAGGTCGATCACCGGGGGCCGGGCGAAATGCCAGGTCAGGCCGGAACGCGTAGCGCCGCGGCGGACCAGTTCGTCCGACATGACGGGATGAAAGTCGTGCACGGTATAGGCCTGCACGGCCGTCGTTTCCTTCCAGCCAAATCCGAACGCACCAAGGCGGTTTTCCATCCCCCCCGTCGTGAACCGAACCTTGTCCTTTAACCCATCCGGGCTGACGTCCCGGTAGCGCACGGTGCGCTCGGGATAGGTCCCGGCTCCGTCGCTCGCCTCGGCGCCGCCGGCGATGACGAAGCTGGGCGTCGTGCCATGGCTCGGCCGTGTAAAGGAGAACGCATAGAACGACGGCTCGGCCGGCGGATCGATCTCCGGGCAGACATTGCTGCGCGCCACCGGATTGCTGGTGCCATCGAAGATCTTCCATTCCGCCAGCGTCTTGACGTAGTGCTCGTTGAATCGGCGAAAGCCGTCCTCGGTAAATGCCGCCGGCGAACGCAGCTCGCAGGCGCAGAACGCGGTCAGTGGCCGTCCCGCAGCCTGGATGTATCTTGCGATCTGCGCGAAACCTTCGGCCAGGGACGGCATCCTGTCGAAGCGCACGCGCTCGATTTCAAAGCCGGGATCGGCGGCAGCGCCACTCGAATACTGAAACACCGCCGGAATGAACCGATAATTGCCGGCCTGAAAATCACGTGTTGGCTCTGGCATTCCCGAAAACTCCCTATTCCAGTTGCATGCGGACACCCTTGCCGCCGTTGAGCAAGCGTTTGAGGTGGAAACCGGCGAGCGCGTCGTCGGCGTGCAGCCCGACCAGGGCGGCGAAGGCCGGCATCGCCGCGGCATCACCGGCTTCGAGCTTCGCAAATGCGTCGGCGTATTGCTTCGTCGCCGGGTTCTCGAACGCCGCTTCCGGCAACGGTTCGTAGGCCCGCAGCGGCTCGCTGCGCCCGCGCAGCACGAGGTCGCCGACCGGCCTGCCCCTGAAATTTCCGGCGGCATCGGCGACCGCGGCGCTGACGCAAATTCGCGTTCCGAGATGCTTGTTGGCGGCTTCCAGCCGCGCCGCGATGTTGATGGTGTCGCCGTAGGCGGTGTAGTCGAAAAAGCGACTGCCGCCGAAATTGCCGACCAGCGCCGGCCCGGCATGCACGCCGATGCGGGTGGCGCCGAAATTCACGCCCTTCTCCTTCCAGCGCGCACGAAACCCCTCGGCCCAGACGTCGAGATCGTGCGCGCAGGCCACCGCTCGCGCCGCATAATCCGGCTGGTCTCCGGGAGCGTTGAACAGGACCTGGATCGCATCGCCGATGATCTTGGCCACCGTGCCCTCATGGGCAAACACGACGTCGGTCATGCCGCCGACATACTCGTTGAGCAGCGCACCCAGCACTTCGGGCGGCGCGGTCTCCACCAGCGAGGTGAAGCTGGTGATGTCGGTGAAGATGGTCGCAACCTCGCGCCAATGCACTTCCATGCCGTTGCTGTCGCCGATGGCGGCAAGCCGGAGCGCGATCTGCGGCGAAAAGTACCGTGACAGCGAGGCATGCGCCCGCTCGGCCTCCAGCTGGCGGCGGCGCGCCTCGCGCATCATCTCGACATGACGGATGGTCTTGTCGATAGTCATTTCGAGATCGGAGAAGTCGATCGGCTTGGTGAGGAAGTCGAATGCACCGCGGTTCATCGCGGTACGGATGTTGCTCATGTCGCCATAGGCCGAAACGATGATGGTGGATTTCTTTTCCTCGGCCTCCTGCAGCCTCGCGAGCAGCGACAGCCCGTCCATCCGCGGCATGTTGATGTCGGACACCACCATGTCGACATGCGGATGCTGCTCGATCAACTCCAGGGCCTCGATGCCGTCATGGGCGAATACGAAGGCAACCGCGCCGTCGCGGATCTGGCGGCGGAACTTCTGCAGCACCAGCGCCTCGAGATCGGGCTCGTCGTCGACAACCAGGATGGTGGCGGTCATGCGGCCTGCCCGAGCCTGGTATCGATCTCGTTCCGCAGCAGCGCGAAATCGATCGGTTTCGTCAAAAGGCCGACCGCCCCGCGTTCGATCGCCTTGCGGCGGGTTTCGGCGTCGCCATAGGCGGTGATCATGATGACGGGAACGTCGGGCCGCTCCGCACGCACCTTCGGCAGCATCTCAAGCCCGCTCATGCCGGGCATGTTGATGTCGGACAGAATCAGGATCAGCGACGGATCCCTGACCTCGACGGCCCGCAGCAGCGCCGCCGGCGCCGACGGTGCAAATTCCATCGTGAAACGTCCGGATTTCAGGTCGCGCCGGAATTGCTGGCGGAACAGGGCTTCGACGTCGGGCTCGTCATCGACGACGAGGATGTAAACGCTCAATTTTTGCCTCCAGGCCAGGGTCTGATCCAGCTTCGCTGAATCAGACCCGTCGGTCATCTTGTTCTGGCGTGATCTTTTCCGAAAACCGGTCTCCACTTTTCGGGATCATGCCATCGGCTGTGCCGCCGCCGTCCGCGGCAGCGTGATAATGAATTCAGTAAATGATCCGGGCTCGGTATCGACGTCGATTTTGCCACCATGCTGTTTCACGATGATGTCGTGGCTCATCGACAGGCCAAGTCCGGTGCCCTCGCCGGCGGGTTTGGTGGTGAAAAACGGATTGAACATCTTCTCCTTGACCGCGCGCGGAATGCCGGTGCCGTTGTCGCGGATCCGGATCTCGACCTTGCTGCCGAGGTTCTTCGTGGTCGCGCTCAGCATCGGCTCGAAATCCGCCTCTCCCGCCTCCTTGCGCTTGGTGGCGGCATAAAAGCCGTTCGAGATCAAATTGAGGAACACGCGCGTGATCTCCTGCGGATAAAGGTCGATCATGCCGGCATCGGGATCGAGATCGCGTTTCAGCGTGATGTTGAAGCCCGACTTCTCCGCGCGCGCGCCGTGATAGGCGAGATTGAGGCTCTCCTCGACGATCGCGTTGATATCGGCCGGCCGGTGCTCGCCCGCTCCTTCGCGCGAATGCAAGAGCATGTTCTTGACGATCGAATTGGCGCGCTTGCCGTGCTGCACGACCTTTTCGAGATTTCCCTTCAGCATGTGGGTGAGTTCGTCGATCTCCTCGCGGGTCTTGTCGTCGAGCGCGGCCGACGTGAGCACCTCGTTGAGTTCATCGATCAATTCGCCCGACAGCGCCGAGAAATTGTTGACGAAATTGAGCGGGTTCTTGATTTCGTGGGCGATGCCGGCGGTGAGCTGGCCGAGCGAAGCGAGTTTTTCTGTCTGCACCAGACGGTCCTGCGCGGTGCGCAGATCCTCCAGCGACAGAGACAGTTCCTTGGTCCGCTCCTGCACCTGTTCGAACAAGCGCACGTTCTCGATGGCAATGACGGCCTGGTCGGCAAAGGTCTGGACCAGATCGATCTGGCGCTGGCCGAACGGTCCGGGCTCCGGCCTTCCCAGCAGCAGCACGCCCTCGACCGCGCCGTCGCGCATCAGGGGGACGGCGAGCACCGCCCGGTAATCGCCGATCATCGGCGCCTGGCCGAAATTATATTCGGGGTCGAGTTGCACATCGGGAACGTGGACGGGCTTGCCGTCCGTGAAGACCCGCCCGGTGATGGTGTCGCGCCCCGCCCTGATCGGGTTGGCATGCATGAAATCGATGAAGGCCTGCGTGCAGCCGGACTCGGCTTGCAGCCGCATCACCTCGCCGTCGCGCAGGCAGACGATGCCGAGCGATGCACCGCACAGCGCCTTCGCCGATTCGGTCAGCGTCGTCAGCACGGATTTGAGGTCGAACGCCGAACGGCTGATGACCTTGAGCACATCGGCGGTCGCGGTCTGCTGCTGCAGGGATTCCGTCAGATCGTCGGTACGTTCGCGCAATTCCTTGAGCAGGCGCGTGTTTTCTATCGCGATGACAGCCTGCTTCGTAAAACTTTCGACCAATGCAATCTGCTTGGGCGTGAACGGCAGAATCTCCTGGCGAATGATGGTTATCGCTCCCATCAGTTCGCCTTCTTTCAACATGGGCACCGCGAGGAGCGTTCGGGCGCCGGCGACATCGACCATCCCAACCACATTGGGAACACCGGCCCGATAACCCGGACTGTTCCTGAGGTCATCGACCTGGACCGGCTGATGCGTCTCGATAATGGTCGCAAGCGTCGTCCCGGGCTGCGGAAAAATCGGTGTCCGCTGCCGAAAGGCTGAGAACTCGGGCGGGATATTGTGATCGGCAACAATATTGTATTTCTCGCCATCCCACAGATTCATTGTACCGAAATTCGCCCCGCAGACACGTGCGGCGTTCTCGAGCATCTTCCGGAACACAGGCTCCAGTTCGCCCGGAGACGAGCTGATGACTTCCAACACTTCCGATGTCGCAGTCTGCTGTTCAAGCGATTCGCTCAGCTCAGCCGTCCGCTGCTCGACCTTGTGCTCCAGGTCCGCATAGGATTCCTGCAGCCGCGCGCCCATGTCGTTGAACTGGTTGGCGAGGCCTTCCAGTTCGTCGCCGGTCTTGATCGATATGCGCTGGGCGAAATCGCCGCTGCCGATGCGCTCGGCGCCCGCGCGCAGCGCCTGGATCGGGCCGACCATCCGGCGGGCCAGGAAGATCCCCGCCAGCACCGCGAAGATCGACGCCGCCGCCAGCACAAGCGCGAGCCGCTGCAAGGCCAGATACAGCGAGGCGTAGGCCTCCTCCACCGGCAATTCCACGAACATGGTCCAGCCCAGCGGCGCGATCGGCGCGGAAGCCGTCAGCACCTCCTGGCCCTGGATGTTCTTGGTCCCCTGCAGCGATTCGAGGTCGGCGCCGGTGTTGCCGGCCTGCGCGGCCTGCACCTGCAAAAGCTTCGACATGTCGGTGTTGCGCAGCACCAGGCTGATGTCGGGATGCGCGATCAGGCGTCCCTGCGGGCCGACCACATAGGCATGACCGTGCTCGCCGACCTTGATCTGCGAGACCACGTCCCAGATCAGCTTGAGATTGACCTCGGCGATGCTGACGCCGGCATCCTTGCGGGTACCGGCCAGCGACAGCGTCATGTAGGGCTCCGACTCCCGGCGGAAATAGACCGGCCCGTAATAGACCTTGTGGGCGACGGCCTCGCTGAATTTCGGGTCCTTGGACAGGTCGAGACCGGAGTCGATGACATCCATGGCGAGCCGCGACACCCTCAGGCGTTCCTTGCCTGATGAATCGACCTGCGCCAGCTCGGTGATGGCCGGCACCTGTCGCAGCAGCCGCAAGGCGTCGAACCGGCGCTGCTCGACCGATCCCGCCGACCACGGCAGCTGGGTGGTCCAGCCCAGCTGGCTTTCGATTTCCTTGACGAACTGGCCGATCTTCGCCGCCGCGGCTTCCGCCTGCTCGTGCTGAATCCGGATCAGGGCCGCCTTGTGCTCGCGGTAATAGAAGAAAACCTCGAAAATCCCGTTGGATAGCAGCGCAACGCCGACCACCGCGACAAACAGCGCGACGTATTTGGTGAACAGCCGGCTGCGGATCCTGGTCCCCGTCGAGCCCGCCGCCGGCGCCGCCTCGGCCGCAGGCGGGTCCGCCAGCGTTTGGCCTGGAGCGTCGGGGTGGAGGGAAATGCTCATCCCGCCGAAGTTAGCAAGAAGAGGCGCTTTTGTCTCTTGCCGCACTGCGGGATGGATTAGGCAGAGTGCACCCGTCCGATGGCTTGATATCCGGGAGCGACGCGAAGAGCACGGCGGCCACCGCCACAGCGGTTGCCGCCGGCTGGATCGAGACCGGCCCTAGGTCGGCTTCAGGGCCTTCGAACCCATATCAAAATCGGCGATCTCCTTGGCCCGCTCGGACTTTGCCGCCGCCCGGTGGTCGGTGGCGATCGACACATAGACCGCCGGCAGCACGAACAGCGTGAACAGGGTACCGATCGACATGCCGGCGACGACGACGAGGCCGATCGAGAACCGGCTTGCCGCGCCGGCGCCCGCGGCGGTCAGCAGCGGCAGCAGGCCGGTGACCATCGCCGCGGTCGTCATCAGGATCGGGCGAAGCCGGATGCGGGCCGCCATCTCGATCGCTGAGCGCTTGTCCAGACCTTCCTTGAGTTGCAGCTCATTGGCGAACTCCACCATCAGGATGCCGTGCTTGGTGATGAGGCCGACCAGCGTGAGCAAACCCACCTTGGTATAGATGTTCATCGTCGCCAGGCCGAAGAACAGCGGAATCAGTGCGCCGACGATTGCCATCGGCACGCTGACCATGATGACGAAGGGATCGCGCAGACTCTCGAATTGCGCCGCCAGCACCAGGAAGATGATGATCAGCGCAAAGCCGAAGGTGATCGTGAGCTGGTTGCCTTCCTGCACATATTGCCGAGAGTCGGCGAGATAATCGTGGCTGAAGCCCGCCGGCATCTTCTTGGCCTCGCCTTCGAGGAAGTCGACCGCCTGGCCCACGGTCACCCCGGGCATCGGCACCGCCTGGAACGTGGCCGAGTTCAACTGGTTGTAGTGGGTCAGCGCGTTCGGATCGGTCGCCGTTTCGATCGAGACGATGGTGGAGAGCGGCACCTGCTGGCCGGTATTGGTCGGCACATAATATCCGCTGAGCGCCTCGGGGGACAGCCGCCGGTCGCGCGGCACCTGCGGAATCACCTGGTACGAGCGTCCTTCGAGGTTGAAGCGGTTAACGTAGTTTCCGCCGAGCAGCGTCGCCAGCGTGCTGCCTATGTTCGCCATGGTGATGCCGAGATCGCTCGCCTTCGAGCGGTCGATCTTGACCCGCACCACCGGCTGGTTGAAGTCGAGATCACTGTCGGAGACGATGAACAGCCCGCTCTTGCGCGCGGCGTCCTTCAGCTTCAGCATCTGCTCATAAACCGCCTGGAAGCCGGCGGTGGAGTTGATCACCATTTGGACCGGCAAACCGCCGGGCCCGCCGGGCAAGGGCGGCAGGTTGAACGCGAAGGCGTTGACGCCTTCGATCTTGCTGAGCTGCGCCTGCACCAGCGGCTTTAGCGCGATCGACGAGCGCTTCCGCTCGTCCCACGGCTTCAGCAGCATGCCGGCGATGCCGCCTTGCGGGCCGTTGATGCCGTTCAGGACGAAGCGCAGATCGGTCTCGGGAAAGCTGGCAAACACCTTGTCGAGCTTCTCGCCGTAAAAATCCAGATAGTCGATGTTGGCGTATTTCGGCGCCTTGGTCACCGCGAACACGATGCCCTGGTCTTCCTCGGGCGCCAGTTCGCTTGCGGTATGCATCCACAGGAAGCCGGCGAGACCCAGGATCGTCACCGCGAACAGCATCGTGATCGGGCGGTAGTCGAGCGAGCGGTCGAGCCTGCGGCCGTACCAGCGCGTCATCGCTCCGAACACCCGGTTGACGATTTTTGCGAACCGTCCCTCTTCGGCGCTCTTGAGGAAAACCGAGCACATCATCGGTGACAGCGTCAGCGCGATCACGCCGGACACGATCACCGAGCCGGCCAGCGTGAAGGCGAATTCGCGGAACAGCGAACCGGTCAGACCGCCGAGGAAGCCGATCGGCGCATACACCGCGGCGAGCGTGATGGTCATGGAGATCACGGGGCCGACGATCTCGCGCGCGCCCTGCATCGCCGCCTGCACCGGCGGCTTGCCCTCCTCCAGATGCCGGTGGATGTTCTCCACCACCACGATGGCGTCGTCGACCACGAGCCCGATCGCCAAGACCATCGCCAGCAGTGTCAGCAGGTTGAAACTGAACCCCGCGATCAGCATCAGGCTGCAGACGCCAATCAGCGACAGCGGGATGGTAACGACCGGGATCACCACCGAGCGGAACGAGGCGAGGAACAGGAAGATCACCACGATCACGATGATGACCGCCTCGCCGAGCGTCTTCTCGACCTCATCGATCGAGGACTGGATGAATTTGGTGGAATCGTAGGCCACCTTCATTTTCATCGACGGCGGCAGATTGCGTTCCAGCTCCGGGAACAGCGCGCGGACGCCCTTGACCAGCGTCAGCGGGTTGCCTTGCGGCGTCGCCTGCACGCCGATGAAAATCGCATGCTCGCCGCTGAAGGCGACGCTGGCATCAGTGCTCTGCGCCGCGAGTTCGACGGTGGCGATGTCCTCCAAGCGCACGAAGCCGCCGTCCTTTGATTTGACGATCATGCGCTTGAACTGGTCGAGATTCTTCAGGTCGGTATTGGTCGAGACGTTGGAGACGATGAGATAGCCCTTGGCCTGGCCGGCTGCGGCCTGGAAGTTGTTGGCGGCGATCGCGGCGGAAACATCGGCGGCCGAAACGCTGCGGCCGGCCATGCGGACAGGATCGAGCCACAGCCGCATCGCGAAGGTCTGGCCGCCCAGAATATCGGCCGAGGCGACGCCATCGACGGTGGAAAGCACCGGCTGAACCACGCGCGTCAGGTAGTCCGAGATTGCCGAGCCCGTGAGCACCTCGCTGGAGAAGCCGAGATACATCACGGCGGTGGTCTGGCCGGTCGTCTTGGTCACGATCGGGTCGTTGGATTCCTTCGGGATGAGGTATTTGACCGAATTCACCTTGGCGAGGACTTCGGTCAGCGCCTGGTTCGGATCGAAATTCAGCTTGATGTAGACCTGAATGGTGCTGGTGCCCTGCACCGACGATGACGTCATGTAGTCGACGCCTTCGGCGGACGCCACCGCCTGCTCGATCGGCGTGGTGATGAAACCCTGAATCAGACCGGCCGAGGCGCCGGGATAGACGGTGGTGACGTTCACCACCGTATTCGACAGCTTCGGGTACTGCCGGATCGGCAGGCTGGTCGCGGCCCGAAAGCCAATCAGAAGAATCAGCAGGCTCACGACCACAGACAGCACGGGTCGCTTGATGAAAATATCGGTCCAGACCATCGCGATGCGCTCCGTTAGATCATGGTCCGGCTGAGCCGGATCCTGATCTCATCTTTCTGTTCAAGCATGAATCTCTTGGGGAAACCGGTTCCCACTTTTCCGGATCATGCTTCAGTAACGCGGCGGATTCGCCGGAATCGAGGGTTGCGGATCGGTCGAGATCGCGACCGCCGCGCCCGATTGCAGTTTGAGCTGGCCGACCGCGACCACGCGATCGCCAGACTTCAACCCGGAGAGGATCTCGGCGCGCCCCTCGACGCGGTTGCCGGTGCGCACGAAGGTGCGAACGGCGGTCAGGCTGGTCTTGCCGTCAGCCTCTTTCTTCTCGGTGATCAGGAACACCGAGTCGCCGTACAGCGTATAATCGACGGCGGTCTCGGGAACGGTGACGACCGGCGGCTTGTCGGGCAGCACCACGGTGGTGGTGGCGAACATGCCGGGCTTGAGGATGTGTTCGGGGTTGTCGAGCGTGGCCTGGACGCGGATGTTGCGCGTATCGGTGGCGATCTGCGGTTCGATCGCGGTGATCTTGCCCTCGAAGGTCCGGCCGGGATAGGCGTCGACCGCGATGCGCACGGTCTGTCCGACCTTGAGCGCCGCGCTGTCCTTTTCCGTCACCGTGAAGTTGGCATAGAGCTGCGACAGGTCGGTCAGCGTCACGATCTGGGTGCCGGCAGTGAGGAACTGGCCGACCTCGACATGGCGGACGCCGAGTTCGCCGTCGAACGGCGCGCGCACCATCTTCTGGGAGATGATCGCTTCGGTCTTCGCGATGCCGGCATTGGCCTGGTCAAAGGCGGCTTGCGCGGAATCGACCGTCGCCTGCGGTCCGAACTGGCGCGACGCAAGCTGCTTGGCGCGATCCAGCGACAGCTGCGCCACGGTGGCCTGCGCCTTGAAGCTCGCCAGATCGCCCTGGTCGGGAGCGTCGAACAATTGCACCAGAGGACTGCCGGCCTTCACGCTGGCGCCGGCGGTGAACATGATGTCGGTGATGCGGCCCGAGACGTCGGAAGTGACGTTGACCTGATGCACGGCGGCGAGATCGCCGACCGCGGTCAACAGATTCGGAATCACTTCGGATTTCGCCTCCGAAATGCTCACGCTGGTCGGCGGCGGCCTGTTGTTGGCGAAGAACTGCGCGATCATCTGGCCGCGGAAATAATTGAACCAGACGAAGCCGCCGACCAGCGCCGCAAGCAACAAGCCAACGATGATGAACCAGCGCACCATCCGCACCGGGCGCTTGCGCGGCTGCTCCACGATCGGCTTGCCAGCGATCTTCGGTTCCGTTGCGATGTTCATGTCATGCACCTTCTGCAGCTACCTTCTGCCCCGGATCGTCCAGCAACTCGCGATCCAGATAGCAGGCAATGGCGGTTTCGTTCAGTCCAATGCCGCGGAGAATGAATTCGCAAAGCTGCCGTTCGAGATCGGCCGACTTGCCGTAGGGAAGACACGGCACCGACGGCATCCGCGTCAAGGTCGCCATCAGCACGGCGTGATGGGCAAACCAGAACAGGTTCATCGGCTCGCTGCCGATCCGGCTCGCTTCCCCGGCCGCCACCGCGCGCTCCAGCGAGGCTGTGAAGACGGGTCCGAGCAGGCTCCCGACCTTCTCGTAAATCAGCCGGGCGAATTCTCCGTCGTCGAGATGGCTGGTGACCATGAGGCGGAGCCGCTGGGCCTCCTCCTGGTCGGGAGCCGCCGAGATGCCCTGGAAATGGCGGACCATGCAGCGAATCAGGACAACCAGGGTTTCCGTCGAAGGCGCCAGCCCCAACAAGCGGTGCAACGCCGGATCTGCTTCGCATTCTTCCGCAAGGATTTCCGCATATAGCGCCGATTTGGTCGGAAAGTGCTTGAACAGCAAGCCTTCCGAAATCGAGGCCGCTGCCGCGACGCTTTTAGTTGTGGTTCCCGCGAAGCCGTGGCGGGCAAAGCAACGCTTCGCGGCGCTGAGGATCAGCTGCCGCCGCAAGTCGCCAGTCATTCGCAAAGTGCTCATCTTGTGAGTAAGCACTCACCTTAGCAAATGTCAACAAATTTGCTGCGCCGCACACGTTCACGAGAACGTTAGATCGGGCTGAACCCGAGCGATCCGCGGATACGGTTCACAATGAAGGTGCCGTCGCGGCTCGACAGCACACGCTCGAGGTTGGCGCTGTCGATCTTGACGCTGGCGAAGCGCGGCCCGCTGGCCGTGTCCTGCATATCCGCGGCAAAAGCCTCGATCTCGGCCATGGTCGCCATCGCGCGGGTATCGGCGATCCCGCACGATTTGGCGACGCCGACGAGATCGACGGTCGCAGCGGTGTGGCTCGCCTGCCCGCCGGTCTCGCCATAAACCTCGTTGTCCAGCACCACGATGGTGAGATTCTTCGGCTTCTGCAGGCCCACTGTGGCGAGGCTCCCCATCCCCATCAGCATCTCGCCGTCGCCGGTAATGACGACAACGGGCAGCTTCGGCTGCGCCAGCGCGATGCCGAGCCCGATCATGACGGCGCCCCCCATCGCGCCCCAAAGATAGAAATTGCGGTCGTGATCGCCGGCCGCGGCGATATCGTAGGTTGAGGCGCCCAGTCCGCCGACGGCGATGGCATTCTTGCGGTCCGCCAGCAGCCCGGAGACGACGGCGCGACGATCGAGAAGATTGGCTTTGCTCATTTGGTGAAGACCTTTGCCCCGATCAGGCGCTGCGACAGGAGAACGGCGGTCGGCGTGCAGGCGTTGTAGGCCTGCCCCGCCGCGGCCTCGACGACTTCGCGCACCTCGTCCGGGTGAGAGGCGCGTAGCACCTTGATGCCGCACAATTCGAAGACGCCCTGCGTGGTCGAGCCCATCGGCACCTGCCACGGATTGAACTCGCCCCATTCGCCGCGCATCGTCACCAGTGTCAGGAACGGAAAGCGGAAGATCTGGGTCAGGGACAGCATGTTGACGCAATTGCCGACGCCGCTCGACTGCATCAACAGCACGCCGCGCTGGCCGCCAGCCCAGGCGCCGGCCAGCAGCGCCACGCCCTCCTCCTCGGTCGTGAGCGGTATCCCCCGCATCGAGGAGGCACCCAACACGCGTTCGATCAGCTGGGAATGCCCGGCATCCGGCACGTAAGGTACCTGCCGAACCTCGAAGCGCTGCAGAATATTGAATATCTCCTCGGGCCAGGCGGGCGCAGTCTCGGTGGCTTCGGTGCGGGCGTGCATTTCCATTTCCAGTCGGTTGGGCGAGACTGTATTTGCGGTTGCGGGACTTTAGTGCCTGAGCCCGTTTCGGAAAGAGCAAAAACGGCATATCGGTCTCCCCAAAGAGTATGGCAGCATGAATGCGAACGCGCGAGAGCTGGCGGCCCGTTTCGACATCGAGAAACTGACGGCGGAATTCTATGCCGACCCCTACCCGGTTTATCGTGCACTGCGGGAGCATGAGCCGGTCAAGCGCATGCCCAACGGGTCCTGGTTCCTGACGCGCTACGACGACTTGGTCGGCGCCTACAAGAACACCAGGCAGTTCTCCTCCGACAAGAAGAAGGAGTTCGCGCCGAAATACGGCGCCTCCCTGCTCTACGAGCACCACACGACCAGCCTCGTCTTCAACGATCCGCCGGCGCACACAAGGGTGCGGCGGTTGATCATGGGCGCGCTGTCACCCCGCGCCATCGCGGAAATGGAGCCTTATCTGCTCGCGCTGGTCGACCGGCTGCTCGATGGCCTTGCCGCGAAGCAAAATGTCGATCTGATCGACGATTTTGCCGCCGCGATTCCCATTGAAGTGATCGGCAATCTGCTCGACGTGCCCCGCGACGAGCGCGAGCCCCTGCGCGACTGGTCGCTGGCGATCCTGGGCGCGCTGGAGCCGGTGATTAGCCCCGAGGCGTTTGCCCGCGGCAATGCGGCGGTGAAGGATTTTCTCGGCTATCTGGAAATCCTGGTGGCGCGGCGCCGGGTAAAACCGGGCAATCCCGATCGCGACGTGCTGACGCGGCTGATCCAGGGAGAGGACAACGGCGAACGTCTGACGGAAAAGGAATTGCTGCATAATTGCATCTTCCTGCTTAACGCCGGCCACGAGACCACCACCAATCTGATCGGCAACGGGCTGGTGGCGTTGTCGCGCCACCCTGCGCAGAAGACGCGGCTGATCCAACACCCTGATCTGATCAAGACCGCGGTCGAAGAGATTTTGCGATACGAAAGCTCGAACCAGCTCGGCAACCGCATGACGACGGAGCAGGTCGAACTCGGTGGCGTCACGCTTGCGCCCGGCACGTCGATCACGCTGTGCATCGGCGCCGCCAACCGCGACCCCGCCCAATTCACCGACCCGGAAACGTTCGACGTCGGCCGCACGCCGAACCGGCATCTGGCGTTCGCCACCGGCGCGCATCAATGCGCGGGGATGGCGCTGGCCCGGCTCGAAGGCGCGATCGCGATCTCGCGATTCCTGGCACGGTTCCCCGGCTATGTGCTGAACGGCGAGCCGGTGCGCGGCGGCCGCGCCCGCTTCCGCGGATTTTTGAAAGTGCCGTGCGCGGTTGCTTAGTGCATGTGATGCAGTGCAGCATCTTCGCGAAGTCTCCGTAGGCTGACGCGTGCCGGCAAAGCTGCTAGGGTTGCTTCCGGTTCAGTTGGAACGGAGCTTCGTCATGGACGCCGTGACGCCGAAGGGTCATGAGACTGCGGACACCCATTCGCACCTGGTTCAGCCGCAGAACATGGAGTGGCAGAAGACCCGCTTCCCCGGCTGCGAGGCCAAGACGCTGCTGTTCGACCGCACCACCGGCCTGATGACCGCCCTGATGCGGTTTGCGCCGGGCTCGGTGCTGCCCGACCACGAGCATGTCAACATCGAGCAGACTTATGTGCTCGAGGGCAGCCTCGTCGACAAGGAAGGTCCGGCGGAGGGCATCGCGTGCAAGGCGGGCGAATTCATCTGGCGCGAGCCGCATAGCCGCCACGCGGCCTGGTGTCCGGAAGGCGCCTTGATCCTTGCGATGTTCCAGGTCCCCAACAAGTTCTTCGAAGCCGATGGCCGCGTCGTCGATTCCACCGGCGCCGACTGGGACGAGAACTGGGGGCATATGCGCAAGGACTGAAGCCGCGAGGGCTTCTCCAACGTCGTCCCTGCGAAAGCCCATCACCACCGATGTTGGACGTGCATCGCGCTGTGGCCAGACCGCCGCATGATACGGTCGCCTGTGGTTATGGATCCCGGCTTGCGCTTCGCTTGGCCGGGACGACGATGGAGTGTGCCGGTGCCGGGAGCGTCAAACCACCGAGCGGTGCCGGGCGATGCAAGTGCGCAAAACCTCGTCCATCGGCTGGTCCCACCAGGTATTGGAAAAAATCTCGATCTCGGAGTACCCCGCGAAACCCTGCGCCTCGACCGCGCCGCGCAACGCCCTGATGTCGATCACGCCGTCGCCCATCATGCCGCGGTCGTTGAGGATGTCCTTCGTCGGCACCAGCCAGTCGCAGACGTGGAACGCCAGCAGGCGGTCTTTCCCCGCCCGCGCGATCTGCGGCAGCACCTCCGGCTCCCACCAGATGTGATAGACGTCGAGCGCAACGCCGAGCGCACCTGTGCGTAGCGGGTCCAGCCGGTCGCAGATGTCGAGCGCCTGTCTTGTGGTGTTGACGCAGGCGCGATCGGCGGCATAGGCCGGATGCAACGGCTCGATCGCCAGCGGCATGTTTGCTTCGCGCGCGTACGCCATCATCTCGGCGATGGCGTCCTCGACCTGCGCCCGCGCGCCCAGGATATCCTTCGACGCCGCGCTGCCCGGTCGCGAATATTGCGGCAGGCCGCCGACCACCAGCACGACGCAGGGCGCGCCGAGCGCCTTTGCTTCGTCCACAGTGCGGCGGTTATCGTCACGCACCTCGATCCGATGCGCGGCGTCGGCGGTGAACATGCCGCCGCGGCAATAGCCCGACAGCTCCAGCCCGGCATCGCGCACGGCGCGCGCCGCGCGATCGAGCCCGATGGCGGCGACCTGGTCCCGCCAGGGATCGATGGCGCGGATGGCGTGCCGCGCGCAGGCCTCGATGATGTCAGCGAGATCGCCCTGCTTGCGGACGGTCGCCGTGTTCAGCGACAGCCAGCGATGATCGGCCGAAAAATCCCGCATCACGCCTCAATGCCGCGCGAGGCCAGCACCGCCTTCATCCGCCGCGTCGCCAGTTCAGGGTTGCCAAGCAGCCCGGCCTGGTCTGCGAGGCGGAACAGTTCGGCGAGATGCAGCGTCGAGCGCGTGCTCTCCTGCCCGCCGACCATGGTGAAATGATCCTGGTGGCCGTTGAGATAGGCCATGAACACGATTCCGGTCTTGTAGAACCGCGTCGGCGCCTTGAAGATATGCCGCGACAGCGGCACCGTCGGTCCCAGCACGTCGTGGAAACCGGCCGCATCGCCCGCCGCGAGCCGCGACAGCGCGTAGGATGCCGCTGGCGCAATGGCGTCAAAGATGCCGAGCAGCGCGTGGGAAAATCCCCTGTCGTCGCCGGCGATCAGTTCGGCGTAGTTGAAATCGTCGCCGGTATACATCTTCACGTTCTTGGTCGAGCCGGCGGCGCATGTCGATCTCGCGCTGCTTGTCGAGCAGCGAGACCTTGACGCCGTCGACCTTCGCGGCGTTGGCGTTGATGACGCCGACCGCGACATCCATCGCCGCGTCGAGACTTGATGTGCCCCAGTAATTCGCCAATGCCGGATCGAACATGTCGCCGAGCCAGTGGATGATCACGCCCTCGCGCACCTGCGACAGCACGCGGTCGTACACCTTGACGTAATCATCCGGGTTGCGGCCGATCCTCGCCAGCGCCCGCGACGCCATCAGGATGATCCGCCCGCCGGCCTTCTCGACCGCCGCGATCTGCTCCTCATAGGCGCGGATCACGTCGTCGAGGCTCTTCGCATCTTCCGGCGCCAGATGATCCGTTCCGGCGCCGGAAAACACCAGCGCGTCGCCGCGTCGCCTTCGCAGCCTTCACCGAACGCCGGATCAATTCCAGCGAGGTCGGCCAGTCCAGCCCCATGCCGCGCTGCGCGGTGTCCATCGCTTCGGCCACACCGAGACCGAGGTCCCAGACGTGTTCGCGGAACGCGATCGTCTTGTCCCAGTCGACGGCGGCGGTTAGCCACGGATCGACATCGGCGAGCGGATCGGACACCACATGGGCTGCGGAAAAGGCCACGCGGTTCAGCGTGCCCTGCAGTTTCGCGGGAAACGTCCGCGACGCCGCCAGGCGATAGGTCTCGATCGAACGATCGGCTTTCGGCAATTTCAGCTGATACGACGAGACGGGCAAAACCGGTCTGTTCATGGCGCCTTCTCCTCACACCTTGATCGGCGCGACGTCGATCCAGCGCCGTTCGCGCCAGCTCTGTAGCGCGCATTCGGCGAGCTGCACGCCCTTGGCGCCTTCCAAGAGCGTGAATTTGTACGGCGCGTCCTCGCAGACGTGCCGGATGAACATCTCCCACTGCTCCTTGAAACCGTTGTCGTAGCTGGTGTTGTCAGGCAGCTTCTGCCAATCGGCGTAGAAATCGTGCAGCCGCTTCTCGTCCGGATTCCACACCGGCCGCGGCGTCGCCTGCCGGGCCTGGATCATGCACTCGGAAAGCCCGGCCACCGCCGAGCCGTGGGTGCCGTCGACCTGGAAGGTGACGAGGTCGTCGCGATAGACCCGCGTCACCCAGGACATGTTGATATGCGCGACCACGCCGCCCTTGAGGCGGAAGGTGGCGTAGGCGGAATCATCCGCCGTCGCCTTGTATTTCTTCCCCTTCTCGTCCCAGCGCTCGGGAATATCCGTGGTGCCGAGGCAGCTCACGCTTTCGACGTCGCCGAAGAGATTGTCGAGCACGTAGCGCCAGTGGCAGACCATGTCGAGGATGATGCCGCCACCATCCTCGCTGCGGTAATTCCACGATGGCCGCTGCGCCTCCTGCCAGTCGCCCTCGAACACCCAGTAGCCGAACTCGCCGCGCACCGCGGTGATGCGGCCGAAGAACCCGGAATCGCGCAGGAAGGCGAGCTTCTTCAGACCGGGCAGGAACAGCTTGTCCTGCACGGTGCCGTGCTTGACGCCCTTGGCGGCGGCGAGTTTGAGAACCGCGACCGCTTCCTCGAGATTGGTCGCGATCGGCTTCTCGCAATAGACGTGCTTGCCGGCGTTGATTGCCTTCGTCAGCAGCGTCGGCCGCGCCTGCGTGGTCGCGGCATCGAAGAAGATGGTATCGTTCTTGTCGGCCAGCGCCTCGTCGAGATCAGTGGTCCAACGCGCCACGTTGAACCGCTTTGCGAGATGCTCGACCTTGTCGGCGTCGCGGCCCACCAGGATCGGATCCGGCATCACGCGGTCGCCATTGGACAACAGCACGCCGCCCTGCTCGCGGATCGCGACGATCGAGCGGATCAGATGCTGGTTGAGCCCCATGCGGCCGGTGACCCCGTTCATGATCACGCCGAGGCGTTGCGTCTTCATAGCTTTTGCTCCTGCAGTATTTTTTTTGGTTGATCGAGTGGCGACAACGAAGGCCACAGCGGATGCACGCCGCTGGCAAAACCCGGCACCGTCAGCGATCCCGTCAGGAGATCGCCGCCATGGATCGACAGCCGGATCCCGTTTCCGTCGTCGCGATAGAGATCGGGGTGAGAGGAGCGGAACGCCTCCGTCTCGGCTATCGGCGCATCACCAAAGCCGTCGACATAATGATGCCCGTTGCGCTCGGCGTGGGTGACCCCGATCAGCGCGCCCAGCGCGAGATCCTGCTGCACGGCAAGCCCGGCCTGACAAGTCAGGTCTTCCCCCGATATGAAGTACTTGGCGCCGTCCGTGCTCCATTTGGCGGCGCGGGTCGCGTTGACGATCGACTTGTAGATGCCCTTGCAGGATTTGGAAGAAATGCCGCGATAGCCGAGCGCGCGCGCCGCCGGAAACGCGTCGTAGGAATTGTCAGCCTCGTCGATGATGATGTCGCGACGCGCCAGCGCGCCGAGCGGCGACTGCCGGAAACTATCGCGCGGCATCGGCTGCTCGATATAGAGCAGTTTTGCCGCGATCGGCTGCAGCGCAGCGTCGCCGTCGAGCCGCACGACCAGCGCGCCAAGACCTGAGAGATCGGCATATTGCTCGTTGGCGTCCAGCGTGATGCGGTAGTCATGCGGCAGCGTGGCCAGTTCCCCGCCGATCCGGGTCAGGCGGGCCGCATCATGCTCCGGATCGCCGTTGAGCTTGAGCTTGAAATAATGCGCGCCGGCATTTTCGTTGATATCGGCGACACCGCCCTTGCCCTCGATCCGGTCGTCGAGACCGACGGTATGGCGAATGGCGACCCGCTCCAGCCGCCCGCATCGCGCCAGGAATTGCGTGATGTCCGCGTTCGCAAGATCGGGCGACAGGCGCGCATCGACCCCGGCGACGTTCGCCGCCATGCCCTCGAAGAAATTCATGCCCACGCCGCGCAGCAGCGCATCCAGCACCGCCTTGTCGATCTCGGCCGGCCCGAAGCCGGCGGCGAGCGGCGGGATGTCTTCCTTCGCACAGGCCGCGACTTGCGCGGCGAGGCGCGAAGCATGCAGGCCGAAGGCGGTCTCGAAACCCGGCCGGTTCAGATAGAGCCCGCGCGCAATGGCCAGCGAACGCCGCAATTGGTCAACCGTCTCTTCGGGCGAAAACTGCGGCCGCTTGTCGAACCATTTCGGCGCCATCAGCTCGGCGCTGGCGCCCACCGACATGCCCCTGCCCTCGACCTCGATCTCCGCGCGGACGAAAGCCTGCACCGCGGACGTGATCGTCACGGCGCCGAACCGGAACGGCCTTGCAAAGGAAACCGGCCGCTCGAACAGCGAAATATCCCGCACGGCCAATCGTGGCGGCATGATCTTTCCTTTGCCCTAGTCCAGAGCCGCCTGGGTGAAGAAATGCTTGCGGATGCGCTGCACCAGTTCGGCGAAAACGGGCTCGGCCATGGCATCGAGCGAACGCGGGCGCGGCAGCGGCACGTCGTAGATCGCCGCAATCGAGCCTGGCCGCTCCGTCATGACCAGCACGCGGTCGGCGAGGAACACGGCTTCCGGAATCGAATGCGTGATCAGGAGCACGGTCTTGCCGGTCTCGCGCTGGATCCGCATCAGTTCGACGTTCATGCGCTCGCGCGTCATGGCGTCGAGCGCGCCGAACGGCTCGTCCATCAACATGATCTTGGGGTCATGCACCAGCGCGCGGCAGATCGAGGCGCGCTGCTGCATGCCCCCGGATAATTGCCAGGGCAGTTTCTTCTCGAACCCTTCGAGGCCGACCAGCTTCAACAGATCCATCGCGCGCGGCAGGTATTTGTCGCGCGGCAATCGCTTCATGTCGATCGGCAGCATGACGTTGTTGAGGATGTTGCGCCATGGCAGCAGCAGCGAGTGCTGGAACACGATGCCGACGTTGCCGTGGGGCTGCGTCACCTTCTCGCCTTCGACCAGGATCTCGCCGCTCGAGGGCGCGAGCAGCCCCGAGATCATCTTCAACAGCGTCGACTTGCCGCAGCCGGAGGGGCCGACCACGACAAAGAACTCGCCTTCATTGATGTGGAAATCCAGCGGCCGCAGCGACGGCACGTCGCCGTCGCGCGACCGGTAGGTTTTGGAGACGCCGGAGAGCGTGATTCCCGGCGTGCCGGAGGCCACGCGATCCGACACCAGGCGCAGATGCGCGCCCGGTTGACCTTCGTCCGACATTCTGGTCGCTGCGCTCATTCAGCCGATCCCGTTCAGCATTAAAGAGCCGTCATTGCGAGGAGCCAACGGGTCGCGCGAATGCGCGCCCGATGACAGGCTCCGCGACGAAGCAATCCACCCTTGCTTTGCGGTGCCATGGATTGCTTCGCTCCGCTCGCAATGACGGGAAGATACATTCCGGAAGCTCTATTCACGAATTGCCCTTCGGCAAATAGTCGTTGGTGTAGAACGCCTTCGGGTTGTCCTTGGCCCTGGCGTCGAGACCGCCGTACTCGACCATCAGGTTGACCGTGTCGGTCATGTTCTGGTCGGTGACCTGGAATGGCCGCTTTGTCTTGGTTTCCGGCGTGCGGTAGAGCGGGATCGTCAGTTCAAAACCTTGCGTCAGGGTGTCGATCTTGCCGCCCTTCGGATTGGCGTCGAGGATCGCCTGCGCCGCGCCCTTCGGGTCCTTCTCGGCGGCTTCGACCGCCTTGGTCGTGGCCGACATGAAGCGCCTGACGAGATCGGCGTTGGCCTTGACGTAGTCGGTATTGGCGATGATGCCCGACGACACCATGTTGATGCCGTAGTCGGCGAATTTGATCGGATAGACGTCCTTGCCTGTCGCATCCTTGATCTTCATCGACTGGTCCATGACGTAGCCGAGCAGCAGATCGGCCTGCCCGTTGATCACGGCGTTCAGCTTGGTCTGGCCGTCACCGGCCACCGTCTGGAAATCGCTTTCCTTCAAGCCGGTCTTCTTGAGGAACAGCGGCCAGATCTGCGTCATGGAATCCGCCGGCGTGATCGCGACCGTCTTGCCCTTGATATCCTCGGGCTTGCGGATGTTCTTGTCGACGAACCCCATCGCCGACATCGGACTGGTCTGCAACAGCACGCCGGTGGCGATGACGGGGGCGCCCTTCACCGCGGCGCGCATCATGGTGGGCACGTCGACATAGCCGAAATCGGCGGTCTTGGCGGCGACGGCCTGCGTGGTCGCGGCCGAGCCGCGCCCTTCCTGGATTTCAAGGTCGATATTCTCGGCGGCGAAAATGCCCTTGGCCTTGCCGTAGTAGAACGGCGCGTGCTCGCCATAGACATACCAGTTGAGCATCAGCACGACCTTGTCCGCGGCCCTGGCTGGCGCTGCCGCGAGCGCCGTCCAGATCAGCACCGATGCAAGCGCTGTCAAAAACCTGATCATATCAATCCTCCCGTTGGTGTTTTGTCTCTGCCGCCCTTCGCGGGCCGCTTGATGGTCCGCGGCCTTACGCGGCGAAAAAGACTTCCTCGCGCTGGCTGACATGCCAGGGGATCACAAACCGCTCGATCCGATCGACGATCCAGAACAGGACCACGCCGATCAGCGCCAGGATTACCAGGGCTGCGAACATGGTCGGCAGGTCGAAGGTGCCGATCGAGCGCTGCAGCACGTAGCCGATGCCGGAGTTGGAGCCGACGAATTCGCCGACCACGGCGCCGACGACAGCGAGCGTCACCGAAACCTTCAGGCCCGAAAAGATCGCGGGCATCGCATGCGGCAGGTTGACGGCACAGAACACATGGAAGCGGCTGCCCTGCATCGCGCGCGCCAGATCGACCATGTCAGGGTCGACTGATTTGAAGCCCTGCACCGCGGAAACCACGACCGGGAAGAATCCGAGCAGAAACGCGGAAATCACCTTTGGGATAATCCCAAAACCGAACCAGACCACGAACAACGGTGCGATCGCGATCTTCGGCACCGACTGCGAAAACACCAGCAGCGGATAGACATAGCTCTCCACCGTCTTCGACCCCGCGATCAGCATCGCCACGGGAATGCCGAACACCGCCGACAGCAGGAAGCCGCAGATCGTCGCGTAAGTCGTGGGCCAGGCCTGCCGCAGCAATTCCGGCCAGTCCTGCCACAGCACCACCACGACGTCGGCCGGCGCCGGGATTTGATAGGCCGGAATCCGGAACAGCCGGATGGCCACGTCCCAAGCGACCACGATGAAAATCAGGAACAGAAACGGCCGCGCCCACGCCGCGTTGAGCACCTTCGATACGGCTGTCGGGGCCCTCGTTTCGGCCACGCGTCTCTCCCTGGTTCACCGGCTTCTGGCCGACAAATTAACCCGTTGGATAAATACTGTCTAGCGGATTTCTGGCGATAATTTACCTGCGAGCGGGTTCCAACGTTCCGTCGTCCCGGCGAACGCCAATTGGTTGTTGGTGAGACCGGCTGGTGCCCCAACCCGCTTAAATCAAAATCGCGGCGAGATGGTCCCGGCTCAAGGCCGGGACGACGGGAGGTCAGGCCGGCTGCTTTGCCTGCGCGCGCGTCCTTGCCGGCTTGTCCTTGCCGAACGTCGCGATCGATTTTCCCGTCAGCGCCGCCAGCACCAGCGCGACCATGTGCGCAAGCCGCTCGTCCTTGGCTTCCTTCGCCAGCAGGTCGCGGCCGAAGATCACGCTCAGCGTCGCGCTGTTGGAGAGATAGAAGAAGCACAGCGCCGCAATCGAGATATAGAGTTGCACCGGATCGACTGCGACGACGAAATCGCCGCTTTCGACGCCGCGCCTCACCACGGTGCGGATCATCTCGACGAACGGCGAATGCATCGATTTGACCTTGGTCGAGCGCTTGAGGTGCCTGGCCCGCGCCAGGTTTTCGGTATTGAGCAGCGCCAGAAATTCCGGATTGCGGATGAAATAATTCCAGGTGAAATCAATCAGCCGCTCGATCGCGTCAGGCGGATCGAGATGTTCGAGGTCGAGCCCGCGCTCCTCGGCGCGGATCTTCTCGTAGGCGCCTTCGAGCACCGCGAGGTAGAGATCCTCCTTGTTGCCGACGTGGTAATACAGCATGCGCTTGTTGGCGCCGGCCTTGGCCGCGATCCGGTCGACCCGGGCGCCGGCCAGCCCGTGGGCGGCGAATTCCTGCTTCGCCGCCTCCAGGATGCGAAGCCGCATCCCCTCGGGATCGCGCTGCCATTTCAGGGTCTTTGTTGTCTTGGCCAAATTACTCGCCCGTTGCACGAGGCCGGATGTAGCACGCGCGGCGCGCTTTGAGAATGAAGCATGTGAGCCCCTCTTCCCTTCTCCCCTTGTGGGAGAAGGTGGCGCACTCGAGCGAAGCGCGAGTGCGCCGGATGAGGGGTCTGCATCCGCGGAGACAGACCCCTCACCCGTCTGCGATGCTTCGCATCGCAGCCACCCTCTCCCACAGGGGGAGAGGGTAAGGAAGTCAACCGATTCAGGGCCCCTTCGCCGTCTGCTCCAGCAGCAGCGTATGGATGCCGCAGGTACCTTCCCGGACGCTCGCCACCCGCGTGCCCGGCTTGCGGCCGGCGCGCACCTCGGAGACGTCAATGCCGGCCGCCAGAAGCCGCGCGCGCGTCGCCGCGATGTCGGCGACGCGCCAGCTCAAGCCCCATAGTTTGTCGTGGGCCTTGTCGGCGCCCGCGACCGGCCGGTGCACGATCTCGACGACGAGATCGCCGCAGCGGAAGAACATCAGCTGCCCCCAATCCTTGTGCGAGCGGTCGAGCGCCATGTCGAGGCCGAGCCGCGCGCCATAGAGCGCCGCCGCCCGCTCCGGATCCTCGGTCGAAACCACGACGTGATCGAGCGCCACGATCGGCGCCGCCGATGTCGCCGCCGAGCGCGGGCGCCCCTCGGCCAGTTCAAGGAAAAACATCCGCACCCCGCGCGTCAGTTCCGCCGCCACGCGGGTGCGCTTCCAGTGCAGGGTCTTGCCGGACTCCAGATCGCGGCTTTCGACCTCGGCCACCGGTTCCGGCGTCAGCGCCACGCGATCGAGCCGGCGATGGGTCTTTTCGATGTCGGCGACGCGGAAACAGATGCTGGCCAGTCCCTCGCCCCAGATCTTTATCACATTGCGGATGCGGTCGGCCGTCGGCGAATGGCCGGAAGGCGCCATCAGTTCAAGCGACATGTTATCGAGGGTGAACAGCGCGGTCTCGGAGCCGTCGCCCTGGCTTCGCCAGGACGGCGTGCGGCCGAGCAGCAGTTCATAGGCCTTCGCGCCGGCCTTGATATCGGAAAGCAGCACGACGAGGTGGTCGAGTCCGGTGATCACGGAAACAGCCCCCGCGTGTTCTTGGCGGCGCGGACCTTTTCCACGCCGATCGCCATCGCGGCGGTGCGATGCGGGACCTTGTCCACCCTCGCCCGCGTCAGCATCTGTTCGAAGGCACGGTCGAGGATGTGATATTCGCGCCGCATCACTTCCTCCTCTTCCCAGAACAGTTGCTGCAGGTCCTGCACCCATTCGAAATAGCTGACGACGACGCCGCCGGAATTGCAGAGGATGTCGGGAATGAGGAAGATCTCGTCCTGGCGTTTTTCCAGCACGAGATCGGCGTCCGGCGTGGTCGGCCCGTTGGCGCCCTCCGCCAGCACCCGGCACTTCAGGTTTTGCGCGACCTCCGCGTCGATCACCCGCTCCATCGCCGCCGGCACCAGCACGTCGCAAGGCAGGATCAGCATTTGCGCGGGATCAAAGGCAAGCTCGTTGGAAAATCCCGCGATGCTGCCGTGCTCGCCGGCGTGGCGCATCAGGGCGGGAATGTCGAGCCCGGCCTTGTCATGGAGCGCGCCGGTGTGATCGGAGACCGCGATCACCTTGAGGCCGAACTGATGCAACCCGAGCGCCGCATACGAGCCGACATTGCCAAAACCCTGCACCACCGCGGTGGCGCCGTTGAGGTCGATCGCGAGTTCCTTCATCACGCGCCGGGCGAGATGCGCCACGCCGCGGCCGGTGGCCTCCCGCCGTCCCAGGGTGCCGCCGGAGGCAACCGGCTTGCCGGTGACGATCTCGGTGACGGTGCGGCCCTGGTACATCGAATAGGTGTCCATGAACCAGGCCATCACCTGCTCATTGGTGCCCATGTCCGGCGCCATCACGTCGGTATGGGGGCCGACGAAAGGAATCATCTCCTGCATGTAGCGCCGCGACAGCGATTCCAGTTCGCGCCTGGAGAGCGTCGTGAGGTCGACCCGCACGCCGCCCTTGGCGCCGCCATAGGGCAGGCCCACCAGCGCGCATTTCCAGCTCATCCAGATCGCCAGCGCCGCCACCTCGCCGATATCGACGCCGGGCGCAAAACGGGTACCGCCCTTGGTGGGCCCAAGCGTGAGGTGATGTTGCACGCGATAGCCTTCGTAAACCGAGATCGAGCCGTCGTCGCGGTGGATCGGACAGGAGATGGTCAGCGCCCGTTTCGGCAGCAGCAGCCGATTGCGCTCGTCCGAGGGGATCGAAAGATGGTCGGCGATGACGGCGAACTGCCTGACCGCCATGTCGAACACCGGGCCGGAATAGACCGTCATCTTCCCTCCTGTCTCAGGAACTCAGGCCAGCCGCAGGCCGTTGGTCCGGCGCGGCGCACTCGATACCCGGGGACGGTCGTAGTCCCGCCACATGGCTATCTCAAGCGATTAACGGGCAGGCTTTGCGAATAATTTCAGCGAATGATCCGGCATACCGGTGCTAAAGTGCGGCGCCGGCCGGGACCACCCCTCAGCCACGACGGAACACGAATGCAGGCTCTCTTCATCGGACAGACCTATATCGACGTTACCTTCATTACCGACCACATGCCGACCGGTGACGAGAAAGGTGTCGCCAAAGCCTATGCGGTCTCGTTCGGCGGCAATGCCGTCACGGCGGCATTCTGCTGCGCCAAGCTCGGCATCGTGCCCGACCTGATCGCCACGGTGGCCAATGACTGGCTCGGCCGCATGTTTCAGGACATGAGCGCGAAATACGGAATTTCGATCCATCCGCGCAAGGTCAATTCCTCGTCGCTGTCCTTCATCATGCCCAAGGACGGCAAGCGGGCGATCGTGCGCTGCCGCGACGACGAGCACATCCACCCCTTCCCGCTGCTCAACCTCGGCGGCTGCCGCGCGCTGCATGTCGACGGCCACCAACCCGATGCCGCGATCCATTACGCGAAACTGTGTCGCGAGGCCGGCATCCTGACCTCGCTTGACGGCGGCGGCCTGCGCACCAACACCCACGAACTGCTTGAGTTCATCGATGTCGCGATCGTCGCCGAACGGCTGTGCGAGCAGATGGACCTGACGCCGGAGAGGATGCTGGACTACCTCAAGAGCCGGGGTTGCCGCGTCGGCGGCGTCACCATGGGCGAACGCGGCCTGCTCTGGTACGATGAGACAGGAGCGGTTCGTACCATGCCCGCGCTCCCGATCGCGCGCGAGCGCGTGCTCGATACCAACGGCGCCGGTGACGTATTTCATGGCGCTTACGTGTTTTCGTATCTCAACAATCCCGGCAAAAGCTGGCAGGACCATTTCGAGTTTGCGCGCGCGGCATCGACCTTCAAGATTCAACGGCTCGGCAACGAGGCCGGATTGCCGACGCTCGCCGATATCGACGCCGTCAAGCAGGAGTTTCAGATCGGGCGCAAGAAGGAATTTTGGGATTAGGCTCTGGGATTGGGCATGGGCCGCGTTTTCGTTGCCGGCAGCATCAACATGGATGTGGTGGTAACCGCCGAGCGGCATCCCCGCATCGGCGAAACCGTCGCGGGCCAGGCGGTGCTTTATTTTCCCGGCGGCAAGGGCGCCAACCAGGCGGTATCAGCGGCAAAACTCGGCGCGCAGGTCGCGCTGATCGGCCGGCTCGGTCGGGACGCCTTCGGCGATGAGCTGAAGGCGTTTCTTACGGCCCAGGGAATCGACCTGAGCTTCCTAAGGCAAACCGCTGAAACCCATAGCGGAACGGCCCTCGTCACGGTCGCCAATGCCGACAACACCATTGTCGTCGTTCCCGGGGCCAATGCGCTTGTCGGCGGAGCGGATGTGGAAGCGCCGTCGCTGGCAAAAGGCGACATTGCGGTCAGCCAGTTCGAGATCCCCCTGCCGGCGATTGGCGCTTTCTTCACGGGCGCCCGCGCCGCCGGCGCCACCACGATCCTCAACCCTGCACCAGCCAGGAAATTCGGCCGCGAGCTCTTCGACCTCGTCGATATCCTGATCCTCAATGAAACCGAGCTCGGCCTGCTCGCCGAGGCCGAGCTCTCCGACACCGACGATGAAGCGCGGTTCATTGAGGCAGCCAGGTCGCTGCCGGCCGGCAAGGACAAAATTGTCTGCGTGACTCTGGGCAGGCGCGGCGTGCTGGCGCTCATCCACGGCGAGTCGCTATCCATCGCGGGCCGCGCCGTCAAAGCCGTCGATACCACCGGCGCCGGCGATTGCTTCGTCGGCGCGGTCGCAGCCCAGCTCGCGGCGGGCAAACCCATTGATGCCGCGCTTGCCTACGCCAATGCCGCGGCGTCGATCTGCGTGCAACGGATGGGAGCTGCACCATCGATGCCGACGGCTGCGGAAGTCGAGGCGATACTCTTCACGAGTTCGTCCCGGCGAACACCGGGACCCATAACCACCGATGTCAGTTGTTGGAAAGCCGTCTGACCCTGGCGCGAGATCGCTCCGGCACGGCGTATGGGTCCCGGATCGCGTTCGCTGCGCTTACTTGTCCGGGATGACGAATGTCTACTTCACCGCCGCCTTCAGGTCGAAGGCGAGATCCGCGGCCTGTTCCGGCGTGACCGACCGGTTCAAGCCGAGAACCTTGCGTCCGAATACGTGATCGGCGGCGCGATTGACGGACTCGATGCCGACGAGCTGGCCGGCCTTGTAGCAGAAGGCCGAGAACGATCGCTCCGCGCGGTCGCCGCGCACCACGACGCGATCGTAACCCGTCGTCAGACCCGCGATCTGCAGCTTGTCGTCGCCCTGGTCGCTCCAGAACCACGGCTGGCCGTCATAGGGTTTTGCATCGCCGGTCAGCCGCGCCGCGACGCAGCGCGCGTGATCGGTGGCGTTCTGCACCGACTCCAGCCGCAGCGAGCCGCCGAAGCGCGGGCTTTCGAACAGCGCGCAGTCGCCGATCGCCGAGATGTTGGGATCGGAGGTCAACAAATTCTGGTCGACGATGATTCCGGCCGCGACCGGCAGGCCCGCCTCCGCGGCCAGTTCGACATTGGGCAGCACGCCGACGCCGACCACGACAAGGTCCGCCGGAATGTGTCGGCCGTCGCTGAGGCTGACGCCGGTGACGTTCTTGCCATCGGTTTCGATGCTGGTAGCCTGCACGCCCAGATGAATGCGAATCCCCGCGGCGGTATGGCGCTGCTGGAAATATTCGGAGATTTCCGCCGTCACCGCGCGCGCCATGACGCGCGTGCCGAGTTCGAGCACGTCGACTTCGAGGCCCTTGATGCGCGCGGTCGCGGCGAATTCCAGACCGATGAAGCCCGCGCCGATCACCACGACATGCCGGGCCGAGGCGATCCGCTGCCGCAACGCCTCGCTCTCGTCGAGGATCCGCAGATAGCGCACGTCAGGCAGATTGGCGTTGGGAATGTCGAGCAGGCGGTTGCGCGCGCCGGTGGCCAGCACCAGATGCCCGTAATCGAGAAAGGACCCGGACTCGAGCACCAGCCGCCGCGCGGCGCGGTCGATGAAGGCTGCGCGGTCGGTGATCAGCTCGATGTTCTGGTCGCGATAGAACTTGTCGGGGCGGAACATCAGGCTGTCGG
The DNA here is from genome assembly GCA_963831585.1 of uncultured Alphaproteobacteria bacterium. Lineage (GTDB taxonomy): Bacteria > Pseudomonadota > Alphaproteobacteria > Rhizobiales > Xanthobacteraceae > Bradyrhizobium. The sequence continues at coordinate 214,852 of CAWHRA010000011.1, read as the reverse complement.
GGCGGCCCTCGCCCTTCAGATAGGCCTTTGACAAGGGCGGCCGCTGATACGGCAGATGCGCCTCGTCATTGATCAGGCAGATGCGCTCGCCAAAGCCATGCTGGCGCAACGAGGCCGCGAGCTGGAAACCCGCGTGGCCGGCGCCGGCGATAACCACCGATCCCTGCGTCATCGGAACAACCCAATTGCAAGCGCACAGGAATTACCCATGACATCTCCTCACTCTGCCGATTTTGGCTTGCTCGCCTCGTCCATAACGAACGGCGCTCGTGGCCGCGTCCCGAACGATGGGGGCACTATTTGGCCTCATGGTTCAAGGAGGCGCAAGAGCGTCTCTGCCCAGGAGGAAGGTTGGGCGGCATTTTGCAGACTTGGCGGGGATTGTCACCTGTTGCCTTCTGCTATTTAAATGCCGGCGATCCCCTCACCCTGCAAAGGCTTCTGCCATGCCGACGTCCGCCCCCGTGACCTCCCTTCCCGACGATCCGGCGCTGCTGCGGATCGAGGGCCCGATCGCCACGATTACGCTCAATCGGCCCAATGCCTTCAACTCGATCGACCTTTCGATCGCGAAAAAGCTGGAGCAGCTCGGCGCCGCGGTCGAGGCATCCCATGAAATCCGGGTGCTGGTGATCGAGGGCGAAGGCCGCGCCTTCAGCGCCGGCGGCGACCTGCAGACCATCGGCGCCGCAGCCGAGGCCGACACCATCGCCCCCGTGGTCGGCGAACTGCTCAAGCATTATCACGCCTTCATCGAGACCCTGCGGCGCATGCCCAAGATCGTGCTGTCGAGCGTTCACGGCTCCGCGGCCGGCGCCGGCATGGGCCTCGCCTTTGTCGCCGATCTCTGCATCGCCGCCGATACCGCCCGCTTCACCCCGGCCTACGCCAAGATCGGCGTGTCGCCGGACGGCGGCAGCACCGTCGGCATGGTCGGCACCGTCGGGGTTCGGCGCGCACTGCAGATATTCCTCGCCGAGGACAGCTTTTCCGCGCAGCAGGCCTGTGACTGGGGCCTGGTCGCCAAGGTGGTGCCGGCGGTCGAACTGAAAGCCGCGACAAGGCAATTCGCCGAGCGGCTGGCGCAGAATCCGCCGGCCGCCATCGCCGGCACCAAGTCGCTGGTCTACCAGGCCGCGGTCACCCCGACCCGGCAGCAGCTCGACGCCGAGGAAGAGAAGATCATCTACGCCATGCACACCGACGAGTTTCGCGTCGCGGTGAAGAAATTCACGAGCAAGGCGAAGTAGCCCCCGGGATTCCCCGCGAGTCGTCCCGGCGAAGGCCGGGACCCATACGCCGTGACGCTGATATTACGTAAGCTGTCGGTTGCCTTCGTACGTGTCGCATCAACGAACGCCTGGGGTTATGGGTCCCGGCCTTCGCCGGGACGACTCGTGAGGTTGCGCGCCTTCAATTCGGGCAGATATACCCCGTCCCCGTCGGCGATTTGAAGCAGCCGACCGATTCCGGAATCACGTGCTTCGGCAGCCACAGCACCACGGTCGGAAAATAGATCGTGAACACGATGGTGACCAGGAACACGACATAGATCGGCAGCGCCGCGCGCAGCGCCTTGCCAAAACTGACGCCGACGAATTTCGACGCCATCAACAGCACGAGCCCATAGGGCGGCGTGATCAGGCCGAACGCCAGGGTTGCGATCAGCACCACGCCCATGTGCACGCCGTTGATCTCGCCGGCCTGCGTCAGCGCGTTCACCAGCGGCATGAAAATGATGATGGTCGGCACCGGCTCGATGAAATCGCCGACCACGGTGAACAACAGCACCAGCAGCAGCATCATGTAATGCGGGTCGTTGCCGGCGATCGAGGTGATCCAGTCGGCGATCACGATGGCGCCGCGCAGGTAGGCCAGCATCCAGCCGAACGCGTTGGCGGCGCCGATGGTGATCAGCGGCAGCGAGAAGATTAGCCCGGCGAGGCAGAAGTCATAGGGGATCTTCCGCAGATGCCCGCGGTTGAGCGCGGGAATTACCACCGTGATGATATAGACCACCGCGACGACGCCGGCCTCCGTCGGCGTGAACCAGCCGGTCAGGATGCCGCCGAGCAGGATCACCGGGATCATCAGCGGCAGCGCGGCGTCGGCGGTGGCGAACGCGATCTGGCGAAACGGCGCGCGCGGCTTGCGCATGCCGGAGGGACCGAAGAAATAGCAATAGATCATCAGCCCGAAGCCGATCATCAATCCCGGCACCACGCCGGCCATGAACAGGCCAGCGATCGAGACGTTGCCGACCGCGCCATAGACCACGGCGGTGATGCTCGGCGGCACCAGTGCCGCGATGGTGGAGGCGGAGGCGATGATCGCGGCGATGAAAGCGGGGCTGTAGCCCTCCCGCTTCATCGGGCCGCCTAGCGCGCGGCTCATCACGGCGACGTCGGCCGTGGTCGATCCCGACATCTCCGAGAAGAACATGCTGAAGACGACGACGACCTGCGACAGCCCGCCCCTGATATGCCCGACCAGCGACAGCGACAGATTGGCGATCCGCACCACCACATTGGCCGAGCTCATGAGTTCGCCGACCAGAAGGAAAAACGGGATCGCCAGCAGCGCTTCGGAATCAACGCCGTCGAAGATTTTCTGGATGATCGCCGCCAGCGAGACGTCGGTGAACAGCGCGCCAACGAACACGCCCGCCATCAACGAAAACGGCACGGGCACGCCGAGATAGCCGAAGAACAGGAAGCAGAACGACATCAGCGCGAGGATAAGCGGTGCGCTCACAGGCCCACCCTCGTTTGCACACCCGTGCCGACGGGACCGATCGGCAGGTCCTCTTCCGACGGCTCCGGATGGTCGAAACCGTTCCTGATGCCGTTGACGAGCTGCTCGATGGTGAACAGTCCGATCAGGAGGCCCGCGACGGGAATGATGGCATAGAGCGAGGCGATCGGCGTCCCCGAGGGCAGCCGGAAACTTCCGAACCCGCGCAGATAGTTGATGTAGCCGAACCAGACCAGGCAAAACGCGACACCGAGAACCACGACGCGGATGATGATTTCGACGATCAGCCGCGGCGTGCCGTGCAAGGCATCGGAGATCGCGGTCAGGTACAGATGATCGTTGCGGCGGGTGGCGACCGCAGCACCGATGAAGATCGCGTAGATGAACAAAGTGGAAGTCACCTCCTGCAGCCACAGCCAGGGATGGCCGATGGTGCGGGTGACGATGTCGCACATCACGGAGAGCGAGAACCCGAAACACAACAGCCCGCAAAGCACCATCAGGCCCAGTTCGAGCCTGTCGAACGACCGCCATTTCAGGTGATGCTGCCGCTGCAGCACCAGTTTATCGGCGATGGGCATCGGCGAACTCTCTCCGTCGTCTCTCTCGTCGTCCCGGCGAACGCCGGGACCCATAACCACCGGCATCAATTGTTCAGGGAAAGTTGGCTGCCCATTCGCTCAAACCAAGAAGCCGCGGCGTATGGGTCCCGGCGTTCGCCGGGACGACATGCGGATGGATCGCGGCCTATTTGATTGCCCGGATCAGGTCCTTGACCTTTTCGGCGTGCGGGCCGAGTTCCTTGGCGAGCTTGTCGAGATAGGGGTCGGCGACGGCGATGAAGCCCGCCTTGTCAACATCGGTGACGACCTTCACGCCCATGGTCTTCAGCTTTTCCTGCGACTGGTGTTCGAGCTCGATCGCCTTGGCAGGCTGGTTCTTGTTGACCTCGTCGGCCGCGGCCTGCACCCAGCCCTGCTGCTCCGGCGTCAGGCTGTTCCAGACCTTGTCGCTCACCCACACCAGGCTGTTATTGGCCTCGTGCTCGGTCATCGAGAGTACCGGGGCCACCTCATAGTGCTTGTTGGCGAGATAGACGTTGACGCCGTTCTCGGCGACGTCGACCACGCCGGTCTGCAGCGAGGTGTAGACGCTGCCGAACGGCATGTGCACGATCTGCGCGCCGTAGGCCGGGAACATGGTGTCCTCGGTGGGCGTTGCCTGCACCCGCACCTTGAGGCCCTTCATGTCGCCGATGTTCTTGATCTCGCGCTTGGAATACATGCTGCGCAGGCCGAGCGTCGCCAGCGCGATGACGTGGGCGCCCTGCACGGTGTCCGATATCATGGCCTTGACCGCCTTCGATACGTCGGGGTCGGCGATCGCCTTGACGAGGTGCCCTTCCGAGCGGAACAGGAAGTGCATCGACATCACGCCCGCCTGCGGCGACAGCGTCGCGGCGTTCGCGGAGGAGGAAATGCAGAACTCGACGTCGCCCGATTTCACGAGCTGCAGCACCTGCGGCTCCTGGCCGAGCTGCGCGCCGGGATACTGATCGATCAGCATGGTGCCCTTGCTCAGCGCCTTGAGCTTGTCGGCGAAGATGTCGCCGAGGATGCCGTATCCCGTCGTCTTCGGCTGGTCATAGGCGAAGCGATAGTGTTTTACTTCCTGCGCGGACGCGCCGGCGACCGTCATGATCGCAGACGCGGCCGCGATTGCAGCGAGAATCCCGTTCAGCTTGCGCATCGTCTCCCCCTTTTGCTGTCTTGTATTTTCTTCGATCATCCCATTGGGGTTGTTCGAAAGTCAACAAAACAAAGGGCGGGATCGCAGCTGCGAGATGGCGATGGGAGGCCCGGCCGCGTCTACTGCCGCCGGTGCGAGCGCAGCAAGCCGCCTATTTCCCCTTGGCCCGCATAAAGTCAAAGTCGCATCCTTCGTCGGCCTGCAGGATGGTCTCGTTGAACAGATGCGCGTAGCCGCGTTGCGCCCAGTCGGGCGTCGCCGGCAGCGCCAGCGCAGCGCGGCGTTTATCCAATTCCTTGGCGTCGACCAACAGATCGATACTGCGTTTGGCGACATCGAGCCGGATCATGTCGCCGTTCCTGACCAGCGCCAGCGGGCCGCCGACCGCGGATTCCGGCGTGATGTGCAGCACGATGGTGCCGAAAGCCGTTCCGCTCATCCGCGCGTCGGAAATCCGCACCATGTCCTTGACGCCGCCGCGGGCGAGCTTTTTCGGGATCGGCAGATAGCCCGCCTCCGGCATGCCCGGCGCGCCCTTAGGGCCAGCATTGCGCAGCACCAGCACGTCGTCGGCGTTGACGTCGAGCAAGGGATCGTCGACCCGCAGCGTCATGTCCTCCACGGATTCGAACACCACGGCGCGGCCGGTGTGCTGCAGCAGCTTGGGGCTCGCCGCCGAATGTTTGATCACGGCGCCTCGCGGCGCGAGATTGCCGTGCAATACCGCCATCGCGCCTTCCGGCTTGATCGGCTGGTGGCGCGGGCGGATCGCATCCTGCCCGGGCACCTCCTCTGCGGCGGCGACGACTTCGCGCAACGTCGCGCCGGTGATGGTCTTCGCATCGAGGTCGATCAGGTCGCCGAGTTGCGCCATCAGTTTGGGCACGCCGCCGGCATGATGGAAATGCTCCATGTAGTGCTCGCCCGACGGTTTCAGGTCGATCAGCACCGGCACCTCGCGGCCGAGCCTGTCGAAGGCTTCCAGGTCGATGCGATGCGAGGTGCGGTTGGCGATCGCGGTCAGATGAATGAGCCCGTTGGTCGATCCACCGATCGCCTGCAGCACCACCTGCGCGTTCTTGAACGACGCCTGCGTCAGGAACTCGCTGGGTTTTGGCCCCTTCGCGAGCGCCATCGCGGCGGCGACCCTGCCGCTGGCCTCCGCGGAACGAAAGCGCTCGGCATGCGGCGCCGGTATCGTCGCGCTCATCGGCAGCGACAGGCCCAGCGCTTCGGTGATGCAGGCCATGGTCGAGGCCGTTCCCATCACCATGCAGGTGCCGACCGACGGCGCGAGCCGGCCGTTGACGGCCTCGATCTCCGTGTCGTCGATCTCGCCGGCGCGGTATTTCGCCCACAGCCGGCGGCAATCGGTGCAGGCGCCGAGCACCTCGCCCTTGTGATGGCCGACCACCATCGGCCCCACCGGGATTACCACGGTCGGCAGATCGGCCGAGACCGCGGCCATGATCTGCGCCGGCAGCGTCTTGTCGCAGCCGCCGATCACGACGACCGCGTCCATCGGCTGGGCGCGGATCATCTCCTCGGTATCCATCGCCATCAGATTGCGCAGATACATCGAGGTCGGGTATGCAAAGCTTTCCGCAATCGAGATGGTCGGAAACACCATCGGCATCGCGCCCGTCAGCATCACGCCGCGCTTCACCGCCTCGATGATCTGGGGCACATTGCCGTGGCAGGGATTGTAGTCGCTGTAGGTGTTGGTGATGCCGACGATCGGGCGGTTCAGCGCGTCGTCGGAATAGCCCATCGCCTTGATGAAGGCCTTGCGCAGGAACAGCGAAAATCCGGCGTCGCCATAACTCGTCAGTCCCTTGCGCAGTCCGTCGGCCATTTGGGTTTCCTTAATGCGCGCCGATCCTACGACGTCGCCCGTTCAAAATGTAGTCGTCATTCCGGGGCAGCCCGCAGGGCTGAACCCGGAATCTGGAGGTTATAGCGCGAGATTCCGGGGTCGCGCTCACGCGCGCCCCGGAATGACGTTCAATTTTCGTATCCGGGAATGTCCGCCACCTATTTCCAGTCGATGATCCGGCTCATGTCGCCGTCGAACTCCATGCCGCAGAACGCGCCGCCCTGGTAGAAGTCGCCGACCGGGTCGGGCGGCAGTTTCGCCTGCTGGGCGAACGCATGTTCGCGAAAATCCTCGGCGCGGCCGGTGGGACGATAGCCGAGGTCGTAGGCGCGGTGGTTGTCCCACCACGAGCGTTCATTATACGAGGCGCCGTAGAAAATCTCGAAATGGATGTCGGGATGATCGAGCCCGATCCGGCACAGTTGCACCAGATCCTCCGGCTTGAGCCAGATCGAGAGCCGGCGGTGGTCCAGCGGCTTGTCGCCGAAATTGCCGATCCGAAGGCACGTGACCGCAAGCCCGTGCTTGTCCGCATAGAGCGCGCCGACCGCTTCCCCGAACACCTTGCTGACGCCGTAGCGGCTGTCCGGGCGCGCCGTCACGTCGGTCCCGATCCGGTGATGCCGGGGGTAAAAGCCCACCGCGTGGTTCGATGACGCGAACACCACGCGCTTGACGCCCTTCCGGCGCGCCGCCTCGAACAGATTGTAGCAGCCGATGATGTTGGACTGCAGGATGTTGTCCCAGGGGCCTTCGACCGAATAGCCGCCGAAATGCAGGATGCCATCGACGCCCTCGCAGATCGCCTCGACCTGCGCGAGGTCGGAAAGCTCGGCCGCCCTGAACTTTTCGTGTGCACCGAGGTCGGCGGGCGCTTTGACGTCGCTCAACAGCAGGTCCGGATAGATCGGCGGCAGCAACTTGCGCAGGCTCGTGCCAATTCCCCCTGATGCGCCGGTCATCAAAATCCGTGGCATTTCTTCCCTCGTTTGTGTGCTCGAAACGAGTATGGCGCGGCGGTGTTTGCGCCGCAAGACATCGCTCTTACCGTCATTGCGAGGAGCCAACGGGTCGCGCGAACGCGCGCCCGATGACAGGCTCCGCGACGAAGCAATCCAGCTTGCTTCCCTTACACTGGATCGCTTCGCTTCGCTCGCAATGACGGTGGAAATGGCGGTTGCTTGCCGCCAGCGCACACCAATGCTAGCAAATGCCCCCGGTGAGGAAGCATACCAACGAGAACGGAAAAATGTCGCAAGCAAAAACACCGCGCGCCGGCTGGCAGCCGGCGACCTGTTATCCCGATCCCGCGATCCACGCGCTCGACCCCCGCTTCGAAAAATACTGGCTGAAACTCTCGGCGGTGGAACGGCTGACCACGGGATTGCGCTGGGCCGAAGGCCCGGTGTGGTTCGGCGATGGCCGCTATCTGCTGTGCAGCGACATTCCCAACCAGCGCATCCTGAAATGGGAAGAGGAAACCGGCGCGGTCAGCGTCTTCCGCAAGCCGTCGAACTTCGCCAACGGCAACACCCGCGACCGCCAGGGACGGCTGGTCACCTGCGAGCACGGCGGCCGCCGCGTCGTGCGGACCGAATATGACGGCTCGATCACGGTGCTGATGGATTCCTTTGGCGGCAAGCGGCTGAACTCGCCGAACGACGTCATCGTGAAGTCCGACGGCTCGATCTGGTTCACCGATCCGATCTTTGGCCTGCTCGGCAATTACGAAGGCTACGTGGCGGAGTCCGAGATCGACATGAACGTCTACCGGATCGACGGCGAGAGCGGCAAGGCCACCATCGTCGCCGAAGGCGTTCTGGGTCCGAACGGGCTGTGCTTTTCGCCGGACGAGAAGATCCTCTACATCATCGAATCCCGGGGCGTGCCGACCCGCAAGATCCTTTCCTACGACGTCGCACCGAGCGGCGACAAGCTCTCCAACAAGCGCGTGCATGTCGACGCGGGCCCGGCGACGCCGGACGGCATGCGCTGCGACATCGACGGCAATCTGTGGTGCGGCTGGGGCATGGGCGATCCCGAACTCGACGGCGTCGTGGTGTTCGCGCCCGACGGCGTCATGATCGGCCGCATCGCGCTGCCCGAGCGCTGCGCCAATGTCTGCTTCGGCGGGTTGAAGCGCAACCGCCTGTTCATGGCGGCGAGCCAGTCGATCTACGCACTCTACGTGAACACGCAGGGCGCGCCGGGGGGATAGGCAGTTGCTATCCGCGAGTCGTCCCGGCGAAAGCCGGGACGACACCGAAGTTGTATGACGCGCAGCCTCGTTCGTTTAACACCCTTTCGTTTAACACCCTTACAAACGCAAAACGCCGGAGCGGTCCTCCGCCCCGGCGCTGCATTGTTCTCTCGCGTCAGGCTTACGCCGCGTTGTAACCCGCGACCGCCTTGACCTCGAGATATTCTTCCAGGCCGTATTTGCCCCACTCGCGGCCGTTGCCGGACTGCTTGTAGCCGCCGAACGGCGCGGTGCGGTCGTTCGGCAGGCCCTGCAGGTTGACGTTGCCGGCGCGGATGCGGCGGCCGACCTTGCGGGCGGTCTCCACGGTATCGGCGGTGACGTAGCCGGCAAGACCGTAGGGGGTGTCGTTGGCGATCCGTACCGCGTCTTCCTCATCCTTGGCGCCGAGGATGGTGAGCACCGGCCCGAAGATTTCTTCGCGCGCGATGGTCATGTCGTTGGTGACATCGGCAAAGATGGTCGGACGGACATAGAAACCCTTGTTGACGCCCTCGGGAAGACCGGGGCCACCGGCGACCAGGGTAGCGCCTTCCTCGATGCCCTTCTGGATCAGCTTCTGGATCTTGTCCCACTGGATACGGGACACGACCGGGCCTATGGTGGTGCCTTCGGCGCGGGGATCGCCGGCCTTGGTCTTGTCGGCCACGGCCTTGGCGATGGCGGCCACTTCCTTCATCTTCGACAGCGGCACGATCATCCGGCTCGGCGCGTTGCACGACTGTCCGGAATTGTTGAACATGTGCATCACGCCACCGGTGACGGCCTTGGTGAGGTCGGCGCCTTCCAGGATGACGTTCGGCGACTTGCCGCCGAGTTCCTGGCTGACGCGCTTGACGGTCGGTGCCGCGCGCTTGGCGACATCGACGCCGGCGCGGGTCGAGCCGGTGAACGAGATCATGTCGATATCCGGGTGCTCGCTCATGGCGGCGCCGACTTCGGGGCCGAGGCCGTTGATCAGGTTGAACACGCCCTTCGGCACGCCGGCTTCATGGAGGATTTCCGCGAAGATCAAGGCCGACGACGGGGTGAACTCCGACGGCTTCAGGATCATGGTGCAGCCGGCGGCGAGCGCGGGCGCGACCTTGCAGGCGATCTGGTTCAGCGGCCAGTTCCACGGCGTGATCATGCCGATGACGCCGACGGGTTCGCGCAGCACCACCGCGGAACCGCACGGCTCCTCGAAATGATAGTTCTTGAGCACTTCCAGGGTGGAGGCGAGGTGGCCGAGGCCGGCGCCGGCCTGCAGCTTCTCCGCCATCGGCAGCGGCGCGCCCATTTCGTCGGAAACGGCGGCGCCGATATCCTTCATGCGGGTCTTGTAGACCTCGATGATCTTCGAAAGCAGCGCGACGCGCTCCTCGCGGCTGGTCTGCGAATAGGTCTCGAAGGCGCGCTTGGCGGCAGCCACGGCCTTGTCGACATCGGCCTTGGAGCCGAGCGCAACCTCATACATCGCCTCTTCGGTCGCCGGATTCACGACGGGCGTGGACTTCTTGACGACGGGATCGACCCAGGCGCCGTCGATGTAGAATTGCATGCGGTTGACCATCGTAAACCTCTTCTTTTCGGGGTAATTGGATTGGGAACGGGCGTTCGGCGGGCATCCTCGCACGAAAGCCGGGGGAATTGAACCCGCCATATGCGGGATGCCGCGTTGCGGCGGACGCTGGATATAAAATCAGCCGTGTGAAGGAAGCAAGGGCGCCCGCCTCAGCCGTCGTCCCGACGAAAGCCGGACCCATAACCACGATGCCGGTAATAAGACGAAGTCGTCGCCCCCGCTCAAAACAACGACTACCGCGGCATATGGGCCCAGGCTTTCGCCGGGGCGACGACTAAAAGCGATGCGATAGGCTACACCGCCATCTTGCGGTGCCGGACCGGGGCGCCGGCGGTGAGGCTTTCGGCCGCATCGATGATGGCGTTGGCGTCAATGCCGTGGTGGCGGTAGAGGTCGCCGATCGTGCCGGTCTGGCCGAAATGCTCGACGCCGAGCGCCTCGACGCGGTGCCCCCGTACGCTGCCAAGCCAGCCGAGTGCGGCCGGATGGCCGTCGATCACGGTGACGATGCCACAGTCGCGCGGCAGCGGCGCCAGCAATTGCTCGACATGGCTGAGATATGGCGTCCCGCGGCGATCGCGGCGCAACTGCCGCGCGGCGGTCCAGCCCGCATGCAGGCGGTCGGCGGAGGTGATCGCCAATAGGCCGACGTCCCGCCGGCTCTCGCCGATCAAGCCGATGGCCTCGATCGCCTCCGGCGCGACGGTCCCCGTATAGGCCACCACGACATCGCAATTCGGCCCGGGCCTGCGCAGCCAATAGGCGCCGTCGGTGATGCCCTTCTGCAGATCGGGCGAAATCATCCGCTGCGGCTGCTCGATGCTGCGGGTCGAAAGCCGCAAATAGACCGAACCGCCCTCGCCGCCTTCGCGCTGCATGTGCGCAAACCCCCAACCCATGATGACGGCAAGTTCGTCGACAAACGCCGGCTCGAACGAGCTAAGCCCGTCCTGCGCCATCCCGATCAGGGGCGTCGCGATCGACTGATGCGCGCCACCTTCGGGCGCCAGCGTGATGCCCGATGGCGTCGCCGCCACCATGAAGCGCGCGTCCTGGTAGCAGGCATAGTTCAGCGCATCGAGGCCGCGCTCGATGAAGGGATCGTAGAGGGTCGCGATCGGCAGCAGCCGTTCGCCGTTGATCTGGGCCGACAACCCCAGCGCCGACATCAGGATGAACAGGTTCATCTCGGCGATGCCGAGTTCGATGTGTTGTCCCCTCGGGGAAAAATCCCAGTTGAAGGTGGAGGGAATTTTCTCGCTGCGGAACAGGTCGGCCTTCTCGGCGCGCGCGAACAGTCCGCGCCGGTTGACCCAGGCGCCGAGATTGGTCGACACCGTGACATCGGGCGACGCCGTGACGATGCGCCCGGCCAACTCGGTATCGCCGCGCGCGAGCTCGTTGAGAACAAGCCCAAACCCCTGCTGGGTCGACATGGCAGGCGACGGCGTGAACGCCAGCCGCTCGGGCACATCGATCACGGGCGCGCTCAGCCGGCGCTGGTCGTCGCGGTTGAACGGCACGTCCGCAAGGAACGCCTCCAGCGCCGCGGGCTCCTGCGACAGACCCTCGAACTTCTCCCATTCATGGCCGGGGCGGATATTTTGCGCGCCGCGCCATTTTTCCATCTGGGCAACCGTCATCAGGCCCGCATGGTTGTCCTTGTGGCCCTGGAACGGCAGGCCGATGCCCTTGATGGTGTAGGCGATGAAGCAGACCGGGCGGTCGTGGTCGATGGATTCAAAGGCCTCGATCATACTGGCCATGTCGTGGCCGCCGAGATTGGACATCAGCGCCAGCAATTCGTCGTCGCTGCGCTTTTCGATCAGTTGCGACACCGCGCCCTGGTCGCCGATCTCGTCCCGAAGATGCTTGCGGAAGGCGGCGCCGCCCTGGAAGCACAGCGCCGCATACATCGCGTTCGGGCAGGCGTCGATCCATTTGCGCAAGGCCTCGCCGCCGGGCTCGGCGAACGCCGCCTGCATCAGCCGGCCGTATTTCACGATCACCACGTCCCAGCCGAAATTGCGGAACATGGATTCGAACTTCTCCCAAAGCCCCTCGCGCACCACCGCGTCGAGGCTCTGGCGATTGTAGTCGACCACCCACCAGGTGTTGCGCAGGCCGTGTTTCCAGCCTTCCAGCAGCGCCTCGAAGATATTGCCCTCGTCCATCTCGGCGTCGCCGACCAGCGCGATCATCCGCCCCTCGGGCCGGTCCTTCATCCAGCCATGCGCCTTGACGTAGCCCTGCACCAGCGAGGCGAACAGGGTCTGCGCCACGCCAAGCCCAACCGAGCCGGTCGAGAAATCGACGTCGTCGGTATCCTTGGTGCGCGACGGATAGGATTGCGCGCCCTTGTAGCCGCGGAAATTCTCCAGCTTGTCGCGGCTCTGGCGCCCGAACAGATACTGGATGGCGTGGAACACCGGGCTCGCATGCGGCTTCACCGCGACGCGATCCTCCGGCCGCAGCACCGAAAAATACAGCGCCGACATGATGGTCGCGAGTGACGCCGAGGAAGCCTGGTGGCCGCCGACCTTCAGGCCGTCGGTGTTGGGGCGGATGTGATTGGCGTGGTGGATGGTCCACGACGACAGCCACAGCGCCTTGCGCGCCAGCGCGGACAGCATTTCGAGGCGTGCGGGCTCGATCGGCATGACGGCACTCCCGGGCACGATGATGATTCCGCAAATGTTAACGCCTCGGCGCCCGCCAAAAATCTCAAATTATCGCGACATTCCCTGATATTTTGGGATATTTTACCAATCCGATCCCCGTGAAGCCGAGTTTATCCCAATGCATACCCTTGACGCCATCGACCGCAAGATCCTCGCCATCCTGCAGAGCGACAGCCGCACCACCATGCAGGAACTCGCCGACAAGGTCGGCCTGTCGGTCTCGCCCTGCCATCGCCGCGTCAGGCTGATGGAGGAGCGCGGCGTCATCACCCGTTATATCGCAACCGTCGACCAGAAATCGCTGGGGCTTCACGTCAGCGTGTTCATCTCGATCAAGCTGGCGCGGCAGAAGGAGGAAGATCTCAACCGGTTTGCCAAGGCAATCTCGAGATGGGACGAGGTGCTGGAATGCTATCTGATGACCGGCAACCGCGACTACCTGCTGCGCGTCGTCGCCGCCGACCTGTCTTCGTACGAAGCCTTCCTCAAGAACAAGCTCACCCGCCTCGACGGCATCGCCTCGATCGAGTTCGAGTTTTGCATTGAGCCAGGTGAAATACTCGATCGCGCTGCCGGTGTGAGGCAAAATCTATCGTCGTCCCGGCGAACGCCGGGACCCATAACCACAGCTATTCATTGTTGAAAGAAAGCCGTCGAACATCATCGCAAAACAACGATAGCCGCGGCGTATGGGTCCCGGATCGCGCTCGCTTTCGCTCGCTTGTCCGGGACGACGAGAGAAACCTACCGCCAGGGCTCGACGATGATCTTGGTATGGGCTTCCGGATTGGCCAAGTCAGCAAACGCTTGCGCAACACCGTCGATGCCGACGGTCGCGGTCACCAACGAGGCGACGTCGACCTTGCCTTCGGCGATCAGGCGCAGCGAATAGGCGAACTCGTCCGGCGTGTAGCCCAGCACATACTGGACGTTGAGCTCCTTCATGATGCCGAGCATCGGCTCGGAGCGGTCGGTTTCCATGCAGACCCCGACCACCACGATGCGGGCATCGCGCGGCGCGCCCTCGAACACCTGCTGGATCAGGCCGGGAATGCCGACGCATTCGAAGATCAGCGCGGGCCGCAGCGCCGGCAGCCAGGCCTGCATGGCGGGCCGCGCGGCCTTTGCTTCCGGCGACATCGCGGCATGCTCGGCCCAGGTCGCATAGGGTTGCGTGCGCGCGGGATCGACGACGATGTCGGCGCCGAGCTTTTGCGCCAGCGCCCGGCGCGCCGGTGAATAATCCGCGACGATGATCGGATGCAGCCCCTTCAGCTTCAGCGCCGCGATCACGGCGAGCCCCACGGGTCCGCAGCCGATCACCAGCGGCACCTCGTCGCCGCCGATATGGGCCTTGGCCACCGCGTGGACGCCGACCGCGAGCGGCTCGGTCAATGCCGCATGCTCCGCCGCAAGGCCGTTCGGCACCTCCAGCAGCAGCGGTTCGCTGAGCAGCATTTGCTCGGCGTAGCCGCCGACATAGTCGTTGGAATAGCCGATGCCCTTCGGTCCCTCCGGCGTCAGCAGCGCCGGCAGCGAACAGACCCGGGTGCCGGCTTTCAGCTTGCGTCCCGTGCGGGGACCGTAATCGAGCACCTCGCAGCAGAATTCGTGGCCGAACACGACATCATGGGCGAGGTCCATCGGCTTGCGGCCGGGGAAATGCCTTGTCATTTCCACCATGCGATGGGCATGCTTGCGCGCGTGCAGGTCGGAGCCGCAGATGCCGCAGGCCAGCGTCCTGACCAGCACCTGCCCCGCGGCCGGCTTGGGCTCGGGCATGGTGTCGACGACAATCTCGCCGTTCCTGAAGATGGCTGCGCGCAATCTAAAACCCTCCCCGCGTCACTTTATTATTGCATCTAACAGCAACGCGACGCCGTCAGCCAGTGCCATCAGGCGTTGGGAGACAACTCGCCGTCCAGCGCCAGAAGCTGCGAGCGTCGGACGCGCTCGCGATGCGCCGTATAGAGACCGCTGCCGACGATGAAGACCGCGCCGGTCACGGTCCAGATGTCTGGCACCTCTCCGAAAATGACAAAACCGAGGATGCTGACCCACAGCAACTGAGTGTAGGAAAACGGCGCCAGCACGGAGGCATCGGCGTAGCGAAACGCGAGCACGACGATCCACTGCCCCGCGGTCGAGGCGATGCCGATGAAGATCCCGAACAAAATATCGTGCCAGCTCGGCGCGACCCAGACGAACGGCACCAGCGCACACAGCACGGCGACACCCGCGATCGACGAATAGGTCATGGTGGTCAGCGCATGTTCCCTGCCGCTCATCATCCGCGTCATGATCAAGGTGCAGGCCCAGGCCAGAGCCGAGACGATCGGAAAGAACGCGGCAGGATGAAACGCGCCGGACCCCGGCCGCAGGATGATAAGCACGCCGACGAGGCCGACGGCGGTCGCGATCCAGCGCCGCGCGCCGACGCGCTCGCCGAGGAACACGATCGACAGCGCGGTGACGAACAACGGCGAGACGAAGCCGGTGGCGGAGGCTTCCGCGATCGGCAGATAACGCAGGCCGGAGATGAAGAACAGCGAGGAGCCCAAGAGCGCAATGCCGCGCATCAGCTGGAATCCGGGCCGCTGCGAATGCAGCGCGAACAGCGGCGAGCCCGGCAGCATCGCCGGCGACATGATCAACGCGAACACCAAAAACCTGATCCAGGCGATCTCGATCGAGGGCAGCGTCGCCGAAAGGTATTTCGCGGTCACATCGGAGGTGCCGAGAAATACCGTCGATGCCAGGATCAGCGCGATGCCGCGGAACGGCCGGTCGGCACGCGCCGGCGCGGTCCGTTTGGCCGGCTTCTTGTCAGGCAGGGGAAATGCGGCACTGTCCAGCCTGGCGGCTGCGGCTTCTGGCGGGGTCACGGCAAACTCGGGCGCGGAAAATTGGTCGAATCGGGCGAGCGCTTAAACAACGATAATCGCCGCCGGCCGACAAGGTCCGAAAACAGGCAGCCGATATGCGCTGTTGTCCGCGGCGGCGCGTCGCGGTTGACGCGGCAACTCGGCGTCGCCCGTGAAACACTTTGTTAGAAACCGTTACAGCATCGGCAGGCTGCGCGGCCTGGCGCCCAGCGGAAAAGCCTTGTCGAGCGCGGCCAACTCGTCAGGGCCGAGCACGAGTTCGCCGGCCGCGGCATTGTCGGCGGCATGCTCCTCGCGCGAGGCCTTCGGTATCGCAAACAGCAGGGGATCGCGGGTGAGATAAGCCAGCGCGACCTGGCGCGGCGACGCGCCGTGCGTTTTGGCGATGCCCTGCAGCACCGCGCCCTCCTTGCTTTGCGGAGCCGGAAAATCAGTGTGCCCGAACGGCGAATAGGCCACCACCGCGGTGCCGTGCTTCCTGCACCATGGAATCACCGCGTGCTCGATCGCGCGCTCCCGCAGATGATAGAGCACCTGGTTGCAGGCAATCCTGCCCTCCCCGGCGACACCTTGCAGTTCGTCGAGATCGTCGGCATCGAAATTGCTGACGCCCCAGGAGCGGATCTTTCCGGCGCTGACCAGTTGCTCGAACGCGGCAACGGTCTCCTCGAGCGGGTACGAACCGCGCCAGTGCAGGAGATAGCAGTCGAGCCGGTCGGTTTTCAGCCGCGCGAGCGAGCGCTCGCACGCCGTGATGGTGCCGCGCCGCGAGGCGTTGCTCGGCAATACTTTCGAGACCAGGAAGATTTCGTCGCGCCGGCCCGCGACGGCCTCCGCGATCACGAGTTCCGCATCGCCATACATCTCTGCGGTGTCGATATGGGTCATGCCGAGATCGATGCCGCGCCGCAGCGCCGCGACCGCGCTTTTGCGATCGCCGCGATCGATATACCAGGTGCCCTGCCCGATCACGGACACCTGCGGGCCAGTTGGACCGAATTGTTGCTGTCTCAAGGTTACCTCAGATATTTCCTCGTCATTGCGAGCGAAGCGACGAAGCAATCCAGCTTCTTGCTTTCGTAATAAAGCTGGATTGCTTCGCTTCGCTCGCAATGACGTGTCAAAGTTTACCAATGTCCGCGACCAGCACCGTGCCGGTCACGGACTCCGTTATGTAGAGGCGGTCGCGTTTCTCGCCACCGATGGCGACATTGGTGCAGCTTGGACCCGCGCAGGATTTGATCCGCGCGATCAGCTCGCCGTTCGGCGCGAACACAAAGACATGTCCGAGCGAGGCGTGCGCCACGAACAGCCGCCCCGCGCCGTCCATCGTCATGCCATCAGGACCACTCGCGCCGAACAACGAACAGAAGCGGCCAACCTTGGAAACGTTGCCGTCTTTCATGAACGGCAGGCGCCAGACCGCGTTGTCGCGTGTCATGGCCACGAACAGCACGGTCTCGGTTGGATCGAGCACCAGGCCGTTGGGGCTGATGCCGGTATCGATCAGGCAGGCGAGCCGGCCGTCGGGCGATAGTCGAAAAACCCGCCCGCTCGGATCGTGCAGCCCGGTCTGTCCCTGGTCGGTGAAATAGATGTCGCCATTTGACGCCAGATGCAGGTCGTTGCACCCCTTGAACGATTCGGAATTGCGCGCGGACAGCACCGGCAGCATCCGCGCCGTCTCGACGTCCAGCTCCAGGATGCCGCGCCTGTAATCGGCAACGAAGATCCGGCCGTCGGCGCGGATCTTCAGGCCATTGGGCCAGCCGTCATATTCGATCACCAGCGACCATGTACCGTCGGGCGCGATCCTGAAGATGCGTCCGAACGGGATGTCGACGATGTAGAGATTGCCATCGGCGTCGAACGACGGGCCTTCAATAAAACTGTCGGTCGGCTGGCCCGGCCGGTTGGCATCGGCCCATTCTGTACGCACGCCCTTGCGCCGGAACGCCTCGGGCATCGCCGAAAACACTCTTGTCTCAATCAGCCGCGGCGGCGTTTCCAGATACATCATCGCGAGATTTCACCCGTCTTGTTGAACGGGCGCACCATAGATGACATTTTCTGGATCGTCGATTGACCTCATCCTGAGGAGCCGCGCTAGCGCGGCGTCTCGAAGGATGGGCTGTAGCGGGGCCTCATGGTTCGAGACGGCGCAAGAGCGCCTCCTCACCATGAGGCGCGGCTCAGTTCGCCGCGGCGGTCAACTGGCGCTGTTGGGGGTCGGTTGCGGCATTGGCGGCCGCCGCCTGCGCGATCAGCCGCTTCAACTCCGGAATGCAGGAGCCGCAATTGGTGCCCGCCTTCAATTGCACGCCGATCTCGGCGGCCGAGCCGGCGCCGGCGGCAATGGCGTCGCAAATCGTGTTGCGGCCGACACCGAAACAGGCGCAGACGACCGGGCCGCTACTTGCGAGCCCGCCGGTGGATTTGCCCGACAGCAGCATCCGGCGCTGATCCTCGCTGAGGGATTCCGCGGCGAACAGGCTTTTCACCACATTCCAGTCACCCGCATCCCGCGCCGGACCGACGAACAGGCATGTCTCGATGCGCCCCTCGCTGAATGAGGCGGCGCGAAAAACGCCGCCGCCGAAATCCCGGTATTCGGCGAGATCGCCGCCGGCGGCCGACCGCATCCATGTTTGCCATCGGGAGAGATCGGCGTTGTCGGCGAACAGATAGCCGTAGCCGCCGGTGACCGTCGCCCGCGTCCACCAGAGATGCTCGGGCAAATCCAGCTTCGCCCGGGACAGCGCAAAACCGCGGAAGACATATTCGTAATCCGCGATCGAAGCCGGCGTCGCCTTGCTTTCGGGCTGGCCGGACCAGGGATCGGTGAACGGCGCCACCAGCGCGCCGATGCGGCCCGCGGATGCGTTCGCCTCGCTCCAATGGATCGGCGCGAACAGCATGCCGCGCTGCTGCCGCCCATTCACGGCGACTCTGAGCGTGCATTGCCCGTAGTCGGTGGTGACGCGGGCGAAGCCGCCGTCGGCGAGGCCGTATTTGATCGCATCGTCGGGATGCACCTCGACGAACGGCTCCGGCAGGTGCTGGCCGAGCCGCGGGCTCATGCCGCTGCGGGTCATGGTGTGCCATTGGTCGCGGATGCGGCCGGTATTGAGCCGCAACGGCCGCCCGGCGCTGGTCTCGGTCTGCAGCGCCGGAATTTCCGGCGCGACGAAGCGCGCCTTGCCGTCATTGGTGAAGAACCCGCCGCCGGCGAAGAACCGTTGCCGGGGCTCGATGTCGCCCCATTGCATCGGCCATTGCAGCGGCGCCATCGCATCGAACGCCTCGTCCGACACCCGCTCCAGCGCCCCGATATCGAAATCGCGGCTGCCATTATTCTCGAACGCCGACAGGCCGGCATGCTCGCGGAACACGTCTGCCGCCGAATTGAAGGTGAACGCTGCGCCGTAGCCGAGCCGCTTTGCCACCTCGCTGACGATCCACCAGTCGGGCTTTGCCTCCCCCGGCGCCTCGAGGAACGCGCGCTGCCGCGAGATGCGCCGCTCCGAATTGGTCACGGTTCCGGATTTCTCACCCCAAGCCTGCGCCGGCAACAGCACATGCGCGCCCGACTCGACGGTGTCGTTGGAACGCACGTTTTCGGAGACAACGAACAGCTCGAGCTTCTTCAGCGCGGCGCGCGCCGCATCCGCGTTCGGCAGCGACACCGCGGGATTGGTGCCCATCACCCACAACGCCTTGATCTCGCCGCGTCCGATCGCCTCGAACAGCTGCACCGCCTTCAGCCCCTCATGGGTCGCGATCCGCGGCGCCTTCCAGAACCGCCGCACCCGGTCGATGTCCGGCGGCGTGAAACCCATGTGGGCGGCGAGCTGGTTGGCGAGCCCGCCGACCTCGCGCCCGCCCATCGCGTTCGGCTGGCCGGTCAGCGAGAACGGCGACGCGCCGGGCTTGCCGATCCGCCCCGTGGCGAGGTGGCAATTGATGATGGCGTTGACCTTGTCGGTGCCCTGCGCCGACTGGTTGACGCCCTGCGAATAGAGCGTGACCACGCGCGGCGTATGGGTGAACAGCCGGAAGAAATCAGCGACGTCCTGCTCGGTGAGGCCCGTCGCCAGCGCGGTAGCGCCGACGCTGCCGGCGATGCCGCGCGCCCGCGCCAGCGCCTCGTCGAAACCGCCAGTGTGGGAATCGATATAGCCGTGATCGAGCGCACCGGTGTCGGCAAGATGCACCAACAGCCCCGAGAACAGCGCGGTGTCGGTGCCGGGCTTCAATCCCAGGAACAGGTCGGCATCCTCGGCGGTGTCGGTCCGGCGCGGATCGATCACCACGATCCGCGCGCCGCGCGCCTGCTTGTTGGCGAGCATGCGCTGGAACAGCACCGGATGGCACCACGCCGCGTTGGACCCCACCAGCACCAAAAGATCGGCTTGATCGAGATCCTCGTAGCAGCCGGGCACGGTGTCGGCGCCGAATGCGCGGCGGTGGCCGGCGACCGACGACGACATGCAGAGCCGCGAATTGGTGTCGACATTGGCGCTGCCGATGAAGCCCTTCATCAGCTTGTTGGCGACGTAATAATCCTCGGTCAGCAACTGTCCCGAGAGATAGAACGCCACCGCGCCGGGTCCATCCCGCTTGATGATATGGGCGAGGCGATGCGCGACATGGTCGAGCGCGTCGCTCCAGGCCACCCGCTCCATGGTGCCCTTGCTGCAGCGGATCATCGGATGGAGCAGCCGGTCGGCAAGCCCGAGCGTTTCGCCGAGCGCCGAGCCTTTCGAGCACAGCCGCCCGAAATTGGCGGGATGTTCGCCATCTCCCGAGATCGCCGCACCGCCGGAGCCGTCGGGCGTCGCCAGCACGCCGCAGCCGACGCCGCAATAGGGACAGGTGGTGCGCGTGGCGCGCAGCGTGGGGTCGACAGAGCTCATTTTAACATTCGCATCAAGAGTTCATGCCGCCTTTGGCGGAATCGCCAGCGCGCGGCCGAATATCATGTCCTTGCGGATCGCGGCGACCGGCGCGCCATTTCGGATCAATTCGAGATACCAGAGCGCATCGGCGGTATCGCCGACCAGCACCGCCCCGGTGAGACGGCCGCCCGAAATCACGAGCTTCTTGTAGGCGCCGCCCCGCGCATCGCTCAGCACGATGGCCTCCGCCCCCTCCGCGCCCATGAAGTCGCCGGCGGAAAACACACCGACGCCTGATACTTTCAGGTTGGTCGCCACCACGCTGCCGGCATAGCTCGCCGATCCGCCCGAAAGATGCCGCGCCAGCACGCGCGCCTGCTCATAGGCCGGCTCGACCAGCCCGTAGCAGATGCCGCGATGCTCGGCGCATTCGCCGAGCGCGAAAATGCCGGGAGCGCCTGTCTGCAGGCGATCATCTACGACGATGCCGCGCTTGACGGGGATGCCGGCCTCGTTTGCCAGCGCGACATTCGGCCGGATGCCGGCCGCGAAAATCACCGCGTCCGCATCGATCCGCCGTCCGTCCGAAAGCTCGATGCCCTCGACATGCCTCTCGCCATGGATCCGGGCGGTGCTCGCGTTGAGCAGAATCTCGATACCCTTGCGCTCGACCAGCGATTTCAACAGCTGCGCCGCCGGCGCATCGAGCTGGCGCTCCATCAGGCGGTCCATCAGGTGAATGAGCGTGACCGGGGCGCCGGCCTTGGCGAGGCCGTAAGCCGCCTCCAGCCCGAGCAGGCCGCCACCGACGACGACGACGCGCTTTCGCTGTGCGGCCAGCGTCAGCAGCAGATCGACGTCCCGGCTGTCGCGGAAGGTGTGCACGCCGGCCAGATCGGCGCCGGGTACGTCGAGCCGCAACGGCGTCGAGCCGGTGGCAAGCACGAGTTTGGAGAAGGTGATGCTCTCCTCGTTGGCGATCTTGAGCTCGCGGCGGCCGACGTCGATCTCGGTGGCGAGGCAGCCATATTTCAGGGTGACGCCGCGATCGCGCCACCATTGGGCCGGCCGGAGTTCGATGTCATGCGAGGCGGTCTCGCCCGCGAGCACCGAGGACAGCAGCACGCGATTATAGGCGAGCCGCGGTTCCTCGCCGATCACGGCGACCGCGTAACGTCCGAGCGCAACTTTGGTCAATTCATCAACCAGGCGCGCGGCGGCCATTCCATTGCCGACGATTACGAGTGGTTCACTCACGGCGCTTCCTCATCCTCACTCGGCGGCCTGCGGGCGGCCGTAGGCTTCGGAAATCATGTAGCCGGACAGCGTCCCGTAAGCCGCCGTCCACGCCTCCTTGACGTCGGATGTCCAGGCCTCGCCAAGTCCCTTTTCCAGGGTCAAAAGCAGCGCCGAACCGACGACGGGATAGTGCTCGGGCCTGGCGCCATACGCGACGTGGCGCTTTGCGAGGGCACTGGCGGCGGGCAGGATCGAGTTCGAGATTGGCGAGCCCGTTCACGACAGCCGCCAGCATCGCCATCAGTTTCTTGCGCTGCTCGGTCATGTCGGCGGGAAACATCGCCCTCACCGTCGGCGCGATCTCGAACAGCCGGTCGTAGAACAGGACTGCCGCGGTTTCCGAAACCGGCGCGACCTTCGCAAAGCTCTGCTGCACGAGTTTGACTTGATCGGGTGTCATGGTTCGCTCCTGCTTTTGCCGCCTGGTTGCCACCTCGCCCCGCGCGCGGGACGAGGTGGAGCGATGTTGAAGGTCAGACGCGCGCTTCGGCGAGGCTGGTCGCGCCGGAGGTCGCGGGGCTCTTGCGCAGGTAGTACCACCAGGTCAGCGCCAGGCAGACCGCGTAGAACGCCAGGTAGATTTCCAGCGCGAGCTGCGGACCGCCGGTGACAGCGATCGACTTTCCGAAGCCGCTCGGAATCAGGTAGCCGCCGCAGGCGCCGATCGCACCGATGAAGCCAAGCGCGGCGCCGCTCTCGATGCTGGCGACCTTCAGGGCGAGCGCCCGGCCGGCCTCACCCTTGCCCCTCGCCTTGTGGAGATTCTCCTCGCGGAAGATCGAGGGGATCATCCGGTACGTCGAGCCGTTGCCGATTCCGGTCGTGACGAAGAGGATCAGGAACATGGCCAGGAAGCCGGTGAAGTCCTTGATACCCACGAAGTACAGCACCCCGATCGTGGCGGCGCCCATCGCGATGAAATTCCAGAACGTCACGATCGCGCCGCCGACCTTGTCGGCGAGCAAGCCGCCGAGCGGGCGCGACAGCGAGCCCACCAGCGGTCCGAGGAACGCGATCGCGATCGTGACCGCCGGGAATTGCGTCTTGATCAGCAGCGGAAACGCAGCGGAATAGCCAATGAAGGAGCCGAACGTCCCGATATAGATGAAGGCCATGATCCAGGTGTGCTTGCGGCCGACGATCGCGAGCTGGTCCTTGAACGAGGACTTGGCCGAGGTCAGGTTGTTCATGAAGAAGACGGCGCCGATCACCGCGACCGCGATCGGCAGTATCCACATCAGTCCGGCGTTCTGAAGGTAGACGCCGGCGACCGGCGTCGCCTGATAGAGATTGAAAAGGCCAATCCCCATCAGAATGGGCGTCAGCAGCTGCACGCTCGAGACGCCGATATTGCCGCCGGCCGCGTTCAGCCCCAGCGCCCAGCCCTTCATGCGGTCGGGATAGAAGAAGGAGATGTTGGCCATGCTGGAGGCGAAGTTGCCGCCGCCGAGACCGGCGGTGGAAGCTACCAGCAGCATCAGCCAGAACGGCGTTTCCGGGTGGCTGACGAAATAGGCGAGCGCCAGGGTCGGGATGAACAGCACGGTGGCGCTGAAGATCGTCCAGTTGCGGCCGCCGAACATCGTGACCGCGAAAGTGTAGGGAAAGCGCATCAGCGAGCCGATCAGCCCGGGCACCGCCACCAGCTGAAACAGCTGGTCGGTGCTGTAGTGGAAGCCGGCCACCGGCAGCTTGGTCGCGACGATGCTCCAGATCAGCCAGACCGAAAACCCGATGTGCTCGGCGACGATCGACCAGATGAGGTTGCGGCGGGCGATGACTTTGCCTTTCGAATTCCAGAACGTCTCATCTTCCGGATTCCAATCCGAAATCCAGGTCGGGTCTTGCCTGCTCATTGGATCATTTCCTTTCAATCGGGTTCATGCGCAGAGGGCACGCCGACGCGCTCCGGGGAGGCCCCGGTCTGACGGCGTCACAAATTCTGATGATTGGTTTTCGAGGACGGCAACGATGGCGTCGGCGCCAACCATTCAAGCTTCGTGCCAAGCTGCCGCAGTGCAAAAAACAACGATGCTACAAGGGAGTACAGGATGAGCCTCACGGTTTAGCCGACACCCGGCGCACGCAAAACTTGCGATTCGCTCAATCCTTGTGCGTCGCACAAAAATTGAGCACGCGCGCATCCGGACGCGGCAGCGGCTCGCATTTTCACCCCAGGCGACACGACGAAACCCCGCAAAATAAGGGTTTTCCGATATCCCGGGCCGAAGGACCGGTGGCATGTCGATTGCATCATCGAGTCGCTAGTCAACGAAGACTGCGGTCCGCCGGAGTGTTGAAGCCGTTCACGGCTGAAACTCACGGGACGAGCTCAGGTCACCTCATTCGGTAAGCCTGACGCAGTCGGTCGCGACGCCCCATCAATCAGGCTCGCACATTCCGCCTCCCCGATCGAATTCGATCGGAAGACGGAATGGCAAATGACCCGGCAATCCAGAGCACTGAAGCAGAACAATTCCCGCCGGCGCCGCTGCAGCGCACGGGAACGGCTGAATCGATCTCACGGGGGCGCCGTCGCCTGACAACGGCTGCTTCAAATTTCGCTACGAAAAGGGACCTTCAATGTCATATCTCGCGCCTTCAGAATTCGTCACCAAGATGGTGGACGCCGGGGAATCCAAGATCTTCATGTCGACCCGGGATACGGTGATCCGCGCCTACATGGCCGGCGCCATTCTCGCACTCGCGGCTTGGTTCGCCGTCACGATCAACGTGAATACGGGCCAGCCGCTCGTCGGAGCGCTGCTGTTTCCGGTCGGATTTTGCATGTTGTACCTGCTGGGCTTCGATCTCCTGACCGGGGTTTTCGTCCTGAGCCCGTTGGCGTGGCTCGACAAGCGGCCCGGCGTCACGATCGGCGGGGTACTGCGAAACTGGGGTCTCGTGTTCATCGGCAACTTCGCCGGAGCGCTCACGGTGGCCTTCATGATGGCGTTCGTGACGACGTTCGGCTTCACCCAGGACCCCGACAAGGTCGGCACCACGATCGGAAACGTCGGCGAAGCACGAACGCTGGGCTACGCGGCCCACGGCGCGGCCGGCATGGCGACATTGTTCATGCGCGGCATGCTGTGCAACTGGATGGTCTCTACCGGCGTCGTCGGCGCCATGGTCTCGACATCGGTCCCCGGCAAGGTCATTGCGATGTGGATGCCGATCTTGGTCTTCTTCTACATGGTGTTCGAGCATTCGGTCGTGAACATGTTCCTGTTTCCGTCGGGGCTGATGCTCCACGCGAAGTTTTCCATCATGGACTACCTGATCTGGAACGAGATTCCGACCGTGCTCGGCAATCTGGTGGGAGGGCTTTCCTTCACCGGGCTGACCCTGTACGCCACCCATGTCAGGACCGCGCCGAAGCGCGACACAAGAACGGCGGCAATCCGCTCCGCAGCCTGATTTGATCCCGACAACGGAGCCTTATCTGGTCTAAGGCTTGCCTGGACCAAGGTAAGGCTCCTCTTTTCCTGGCCCCCAAGCATGCCTCGCGAATTGCAGATATCGGTCGGGCAGCATTCCGATAAAGGTCGCAAGGAGACCAATCAGGATTTTCACGGCGTCCTGATTCCGGGCGAACCGCTGTTGAGCCTGAAAGGCATCGCCGTCGTGCTGGCCGACGGGATCAGCAGCAGCAATGTCAGCCAGGTCGCGAGCGAGTCGGCGGTCAAGAGTTTCCTGACGGATTATTACTGCACCTCGGAATCCTGGTCCGTCAAAACCTCGGCGCAACGCGTGCTGGCCGCGACCAACTCCTGGCTGCATGCCCAGACCCGGCGAAGCCAGTACTCCTACGACAAGGACAAGGGCTATGTCTGCACGCTGAGCGCGCTGGTCCTCAAATCCACGACCGCGCATATTTTTCATGTCGGCGACGCACGCGTCTACCGCCTCGCCGGCCATGCGCTCGAGCAGCTCACCGAGGATCATCGGGTCGTCGTTTCCTCGGAGCAGAGCTATCTGGGCCGTGCGCTGGGCGTCAATCCGCAGATCGAGATCGACTACCTCGCCCTTCAGGTCGAGAAGGACGACGTCTTTCTGCTGGCGACCGACGGGGTCTACGAATACGTCGCCGCCCGCTTCATCATCGACGCCATCAGGGGCAACGCGGCCGATCTCGATCTGGCCGCAAAGGCAATCGTGGAGGAGGCCTTGCGACAGGGCAGCCCCGATAATCTCACGGTCCAGATCGTCCGCGTCGATCAATTGGCGGACGGCGAAGCCAGCGAGGTCTTCGGGCAGTCGTCTGAATTGCCGCTTCCGCCGCTGCTGGAAGCAAGGATGGTATTCGACGGCTATCGGATCGTCCGGGAACTGCATGCCAGCAGCCGAAGCCACATCTACCTCGCGCTCGATACCGAGACCGAGACCTTGTTCACCATCAAGATCCCGTCGATCGATCTGCGCGGCGATCCCGCCTATCTCAAGCAATTCATGATGGAAGAGTGGGTCGCCCGGCGCATCGACAGTCCGCACGTATTGAAGCCGCGGTTGCACTCCCGCAAGCGCAACTATCTCTACGTCGTGACGGAATTCATCGATGGCCAGACGCTCGCGCAGTGGATGACCGACAACCCGAGGCCGGACCTGGAAACCGTGCGCGGCATCGTCGAGCAGATCGCCATGGGTCTGCGCGCCTTTCATCGCAAGGAGATGCTGCATCAGGATCTGAGACCCGCCAATGTCATGATCGACAAGACGGGCACGGCAAAGATCATTGATTTCGGTTCAACCAAAATCACGGGCGTCGTCGAAGCCGCGCCGCCCACGGACCATAACGACATCCTGGGCACGGCCCAGTACACGGCGCCCGAATATCTGCTGGGAGAAGGCGGTTCGCCGCGCTCGGATATGTTCTCGCTCGGCGTGATCGCCTATCAGATGCTGACCGGAAGATTGCCGTACGGTGCAGAGGTCGCGAGATCCCGAACGAGGTCGCAGTTCAACAAGCTGAGGTATCGCTCCGCCGTCGACGACAACCGTGAGATTCCGGCATGGGTGGATAGCGCGCTGCGGCGAGCGGTGCATCCCGATCCCGACAAGCGCTACGACAGCCTGTCCGAATTCACCTTTGACCTCCGCCACCCCAACGCGAAATATCGCGATGCTTCGGCAGCACCCCTGATCGAACGGAATCCGTTGCTGTTCTGGAAATGCGCGACCGTCATTCTCGGGTGCATCGTGGTGGCCCTGCTCGCCAGCCGGCTTTTCGGCCGCTAGGCCGTGAACCCATGAATCTGCCGGACGATCAGTTCGTCAGAGTCCGCTTTTCCCCGATATCGACCAAATTCCGCAGCGCAGCGAAATGACGCGATGTGCCAGGAAGAGACTCACGCACCGCAGCAATTAGCATCTCTGTTCGATCGTCTCGTGGGCCCGACGTATCGCTCTGAAATGCAAGATTGCCGCAATGAAGAGAAAAAGTGTCGTAACTGCAGAGACGAGACAGTAAATACAGAAGGCATGGATAAAGGCGACCTGCAAGTACATGAAATAAATCGAGAAGCAGACGCCCAAGGCGGTGTAGGCAAGCGCGGCGAAACGCAGCCCGCGCGAGAACGGATCGAATGCGAGAAGTGCCGCCAATCCGAACATGTATAAGTAATAGATGACGCCGAAGTACCCCACAGGCAGATTGTAAATGCGCGCATATGGGCTATTCGCGACCTCGTTGCATCCATTGATGGGCGGCGGACACCACAGCGCCTGGCCGTTATAGAGCTGGTAGGCGTCATAGAAGGCGACGGTAATCCCAACGAGTGCGAGCGCGAGCAAGACGTAGGGCGCATAAAACAGTTTTCTCATGTTCTTTACTCCCGCCCGGCCTCAAATCGACCATCCGTTTGCGGGCCGGGCTTTTCACCTCGATCACGCGGCCATTTTCGACCGCCTGCCCCCTTAGACGGGACGCGATCGAAAAAGGTTACAGGGTGTTGGGTGCCGATCAGTGATCGGATTTGATGCCGTCCGGGAGCGGGGCGGGTGGGCAGCAGGTCGGCGAGCTGGGTGCGCAGGACAGCTCGGTACGGTAAAAATCGCACCGCGCTGCGATGGCCTTCTTCAGCTCCTGCCGCGCCCGGTGCAGCCTCACTTTGGTATTGCCCGCTGTGATGCCAAGCGTCTGGGCAACTTCATCGTCGGTCAAACCGCCAAGCTGGCCGAGGATGAGGACGTCTCGATGAATTTCCGGGAGCTGTCCGATCTCGGCGCGGATGCGATCGGCGATGTCCTTGCGGACGAGTTCCTGCTCCGGCGATGCGTGCATTTCAGAAAACGCCGAATCCACAGCGTTCTCGCCTGCCTCGTGATCCAGCGTTTCAGCGAGCTGGGCCGTGACCTTTGCCTCATGGGCCGACCGCCCGCGTAGCCAATCGGAGGCAACATTCACTGCGATACGGTAAAGCCAGGTCGATGCTTGCGCATCGCCCCGGAACTCCGGCAACGCCTTTGCCGCTTTGGCGAAAACCGTCTGTGTCAGGTCCTCCGCGTCTTGAGGTCCGACAATACGTCCAAGCAAACGAGTAACGCACTGGTGGTTGGCGTCATACAGCATCCGAAATTGGTCTGCTTCGTGCTTCATTGCAGTGCCTATCGACGACGTCGCCTTTGGATAAAATATGGCAGCAAACAGAAGCCGGCAGCCCCGGAGTACCCGGTCGGTGCCTACTTTTCCATATGCCCCGCGAATTAACTCGCGCTGAAATCCCTTTAAGCGCATACTTAAAGCATCACCGCTCCGCCCCCTAAGGCATTACCGGTGACAGAGAGTGTTGCGCTCCCGCCTATTTGAGGGAGGCTTGCATTATGCCCCAATCTCAACGCCTGTCGTCCGTCAATCCATTCGCTGCAATTGAACGCCCCGCCTGTCCTAAGTGCAAGGCCCAGATGATGCTCGTCAGCATCGAGCCAGCACGCGCCCGAGGCGTCGACTTGCATACGTTTGAATGCGCTGTCTGCAATCACGTATTTCAGACCCTAGCCGCGTATCAAGACCCCATGAGGTCCAAGGATCTTGGACGCTGGCTTCAAGGCGATTTGCACCCACCGACGTAAGCCGCGCCTGACGTGAACCGGCGGTAGTGTCTCAGTTTGAAATTTCAGCGGTATTGACCGTCGCGGGCGCAAAGCAGGGAAGAAAAAGCTCATGCCTGTTGGGCTGTTTCGTGGCGAGGAAGGGTGGGTGCAGGTCGACTACGGGACTGGCGCCACCATTCCGGTCCCGCGCTCAAAGTATGAGAGAAATGGATATAAGCCGGATTTCGATAAACTGCCGTCAGAAGCGGAATATTGGGCCGCAGAGAAAAAGAAGGAAGATGATGTCAAGAGGCCCTAAAGGCGAAAAGCGTCCCGCATTATAACGGGGCGATGCCGGTGACGGTGACCAAATGCCGCGATATCTCGTGCGCTTGCTGCGATGTGGTCGTCCGTCAGCCCAGCGCGTGCCCGCGCTCATGCGGTCTTGACTTGACCTCGCAGTCCTCCAGCTCGGTGCCGAGCGATGGTTGGCCGTGGACGTTGCAGCCCCAGCAAAATTACGGAGCCTTCGAAACGGGCCGATGTCCGGTTCGGGTCAATCGCGTCATTTGGCGGTCGGCAGATCACTTCCGGTCTTCCCCCAGTAACGGACATGGTCAGGCTGACCCGGCACTTCCGAAAAGTGCCAATGGTGGACATGCAGGTGCAAACCTTGAACAAGCCATCAACGAGCTAACTGCGACGGAGCCTATGAACGCCCTGCCGATGCTTGCTTGAGCGGCTCAATGAGCGATTGCGCGGAGAAGGGCTTTGTAAGAAATGCAATGCATCCAGAGGCCAATGCAGCCTCGCGAACGGCAGGGTTTTCGCTCCCAGTGATGTAGATGACCGGAACAGAATGTCCATCGGCTTTGAGATGATACCTCAGCTCGATCCCTGATCCGTCGTTGAGGTTAATGTCGAGGATGACGCAAACCGCCTTTTCGAAGTCGGCGTGTTTTTTGAAAGCCTCAGCAGACGAAAACAGGATCGGTTCGTACGCGTGCTGCCGCAGCAGACGCTGTACCCCCTTCAGCATTCCGGGATCGTCATCGACCACTAAAACGAGGTTTTGATTTGTGGACATCCCAGAGTTCCACGTCGTGTGATGCAGTCCAGCCTAGCTCACCGGCAAGCCAGCCTTTGACTTCATCCATTTTCAGTGGGTCAGGGCGTTCGCAATCGAAGCATTGGAACGTGCGCTTCCCCTTGCCGCCGGGAGGCAGTGCCAGGATCAGAAACGCCCCGCAACCGGGGCAAGTCGGTCGTTTGGCTTGGCCCATGGCTAAAATCTACGCTGCTAACTTTTTGTTTGTCTGTCCGCATACGGACAAAAACACAGCAAAATTTTCCCCATTGGTTCTGGGACCTTTCCGAACCTCGAAAACAGGCCACTGTTAAAATCAAATTAGGCCACTGGGGTCGAAACGGGCCAATACCCCAGCCCCGCAGGGGAACAGATTCCTGAGTGCGGCGGACGCCGACCGAATGTCCGGGTTGGGCCTTGGCCGTGTGAAAACCGCTTACTGGGGACGTCGGTGAGAAGCCGAGACCGGTTCGGTCTCAGGCCACGATCGCAGCCATCAGCGGCTTGGCCCCAACGATGTTCATGACCCGCGTCAGATTATAAGCCAGGACCGAGAGTGCCATCTCGGCGGCTACTTTTGGAAGCGTTTTGGCGAGGAAGTGTGTCGCTCCCATGCGGGCCTTCATCGTTCCGAAGGGATGCTCGACTGTTTCTCGACGCTGGCGCATGGCTTGTGGGTTTGCATCGAGGCGCTGCTGCACAGCTTCGAGCAGCTGCTCATGCTCCCAGCGCGTAATCCGCCGCTCTGGCCCGGTCGTGCATTGGGATTTGAGCGAACAATCTTGACAGGCTGTGGTCCAGTAGCGGCGCAGCCTCTTGCCGTCTTCCTCATTCGTGAAGCGATACGGCAAGCGCTCCCCAGCTGGACAGCGATAGGCGTCCTCCTTGGGCAAATAGACGAAGTCCTGCTTGCCAAAGCGACCATCCGACTTGGCACCCGATGTCAGCGGCTTAGGTAGCGTTACGGTGATGCCGGCCTCGTAGCATGCAAGGATCTCCGGACTGCTGAAGTAGCCGCGATCGGCAACGGCCTCCAGCGTCTCCGTCCGCAGAACAGCCTTTGCCTGCTTGGCCATGTTAGCAAGTTGTGCTCGATCTGAGCCGCTGTTGGTTACCTCGTGCGCCACAATCAGATGGTGCTCGGTGTCGACGGCGACCTGAACGTTGTAGCCGACGACGCCGGAACCGCGGCCGCTTGTCGCCATCGAGCGGCTGTCGGGGTCGGTTAGCGAGATTTGCTGATCGGGCGAAGCGAGCATCTGCTTCTCGTAGACGGCAAGCTTGCCCATCTCCTCCTTCAGCTTCGTCAGCTTCTCGGTAAGCCTTGTTACCTTCGCGGCCAGCGCCTCCGTCGGCTCCTGCCGGTCGGCCGTGTCAAGTTGGCTGAGATAGCGCGCGACGCTCTCCTCCAGCTGGGCACGCCGCCGTTCCACCTTCGCCCGTGTGAAGTTCTTGTCCCGGTTGTTCATGGCTTTAAACTTGCTGCCATCGATGGCGACGCTCGCCGTCGCGAGAAGGCCCACCTCACGGCAGAGTTCGACGAAGCGCGCACATACCTTGCGTAGCGCCAGGCCATTGTCTTTGCGGAAGTCCGCGATCGTCTTGTGATCAGGTGCGAGCCGACCCAGCAGCCACATGACCTCGACATTGCGGCCGGCTTCTCGTTCGAGCCGCCGGCTCGACTGAACCCGGTTCAGATAGCCGTAAATGTAAAGCTTAAGGAGAACCGAGGGGTGGTACGAAGGCCGACCGGTCGCCGCCGGCTCCACTCCCCCAAAGCTCATCTCAGCCAAATCGAGAGCACCGACAAACACTTCGATCACCCGAACGGGGTTGCTCTCGTCAATGAAATCATCGAGGCATTCGGGCAATAGCGTCCATTGCCCACGATCCGCCTCTTCAATGAAGCGCCTCATCAATTCCCCCGCAGAATCACGAGAGAATCATAACAGCAGCACAGCGTTTTCACACAGCCAGGGTCATTCGCGACCGAGTTCGAGCCAGCAGCAAGTCCGGCCATGTCCGTTTTCTGCCGATAGCGGAAGTCAATTCAGAGCATTAGCGGCCCTGCTGCGCGCCATGCCAGGTTGATGATAGTCCGTGGGCGCGATTTAATCCGCATTGGCTGCGGGCTAATGAGTCCACGCCCTAGGCATGATCCGGAGAAGCGGGTACCGGTTTTTCCCTCGACAAGCGCGAAGCGTTTGGCTTGGGACGGACGACGGGCTTGATTCAACCGAGTTGAATCATGCTCCAGGCGCGCGACCTGGATCAGGCGTCCTCGGTCGCCATCATCGGCCTCGGCGCCACGCCCTTGCCCGGCTTCATCCGGAATTCGTAGCTCATCAGATGCCACGGGGCGGCGGCGGGCTTGCCGTCGGGCATCATTTGATCGCTGCGCTTCTCGACCCTGGAGACCAGGTCGTTCTTCACCCCGAACACGACGTCGGAATCCAGATATTTGTCGCCCTCGATGAAGACGTGGGTGACCAATGGCTCGTAGCCGGGCGCATCGACCAGGAAATGAATATGCGCCGGCCGATACGCGTGGCGCCGGACCTGCAGGATCATTTCCCCGACTGGGCCATCGGTCGGGATCGGATAGCTGCAGGGCAGGATGGTGCGGAAGAAGAACCGGCCATCGGCGTCAGTGATGAAGCGCGCCCGCGACGACGGTCCCTGCGTCTCGTAGTCCGGCCTTTGCGAATCGTAATAGCCGTCGTCGTCGGCATGCCAGACATCCACGGCTGCGCCGGTCAGGGGCTTGCCCTCGAGATCGGTGACGCGGCTCTGCACGAACATCC
Source organism: uncultured Alphaproteobacteria bacterium (assembly GCA_963831585.1). GTDB lineage: Bacteria > Pseudomonadota > Alphaproteobacteria > Rhizobiales > Xanthobacteraceae > Bradyrhizobium. The sequence continues at coordinate 181,963 of CAWHRA010000011.1, read as the reverse complement.
GCTCGCCGCCAAGATTGGCGGAAATATCGGTGCCGTGGGGCACCGGCTTGTGCTCGCCGACATAGAACGGACCGAGCACGGTGGTCTCGGTCGCGCCCTCGCGCTCCCGGTGGTTGACGGCATCGACCAGCATCGAAACCCCGAGCACGTCCGACAGCAGGATGAATTCCTGCCGGCCGGGGTTGCACTTCTGGCCGACGCGGGTCAGGAAATCGATCGCGTAGCCCCATTCGTCGAAGGACAGATCGGTCCTGCGGACGAAATCGTGCAGCGACTTCACCAGCTCTTCCATCAGGAACTTGACCCGCGGGTCCGGCGTTTCCTCGAAGCTCTTGACGACGGCGGCGGTCAGTTCGGTGTCGTTGAATTGGGGCATCCGGGGGTCCCTGCGGGTTGAGCCATTGCGGCACAACCCTACACCGGCGGCCGGGCAAGCGTAAACGCGGGGTGATTGGAACCGGACGGACTTTTCGGCTATCAAGGCTCGCCCCGAACGCCCGGAGAACAGCCGATGCTCGCCCCCACCCCCGCCTCGCCCGAATCCGCCGGCATGTCCAAGGTCGCCTTCGACCGCCTCGAGGCGCATCTCAAGCACCGCTATATCGATGCCGGCCGCTTTCCGGGCACGCAGGTCCTGGTCTATCGCCGGGGCAAGGTGGTCCACAGCGCGGTGCAGGGCTTTGCCGACCTCGAGCGCAAGGCGCCGATGAAGGACGATACCATTTTCCGCATCTATTCGATGACCAAGCCGCTCACCAGCGTGGCCTTCATGATGCTGTTCGAGGAAGGCCGCGTCGCGCTCGACGAGCCCGTCCACAAATACATCCCGGAATGGAAAAACCTCGGCGTGTTCCAGGCCGGCACCGCGCCGGCTTTCCTGACCAGCCCGCCGGCGCGGCCGATGCTGATCGTGGACCTGTTGCGACACACTTCGGGACTGACCTACGGCTTCCAGCAGCGCTCCAACGTGGACGCCGCCTATCGCGAAATGAAAATCGGCGAAGTCCTCAAGGCGGGCACGCTGGATTCGATGATCGAGGACCTTGCCAGGCTACCGCTGGAATTTTCACCGGGCGACGCCTGGAATTATTCCGTCTCCACCGACGTCATCGGTTACCTGATCGGCAAGATCAGCGGCAAACCGTTCGAGCAATTCCTGAAGGAGCGTATCCTCGATCCGCTCGGCATGACCGACACCGGCTTTTTCGTGGCCCCCGACAAGGTCCATCGTTTCGCGGCCTGTTACTCGGCCGACCCGAAAGGCGGCATGACGTTCCACGCCGGACAGCAAAGGGGCGGCCTGACGCTGCAGGATGACCCGGCCACCAGTTCGTTCCTGTCGCCGCCATCGTTCGTCTCCGGCGGCGGCGGCCTGTGTTCGACAGCGGCCGATTATCTCACCTTCTGCCGTGCGCTGCTTGGCGGCGGCGAACTCGACGGCGTCAGGCTGATCGGCCCCAAGACGCTTGCCCTGATGACATCCAACCATCTGCCCGGCGGATGCGACCTGCCGGGCATGTCGCGGTCGCTGTTCTCCGAGGCGACCTACAACGGCATCGGCTTCGGTCTCGGCTTCTCCGTCACCATGAACCCTGCGCTTACCCTGATCCCGGGCAGCCCCGGCGAATACTCCTGGGGAGGTGCGGCCACCACCTCGTTCTGGATCGATCCGGCCGAGGAGCTGATCGCCATCTTCATGACCCAGGTGCTGCCGTCGAGCGCCTATCCGCTACGGCGCGAACTGCGCACGATGGTCTACGCCGCCATCACCGACAGCAATCTTTGATCCGTAGGGAACCCGCGCCTCCCGCACCGTAACGCGCGAGGCCGGAACCGGTTGTTGTCGCGCCCAAAATCCTTGGCGCAATTCGGGCGCTTCACCTATGCTCGCGAGCTGTTCGGCGCCCCCCGCCGAGTGCATTGATGCGGGAACCGCGTGCCCAAACCCTCCCTGCCAGCGCGCCTTGCCCTTCTGGTCGCGGGAACCACACTGCCGCTGATCGTTTTCGCGGCCGTGCTGGTGTTCAACGACTACGAACAGGACCGCAAGGACGCTTCCCAACGCGTTGTGGAGACCGTGCGCAGCATCCGCCTGGTGCTCGATGCCGAGATGCAGCGCATGACGGGCGGGCTTCGGGTGCTGGCGCTCACCAACACGCTGCGCAACGGCGACTTTGCGAATTTCCGCCGCATCGCGACCGGCTTTCTCGAGCAATATGGCAAGGATGGCGTCGTGCTGGTGGCGGACCGCGAGGGCCGCCAGGTGTTCTCCTCGGTCACGGCGGACACGGCGAGCCTTCCGCCGCGCAACAACCGCGAAATCGTGGACAAGGTGTTTGGCAGCAAAACACCGCAATATTCCAACCTTTTCGTCGGCGCGGTGAAGCAGCGGCCGATCGTGACGGTCGAGGTGCCGGTGCTTCACGACGGCGAGGTTCTCTATGACATTTCCTTCAGCCCGCCGACCGAGATTTTCCAGTCGCTGATCGAAAAGCAGCGCCCGAACCAGGACTGGACGATCTCGATCTTCGACGGCGAAGGCATCAATTTCGCGCGCATGCCAAATCCGCAAGCAACCGTCGGCAAGCGTGCCTCGCCCTCACTCTATGCCGAGATGCAGCGCCGGCCCGAGGCGACGCTGCCGACGATCTCGCTCGAAGGCGTGCCGCTGATCACCAGTTTCTCGCGGTCCTCGGTCACCGGCTGGACGGTCGCCGCCGGCATCGCCGAGAGCTCGCTGGTCGGCCCGTTGTGGCGCAACCTCGCGATAACGAGCGTGATCGGCGGCATGGCGCTGCTGGTCGGGCTCGCCTTCGCGGTGCGGATGGCCACCACGATTGCCCGCGGCGAGACGTTGCACGACCTCCTGATCGAGGAACTCAACCACCGCGTCAAGAACACGCTCGCGATCCTGCAGTCGATCGCCACCCAGACCTTTCGCAGCGCGAGCAAGCCCGAACGAGAGAAATTCGAGGGCCGGCTTGGCGCGCTGGCGGAGGCGCACAACCTCCTGAGCAAGGAGAAATGGCAGGGCTCGGAACTGCAGGACGTGGTCAGCCGCGTGCTGCAGCCCTATCTGCTCAACAGCCCGGAACGGGTGCGGATGTCCGGACCGAAGGTTCCGCTGTCACCGCGGCCGGCGGTCGTGCTGTCGATGATCATCCACGAGATCGCCACCAATGCCGCCAAGTATGGCGCGCTGTCGAATGACAACGGCAGCGTCCGGCTCGATTGGGACGCCGCCACCGAAAACGGCAAGTCGAAATTGCGGCTGATCTGGGCGGAGGCCGGCGGCCCTCCCGTCACCGCGCCGGTGCAGCGCGGTTTCGGATCGCGGCTGATCGAACGCAGCGCCCGCGACCAGCTCGGCGGCGACGCCACCGTCGATTTCCTGCCCCGCGGCGTGGTCTACACCGTGACCTGTTCGCTGGAAGACGAGGACTAAAGCGTTTTCGAGCGAAGTGGATGCCGGTTCGCGTGAAGAAAACGCGTCAAAATAAAAGTCCAGAGCACGATCGGTTCTTATTCAATAAGAACCGATCATGCTCTGGAGTCTCTGTTCAAGCTGCCCTAGCCGAAACTCTGCAGGCTCGGAAACGTCTCCAGCAGCCAGATGCTGACGGAAGAGACGGCGCCGGTCAGAAAGCCGATGCCGGTAAGCACCATCAAGACGCCCATCGCCCGCTCGACGCTGGCGAGATGCCGTTTCATGCGCGAGAACAGCGAGGAGAACTGTTCGATCATCAAGGCCGCGATCAGGAAGGGAATGCCGAGGCCCGCGGAATAGACGGCGAGCAGCCCCGCTCCTTTCGCCACCGTCGCCTCGGCCGCCGCCACCGACAGGATGGCCGCGAGGATCGGGCCGATGCAGGGCGTCCAGCCGAACGCGAACGCCAGGCCCATCACATAGGAGCCCCATAGGCCGACGGGCTTGGGGATCGGTAACCGCCCTTCCCGCATCAGGAAGCCGATTCGCGTCAGCCCGAGGAAATGCAGGCCCATGGCGATGATAACGATGCCGGCGACGATCGAAAGCTCCGCCGACCAGGCGCGGATCAGGGTGCCGATCAGGGAGGCGCTGGCGCCGAGCGCCACGAACACGGTGGAAAAGCCGAGCACGAACATGACCGCCGACATCATCACCGCGCGCTGCGACGACGACACCGTCTCTTCGTTCTCGAGGTGCTCGATGGTCGCGCCGGTGAGGTAGATCAGATATGGCGGCACCAGCGGCAGCACGCAGGGCGACAGGAAACTGACCAGGCCGGCAATCAGCGCCGCGGGGATCGAGACATCACTTATCATGCAGTCGTCGCCATCGTTGACAATTTGCGGCTTGCAACCCTTCGCCAGGCTTGGGGGTGGGAGCGCGGGTTGATCCGGCTTGATGTACCGGATGGCCAGGAATGCGCAACTGAGCCCGGGCGCGCCGGGCGTCCCGACCGGCGGCGATGGCGGTTTTTTCGATCAACAATGCGGCATCGCGGCATCCCAGGCGGGTACCGCCGTCGTGATGGGGACAGAATCGGGCGCCCGGAACCCAACAAATCCCGCTGCTATTTGACCAGTTTCAGCAGCGGGCGGCGACGAGGCCCATGCGATGATTTCGGATCCTGCGACCCTTCCGCGGCCGCATCGTCCGGCACCATCGCATCGCACAAAGCCCGCAGTTCCTGGTCCGTAATCCGATTGAGCTTCATGCGCAGCTCCAGAATCGCCACCGACACCAACTGGGCCGTTTCCCGGTGGGAGCTGTCGATGAGACCCGCCCGGCACTGCTCGAGCGTTGCGAGAATCAACTGCAATCGTTCTTCTGAATTAGACACCGGCGTTTTTTCCATAACCGAGATTGCGAGGTAAAGTCTGCTCAATCCAATCGTCTGTTTCAAATACTTCAGCACAAATACCGGATATTTTCGAAATGGCGCGGTGGACATCGTCGGCCGGTATTTCGTCGAGTGCGTGACCGGCCGATGCGCCGCCAGAATAGCACGAAGGGCTGCTTCGTTCGAATATCATTTCGCCGCGACAGGGCTCAAAACGCTCGATCCGGCGGACGCGGGGAATGGCGCGGTTAAAAAAAGCCGGCTCGTTGATCATGCGGATGAAGGCAACCGGAAGACCCATTCTGCGCGAATGATCCAGAACCTTTCGACGTTTGTCCAGCGCGCAATCGATCCCGGAAATCGCCAGTCGCCGCGCCTTCGCCGGATATTCCTGCTGCATTTCCGCGAACACGACGATCGGAACCTTCGGCGAATTCGCTGACGTTTTGAGGCTTACGACTGAAGGCACGCGCATCCCCTGTTCGGCAGCGGTAAAGTCCCAGGGCCGCCGCCCCCTAGTGCTGCCGGGATACCGGCCCCGGCGGGTAGACGCGTCGAATTGACCCGCCCCCAACCCGGCACGGTTGTGGTTCGCTCCATCTTCTGCCAAGCTTAGCGCGACGAAAGGGCTGTGTATGCGTCTGGCGCTGGAACGGGGCGTTCCTCAGGAGGAACGCCAAAAGCTCGCTCTCGGCAGTCTCACGGACTGGGACGCGGCTAGGATTTTCCTGGAAGTCGTCCGTTGCGGCAGTTTCCGGTCCGCGGCGGAACGGCTTGACCTGTCCATCAATGTCGTTCGCCGCCGGATCGACGATTTCGAACGCCAGATCGGCGCCACGCTTTTCACCCGGGACTTCCATGGCACCCGCCTGACCGACGAAGGCTCGCTGGTGGTCTCCGCCGTCGAACGGATGGAGGCCGCGTCATTCGACCTGCTGCGCGCCGGCAATTCCGTCGCCAACACGCTCTCCGGCGAAGTCCGGGTGGCCGTCACCGAGGGTCTTGGAACCTTCTGGCTGGCCCCCCGCCTGGTCGAATTCCAGCAGGCCTACCCCAACATTCTCGTCGACCTCCACTGCGCGATGCGCTCCGCCGACGTGTCGCGGCACGAGGCCGACGTCGCGATCCACCTGTCGCGGCCGGCGGCGCTAGACGTCAAGCTGGTCCGGCTCGGCCGCATGCATCTGATGTTCTTCGCCAGCGAGCAATATCTCGAACGCCACGGCACCCCGAAAACGCCGGACGAGCTGGTCAAGCACCGGCTGGTGATGCAGGTCGCCGATCAGACCGCCGCCAAGGAGGCTTTCGAGAGCCTGTTTCCGGGCTACGCCCAGCGCGATCTGCTGGTGATGAGAACGAACACCAGCAGCGCCAATTACTGGGCGGTCGCCAACGGCGCCGGAATCGGGGTGTTCCCGACCTATGCCTGTGCGTTGGGCGGGAAAATAATACCTCTAGAGGTTGAACTGCATCTGCCATTCGATATTTGGCTGTCGTATCATCCCGGGAGCGGCCGGATACCCCGGGTGCGGCACATGATCGACTGGTTGATAGAGGCCTTTAACCCTGCAAAATTCCCGTGGTTCAAGGACGAATTCATCCATCCACGGGAATTTAAACCGGTATATAAGAGTGAATCCCTGACCCATCGGCTCGGGGAGTTTTCGACCGAAGGACGGTAGAACCAGAATGAACAAATCAGCGGCAAAGAAGATGAAGCAACGCAGTGCCGGTAAACCCGACATTGAACTGGGCAAGCGAATCCGGCTGCGGCGCGTCGAACAGAAGATCTCGCAAGCTGAACTCGGCGACAAGCTCGGCGTCAGCTTCCAGCAGGTTCAGAAGTACGAGAAGGGCGTCAATCGCGTCGGCGCTGCTCGTCTTCAGCAAATCGCCACCGCGCTCGATGTGCCCGTCACGTTCTTCTACGATGGCGACGGCAAGGCGCGCGAGGTCGAAAGCCTGCTGTTTCTCGACAGCGCGTTCAGCCTGCGGTTGCTGCGAGCCTATAGCAAGATCAAGGATCAGACCGTCCAGCGTCAGCTGGTGTCCTTGATGGAATCGATCGCCGCGAACGAGGATTAAGCCGTCCGGAGCGCGTGGCCGCTCCCGGCCGCGCTACCCTGGCTTGCAGCGCCACGGACCCGATCGATCAATGCGAGCGAATCCGCCGGCAACTTGTCGCCGCGCCAGGCCACATGCTGGTCCGGCCGCGACAACACCAGCCCGCCGCCATAGCAAGTGGCGGCCTTTTGGCGTTGCAGATCGAGAACCTTCAGCGGTACTCCCCGCTCGCAAGCCGCACGCTCGAGCGGAGCCACGTCTGTCGCCGGATCAAACCTCAACAGGGTGAATTCCGGCCCCATCTCATCGTAGAGTGAACGGCTGTCCTCGCACCAAAGGTGCGGCGTGCGGCAACCCGGCACTGTCGACGGCGTATAGCTGTTCATGGTGTAGGCCGGGTGTTCGGCGCCATCATAGGCGATGATCGGCGAACGGTCGTAATAGCTGCCGAAATTGAGACCCGCGCAGGCATATTGCTGGACGTTGATTTCGTAGGTGCGATGCCCGATCTCCCGCCGCGCCGCCTCGCCCTCCGGTCCCGCAGCCTCGATGTGACCGGGTATCGCGCCACGGCGGCGGATTTCAGCCTCGGCATGCGACATCGCGAAGCGCGAGACCTGGCTCGTGATCGGCCAGCGCTCCGCCTCATACGCGTCGAGGATCGAGGCCGGCGCCCAGCCATTGAGATGGGCGGCCAAAAGCCAGGACAGGTTCATGGCGTCAGCGATTCCGGCGTTCATGCCGTAGCCGGCATAGGGCACCCAGATATGCGCGGCATCGCCGGCGATGAACGCGCAGCGGTTGCGAAACCTGTCGGCGATCAGGCGGCGACCGTACCAGTCCTCCCTGGAGATGACGTCGTAGTGGAAGTCGGCATCCACGCCGAGAATGGTCCGGATGCAGGCGTCACGGTCCACCGAATCGAAATCGCCCTCGCCCGGCTTCATGTAATTGTGCACCAGCCAGCGTTCGCGGCCGTCGATGGCGTACACCATGCCGGCGCGGCGCGGGTTGATGACACCCGTACCCCAGGCGCGTTCGTGACGCTGGCGGTCGATCAGGCCGGGGGCGCGGATGAAGGTCGACTGCACCCGCTGCACCACGGCATCGCCGGTCAGCTCGGCGCCAATGGCCTTGCGGACAATGGAGCGCGCGCCGTCGCAGCCGATCAGGTAGCGGCAGCTCGCGCGACGGACCTCGCCGGTATCGAGATCGCGCAGCGCCACAGCGGCGGAAGCATCCTCGATCCTGACGTCCTCGACCGATGTCCGGTTGATGATGCGGATGCGCGGATGCGCTGCGGCACGCTCGAACAGGATCGGCTCGAGAAAGATCTGGTTGATGCGATGCGGCGGCTCCGGCGTCGGCCAGTTGCAGTCCGGGCCGTCTTTCCGGGTGAAGCGGTCGCGGCTGCAGGGAATCTCGATGCGGGTCAGCTCCACGCCCGTGAACGACGTGCGATAGCTGATGTCGTGCGGATAATCCGCCGGCAGCCCGGAATTGCGCACGTCTTCCGCCACCCCGAGCCGCCGGAAGATTTCCATGGTGCGGGCGGCGACGTGGTTGCATTTCGGCTCCGGCGGCGCGGCGCGGGCGCGGGTCTCCACCACGGTGACCTCGATGCCCCGCCACGCCAGATCGAGCGCGAGCGTCAGCCCGACCGGGCCGGCGCCGACGATCAGCACGTCCTGCTCAGTCATTGTGGGCATCGCCAGCGCCTTGCAGCGAGGATTTCAACCGAGACATTAGAGCGTTTTCGAGCGAAGTGGATACCGGTTCACTTGAAGAAAACGCGTCAAAACAACAATCGATCATCAATCCAGCTCAACGCCGGCCTTCCGGACGACCGCCGCCCAGCGATCCACCTCGGTCTTCACATAGGCCGCAAAACTGTCCGGCGTCGATCCCGGCAATGGCTCGAGCGCAATCGTCGTCAGCCTGTCACGCGTCGCCGGATCGGCAACGAGCTTTCCGATCTGCGCCGCCAACTGGTCGACGATCGGCCTCGGCAGGCCCGCGGGCGCCACGACGCCCTGCCATGCGACGAGGTCGAAGCCGGCCAGCCCTGCTTCCGCCAGCGTTGGAATGTCGGGGGCAGCCGTCACCCGCTTGGGCGTGGTCACGCCGAGCACCCTCACCTTGCCCTCGCGGATCTGCGGCAAGGCGGGCTGAAGATCCACCACCATGAAGGGGATGTGTCCCGCGATCACGTCGAGCATCGCCGGCACGCTGCCGCGATAAGGAACGTGACGGATATCGATGCCCGCCGCAGTCTTCAGCATCTCGGCGCCCAGATGCTGCGGACTGCCGTTGCCGGCCGAACCGTAGGCCAGCCCCGGCGTCGTCCTGGCGTAGGCGATGAATTCGGACAGCGTCTTGGCGGGGATCTCCGGATTGATGATCAGCGCGAACGGCACGGCGGCGACCAGCGCGATCGGGGTGAAATCCTTCACTGGATCGTAGGGCAGCTTCTTGTACAGCGTCTTGTTGATGGCAAGCGTGGTCGAGGTCGCCATCAACAGCGTATAGCCGTCGGGTTCGGCCCTTGCCACCAGCTCCGCACCGGTCGAGGTCGCGGCCCCCGGCTTGTTCTCGACGATGACGGTCGCGCCAAGACCGGTCTGAAGCTGTTCGGCCACCAGGCGGCCGAGAAAATCGGTGGTGCCGCCGGGCGGATAGGGCACGATCATCTTGATGGTCCGGCCGGGATAGGCCGTTTGCGCCGGCGCCGGGCCCACCTTCAGCAACGCGAACCCGGCTCCCAGGCCGGCGATCGCCTTGCGGCGCGTCAACAGCATGGGTCCTCCCAAGACACATTTTCCAAAGACACGTTTTTCAAAGACACATTTTCCAAGGCAGAATCTTTCGGTTCGGCGAACGCCCTCGCGAACCACATTAGCCGTAGTTGCGACATATCAAAGGCCACCAAAGTTCAACCCGGGCTTTGCGGCGCTGCAGCACCAGTCCGATACCGACTTAATGAGTACGCAACCCTCATGCGCTATTCCCGCAGCAGCGTGGTTGCGAATCAGGTCCGATCCCGTTCGCCCAGCCGTAACGGCCCGGGCCGTTGATTCATTTCGCGCCCTCAGCGGCGCCTCCTTGGGGCTTCAAACATGCGAAGAATGACAATGATCGCCGTGGCCACGGTGCTTGCGGCGGCGCCCGTGTTTGGGCAAGGCGCGCCGGGCAATGCCGGCCCTGGTGCGGCGCCGGCCAAACAGGTCCCGGCAGCGCCAGCGGCCGCCGGCGCAAATTCCGCGCATGTCGCGCCGCCGGCAAAACCGGCTGCCGCCGCCTCGACCCCCGAATCGCGTTCGGCCCAGGCGTTGGCGCTATCGCATGAGCCAACCTATGACGAAGGCACCGCGCGGCGAATCAGGGAAGCGGCGCTGAGCTATTCGGATCTGGCGGTCCGCGGTGGATGGCCGGCCATCCCCGCTGATGCCAAATTCACCCCGGGCGTCCAGGGGCCGTTTGACGACCTGTTGCGAAAGCGCCTCTTGATCAGCGGCGATCTCGCCGCCGGCAAGGCCACCGGCCCCTACGACGACGCTGTCGCCGAGGCGATAAAGCGCTTCCAGGTGCGCCATGGCCTGGCGGCGACGGGAACGGTGACGCCGCGAACGCTCGCCGCCCTCAACGTCCCCGTGCAGAAGCGGATCAAGCAGCTCGAGGCTTCGCTGGAGCGGCTCGAGAACATGAATTTCGCATTTGGCCTGCGTTACGTCGTCGTCAACCTGCCGGCGACGTTCGCCGAAGCGGTCGAGAACGATCACGTGGTGCGGCGCTATCGCGTCATCGTCGGCAAGACCGAAAAACCCTCGCCGACGCTGACGGCCGAAATCACCAGCGTCAATCTCAACCCGACCTGGACCGTGCCGTCCTCGATCGCCAAGACCGAAATCTCCGCGCATATGCGTAAAGACCCCGGCTATCTCTCCCGCATGCACATGGAAGTGCTGGACGCCCACGACACCCCGATCGATCCCCACGCCGTGGACTGGTCCGGCGCGCGCACGCCGAACTTCACGGTGCGCCAGCAGAACGGCGCCTGGAATGCGCTGGGCGCGGTCAAGATCGACATGCCGAACCCCTATTCGGTCTACATGCACGACACCAACCAGCGCAATCTGTTCAGCGACGACTACCGCTTCGATTCCCATGGCTGCTCGCGCGTGGATAATGTGCGCGACCTCGCCGCGTGGCTGTTGCAGGCGGAGATGCCGCAATGGAATCGCGCCGCGATCGATGCGGCGATCGCCACCGGCGAGCGCCACGACATCCATTTGCCGAAGAAGGTGCCGGTGGCCTGGATCTACCTCACGGCATGGATGACCAACGACCAGACCATCCAGTTCCGCAACGACATCTACGACCAGGACGAACAACTGCTGGAAGCCACCGCCGAGGAGGCCGCCTTCTTCAACCAGGCCGCCAATCATCCGTTGACGGCGCATCTGGCGCAGTGAGTGTGAGGGTCTCGAACTTCTGCATCTAGCTCGTCATGCCCGGCCTTGAGCCGGGGATCAACGTCTTCACGGTCCGTCCGCAAGAGGTGTGGATGGCCGGGACGAAAGCCGGAGAAGGCGGTGTGGTAAATTTGTCTGAGCTTTTTAGGCGAGCCTATTGGGGGAAAATTACGGAGGCTGAACTCTCCGAAGTCGTCCGAATGATTACCTCCGGTGAAGATGGGGACTTGCACACCCTGATGCGGATTTTGGGTAAGACAGGTTCGCCTCGCTATCGGAAAATAATGGAGCCCTATCTGCGTGACGTCGGAGACTCGCAATTATCTGCGTTGGCGGTGCAGGTGCTGTGCTGGTCGTGGGGCTTGGCCGGCGAATACCGAAGTGAATTGGTGTCCTTCCTGGATGGTGTCGGTTGGGACACCGATGGCTATGTGAGACTTCAGGCGATTTCAACTGTCGGAGAGTATCTTCGGGAAACTGCGGACATTGAACTCCTGCAAATGATCTACAGCATCTTTTCAAATGAAGGCGAGCGACCGCTCGTTAGAAGTGCAGCCTATTTTGCACTTTGCCGATCCGAGAAGACTGAATGGAAAGACATCCCGCCAGCATCGAGATTGGTTGACTTCGCTACGGAGATAAACCGGGAAATTCTAAAACGTGTCGAACGGAAACTTGGCGGTCGCACCCACTAGGTGCACCGCGTAGGGCGGGTGGAGCGACTTGTCCGCCAGGCTCAGCGGGCGAAGGCGGCAGCGACACCTTTAATATTCCGGGCGACGGCAAGGGTTTCGCCAAAACCACAACCCGACGGGCAAATCAGCAAAAACCTGTCCAGCCCCCTTTGCAAAAATATTCTGATTTTCCGAAACCGCAAATCACCTGTATAACCCCCGCCGTCCTGTCCCACTGGAGGGGCGGCTCGAGATCGTCACGGACGCGGGACAGGATGCGGTGGACGCGGAGGCGCTTTTGACGAACAGCGCCGAGGCGGACGGCGAAGCCGTGTGGTTCTGATGCCCCGACGCTGGCATCAAGCCCCCGGGAAGCAGGCTTCCTGGGGGTGACGGTGGCAAGAAAGCCCGGTCACCGGGGAGAGCGCGGAGTAAGCCGTAAACCATTGCGCGGGGAATGCCGGGCGATTTCCGGTGTGACCTGACTAACGCGTGTGCGCATCTCCACACCCATTGCACACGCGGCTATCGGGCGCATCGGGCGCCCGGCATTCCCTGCGCCCTCTGATCGGAGGGCGGAAGGTTCGAGAGCAAAACTCGCGCGAAAACGCGCGGCGAGATCGCGAAACTGTGTCCTGCCGTCATTGCGAGCGAAGCGAAGCAATCCATGCCGCCACGCAAAGAAAGAGTGGATTGCTTCGCTTCGCTCGCAATGACGAGATCCGCCGCAGGCAGCCTAAAGCGCTTCCAGCACCGCTTTTGCAATATCCGCGGTGCCATTCCTGCCACCGAACTCCATCGGCTTGATGCCATCCGCATAGGCCTTGTCGACCGCGCGCTCGATGCTTTCAGCGGCCTCGGCGGCCTGCCCCAGCCCGTGCTTGTCGGCGAGCCAGTCCAGCATCATCGCCGCCGACAGGATCATGCCGGTGGGATTGGCCTTGCCCTGCCCCATGATGTCGGGCGCAGTACCGTGGCAGGGCTGGAACACCGCGTGGGTGTCGCCGATGTCGGCCGAGGGCGCCATGCCCATGCCGCCGATCAGGCCGGCGGTCATGTCGGAGAGGATGTCGCCGAACATGTTCTCCATCACCATGACGTCGAAATCCCAGGGCCGTTTTACCAGGAGCGCCGCGCAGGCGTCGACATAGAGCCGATCGGCCTTGACGTCGGGATGGCGCTTGGCCGCCTCGTCGAACATCTCGCGAAAGAAGGCAAAGGCCTTGAACACATTGGCCTTGTCGACGCAGGTGAGCTGGCCCGGCCGGCCGCGCGCCTTGCGGCGTTCGGCCAGCTTGAACGAAAACTCGAACAGCCGCTCCGAGGTCTTTCGCGTGATGACCAGCGTCTCGCGCGCCTCCTTGTCGGTGACGACGCCCTTGCCCATCGAGGCGAACAGGCCCTCGGTGGATTCCCGGATCACGACCAGATCGATGCCGCGCTGGTCGGCCCCGACGATCGGGCTGGGGACGCCCGGAATCAGCCGCGCCGGCCGCACCCCGGCATAGAGGTCGAAGTGAAACCGCAGTTCGACCTGGGGCATGATCTCGGTGTTGTCGGGGTAGCGCACCGAGGGCAGTCCGCAGGCGCCGAGCAGGATCGCATCCGCTTCCGCGCACAGCCGCACCGTGGAATCCGGCATCGACTTGCCGGTTGCGAGATATTCGTTGGCGCCGGCCGGCGCCTCGGTGAAGCGAAACTTCAGGTCGGTGGTTGCTTCAACCTTGCGCAGAACTTCAAGCGCCGGGGCCATCACTTCAGGACCGATGCCGTCGCCGGCGAGCACGGCGATGTGAAGCGCGTTGTTAGCAGACATTGGATTTCCTCATGGTAACCAAAGAGATAGTCGATGATTTCGATCGTCATTGCGAGCGGAGCGAAGCAATCCATGCCACCGCCGAAGGAAGATGGATTGCTTCGTCGCTTCGCTCCCTTGCGCAAACGCTTTGCGTTTGTCGCAGGCAATGACGGTGAGAGGACTGAACCTACGGCGTCAGCACCGCACGCCCGACCAGCCTGCCCTTCTGCAAATCGACCAGCGCCTCGTTGGCTTTTGCCAGTGGCATCGGCGTCACCGGGATCGGCGCGATCTTCTTGCTCCGCACGAGATCGAGCAGTTCCTGGGTCTCCCTGAGGTTGCCGACATAGCTGCCCTGGATGGTGATGGCCTTGATCGGGATCAGCGGCAGCGCCCACGTCGCGCCGCCGCCGAACAGGCCGACGATGACGAGCTTGCCGCCCTTGGAGAGGCAGTCGAAGCCGAGTTGGGTGGTCTTGGCATTGCCGACCAGATCGATCACCGCGCGGATCGGCCCGCCGGCCTTTTGCGCCAGCTGCTCCAGCGCGTCCGGCGCGGAGCCATCGACGGTGGCGAGCGCGCCGGCCTTTTCCGCGGCTTCGCGCTTGCGGGCGTCGATATCGACCACGATGGCGCCCTTGCCGCCCATCGCCTTCAGCAGCGACAGCGCCATCAGGCCGAGGCCGCCGGCGCCGATGATGACGATCGGCGTCTTGAAGTCCGCTTCGACCTTCTTCAGCGCGCTGTAGGTGGTGACGCCCGAGCAGGCATAGGGCGCCGCGGTCACGGGATCGAGGCCCTTCAAATTCAGGAGATATTTCGGGTGCGGCACCGTCATGTGGTCGGCATAGCCGCCGTCGCAATAGACGCCGAGCGAAGCCGGCTTCAGGCACATGTTCTCCTCGCCGGCGAGGCATACCTCGCATTTGCCGCAGCCGAGCCAGGGATAGACCAGCGCGACGTCGCCCACCCTAAGGTCGCCTTTGTCGGAAGCCTTGACGTCAGGTCCGAACGCCACGATCTCGCCGACGAACTCATGGCCCATGGTGCGCGGCAGCGACACGCCGCGGTCCTTCAGGGACAGCGGCTTGCGCCCATGGCCGAGATCGTAACCGCCCTCCCAGATATGCAGGTCGCTGTGGCAGACGCCGGCGGCCTTCACCTTGATCAGGACCTGGGTGCCCGTCGGTTGCGGGGTCGGCTGATCGACTTCTTTCAGGGGGGCGTTGAATTCGGTGACCTGGAAACTCTTCATCGCTTCTCTCCCGATTATTTTTGCTCTTGTTCCAACTCTTGCGCGAAGATTGCCGCGCATTCCCATACACTTGCTAGACGTTTAGCCGGCCCCGATCAATGGATGATGGCAGGCTGCGAACTGCCGGGGGGCCAGTTCGCGAAGTTCCGGAACCTCGTCGCTGCAGCGCTGGTCGGCGCGGGGGCAGCGGGTGCGGAAACGGCAGCCCGACGGCGGCGACATCGGCGACGGCGGCTCGCCGACCGCCACGCTTTCGGCGGGGCGGACATCCGGATCGGGCACCGGGATCGCCTCGATCAGGAGCGCGGTATAGGGATGGGCGGGACGGGCGAACACCTGCTCGGACGGCCCGACCTCGCAGAGCCGGCCGAGATACATCACGGCCACCCGGTCGCTCACCGCCTTCACCACCGCGAGGTCGTGGGCGATGAACAGCAGCGTCAGACCGAAGCGCGCCTTCATGTCCTCCAGCAAATTGAGGATCTGTGCCCGGATCGAGACGTCGAGCGCCGACACCGGCTCGTCGCAGATGACGAATTCCGGGTTGAGGACCAGCGCGCGCGCGATGCAGATGCGCTGGCATTGGCCGCCGGAAAACTCATGGGGCAGCCGTCCCATCACCAGCGATGGGTCGAGACCGACCGCGCTGAGCACCTCGTGGACGAGTTCCTGCCGCTTGTCGGGATCCTTGACGCCGGCGATCACCAGCGGCTCGGCGACGATATCGCCGATGCGCCGCCGCGGGTTGAGCGAGGCGATCGGATCCTGGAAGATCAGTTGTACGCGCTGGCGCATCTTACGCAAGGAATTGCCATGCATCGCCGTGAGGTCCTGGCCGTCGAACAGCACGCGACCGGATTCCGCCCGGCGCAATTGCAGCACCGCGCGGCCGAGCGTGGACTTGCCGCAACCGGACTCGCCGACCAGCCCCAGCGTCTCGCCGCGCGCCACTTCCAGGCTGACGTCAGACACCGCGTGGATGGTCCTGCCGCCGACGGCGTATTCGACCACGAGGTTTTGCACCTTCAGCAGCGGCTCGGACGAAGGCGATGGCCGGGTAGTTTCCGTCATGCGCCCACCCCGGCCGGCGCCAAAATCGGGTGGAAGCAGGCAAACTGGTGCTCGGCGGATTCCGCCGGCGTGAGCACGGGCTTCTCGCGATGACAGAGTCCGGCGGCATAACGGCAGCGCGGCGCGAACGAGCAGCCCTGCAGCGGCCGGGTCGGATCGGGCGGACGCCCCGAGATCGCCGGCAGCGGCGTATGCGGAGCGGCATCGAGCTTCGGGATCGCGGCCAGCAGTGCCTGGGTGTAGGGCATGTGCATGTTCTTGAACAGCAGCGGCGTCGGCGCCCGCTCGACGACGCGGCCGGCATACATGACAGCGACTTCGTCGGTGCGGCCGGCGACAACGCCGAGATCATGAGTGATGATGATCATCGCCATGTGGCGGCGGCGCTGCTCGCGGGCCAGCAGATCGAGAATCTGCGCCTGAATGGTGACGTCGAGCGCCGTGGTCGGCTCGTCGGCGATCAGCAGTTCCGGCTCGCACGACAGCGCAATCGCAATCGCGACGCGCTGCCGCATGCCGCCCGACAATTGATGCGGATATTGCGCCAGCCGCTGCTCGGGGGCGGGAATGCCGACCGCCGCCAGCAACTCGGCGCTGCGCCTTTTCGCCGTCGCGCCGTCAAGCTCGAGATGCTCCTGCAGCGTTTCGATCAGCTGGGTGCCGATGGTCAGTACCGGATTGAGCGAGGTCATCGGGTCCTGGAATACGACCGCGAGCGAGCGGCCGCGAAGTTTTCGCAAGCTTTCGGGATCGAGGCGCGCGAGGTCCCGGCCTGCGAACATCACCCGTCCGGACAGTTTTGCCTTCTTCGGCAGCAGCTGCAGGATCGCGCGCGACAGCATGGTCTTGCCGCATCCGGATTCGCCGACGACGCCAAGCGTCCGGCCGGCGCCGACGGCCAGGTCGACATGGTCCACCGCTCGCAAATTGCCGCGCGGGGTCGGCAAATCGACCGAGACGTCGGCGACGGCAAGCAGGGCCGGTCCGGTCACAGCGCGCCCTGCCTGGGATCGGTGAACGCCCGCAAGGTGTCGCCGATCAGGTTGAAGGAGAGCACGCTCAGGAACATCGCGATCGCGGGAAGGAAGGCGAGCCGCGGCGCGATCTCCAGGCTCTCACGCCCCTCCCCGATCATGCTGCCCCAGCTCGATACCGGCGGCGGCACCCCGAGGCCAAGGAACGACAGCGCGCCTTCGGCGACGATGGTGACGGCGACGCCGAGCAGGAAGAAGGCGAGCAGCGGCAGGAACACGTTGGGCAGCAATTCACGCAGGAGGATGCGCGCATGAGTGGCGCCCAGCGCCTGTGCCGCGATCACGAATTCGCGCCGCGCCAGGCTGAGCGTTGCGGCGCGCGCTACCCGCATGAAGGCGGGAATGCCAAGCACCCCGAGAATAAAGGTGAGATTGAAGAGGGACTGACCGAGATAGGCGGTTACCGCCAGCGCCAGAACCAGTGGCGGAAAAGCCAGCAGCACGTCCATGCTGCCGACAACAAGCGATTCGAAACGGCCGCGGAAATAGCCGGCCAGCATCCCGAGCGCGCCTCCGATCGTGATCCCGATGACAGGCGCGCAAAGGCCAACCGTCAGCGAGACCCGCGCGCCATAGATCAGCCGGGCCAGTTCATCGCGCCCGAGGCCGTCGGTGCCGAGCCAGTGCTGCAGCGACATCGGCGCGCGGCGTTCGAGCATGTCCATGTCGGTCGGGCTTGGCAGCGGCAGCAGCGGGGCGAGCGCGGCAGCGGCAAGGATGAAGATAGTCCAGCCGACCGCCGCCCAGAACAGCGGGCCAAGCCGCCGCGTCCGCAACGCCGGACCGGCGGCGACCTCCGCGTCGATGCCGAGTTCAAGCGTGGCCATGGCGAATCCTGGGATCGAGCACGGCGTAGAGCATATCGACGACGAAATTCATCACGACGAAGCCGCCGGCGACGAACAGCACCACGCCCTGCAGGATGATCAGGTCGCGGGTGTAGATGGCGCCGACCAGAAGCCGGCCGATCCCCGGCAGCGCGAAGATCGTCTCGACGATCAGCGCGCCGCCGATCAGGCGGCCGATGTTGATGCCGGTGATGGTGATGAGAGTTAGCGAAGAAGGCTTCAAGGCATGCACGAACAGAATCCTCGACGCCTTCAATCCCTTGGCCCTGGCGAGCGCGATATAATCCTCCTGCAACGTCGCGATCATGTCGGAGCGCAGCACCCGCATGATCCCCGGCCATTCGGCCAGCGCCAGGGTCAGCGCCGGCAGCACCATGAAGCGCAAATTCGCGACCGGATCCTCCGCGAACGGCACGTAGCCGGTCGCCGGCAGCCAGCGCAGTTCGACCGCGAACAGATAGATCAAGAGGATCGCGGACAGAAATGTCGGCACCGACAGCATGCCGAAGGCGCTGCCGGTCATGAAGCGGTCGAAGGCGCCGCCGCTGCGTACCGCACAGGCGATGGCGACGGGAACGCCGATGGCAAGGCCCGCGAGTTCGGCGAAGAACATCAGTTCGAGCGACACCGGCAGCCGCTCCGCAACCGCCTGCAGCACGGTCTGGCCGGTGCGGAACGAGCGGCCGAAATCGCCTTCCAGGATGTGCCCGAGCCAGGAGAGGTAACGCCACCAGATCGGCTGATCGAGCCCCATGTCATGGCGCAACGCGGCGACCTTCTCCGGCGTCGCCTGATCGCCGAGGATGACGTAAGCGAGGTCGCCCGGCAAAAGCGAGGCGATCAGGAAGGTCAGCAGCGAAACGGCAACCAGTACCGGCACCAGGTACAGGAGCCTTCGAGCCACAAAGCCCAGCATCGGCCGCTATTCCATCCAGACATTGGATACGTCGATCACCCCGCCATAGATCTTCGGCAGACCCTTCAGTTTGGCGCTCGATATCGCATAATAGGTGTTCTGGAAGGTCCAGAACCAGATCGCCTCCTGATTGATCAGCCGGCTCACCGCGCAATAGTCCTCGGTCCGCTTTGCCGGATCGGCGGTTACCCGGGCATGTTCAAGCAGCCTGTCAAGTTCCGGATTGGAGTAATTGGCAAGCGCCACCGGGCTGCCGGTGTGGAAATTCGCGTACATCTGCGGGTCGGGATCGGCGAGATCGACGATCCGCCACGGGGTCAGCTGAAATTGCCGCATGAAGCCGCGCGGCGCGATGGTGGCCTGGTCGACCTGTTCGATTTCCATATTGGCCCCGATCCGCTTCCAGAACTGCTGCAGGATCTGGCCCGTGTTACGTCCGCGCGGTGTCGCGGTGACGAGCATCTTGAAGTCGACCGGTTTGCCGTAATCCTTGATGAGAGCCTTGGCCTTCTCGACGTCGCTGGGCAGCGCGCCGTCGTCCTTGCATTTGACCCAGGAGCCATCGCCGTAGGGATTGGAGGCCGGCCGGCTCAGCCCGTTGGTAAGGGCCTGAGACATCTTGTTGCGGTCGATCGCCATCACCAGCGCCTGGCGTACGCGCAAATCATCGAACGGCGCCACCTTGGTGTTGAAGGCATAAACCGCGGCGCCGGAGCCCGCATAGGTGTGGACCGTCATCTTCGGGTCCTTTTGCGCCTTCTGGATATTGTCCGCATCGGCTTCGTCGTCCCAGATGATATCGGCCTCGCCCGATTGCAGGCTGGCGAAGCGCGACTGCGCGTCCGGCAGCGGTTTCAGGACAATCCGGTCGAGATAGACATGTCCCTTGTCCCAGTAGTCCGGATTCTTTTCGAGAACCATGCGGTCGCCCGCGGTCCACGATTTGATAATGTACGGCCCGGTGCCGACGGGATTGCGGTTATAGTCGTCGCCCTTGGTCTTCCATGCCGTCGGCGAATGGACGACATTGTTGGAGCTTTGCAGGGTCATCAACGCCGGCAGGTTCACCTGCGGGTCATTCAGATTGTAGATCACCGTCAGTTCGTCCGGCGCCTGCACGTCGTGGACGTAGGCGATGTAGAAGGCACAGCGGCATTTATTGGCCGGATCCTTCTGCCGGTCGAAATTGGCTTTCACGGCTTCGGCGTTGAACGGCGTGCCGTCCTGGAACTTGACGCCGGGCCGCAGCTTGAAGGTCCAGGTCTTGAAATCGTCGGAATGCGTCCAGGACAGCGCGAGCTTCGGCTGCGCCTCGCCCTTGTCGTCGAGGGTGGTGAGCGTGTCGAAAATCGCCGCCGCGGCCGTTTCGGCCGACGTGTCGTAAACGCCGACCTTCAACGGATCGAAGCCCGGAATATCGAGCTCGAGGCCTACGGTGATGCTGCCGCCCTGCTTCTGCGCGTGCGCGGCGCCCGCGAACACGGCAACGCCAAATACCGCGCCAAGGAATATTTGCGCCAATTTGCGCGAGCGGGTCGTGGCCGTCATGTCATCTTCTCCCAGAGCACTGCGTCCGGCATTCCGGATCGTGCGCAAGCTTGGCTGGAAACATTCGCCCCGGCAAGGCCGGGAAGCGTACTCGGGATGAAAAGCCGCAGCCGTTGTGGTGCGCTCGACGCGCGCTTGCCGTCAACGCAGCTCCGCAGCCAGCGGTTTGCCCGAGAAGGCGGCGATTTCATCCGGGGAAAGGCCGGCCTCCTTCAACAGCGCGACGGTGTGCTCGCCCAGGGTCGACATCCGCTTTGCCGCGGACACGGTCGCACCCGACATCCGGAACGGCAGGTTCAGCACCCTGAACGTACCTCCGCCGTCCGCAACCTCGGTCAGCGCGCCGCGATGGGCGATCTGCGGATCGGTCAGCGCTTCGGCAACCGTGCGATAGGCGGAACACGGCACGCCGTGGCTGCTCAGCTCGGTGAGGCAATTTTCCGTCGTCAGCGTGCGCGACCACGCCTCGACGCCCTCCATCAAAGCGGCCCAATTCTCGCGGCGGTCGGAATATCTGGCAAAGCGCGGATCGGAGACCCACTCGGGATGACCGATCACCCTGGTCAGGCTCTGGAACGTCTTCTCGCTGGCGACGGCCAGCATCACATATCCGTTCACGGTCTCGACCGGGCCGAACAGCGGACGCTGGGTCTGCTTCACCTCGAATTGCGACCACTGCACTTCGTTCAAGGTCAGGCTGAGCATCGATTCCAGCATCGAGACGTCGATGTGCTGCCCTTTTTGAGTGCCGTGCCTTTGGTACAGCGCCGCCGAGATGGCGCCGAACGCATAGACGCCGGTGAGAACGTCGGCGTGATAGATGCCGCAATAGTCCGGCCGGGTCCGCCCGGGCTGATAGGCGAGATGCGCCATCTCGTAGCCGGAGGCCGCGTGGATGACCGGCGCGTAGGCCGGCAGTTCCGCCGACGGCCCGGTCTGGCCGTAGCCGGAGATCGAACAATAGATCAGTTTCGGATTGAGTTCGCGCAGCGAACCGTAGTCGAGCTTCAACCGGCGCATCACGCCGGGGCGGAAATTCTCGACCAGCACATCGGCGCTTGCGACCAGCCGGCGAACGATTTCGATCGCCTCGGTCGATTTCAGATCGAGAACGAGGCTTTTCTTGCCGACATTGAGCTGGCCGAAGGCGGTGGAGCAGCCGTTGCGGACCGGCGGGCGGGTCCGCATCGTCTCACCTTCCATCTGTTCGATCTTGATGACTTCCGCCCCCATATCCGCGAGCATCCGGGTGCAATGCGGACCGGCGATCGTGGTCGAAAAATCCAGGACGCGAAGACCTGCGAAGCTCTTTGTCAAATTAGCCTCATCGTTTGCCGCTATTGTCATTGGTCGAGAACTCCCTCCGGCCCGGGGCACGCCCTGAGCCGCGGCGTGACCCTAAATTGCGCGGCCCGGCGGGGGAAGCAATTCCCTCACAGCCGTCAGGGCTTCGGCGGCCGCCTGCCCGGCCGAGCCTTTCAACCCAGAAGAGAAACTGGAATCGTTCTTGCATTAATTCAGGTCAGCGCGGGGCCACGAGGGCGCCTTTTGAGAGTTCTGTTCGTCACGACCGAGATGGACGATTTTATCCGGGTGGGCGGCCTCGCGGCCGTTTCAGCCGCCCTGCCCCGGGCGCTGCGGCTCTGGGCCGACGTCAGGGTACTGCTCCCGGGCTATCGCGACGTCGTCGAACAATTCACGCATATTCAAATCGTTGGCCAATGTCCGGCGATGGCGGAAATGCCGGCCTGCACGCTCGGATTGGCGGCGACCAAAGACGGCCTGCCGGTCTACGTTCTGCTCTGTCCGCAACTTTACGACCGCCCGGGCAACCCCTATGGCGACACTTCCGGCCGCGACTGGCCGGACAATGACATCCGCTTCGGCCGATTTGCTTCCGTCGCGGCTGAGCTGGCGGCGGGCACTCTGGACAAGAACTGGGCAGCGGACCTGGTCCACGCCAATGACTGGCAGGCCGCGCTCGTGCCGGCTTACCTAGCTTGGAACGACGTCAAGATTCCCACCATCCTGACCATCCACAACCTCGCCTATCAGGGTCTGTTTCCCCGGGAATCGCTGCGGCGGATCGGCGCACCGGAAGATTCCTTTCACATCGAAGGTCTCGAATTCTACGACAAACTATCCTTCCTCAAGGGCGGCCTCGTCTACGCGTCGCATCTGACCACGGTCAGCGAAACCTACGCGAGGGAGATCACCACCCCGGAACTCGGCTGCGGGCTCGAGGGGTTGCTTCGCCGCCGTTCCGATGCCGCGCAGTTGACGGGAATCCTGAACGGCATCGACGAGAGCTGGGATCCCAGGGCCTGCGCGCAACTGGCGCAGCCGTTTGCTTCCGGCGATTGGGAAGGCAAGCGGGCCAACTCCGATTATGTCCGCCAGCAGTTCGGCCTCGCGCTGTCGCGCGGTCCGATTTTTGGCCTCGTGGCCCGGCTCGTTCATCAGAAAGGCGTCGATCTGGTGTTGGCCGCCGCCGACGAAATCATCGAGTCCGGCGGGCAGATCATCGTGACCGGCAGCGGCGAGCCCGACATCGAGCAGGCGCTGGTCGACGCGCACCGGCGCCGGCCCGACGCGATCGGCGTTGCCATCGGTTTCAACGACGGACAGGCCCGGCGGATCTTTGCCGGCAGCGATTTTACCCTGATGCCGTCGCGCTTCGAACCGTGCGGGCTGAGCCAGATGTATGCGCAGAAGTTCGGATCGCTGCCGATCGGTCACCAGACCGGAGGGTTAGCTGAAACCATCACCGACGGCGAAACCGGCTTCCTGTTCGACCGTCCCTCGACCGAATCGTTCCTCGGCGGCGTCAGGCGCGCCTTCGCAACCTTCCTGTCGAAGGATCGCCTCAACTCGATGCGCCGCAGCGCGATGTCGCGCTCGTTCAGCTGGGACATTTCGGCGGCCTGCTACAACGCGCTCTACCGGAAGGCGTTGTCTTCCTGAACAGCGGTCCCGAAACTCACTCCGCAGCGGCCGGCATGATCTCCATCTGCTCGTGGAGAATAACGCCCGAGAGCGGATCGAACTCGCCGACCCAGGGCGAGCGATCGAGCACCGCCCGCGTGTGGGCATAACCGGCGTCCCATCGCTGCCGGATGCCGGACGGACTGAAATCGATGTCCTTGGTGTGGTTCTCGCGATCGAGTTGCGGCGCCAATAGCCGCACCACATGCATCCGTGTCGGACAGCCATAACCGGCCAATTCACGAACCGCTTCGCTGTTGCGCTCCGCCTCCGGGCATCCGGGCGGCGAGCTGGTTGATCACGTGGCGCAGCCGATGCGCCTGCTGCTGTCGCGCGATGTGGCTCGCAATCCGGCTCGAATATTGGACGTCCTTGTGCCGGTTGAGCACCTCCGCCATCGTGGTCGGCTCGGGACCTGACGGATTCCACATATGAACGGCGAAGATCAGCGAGTCCTTGCGCGGATTGTCGTCGAACACCGCCTCGGTCGGCGTGTTCGACAGAATGCCGCCGTCCCAGTACAACTCGCCGTCGATGCGAACGGCCGGGAATGCCGGCGGCAATGCGCCCGACGCCATGATGTGCTTGACGGTGAGCTCGCCGTCGCGGCTGTCGAAGTATCGCATCTGGCTGGTTCGGACGTGCGCGGCGCCGACCGTCAGCCGCGGCGTGCAGCGATTCAACCGGTCGATATCGACGAGTTCGGTCAGCGTCCGTTCAAGCGGCTCGGTGGAGTAATATCCGGCCCTGTCGGCGCCGAGCGGATAGTCGTCGCCGGCATGGGCCAGCGGATTGGGCCGGAAGAACCCGGGAATTCCACTGGTGATCGTCGACCAATAGCTCAGTTTTTCGTTGAAGCCGGGAAATACCGTGCGGAAATTCCAGACCGGATTCTGCTCCATCCGCTTCCAGAACTCCCGCAGCCGCGACAAGCGATCTTGCGGGGCGTTACCGGCGATGAGACTGGCGTTGATGGCGCCGATCGAGGTGCCGATGATCCAGTCCGGCTCGATGCCGGCTTCGTGCAGCGCCTGATAGACGCCGGCCTGGTAGGAACCCAGCGCGCCGCCGCCCTGCAGCACCAGCACGACCTGGCCGGGCAGCGTCCTGCCGAGCTGCCGGATGGTCGGCGACGATTGATTGTCCTGAACGTCCTTCATGTCACGCTCCTGCCTGATGCCTGTCGCGTTTCCTGATATTCGCGCGCCGCTCGATGTTGTTACGCCGGCACCTTCATTCAATGCGCGGTCCAGCCGCCATCGACCGGCAACGCAATACCGGTGATCGAGGCCGCCGCGTCGCTCGCCAGAAATGCCGTGAGCGCGCCAATCTCCTCGACGGTCGCAAAGCGCTTGTTGGGTTGCTGCGCCAGCAGCACGTCACGCATGACCTGTTCGCGGGAAATCCCGTGCGCCTTGGCCTGACCATCGATCTGCGCCTCGACCAGCGGCGTATAGACATAGCCCGGGCAGATCGCGTTGCAGGTGATGCCTTCCTCGGCGGTCTCCAGCGCCGCGACCTTGGTCAGGCCGACGATGCCGTGCTTGGCGGCGACGTAGGCCGCCTTGAACGGAGACGCGACGAGCCCATGCGCGGACGCGATATTGACGATCCGGCCGAAGCCGTTCTTCCGCATTGCCGGAAGCGCCAGCCGCGTGGTGTGAAAGGCGGACGACAGGTTGATCGACGAGGATCGTGTCCCATCTCTCGACCGGAAACTGATCGAGCGGCGCGACATGCTGAACGCCCGCATTGTTGACGAGCACGTCGAGCCGGCCATGCTCGGCCAGCGTTGTCGCGATCATCTCGGCGATGGCATCCGGCTTCGTCATGTCGGCCGCGGAATAGCTCACCTTGACGCCGAAATCCGCCGCGATCTGGTCCCTGGTCCTGGCGATCTCAGGGGCAAGGCCGAAACCGTTCAGCACGATGGCCGAGCCGGCTTCGGCGAGCGCCCGGGCGATGCCGAGCCCGATGCCGCTGGTGGAGCCGGTAACCAGTGCGACCTTGCCGGCGAGAGGCCGCGAAGCCGGCGGCGCACCCTGCGTTTTCAGCTGAATGTTCATGGCAGACCCTTTTACGGCCGTGAGGCGATGACTTCTGCCCTTGCAGAGCTGTTCGCTCGGGACGGAATCTGCACCACCGGCTCGATTTGCGGAAATGCCAGTTGGCTTCCGAAACCATAGGCTGGCGCTATCGCCGGACCGATGTCATTGCAGGTCTTTTCGGCTAATATGGCCGATGATGGCCAGATCAGATCGGGGCGCGACCATGGAGATGCATCAGGTTCGCTACTTCCTGGCGGTCGCGCGCCTGCTCAACTTCACGCGCGCCGCCGACGAGTGCAACGTCACCCAGCCGTCGCTGACGCGGGCGATCAAGCAGCTCGAGGCAGAACTGGGCGGTGACCTGTTCCGGCGCGAGCGGCCGGCAGCGCAGTTGACCGAACTCGGTCTGCGCATGCATCCGCTGCTCACGCAGTGCTATGAGGCCGCCGTCGGCGCCCGGCAGCTCGCCTCGTCGTTCAAGAGCGGCGAAGTCGGGGCGCTCAGGATCGCCCTCACCCACTCCGTCGACCTGTCGCTGCTGATTCCACATCTCGACCAGATCAGGCGGCTGTTCAACCGCCTGGAATTCCGCTTCCTGCGTGGCAACAGCCGCGAGGTCGGCGAGTTTCTCAAGAAGGGCGAAGCCGAGCTCGGCATTGCCGCCGAGATTGACGAAGAGTGGGACCGGCTCGACGCCTGGCCGCTTTTCACCGAGGACTTCCAGCTCGTCGTCAACGGGCGTCACCCGCTTGCCGAGCGCACGGACATTTGTTTTGAGGACCTGCAGAGCCAGCAATTGCTGTCGCGAACCTACTGCGAACATGCCGAGCGGCTGGACGCATCGCTGCGCGGCCACGGCATCAACGTCGACCAAAGCCACGGCATTTCGTCGGAGCGCGATCTGATCGAATTGCTGGAGGCGGATATCGGTGTCGCCGTGGTTCCGCGCAGCGTATCGACGCCGGCAACCCTCAAGCGCGCGCATGTCGACGGTCTGGACATCCGCCGCACGGTCAGACTCTACGGCGTTGCGGGACGCGAGCGCACCGCCGTAGCGTCGGCCGTGATGAGAATGCTCAGGGGCGCCGATTGGTCGCAATATTCCGATTGATGATGCGATCCTAACTGTCCCGGCCGGCGCTCTTCAGCGCCGCCACCAGGTCGTCGATTTCCATGCGCTTGCGGAAATCGGGGTCGACGAAGCGGGCCTTGACCACTCCGTCGCGGCCGACCACGAAGGTCGCCGGGATCGGCAGCACCCAGCCATCATTGCCGTGAAAGCTCGACATGTCCTGATAGGACAGCAGCCGCTGGATTTCGGTTCCGAGCCAGATTGCCAGATTGAGCGACAGCGCATAGCCGTTGTCGAGATCGGTCAGCACCGGGAAACGGCGCGCCGGCGTCGGTTTTGAACTTCCCGGCAAATTCCTGGACCTCCGGCATGATCGCTACCACCTGGCCGCCCGACGCCTTGATGCGATCGAACGCCTGGATCACGGCCCGCATGTTCAGCCTGCAATAAGGGCACCAGTGACCGCGATAAAACATCACCGCAACCGGACCCTTGCGCAAAAGCGAATTCAGTTCGACCAGCCGTCCGGTCTCGTCGGGCAGAATGAAAGGCGGCAGGGGATCTCCGGGCCGGGGCGCGTTTTCCGCCCCGCCATTTTCATGGATCCGCGCGACCAGCCGGTCGACCGCCTCGGCGTAGGCCGGAAAGATCTCGCGTCCCGCCGCGGCATAGGCGGCGAGTTGCTCGTTCAGCGTCCCCTCCATGTCGCGGCATCGCTGGAAGGCGACCTTGAGCCGCTCGGCATCGGCAGATGAAAGCGAGGTCATGTCTTGCTCCGGAGCGTGCGACATCTGATCTTATTTTCCAAGTGGGGCCGCCCACAAGGGCGGCCCGCGGTTGGCGAAGGGAAAAACACCTCATTACCGGGAGAAATTGCCCGCCGCATCGCCATCGCCGCAAGCGTGGCGGCCGCAATGAGCGTCCTGGACAAAGTGGTCATTGGAAATTCTCCGATTTTGGACGCCCGCCGATCGGGCGCGTGAGGCATCAAAGGCCGAATTCGTCTGCGTTAGAAATGCCGTTGCCCAATCGGTTCGATAGCCGGGGAGCATGGCCCGACCCGTGATAGCGCGCGGCTATCGACTTCAGAGCGAGCGTGTATTTCTTATTGCGCGACTGTGCGGTCATTCTGTCCCTGGAAGCCAATACTGAAGCCACGCATTGGCAAACAGGAGACGCCACATGAAGAGCCGCCTCGCATATCTTTGTGCATCCTTGCTGTTGATCGCCGCTCTCGCCTCGGCCATTTCCGCGGCAAAAGCCGACAGCGACGACGGCATCGTCAGGATCAAGAGTGCCGTCTCGATGCCGGAAGCGATCGCCCGCATCAAGGCCGACATCGCCGGCAAGGGCATCAAATTCTTCGCGGAGATCGATCAGTCGAAGCTGGCGGCCGACGCCGGTATCAAGCTTCGTCCCTCGACACTCCTGGTTTTCGGCAACCCGCCGCTCGGAACCCAGTTCATCACCTCGAACCCGAATGCCGGCCTCGACTGGCCGGTGCGGCTGCTGCTGACGCAGGACGACAACGGCGACGTGTGGGCGGTCTGGACGGATTTCGAATGGATCGCCCGGCGTCACAACATCAGGGACCGGGTCGCGCAGTTCAAAATGGCGACCAGGGTCGTCGAGTCCATTACATCGACCATCACCGCCAGATAGCCAGACAGGATGATTTCGATGAAATCGGAAGCCTTCGACGTGGTGATTCTGGGCGGCGGCAACGCCGGGATCGGCGTGACCGGTCCGGTGCGGCGCGCCGGGATGTCGGTCGCGATGATCGAGTCGCATGATCTCGGCGGCACCTGTCCGAACCGCGGTTGCACGCCGAAGAAAGTGCTGGTCGCCGCCGGGCATGCGCTGCACGAAATCGAGCGCGCCGCCATCCATCATATATCGGTCGGCAGGCCCAGGCTCGATTGGCCGGCCCTGATCGATCGCGAGAAGGACCTGATCAAGGATATTCCCGCAAATCTCGCGCGCTCGATGGCCCGCCGCGAGGTCGAGGTGATCCGGGGCCACGGCGTTTTTGCCGGGCCCAATGCCATTCGCATCGGGGATCGTCACATCGAAGCCGGGCACATCGTGATCGCAACCGGATCCAGACCGCGCCCGCTGCCGATTCCGGGCGCCGAGCACATGATCACGTCCGACGAAATGCTGAGCGAACGCAAGCTTCCGGGGTCAGTGATCTTCGTCGGAGGCGGCGTCATTTCGCTGGAATTCGGTCACGTTTATGCCCGTGCCGGCGCCGACGTCACCATTCTCGAGGCCTTGCCGCAATTGTTGCCGGCGATGGACGGCGATGCCGTCGCGCGCATCCAGGCCGAGAGCGAGCGTATCGGCATTCGCGTCAGGACCAATGTTGGCGTGAAAGGCATCGAGCCCGCCGACAGCCGGTTGCGGGTGACCTACGTCCATGAAGGCATTGAGCACGTCATCGAAGCCGACCGCGTCGTCAATGGCGCCGGGCGCGTCGCCAATGTCGACAGGCTGGATCTGGCCGCCGGCAATGTCGAACACGCCAACGGCCGCGTCGCGGTGGACCAGCATCTGCGTTCGACTTCCAACCGCCTCGTCTATGTCTGCGGCGACGCGGTGCCGATTTCGCCGCAGCTCTCGCCGATCGCGACCTACGAGGGCGACATTGTCGGCCGCAACATCGTCGAGGGACCGAAATACAGCCCCGATTACGCTGGCATGGCGACCTCGGTCTACACCGTGCCCGCGCTTGCCGCGGTCGGCCTGACCGAAGCCGCCGCGAGCCAGAAGGGTTTGGCGATCAAGGTTCACACCAACGACATGCACGACTGGTTTTCCGCGCGCACCTATGCGGAGACCGTGGCGTGGTCGAAGATCATCGTCGACGAGGTCACCGACCGCATTCTCGGCGCGCATTTCGTCGGCCACGCCGGCCAGGAGCTGGTCAACATTTTCGGTCTGGCGATGCGGTTCGGCATCACGGCCAGCCAGATCAAGGACCACGTCTACGCCTATCCGACGTTTTCCTCCGACATCAAGCACATGCTGTGACGGCCTCGCGCATAGCGCCACGCTATCGAATCCAGAGCCAACCGGCATTTCCTCGCGCAGGCGATTTCGACGATGGTTGCCCGCATAGCCGGCCAGATCATCAGAGGCCGCGGCAGAACAGAGGAGACAACGACATGTTCAAGCACATCGCAAATTCACGCGCGCTCTGGCAAGGCCTGGCGCTGGCCTTCGCTCTCGCCGGATCGGTCGCAGCGACCTCGGCAGCGTTCGCCGGCGAATGCCCGGCCGACAAGATCAAGGCCAATGTGCGCGACAAAGTCGACTTCAAGCCGGTCGGCGTCACCGACGTCACCCTTGGCTCGATCGACCTCGGCAAGCAGCCTGCGCACCTTCAGGATCGCGAATTGCGATTCCGCAAGCTGACGATCGAGCCCGGCGGCATCGTTCCCTGGCACAGCCATGACGACCGGCCGGCGCTGATCTTCGTGCAGCAGGGCGAGATCGTCGAATATGCCAGCAACTGCGCCGATCCGATTCTGCACAAGGCCGGCGATCTCCGGGCTGAAGTGTTCGGCACCTCGCACTGGTGGAAGAACCTCGGCAAGGAGACCGTCATTCTCTACGTCGGCGACGTCCGCAAGGATCCGCGCGACCACAATATGTAACGAGCGCGCCCTCGCGCCTCGTTGCCGGATGTGACGTCCTGGGATCCCGTGTTGGCCCCGCACGCCCAGGCGTCACATCCTCTTTCTTCCGGGCTATCAAAGGAGCACCGCGATGACCGACATTTCCGCCGAC
This sequence comes from uncultured Alphaproteobacteria bacterium, assembly GCA_963831585.1. Taxonomy (GTDB): domain Bacteria; phylum Pseudomonadota; class Alphaproteobacteria; order Rhizobiales; family Xanthobacteraceae; genus Bradyrhizobium. Next base: position 151,560 of record CAWHRA010000011.1, on the reverse strand, counting down.
CATGAAATCCGAAGCCGCGGAAATGCAGGGTCAACCGCGCGGTGCCATCCTGCGATCGACCGTCATCGGTCTTACGGCCTTTCTGACCGTCGTCGATCTGTTTGCGACGCAGGCCATCCTGCCCTCCCTGACCCGGCATTACAACGTAACTCCGGCTGCGATGGGATTTGCGGTCAACGCCAGCACCATGGGCATGGCGGTCGCCGGGCTCGTCGTCGGATTCCTCAGCCCGCATATCGACCGGCGGCTCGGCATTCTCCTCAGCCTCGTCGTCCTCGCCATTCCGACAACGCTGCTTGGCGGTGGCGCCGAATCTTACCGTGTTTACGATCCTTCGCATCATGCAGGGTCTATGCATGGCGTCGGCCTTTGCGCTGACGCTGGCCTATCTCGGCGAGCAGTGCAGTTCGATGGACGCCGGCGGCGCGTTTGCTGCCTATATCACCGGCAATGTCGCCAGCAACCTGATCGGCCGCCTGGTATCCGCCGCGCGTGGTCGATACGCTCGGGCTGGCGTCCAACTTCTACTTCTTCGCACTGTTGAACCTCGCCGGAGCGGTGCTGGTGTACTTCACCATCCAGCGGGTGCCGCCGATGCCTGCGATGCCGATGCCGCAATAGCCGTTCGCGGCGACGATCGCGCACTGGCGTAACCCGGCGTTGCGCGCGGCCTATGGCATCGGCTTCTGCATCCTGTTCGCCTTCATCGGGACGTTCACTTACGTGAATTTCGTTCTGGTCGCGCCCGCCTTTGTCGCTCGGACGGATGGACCTCGGATTTGTCTATTTTGTCTTCCTGCCCTCCGATCGTAACGACCCTGCTCGCCGGCGAGCGCCGTGAACCGGTTCGGAACGCGGCCGGCGATCTGGGCGGCGCTGGCGGTCGCAGCCATCGGTCTGCCGCTGATGCTGTCCTCGCACCTTGCGGAGGTGTTGATCGGCATGGTGCTGGTCGGCGTCGGCACGTTCTTCGCGCAGGCTTCGGCAACCGGCTTCGTCGGACAGGCCGCAAGCGAAAATCGCGGCGTGGCGAGCGGGACCTATCTCGCCTGCTATTTCCTGGGCGGCCTCGTCGGCAGCGCGGTGCTCGGCCAGTTGTTCGACCGGTTTGGCTGGTTCGCCTGCGTCGCCGGCGTCGCGACATCGCTGGCAATCGCGGCGCTGCTGACCGCCCGGCTGGTGCTCCCGGGCCGGAGGTAACTCACTCCGCCGGTTTCTCCTGCGGCGGTTCGTCGTCGGCGATGGCGCGCCAGGCTGCGCCCTCGAGATCGTCATACTGCCCGCTCTTGAGCGACCACAGGAAGGCGAGCAGGCCGGCAAGGCCGAGGCCGAGCGCCAGCGGCACCAGAATGACCATCACTTCCATCACGCTCTCCCCTTCGGGACGCTGCGGGCGCGCAGCGCGTTGAGCATCACCAGCACCGAGGAGCCGGACATCGCAGCCGCCGCAATCAGGGGGGTCACCACGCCACTGATCGCGATCGGAACTGCCAGAACATTGTAGCCGACCGCGAGCCAGAGGTTCTGCCGCATCAAGAGCAACGCCTTTCGCGCATGATCGACCGCCGCGACCACCGGCGCCAGCGGCTTGCCGAGGAACACCAGATCGGCGGTCGCCTGGCTCAGATGCGCGGCGCTGATCGGCGACATCGAGACATGCGCCGCGGCGAGCGACGGCGCATCGTTCAGACCGTCGCCGACCATCATCACCTTGTGACCACGGTGTTTCAAGTCCTCGATGCGGGCGATCTTGTCGGCCGGCGTCACGCCGGCCCGCCATTCGCCGATACCGAGTGCGCGCGCCGCCGCCCGCACCGCCGGCTCGCGGTCTCCGGAGAGAATTTCGAGCCGGATATTGCGCCTCTGCAGCGCCGAGATCACCGCTTCCGCGTCCGGGCGCAGCCCCTGGCGCACGGCGAACACGTATTTGGCTTCGCCAAGGCTGAACGCCACGATAGAGGCTTCCGGATCGAGCCCAGCCCGCTCATTCGCCAGTTGCTCCGCGTCGCAGAACGATGGCCTACCCAGCCTCATCTCGGTTTGACCGAGCAAGCCGCGCACGCCCTGCCCGGGCACCTCGACGGCGCCGACCAGAGGCGACTTTGCGCCAGCCGCCTGGGCCACGGCGGCGGCGACCGGATGATGGCTTGCCAGCGCGAGGCGGCCTGCGAGGTGGAATACGTCGTCGGGAATGCCGGCGGCGTTCACCACTTCGAGATCCGGCAGCGTGAGCGTTCCGGTCTTGTCGAAGATGATCCAGTCGATTTCGGCCAGCCGCTCGATGGCATCGCCGGAATTGAGCAGGACGCCCGCCTTGAACATCGCGCCGGAGGCGACCGTCTGCACGGTCGGGATCGCGAGGCCCAGCGCACAGGGACAGGTTATGATGAGAACCGCGACGCCGGTGACGATGGCGTCGTGCCAGCTCGCGCCCGCCAGCACCCAGCCGAGCATGGTCAGGAGCGCGGTGGCATGTACCACCGGCGCATAGAGCCGGGACGCGCGATCCGCCAGCCGCACATAGCGGGAACGAGCCTGCAGCGCATTGTCGAGTAGCCGGGTGATCTCCGCCAGCAGCGTGGCTTCCGATGCCGCGGAAACCCGCACGCGCAGCGTCCCGGAGATGTTGAGCGAGCCGGCATAGACCGCCGTGCCCTGCTCCGCCGTGACGTACAGGGTTTCACCGGTGATCAGGCTTTGATCGATCTCGGAGCGACCCTCGATGACCGTGCCGTCGACCGCACAGCGTTCGCCGGGCCGCAGCAGCACGATGTCGCCGGGGAAGATCGCCGCGACCGGCACCTGCGAGATTTCATCGGCGCCGACGAATTTGGCCGCAGTCTCCGCCTTGAGCGCGGCGAGATTTCCGGCGACCGCCCGGGTACGCCGCCGCATGCTCTGGTCGAGGTAGCGCCCGACCAGCAGGAACGTCAGCAGCATGATCGCCGCGTCGAAATAGGTATGCTCGGCATGATTGATGGTTTCGACGACCGACATCGCGAGCGCCAGGATGACGCCGATGCTGATCGGAACGTCCATGTTGACATTGCCGGTACGCAACGCGCGGAACGCCGAGCGGAAGAACGGCTGGCCCGCATACGCCGCGGCCGGCAGCGCGATCAGCGCCGACAACCAATGAAAAAAATCCCGCTGTTCCGGAATCATGTCGCTGCCATTGCCGGACCACACCGGAATGGAAAGCATCATCACGTTCATGGTCGCGAACGCCGCGACCCCGAGACAACGCAGCAGGAAGCGCGATTGTTCGGCTTCGGCGGCTTCCGCGCCCGCGGTTTCGAACGGATAGGCCTTGTAGCCGAGCTCGGCGAGCCGATCGATGAAGCGGGCGGGATCGAGCGCGCCCTGCTTCCATTCCAGCGCCACGCGGCGGTCGGTCAAATTGACGCGCGCGAGCGTGACGTCGGGGATCGCCGACAATCCGCGCTCGATCTTGGACATGCATCCGGCGCAACTGACGCCTTCGACGGCAAGGTCGATGTGCCGCAGCCCGGGGCCTGCGTCCTTGACGTAATGGGAGAAGTCGCGCGTCGCCTGCATGATCGGAGCAATCCTAGTTCAGCAGCACGCGGTTCTTCGACAGGAACATCCGCTGTCCTGCCGCGTCGCCTTCCAGCACCAGATCCCATTGTCCGGGGGCGATCAGCGGCGCGCTGCCGCGATAGACGCCGCCGCCCACTTCCGTGAGGCCGACGGACTGATCGGCCCGCCGGTCGGTCGGCCGCTCGAAGCGGCCCTGAAACGTGAGACCGGACATCGGCATGCCCCGCTTGTCGCGTGCCTCGACCTGCACCGTGGCGCCGCCATCGCTGCCGCGCTGAACACGGGCATTGACCTTCCAAGCCCGCGTGTCCTGATCGCGGGCGGCGGCGATCTCCTTCTCATAGGCAAGACTCGCGCTGTAGGCGCTGTCGACCTCGGTACCGGGCAGGGTCTGGATCGCGAGTTTCATCATGAAGCCGTTGACCCCGAACACAACGACGAAGAACGCCACCAGCATGACAAGCACCGCGCGTCCGGTGAGCGGCTTCGGTGAATCGGGCGATTTGCTCATGCGGGGCTCTTTCCTGGAATGTTCAGGGAGTGACGAAATTGTCGGTCGCCGACGCGACCTCGCCGAGGCCGATATCGGTGACGTGGAATTTCACCGGGATCGATTTCCCGGAATTTTCCTCGGACGGCGCGGTGACGAGAACCCGGAGTTCGGTGGTGGTGTCCCGCGCCAGGATGATCATGGGCCTGTCCGGCGTAATGGAGTCGGTGCCGATGACATGGACGGTGACGTTCGCCGGACCGTCGACGTCGATCGCGATGACACGGTCGAATCCCCGCTTGTTCAGAAGCCGCATCGTATAGGCGTTGCGAACCGAGCCGTCGCTCAGCCGCACCGCTAGCGGATTGCGGTCATGCAATACGTTGATATCGAGCAGCGAGCGCGTCAGCATCGCGTAGAGCATGACCGCCCCGACCGAGGCGATCATGGCGCTGTAGACGATGGTGCGCGGCCTGACGAGGCGATAGACCGGCGGCTGGCCGGCCTGACGGCGATGAATGTTGATGTCGTTGTCGTAGCCGATCAGGCGGGTTTCCCGGCCGATCTTCTTCATCACGGTGTCGCAGGCGTCGATGCACAGGCCGCACTGGATGCAGTCGAGCTGAGGGCCGTTGCGGATATCGATGCCGGTCGGACAAACCGCGACGCACTGATAGCAGTCGATGCAGTCGCCGGCGGTTTGGCCCAGCGCCCGCAACTCTTTCGCCTTCTTCAAGGAGGTGCGCGTTTCACCGCGGTCGTATTTGTAGGTGACGTTGAGCGCCCACTCGTCGGTGAGCGCCGCCTGGATACGCGGCCATGGGCACATATAGACACAGACCTGCTCGCGCATGAAACCGGCGAGCAGATAGGTGGTCGCGGTCAGGATTCCGATCCAGATATAGGCCAGCATCGGCGCCTGGAACGTCACCAGCTGCTTCATCAGCGTCGGTGCGTCGTTGAAATAGAGCACCCAGGCGCCGCCGGTCCACCACGCGATCATCAGCCAGATCGAATGCTTCAGCGTGATCTCGGCGAAGCGCTCCAGCTTCAGCGTGCCGCGCGCGGCGTCCTTTCTCATGCGCTCGCGGCGGTCGCCCTCGATCAGGCGTTCGACGGCGTAGAACAAATCCGTCCACACGGTTTGCGGACACAAATATCCGCACCAGATGCGTCCGCCGACCGAGTTCATCAGGAACAGCGTGATGGCGGCGACGATCAGCAGGCCGGTAAAATAATAGACCTCCTGCGGCCACAGCTCGATAAAGAAGAAATAGAAGCGGCTGTTGGGGAGATCGATCAGCACCGCCTGGCTGGGGGCGCCGAGGCCGCGATTCCAGCGCACGAAGGGCAGCAGATAGTAGACGCCGAGGCAGAATGCCATCAGCCCCCATTTGATGCGGCGGAAGGTTCCGGAAACGCTCTGCGGATAGACTTTCTTCTGGGCCGCATACAGCGGCCCGTCGTCGTCATATTCCATTTCCGTCGGGAGCACGGGCTTGTTCATCGGCGGGATTCATCTCGCATTTGCGCTTGAGCCTAAACTCAGCATCCGACGCGCAGTTGATCCAGCTCAAATAGCCCGCAGATATCCGGGATTGCCCCGGCAGGGGCCTCGTTCTGATGGAATCAGAACCGAGGCTCAAAGTTCCCTGCCGGACGCGTTTTCTCCGCGCGAACCGGTATCGGCCCCGCATCAAGCGCGGGGCAAGCTTCGGTCGGAAACGCCCTTGCGATCACCTGCCTCCGCCAAGCGAATGAACATAGACCGCCATGGCCTTGATCGTGGACGGATCGAGCCGCCCTACCCATGCCGGCATCACGCCGGCCCGACCGTTGGTGACGGTTTCGATGATCGTCGCCTCGTCGGAGCCATAGAGCCAGATCTTGTCGGTGAGATTGGGCGCGCCGAGCTCCTGGTTTCCCTTGCCCTGTTCGCCATGACAGACCGTGCAATTATCCGCGAAAATCTTGGCGCCGGCCGCGGCGTCATATCCCGGACGCGTGGACAGGCCCGACAGCGACCGGACGTAGTTGGCGACCGTGACGACTTCCTCCCTCTTCAGCGTGCCGTCCTTGCCGAAGGGTAGCATCTGGCCTTCATGGGTATTTGCGTGCCCCGAACGCGCCCCGAACTGGATCGTCTGCATGATCTGGTCGAGCGTGCCGCCCCAGAGCCAGTCGTCGTCGTTCAGGTTGGGAAAGCCCTTGGCGCCGGCGGCGCCGGAACCGTGGCATGGCGCGCAATTGTCGCCGAACACCGTCTTGCCGCGGGCGCGCGCGAGCGCCAGCAACGCCGGATCCTTCTCGATATCGGCGAGCGATGCCGCCCCGAGGGCTACCATCTTGTCACCGCGGATCTTTTCGAGGTTGGCCAGTTCCACGACGACGTCGGCCCGCGACGAATAATGCAGCATGCCGGTGGTATATCCGGAAACCAGCGGCCAGGCCGGATAGACGATCCAGTACGCGAATGCCCAGACGATGCACAAATAAAAGGTGATTACCCACCAGCGCGGCAGCGGCGTGTTCAGTTCCTTGATGCCATCCCACTCGTGGCCGGTCGTGGTCCTGCCGGATACTTGGTCGAAATCGCTATGTTCGGTCATGATGCTGTCATTCCTCCCGCAACGGCATTCTCGCCGCCTCGTCGAAGGCTTTCTTGTTGCGAGGCCAAAGCGCGTAAGTCACGATTGCGATGAAGATTCCGACGAAGATCGGCGTCCAGAAGGTCGTGACGAAATCCGAGGTGATATTCTGGACGGTTAGGATTGCTCTCATCGTTCTGCCTCAGCGAAGATTGGCTTTTTCGTTGTAAAGCTTGAAATCGACCAGCGTGCCCAGCATCTGCAGGTAGGCGATCAGCGCGTCCATTTCGGTGAGCCCGGGCTTGCCGTCGAAATTGCGCGCAACGGCCTTCGGGTAACGCTTCTGGAACGCGTCCACGCCCGGATTATCAGGATCGTCCTGCGCCTTCAGATCGGCGACCGCGTTGGCGATCTGATCGTCGGTATAGGGCACGCCTACGGCGCGGTTGGTCCGCAGATGATCGGCAATTGTATCGGGGTCGATCTCGGTCTCGGCCAGGAACGAATAGCCGGGCATCACCGACTGGGGAACGATCGAACGCGGATTGGTCAGGTGCGTCACATGCCAGTCGTCGGAATATTTGGCGCCGACCCGCGCCAGATCGGGCCCGGTGCGCTTCGATCCCCACTGAAACGGATGGTCGTACATGCTTTCGGCGGCGAGCGAGAAGTGACCGTAACGCTCGACCTCGTCGCGCAACGGCCGGATCATCTGCGAGTGGCAGAGATAGCAGCCTTCGCGGACGTAGATGTTGCGGCCGGTGAGCTCGAGCGGGGTGTACGGCCTGACGCCGTCGACCACCTCGATGGTGCTCTTCAGATAGAAGAGCGGGGTGATCTCGACCAGACCGCCGATCGCGATGACCGCGAGAATTCCCACGATCAGGACGATCGAGTTCTTTTCGAAAACTTGGTGCCGTGTCCAGAAAGACATTTAATCGCTCCTCATTCCGCCGGCTGAAGAGCGACGGGCGACTGAACTTCCGCCTCACCGACGCGCACCGTCATCCAGAGATTGTAGGCCATGATCAGCGATCCGATCAGGAACAGCCCTCCTCCGGCGGCGCGGATGATGTAGAATGGATGCATCGCTTCCACGGTCTCGATGAAGGAATATTCGAGGAAGCCGAGCGAGGTGTAGGCGCGCCACATCAGGCCCTGCAGGATCCCCGAAACCCACATCGCGGAGATGTAGAGAACGATACCGATGGTCGCGATCCAGAAGTGCCAGTTGACGAGCTTGAGACTGTAAAGTCCCTTGCGATCCCACAGCCAGGGCACCAGGCAGTACAATGCGCCGAACGAAACGAAGCCGACCCAGCCGAGCGCGCCCGAATGCACGTGTCCGATGGTCCAGTCGGTGTAATGGCTCAGCGAATTGACGACCTTGATCGACATCATCGGGCCTTCGAACGTCGACATGCCGTAGAAGGCGACCGAGACGACCAGCATGCGCAGCACGGGATCGGTGCGAAGCTTGTCCCAGGCACCCGACAGCGTCATCAGGCCGTTGATCATGCCGCCCCATGACGGCATCCACAGCATGATCGAGAAGGTCATGCCGAGCGTCTGGGCCCAGTCCGGCAGTGCGGTGTAGTGCAGGTGATGCGGACCCGCCCAGATGTAGAGGAAGATCAGCGCCCAGAAGTGGATGATCGACAGGCGGTAGGAATAGATCGGCCGCTCGGCGCGCTTGGGGATGAAATAGTACATGATGGCAAGGAAGCCGGCGGTCAGGAAGAACCCGACGGCGTTATGTCCGTACCACCACTGGAACATCGCATCCTGAACGCCACCCCAGGCGATGTACGACTTCGAGCCGAACACGGACACCGGCAGCGCCGGATTGTTCCCGAGGTGAAGCACCGCGATGGTGAGGATGAAGGCGAGATAGAACCAGTTCGCCACGAAGATGTGCGGTTCCTTGCGCTTGATAAGCGTCATCAGGAACACCAGCAAATAGGTCACCCAGACGATGGTCAGCCACAAATCCGAATACCATTCCGGCTCGGCATATTCCTTCGACTGCGTGACCCCGAGAAGATAGCCGGTGCCGGCGACGAGAATGAAGAAATTGTAGCCGACAACGACAAACCACGGCGCGAGATCACCGGCGAGACGCACCCGGGACGTCTTTTGAACGACGTAGAACGAGGTTGCGATCAGGACGTTGCCGCCGAACGCGAAGATCACGGCCGAGGTGTGCAGCGGCCGCAGCCGGCCGAAACTGGTCCAGGGCAGATCGAAATTGAGTGCCGGCCACGCCAGTTGCGAGGCGATCAACAGGCCGACGGTAAAGCCGGCGATTCCCCAGAACATCGCCATGACCGAGGCGAACTTGATCGGACCCATGTTGTAGTTGGGCCGGCCATTGATCTCCTGCGCCGGCAGGGCGGCGGGGCGGTCGAAATACCGGTTAAGGATGACAAATAACGCCGCAAGACTGGCGGCGGCGCTCAGAGAGGCATGAAAAGCGAAGGGCGCATCGACGGCTTTGGCCGCGCCGACCAGGCAGAGAAAGGCAGTCACTGCAAATATCAGCGACAAGCCGCTCTCGCCAATGGTCATGGTTTTGGAACTAGAGGCCTGGCTCATGCGGATTCTCTCTTGAGGACACGACTCAAACAATCACAGTCGCGCGAGAAGCGATTTGATCGAGATCAAGACGATTGATCGGCGAGGCGACATCGGGCCCGCGAATCGCTGTTTGACTTTTTCAATCAACAACTTGACGCGTGCGATTTGTTCGCAATACGGAGATGTCGGCCTGTCGGCCAAAAGCGCCGGGCTTTGGCACGAGGAAGGCGTCACCGGCCGCTGCCGGAGCAGTCCGCCAACGCCTTGAGAACATCCCTGCGCGCTATGATGCCGGCCAATCGACGCTCGTCGTCGATCGCCGGAACGCTCCTGACGCGGTGATCGACCATGAGCTGGAGCACCCGGGTCAGCTTGGTGTCGGTACGAACATAGATGAATTCCGGGGTCATGACGTCGCCAACCGTCCGGCTCATCAGTTGTTCGTACGGCGGAATCATCTGACTCGGCGTGAAGATGAAATTCTTCAGCAAGTCGAACTTGGTGACGATGCCGACCACCTGTCCGTCCTCCACGACGGGATAGGAGTTGAAATCATCTCGCTCGAACATTTCGCTGAGATCGCGCACTGTTCGATCGCGCGTCACGGTCTTGGCTGCGCGCGTCATGTAGCCGGCTACGGTCTGTTCGAGAAACTTGTACAAAGCGCGATCCAATCGATTCGGTGGTTAAACGTTCCTCTAGTGCGACAGCAGCACGCAGCGGGCGGACTGGGTGATGAGATGCTGCGTCATGCCGCCGAGAATCAATTCGCGGAATCGCGAATGACCGTAGGCGCCCGCAACAACGAGCCCAGCGCCGACGTCGGCGGCAATTCCGTCCAGTTGCGCGGCCGCGCCCTGGTCTCCATCCTTCTCCGCAACGCGTTCGGAGGCCGAAACGCCATGGCGTGATAGCCAAGCAACGACGTCGTGGACCCGCGAAGCGGCCGCCGAGCGGCTACCGCCCTCCTCCAGTATCTCCGCAACCGTGACGTTCTTGGCCTTGCACATCATGGGCAGGGCGTCGGCGATGGCCCGCCTCGCCTCCGTGGTGTCCTTCCACGCGACCAATACGCTTCGCAAATCGAGCCAGTCGGCGGAGTCGGGAACGATGAGCAGCGGCCGGCCAGCCTGCATCACGAGGTCTTTGGGGCTCGCCACCGCCAGCGGGTCCGAAAGCGCCCCTCGGTCCGGACCGCTGACGATGATGTCGGCGCAACGCGCTTCCTGCAGGATGTAGCGTGCCGGGAAGTCGATCGCGCTCCGCCATTCGACTTGCCTGGCGCGATTCCTTACCGCCTCGCGAAACCGGCCCTCCAATTCCCCGATACGCGTTCGGATCGATGCCCGTCCCCCGTCGATCAGGTCCTGGGCCAGTTCGCCCGACGTGAAATAGAGCGGCGGACTGAACTGGGAAGCCGCGATCCCGACGATACCGGCGTCGAATCGTTCGGCGAGTTGCCCCGCCGCTTCGAGACGCGCCTCGTTCGACTGATCAAGCGCCAGGCTGACCATGACGGTCGCGTAGGTCATCCGACTTTCTCCATTGCCATGGAGCTAATCTAGAGGCGAAACCGGAGAGCAAGATGAGATAGATCAAAGTGCCTTCGAACTCCGCGCGAAATTCGCGGAGGCTCATGCGGCGCGGCGCGACCGGAAAAGAAGCGGCTATTTCCGGTAGAAACCGGCAGGGTTTTGCATCGACTTCAACCGGGATGAAATTGTGAATCCGGCAGCAAAGTTTGAGGTTCACGGGGCTTTACGGACGCCAATCTGGTGTAGAATAGCGGGCGATTGCAGGTTCGGACTGGCGGACGTTGGGCAAAAGGAAGTGAAAGTTTACGCGTGGCTGGCATAAGTCGATCGTCAAAAGAGCATTTTCTACTCCAAATGGAGGGATTCGGCGTCGGAACCTGGGATCTCGATATTTCCACGCGAGAGCTGGAATGGTCCGATGCCACGCGAAGCCTGTTTGGCGTTACCCGCGACGAGCCCGTGTCCTACGAGCTGTTTCTTTCCCTGATCGAATCGGGAGACCGCGAGCGCACCCACCGGGCGATCTCCAGGGTGGCCGAGACCGGCGGCAGCCTCGACGTGTCGTTCAGGCTCAGCGGCAGGCACAAATCCGGGCAGTGGATCCGCGCCCGCGGCGGCCAGATCAGGGACGAGGCCGGGGTGCCCCGTCATGTCAGCGGCATCGCGCTCGACATCGACGAGGAAAAGCAGCTCGAGGAGGCGCTGAGAACACGCGAGAGCCATTTGCGCTCGATCCTCGACACAGTGCCGGACGCGATGATCGTGATCAACGGTTACGGCATCATCCAGTTCTTCAGCACGGCGGCCGAGCGGCTGTTCGACTATGCGGAGGATGAGGCGATCGGCAAGAATGTCAGCGAGCTGATGCCGATGCCGGACCAGGCGCGCCATGACGGCTATCTGGCGCGCTATCGGTCCACGGGCGAACGACACATCATCGGCATCGGACGGATCGTGACCGGCAAGCGCAAGGACGGGACAACCTTTCCGATGCACCTCTCGATCGGCGAGATGCAATCGGGCGGGGAGCCCTACTTCACCGGGTTCGTGCGCGACCTGACCGAGCATCAGCAAACCCAGGCGCGGCTGCAGGAACTGCAATCTGAATTGGTTCACATTTCACGCTTGAGCGCGATGGGCGAGATGGCCTCCGCGCTCGCGCACGAGCTCAATCAGCCGCTCGCCGCCATCAGCAACTACATGAAGGGCTCGCGCAGGCTGCTGGCTGGCAGCACCGATCCGAACACTGCGAAAATCGAAAACGCCATGGACCGTGCCGCCGAACAGGCGCTTCGTGCCGGCCAGATCATCCGCCGCCTTCGCGATTTCGTTTCCCGGGGCGAATCCGAAAAACGCGTCGAGAGCCTTTCAAAACTGATCGAGGAAGCAGGCGCGCTCGGTCTGGCGGGCGCCCGCGAGCAGAACGTCCAGCTGCGCTTCCACCTCAATCCGGAGTTCGATCTGGTGCTGGCGGATCGGGTCCAGATCCAGCAGGTGCTGGTCAATCTGTTTCGCAATGCGCTGGAGGCGATGGCCCAGTCGCCGCGACGGGAGCTCATTGCATCGAACGCCAAGGCCGGAGACGACATGATCGAGATTGAAGTGTCGGATACCGGTTCCGGATTCCACGAGGACGTCAAGGCCAACCTGTTTCAAACCTTCTTTACGACAAAGGAAACCGGGATGGGGGTAGGACTTTCCATCAGCCGGTCGATCATCGAAGCCCATGGCGGCCGGATGTGGGCCGAAAGCAATGCTGCGGGAGGCGCGACTTTTCGCTTCACCTTGCCAGCAGCAGCGAACGAGAGTTGAGACATGCCGGATAGGGGAAGGGTCTACGTCATCGACGACGACGAGGCGATGCGGGATTCATTGAATTTCCTGCTCGACGCCGCCGGCTTCAAGGTCACGCTGTTCGAAACCGCCTTGGCATTTCTCGACACGCTCCCGAGCCTCGAATTCGGCTGCGTCGTTTCCGACGTGCGCATGCCCGGCCTCGACGGTATCGAGCTTCTGAAGCGCATGAAGGCGGATAACAGTACGTTTCCGATCGTGATCATGACCGGACACGGCGACGTGCCGCTTGCCGTCGAAGCGATGAAACTGGGGGCAGTCGATTTTCTCGAGAAGCCGTTCGAGGATGATCGCCTGGTCGCCATGATCGAGACGGCCATCCATCGGGCGGAGCCGGCCGCGAGGAGCGAGGCGCTCACCCAGGAAATCGCGGCGCGGATCGCGTTGCTCAGCCCCCGGGAGCGCCAGGTCATGGACGGTTTGATCGCCGGGCTTTCCAACAAACTGATCGCCCGCGACTACGACATCAGCCCCCGCACCATTGAGGTCTACCGGGCGAACGTGATGACGAAAATGCAGGCCAACAGCCTCTCGGAGCTGGTACGGCTTGCGATGCGCGCCGGCCTGCTCAACGATTGAGCTAAATCAAGCCGCAACCGGCTTTCGGGTGCTAGTCTGGAAAATCATGATCCAGACCAGCTCGAAAGAGGCACCGGCTATCGCGATGTCGTCACTCGCCAAACCAACGGTTTACGTGGTCGACGACGACGCGGACGTCCTTGGTTCGCTGCGATTTCTGCTTGAAACGGACGGCTTTAACGTCCGCACCTTCAGGAACGGCGCGTCGCTGCTGCACGCCGTGCGCCCGACCGGCGTCGACTGCTTCGTGATCGATTACAAAATGCCCGATATGAATGGCATCGATCTGGCCGGACACTTGCGAAACCGGGACATCGCCGCACCCGTCATCCTGATCACCGGCTACCCCGACGAAAACATCTCGGCAAGGGCGGAGGCGGCGGGAGTCCGGCACGTCCTGATGAAACCCCTGCTGGATGAGAGCCTGGTCACCCGTATTCGGGGCGCCATCCGGAAAAGCGGCGCCGTTGGCTGCTGAATCCGGGAAAAGGCACCTCCGGTAATATACGTACGTACTTCCCCTTAAGATATCTCGCGAAATTTCCACCCCCGCAAATCCCGGATACCCATTAGCCATCCGCCGCAAAGGAGATGGCTCATGTTCACCCAATCGCTCAATACCCCGGATATCGGCAAGGTCAGCCCCGTCGCCTACCCTGCGCCCGCGCCCGACCAGTTTGGCGCCGTAACCGGTCATGCCGGCCTGGTTGCAACGGAATTCTCCTACAAGAAGGACGAGGAGATCTACGGCGAGGATGAGCCTGCGGAATATGTCTACCAGGTGATTACGGGCGCGGTTCGCAGCTACAAGCTGCTGTCCGACGGGCGGCGCCAGATCGGCGCATTCCACCTGCCCGGCAATGTCTTCGGCCTCGAATCGGGCACGAACCACCGGCTGGCCGCCGAGGCCATCATCGACACCACCGTGCGGCTGGTGAAGCGCCGCAGCCTCGAGCAGGCAGCCGGCGTCGATGTCCAGGTCGCGCGCAAGCTGTGGGCGATGACCGCCGGCGATCTGCGGCATGCCGAAGACCACATGCTGCTGCTCGGCCGCAAGACCGCGATGGAGCGCGTCGCCACCTTCCTTCTGGAAATGGACGGCCGGCTCGCGGTCGCGGGAATGATGGCGCTGCCGATGTGCCGCAGGGATATCGGAGATTATCTCGGCCTGACGCTGGAAACCGTATCGCGGGCGCTTTCCCAACTCCACAGCCGCGGAATTCTCGGCTTCTCCGGCGCCCGGCAGATCGTGCTTCGCAACCGCCAGAAGCTGCGCACGCTGGATGCCTGAGCGAGCAGACAGGCCCCATATCATCTCCTTTCGAGCGCCGGCCGTTGGGCCGGTGCTTTCGTATTCCGGGGCGGTCAGGCCGCTTTCCGCCGCGTCTCCGGCATCACCAGCCAGATCATGACAAGACCCAGCCCGGCCACGCCTGCAAGGCCCGTGAAGGCGAAACCGCTGCCCAGCCTGTCGCTGACGTAACCCGCCAACACCGTGCTGAGCGATGCACCGATGCCGGTAGCCGTGCCGACGATGCCCTGCGCCAGATTGAAGTGCCCGCTTCCGAACGCGACGTCGGCGACGATCAACGGCACCATGACGCTGAAGACCGCCGCGGTGACGCCGTCGAAAATCTGGACGGCGACCAGCAAAAACGGATCGCGCACGACCGCAAACAGCAGGCCACGAATCGCCAGCGCGGCAAAACCCATCAGCAACAGGGGTCGCCTTCCCCATTCCTGCGCAAAGCTTCCGACCGAGGGTGACACCAGCGCGACGATCGCCTGCGGAACGATGATGCAGGCGGCAATCAGCACCGGCGCCCACTGGCTTGACCGGGTCGTCACCACGCCCGCCATCAGCGGCAGCATCGCCGCGTTGGCGAGCTGCAGCAGCAACACGGCGGCAGCGAAAATCAGCAAGGGACGCTGGCGCATCAGGCTGAACACGCTGGTCGCACGGGCATCGGGCACCTCTCGAACCACCGCGCCGTGCGCCTGGGCCACGTCGATCTCGCGCTCGCGGATGCGCGAAAGCGCCAGCAGGGTCGGAATCGCCAGGATGAAGGTGACGAGGAACACCGAACGGCTCGACAGCAGATAGCCGGCCGTTCCCATCACGGCCGCGGCCGTTCCATTGCCGAGCGAAGCGAAGCGGGCATTCCGCCCGAGCCGCTCGCCCATCTTGAACGGCCCGACCAGGCCGAGGCTGATCGCCGCGATCGCCGGACCGAGCACGCAGCTCGCGGCGGCGTGCAGCGTCGCAGCGGTCACCACTACCGGAAAGGTCGGCCACAGCGCGTAGGCCAGCGCGCACATGCCGATGGTCGCGACCGCAAGGCCCGCCACCAGCCGCTCGGAACGGGCGGCATCGATGATGGCGCCGCCCGGCACCTGCCCGATCAGTCCGACCACGCCGCCGATCGACAGCACAAGACCGATCTCGGCCTGGGTCCATTTCTCGGTCGTCAGGTAAACCGCGATGAAGGGTCCGAAGCCGGTCTGCACATCGGCAAGGAAGAAGATGAACCAGTCGAGGCCATGCGCGCTCTGGGGTGAAGGTATTGCCGCCTTCTTCTCCATCACCGGTTCCGGTGGCCGGGACGAAGCCCCATCTCCGCCGATCGCCCGCCCACGCCGGTCATCGTCAATCCGGTCAATCGAATGGGGGGAACCAGCGACCTGCATATCGGTTCGGCTTCGCTTCAGGGATCGAACTGCAGCGGCTTAAGGCTGCCGGCTGCGCCAAGCACCACGATCGGCTTATCCTCCTTGTATTCGGGCGCGGCGTTCACCTGCTCCTTGGTCAATTCGAGCGTGATGCTGTCGCCCTTGTCCGTGACATGGCCGAAATGCAGCGCGCTCCAGTCGACCACGATCTTTCGGCTGCCGACGCCGAGAAAGCCGCCGAAATCGATCACGGCGGCGCGCACCACGCCGGCGCGATCGACGATCACGTCGACGATATGTCCCATATCCTCGTTGGCCGGGCTGCGGACGTCGCGGCCGAGCACACCATGCGCCTCCCTGGCGCCGATGATGGTGACGGAAGGCGGCGGCGCGGGCGTCTTCGGGGCCGCCGGGGCGGTGACGTTTTGCGGCTGCGAGGCCGGCGGGGTCTCGGTCGCCGCCGGCGGCGCGGCCTGATTCTGCGCCCAGGAAGTGGCGGCGGCCAACGCGGCGAACGCGACGACCGTCATGACCAATATATGTCTTGCGCGCATACGGCCTCCTCCGGTCAAGCGCCGCGATCAATGCGCCAGGACGATCGACACCTGGATCTGGCCGCGCGTTCGCACCACCTCCAGTGACACCTCGTCGCCGTGGCGGCTGACGCGCAGATCGACGCTCGAGGGTCCCAAACGCAGATCGCGCAGCACCACCTCGTTGAGGAACTCCGGCAGGCGCGGATTGCGCAGCCGGATTTCGCCGCGCGCGGCGTCGAATTCGAGCCCGAGGGCTGCTTCCAGTAGCGTGAACGGCGTCGCGCTCGCCCATGCCTGCGGCGCGCAGGCAACGGGATAAAGTGTCGGCCCGCGCCGCTTCTCGCGCCGAAAGCCGCAGAACAATTCGGGCAGCCGGCGCAGATCCATGTAGGTGGCGGCGTCGAACAGCGCCTTGAACAGGTGCGCGACGGAATGTTTGAGCCCGTAGCGTGCAAGCCCCAGCGCGATCAGCGCGTTGTCATGCGGCCAGATCGAACCGTCATGATACGACATCGGATTGTAGCGCGCTTCGCCCAGCGCGACGGTGCGGATACCCCAGCCCGTGAAAAAATGCGGCCGCATCAAGTCGGCGGCAACGAGACGGGCGCGATCCTCGCGCACGATGCCGGTGAACAACAATTGTCCGGCGTTGGAGGTTCGCACCCGGCACGGCTGTTTCTCGCCGTCGAGCGCCAGCGCATAGGTGCCGGGTTCATCGCACCAGAAGGCCTCCTCGAAGCGCGCCGCCAGCATTTGCGCCTCGGTCGCGAGTTGGCCGGCCTTCTCCGCAAGTCCCAGGCGCAAAGCGCAGCGCGCCGCCAGCCGCTTGGCGGCGAATACGTAGCCCTGCACTTCGGCGAGCGCGATCTGGCCTTCGGCGAGCCGGCCGTCGGCATGGAAGATCGCGTCGTAAGAATCCTTCCAGCCCTGATTGGCGAGGCCATGTTCCGAGGCGCGCTGGTATTCGACAAAACCATCCCGATCGGGATCGCCCGGCCCGTCGATCCACCGCAGCGCCGCTTCGATCGACGGCCACAATTCCCTGAGCGTCTCGTCGTCGCCGGTACGCTCGATATAAAGACCGGCCAGCAACACGAACAGCGGGGTCGCATCGACGCTGCCGTAGTAGCATGCGAACGGCACCTCGCGCAGCGCCGCCATCTCGCCGCCGCGCATCTCGTGCAGGATCTTGCCGGGCTCGGCATCGGCGAGCGGATCGACCGACTGCGCCTGGTGGAAGGCGAGCCGCCGCAACACGCCGCGCGCCACCCGCGGATCGATCCACAGCATCTGCATCGCGGTTATGATGCCGTCACGGCCGAAGGTCGTCGAATACCAGGGGATGCCCGCATAGGGGTATCGCCCTTCCGGCGTGTCGGTCATCAGCATGTTGAGGTCGGCCATCGATTGGCACAGCACCTCATTGAAGATGTTGTTCGAGGTCTCGATGCTGGCGGCGCCAGCCGTCTGTCGGCGCATCTCGCGGCGATGCGCCAGCAGGCCGCGGAAAAACCGCGCCGGTCTGAAGCCGGCCGGCTTGTTGCAGGACGCGGCCACGAACAGCGAGGCGACCTGCTGCGGCGCCAGATCGAAATGATAGGTCGCCGCATTCACCGCAAGCCGGGTCGGCCGGGGATCGAAATGCAGGGCGGTGACGCGTGCCGCGTCGTCGAGACCTCTATAATCCAGCAGGACGTCGGCGGGGCCGAGCAGCCTGCTGGCGCGGATGCCGCGGCGCGGACGCTTTTCGCCGCGGACTTCGAACAGATCGGCGAAGTCGTTGTCGAACAACAGCGTCAGGTCAAAGCTCGCCGGCAGCTCGCCATGGTTCTGCACGCCGATCCGCTGATAGGCGGTGCCCCGCCACAGGAAGATGGTGCGCACGATGTGCAGCATGTCCTTCCGCAGCACGATCCGCCCCTGGCGGTAGATGTCGGGATTGGTGAGATCGACCGTCAATGAGGAATTGTCATCGCGCAAATTCGAGCCGAGCAGCAGCGGCTGCAGCTCGTCGAGCACGAGCTCCAGCCGGGCGAGATAGCGGGTGTCCGCATTGAACAGCCCGTCCGGCCCGCCGGCGGAAGCGCCGATGTCGCCATGGCTGTCGAGCACGATGAAGGTGTCGTCGTGCTTGAGTGAACGCCGCGGCCGGGCGGCCGGCCCGGTCATCGGGATATAGAACGGCGATTCCTGGATCTGTTCGGCCACCCGGGCCGTCATGATCTGAGTTACCAGTTCGGCTGCCATATGACCTCGATCGGCTTCCCCGCCCGCACGCCCTTGAAACCACGCAACTCGACTGGATAGTTCAGCGGCACGTCAGGCTGCGTTTGCCGCGAGCCTGCTCATTTCCTGCGTCACCAGTTCGCGGTAGGGCCCCTGCCCCTGCATCAGGCGATCCGGCGGCCCGTCTTCGATGATCTTACCTGCCCTCAGCACCACCACGCGGTCAAAATTGCGTAACGTCGCCAGCCGGTGGGCGATCGCGATGACGGTGCGCCCCCGCATCAAGCGGCCGAGCGCTTCGCGGATCGCCTCCTCGGATTCACCGTCGAGCGCCGCGGTCGCTTCATCGAGCAGCAGGATCGGCGAGTCCTTGAGGAATGCGCGCGCGATCGCGATGCGCTGGCGCTGGCCGCCCGACAGCTTGACGCCACGGTCGCCGACCATGGTGGCAAGCCCCTCCGGCAGCGTCTCGACGAAATCGCAGCGCGCCGCGATCGCCGCGCGCAGCACTTCGTCGTCGGTCGCGTTCGGCCGGCCGTAGCGGATATTCTCCAGGATCGATCGCTGGAACAGCGAAATGTCCTGCGGCACCACCGAGATCGCCTCGCGCAGGCTTTGCTGCGTGACCTTGGCGATATCCTGGCCGTCGATGGTGATGTTGCCGCTCTGGACGTCGTAGAACCGCTGCAGCAGCACGAACAGGCTGGATTTGCCGCCGCCGGACTGGCCGACCAGTCCGACCCGCTGGCCCGGATGCAGACGCAGGTTGAATTGCTCGAACACCTTGATCCCGCCGGGGTAGCGGAACGAAATGCTGCTGAAGGCGATGGCCGCCCCGCTTCTCACCAGCGGTTCGGCTTCGGGGTGGTCGCGCAATTCATGTGGCAGCAACAGCGTGGCGATAGCCTCGGTCAGGCGCGCGACATGCTGGGTGACGTCGACCAGCGCCACCGCCAGGTCGCGCGTGGCGCTGAGGATGGACAGGCCGAGCGTGCAGACCAGCACCACATCGCCGGTGGTGGCGTGGCCGCGCTGCCACAGCACGATGGCCCAGGCCAGCAGCGCGATCGTCAACAAGACCGTAATACCGGCATGAAGCACCCGCAGCTTTTCCAGGTAGCGCAGGCTGCGCCCCCGGGCCGTGAGTTCCCGACCGACGGTCGCGTCGAAGCGGTCGTGCTCATATCGCAGCCCGCAGAACGCCCGCACCAGCGGCATGTTGTTGATGACGTCGACCATCTCGCCATCGACGGCGGCCGCCTTGTCGGCGAAGTCGTCATGCAGCGGCTTGCCCGCCGCGGCCAGGCGGAACATCGCAGCCACCATGATACCCGCGATCGCGATCAAGCCTGCAGCCATCGGCAGGCTGACGGTTCCAATCAGGGCGATCGCCGCGATCGTCGCCATGCAGGGCGGCAGCACGTTCCAGACGAACATGTTCTCGACGGTATAAACGGCGTTGGAGGTCGCGGTGATGCGGCTGGTCAGCATGCCCGGCAGCCGATCGGAAAAATAACTCGGCGCATGGCCTGTCAGGTGGCGGAACATCTCGCGGCGCAGATCGCCGGTCACTCCCACAAATGTGAAGCTCGCCGTCCAGCTCGCAATCCGCCACAGGAAGTTATCCGCCGCGATCAGCGACATGAGTAAAATGAATGCCAGCCATACGCTGCCCGCGCGGGAGGTTCCCGCCGACAATCCGTCAACCAGGGACTTCACGCCGTATTGCGTGCCCACCGAACACGCAACTGCCGCGACAACCGACAGCAGGATGACGATGTGCGAGGCAAGCCGCCGGCGCAGGTAGCGCAGCACGAACGGAAACGGACGGTTGGCGTAACCCGAAATATTGTCCATGGACTGCAAAACCCCTGCGATGAGAACGATATTCCGATCGGACGCGCCCGCTAGGCTCGAAAGCCGCAGCCGCGTTTCGGTTCCCGTCTTGCCGTCCTTACCGCGCAACATTTCTGCAGCATTGACGCTCGCGAAACGTTGGGTGGGTGTGATGGCATCAGCAAGACCGTGGCGTGGAAGAAGCGCGCGTCGTTCGGGGGAACTTCGCAGATGCGGAAACGTTCCTTTGGCGGCATGCCGGTGCCATCGCATAGCGGGGCTGTGGTTCATTCATGACGCAAGGAGACGGTAAGATGCGCATCGCGCAGGTTGCCCCATTGACGGAGGCGGTTCCCCCCAAACTGTATGGCGGCACCGAACGGGTCGTGCACTGGCTGACCGAGGAACTGGTGGCGCTGGGGCACGACGTCACGCTGTTCGCCAGCGGCGATTCCCAGACCTCGGCGAAGCTCGATGCGACCTGGCCGAAGGCGCTGCGGCTGGACGGCGCGGTACGTGATCCCAACGCGCTGCACATGGTGATGCTGGAGCGCGTGTGGCGGAAATGCGACAACGAAGAGTTCGACTTCCTGCATTTCCATCTCGACTACTATCCGTTCTCGCTGTTCTCCCGGCAGCCGACCCCGTTTCTGACCACGCTGCATGGCCGGCTCGACCTGCCGGAGCATCAGCCGGTGTTCACGACCTTCAAGTCGCCCGTGATTTCGATCTCGAACGCGCAGCGCCGCCCGGTACCGCAGGCCAATTGGGTGCGCACGATCCATCACGGCCTTCCCGAAAACCTGCTGATGCCGCTGCCTGCCAGGCAGGAATATCTCGCCGTGCTCGGCCGCATCGCGCCGGAAAAGGGCGTCGACCGCGCCATCAAGATCGCCGCGCGTTGCGGCATTCCCCTGAAGATCGCGGCGAAGGTTGACCGCGCCGACCAGGATTATTACGACGAGCTCATTCGCCCGCTGATCGAGAACAATCCGCTAGTCGATTTCATCGGCGAGATCGGCGATGCCGAGAAACCGGAATTTTTGAGCGGCGCGATCGGGCTCCTGGTGCCGATCGACTGGCCGGAACCGTTCGGCCTCGTGATGATCGAGGCCATGGCCTGCGGCACGCCGGTCGTCGCCTACAACCGCGGCTCGGTCGCGGAGATCGTCGAGGACGGACTGACGGGCTTCGTCGTCGAGGACGAAACCAGCGCGGTCGCCGCAGTCGACCGCCTGCCGCGCCTGAGCCGCGCTGCTATCCGCAAGCAGTTCGAACAACGCTTCACGGCGCGCCGCATGGCGCTCGACTATCTCGCCGCCTATCGCAGCCTGATGGAAGCCGCCGAACCGCGCATCAAGCTGGTGAGCAGCGCGGAGTAGCGGCAGATTCGTGATCGCAAAGATGCGTTGGGGCGAGTTGCAGAAAAGAGCACCGCCGCCTCTTTTCGTCATGCCCGGCACAAGGCCCGGCATGACGAACGTCTCGGTTAGACCTCACACCGTCGGCTAAATTTCGCCCTCACCCCATCCGGTGCAGCGCGCAGAGCTTGTTGCCGTCGAGATCGCGCAGATAAGCGAGATAGAGTTTGCCTTGCGGGCCTTCGCGCATGCCCGGCGGATCTTCGCAGGTCTTGCCGCCATGGGCGAGCCCGGTGGCGTGCCAGGCGTCGGCCTGTTCGGGGGAAGCGGCGAGGAAGCCGACGGTGCCGCCATTGGCTGGCGTTGCGGCCTTGCCGTCGATCGGCTTCGATACAGAGAACACGCCGGTCTTGGTCCGGTAGAAAATGCGGTGGCGGTCGACCCGCCCCGGCTGAACGCCGAGCGTGCCGAGCAGCGCGTCATAGAACGATTTTGCCTTTTCCAGGTCGTTGGTGCCGATCATGACATGCGAGAACATCCTGCCCATTCCTCCCCAATGTTGGCCAGGCGGTCGAACCCGCCCGGGTCGGACTTTTTTACGGTGGGAAGGCCGATCGCGCCAGCCCGGTGATCTCGCCGGTGGGCGGCGGAGAGCGCCGAGGGCGATCCGCGCTTGGGGGCTAGGCCGGCCGCCCGGCGGAAGCGTCGCGCGATGAAGGCGCGGCCGGCGCCTGGGACAGCGAGCGGCCGATCCGCCTGAACATGACGCTGGCGCGCTCGGCGCTGTGGTCGAGCAGCCAGCGGCCGAACGCCGGCGGCGACAACGCGGGCGCGTAGAGAAAGCCCTGGACGACGTCGCATCCGAGTTCGGAAAGCCACATCCGCTGGCCGTCGGTTTCGACGCCTTCGGCGACGACGGTAAGCTTCAGGCTCTGGCCGACACGAACCACCGAGGTGACGATCGCCCGCGCGCCGGGATCGGTCTCCACGTCCCGCATGAAGCTGCGGTCGATCTTCAGTTCGCGGATCGGCAAATGCGCCAGCCGGCTGAGGCTCGAATATCCCGTTCCGAAATCATCCAGCGACAGTCCGACGCCCAGGTCGCGAATGGCATTCATCGTCTGGATTGCGACCGAGCGCTCGTTCATGATCACGCCTTCGGTGATCTCCAGCATGAGCATGTCCGGCGGCAGACCATGGTCCGCCAGGATGCCGGCGACGGCCGCCGCCAGATTGCCGTTCTGGAAATTGATCGGAGACAGGTTGACCGAGACGCTGGGGATGTCCAGCCCGGCCGCACGCCACTCCGCCATCTGCCGGCAGGCCTCGCGGATCGACCACAGGCCGATCTGCTCGATCAGTCCGCACTCCTCGGCCAGCGGAATGAATTTCGCCGGCGAAACCTCGCCCAGCACCGGGTCGTGCCAGCGCGCCAGCGCCTCGACGCCATGGATAGCGCCATCGACGGTGCGGATCTGCGGCTGATAATGCAGTTTCAGGACATCGTTTGCGATCGCGCTGCGCAGCGCCGCGCTGTAGGCGAGCCGCTGCTCGGCGAGCCCGTTCATATCGGCGCTGAAGAAGCGATAGGTAGAGCGGCCCGCCCGCTTGGCCCTGTACATGGCCGCGTCGGCCTGCTGGATCAGCGTATCGATGTCGATGGCGTTGTCGGGATAAAGGCTGATGCCCATGGACGCGGACATCGGCACCTGCCTGGTCCCGATCCGCAGCGGCACGACCAGTGCCTCGGTGATCCGCGAGGCGACCACCGCGGCTTCGGCGGCGTCCCGGTTCGGCAGCACGATCACGAACTCGTCGCCGCCCAGACGCCCCAGCATGTCGCCGGGCTGAATCTGCGCCCGCAGGCGCTGGGCAAACTGGACCAGCAATTCGTCGCCGGCCGAGTGGCCGAGCGTATCGTTGACGTCCTTGAAATTGTCGACGTCGAGAAACGCCAGCGCCAGGTGGTTTCCGGCGGAACAGGCCTCCATCGCTCCGGAGATCAGATCCCGCAAATGCGCGCGGTTCGGCAGGCCGGTCAGCATGTCGTAATAGGCGAGCCGCGCGATCTGGGCGCGGGCTTCCTTGCGCTCGATGGCGAGCGCGCCAAGATTCACGCAGGCATCGACGATGCGCTGATGCCAGCGGCTCGGCGCGCGGCATTCCCGGAAATAGAAGGCGAAGGTGCCGATCACGCGGCCGTCCTTGGCCTTGATCGGCGTCGACCAGCAGGCGCGCAAGCCAACCTCGAGTGGCCGGGCCTTGAACGGCTGCCAGCGCGGATCGGTGTCGATATCCATCGCCAGGATCGGCTTGCCGTAAAATGCCGCCGTCCCGCAGGAGCCGGTATCCGGACCGATCGCAACGCCGTCCAGCGCCCGGCAATAATCTTCGGGAAGGCTGGGGCCGCCGAGCGGATGAACCAGCCCGCCGGCGTCGACGTGCAGCAGCGAGCAGACCACGTCGGGCGCGATGGCCTCGACGCGCCGGCACAGCCGGTCGGCGATATCCGTGATCGGCATTTCATCGGCCAGCGCGGTCATGATCAGTTGCTGCAGCGATCGCAACTGCCGGGTCTCGGTGATGTCGGTCAGCAGCGCGAACATGTACTTGATCCGCCCGCGCTTGTTGCGGAACGGCCTGAGGCTCGCCGAGATCCAGACTTCCTCGCCGCCCTTGTCGTAGGCGAGGATTTCCTGCTCGCCGCCTTCATCCTCGCCGATGCAGCGCCGCAACGCCACGAGCTTCGTGCGGTCGGTGTGCGGCCCCGTCAGCAACTCGATCGCGGGCCGGCCCTGCGCTTCCTCCAGCGAGTATCCGAACATGCCTTCGAACGCGGCGTTGGAATAGACGATCCTCAGGTTGCGGTCGGTGAGGACAACGGCGCGGTTGGTCCGGTCGGCGACCAGCGAGAGCAGGTCCAGCCGCTGCCGCCGTTCGACCTCGGCGGTGATGTCCCGCACGAAAGCGATGGTTCGGCCTTGACCGCCGATCTCGACGCGCGAAAGCGACAGCGCGGCACGGATCCGGCTGCCATCCTTGCGCTGGATCGCGATCTCCGAGCCCGGGACGGCGGCGTCCCCGTTCGCCCGGCTGGAGGCAGGTTGCAGATCGCCGAGCCCCAGGCGGCTGACATGACAACCGAGCACCTCAGTGCGGTCCAGTCCCCAGATCCGTTCAGCCGCGGCGTTGAAATAGCTGACGCGAAGATCGCCGTCGAAGATGACGGTGGCATCGTTTGCGCGTTCCAGCGCTGCCAGCAGCACATCCGCGGTTTCGACCACAGGGCAATCGTCTGCGTGCATCGTTCAACCATGATGCCTGTTTCGAAGCCATCGGGGCATGTCCCCGGTGGAGGGACCTCATGCCGGCGGTATATCGTTTCATGGTGTAAAAAAGATTGTCCGCCCCCTCGCGGGGGGTCGGAAAGAGATCATCCTTAAGAATTCGCTAACTTTCTTTTGAAGCCGGCGGACGGCGCGTTCAGCTCACCGCCGTCCGTTTCGGCTCGACGATCTCGAACATCCGCGGGAATTCGTCCATCAGGCCCATCAATTCGGCGAGCCGCATCGCGTTGCCGGTGAAGGTGATCCTGCCGCCGGCCACTGCTTCGGGGAATGAGGTCTGCTTCGCAATGACCTCGTCGAGCACGGCGCGCGGCAGCGTGAAGCTGGCGTCGGCGGCGGCGGCCTGCGCGCCCTCGCGATAGGTCAGCGCGCAGTTTTCCAGCGTCAAGACAAAGTTCTCCTTCGTGTCGGTAAAACTCCAGTTCAGCACGATGTGCTTGCCTTCGGCCTTGGGGCCGTTGAGGCGGACGCCGAGCACGTCCCACAACTGGCTGGTGCGCAGCGCGGCGAGGGTTTCGCGCGGCATCGAGGGACGCGGCGGCGCTTTCGGCATGCCCTGGCGCAATTCCTGCGCGCCGAACAGATAGGCGTTGCGCCAGGTCGCGCTCTCGGCGGCATAGCCGAGCTGCTCGAATGTGTCGGCGAGCAGTGCCCGGGCGGCCGCATTGTCGGGATCGGCGAACACCAGGTGGCTAACGGCTTGCGCGACAAAGCGGAATTCGCCCTTGGCAAAATCCTTGCGCGCGCGCTCGAGGATCGCGGCCGCGCCACCCATGTACTCGACATATTTCTTGCCGGACTCCACCGGCGGCAAGGGATCGAGATGCACGGGGTTGGCGTCATACCAGCCGAGATATTTCTGGTAGATCGCCTTCACATTGTGGCGGATGTGACCGTAATAGCCGCGCGTATGCCAGGCGCCTTCGAGGCTCGCCGGCAGCTTGATCGTCTCCGCGATCTCGGTGGCGGTGAGGCCGTGGTTCATCAGGCGGATGGTCTGGTCGTGCGCGAATTTATAGAGGTCGCGCTGCTGGCGGATCATGGTGTCGATGCGCTCCTTGCCCCACACCGGCCAGTGGTGCTGCCCGCACATCGCCGCCGCCTTGCCGCCCCACATCGAAAGCGCCTCGCCGAGATATTTCGACCACGCCAGCGCATCGCGGACGTCGGCGCCGCGGAACGGCAGCAGATTGTGGAAATTATGCGTGCAGTTTTCCGCGAGGTTCAGAAGCTTGTAGTGCGGCACGTAGAAATGCATCTCCGCCGGCGCTTCGGAGTTCGGCGCCATCTGGAATTCGAATTCGAGCCCGTCGATGATGCGCTTGTCGCCGGTCTCGATGATGAGATCGGTCGGGCGCAGCAGCGCCACCGAGCCCGCCGCCATCGACTTGCCGAGGCCGCAATCGACCTGTCCGCGCGGTCCCTTGGCGAGGAACGGCCCGAACTGGTATTGCGCGCGGCGCAGCATCGCAGGCCCCGCGATGATGTTTTCCGAGACCGCGTGCTCCATGAACAGATTGGGCGCGATGATCGGCACCCGGCCGGTCGCGAGCGCGTCCTCCTCCAGCACGCCGCGCGCGCCGCCCCAATGGTCGGTATGGGTGTGGGTGAAGATCACGGCAGCGACCGGGCGCAGGCCGCGGTGCTTGAAATAAAGCTCCATCGCGGCGCGCGCGCCCTCGATCGAGGTCAGCGTGTCCACCACGATGACGCCGCTGTCGCCCTCGATCAGCGTCATGTTGGCGATGTCGAGGCCCCTGATCTGGTAGACGCCGGGCACCACCTCGAACAGCCCGTGCTGCATGTTCAGCCGCGACTGCCGCCACAGGCTCGGGTTGACGGTTGAGGGCGCCTGCTCCTCCGACAGGAAGCCGTAGGGTTCGAGGCTCCAGACCACGCGCCCTTGCGGATTGGCGATCCGCGCGTGGTCGATCGTGCCCATGAAGCCGCGCGCGGCATCGTCGAAATCGGCGGTGTCGGAAAACGGCAGCGCCTCGAACATCGCCGCCTGCTGGGCCGCGACGGAGGCGGTGGCGTCCTTCGGCATTTCTCTGGCTTCGCTGGCGGCTGTTGCGGTCATGGTGTGGTCCTCTCTCGCGCGTCGCGCAATTCAAATTCGTACATGTGTCCAAATCAGGGGCTTTGACTTCTCCCTCGCCCCGCCCTTCGCGGGGAGAGGGTCAGGGTGAGGGGCTCTCTCGACGAGCGCAACTCGCGGCGAGTCTCCCTCACCCGCCACCAGAAGAGCGCGGCGACCTCTCCCCGCAGGCGGGGCGAGGCAAGAAAAATCACGCCGGATGCGCCGCGAGATAGGGCGAGTCCGCGATACTCCATGGCGGCGCCGCCTCCATGCGAAAGATCTGCCGCAGATGCACCTCGTCCGGACCGTCGCCGATCCGCAGCAGGCGGCCCCAGGCCAGCGCCTGATGGATCGGCGTGTCGTCGGAGCCGCCCATCGCGCCGAACACCTGCATGGCGCGGTCGGCGATCTTCTGCAGCATCGAAGGCACTGCGACCTTGACCAGCGAGACGTCGCGCCAATTCTTGGTGGAAGAACTTGCGCCGTGATGGCCGGACTGGTCGAGCCGCCAAGCGCAGCGATAGGCCAGAAGACGTGCCTGCTCCAGCTCGACGCGGGCCTCGGCGATCCAGCGCTGCACCGTGTCGTATTGAATCACCATGCGGCCGAAGGCGGAGCGTTCCGCCGCGCGCACCATCATCAGTTCGATCAGGAGTTCACACAGCCCGATCGAGCGCATGCAGTGATGGATGCGCGCCGGACCCAGCCGGACCTGCGCCACCTTGAAACCTTCGCCTTCCCTGCCGAGCAGGTTTTCGCTGGGGATACGGACGTTCTCGAAGGTGAGCTCGCCGATGGGGGCTGTATGATCCTCGCATCCCATCCAGCGCAACGGCCGGACTAGGCGGACGCCCGGCGCATCCATCGGCACGATGACGCAGGAATGGCGGCTGGTGCGGTCGGCTGCCGCGTCGGTCACGCCCATCACGATCAGGAACGAGCAGCGCGGATGGGCGGCGCCGGTGATGAACCATTTGCGGCCGTTGATGATGTAATGGTTGCCGTCGCGGCGAAGCGTGGTGGCGATATTGGTCGCGTCCGAGGAGGCGACATCAGGCTCGGTCATGCCGAACGCCGAGCGGGTTTTGGCTTCGAGCAGCGGGCGCAGCCAGCGTTGCTTCTGTTCGGGCGTCGCGCAGTTCTGCAGCGCGATCATGTTGGGAACGTCGGGTGCCTGGCAATTGAAGACTTCGGAAGCCCAGAACAGCCGCCCCATGATCTCGGCCAATGGCGCGTATTCGAGATTTGACAGCCGCGTGCCCGGCTCGTCGTCGGCAAGTTCCGGCAAGCCGAGATTCCACAGGCCCGCCGCGCGCGCCTTCTGCTGCAACTCGCCCATGAAGGGCACGGCTTCCCGCCTGCTTGTGTGTTCGAGCCAGGCGCGATGGCGCGGCAGCACATCGGAATCGAAGAACGACTGCAGCTTTTTCCGCCACTGTTCTGAGTGCGCTGACGGCTCGAAATCCATGATGCCTCCCGCTTTTTTTGGCAGCCATCTAAACGAATATCGACACGAATTGCAAATTCGTTTCGATATATTGACAAGATGTGACATTGCGACCAATATCGGGGTATGGCTACCGCATCTTCCCCCGTGATTTCAGTGCCTTCGCGGCCGAAATCCGACCAGGTCGATCCGTCGTTTGCGACGACCCTGGCGCATGGGCTCGACGTGCTGGCCGCTTTTCGCAATTCGAGCGGTCCGCTGTCGAATGCCGATCTCGCAAACGCCACCGGCCTGTCGCGGCCGACGGTGTCGCGGCTGACCTACACGCTGGCGCAGCTCGGCTATCTCAAGCGCGACGCCAAGGGGCGCTTTGCGCTCGGCCTCGGCGTGCTGGCTGCCGCCTATCCCGTGCTGTCGGCCTTGAAAGTGCGGCAACTGGCGCGGCCCCTGATGCGCGATTTCGCGGCGTATGCCGGCGGCACCGTCTCGATCGCGATGCCATTCGGCCTCGACTTCATCTATGTCGAGACGCTGCGCACCACCGACGCGGTGCCGCACGTTCCCGATGTCGGTTTCACCGGGACGCTGGCGACCACCGCGGTCGGCCGGGCGCTGTTGTCGCTCTGCACGCCGGACGAATTGCAGCGCTATCTCGCGACCGTGAAGGCGGAGCGTCCGGACGAACTCGCCTACGTGCAGGAACGCACCCTGCCCGATGTCGAACTCTGCCGCGAACGCGGCTTTGCGGTGTCGATCGGCGAATGGCGGCGGGAAATCTTCGGCGTCGCGGCGCCGCTCTATCGGACGCCCGCCGGTGACTGCCTCTCCGTCAATTGCGGCATTCCCTCGTTTCGTTTTTCCGCCGACCAGATCGAGCGCGAATGCGGGCCGCGCATCCTGGGCCTCGCCCGTAGCATCAGGTCGCTGGTCATGAACGTGTGAAGGAACGCCGCGGCGTCAGGCGTACCAATGCATCGCGCCGGCGGGATGAATAACAAGGGCAACGTCGCACGAACGATGTTGCGGACACGGGAGGGGAGAATGAAGGGACAGCGAAAGCCTGGCCTTGGAAAGCTTGGCCTTGCCGCCGGCATCGCCGTCATGCTGCTCGGCGGCGGCGCGCGGGCGGAGAGTGGCTACCCGAACCGGGCAGTCCACGTCGTCGTGCCCTACCCCGCCGGCGGCATCGTCGACATTGTCGCCCGCGCCGTGAGCGAGCAGATCGGCCGCGACTGGAAGGTGCCGGTCGTGATGGAAGACAGGCCCGGCGCCAACGGCAATATCGGCACGGCGCTCGCCGCGCGCAGCGCGCCCGACGGCTACACCTGGCTCGTCACGGGGCCCGCGGTGCTGGTCAATCCCACGCTCTACAGCGACGCCGGCTGGGACGCCATGAGGGATTTTAGATGTGTCGGGCTTGCGATCTGGAACCAGAGCGTGGCGCTGGTCAATCCGGCGATGCCGGCCAGGACGCTCGCCGACTTCGTCGAGTTGGCGCGCGCCAAACCCGGCGAATTCAATTTCGGCAATCCCGGCAGCGGTTCGTCGATCGATTTGACCGCGCAGAAGCTGTTTCAGGCCGCCAACATCAAGCTCGCCAATATCGGCTACAAGGGCCAGCCGCCCGCGCTGATCGACCTGATGACCGACCGCATGCATTTCGAAGTGATCTCGCTGGCGCTGGCGCTGCCGCATATCAAGACGGGCAAGGTCAAGCCGCTCGCGGTCTTCACCGAAAGACGCATCGCCGATATTCCTGACGTGCCGACGATCGCCGAAGCCGGCTATCCCGGCGCGTCCTACGTGTCCTGGTACGGCATCTATGTGCCGTCGGCGACGCCGGAGGCGATCGTCGAAAAAATCCACCAAGGCATCAACGCCGCGCTGCAAAATCCCGACGTCCAGCGCCGGCTTTCGGTCGCCGACATCCCGGGCAAGCCGATGCCGCTGAACGATCTCGCCGGCCTGATGAAGGCGGACCACGACAAGCTCACGGCGGTGGTCAAGGCTTCCGGGATGAAGGTGGAGTGAGACACTTCACCTCGCCCCGCTTGCGGGGCGAGGGAGAGGCACCCTCACTTCTTCACCTTGCTCGCGTCCATCTTGATCGACGTATCCAGCATCTTCGTCGTGAACGCGTCCTCGACGTTGAACGGCTTCTCCATGCCGAGATAGGTCTGCACCAGCTCGTAGTCCTTCTTCATCCGTCCGCCGTCGATCCAGCCCAGCGCCTTGCTGGTGGTGAACTCGTCGGTCATCAGGAACTTGATGCGTTCCCACTGCCGCTGCTGGTTTTCCTTATCCAGACCCGAGACCTGGTCGAGCAGCGCCTTCAAGCAGGGATCGACGTCGGCGACGCAGGCGGCGAAGGCCTTCTGGCTGATCCTGACGAACTCCTCGACCAGCTTCGGATTCTTCGCAAGGTACGCGCCGTTGACGATCAGTGAGTTGCCGTAAGGGTTTAGCCCGATGTCCTTCCAGTTGACGTAACCGAGATCGGCCCCGAACTCGATCACCTTCAGATCGTGCTCGTTGTAGAAATCGCTGATGATGTCGACGGTGTGGCTCTTCAACGCTGCGATCTTCGCGGTCGGCCCGACATTGACGAAATTCACTGAGTCGGGCGCGATACCCGCCGCTTTCGCAAAGGCCGGCCACATCACGCGCGAGGCGTCGCCGGGCGGATTGCCTATTCTGTGGGTCGGGAAATCCTTGACCCCGTTCACGCCGTAGCTCTTCAGCCAATAGAAGGTCTGGCCGGTATTGGCGTAGATGCTCATCAGCGCGACATCGTCGGCGCCCTTGCTGCGCGCCACCAGCATGGTCGCGAGATCGGCGATGCCGAATGGCGAGCCACCCGAGCCGACCTTCAGCGCCGAAACGCCGGACCCCTTGCCGGTCTCGATGGTAAGGTCGATGCCGGCCTTCTCGTACCAGCCCTGCGCCTTGGCATAATAGAACGGCGAGTGATCGGCGGTGGGCGTCCAGTTCAGGATCAGGTTGACGGCTTCGCCGGCGCCGGCCGGCACGGTGGGCGCCAGCAGCGCGAGCGCGAGTCCTGCAATCCCGAAACGCTTCATGGCACCTCTCCTCGATCCCGCGGTTGGCCGCTTTCCGGCTCCGGCCTCGCGGCCTTGTCGCGGCGCCCTTGCCGGTTTACCAATGCAACAAGGGACGGACCGAATTGTCAACTGTCTGGTTGGAAATGCCCAAACAACGATCACCCAAACAACGATCGAATGGCGCCACGCCGCAGCGCCGCAACCCCGCCGCCACGCGGCAGAAACTGCTGACGGCGGCGCGGCGCGAATTTGCCAGAAGCGGGCTCGCCGGCGCGCGGGTCGACGAGATCGCGGCGCGGGCCGGCGTCAACAAGCAGCTGGTCTATCATTATTTCGGCGACAAGGACGCGCTGTACCTGGCGGTGCTCGAATGGGTCTACGAGGAAATCCGCGCCCAGGAGCGCAAGCTCAACCTCGAGGGCTTGCCGCCCGAAAAAGCCATCCGCAAGCTGATCGAGAGCTCCTTCGACCACCTCGCGCTGCATCCTGACTTCATCGTGCTGCTCAACGACGAGAACCGCAACGGCGCCCGGCACGTCCGCGCCTCGCTGCGGATCGGCGACATGCACTCGCCGCTGGTCAGCATGGTCTCGAAGATCCTCAAGGAAGGCGTGCGCGAGGGAGCTTTCCGAAGGGGCATCGACGCGGTGCATCTCTATATATCGATCGCGGGCCTGAGCTATTTCTTCTTTTCGAATACGCCGACGCTCTCGGCGATCTTCGGCAAGGACCTCTCCAGTCCCACCGCCCGGCGCGCCCGCCGCAAGCACGTCGTCGACCTGGTGATGCAGGCGCTAAGGCCGTGAGGAATGGCTCATGACAACCCGTCATTGCGAGGAGCGGTAGCGACGAAGCAATCCATGACCGCCCGGGGTGAGACGTGGATTGCTTCGCTTCGCTCGCAATGACGGTGGAAGTGGCAGATGTTAATCAACCAACTGGTTGAAAGACGACGACGATCGCGATAGATTGAACTGTCCCTCGCCCTCGCCGGCGGGGCGCCACAGGAGACTACCTTGTTCACAGACGGCATGCGCCCGGCCCGGACGTTCGCGATCATCCTGATCGTGCATCTCGCCGTGATCGTGCTGTGGCAGGTGCTGGTCGACGCCTTTCACGTGCCGAAGTTCATCCTGCCCTCGCCGCTGGCGACGGTCGCGACGCTGGGTTCGGCGAAATATGCCTGGATCTCCAATCTGGCGGTAACGGCGGCCGAGATCCTCGGCGGCTTTGCGCTGGGCGCCTTTGTCGGCGTGGCGCTGGCGGTGGTGTTCTGCTGGTCGCCGCTGGTCAGCCTGGTGCTGCTGCCGCTGTTCGTCACCCTCAACATGATCCCGAAGGTGGCGCTCGGTCCGCTGTTCATCGTCTGGTTCAGCTACGGCATCTTTCCGAACATCCTGATCGCGTTCTCGATCTGCTTCTTTCCGATCCTCCTGACTACCGCGCGCGGCCTCAGCGAGGTCGAGCCGGATCTGCTCGACCTCGTGAAATCGCTGCGCGGCTCGCGCTGGACGCTGTTCCGCAAGATCCAGCTGCCGGGCGCTCTGCCTTATGTGTTTTCCGGCATGAAGGTCGGCGCCATTCTGGCGGTGGCCGGCGCCATCGTCGGCGAGTTCATCGCCAGCGAGCGCGGGCTCGGCTACCTCATGATCCAGGTGCAGTCCTCGCTCGACACGCCCGCGATGGTGATGGCGGTCGTGCTGCTGACGCTGCTCGGGGTCGCCCTCTATGGCCTCGTGCTTGGCCTCGAACGGCTGTTCGTGGTCCGGGACGTGCGGCTGCAATAACAGGGAAAAACCATGCTGCTGACGCGCGACAATTTGCCGGACACGATCCCTGACATCGGGGCGCTCGACGATCTGCTGTGCCGGCCAAGCCAGGCACTGATCGACGATCTCGACAAGGTCGACGGCGACCTGATGATCCTCGGCGTCGCCGGCAAGATGGGACCGACGCTGGCGGGCCTTGCGAAGGCCGCCCTGCCCGGCCGCCGCGTCATCGGCGTGGCCCGCTTCAGCGAACCCGGCTCGAAAGATTGGCTGCAGCGGCGCGGCGTCGAGACGATCGCCTGCGACCTGCTCGATGAGACCGCCATCAAGGCGTTGCCAAAAATGAAAAACATCGTGTTCATGGCCGGGCGCAAGTTCGGCGCCGAGGGCGACCTGTCGCTGACCTGGGCGATGAACGCGCATGTCCCCGCGCTGGTCGCACAAGCGTTTTGTCAGTCGCGCATCGTGGCGTTCTCGACGGGGTGCGTCTATCCGTTCGTTCCGGTCGACGGCAAAGGCGCTGATGAAAGCGTTCAGCCGAATCCGCCCGGTGAATACGCGCAATCCTGCGTCGGCCGCGAGCGCATGTTCGAATATTTCTCGCGCAAGTTCTCGACACCCGGCCGGCTGTTCCGGCTGAATTATGCGATCGACATGCGCTACGGCGTGCTGCACGACATCGCGACCAAGATCCTCGGCGGCAAGCCGATCGACGTCAGCCTCGGCCACGTCAATTTCATTTGGCAGGGCGATGCGTCCTCGCAGGCGCTGCGCTGCCTCGCCCATTGCGACACGCCGACCTCGCCGATCAATGTCAGCGGCCACGAAATTCTGGCGGTGCGCGACCTCGCGGCAAAGCTCGGCGCGCGGCTCGGCCGCGAACCTGTCATCGTCGGAAAGGAAGAGCCGACGGCCTGGCTCACCGACACCTCGCAAGCGGTGAAACTATTCGGCCGGCCGATCGTCGACACCGAGCAATTGATAAAATGGACCGCGGACTGGGTCGCACGCGCGATGCCGAGTTTGGGCAAGCCCACCAAATACGAGGTGCGCGATGGCAAGTACTGACCAGACGCAGATCGTCCGACTTGGTCCCGACGACGCGCCCGCGGGGTTCCTGCTTTCGACGGAAGCGCACTGGAACCAGAACGGGGCCGATTGGCGTTTCTTCCTCTCGCAGGGAACCACGTTCGGCGTGCGCGACACGGGTGCGCAGCTCGTCGCCAGCGCTGCCCTTTTGCCTTACGCGTCCGGTAACGCCTGGATTAGCATGGTGCTGGTGACGGAAAGCTGGCGCCGCCGCGGTCTTGCCACCCGGCTGGTCGATACCTGTCTCGCGGCGGCTGCGAAGCAAGGTCTCACGACGTGGCTCGACGCGACGCCGGCGGGCGCCGCGGTCTATGGTCCGCTGGGTTTCAAGCCGACGCTGCAGTTGAGGCGGCTGCGGCTGGAACAGGCGATGTCGACCAAAGCCGAAGCGCCGCCGTCGCTGTCGTCCATCGATCTCGACACATTCGTCGCGCGGGATCGTCTGGCGATGGGTTTTGACCGCACCGCCTTGTTGACGGAACTCGGCGAGCGTTCCGGCTCGCGGCTGCTGTCGAATGGCGAGGCGCTCGCGCTGGTGCGCGACGGCCGCAAGGCCCGGCATATTGGGCCGCTGCATGCCGACGGCCCCGCGCAGGCGCTCGCGCTGGTCAATGAAATCGTGCGCTCCGAAAACGGACCGCTGCTGATCGACGCCGTCTTCGAGCAGCAGGCATTCCTCAATGGCCTGACCGGTTCCGGCTGGAAGATCGAGCGGCCGTTTCAGCGCATGCGCTTCGGCGACGCCGCCGCCCCGCCCACGCAACTGCCGTTCGCCGTCGCCGGCCCCGAATTTGGATAGAGACAAAGCCCATGCACCATAGCAGAATCGAATCCGGGGTGCGGCGCCTGATCGCCGATGGGACCGTGATCCCAGCGCATCCACTGGCGCTCAACGCCGACCGCACGCTCAATGCCACGCATCAGCGCGCGCTGACGCGCTATTACATCGACGCCGGCGCCGGCGGCCTTGCGGTCGGTGTCCACACCACGCAGTTCGCGATCCGCGATGTCGGCCTGTACCGGCCGGTGCTGGAACTCGCCGCGGAGACGGCGGCGGCGTGGACCAAGCGCTCGCTGGCGCTGGTCGCGGGGCTTGCCGGCCCGACCCGACAGGCTGTCGCCGAAGCCGAGGTCGCTCGCGGCATCGGCTATCACGCAGGCCTCCTCAGCCTCGCCGCGATGAAATCCGCCGGCGAAAGCGAGATCATCGCTCATTGCGAGGCGGTGGCGCGCGAGATTCCGCTGGTCGGCTTCTACCTCCAGCCGGCGGTCGGCGGTGTCATCCTCAGTGCCGACTTCTGGCGGCGCTTCGCGCTGATCGACAATGTCATCGCCATCAAGGTCGCGCCGTTCAACCGCTACCGCACGCTCGACGTGCTGCGCGGCGTGGCGGCTGCGCGCGGTCTCGATCGCATCGCGCTCTATACCGGCAATGACGACCACATCCTGCTCGACCTGACGCTGCCGTTCGATTTGCGTGACAACGGCGTCACCACCCGCGCCTATTTCAGGGGCGGCCTGCTCGGCCACTGGTCGGTTTGGTCCGCAAGCGCGATAAAGCAGTTCGAGATGTGCAAGGCAGCGCGCGGCAAGGCGGCGGTACCGGCCGATCTGCTGGCGCTCGACGCGCGCGTCACCGACTGCAACAGCGCCTTCTTTGATGTCGCCAACAATTTCCACGGCTGCATCGCCGGCTGTCACGAGATCCTGCGGCGGCAGGGCCTGATGAAGGGAATCTGGTGCCTCGATCCCGCCGAGGGCCTCAGCCCCGGTCAGATCGAGGAGATCGACCGCGTCTGCAACGAGCACGCGGATCTTTCCGACGACGATTTCGTCGCCGACAATTTGCAGAAATGGCTGGCATGACCGAGGCGCAGGAGCCATTCATCCGCCTGCGCAACGTGCGCAAGGTCTATCGTTCCGGCGGTCAGGAATTTCTCGCGGTTTCCGACGTGACCATGGACGTTAGGGAGGGCGAGTTGATCTCGCTCGTCGGGCCCTCCGGCTGCGGCAAGACCACCGTGCTGAAGATCCTGGCGGGGCTCCACGACGCCGACGGCGGCACCATCCAGATCGGCAACGCACACACGCCGTTCGATCCCGCGCGCGACATCGGCATGGTATTCCAGCAGGCGCTGCTGTTGAAATGGCGGACGATCCTCGACAACGTGCTGCTGCCGGCCGAGATCGTCGGCCTGCCGATGAAGGCGGCGCGGTCGCGCGCGCGCGACCTGCTCAACCTGGTCGGGCTTTCCGGCTACGAGGAAAGATATCCGCAGCAATTATCGGGCGGCATGCAGCAGCGCACCGCTATCGCGCGCGCGTTCGTCCACGACCCGAAACTGATCCTGATGGACGAGCCGTTCGGCGCGCTCGACGCGCTGACCCGGGAACAGATGAACCTGGAGATGCTGCGGATCTGGCGCGAAAGCGGCAAGACCATCATCTTCGTCACCCACTCGATCCAGGAAGCGGTGTTCCTCGGCTCGCACTGCGCCGTGCTCACCGCGGGCCCGGCGCGGATGGCGGAATATTTCCCGATAAAGCTGCCGTTTCCCCGCGCGCTCCCGATCAAGACCACGGACGAGTTCGGCGCCTATGCGCGCAGGATTTACGCGAGCCTGGGATTGGGGACCAACACGTAGGAAATGCAAAAGTCGATCAAGCCCGCTGGCGCTCAAGCCGCCAGTTGCTTTGCCGAAGTCTTGGCGCGCGGGGTTTCCGCAGCTTCCGGCACCGGCAGTTCGCGGGCCAGGACGTAACCGCCGCGGCTTTCCTTGGCCCGATACAGCGCCGCATCGGACGAGGACAGCAGCGCGTCGACGGATCGGCCATCGCCGGGCGATACCGCAACCCCGATGCTCAGCCCGATCACGATCTCATGGCCGGCCACCCGATAGGGCGCGCTGACCAACTCGAAGATCCGCTGCGCCATCCGCTCCGCATCGCCGCCCGAGGCGCATTTCTGCACCAGGATGAATTCGTCGCCGCCCATCCGCACGATGAGATCGACGGGACCGGCAACCGACTGCAGCCTTGCCGCGACCTGCTTCAGCAAGCCGTCGCCGATGGGATGACCGAACTTGTCGTTGGCCGCCTTGAAATGATCGAGGTCGATGGCGTGGACGGCGACTCCGCCGGCTTTACCGTCGGCCAGCATCTGGACCAGATCGGTATCCAGGATCGAGCGGTTGAAGATACCGGTCAAAGGATCGAGCCGGGCAAGCTGTTCGAACTGCCGCTTCAGGGTGATGTGATTGATCGTGGAATTGTAGCTCAGGCGAACCATTTCCAGGCCGCCGACGAGGTAGATGGTGAACATCAGGCCGAGGCCGAGATGCGGGATATCGGGCTGCATGAAGGTCACGATGATGGCGGGCAGACTGATCGCAAGCAGATCGGTGACCGCAACGGCCGGTCGCAGCGACAGCCGCGCGAGGATGCCCGCGCCGAACCCGAACGCGATGCCGATCGCCATCAGCGAACAAATGGCGTCGTTGAGCATGAGGCTGCGCCCGGCGGATAAACCGAGGATCAACGCCGTCAGCCAGGTGCCGGCGGCGTAGCGCAACTCCCACCCCGCCGCTTCCGTCCGGTCCCGCGGCGTCTTTCCGGCGAACCGGCGACGGTAGGCAACCACATCAAAGCCTCGCGCGAAGGCGACCACGACGCACAGAGCGGTCAGCACGGCGGTAACCACGTCCGCGGTTTGCCGCGCGGTGATGGTGCCGACGATCGCCTGGGAAATGCCGGCGAACACGATCGGGACGAGCGTTCCGTAAAGCGCTGCAATGATCTCGAGGTAGACGGTATCGGACAGGGTGTCCGGCCGAAAACGCATCTTGTCCGCAAATGACATGGCCACGCCCCAAAATTACAGGGCACCACGCTACCGGCGGCCCGTAAAATTACGGCCTCCCGGTTCGATAAAATTTGAATGAGCGGCAATTAAACCGGCATTAAGCACGCGCGAGGGCTGCCGCCCCGGCGCGTTCTCACTTCTGCACCTTGCTCGCGTCCATCTTGACGGCGGGATCGAGCAGACGGCTCGTGAAGGCGCTCTCTACCAGGAACGGCTTTTCCATGCCGAGATAGGTCTGCACCATCTCGTAATCCTTCCGCATCCGCCCCTCGTCGATCCAGCCCAGTCCCTTCGTGGTGGTGAATTCATCGGCCATCAGATATTTGATGCGGCCCCATTGCAGTTGCTGTTCCTCGCGGTCGAGGCCGGAGACCTGCTCCATCAGCGCCTTCAGGCAGGGCTCGAATTCGGCGACGCAGGCGGCGTAGGCCTTCTGCGTGATGCGCACGAAGTCCTCGGCGAGTTTTGGGTTCTTTTCGAGGAACGCCCCGTTGACGATCAGGGAGTTGCCATAGGCGTTGAGCCCGATATCCTTCCAGTTCAGCGAGCCCAGATCGCCGCCGAATTCCTTCAGCTTGAGATCGTGCGAGTTGTAGAAGTCGCTGATGATTTCCACGGTGCGGCTCTTCAGCGCCGCCGACTTCGCGGTCGGTCCGACATTGACGAAGGTGACCGCGTCCGGGGCGAGGCCCGCCGCCTTGGCGAAGGCCGGCCACATCACGCGCGAGGCATCGCCGGGCGGATTGCCGATCTTGCGGCCGGCAAAATCCTTCGGACCCGTCACGCCGTAGCTCTTGAGCCAATAGAAGGTCTGGCCGGTGTTGGCGTAGATGCTCATCAGCGCCACATCGTCGGCGCCCTTGCCGCGCGCGACCAGCATGGTGGCGAGATCGGCGATGCCGAACGGAGCCGCGCCCGAGCCGACCTTGAGCGCCGAGACGCCCGATCCCTTGCCGACCTCGATGCTCAGATCGATCCCGGCCTTCTCGTACCAGCCCTGCGCCTTCGCATAATAAAAGGGTGAATGGTCCGCGGCCGGCGTCCAGTTCAGAATGAGATTGACGCCCTGACCAGCGCGCGCGGAAACCACGGGCGCAACAAGAGCGAGCGCCAGCCCTGCAATCTTCAAACCCCTCACCTGATCTCTCCGTTACGCAACCCGGCTGCCGGTTATCGCCGAACCTTTCTAGCGCGGCAATGGCGCCGTCGCCATGTCTTTCCAGCCGATCGCGGAGCAGCATGGAAGCGCGGGCTCAAGCCTTGCCGCCGAATCCCGCATCCCGCATCCGCCGGCAGCTGTCGGCGATGTCGGCATCCGGCTGCTGCGAAATGATTTCCAGCATCGGCAGCTCGGCATATCCGACCTCGTTCATCGCGGATGCAACGCCGGCGAGCGGCACGTCGCCGTAGCCCAGGGGATCGTGCTTGTAACTTTGCCTCGTCGTATCGGAGAAATGCACCAGCGAGAGCCGGTCGCGGACACGGCGCAGTCCCGCGACCGGCGCTTCGCCGATGAAGTGGGCGTTCGCGACGTCGTAGATGACGCGAATGCCGACGTCGCCATAGCCGTCGACCACATTCATCAAGGACTCCGCGTCCGGCAGGAAAGCGAACGGCATGTTCTCGATCAACAGTCTTGTGCCGGCCTGCCGCGCCAATGGCGCCAGCACATCGAGGGCGCGATAAAAATGGGAGACCATGCGCTCGCGCGGCATCGGAAACAGCGGATTGGGCTTGCCGGGACCGATGATGATCCCGCCCGCTCCCAGCTCGCCCGCGCAGCGGACGAATTTCGTCAGGAGATCGAGCGTAAAGGTACGCATTTCTGCCGCGGCGGCGGCAACGTTGATATCGACATTGGGCATGTTGACGGCCACCAGCCGCAACCTTTGCTCGCAGAGCTGGCGCAGGCCGCGAAGCTGCCCAGCGTCAAGCTCGGTTGGCCAGAGATGGCCGGGAAAGAACATCAGTTCGACGCCGCCGTAGCCCTGGTCGGCGAGGCGCGCGACCGTATCGGCGGCGCTGCCGCTGAACGTGTAGGAATAGGTATTGACGCCGAAGCCGGCGGCCGGGTTGGTCATGCCGGTTCCCTCCCTTGTCCTTGTTCCCGTGCGAGATGCCGTCCTGCGATGTAGCCGAAGGTCAGCGCCGGCCCGAGCGTGATGCCGGGGCCCGGATAATTTCCGTTCATGATCGAACCCATGTCGTTGCCGCAGGCATAGAGCCCGGCGATGACGCTGCCGTCCTTCCTCAGAACCCGCGCATCGCCATCCGTCTGGAGGCCGATCGCCGTGCCCAGATCCGCAGGATATATCCGCATTGCATAGAATGGCGGCTGCTCGATCGGCGCGACGCAAGGGTTCGGCGAACGGCCGGCGTCGCCGAGGTGGCGCTGATAGATCGAGCTGCCGCGCCCGAATTCAGGATCGATCCCGATCCGGGCGGAGGCGTTGTATTTCTCAAGCGAGATTGCCAGCGCCGATTTCTCGACGCCGATGGCCTCGGCAAGCGCATCGGTGCTGCGCGCCTCGATCAGCTCGCCGCTCCGGACGTATCGCCTCACGCGCACGCTGAAAGGCTTGATCCGGCCGAGCCCGTAGCGCCAGAGAAACCGGCGGTCGCAGACCAGATGAAACGAACGAGCCGGCGCGTCGTTGCCGTCGCGCAGCATGGCCAGGACAAACTCGTGATAGGACAAGGCTTCATTGACAAAACGCCGTCCCGACGCATTGACCGCGATGACTCCGGGCTTAGCGCGGTCGGTCACCGTATGCGGAAAAACGCCCGGGCTACCATCGGCCCGCCTGAACAGCGACGCCGGCACCCAATAGGCGGGACTGGCCACGCGCGGATTGATGCCGGCGCCGGCGGCGATCGCGACACGCAGGCCGTCGCCCGTCCCTGCGGGCGCCGTGGCAGAAACCGGCCCCGCTCCAGCGGGAAAGAACTGTTCGCGAAGTTTCGCATCGTGCGAGAAACCGCCGGTCGCCAGCACGACGCCTTTGCGCGCGGCGATCGTCCGCGAGCCGGACGAGTCCCTGATCATCACGCCCTTGACGGCATCGCCTTCGATCACGAGCCGTTCGACACTTGTGCCGAACAGGATGTCGACGTCGCGATTGAGCAGCGACGCATAGAGGCGTCCGGCCAGCGCGTTGCCCAGATGCAGCGTCGTTCCCCGGGGCGCGCGAAGCCGCTGCAGCGCATATTGCGAAACCAGCCGCAGCGCGCGCAGCGTCGAGCGCAGGGAGCGGCCCACTTTGCGAAGATGGGGGATGTCGAGCCGGTTGACCATCATGCCGCCGAACAATGTAAATTCCGGCAGCGGCGGCCGCAGCCGTGCGAAATCTTGTCCGAGTTGCGTGGCGTCGAAGCTGACCGGCTCGAGCACACGGCCGCCGGCGGTCGAGCCCGGTTTTTCCGGATAATAGTCGGGATAGGTTTTCACCGGCTGCAGCCGGACTTCCGTTTTCGCTTGGAGATAGCCAACCGCCTCCGGCCCGCGCGCCAGAAATACTGCCCGCAAATCGGCGTTGTCGCTTTCCGGAACGGTGCCGGCAAGATAATCGACGGCGCCCGCCAGGCTGTCATCGAGGCCCGCCTGCTTCATCAGGGCGTTGCCGGGGATCCAGATCATCCCGCCCGACCACGCCGTGGTGCCGCCGACGAATTCGGTCTTCTCGACGACGAGAACGCTCATGCCCTCCGCGGCGGCCACCGCAGCCGCCGTCATGCCGCCGGCGCCCGCGCCAATGACGACGACATCGTAAGCGTCGGAAGCCGGCATGATAGGCTCGCGCGGTTGGAGCAAACTTCCAGTATGGTGGCTTTCATCCTTCGAGACGGCGCTTCGCGCCTCCTCAGGATGAGGTCCAAATTCTCTTACGCTGCAAGACCCTCATGGAGAGGAGCGCGGAACGCGCGTCTCGAACCATGTGGCCCCTGGATCATCAGACGATCTTGTCGTCGGTAACCGGCGAGGTGATCACCAGGAAAACCAGGTCGACCAGGCCCGAATTGGAGATCGCGTGCTCCACGCCCGGCGGCAAGAAGATAAAGTCATGCTTGCGCACCAGGTGGTTCTTTCCGGCGATCTCCATCAGCCCCTCGCCTTCGAGCACGTGGTAGATCTGTTCCTGAACCTGATGCTTGTGCCTGATAACATGCGCCATCGGCTGGTACATCGAGATCCGGTAATCGATATGGCAGCTGCCGGCGGTTTCCGGCATCACCAGCGGCTTCGACAAGGCGCCGCCGAAATGATTGGGAAATTCGCGCCACGGCACTTCGGCGATGTTTCGGATGAAGGCGCCATTGTTCAATTCGGTCATCGTGCGCTTCCTCTTTCTCTTTAGCGGGCGGCGACGTTATCGCCGCTCCAGGAACTCCACAGCCGCTTCTCCCGCGATCTTTCCGAACACCAGCGCCCGCAGCACCGCAACCGCGTTCGGCGCGGTGCCGTAGAAATGGCCGGTGGTTTCGCCGGCGGCGTAAAGGCCCGATATCGGCCCCTGCGCGCCCAGCACTTCAGCGTTGGCGTTAGTGGCGATACCGCCGAAGGTGTAGGCGATGGCGCCGACCAGGGGATAGGCGAGATACGGCGGTTTTGTAATGGCCTGCGCCCAGTTCGATTTAGCCGGTTTCAGCGTTCCGGCCGCCGCCAGGCTATCGCAGCGCGCCGCATCGAACCGCGCGGGGTCGCCGGTCGCCGCCGCGTTGAACGCGTCCACCGCGCATCGCAAATTAATCGCGGGAATGCCGATCTGCGCCGCCAGCGCCTCGATCGTATCGGCCTGAACCGGCGGTACCTCCGAGCGGATCGCGCGCTCAAAACCCTCGATGTCGAACAGCCGGGAATCGAGGATCGCATACGCCGTGCGCTTCGGTCTTGCAAAATGGATGTCGCGCGCCAGGGCTTCCCAGGTCTCGTGCATCAGGCCGCCCCCCTCGTCGAAAAAGCGGTGGCCGTGCTGATCGACCACGATGCCGTAAGGGTAGACCAGCACGACCGGCGCCGAATTTTGGCTGCGCGGATCGACCGGCTCGATATGCATGCCGTCCCAATCGCCGGAAATTGCCGCGCCCTGCTCGGTCGCCATGCGGATGCCGTCGCCGGTGTCGAAGCGCGTGCCTGGCGAGATCAGCTTGATGCTGTCGCCACCGGATCCGAAATGCGCGCGCATCATCGAAGGATTGCCCTGAAATCCGCCGCTGGCGAGAATGACGGCGTCGGCGTCGAGCGTTGCCGCCGCGCCACCGCCTTCATGAATCTCGATGCCGCCGATGCGATGCCCCTGCGTCATCACCAGCCGGCTCGCCTCGCATTCATAGCGGACCTTCACCCCCGCGCGCTTCGCCGCGGCGAGCAGTTTTGCGACGATCGCACTACCGCCGCCGACCGGCTGTATGCGCGCAGGGCCGGCACTGAGATAATAAAGAGGCGTGATGAATTCGACGCCGTGGCGTTGCAGCCATCCGACGGTCGCGGTCGCGTTGTCCGCCAAGGTCCGGAAATAGCCGACGTCACCCTTTTCGCCCGATGCCTTGAGCATGTCGTCGACAAACCCCGGATCGATCCGGTCAGGCGCATCGAGCCGCATGTTCGACGGCGACCAGCGCGTATTGCCGCCGGCTTCGTCTTCGCGCGCCTTCTCCAGCACGGTGATGTCGACGGCAACGCCGCGACTGCGCGCCGCTTCGGCGGCCGCGAGCGCCGCCGCCAGCCCGGCCGCCCCGTGTCCGACAATAACCAGCTTTGCGGGATCTCGCGGCATTTGAGTTCGCGGCCCCAGGGCCCGTGGTTCAGGTGACCAGTCCCCCGCCGTCGAGATAGACGATCGACCCCGTCGCAAAGCCGATGGTCATGAAGGCGAATATCTGCCGGGCGATGTCCTCGCCGACGCCGACGCGGCCGACGGGCAGGCTCGCCGCCGTCTTCGCCAGCATGTCGCGGCGCGCGGCTTCCGGCATCGCCGCGCGGATCGGCGTGTCGACAATGCCGGGCGACACGCAATTGACGCGCACCGGCGCCAGTTCGAGCGCCAGGGCGCGCGTGAGCGACTCGAGCGCGC
Organism: uncultured Alphaproteobacteria bacterium; assembly: GCA_963831585.1. Lineage (GTDB taxonomy): Bacteria > Pseudomonadota > Alphaproteobacteria > Rhizobiales > Xanthobacteraceae > Bradyrhizobium. The sequence continues at coordinate 107,020 of CAWHRA010000011.1, read as the reverse complement.
CATTGGCGACGCTGATAACAGCGGAATTGGGCCGGGGCCGAATGCTTAAGTATCCGGACACCAGCGTCAGCGAGCCGCCGGGACGGATGTCAGCGAAGCGCGCGACGCGCCAGGCGCCCCACAGCTTGCCTTCCATGGTCCCGCGTACGTCTTCCATGGCCACGGTCTTGAAGGGACCGGTCTTGAGTTGCGCGGCGGTGACCACGACGTGATCCACCGGACCGCAGGCGCGGAACAGATCTTCAACGCTTTTGTCACTGGTGACGTCGGCCGGTATCGCCCTGGCGCCGATGGCGCCTGCAGCCGCGTTGAGGCGCTCGGCATTGCGCGAGGCGATGACGACCTCAGCGCCTTCCCGCATCGCCAGTTCGGCGGTCGAAAGACCGATACCGGACGAGCCCCCGACCACGACGACCTTCTTGCCCTTGAGCATCATGACATTCCCTCAACTCTGGTTTGTTGGCGGATGAGATTTCCGCTTCGGCTGGTTGCGACGATCAAGTCGGCTCGAATTGGGTTCCGATACCCGGCTTGCTGCGCCCGAGTCCCGGCAGTTCCCAGACGCCGGCGCCTGATGGATTGATGTCGGCGGCGATATCGACGTCGATCAGATAGGGCTTGTTGGCGGCGATGCCCTTGCGGATGGCTTCGCCGAGATCGCCGGCGCGGTCGACGCGGACGCCTTCGACGCCGCAGGAGCGCGCCATCGCGGCGAAATCCGGATTGTAGCGCTGGCCGCTCAGGGGATCGTGGAAGTCGGTGGCGAGTTCGCGGCCACCGAGATAGCCGCGCTGCAGGCCCCGTATCGAGGCATAGGCGTAGTTGTTCCAGACCACCCAGACGACAGGCAGATTATATTCTACCGCCGTGCCCAGCACATTGGCATGCATGAAGAACGCGCCGTCGCCGCACACCGACACGCAGGGCCGGTCGGGCGCGGCAAACTTCGCACCCATTACGCCCGCGACTCCAAAACCCATCGGTCCGAAACCCATCGAGCCGATCAGCGAGTCCGGCCGCTTCGGCTTGCAGAAGCTCAACAGCCAATTGTGGTGTACGCCGATGTCGCTGACCAGGATCGCATTCTCCGGCAGAGCCTTGTCGATTTCGAGCGCCGCGCGCTGCGGATTGATCGGCGTGGTGTCGTCGGAAAAGCCGGGGGCGACGAACTTGTCCCATTCCTGGCGATAGGTGTCGATCTGCGCCAGCCACTTCTTGCGCGCGTCAGCACGCTTGGTCAGGTCGGCGCGGCGATCGAGCTCGGCATGGATCTGCCGCAGGAAGGTGCGCACATCCGCCATCAGGCCGAGCGCGACCGGATAGTTGCGGCCGATTTCCTCGGGGTCGATGTCGACGTGAATGAGGCGCGTCGGCGGAATGGTGAAGGAATAGCCCGGGATCCACGAACTCGAGGTGCGGTCGTCGAAGCGCACGCCGAGCGCCAGCAGCACGTCGGCCTGACGCGTGGCGTGGTTGGCCTGGTAATGCCCGGCGCGCGCGACGAGGCCGAGCGCCAACGGATGATTGCAGTCGATTGCGCCAAGGCCCGAGGCCGAGGCCGCCACCGGAATCTGCAGCCGTTCGGCGAGCTTCAACAATTCCTCGGCGGCGCCGCCGTAGCGCACGCCCTGGCCGACCAGCATCACCGGCCGCTCCGCGCCGAGCAACATGTCGACCGCCTTGACGACGCCTTCGGGATCGGCGCCGCAGCGGCTCGAAATATTGCCGTTCCAGGCTTTCGCGTTCGGCGCCTCCTCGGCGGCCGATTCCATGAACACGTCGAAGGGAACGTCGAGCACCACCGGGCCCGGACGCCCCGTGGTCATGGTCTTCCAGGCTTGCCGGACCGCGAGCGGCACCATCTCGCCGCGCGTCGGCTGGAACACTTTCTTGCAATAGGAGCGCACGGTGGAGGGAAAGTCGGCCTGATAATGCCGGTACAATTCCTGGAATGCGCCGCGGTTGAACTGGCTGGTCGGCACGTTGCCGGTCACCGCCAGGAACGGCACCGAGTTCGAGAAACGCGTTGCCGAGCGAGATCGGCAGGTTCGCCGAGCCCGGCCCGCAGGACGTGAAGGTCGCGGTCGGCCGGCCCGAAACGCGGTAATAGACGTCCGCCATGAAGCCGGCGACGCTTTCGTGATGCACCGAGATCGTCTTAAGTTCGTCGGAACGCTCATACAGCGCGTCGATGAACTGGATGTTGCCGTGGCCGCACAGGCCGAACACCTGCGGCACCTTTTCCTGGATCAGGTAATCGACAATGACCTGGGCCCCGTTGAGCGCATTGCGCGGCGACATCGCTTCTCTCCTCGACGGTTCGACTTCTTCTCAGGAGGCAGCCTATTCACTTTTCGGCCGATCCCACCCGGGAGCGCGGCACCCTATTTCTCATAATACTGTACGTCAATTTATATTGTGGTAAACTGCCGCCTGAGGATATCCCGTGATCGGCGGTCCCTTCGATCGTGGGACGCCACGCCTTGTTGCAACGACGTGCCGTGGAGAATCGAGCCCGTGAGAGCGCGAACCAAGCAAAAGACCCCTGAGAAACCGGCCGTTCCGCGCAAGTCCGCCATCGCCAAGCTGGTACCGCCGCCGCACGATATCGACGATGACGCCGACGACCGGCAGCGGGTCGGTGTCCAGTCGCTCGGCCGCGCCTTTGCGATTCTCGAGGAGGTCGCGCGCCACCGCGACGGCATCGGGCTTGCCGAACTGAGCAAGCTGGTCGGCCTGCACAATTCCACGACGTTTCATCTGGCAAAGACCATGGTGTCGCTGGGTTATCTACGGCAGGAGAAAGAGACAAAACGCTACCGCGTCGGCCGGCCGCTGTTCGCGCTGGCCGCCAGCGCGCTCGACGAAATCGAAATGGTCAATGTCGCCACCCCCATTCTCGAGGAGTTGTCGCGCGAAACCGGCGAAAGCGCCCATTATGCGGTGCGGATGGGCGACGCCGTCGTCGTGATCGCGCGCACGTCAGGCCCCGGCGCATTTCAACTGACCGACCGCGTCGGCGTGGTGCGCCCGGCCCATTGCACCGCGCTCGGCAAGATCATTCTCGCCTCGCTCCGCCCCGATCAATTGAAGCGCTTTCTCGATCGGGTCGAGATGAAACCGTCGACCGACAAGTCGATTACCGACGTCGCCGTGCTGTTGCGCGAGATCGCCGAGATCAAGCGCACCGGCATCGCCTTCGACGACGGCGAATTCAATCCGGAAGTACGCTGCGTCGCCGTGCCGGTCACCGATTTCACCGGCCAGGTGATCGGGGCGCTCGGCATTTCCGGCCCGATCTGGCGGCTGTCCAACCAGGCGCTGCACAACAGCGCGAAGGTCGTCGAGGCAACCGCCAGCCGGTTGTCCCAGGAATTCGGCGCCAAGCGCACAGCGGATTCTTCTTAAGGACGAGGCGCGGCCGCGCTTTTGACGTTGACAGCGGCGACCGCGTCCGGAAATATCATCCAACAATAGAAAAACGTCTCTCACATTCTCGCATACGCCGGAATTGAAGGGGGACATCGGGAAACGCCCTTTGGGAGGAGACCAACGATGACCCGCTACAGCCGACGAACCCTGCTGAAAGCCAGCGCCGCCTTTGCCGGCGCCTCGACGCTCGGATTTCCGTCGATCGTTTACGGCCAGGCCGACAAGATAAAGATCGGCCACCTCACGCCGCTGACCGGCTTTCTCGGCGCGCTCGGCACCTACGCCCAGCTCGGCATGAAACTGGCCGTGGAGGAAATCAACGCGTCCGGCGGCGTCATGGGACGCCAGATCGACGTGATGTCGGAAGATTTGGTCAATCCCGCCACTGCGGCGACCAAGGCGCAGCGCATGTTCGAGCAGGACGGCGCAACCGTCTTGATCGGCGAAATCAATTCGGCTTCCGCGCTGACCATCATGCAGGTGGCAGCGCGCAACAAGAAGCTGTTCATGCAGACCGGCGCCCGCTCCGACGCGCTGCGCGGCAAGAACTGCAACAAGTACACCTTCCACACCGACATCCCGAACACCGTGATGGTGAATACGGTCGGCCAGGCGTTGCTGCGCGACAACATGGTGAAGGACAAGAAGTTCTTCACCCTGACCGCCGACTACATTTTCGGCCATGACCTGCTCAATGCGGCCAAGCGTTTCTTTGGGGCCAACCAGGGCAATCTGATCGGCGACGAACTGATCGCCACCGACGTCACCGATTTCAGCCCCTACCTTCTGAAGATACGTCAGGCCAAGCCCGACGTGGTCTGCTCGAACCTCGCCGGCAATCAGGTGACGACCCTGATCAAGCAATATGCCGAATTCGGCCTGCCCTACCCGATCGTCGGATTCAACCTCAACACCGCCGATGCCTGGGCGGCCGGCGACGGCAATCTGAGCGGGACCTGGCCGACGGTCTGGTATCACACCCTCGAAGTGCCGGCGTCCAAGACCTTCGTGGCGGGCTTCACCAAGAAATACGGCAAGCCGCCGGAGAATCATGCCTGGATCGAATACATCGCCTTCAAGATGATGGCGCAGGCGATGAACGAGACCAAGACGACCGAGACCGATCCGCTGATCGCCTATTTCGAGAAGGAAACCGAGTTCGACATCCTGAAAGCCCGCAAGGCGCATTTCCGGTCGTGGGACCATCAGCTGATGCAGGAAGCCTATCCGTTCACCGTCAGGCCGAAGGGCCAGGCCAAGGATCAATGGGACTTCATCGCGCTCGGCACCGCGCTTCCCAAGGCAAACGAGCCGCTGGAATCGCTGGCGTCGACCAAAGAACAGAACCCCTGCTCCATGTAACCGCTGCGTCGGTCAGCCGGCGCCCGCCTTTGCCTCGGGCGCGCGCCGGCTGATCGCATTGAACGGCCCGGTCGCCGCCGCCGCCGACATCGTGGGCCTTTCGGGATCGAGCATGCAGTTCGGATTCTTGCTGGAACAAGTGGTGAATGGCCTCGTGCTCGGGGGCTATTATCTCCTGATCGCGCTTGGGCTGTCGCTGATCTTCAGCGTCGGCGGCGTGGTCAACCTGGCGCATGGCGCGTTCTACGCGCTCGGCGCCTATATCTCGGTCGAGATCACCAAATATCTCGGCTTCGGACCGGCGGTCGTGATCTCGCCGGTCGCGGTCGCGATGCTGGGCATCCTGTTCGAGCGCTACATCCTGCGCCGCTTCTACACGGCCGATCCGATCCTGAGCCTGCTCGTGACCTTCGGCCTTGCGATGGTCGCCGAGCAGACGATCCGCATCATCTGGGGTGCGGCGCCATTGTCGGCCTCGATCCCGCCGGTGTTTCGCGGCTCGGTGATCGTCGGCGAATTCCTGTTTTCCCGCTACCGCGTGATGCTGCTCGCGGTAGTCGCCGCCGTGCTGCTTGGCGTCTGGCTGCTGCTGCACAAGACCTCGTTCGGCCGCGTGGTGCGCGCCGGCATCCAGCGCCCGGACATGGTCGCAGCCCTCGGCATCCGACTGCAACCCTACATGACCGCGATCGTCATGCTCGGCGTCGGTATGGCGGCGATGGGCGGCGCGTTCTTCGCGCCGATCACCATCGTGCATCCGGCCATGGGAGCCGAGATCATCACGGTGGCCTTCGTCGTGGTCGTGATCGGCGGTTTGGGAAGTTTCTGGGGCGTCGTGATCTCGGCGCTCCTCGTCGGCGTGGTGCGCGGCATCACCATTCATTTCGTGCCCGCCGCCGGCGAAGCCTCGATCTACGTGCTGATGTTCCTGGTCCTGCTGGTGCGGCCGCGCGGTCTGCTCGGCGAACGCATCGAGAAATTCGAATGACAGCGGCATCGCTCATCCGGAAATACCAGCCGCTGCTGCTGGCGGGCCTGGCGCTGATCGTGCTGCCGTTTGGCTTGCGCGCGCTCGGGCTGTCGCTCAACACCGGAACCATGGTGGTGATCCTCGCGATCGCGGCGATGGGGCTCAATCTCTGCGTTGGCTACACCGGGCTGGTGTCGTTCGGCCACGCCACCTGGTTCGGCATCGGCGCCTATGCCGCCGGCCTGATCCAGCTGCACTGGTTCGGCGGCGAGATATGGCTGCCGCTGCTGTTGTCGATGATCTTCGTCGCCCTCGTGTCGGCAGCCGCGGGGGTCATCATCCTGCGGCGGCGCGGCGTGTATTTCTCACTGCTGACGCTGGCGCTGGCGGCGCTGACCTACACCGTCGCCTTCCGCTGGAGCGAGGTGACCGGCGGCGAGGACGGTCTCGGCGGCCTGCAGCGCGGCCGCATCGGCACGCTCAGCCTCGACAACGCGCTGACCTTCTACGTCACCGTCGCCCTGATTGGCCTCGTCGTCCTCTATGCGCTGTTGCGGCTGTCGCGATCGCCGTTCGGCCACGTGCTGGTGGCGATCCGTGAAAACCAGCTGCGCGCCACCTTCCAGGGTTATCCGGTCGAGCGCTACAAGCTCGTCGTGTTCGTGATCTCGGCCGTCGTGACCGGGCTTGCCGGCGCCCTGCTCGCGTTCCAGACCTACCTGGTTTCAGCGGAAGCGGTATCGGTGCCGTTTTCCGGCGAACTGCTGGCGATGGTGGTGATCGGGGGCATGCGCAGCATGCTGGGGCCGGCGCTCGGCGCCCTGTTCTTCATCCTGTTCCGTGAACTGTTCTCGATCTGGACGGCGAACTGGCTGCTGTGGTTCGGCCTGATCTTCGTCTTGTTCGTCATCTATTCGCCGGACGGGTTGATCGGTATCTGGCGCACGCTGATGCGGCGTTTTCGGCCGGCGCCGGAAGAGCATGCCGCCATGAGCAAGCGCAAGATCTATGAAGGCTTGCCGCTGCCGGGCTTTCTCATGCCTGAAGGCCTCAAGGGAACCGTGCTGGAAGTCGGCGGCATCTCGAAGCACTTCGGCGGCATCCGCGCCGTCAACAGCGCCAGCCTCACCATCAGCGCCGGCGAGATTTACGCGCTGATCGGCCCGAACGGCGCCGGCAAGACCACGCTGTTCAACCTGATCTCGGGCCTCTACCCGACCGACGCCGGCACCATCAAGCTCAGCGGCCGCGAGATTCAAGGAGTGCCGTCCGACATGATCTGCCACCGCGGGCTGGCGCGTTCGTTCCAGATCACCAATCTGTTCCGCGGCCTGTCGATCTACGAAAACCTGCGGCTGTCGCTGCAGGCGCGCAGCCCCATCCGCTTCAACCTCTGGCGCGACATCGACGCCTATCCGGCGATCCACCGCGAGACCGCCGAACTCATAAAATTCCTCGGCCTGGAAGGGATCGAGGCCATCGAAGGCGGCGAACTGTCCTATGGCGGCCAACGGCTGGTGGACCTCGGCATTGCGCTCGGCTCGAAGCCTCAGGTGCTGCTGCTCGACGAGCCGCTCGCGGGCCTTGCCGCCGCCGAGCGTGAGCGCGTCTCGAACCTCGTCAAGAACGTCGCCACTAACATTCCGGTACTGATCGTCGAGCACGACATCGATCGCGTGCTCGGCTTCTCGCAACAGGTCACCGTGATGAACCAGGGCGAGGTCTTGATGACCGGTCCGCCCGACGCGGTACGCGCCGACCGGCGGGTGCAGGAAATCTATACCGGCACCGGCATTCCCGAGGTCGAGCACAGCCGCGGCGACGACGTGGCGCGGGGAGCCGCCCAGATCCTGCGTTTCGAAGGCGTCAACACCTTCTACGGCAAGAGCCACGTCCTGCACGACGCCACCCTCGACGTGCGCGAAGGCGAGATCGTCGCGCTGTTGGGTCGCAACGGCGCCGGCAAGTCCACGCTGCTCAAGACGCTGGCCGGGCTGGTGCCGCTGGCCTCTGGCAGCATCGAATATGAGGGCCGCAATATCGCCGGCCTCCCGGCCCCGGATATCGCGCGCGCGGGGATAGGCTATGTGCCGCAGGGCCGCGGCCTGTTCGCGGGCATGACGGTGCGCGAAAACCTCTCGCTCGGCCGCCTGGCGCGCAAGACCGACGGCAGCCATGGCGTGGTGTGGAGCGAGGAGCAGATCCTCGAATTCTTCCCGCGGCTGAAGGAGCGCATCAACGTCGCGGCCGATTATCTCTCCGGCGGCGAACAGCAGATGGTGGCGGTGGCCCGCGCGATGTCGGGCAACGTGCGGCTGCTGCTGCTGGACGAGCCCTTCGAGGGCCTGGCGCCGACCGTGATCCTCGAACTGTTCAAGGTGTTCGACCTGTTGCGGCGCCACACCTCGATCGTGATCGTCGAGCACAATCTCGATCTGGTGCTGACGCTGGCCGACCGCGTCTTTGCGCTGGAACGCGGCGCGGTGTTCCATCAGGGCCCCGCGGCGCCGTTGCTGACCGATCTGGAATACCGCAAGAAGATATTGTGGCTGTGATCGGCTATTGCAGGACGATGCCTTTAGACCCGTCATTACGAGCGAAGCGAAGCAATCCATGAGACCGCGCAAAGAAAGCTGGATTGCTTCGTCGCTTCGCTCCTCGCCATGACGGGATTGGAGTGAACCTCAAGGAGACGACGATGAGAACTCTGGCAGGGGCAATACTGGCTGTTTCAACGGTTCTATCCGCGAGCCACGCCAACGCGGCCGGCGAGAAGATGACGATCGCCGTCTTCACCAAGAACTCGACCAACCCGGCCTATCAGGCGTTCCGCATCGCCGCCGACCAGATAGGAGGCGCGGCGGACGCGCGGATCGTCCACTACGTTCCGAAGAAGCCGGACAATGTCGACGAACAGAAGGAAATGGTCGAGCATGTGCTGAAGGACCGGCCGGACGCCGTCATTTTCATCCCCGTCGACGATGTCGCGATGGTCGATTCCGTGAAGAAGCTCAACGAGGCCAAAATTCCGGTCGTGCTGGTTTCCAACCCGCTGCCCGGCCAGTTCGTCACCTATGTCGGCGCCGACGATTACGAGATCGGATACCGCGAGGCGCGCTATCTGTTCGAAAATCTCGGCGGCAAGGGCAGGATCGTGATCATCGAGGGCACGCCGGCCGCGCCCACCAACCGCGAGCGCGTGCGCGGCTACAAGCGCGCGCTCGGCGAATTCCCCGGCATCGAAGTGCTCGGCTCCGGGATCGGCAACTATCAGCAGCCTGATGCCAAAAAGGTGATGGCGAAGTTCCTGAGCGAGCAGCCGCAGATCGACGCCGTGCTGTCCGCCAATGACGGCATGGCGCTTGGCGCGCTGGAGGCACTGAAGGAGGCTGGCCGCTCCTCCATCGTGATCGGCATCAACGGCATCCTGCCGGCGGTGAAGCAGATCGAGACCGGCGCGATCCTCGCCTCCGTCGACTTCAACATGTTCAAGATCGGCTGCACCGCGACCCGCGCGGCGGTGCGTTATGTCAGGCACGAGCCGCTGCCGGAAAAGGTGATGCTGCCGGCCGAGATCATCGACAAGACGAACTACCGGGCATGGCTGGTGCCGGTCGAGCAGCAGACCTGTCCGGAGTGGAGCGACGTGGTCAGATAAGGGGTTCGCGCCACCCGCTGACGTTCGAATGGAATTGGCGATCCGCTACCCGCTTATTCGTCGTACAGCCGCGTCTTATCCCGTGCGGTGGCATAAGGCACCCCGATCTCCTCGCTGACGCCGGCATCGTCGATGCGCGCGATCGCCATGGCGGGCTTCTGGCACTGCGAGCAAAGGTCCGATATATCCTGCAGGCGAAAACAACAAGAACGGACGGGGAAATGCTGACGCGAATTCTTCAGGCCGCCATCATCCTGCTTGCGAGCACCGCGACCCTGGCGTCGCAGCCGGCTTATCCATCACGTCCGGTCACCATGATCGTGGCCTTTGCCGCCGGCGGATCGACCGATCTCATCGCGCGGGTACTGGCACAGCGCATGAGCGGCCTGCTCGGCCAGACCGTGATCATCGAGAACAAGGGCGGCGCGGACGGCGCGATCGGCACGGCCGCTGTCAGCCGGGCTACGCCGGACGGCTACACCATCATCCTGAGCACGACGAGCACGCATGTCATCAACCCGCTGCTCTACAAAAACATCACCTACAATCCCACGACTGATTTTCAGCCGATCTCGCTGGTGGCTTCGTCACCGAATATCCTGGTATCGAGCCTGAAATTCGATGCCAAATCGGTAGCCGACGTCATTGCCCGGGCGAAGGCCGCGCCCGGCACGCTCAATGTCGCGACCGGCGCGACCATGCACCTGCTCAACGCCGCGATGTTCAAGAGCATGGCCGGACTGACCTGGGTGGATGTGCCCTACAAGGGCAGCGGTCCTGCCCTCAACGATGTGATGGCCGGACAGGTCGATCTGATGTTCGACCAGTTGCCGTCCTCGCTGGCGCAAGTCCAGGGCGGACGGCTGAAGGCCGTGGCAGTGACTTCCCGGGAGCGAACATCCGTCGCGCCTGACATCCCCACCATTGCGGAATCCGGCCTGCCCACGTTCGAGGCGACATCGTGGTGGGCCGTATTCGCGCCACCGAAGACGCCGCCCGATATCGTCGCCCGGCTCAACGCCGCTATCCATCAGGCACTCGCCGATCCCCAGCTTCTCGCCACTTTCAAAGGCATGGGACTCGAAGCCCGGCAAAGCACCCCGGAAGAACTGAGCAGATTGCTCGCCGATGAACGCGCCAAGTGGCAGAAGGTCATCGCTGACAACAGGATCGAGGTGAACTGATGCGAGCTTCCCGATGGCAAGGGACGTGGCTCCTGATCGGCTTTACGATCGCTTTCACACCCGCGGCACCGGCGCAGGACTATCCCACCCGCACGATCAGGATGATCGTGCCGACCGGCGCGGGCGGCATAACCGATATTCTGGCGCGGCTGGTCGGCAAGAGCATTACCGATCAGCTCGGCCAGCCGGTCGTGATCGAGAACCGCCCGGGCGCCGGCGGCACGATCGGAACACGGGCGGCCGCGGTGGCCGACCCCGACGGCTACACCCTGCTGATGGTGTTTCCGAGCCATGCGGCCAATCCCGCGCTCTACGCCAGCCTGCCTTACGACAGTGAAAAGGATTTTGCGCCGATCTCGATGGTGACGAAGGTCAGCGAAATCCTGCTGGTGCCGAATTCGTCGCCCGCAAAATCGGAAGGACCTGATCGAACTCGCGCGCAAGCAGCCGCTCAATTACGCCTCGGTCGGCGTAGGAAGTCTTGCACATCTCGCGACCGAGCTTTTCCTCTCGACCGCGGGCGTGAAGATGACCCATATCCCGTACCGCGGCGTGCCGCAGGCGCAGCAGGCGGTGATAACGGGCGAAGTTGCCGCCTTCTTCGACACACCGATTACCGCGCTTCCGCAAATCCGCGCAGGCTCGGTGCGGGCGCTCGGCATCACCTCGAGCAAACGGCTCGAGGTCGCGCTTGATATCCCGACCATCGCGGAAGCCGGCCTGCCCGGCTACGAGGTTACGGGCTGGAACGGTGTGCTGGCCCCGGCCAGGACGCCGCGGTCGATCGTCGACAAGCTCAACAAGACCATCGTGGAAGCGCTCAAGGCGCCCGAAATCGAGAAATTCCTGAGGGAGCAAGGCCTCGAACCGGCCGGGAACAGCCCGGAGGAGTTCGCACAATTGATGCATGCCGACATCGAGAAATGGATGCGGGTGACGCGCGAGGCCGGCATCACGCCGCAATAGGCGTAAGATCTCCGGTTCCCCGAAATGGACCTACTGTTTCGGCCATATGCAGACATTCCGCGATGTCCGCTTCTCTAATCGGCCCTTCGGGGTCAAGCGCTTTCAGACTATCCACCAATGCGGTGTCGATGTAGCTCGCGGGCTCGTGCTTCTCTTCGGAATTGGCACCGGGCCCTTCCATCATGGGGTTCGAGGACGAGGCGGAACAATCTCTTGGGCGACCTTGCCGTCGGAAGACGGCAGGTCCAAGCGGACATGCGAACTCACCTCATCCATCGTCCCGCGAGGGACATCCTTCCACTGCTCGGTGGAGCTCGGGTTTTCTCCTATCGGGTTTGATCCTGAACGACTTTCATGCTGCTGCCACGGCTTGCTCCCGGGTCCATCGGAACTCGGTGCCGTCAACCCAGATGCGGTGCATGATCACGGCCAGCCGGCGTGCCAGGGCCACGATCGCCTTTTTCATCCCGCGGCGCCTGGCGATCTGCATGGCCCAGGCCTTGAGCCAGGACCATTTTTTTGAATGCATCATGCTCTGAGCTGCTTCGTAGAGCATCGTCCGCATCATCTCATCGCCACAGCGCGATATTTTGCCGCTCCAATCGATCTCGCCCGATTGATACCTGGAGCAGGTTAGCCCAAACACCGCCCCGACTGACTTGGATTTGCGGAACCGGGCTGGCACATCGACGGTGGCGCGATAGGTCAGCGCCACCACGGGGCCGACACCGGGGGTCGTCATCAGGCGCCGGCATACCTCATCCTCCCGGACGATAGCCAGCAAGCGGCGGTGCAGGATGACGATCTGTTCACGGAGCACCCCCCGGACGATGAGCAGCGGCTCCACCAATACCGCCAAGTCGGGGATATTCTCGACAAGCTCCTGGATGCGGGCCTCGAACCTCACCTTGCCAACCATTCCGACCTTGAGCCCGAAGTTGCGCAAAGTACCTCGCAGATCGTTCTCGATGGCGATGGCCTTCGACTGCAGAAGCTTGCGATGGGTCAGCAGCATTCGCAGTTTTTGGCTGCGGAGCGTCTTTACATGCACCGGACGGTACAGTCCCACCCTGATCATCTGCGCGATGCCGCGCGCATCATTGCGGTCGGTCTTGTTGATCTGCGCCTTCAGCACCGCCTGCATGTGCCGCGTCTCGACACAGATCACTGGTAACTCGGCTTCGGCGAGAGCGCTGAACAGCCATTGCGATAACGGTCCGGCTTCCAGTCCGATCCGCTTGAAGCGGTAGGTGGGGTTCCCCAGAACCTTCAGCAGGGCTGCAGGTTCGCTCGCTACCTTCACTTCCTTCACGATCCTGCCCGTGTCATCCACAATGCAGATGCTGGTCTCCTTGACCGATACGTCCAATCCACCAAAATGGTCCATGCTGCGCTTCTCCTTCTGATGCTTGAGGCCGTCACCACGGACCTCGTTTTCACCATCAGCCTGAAGCGCAGCACCCAAAATCTTCAGCTATCCACAAGCTGGGCCGGCCGATTACACCATCTCTGGGCGCGGACATTAAAACGATACCGTCCGCTTTCTTGGTCGATTGTGCGCTGCACGTTGATTAGGATCAAATACAACGACAATTCATTGATCCAGCATAAACAAAAAAGCAAATCTGCGGATTCTGGGACCCTTTATTGGGGCAATCCAATCCCTGGTTTCGGTGCCGGTCTTCGCGGGTGAGAAACGCCCAAAGGAGACGTGCCATGACCACACATAGCGAACACAACGAAGCTCCCACCTACAACAGGGATGACGTCGTGCAATTGCTGATGATAGCCGCCATAGCAATCTCTGGAGTAGCGGTTGTCGCGGCTTGGCTTTATTACCAATGGTAATCGATGCGGCTCTAACGAACAAAGAGGCCGCCCTGGTGGGCGGCCTCAGCCGCTGCTTGCCGCGCGGCAGGTAGCGAGGACAGGCGCAGCCTTGGCTGCGGGCCTAGTTGCAGGCTTGACGCCGGCACCGGCCGTCACTCGGCGAGCACCTCGCCGATCCGGCTTCGAATGCGCTCGCGCTCTTGCTGACCCGTGTCGGCATCGAAGCTGACATCGTAGGCGATCTTGGCGGGACGCTTCAGCACCACGATGCGGTCGCCGATTTCGAGCGCTTCGCTGATCGAATGGGTGATGAACACCGCGGTCTTGCCGTTTTCCTTCACCAGGCGAACGAATTCGGCCCGCAGCCGGCCGGCGGTGGATTCATCGAGCGCGGAGAACGGCTCGTCGCACAACAGGATATTGGCGTTGGTGGCGAAGGCCCGGGCGATCGAGACGCGCTGGCGCATGCCGCCCGACAGCGCGTGCGGATAGTCGTTCTCATGTCCGCCAAGCCCGAGTTTGGTCAGCCAATTTTGCGCCGCCGCCCGCCGCTCGCCTGCGGGCACCTCCAGCATCTCCAGCCCCAGTTCGACGTTCTGGATCGCCGTGCGCCACGGCAATAGCCGGTCGTTCTGGAACACGATCGCCATCTTGCCACGGAACGAGTCAAAGTCCCGAAACGGGTCGCGGCCGCTGACGCGCACGGTGCCGCTGCTCGGCTCGGTTAGCCCGGCGATCATGTTGAAGATGGTCGACTTGCCGCAGCCGGTCTTGCCAAGCAGCGCCAGCATCTGGCCGGGGCGCACGTCAAGATCGAGGCCGTCCACCGCGCGGTAGGCGGATGCGGTGCCCGCCTTGCCGAACACTTTCGAGACATGGCCGAGATGAATGGCAGGCTCCGCCGGCGTGACGATGTCCCTCATATCGCGCGCTCCGAGACGGCGCGGTAGCGGAACGCGGTGTTTTCGATCAGCGTCAGCGCGCCCTGCACGATCAGCACGAAGAACACCAGTTGCAGCGTCCAGGCCAGCGCGCCGGCCATGTCGAACAGCTGCTGTTGCTGCAGCAATTGATAGCCGACACCGCCGGTCGCGCCGACCAGCTCGGCGACGACCACGACGCGCGAGGCGTTGCCGAGATTGACCTTCCAGGCGGTGAGAATGTCGGGCAGGATCGCCGGCGCGATCATCACCCGGAACAGCTTCGCGCGGCTGGGACGGAAGCTGAACACCATCTCCATCAGATCTCTAGACATCGCCCGCAACGCGCCCAGCACCTGGAACGTGAAGGCCGGAAGCGTCGTCATCACCATGATGAAGAAGATGCGGAACTCGACGCCGTGAAACCAGATGATGGCGAACACCACCCAGGACAGCGCGGGAATGCCCTGGAACAGCGTCAGGATCGGCGACAGGAAATTGTCGACCGCGCGCGAGCGCACCATCAACAGCGCGAGCCCGCCGCCGACGATGAAGGCGCCGGCAAGCCCGGCCAGAATGCGAAGGATGGTCGCCACCACGTCGGCGAACATCGCCCCGCTGGAGAAGATATCGATGCAACGCCAGAACACATCGATCAGCGAGGGGAAGAGAAAGCGCGGAAAGAACAGCGAGGCGAATTGCCAGACCAGGATCACCACGACGAACGGCAGCACCGACGTCCCCAGCCGCTTTGCCGCCGAAAGCAGCCGGTTTGGCTGCGGCGATGCAACGGCCCGCGGCGCGGCATCGCTCATTTGCCGGATGCCTGGTAGATGGTCGAGGGAGCCGGGTCCGACGGCAGGAAGGCGATCGACTTGCCGGCGGCATAGACCGAATTGATTTCCCTGGCGACGTCGGACGCCCATTTCACGTTCATGCCGAGCCGGTCATTGGCGCGGATGAGGTCGGCGATCGCCTTCTGGTCATCCGGCGTTCCCTTCGTCGCGATCAGCTTTGACGCCTCGTCGGGATGCGCCGCCACCCAGTCGGCGGCTTCCTTGTAGGTCGCGTAGAGTTTGGCGACCAGCTTCGGGTTCTTCTCGACCCAGGAGGCGTGCGCGGCGACGCCGAGATAGGGAATGTTGCGGCTGCCGGTGAACTTCTTCCAGCTGTCGGCAATGGCAAGATCGATCGTCCGCATCTCCGGCTTCTTCGACAGCAGCGTCGTGTAGGCGGGCTCCCAGAGCTGGACCGCGGCGGCGCGGTCGGCAAGCGCGTAGCCGATCAGGCCGGGGGTAGCGGTATTGATCACCGAGATTTTTGCCGTATCGGCGCCGAGCTGGCGCGCGAACCAGTCGAACATCACGTAGTTGGTGGTGCCCTTGGCCGCGGCGAGATCCTTGCCCTCGAGGTCTTTCAGGGTCTTGATCTCGGGCCGCGAGGTCACGACCGCGCCCCAGAAATCGAACAGGTTGAAGAGATACGTGACCTTGACGCCGCGGGTGTCGGCAAGCCCGACCGTCAGCAGCGAGGCGCTGCCGCCGAGCTGGAATTCGCCGGAGTTGAACTGCGCGGTGTAGGCGTCGGGCGTGCGCTCCTCGAACTTGATCGCAAGCCCGTTCCTCTCGTCGAGCTTCTGCGCCTTGATGACCGGCGGCAGGAACGCACCGAGCGAGGGCGGCCCGAACACGACGATCGAGATCGGCTCGGGAGCCTGCGCCCGCGTCGGTCCCGACGCCAGCAGAACGCCGATGCATGCAAGGCAGGCCAATACTCTATACATGATCCCTCTCCCGCAATTCATTCGCTTTTTTTCCATTAACTCAGATGTCAAAAAGCTTGCGCGCCAGGCCGCCATTGATGGCGGCGCGTTCGCTGTCTGAAAATTTGGTCTCGACCACGATCCTGGTCGGCGCGAGATCGCCGATCGGGAACGGCATGTCCGAGCCCATCATGATCCGTTCGGGGCCGACGATGTCGGCGAGGTAACGCAGCGCGCGCGTATCCTGCACGATGGTGTCGTAATACATCGCCGCCAGCGCCGCGTCGGGATCGCCGAGCTTGTCCTTGTCGAGCGAATAATTCCGGCGCAGCCGGCCGATCACATAAGGCAGCGCCGCGCCGCCGATGCCGGCGACGATCTTCGCGTTATTGTAGCGGGTGACGTGGCCGGCATAGATCAGCCGCGACATCGCGATCAGCGTATCGGTGATGCGCCCGACCGCGTTGGCCATGCCGTAATCATGCACGCGGTCGTCGCCGCTTTCGAACACCGGATGGATGAACACCACCGAGCCGAGTTCGTTGGCGGCCTCCCAGAACGGCTTCAGCGCGGGATCGTCGAGCACGCCGCCCTTCCCCTTCGGCTGGGTGCCGATCATCGCGCCCTTGAAGCCGGCCGCGTGCGCCTCGCGCAGCACTTCCGCGGCGCGCGCGCCGTCCTGCAGCGGAACGGTGGCGAGCGGCACGAAGCGCGGCTCGCGCATTGCGGTCTGCGCTAAGTGCGTATTGATCAGGCGCGACCAAGCGGCGCCCTCTTCCGCCGGCACTTCATAGGCGAACATGTCGAGCCAGCCGCCGACCACCTGCTTCTCGATCTTCTGCTCGTCCATCCATTTCAACCGCCCGGGCAGATCGCTCAGCGGCTTTGACACCGGCCTCGTCGGCTTGCCGCCGGCAAAGGAGAAGCCGAGGCTGCCGCCGTCCTCGATCAGGCGGATCGACGGAAAGCTCGACGCCTGCGTGCGGATCGCATCCAAGAGGCTCGGCGGCACCAGATGGGCGTGGCAGTCGATGATCATATGGTTTTCTCTTTGGATGGTTGCGCTGATGCGATGGCATCGCCGAGGGCGGCAATGCGGATCGGAAGCTTGTTGAAGAAGATGCCGAGCGAGGCGACGCTGTCGTTGATGGCGCCGGAGATCGCGGCAGGCGCGCCGAGATAGCCGCTTTCGCCGGAACCCTTCTGTCCGAACACGGTGAAGGGCGACGGCGTGCAGTGATGCACGATCTCGACTTCCGGCACCTCGTGGGCGGACGGCAGCAGGTAATCCATGAACCCCTGGGTGATCAGCTGGCCCTCGTCATTATAGACGAACTCTTCCAACAGCGCCGCCCCAAGGCCGTGCGCGATGCCGCCGAGGGTCATGCCCCTGACGATATGCGGGTTGATCACCGTGCCGCAATCATGGCCGATCACGTAGCGCCGGATTTCGGGCCTTCCGAGCGCCGGATCGATCGCGATCAGCACCACGTGAAACTCGAAGGAATGACAGGGATACATCTGGACCCGGCCATCCTTGGGCAGCTGGCCGCCGGTCGGCACCTGCATCACATGCGTGGTCTCGAGCCCGGGCTCCATGCCCTCCGGCAACAGGTGATAGTTGCG
The DNA here is from genome assembly GCA_963831585.1 of uncultured Alphaproteobacteria bacterium. Lineage (GTDB taxonomy): Bacteria > Pseudomonadota > Alphaproteobacteria > Rhizobiales > Xanthobacteraceae > Bradyrhizobium. The sequence goes on along the minus strand of CAWHRA010000011.1, from coordinate 89,310 downwards.
GTGGGCAATGTTGACGAGTTCGGCCCAGCCGAGCTGCTTGCCGCCGGGAACGCCGACGCCGCCGGAAGCATAGACCACCTTGTCCTCGCCAAGGCCGAACTGATGCGCGCCGATCCGCGTCAGTTTTGTCTTCAGCTTCTGGGCCGCATGAAACGCCGCGCCGCCGAGCATGATCGCCATCCGGCTGCCGACCGGCGAGTTCGACGGCAGGCAAGCCAGCGAATCCGGCCGCACCACGCGGATCAGATCGGGATCGATCTGCAGCACTTCGCCCACGACCGTCGAAACCAGGGTCTCGTGCCCCTGCCCCGACGAGGTGTTGTGGATCGTGATGGTGACAAAACCGAGCCCGTCGACGACGATGCGGCAGGAATCCATCCAGGTGGTGGTGGTGTTCTTCTCGTTGAGCAGCGGCTCGAACGAGGAGTTGGCGCCGCTCGGCTCGAGACACGCGGCGATACCGATGCCGGCGAGCAGCCCCGAAGCCCGCAAGCGATCGCGCTCCTTTTCCATCGCGGCGAAATCGATATGGGCCAGCACCTTGTCGACCACGGTGTGATAATCGCCGCTATCATAGGTGCTGCCGCTCGGGATCAGATAGGGGAACTGCTCCTTGCGGATAAAATTGCGGCGGCGGACCTCGATACGATCAAGCCCGGTCGCGGCGGCGACCTTGTCGATTGCCGTCTCGATCGCATAATTGGTCGGCGACTGGCCGAAGCCGCGCACGGCTTCCTGCACCGCCTTGTTCGATGTCACCGATTGCGCGCGGTACTGCACGCTCTGGATCTGGTAGGGACCGACGATGGCGCCGATCGGCTTGCCCAGCTGGAACGGCGCGCGACCGGCATAGGCGCCGGCATTGTCCAGCGCGCGGATCTTCATCGACTTGACGATGCCGTCATCGTTAAAGGCGACATCGACATCGAAGATACGGTCGGGGCCGTGGGCGTCGCCGCCGCTCATATTGTCCAGCCGGTCCTCGATCAGCCGCACCGGCCGGCCGAGCCGCCGCGCCAGATGCGCCACCAAAACGGTCTGCTTGATGCCGCGCTTGACGCCGTAGCTGCCGCCGACATCGACGTCCTGATGCACGCGCACGCCGTTTGCGGGAATCCGCAGCGCACGCGCGATCTGATCAGGGTATTTCGGCATCTGGATCGAGGCCCAGACGTCCAGCATGTCGCGCCAGGGATCCCAGGACGCCACGACGCCGAAGGTCTCGATCGGAACCGTGGAGCTGCGGCCCCAAGTGACGCGGAACGAAAGCTGCCGCGGACTTTCGGCGAAATGTTTTTCCACCTCGCCCCACACGAAAGTGCGGTCGAGCAGCACGTTGGAACCGTGCGCGGGATGCACCGGCGGGCTGTCCGGCTTTAGCGCCTCTTCCGCGTTAATCACGAAAGGCAGCGGTTCATAGTCGACGACGACCTTTTCCGCGGCGTCTTCCGCCAGCGCGCGGCTGTCGGCGACCACGGCCACCACCCATTCGCCGGCGTAACGGGTTTGCCGGACCGCGAGCGGATGACGCTTGACCAGGGGCGTATCGAGCCCGTTCATCAGCGGTTCGGTCGCGGCCGCCAGCTCCTCGCCGGTCAGGACATAATGCACGCCCGGCATCGCCAGCGCTTCGGACGCGTCGATCGAGAGGATGCGCGCGGCCGGATGCTGCGACGGCAGCACCGCCACATGCAGCATGCCTTCGAGCGCGACGTCGGCGACGTAATGACCGTGGCCCGCCACGAAGCGGCGGTCCTCGCGAACCCGGCGATTGGTCGAGACGAAGCGGAAGCTGGCGGGATCGGCGCTCATTTCGCCTCCGCGGCGGATTTGCCGGCCGGCCCGGCCGGGCGCGGCGTATTGGCGAGGCGCAGGCGATCGGCTGCGAACTGCACCGCCTCGACGATCTGCCCGTAGCCGGTGCAGCGGCAGATATTGCCCGAGATCGCTTCCACGATCTCCTCGCGCGTCGGCGTCACGTTACGCTGCAAGAGCGCGTGCGCCGACAGGATCATGCCCGGCGTGCAGTAGCCGCATTGCAGGCCGTGGGTTTCGCAGAACGCATCCTGGATCACGCTGAGTTCGCCCGGCGCCGGCGCCAGCCCCTCGATGGTCGTGATCTCGTAGCCGTCCGCCTGCACCGCGAACATCAGGCAGGACCGCACCGGCTCGCCATCGACCAGCACCGTGCAGGCGCCGCAGACGCCGTGCTCGCAGCCGGCATGGGTGCCGTTGAGCAGGAAATTCTCCCGCAGCACGTCGAGCAGCGTCTTGCGCGGCTCGATATCGGCGGAGCGGCTGACGCCGTTGATGTACAATTCGACTTTCATTACGCGCCTTTCGCGGGCTTGGCGGCGGCGTTGTCGCGCGCCTGCTGCAGCGCGCGGCGGCAAAGCACGCCGGCAACGCGCCGGCGATAGGTCGCGCTGGCATGCAAATCGCTCATCGCCTCGAGATCGGCGCAGGCGGCATCGATCGCGTCGACCGCCGACACATCGTCGAGCGCGGTGCCGACAAGGACCGACATATCGAGCCGCAACGGCCGGTCGGCGACGCCGCCAAGGCCGAGCGCGATGTCGAGGCAACGCCCCTCCCCGTCGAGCGCGATTTGCGCGGCGGCGGCGACAAACGCAAAATCCGACCGCCGCGAACTGACCTCGAAGAAGCCTACCCCGATGCGCCTATGCGGCCAGACCGGAAAGCGGATCGCGCGCACGCACTGGCCCTGCTCGATCGACGTCACCATCGGCCCGATGAAGAAATCCTCCGCCGGCATCGAGGTCTCGCCGATCCTGGCCGCGAGCACGATGTCGGCGCCCAGCGTCACCGCGACCAGCGGTATTTCGGCCGACGGATCGCCGTTGGCGATCGAGCCGCCGACCGTGCCGCGGTTGCGGGTCGGCGGATGACCGACCCATGGCAGCGCGCGTGCCAGCATCGGCACCGAGGCGCGGATGACGGGATCGCGCTCGGCCTGCGCCTGGCGCGTGGTGGCGCCGACGATCACGGCGCCCTCTTCCTGGCGAATTCCGGCAAGCTCCGGCAAGCGCAGGATGTCGACCAGCCTTGCCGGACGCGCCAGCCGCATCGCCAGCATCGGCACCAGCGTTTGTCCGCCCGCGATCAGGCGCGCATCGTCGTCATTGGCCAGCAGTTCGCAGGCCTCCGCGAGCGAAGCCGGCCTGACATACTCGAAGGGTGCGGGTTTCATCTGTCGCCGCTAGCCGAGCGGCAGACCGGCGATCGCCGGCGACAGCACCGAAACGGTCTGGTTCTTCAGCAGCGGCCCGTCGGTTTCGGTCGCGGCCTTCAGCGCCGCCCACTCCGGGTCCGCGGCGAACGACGCCCAGGCCTTCTTGCGCGAATCCTCGTCCGCAAAGCGCGTCATATAAGTGAGGCGGCCGTCTTCGGCCGGTGCGGTGAACGCGCCGACAAGCTCGATGCCGTGACGCGGGAAGAATTTGGTCGCGACGTTGTCGCGAAAGCGGCGGCGCATCGCATCCGCGCGGCCTTCGGCGGCTTCGTAGACCCGGATTTCGTAGATCAAGACGCGCTCCCAGTTCTCGCAGGACAGCTTGTGGAAAGCCCGCCGCCTTGGAACGAACGATAGAAGCCGGCGGCGGAAATTGTCAAACATAAACTGAGGCAATCCGGCAAATTCCGCCAGATTGAGTTGGTTCAATCGGCCGAATGAAATGATCCGGCCAGCTAGAGAAAATCCCATGGAACCGCCACTTGTGGCGATCGTCACTTTATTATAAACGAAATCGAGCGATGCGGGGACCACGACCCTGCGTCAAATATTGCAACAATTCCGAAATTGTACTACTCAGCAAAAAAAGCCGATATCGGCCGTGCGACGGCATCTCGCGGATAGCAGGACATGACCGACTGGATACCCGCTCTCGCCAAGTTTCCGGGGCCGCGCTATCTCGCCTTTGTCTCCGCATTGGAAGCCGACATCGCCGCCGGCCGCGTCAAGCCCGGCATGCGCTTGTTGCCCCAGCGCGACATGGCGCAGCGGCTCGATCTCAGCGTCGGCACGATCTCGAAGGCCTATGCGGAAGCCGAGCAGCGCGGCCTGATCTCGGGCGAAGTCGGACGCGGCACCTTCGTGCAAAGGCGTCGGAACGAGGCGCGCCGCCTCGGCCCCTCGGAGGCGACGATCAACCTGGCGCTGAACGTGCCGCCCTATACCGGCGAGGACGAGGTCATTGCATCCGCGCTCGCCGAAATCGCCGCCGACGGCGAATTGTCGAACCTGCTCGGCTATCTGCCGCACCAGGGCTTGCGCCGGCATCGCGAGGCGATGGTCACCTGGCTCACCTCGCTCGGCGTGACCGCCGAGCCCGATCATCTCTTCATCACCCATGGCGGACAGCACGCGCTGTCGATCGCGCTTCCCATGGTGGCTTCGCCCACCGAAGGCGTGCTGACGGAAAGTTACACCTATTCCGGCATGCTCGCGCTCTCGGCGCTATCAGGCTACCGGCTGCACGGCGTCACGACAGATGCGCAGGGTCTGGTTCCCGAGCATCTCGACCGCGCCTTCACCGAAACCAGAGCGCGCGTGCTCTATTGCATGCCGACGCTGCAAACGCCGATGGGATCGGTGATGTCGGCCAAGCGGCGGCAGGCCATTGCCGAGATCGTTCGCAGGCATGACGCTTATCTGCTGGAAGACGACGCCTATGGTTATCTGCTGTCGCCGCCGCTTGCGCCCCTCTCCACACTCATTCCAGAACGCAGCTTCTATATCGTCAGTTTCGCAAAATGCCTGGCACCGGGCCTGCGCATCGCCGCCATGATCGCGCCTGAGTCGTTTCGCGACCGCTCGATCAATGCGCTGCGTGCGACGGGTTGGATGGCCGCGCCTGTCATGGCCGAGGTGGTAGCACGGCTGATCCAGAACGGCGGTCTCGCCCGCCAGGCCAGGCTCAAGCGCGACAAGGCCGCAGCTCGCGACGCCATCGCGCGCCGGATCCTGAAGGAGTGGTTGCCGGCTCGGAGCGGCGTACCCGGCTTTCATCTCTGGCTGCCGCTGCCCGCCGGCCGCACGCTGGCCGCACTGATCGCGCAGGCCGCGCAAGCCGGCATTACGCTTGCCCCACCAGGCGCCTTGCGGCGGATGGAGAATGAAAGTCTCGGCGTCCGGCTCTGCCTCGGCGCGCCCGCGACCGAAGCGGACCTCGAGCGCGCGCTGACCGAAATCCGGCGCATCCTCGAGATGGCCGAAGCGATCTCTTTCGTCTGAAGACCAAAACAAAAAAGGGAGGAACCCATGAGGAAAGTCGTCGGCGCGCTGGTTATTGTTGCCGCATTCGCTTTGACCGGCGCGGCAAAGGCCGAGGACTGGCCGACGCGGACGATCACCATGGTCAATCCGTTCGCCGCCGGCGGGCCGAACGACGTTCTGGCGCGGCTGTTCGCGCAGCGTATGGGCGAAATCCTCGGGCAACAGATCATCGTCGAGAATGTCGGCGGCGCCGGCGGCATGAACGGCGCCGACCGCGTCGCCAAGGCCGCGCCCGACGGCTACACCTTCCTGCTCGGCACCGTCGGCACCCAGGCGCAGAACCAGTCGCTGTACAAGAAGCCGGCCTATAATTCCGTGACGGATTTCGCAGCCGTCGCGCTGATGGTCGAGGCGCCGCTGGTGCTGGTGGCGCGCAAGGACCTGCCCGTCAAGGACATGAAGGAATTCGTCGCCTACGGCAAGGCCAACAAGGACAAGATGCAGTACGCCTCCGCCGGCACGGGATCGGCGATCCATCTCGGCTGCGCGCTGATGAACATGGTCACCGGGCTCGACATCGTCCACGTCCCCTATCGCGGCGCCAACCCAGCGATGCAGGACCTGATGGGCGGGCGGGTCGATTACCTCTGCGACATCATCACCACCGCGAAGCCGCAGGTCGACGCCGGCACCGTCAAGCCGATCGCCATCCTGACCAAAGAGCGTTCGAAGGTGCTGCCAAACGTTCCCACCGCCATCGAGCAGGGTTTTGAGGTCGAGGCCTATACCTGGAACGCGTTCTTCCTGCCGAAGGGAACGCCTGACGCGATCGTGCAGAAGCTCAACCACGCCACCGTCGAGGCCATGAAGACGCCGGCGGTGCGGGACAAGCTCGAAAGCGTCGGGCTCGTCTTTGTCTCCGACGACCGCACCACGTCGGACTATCTGGCGAAATTCGTGCAGAGCGAGATCGCCAAATGGGCGGCGCCGATCAAGGCCGGCGGCATCAGCGTCGATTGAGGCCATCAGTCGGCGCGACCGCATCCAACCACAGGGAGTTCGGCGGCTTCATCCTTCGAGACGCGCGGCGCTGCCGCGCTCCTCAGGATGAGGTCAAACAGCTCAGCATGCAGTCTTGACCCTCACGGTGAGGAGCACGGCAGCGCCGCGCGTCTCGAACCATGCGGCCAAGGATCTGGCAAAACACCCTAGTGCATGCCCAGCAGGGATGGCAGAAACAGCGTCAGGCCGGGCCAGTAGGTCACGATCACCAGGAACACCAGCATCGTGAGCAGCCACGGCCAGACCGCGATGGTGAGTTCCGTGATGCCCATCTTGGCGATGCCCGAGGCGACATAGAGGTTGAGCCCGACCGGCGGATGGCACAGCCCGACCTCCATGTTCACCGTCATCAGGATGCCGAAGTGAATGGGATCGATGCCGAGTTTCACCGCGACCGGAAACAGGATCGGCGCCATGATCAGGATGATGGACGACGGCTCCATCACATTGCCGGCCATCAACAGCAGCACGTTGACGACCAGCAGGAAGCCGACCCAGCCAAAGCCCTGATCGATCATCCACTGCGCCAGCGCGTGCGGGATATTCTCATACGTCATCAGGAACGAGAACAGCACCGCGTTGGTGATGATGTAAAGCAGCATGGCGCTGAGGTTCGCCGACGACAGCAGCACCTTCGGCACGTCCCGAAGCCTCAAGTCCTTGTAGATGAACACCGCGACGACGAAGGCATAGACCGCGCTGACCGCGGCGGCTTCGGTCGGGGTAAACAGCCCGCTGTAGATGCCGCCGATCACGATCACGATCAGCAACAGGCCCCAGATCGATTTTCGGAAGGCGTCGAGGCGTTCGGCGAATGTCGCCTTCGGCATCCGCGGATAGTCGTTGCGCCAGGCGCGGTACCAGGTGGTCGCGCCCAGCATGGTCGCGAGCGCAATGCCCGGCACGATGCCGGCGATGAACAGCTTGCCGACCGAAGTGTTGGTCGAGACCGCGAACAGCACCATCGGGATCGACGGCGGAATCAGGATACCGAGCGAGCCCGAGGTGGTGATGACGCCGGCGCCGAAGCGTTTCGGGAAACCCTGCGCCACCATCGCCGGCAGGATCACCGAGCCGATCGCAACAACGGTGGCCGGCGACGAGCCGGATATGGCGGCGAACAGCGCGCAGGCCAGCACCGCCGAGAGCGCGAGACCGCCATACCAGTGACCGACCATCGCGGTGGCGAACGCGATCATGCGGCGGGCGACGCCGCCATGGGTGAGGAAATTGCCCGCGAGAATGAAGAACGGGATCGCCATGATCTCGAAGCTTTCGATGCCCGTGAACAGCTTCAGCGCCACCGATTCGGTCCGCACGTCGGTCAGCGTGAACATGAAGCTCAGCACCGTTAGCCCAAGCGCGATCGAGATCGGCATGCCCGTCAGCATCAGCGAAAGCAGCAGCGCGAACACGATGGCGACCCGGATGCCTTGCGGCAGCACGATCAGTCCGCCGGCATGCGCAAAGCAGATCGCCACGATCAGGATCGGCAGCAGGATCAGGATCCAGCCCAGCGGACTCGCACCCTCCTTCGCCACCGCGCGCGGGGCGACTTCGGCGGGGTGCAGCGCATCGACCTCGACGCCGTCGATCTGGGCGGCATCGTGATGCGGAAGCTCGCCGGTGCGGTAGAACGACCAGGCCACCTGCAGGAAACGGAAGCACATCAGTCCCGAGCCGAGCGGGATCGTCAGATAGACGATCCACATCGGCACTTCCAGATCGTTGGACTGCTGGCTGGTGTGCCACATCTGGCTGACGAACGCGGCGCCGAAGCCCGCGACGATGCTGGTGAACAAGGCGCCGCACAACAGGCTGAAGGTGATGACGCGGCGGCGGGAGCCCGCGGGCAGGATATTGACCAGCACGTCGACGCCGACATGGATGCCGGTGCGCACGCCATAGGCCGCGCCGAACTTCGCCATCCAGATGAACATGTAGATGCAGAGTTCCTGCGCCCACGACAGATCGAGCGCGGCGAGCCACAGGAAGATGCTTTTCAGGAAGGCCGCAAGCAGCACAAAACCGTGCGCCGCCGCCCATTTGGAGAAATCGATCGAAAGCCCGGTGCCATAACGATGCAGCACCGCGACGAAGATCAGCCCGGTAGCGGCCGTAATCAGCGTGGCGATCAGCCACTCCTCGAGATGGTCGAGCGCACGCAGCAGCACGTTACCCCCTGGAATCAGTTTTGACCGGGAGCGCGCGCGTTCCCGGTCATCCATTGCAGCCTGGTTGGAGCTGATTTCGGTCAATTCATTTCAATGTTGAGTTCTTTGGCGACGAGATCGAGCACTTCCTGCCCGACGCGGCCCTTGGCCCAGGCGTAGGTCGGCCGCATCGCCTTCTGCCAGGCCTTCTTCTGATCGTCGGTCAGATAATGCAGCGTGGTCTTGCCCGACTTCTTGATATCGGCCAGCGCGTCCTCGTTTTCCTTGACCGCGATCGAGTTGGTGTAGTCGGTCGCCTCCGCCATTGCCTTGTCGAGCTGGGTGCGGATATCCGGCGGCAATCCGTTCCAGAACTTCGTGTTGACGATCACAGCGTATTGCAAATGAGCGTGGTAGGAGACCGTAATGTCCTTCTGCACTTCATAAAACTTCTGCGTCCAGTAATTCGACGGCGTGTTCTCGCAGGCGTCGACCACGCCGGTCTGCAGCGCCTGATACACTTCCGAGAACGCCATGATCTGCGGGATCGAGCCGATGTCGCGGAAATAGCGGTCGGCAATCTTGGAGCCGGAGATGCGGACCTTGAGCCCCTGGAAATCGGCCGGCGTTATCAGCGGGCGGTTGGCCGAGGTCATGTGGAAGCCGTTGGTCCAGTAGCCGAGGCCGGAGATGCCCTTGGCCTCGAGCTTCTGGAACAGCCATTTGCCGAGCGGCCCCTTCATCGCCGCGTCGTAGGTTGGCTCATCCTTGAACAGCCAGGGAAGGTCCAGCGCTTCGAATTCCTTGATGCCGAGCGGGGCAAATTTCGCGGTCGAGGGCGCCAGTATCTGCACCGAGCCGAGCTGCAGCGCCTCGATCTCTTCCTTATCCTTGTAAAGTTGCGAGTTCGGGTACACCTCGACCTTGACCTTCCCGTTGGTGTATTTCTCCGCGAGCTCCTTGAACTTCAGCGCGCCCTTGCCCTTCGGCGTGTCGTTGGCGACGACATGGCTGAATTTGATGATGATGGGGTCATCGGCCAAAGCGGCGGCCGGAACCATGAAAATGGCAGCCGCAGCCGCGGCCAGAATGAACTTGCGCATGGACTTTCCTCCCAATTGGCGCCGGAACCGGTTGTTTTTGGTTTTTCCGGTTTCAGTAGTGGCAGTAAACGATACCTCGAACAACTAGACCTAAGCCGAATTGGCGAGGCCCAAAATCAGGCCAAGTGACGATTGTATAGGCAGATTTTCGATTCCGCTCCAGCCCGCCGGCCTGGCACAGATGTCGCACCCACAGAGGTCGCTTCATTGTGCGGCGCGGCAGCCTCAGGGCTTGCGCTGCGCCACCATGAACAGCCGCCGGAACGGGAACAGCGTCTGGCCCTGCGCATTGCGCGGATAGGCCTTCGCCACCCGCTCGCCATAGGCCTCCTCGAAGGCCGCCTTGTCCGGGCCTTCGAGGATATCAAGATATCGCGTCAGCCAGGTGCCCTTGGTCCATTCCTTGACCGGATTCTCGCCTTCCAGAACCTGCAGGTACTCGGTCTCCCAGATATCGATGTTGGCCGACTGCGGCGCCAGCAGACCGTGGTAAAATCCGGGTCCCTTCACCGGCGGCGGCGTGACGAGATGCTCCAGGCGGCCGCGCCAGGGGCCGTTCAGCGCGGTTTCCGCGATCAACAGATGCGAAGGCGCCTCGAAATTGCGCGGCATCTGCACCGCGAGGATGCCACCGGGCTCGACCTTCTCCATCAGCGATGGAAACAGCTTTTCATGATCGCCCAGCCAATGCAGCGCCGCATTGGAATAGATCACATCATATTGGCTCGCAGGCTGCCATGCGCCCAGATCCTGCTGCAGCCATTCCACCTCGGGCGCGGCCTTCCTTCCGGCGGCGACCATTTCGGCGGAGCCTTCGACGCCGACGACGGTGGCGGCAGGCCAGCGCTCCTTGATCAGTTTGGTGACGTTGCCGGCGCCGGCGCCGAGATCGGCGACGGTCCCGATCTCGAAATCCGGGATCCGCATCAGGAGGTCGACAGCGGGCCGCAATCGGTGGCCGGAGAATTTCAGATATTGCTGCGGATTCCAAACCATCGTTTTTTCTTCTTCCTTTGAATGGCGGCACGGGTATTACACTCGTGCCACTTTCCGGCCAAATCCATCCTAACATGCGTGCATGTTGTTAACAGAAAGAAAGAGCAGACATGGACCTCGATCTCAAGTCCAAGACCGCCGTCGTGAGCGGCGCCAGCATCGGGATTGGCCGCGCCATCGCCAGGATGCTGGCGCTGGAAGGGGTCCGCGTCGTCGGTGTCGCCAGGCGCCGGGAGCTGCTCGATACGCTGGCGCAGGAGGTCAAGGCGGCGGGCGGCGTGATGATTCCGGTGACGCAGGACATCATGCAGGAAGATGCCGCGAGCAGACTGGCGGCGGCTGCGATCGCCGAACTCGGTCACGTCGATATCCTGGTCAATAACGCCGGCGGCAGCCGGCCGCTGCCGGTCGACGCGCCCGACAGCGCCTGGGACGAAGCCATGTCGCTGAATTTCACCCGCTACCGGCAGGTCACCCACGCGCTATTGCCGCAAATGATCGAACGGAAATGGGGACGCATCATCAACATCACCGGCAAGTCCGAGCCGGAAGGGCTGAACGCGGCGTTCGCCGCCAAGGCCGCGGTGCATGCCTGGGCGAAGGGATTGTCGCGCGAGATCGGGCAGCACGGCATCACGGTCAACAGCATTCCCCCCGGCCGCATCATGAGCGAGCAGATCCGGCGCAATTACCCGGAAGATTATCGCAAGCACTTCGCCGAGGAAGAGATTCCCGTGCGCTATTGGGGCGAACCCGAGGATCTCGCCGCGCTGGCCGTGTTCCTCGCCTCACCCCTGGCGCGCTACATCACGGGCACAGTCATCCCGGTCGACGGTGGCCTGCGGCGGTATCAGTTCTAGCGAACTCCGTAGGATAGGTGGAGCGCAGCGATACCCATCTCAGTTCCGCCGAAGATGATGGGTTTCGCTTCGCTCAACCCATCCTACAGCGCCGTCGCCTGCTCCGATTGCAGAATCTCCACAATCGCCTGCCCGGTCGCTGCCGTTCCGAGCGTGCCGCCGACATCGCGCGTGGCGCGGCCGCTCTGCATGGCGGCGGCCACCGCGTCTTCGATCGCACGAGCCGAGGTCGTGTAGCGGGCATCGCCGCTGCGCTCGCCATGCCAGGCCAGCAGCAACGCCGCCGACAGGATCAGCGAGATCGGATTGGCGACGTCGCGTCCGGCAATGTCGGGCGCCGATCCATGCGCGGCCTGCGCCATCGCAAAATCCGCGCCGACATTGAGCGAGCCACCAAGGCCGAGGCTGCCCGACAGCTCCGCCGTGAGGTCGGAGAGAATGTCGCCGAACATGTTGGTGGCGACGACGACGTCGAACCGGTCGGGCTGGCGCACGACATGCGCCATCATGGCGTCCACCAGGATGTCATCGACCTCGAGCCCGGGATAGCCGCGCGCGACTTGCCGGCAGATGTCGAGGAACATGCCGTCGCCGATCTTCAGCACGTTGGCCTTGTGAACGATGGTGAGATGCCTGCGTCGGTTCATCGCAAGCCTGCAGGCGGCGTGCGCGATCCGCTCGCAGCAGAGGCGCGTGATGCGGCGGAGCGAGATCACGACATCCGGCGTCACCAGGAGTTCGCTGTTGCCCTGCTCCATGTTGCGGTCGGCGTAAAAGCCCTCGGTGTTTTCGCGCACCACGACGAGGTCGAACGCGCCGAAGGCGTTGCGCAGACCCGGATAGGTTCGCGCCGGCCTCAAATTGGCGAACAGGTCGAGACTCTTGCGGAAATATTTCGACGGATTGACCTCGCCGCTGTGCTCGTCCTTGAAGTCGGCCGTGGCGGTGGGGCCGAGGATCAGCCCGTCGGCGGATCGAACGATCTCCAGCAGTCCCGGCCGCACGGTGGCGCCGGACTGTTTGAGGCTGGCGTGGCCGATCGGATGTTCTTCCAGCTCGATTTTGAGGTCGAACCGCGCCGCCGCGGCGCGCAGTACATTGCAGGTCGCGGCAGTGATCTCCGGCCCGATGCCGTCACCCGGCAGAACGACGATACGCATGATGATTCCCAGTACCTGAGCCTAATGCAGCAGTTTGATCTCGTCATTGCGAGGAGCGAAGCGACGAAGCAATCCAGCTTGCTGCGGTAAAGCTGGATTGCTTCGCGGAGTTTTATCATCGGGCGCGCGTTCGCGCGACCCGTTGGCTCGCAATGACGGTTCGGCTAATCGTAACTTGATGGTCCCGTGTCACGATACGCCCACAAGCCCTCGCGCGGAAGGGCGACCGAGGTCTCGACGCCGATCTGGTGGCGCGCAGCGGTGCCGAGTTCCAGCGCCTCGAGCCGGGTGCCGAACAGATCGATGTCGTAGACGGTCTGATTGCCTTGGTAGCGGCGATCGATCACGCGGCCCGGAAACACATTGCCGCCATCCGGCCTGCCGATCCCGATATTTTCCGGCCGCAGCGCGATGCGGACCTTGTCGCCGGGATCGAGCGCATGCAGGAGCGCCGCCTCCCCGCGCCGTCCTTCGCCGAAATCCACCAGTCCGAACTCGCCATTGCGCTCGACCAGCGTGCCCGTGAGTTCATTGGTGGCGCCGGTGAAATTGGCGACGAACAGATCCGCGGGGCGGTTATAGATCTGGTCGGGCGTGCCGATCTGCAGCAGCCGGCCGTCGCGCATCACGCCGATCCGGTCGCCGAGCACGACCGCCTCGGCCTGGTCGTGGGTGACGTAGAGCGCGGTCATGCCGGTCTGCTTCAGGATGATTCGGAGGTCATCGCGCAGCCGCAGGCGCAATTTGGCATCGAGGTTGGAGAGCGGCTCGTCGAGCAGCAACAACTGCGGCCGGTAGACGATGCTGCGCGCCAGCGCGACCCGCTGCATCTGGCCGCCGGACAGCGCCACCACCGCGCGCTCCGCATATTCCGACAGGCCGACCAGCTCCAGCACCTCGTCGACCTTGCGGCTGGCCTCGGCGCGCGAAACCTTGCGGTGCTTCAGGGGATAGACCACGTTCTGCCGCACCGTCATGTGCGGCCACACCGCATAGGACTGGAACACCATGCCGAGATCGCGCGCGCGGGGCGGCACCAGAACCCCGCGCTCCGGCGACGACACCACCTTGCCGCCGATGCTGATCTCGCCCGATGTTGGATGCTCGAGGCCGGCGACGCAGCGCAAGGTCGTGGTCTTGCCGCAGCCGGAGGGACCGAGCAGCACCACGATCTCGCCGGCCGGCACGGCGAAGCTGACGCCGTCGATCGCCGGCCGGCCGATCGCGAACTGCTTGCGCAGGTCGGTAACATCGAGCGTCGCCGTCATGCGCTTGCCGACGTCATGAATTGCTTCACGGGTACAGCGATCATTGCCGATACCCGAAAATCTTGTCCCATTCGGCAACCCATGGCCCGTGCAGCTTGACGTATTCGTCGAAGTTCGGGAACCAGACTTTTACGATCTTGGGATCGAAGCCCTCGGGATAGACCGGCGCTACCTTCAGCGAGGTGAGGTTGCCGAGCTCCTTGATCATGAAGGTCTGGCCCTCCTTCGACAGGCACCAGTTGAGGAACAGCTTTGCGGCGTTGGGATGCGCCGCGGTCTTTGGAATTCCCGTGGCGTAGGGATTGACCGGCGCGCCTTCGGGCGGGAAGAAGATCTTGATCGGCGCGCCGTCCTTCTGCTTCGGATAGATCGCGTTGTAGAGCAGCGGGCCCATCGCGACCTCGCCGCGCACCATCGAATCCGCCATCGGCGCGCCGGAGGGATAAAGGATCGGATGGGTCGCGGCCTGCTTCGCCCAGTAATCCTCGCCCAGCACCTGGCGCTCGAACATGATGCGGGTCCAGGTGGTGCCGCCGGATTGCGCGAACACCTGCCCCGTCAGCTTATCGTATTCGGGCTTGGTCAGGTCCATCCAGCTCTTCGGCGGATTCTTGACCAGTTCGGTGTTATAGGCGATCGACCACACCAGCGTGGCGCGCGGCCACAGTTTCGGGGAAATCTGCGCATCGGGATTGTAGTCGGCGGCGTTCGGCGGCGCGTAGTCCTGGAACAAATCAGCCAGCGGCAGCATCAGGGCGCGGTCGGAATGATCGACCACGTCGGCGATCAGCTTGCCGGCAGCGGCTTCGGTCTTGACGCGGGTGATGAGCTGGCCGCCCGGCGCACGCACCATCTCGATCTTGATTTCCGGGAAGCGCTTGTTGAATTCCTTGATGACCTGCTGCTCGACCTCGGCGAAATTCGCGGTGTAATAAACGAGCTTGCCTTCCGCCTTCGCCGCCGCGATCAATTCGGGCGAGCCGAATTCCTGTTGCGCCAGCGCCGGAGCGCTGTTCAGCGCAACGCCGAGGCCGGCAATGCCGGCGAGTATGGCGATCCTGGCAACGAGTTTTTGTTTCATGGCCGATCCTCCCTTGTGTTACCTGATCCTCTGCGCCACGCTGCCCTGCGCCGCGCCTCGCGACAGCCAGTTGGCGCCGCCGATGAGCACGCCGAGCAGCACCGTCTGCACCAGGCTGAATGCAGCGGTCTTTCCGAGATTTCCGCCCTCGTAATAGTCGAGCAGCAGCACCGACATCACCATGGTGTTGCTGGTGTAGAGAAACAACGACGAGCCGAGTTCACGGATCGCCAGCACGAACAGCAGCGTCATCGATGCGATCACGCCCGGCCGCGCCAGGGGCAGCACGATCGTGGCGACAGTGCCGAGCATGCCCTTGCCGCAGACCCAGGCGGCTTCCTCGAGTTCCCGGTGGATCTGCAGGAACGAGGTCGACAGCGCCTTGACCGTGTCCGGCATGAAGCGCGCGATGAACGCCAGCGCCAGGATCCAGATGGTGCCGTAGAGTCCGCCGGGAATGCCGATCCAGGCCCACAGATACGCGACGCCGATCACGAGGCCCGGTATCGCCACCGGCACGGTCGATATCAGGTCGATGCTGCGGCGCCCCGGCACCCGGGTGCGATGAATGGTGTAGCCGATCGCAAAGGCGAGTACGCCTCCGACCGCGGCGGTGATGATACCGACCTCGACCGCGTTGTAGATCGAATTCATGGTCAGGGGATTGTCGAAGATGCTGTAGAAATGCATCAGCGAATATTGCCGCATGTCGAACAGGCTGGCGACGTCGCGGATGAACATGAAGCGGCGGAACGCGGCGACGATTAATGCCAGCGTCGGCAGGATCACCACCACCAGCAGATAGGTCAGGCCGAGCGCGAAGGTGAGCCAGCGCCAGGGCCCGAGGTCGAGATTGCGCGGCCGGAACGCCTTGCCGGCGACGGTGGTGTAGCTGCGCCCGCTCAGCACCTTCTGCTGCAGGAACACCAGCGCGCCGGTGACGACCATCAGGATGATCGCGACCGCGGCCGCGGTGTTGTAGAGCGGCGGCGACCAGTTGGTGAGCTTGAAGATATAGGTGGTGAGCACGGCGAGATTGGTCGGCGCGCCCAGCACCGCGGGGATGCCGTAGATGCCGAGCATCACGATGAACGACAGCAGCATGCCCGACACGATCGCCGGCATGATCAGCGGGAACGTCACCGAGAACAGGGTCGCGAACGCGCTGGCGCCTGATATCTCCGCGGCCTCCTCCAGGCTCGGATCCATGTTGCGCAGCGCCGAGGAGGTGAACATGTAGACATAGGGCGCGTAGTAGATGCCGAACACGAACACCAGGCCCCACAGCGAATAGAAATCGACGTGCCAGTTGAGGCCGGCCCATTTGAACATGGTGTTGATCAGGCCTGTCTTGGGCGAGCCGAGGATGCTCCAGGCCACGCCCGCCACCAGCGGCGGCGCAAACAGCGGCAGGATGCTGGCGGCGGCGATGAACCCCTTGAACGGCGTGTTGGTGCGCACCACGATCCAGGAAAACATCAGCCCGATCGCGACCGCGATCAGGGTGCCGCCGCCACAGGCGATCAGCGTGTTGGCGAGCGCCTCGGCCACGTTCGGGTTGGCCAGCACCGTGAGGAAGTTGGTGATGGAAAGGTGACGGAGACTAAAACCTTCGACCACCGGATTGGTGTCGGTCAGCGCGCCCAATAGCAGCGTGAGCACGGGGTAGACCACGAGAAAGGTCAGGATCGCCAAAAGCAGCGCCACCCAAAGGCGGGCCCATAGGCGGCGGCGAATGTCTTCACCGCCGCCGCGCGCGATCTCGGTGCGCCGGCCCGCCTGTCCGTTCAAAGCGCTTTCCCCCTGGCCTGCGAACGGCCCTTCTTTATTCTTATGCGGCCAAACCTAGTCGATGGCGCGGGCGGCGGGAAGTAGCAGAAAGTCGGTTGCGGGCCGCCATGGACGAGCCTGCGGGGTGAACCAAGCGAATATTTCCTGGGTCGATGGCGCAGGCGGATGTCCGCTTCTCTAATCGGCCCTTCGGGGTCAAGCGCTTTCAGACTATCCACCAATGCGGTGTCGATGTAGCTCGCGGGCTCGTGCTTCTCTTCGGAATTGGCACCGGGCCCTTCCATCATGGGGTTCGAGGACGAGGCGGAACAATCTCTTGGGCGACCTTGCCGTCGGAAGACGGCAGGTCCAAGCGGACATGCGAACTCACCTCATCCATCGTCCCGCGAGGGACATCCTTCCACTGCTCGGTGGAGCTCGGGTTTTCTCCTATCGGGTTTGATCCTGAACGACTTTCATGCTGCTGCCACGGCTTGCTCCCGGGTCCATCGGAACTCGGTGCCGTCAACCCAG
The DNA here is from genome assembly GCA_963831585.1 of uncultured Alphaproteobacteria bacterium. GTDB lineage: Bacteria > Pseudomonadota > Alphaproteobacteria > Rhizobiales > Xanthobacteraceae > Bradyrhizobium. Next base: position 72,087 of record CAWHRA010000011.1, on the reverse strand, counting down.
ATGCGGTGCATGATCACGGCCAGCCGGCGTGCCAGGGCCACGATCGCCTTTTTCATCCCGCGGCGCCTGGCGATCTGCATGGCCCAGGCCTTGAGCCAGGACCATTTTTTTGAATGCATCATGCTCTGAGCTGCTTCGTAGAGCATCGTCCGCATCATCTCATCGCCACAGCGCGATATTTTGCCGCTCCAATCGATCTCGCCCGATTGATACCTGGAGCAGGTTAGCCCAAACACCGCCCCGACTGACTTGGATTTGCGGAACCGGGCTGGCACATCGACGGTGGCGCGATAGGTCAGCGCCACCACGGGGCCGACACCGGGGGTCGTCATCAGGCGCCGGCATACCTCATCCTCCCGGACGATAGCCAGCAAGCGGCGGTGCAGGATGACGATCTGTTCACGGAGCACCCGCCGGACGATGAGCAGCGGCTCCACCAATACCGCCAAGTCGGGGATATTCTCGACAAGCTCCTGGATGCGGGCCTCGAACCTCACCTTGCCAACCATTCCGACCTTGAGCCCGAAGTTGCGCAAAGTACCTCGCAGATCGTTCTCGATGGCGATGGCCTTCGACTGCAGAAGCTTGCGATGGGTCAGCAGCATTCGCAGTTTTTGGCTGCGGAGCGTCTTTACATGCACCGGACGGTACAGTCCCACCCTGATCATCTGCGCGATGCCGCGCGCATCATTGCGGTCGGTCTTGTTGATCTGCGCCTTCAGCACCGCCTGCATGTGCCGCGTCTCGACACAGATCACTGGTAACTCGGCTTCGGCGAGAGCGCTGAACAGCCATTGCGATAACGGTCCGGCTTCCAGTCCGATCCGCTTGAAGCGGTAGGTGGGGTTCCCCAGAACCTTCAGCAGGGCTGCAGGTTCGCTCGCTACCTTCACTTCCTTCACGATCCTGCCCGTGTCATCCACAATGCAGATGCTGGTCTCCTTGACCGATACGTCCAATCCACCAAAATGGTCCATGCTGCGCTTCTCCTTCTGATGCTTGAGGCCGTCACCACGGACCTCGTTTTCACCATCAGCCTGAAGCGCAGCACCCAAAATCTTCAGCTATCCACAAGCTGGGCCGGCCGATTACACCATCTCCCGGCTTGCAGGACGGTGCTGCATTCCCTTCTCGTCATTCGCCCGCTTTCCAGTCCAGTTCGCCTCGCTCATTCACGGTCTCATAGAGCGGGCCGCGGGCGAATGCCTTGCCAAAGCGATCCTCGCGTCCAATGTATATGAACGCCCTGGTCGGCAGGCACTCGCCGCCGGCGAGCGGCAAGGTGACGTCGATCAGTTTGCGGTCGTAGGAGCTGCCTTCGCGCTCAAGTTGGTCGAGCCGCACGAGCGTCTCATCATCGACGGCATAGATTTCACCGGCCAAGGGCTTGCCTTCGGGATCAGGCATGATCACCGGGAAGCCGTTCTCAATCATCTTGTAGGTCGGCACGGCGGCACCGCCGCCCAGGAACTTGCAGCCGTTGAGCAGGTAATGGTTCCAGAAGCCGCTCTTGAGGGTGCCGTAGACGAATACTTTATGCATCATGTCCCACCTCTCCGATTGGAGACGGCGAGACGTTCATAGCATCAGGCTGCGTAATCGTGGAGTTGTGTCCTGGCGTCGCTGTCAACGGGCCGCGCCCCGGATGCAGCCGTTTGCCTGTGGCGCTGCACAATGAACTTCCCCGGCGGGCACCGCGCCACTGACAGCGCGGCGATGCCCGCTTTGCCGCGCATGACGGCTCAATTTGGATATCGCGGTATGGCCGAAAAGTGCCCAGAAGCCAACATCGGCCGCGTCCGTTATGCATGTTCCGGCCGCAATGACGCTGCGGCACGCGCTTGAATGATGGCACCGCCGCGGACCAAATCGACTTGCTCCGCGACGATGGCGGCTCATGTGGCCTTATTCGTCGTCATCTCCGGAGTTGAGACGACGTTCAACCGACCCTCGCATTGCGCGTGCGGTCACGAATGTCGCGAAGGCCATCCTTTTCTTCTGATCCTGGCTTAACGTCTTGTAGAGCGGCTCCCAAGCATCGGCTTCCCTCTTGAGCTCTGTCCCACGCTGGATCAGCATCTCCGCTCGACGTTGCATGAGTTCGACCGCATTCTGTTCGCGAAGAACTTCCGTTGGGCTGCTATCGCGCAGTTCCGCGACCCGTTCCAACCGGGCTTGTCGGCTCTTTGCTCTGGCGCGGATGGTCTCCTCCAGGGCCGGCCAGTATTTTTCCTGCTCGGGTGTCATCTGCAAGGCAGCCTTGATCATGCCGATACGTGCATCCGTCAAGGCGTTCAGGTCGGCGCCAGTAACAGGATGCCGCATTCCTGTAGTGGAAGACGTCTCTGCTGCGTAGGCAAGAGGCGATGCTGTGATAAGAACTGCAGTTGCTGCCAAGGCTATTTTCTTGATCATCGCAAACTCCTGTGTCTCGTGCCGTTCGCCCCGGGGCAGAGGGCGGCAATCGGGACCACGGGTGGATTGATCCAAGTCAAGCAGACGTTCACGCGTCGGTGAGTTCCGCCGGCTGCCCCCGGGCCAGAAAAATTATGACGTGATCGTGACGCTCGTTGGAGTCCCGGATTCTCGCAGCGATCACTGCATATCAAACCTCAACCATTGCTTGGCTCTCACCTGTTTGGCCCGCGTCTGATCGATATAGGGGCCTATGAGCTTGTTCAGCGCCTTGATGACCTGCTCGTATTCGTCGGCACAGCCCTCGGCTCTGCCGCTGGGCAGATATCCTTTTTCCACGAGATCGGCGAATAGCTTGGAATCTGCTCCGTATGCCATGCACAGCACGTTGTAGAAGCGCTGCGCCGGAAGGCCGTGCTCGTCAGCGAACGGATTCTTTTTGGTACTCGGTTTGGATGCGTCAATGTTATACGAGTAGGCCACCCCGTAAATTAGTCTTCGCGCATCACTTTCGGCGAACTGCAAGAGGACGTATGCGGCAAACTGATCGGCTGCGTCTTCCTCTCGTCCCAAAACCGGCACGGAGAGATAATCAAACACCGCGTGACCGACCTCATGCAGGAACACTTCGAGTGCCGGTCCGATTATAGCGTCCATTCGGGTGACGCCCGCCGGCGTCGTTTCCTTGGGAGCGTTCCGCAGGATATCTTCAAGGTACTCGTAGCAAACAGTGACGGCGTCATCTCCATACCAGGCGTTGGATTCTCCATCGCATCCCTCAACCTTTAACAAGAGCGCACGCGGTAGACGCAATGCGCTTAGAAGACCTTTGAATTTTTCGAGAATCCGCCGCTCTTTCAGCAGTTGAAATATGGCTTCATGGGCTGAATTCTTGGGCGGTACATAAGATATTTGAATCCGATCCGCTCGCAAAACGGAGGATTTCCCGGCGGCTGCAGAGCCGGAATTCAGGCTCACGCCGATCAAGGTCAAGAGTGCGACGAGTAACTGCATCGGAGTTCCCATAACCATGACAGGAGGCCCTCCGCAATTTTCCATAACGTGCGGTGACTGCACCCGGCAGCGCGCGGGGACACTCAATGCGCAACGGGCCACCCCTTGGTGGCCCATCAAACGCTCCGTCCATATCTTCGCAGGTTTGTGCGGCTACTTTTGTGGTTCGGTCTTTTCCGGACTGGCTTTCATCTTTTTCTTCTTATAGCCGCGCCGGTCTGCGCGCCGAGCCACACCAGCAACGCTCCCGGGGGAGAGCGGCTGACCAACGCGGGCCTCGGCATCCGTTGCAGTCATCAGCGTCGCCGGCCCTGCGAGGCCCGAAACTATCGCGACCCCGAGCAGGGAAAAAATCCTTCGACGCGAAATCATCTCCGATTTGATCTTTTCAGTCATCACGGCCTCCTGTTGATACTAAGCCATAGCTGACAAGGCGGCCCGCCGTGACCTTGACCTAGATCAAGCAAATCCCGGGCTTCGAGGTCCGCTCCGGGTCAATCGCATCGATTTGACGCTCCACCCGCTATTCGGATCCACCCCAATCGACGGGCACCGCACGACCGGCCCTACCGGTCCGCTTCGTGCCACGAAGAGACCCGTGCTTCGCTGCATCGATGGTCCAGCACACGCAGGACCCTTGCTGAGGTAATCGGGTTGGATCACACAGCTTCTTTGAGTTAGATCAATCTACTGCTTTGTGTCGGCCTATGAGTTATCGATCCTGACCCAGAATGCGGGAGGATGCCGACCATGAAGTCAAATCCCCTTAGGCCGCACACCCCCGATGATGATCCCGAGCCCGGAACGCCAGGTACCGCCGAGGACCTCTGTCCTGAGTGCGCGGGAACCGGCAAGGTGGTAGACAAGCTCACGCGCAAAGAAAGAGCTTGCGAACGCTGCGATGGTACGGGGATCATCATCCAAGGCGTTGGATAGCGGATACTTATTGACTTAGGCTCACGCGACGCAGGAGCGCTGCCCTTGCAACTTCAGCTGATCGCCGATGAGGTGATCGAATGAAACGTTGCGCCGCTTGTTGGGTAAAAAGCTGACCTAGAGCTACGAAGACCTGATGTCTGCCTTTTCCCCGAAAGCCTGCCCGTCAGCACGCATGATGGGTGGAGCGACTTGCCCGCGAGGCAACCCACCCCTGCGATCTGTTGCCTGACGGGCCGTTCGATCTAACCGGCGGGCAAATTACCGATTTGCCTGTCCAACCTCCATTGCAAAAATATTCCGGTTTTCCGAAGACGCAAATCACCTTCATGTCCCCGCCGTCCGGTCCCTTAGGAGGGGCAACACGCGATCGTCGCGGCCGCGGGGCGCGGGATGCGGTGGACGCGGAGGCGCTCTTGCCTGCTACCGGTATCTCGGTGATCCTGACGTGAAATGTCTGGACCGCAATGAGGGCCGATGCCACGCCGATCACGGTGCTACGATACTTCCGGGTGGAATCTGAGAGTGGGTGGCGCTTCAGTAAACCCACCGAGCGCAAGCCCCTCCGTGCCATAGCGCACACCTGCGGACTTCTCGGCGCGCATGGCGTTTGGCGATTCTGGACACGCAGACACCATTGACTCGTGTCATGCCCGGCCCGCATAGCCAGGCGACTTGCGTGATCATGCCGTCCGGCTGATGAAGCGGCGCCGGTGTCATTGCTTGCGCCGATGTTGCGACTGCCAAAGCAACGGCAGCAACAGCGATCAATCTGATCATTTGCTTTCTCCCATGTTTTGCAAGCTATTGGCAGGCTAGGGTTGGAACAGCCGGGCCGCAGATGGGTTGACCGAAATCAATATTGTGACGCCATCAAAAGGCAAATGCTGCGACGCACACTCCACTTCTGGTCATCTGCCCGCGCGGAACTCAGCGTGCGGATAGAAATCGGGCACTAGGATCGATCCCATCATTCGGCCCAGATCGACGCCGCCCTCCAATCACTGCGGATATCAAAGTCCTCGAGGCGCTGCTGGCATTCCTCGATCTGCGCCAATTGCCGGGTGAGAGTTCGGCCTGCACCGAAGTAGTCTGCGACAGCTCCGGCGATCAGGCCCAATGCAACCGGCCGCTCAGTATTCGCGGCCCCCGGAACGCATCTCGGTTATCAGATTTGCAGCGGATCAGCCAGTCCGGCGTTGGAGTGACTTTGTATCCTTAGGTCGAGTTTGGCCGCGCTGCGTCTGCTTTGCCGGGTGAGCGGACATCGTCAGGCGGCATGACTGTTGTGGGTCATCAACTGACCTGCCGCCCTCGAAATCCGACTTCCGTTCTACCCTGAGACCGGACATCGCCGACCAGACCGGCCATGTCGGTTTCGTGCCCAATAAGCGACGCAGTAGGTTTTTATGCACAAGAACGTCTGACAATTGGGTGCGCGAACAGAACCTCGGTTGCACACTTCCATCATTTCAGCGCTTAACGCCTGTGTCGACGAGCGAATCGAGCCTTGAGCCCCGACAAGCTGCGTGCCATCGTGACCCAACGTTCCGGCCGGAGCAACATGACGATTCCCTGCCGCGTCCTCATGATCTATCCGAAGTTCGTTCCGGACTCGTTCTGGAACTATACGGAAGCTTGCGAACTCGTCGGCGCGAAGTATCCGGCGGCGCCACTCGGGCTGATCACCGTCGCCGCCATGCTGCCGAAGCATTGGGATATTCGTCTCGTCAACCGTAACACCGAACCTTTGACTGACGCTGACCTCGACTGGGCCGATCTCGTAATGATCGGCGGCATGCTCAACCAGCAACCTGATTTTCTCTACCTGATCGATCTCGCCCACATGCACGGCAAGCCAGTATGTGTCGGTGGGCCTGACGTCTCCTCCAGCCCGCATCTGTACGCGGACGCGGACTTCCAGGTGATCGGCGAGGCGGAGCAAATCATCGAGCAATTCATCGCCGCCTGGGAAAGCGGCGAGCGCAAGTGCACGTTCATCGCCGAGAAATTCAAGATCGACGTCACGCTAAGCCCGATGCCTCGCTACGATCTGATCAAGTTTGATCATTATCTGTTCATCGGCGTGCAATATTCGCGTGGCTGCCCGTTTACCTGCGAGTTCTGCGATATTATCGAGCTATATGGTCGCGTGCCGCGCACCAAGACCCCCGATCAAATTCTCGCTGAGCTGCAAGCGCTCTACGATCACGGTTATCGCGGGCATGTCGATTTCGTCGACGACAATTTCATCGGCAACAAGAAGAACCTCCGCACCTTGCTGCCGCGGCTCAAAGCCTGGCTGGAAGAGCGGGACTATCCGTTCGAGTTCTCGACCGAAGCCTCGATCAATATCGCGGACGACAGCGAGCTCTTGCAGGCAATGAGTGACGCGAACTTCTTCGGAATTTTCGTAGGCATTGAGAGCCCGGATCCAGAGACCCTCGTGCAGATGAAGAAAAAGCAGAACACCAGGCGCAACATCGCCGAGTGCATTCATAAGATCTATGGCTACGGCATGTTCGTCACCGCGGGTTTCATCGTCGGGTTCGATGCCGAGAAAGTCTCGATCGGGCGGGCGATGATCGACTTCATCGAGGAGGCGAACATTCCAGTCTGCATGGTTGGATTGCTCTATGCATTGCCTGGCACACAGCTGACGCGGCGACTAGCCAATGAGGGCCGCCTGCACCGGGGCCATGACCTCATGAAGGTCGAGCAGGCGGGCGATCAATGCACGCTGGGCTGCAATTTCGACACCAAGCGTCCGCTTCGTGACATCCTCGCGGATTATAAGGACGTGCTCGAGCACGTGTTCAGCCCGACTGCATATGCAGGACGGCTGTCGCGGCTTGCCGTCATGCTCGACCGGTCCGACCGTCGCCGCGACCTGCCGGACGGCGACTTGCGCAAGAGGCTTGCCGGCATTGACGGTGTACACAAGATTATGCGTACTCTGCCGGAGGTTCGGGAGCCGTTCTGGAAAACCTTTGTCGAGGTCGCCAAAACCAATCCCGGAGCGCTGCGTTACATCGTGATGTTGATGGCACTCTACCTGCACCTCGGGCCGTTCTCGAAGCGAGTGATCAGGGAGATTGATCGCCGGATTGCCGACCTGGACGGTATGCGTCCGGTGAAGGCCACGGGACTTGTGCCGTGAACCCATCAAGTTGGAGTTTGATGGGCGGCAAAGTTCGCCAGTCCGCGTGGCTCGGGAGGCCCCGCGGCCTGTAATCCCATCCAAGATCTGCGCGTTACCGCTAGCGCGTGGGGTAATCACGGCTCCTGATCGGGATATTTGCGGATCCAGCCGTCAATCACTGAATCCGCACGTTTGCCTTCTTCCGAAATGGGTCAAAATCGCCGTTTTTACCATCTGCCGATCACATCCGGTCTGCCCTGATGAGCGGACACCGTCGAAGCCGGTCGGCTTGTCTCAAACAAGCCAACACCGGAAGTCTTCAACGGCCGGGGTCATGTTCCGCCAGGTCAGTGATGTCGACGGTTCAGTCCCGTCACCGCCTACCACCGCGAGGCCGCGCCATTCGCGCGTATCAAACATCTGTTCACCTGCCGGTCGCAGTAGTTCAGGCATTTGTTCTGACCCGCCCCACCAAAGGGGTTGGCACATCTGCCCAGGCAATTTGCGGCTTGATCCTCACATCGCGCCGCGTCTGGCACTGCTTCTGCCGGTGAGTTGAGGAGCGTTCCGATGCCTATGAGGGTGATCGCGAAGAAAAGATGCCGTGCCATGTTCGAACCTCCTGAGAAAGGTGAGCGGGCCACCCTAAATCCTAACCTCTCGACGAGGCTAAGACCTGCTTTTTTTCCGATCAGGCCCTTGGGCGGCGGGTTGCGATTACCGCTCGAGGGGGCGAGCGGTGCTGTCTCGCCGTTTGGGAAGCGCTCATCCCACCCCGCTCACGGTCTGTCGCCCGACGGGCCGCCGATTTAACCCGACGGGCAAATCACTGATTTGCCTGTCTAGCCCCCTTTGCAAAGATATTCTGATTTTCCGAAGACCCAAATCAGCTTTATAAGCCTCGCCGTCCCGCTCCTTTGGAGGGGCGTTGCGCAACGTCACGAAACGCGGAGCGGGATGCGGTGGACGCCGGCGGCGCGCTTGACGGGCGATTGCTGCTGGCGGACGGCGAAGGCGTGTGGTCCTGACGCCCCGACGCTGGCGTCAAGTTTGCGGCAACATCCGCAGGCGATGGTGGCAAGAAAGCCCGGTCACCAGGGAGAGCGCGTTATAAGCCGTAAAACCATTGCGCGGGGAATGCCGGGTGATTCCGGTGTGACCTGACTAACGCGTGTGCGTCTCTCACACTACCATTGCACACGCGGCTATCGGGCGCATCGGGCGCCCGGCATTCCCTGCGCCCTCTGATTGGAGAGGGCGGGAAGTTCATGGCAAACCTCGGGCACGTGAAGCCGCGAGATCGCGGAGTTGTGTCCTGGTGGCGCGGGTTTAACTGCTTGCGAAGGAAACTGCCTACGCGCCGAACTTTCTCCGCATCGACGATTTCAGAAAGCCCCGCGAAGATGAGAACGCGATCAGGATCGAGATGCAGTTCTGCTCAGCGCCTGACATAGCAATGGAAGCCGCCGTAGATTCCCGAACGGTCCTGCGCGAAACCGATGGCGCTTCGCTCCTCGTCGCGGCGCCAGATCTGGCGCAGATCCGCAAGCTCCGCGCCCTCCAGGGGAGACTCGGTGCCGGCGGTGCGGAAGATCACCCGAACCCCGTCGCTGCCGGTGCGGTCGATGGCGTTCCAGAGTGCTGCGATCTCGTCGGTCGCCATCCAGTCCTGCGAGTCCAGCAGGATCACGGCGTCGACCTCGCGCGCCGGGAGGTTTTCCAGGAACTGCCGGAGATTGGCGTGCACCGGGATGATCAGGCCGGCCCCGTCGCGCATGCGGTCGTACTGGCGGCGCTGCAGATAAGGCGGCAGGCAACGGTCGCCGGGACCGGGATAGCTGCGATGCAGCGCCTGCCAGGCGAAATAATTGGTCTCGTTGGGGTGGCCGTTGATCAGGCGCAGCAAGCGCTGATGCAGCACCTCGTTGAGCGGAGCGTCGGCGCCGAGCAGCGCCCGCTGCTGCGGCGGAATGCCGAGGCTGAACAGCAGCGCCGGTGTGCCGGTGAGCAGGCGCGCCAGCGGCGAATGAAACAGCCGATCGAGACGATCGAGCGCCTGCAGGCGCTCGGGGTCATTTGCCTTGCCGATCAACAAGGCCGTGAGATCGATCCGGGCGAATTTCGCGAGCAGGTGCGCCAGCCCGATGAAACGGCCGAGCATGCCGTGGCGATAAAACCCGTCGGTGAAATAGGCATGCCGCGGACGGCCGATGAAATTGCGCTTGTCCCAATAGGCGCGCGCGTCGGCGTCCAGCATCAACCACAGCCGCTCGCGATAGAGCTGCGAGTTGGCGACAGACGCGGCTTCGCCGAAGAACTGCCAGAATTGCTGATAACCGGAAAAGGCCCGAAGTCCGGCAAGCTTCAATTTGAGCAGCGCGAGATGCGCCTCATTGAGATCGACCGCGTAGACCTGGGCCGGTTGCGCGGTGAGATAGGACAGCGCGTTGCATCCGCCGGAGGAAATGGTGACGATGGTCGAGCCGAGCGGCAATTGCAGTGCGGCGAGATCGGCTTCGGGGTCCTCCCAGATCTGGGTGTAGACCAGCCGGCGGAACCAGAATGCGAACAGCCTGTCCCAAAGCGTTGCCTCGGCCTCGTCCCTGGAGTTGCGAACCGCCTCCGCGATCAATTGCGTGTTCATCCATTCCTCGAATCAACAATCTGATGAAGGTATCGCGGGCTCACTGCAGTTTTGCGACAGCCGCGGGCCTCGTGACCACGCGAGTTCCCGGTAGAATCACGGAATCATTCGTGACGAGCACGCCCGCCTGTCACACCGCTGTCGCGCGAACATCCGAAGGGAATAAGCGACAGGTGACCAGGAGGTGCAGCAATGTCTCTCTATTCCCCCGAACTCGACGCCGACGTCGCGTGGCCGGACGAAGCCACCAGCCGCATGAACCGGATGTACCGCCGGCAGCGTCACATCTACGACGGCACGCGGCGATATTACCTGCTCGGCAGGGACCGGCTGATTGCGGGGCTGCAGCCCGCTCCCGGCGCGAACGTGCTGGAAATCGGCTGCGGCACCGGCCGGAACCTGGTGCTGGCGGCCAGCCTCTACCCCGACGCACGATTCTTCGGCATCGACGTCTCGACCGAAATGCTGACATCCGCGATCGCTTCCGTGTCGCGGCGCGGCATGACCGGCCGCGTCCGCGTCGCGCACGGCGATGGAACCGCGTTCGATCCACAGCTTTTATTCAACCTCCCCTCTTTCGATCACGTGATGATCTCCTACAGCCTCTCGATGATCCCGGACTGGCGGGCCGTGCTGCAGGCGGCGGCAAACCGCCTGACACCCGGCGGTCGCCTGCACGTGGTCGATTTCGGCGATCAGGAACGATTGCCCGGGATCGCCCGCGCGCTGCTGTTGCGCTGGCTCGCCCTGTTCGACGTCACGCCGCGCGACGATCTGCAAGGCATGCTGGCGGCGATGGCCGAGAGCAGCGGCGCGGAACTGCGTTTCGAGCGCCCGTTCCGCGGTTATGCGCAATATGCCGTGATGACCTTGCCGCGGGAACAGTCGAAGCCGTGAGCGCCTGGCTGGCACTGGTCGCGGCGGGATTGTTCGAGATCGCCTGGGCCTTCGGCCTGAAATATTCCGACGGCCTCACCCGGTTCTGGCCGACCGCGGCGACCGCGATCGCAATCGCACTCAGTTTCGGATTGATGGCGGTGGCGCTGAAATCGCTGCCGTTCGGCACAGCGTATGTGGTGTGGACCGGCATCGGCGCCGTCGGCAGCATCCTTGTCGGTATCCTGGTTTACAGCGAGCCGGCCGACCCGGTCCGGCTGCTGTGCCTGACGCTGATCGTCGCGGGGATGGTCGGGCTCAAGCTCAACTCGCCGGTATGAAAATCAAGTTTGGCTAACGCTTGATGCGCAAGCTCCGCCACGCTTCCACGGCGCCGAACAGGCCGAGCGCGAGCACGAAGGGCAGGAAATGATACAGGAAGCGGAACATCAGGAGCGCCGCGATCAGCGGTTCCTTGTCGTCGCCGCCGAGCCCGAGCAGGATCGCGGCGTCGAACACACCCAGCCCCGCCGGCGTGTGGCTGGCGAAGCCGAGCAGCGTCGCGGCGATGAAAACGGCGGTGAGGCGGAAGAAGTCGATATTCATCCCGGCCGGGATCAGCACATACATCGCAAGCGCGGCGGCGCCGAGATCGAGTATCCCGAGGGCGATCTGCAGCAGCACCATCGGCCCGGACGGCAGCCGCACCGGCCACCTCCTGGTCCCGAGCCGCCTCGGCGCGCGCCAGCTCCAGAGCAGAAAGCCGGCGACGCCACACAGCAACGCCGCCGCCAGCGCGCGATTGATCTGCGGCGGCAGATAATCCACCAGGCCGAGGACGCCGGGCTCGTAAAGCAGGCTGAGCCCAAGCGCGGTCAGATTGCCCAGCCAGAATGTCAGCCCGGTCAGGAAGCAGATATTCGCCACGTCGAGCGCGCCGAGACCGTTGCAGGCATAGACCCGATAGCGGATCACCGGCGAGACCAGCGCCACCGCACCGACGCCATGGGCGATCGGATAGCTGGTGAAGCTTGCGAGCGCCGCGATCCGGTAGGGAATGTCGGGCCGGCCGATGGTGCGAAGCGCGAGCAGATCGTAGATCGTCAGGCTGCCGTAGGAAAACACCACGAGCGTCAGCGCCAGCGCGAGGACGCTCGCGTCGGTTCGCCCCACGATGGCGAAGACTTCGTCGTAATTGACGTGCCTGAACGCATGCGTCAGCGCGAATATCGCGATTGCCGCGATGGCAATGCCGACGACGACTCCCATGCCTCTCAGCCGGGAGCCGCTGCCGGAGGTTTTTAGCGGCGCGATGGCTTCCAGGGTCTATCCAATCGGGAACGGCATCAATTTTCGTTGCCGCCTGATTCGGGACGGTCGATAGACTCCATTGACACGTTGTTGTGACAGCCGCGTTACCGGTGATTTCAAGCGCACCGCAAATCGAGGATGGCGGCGTTTCCAACGATTCTAAAAGCCGTGATTTTAAAATGCGCGTGAAACGAAATCCGGACGCATTATGGTCGCATGCCGTTCATGCTCGCTTTGTAAGACACCCGCGAAAGTCACCAGCGCATTCGAGGCAGCATGAACGCGGAATTCGATTACGATCTCACGCCGGATCAATGGGAAACCTTGAAGGCATTGCGCGCGCCCACGACGAAGGCTCGCGCGCTGAATCGATTCGTCGTCGAGAATCTCGTCGCGCTCGGGCTTGCCGGGATCAGCGACGGCCGCGCCCTCCTGACTCCGAAAGGCCGCAGCGTGCTGCTGCGCGGCTCGCCGCGGCTGCTGGATCTCGCGGCGTAGCGCTTCAAGTTCTGCCGGGCCCGGCATCGATGGACCGACGCCGGGTCCGCCATTCGCGAAATTATTCCGCCGGCGCCGCCAGCGGCGCATCCGGATGCGAAACGTAGTGCGCGCTCGTCTCCACCTTGCTGAGCGCGAACAATCCGGCCGCCACGACGGCATAAGACAGCGCGACCGCGGGCGTCACCCCAAAGCCGCCGCCAATACCCACGGCTTCGCCGTGCATGAAGCCGAAATAGGTCAGTGCGGCGCCGACCAGTGCGAAGGCGGAAGCCTTGACGAAATCGCGCTCGATCACGAACACGCCGATCGCGCCCAGGATCAGGCCGGCGAGGATCGAGCCGCCGCCCAGCACCTCGAGCCCGCGATACAGCACGCCCTGTTGCGGCAGCGCGGCGAGCGCCGCGGCCTTGACGTCGCCGACCTTGTCGGCGGCAAGGCCCCCCACCGTCTGCGCCGCGCTCAGCGTCGAGCCCAGCATGGTGTCGATCTGCAGCTTGGCCCAGGCGGCGAGATGCGGTGTCAGGGCGAGCACGATCGCCGGCGCGTGCTTGGCCGGCGTAGTCTGGAAAGCCTGCGCGCCGATCAGCATGCCTATATAGAGAAGGATCGGCGAGATCGCGACCACCGGCACCAGCGCCAGCAGCACCGAGATGATGCCGAACCAGCTGAGCAACACCACCATGATGCCGGTTGCGGCCGAATAGCCGATCCGCCCGCCCATCGCCTTCCATCCGGGATGGCCGATATAGACCGCGTTGATGAAGGGATTGCCCATCAGGCAACCGATCAGGCTGACGACGCCGTCGGCCGTGAGGACCCGCGTGGTTGGATATTCGTCGCCGGCGGCCTCCGCGCTCTCGACATTGTCCATGGCCTCGACGAGATCGTAGATGCCGAACGGGATCGCCGTCACCAGGATGATTCCGAGGAACTCGAAGCCGGAAAAGACCTGTCCGACCGCGGGGATCGGCACCGAGAACCCAAAACTCGCAAAGGCATCGCCGACGCCCTTGATGCTCAGCCCACCGAGCCCGAGCCCGAACAGGTTCGACCCCCAGGCGATGAGCATGCCGGCCGCGATGGCGACAAGGCCCGCCGGAATACCCTTGAAATATTTCACGCCGCCGAACCAACTCACCAGGATGATGGCAAAGCACACGAGACCGATCTGCGGCGTCATGAACATCTCCAGCGCCGGCCGCATCGAGATGAAGGTCACGGAGACGCCGGCGAGCGTGCCGAGCAAGGCCGCGCGCGGGGTGATCTGTCGGATGACCGGCGCGATGAAGCCGCCGATCATGAGAATGAAACTCTGGAAGAACACCCAGACGAGACCCGCCGACCAGGCTTTCATGGGATCGCCGGTCTTGATGCTGACCGGCAGCATGATCACGAAGGTCACGATGAACATGTGCGGAACGCTGACGCCGGACGGCAGGGCGCAGACGTCGGTGCGCCCGGTCTTCCGCGCCAGCCGGTAGGCGAGATAGGCATAGTAGAAGGTGGACAGGCACATCATCAGGCCAAGCGCCGGCAGGATGCGGCCGAACACCAGCGCATCGGGCATCTTCAGCACGAAGCGCAGCAGGCCGGTGAGCACCAGCATGTTGACCAGAATGTTGGTGCCGAATCCAAAGAAGGCGTTCCAGTCGCCTGGCGTCCACAATGCCGGCTTGAAGTCAGTCTTACCGATGGTTCCCGTCGTGCTCGTGCTCATCGCGATGCTCCCGCTGCCAAACTGTTGGTAGTCCCCGTTGTCATTGCCTTGAGAACCGCGGCCGAGTCCGAGACCCAGCCGAAGATGCCGCCCTGGGCCTTGATCATCTTCAGGCCCATGTCGTGGAATTCGGGAAAGTAGGAAGCGCAGCCGTCGGCCAGCACCACGCAGCGATAGCCGCGATCATTGGCCTCGCGCACGGTGGTGTTGACGCAGACCTCGGTGGTCACGCCGCACACCAGGAGATTCTCGATGCCGTAGTTCTGCAAGATATCGCCGAGCTCGGTGGCGTAGAACGCGCCCTTGCCGGGCTTGTCGATGACGATCTCGCTGTCGAGCGGATAGAGTTCGGGAATGATGTCGTGGCCGGCTTCGCCACGGATCAGGATCCGTCCCATCGGACCGGGATCGCCGATGCGCAACGACGGTGCGCCGCGCTCGATCTTGGCCGGCGGCGCGTCCGACAGATCGGGCAGATGACCCTCGCGGGTATGCACCACCAGCACGCCGAGATCGCGGGCGGCATCGAGCACGGATGCGATCGGCTTCACCGCGCGTGCAAGCTGCGAGACGTCATTGCCCAGCGTTTCGCCGAAGCCGCCCGGCTCCATGAAATCGCGCTGCATGTCGATGATCAGAAGCGCCGTCGCCGACCAGTCGAGATCGATCGGTTCTGGCTCCGCGGTGACGGTACCGGTGGACGGTTGTCTTGGGATCGCCATGACGTTCGCACCCCGCGCGAGAAAACTCCCGGACGTGAACGAAGCAAAGCGCGTGCCATTGTGTACAATGGCTGCTCGCCCTGGCGCGATCAGGAATCATTCGCCTTTTCAGTGGGTTGTATTTTCGAGGGAGGCTTGCTGGCTCGCTGGGCGCAGCTTTTGCGGCGTGCAATTGCTTATTTGATAGGCGACAAATTCGTCATGGCTCGCCCAGGGCGCGTGGGGCGGCGGCCGTGCCGAACTGCGCAAGGCGAAGGCCAGCCCGCGAGCGCATCGGGGTTCAGGCGGCCACGAAGCGGACTTTCTGTGCGCCCTTCCAGAGCACGGTCTTGCCGAGTTCAGGCAGCCGCTCAAGGTTGGAAGTCAACGTGATGAAATGGTTGCCCGCGAGCTGTCCGACCTTGCTCGCAAAGCGCACGCCGCCATAGGCCAGCAAGATCTCGGTTTCGCTGATGCCGCCGGGATAGAGGATGATCTGGCCGGGCGCCGGATAGCTGGTGTGGTTCTCGTGGGAAACGCCGAAATCGAGAACGCCGAGCGGCATCCAGATCGCCTCGCCGCTCCAGCGCACATGGATGGCCTGGCTCTCGAACGGCATCGCCCTGCGAAAGGCCGCACAGGTCCTGGGCGCCAGTTGCTCCTCGAAGCGGGCCTGGAACGTGAAGTCGCCGACGTTGACGATGAGTTGGCTCATTTGTTGGGATATCCGTAGTGGTGGCGAAGAAGAGCTGCCGGAGTCAACTGGAAGGAATATTCCAGCCGGCAAAATTCTAGAGCCTCCCGCACCCCTCCGCAAAGGCCGATCTTGCTGCCGTCAGCGCATTTTCGACTTCAGCTTGATCACGGGGCCGTCCACCGCGAATTTGCCATAGCCGCGGTGGTGGATGGTCTTCGGGTTACGCTGCTTCGGATCGGCCCAGGCCTTCACCACCTCGAGAACGAACAGATTATATTTCTTCACGAGGCGGCTATCGACCACCCTGCATTCGAGATTGGCGAAGCATTCGGCGACCAGCGGCGCGCCGACGTGCCTGGCCTTGCGTGGAGTCAGCCCGAACTTTTCGAATTTCGCGACGTCGCGGCCGGAGCAGTTGCCGACGTCGACGACCTTCTGTGCCAGGTGCAGCGCCGGAATGGCGATGACGCACTGCTTTGTCGCCGTCAGTGCCGCAAAGCTGTAATCGGCGCTGCTGACGATGCAGGCGACCAGGGGCGGCTCGAATTCGACCATCATGTGCCAGGACATGGTCATCACGTCGGCACGGCCCTTCTGCGCCGTCGTCAGCAGCACCACCGGGCCCGGCTCCAGCAATTGATAGACCTTTGCGAGCGGCAAATTCCTCATGCTCAATTCCCGTCAGAAGATTTTTCCGGGATTGAGGATGCAGTCGGGGTCGAGTGCGTTCTTGAGCACCCGCATCAGTGCGATCTCGGCCTCGCTCCGGCAGAGCGAAAGATAAGGCTTCTTCTCCAACCCGATTCCATGCTCGGCCGAAACCGATCCGCCGAACTTGCCGAGCGGACCGTAGACCAGTTCCTCAATCTTCGGCCGCAACGTCATGTAGTCCTGCGGTGCCACCTGAACAATGACATGGAGATTGCCGTCTCCGAGGTGGCCGAAGATCCAGAGCCTGTGTTCGCCGATCCCGCCGCTCAGGTCCCTGTTTAAGCCCTCGACATATTGCTCCATCGCGGCCAAGGGCAGCGAGATGTCGAACACCACGGGCATGCCGCCGACCACGACCTGCATGACGTCGTCGCGCAGCGCCCAGAACGCGCGGCGGTCGCTGTCCGACTTCGCCACCGCCGCATCCGAAATCAGCCTTGCCTCCAGCGCGGATTCCAGTGCCGCGACGAAGCGCTCGGAATCAAGTCTGGCATTGGCGCCGAGGCTTTCGATCAGCACGTAATACGGATGGTCCTGACTGACCGGCGGCTTGCCCCGCGCCGGCGGCGACGTCACCAGGCGGTAGAATGACTGCCACATCACCTCGAAGGCCGAAAGCGATCCGCCCAGCGCGCCGTCGGCATGCTTGAGCAGTTTCGTCAGCGCTTCGAACGACGGTACCGCCACGATGGCGACGTCCTGCGAACTCGGCTTCTCGCGCAGCCGCAATACCAGCCGCGTGATGATCCCCAGCGTGCCTTCGGACCCCACAAAGACCTGCTTGAGGTCATAGCCCGCGTTGTTCTTGATCAGGCGGTTCATGGAGGAGAGGACGGTGCCGTCGGCCAGCACGACCTCAAGGCCCAGAACCATGTCGCGCATCATGCCGTAGCGGATCACGCGATTGCCTCCGGCGTTGGTGGCCGCGTTGCCGCCGAGCGTCGCACTGCCGCGCGCGCCGAGATCGAGCGGAAAGCTCAACCCGTGCTGTTCGACCGCTTCCTGCAGCGCCTGCAGGGTGACGCCGGCCTGAACCACGGCGATCCGCTGCACCGGGTCGATCAGCTCGATGGCGCGCATACGCTCGAAGGAGACGATGACCTCTTCGGGCGACGCATCGGCGCCGTGGACGAGCCCGGTCAGACCGCCATGGGTCACGATCGGCATACCGTGGTCATGACACCAGCGCACCGTTCTCGAAACCTCGGCGGTGTCTTTTGGGCGCACCAGCGCCCGCGCCTTCAGGGTGTCCGGGCGAAGAATGCCGGCGGATCGCGTCGCGATCTCGGCGGCGCTCAGCACGCCGGTCTCACCAACGATGGCCCGCAGCGCTTCGACCGTGTCCATGACAAAACTCCTCAGATCATGGCCTCGATCAGGCGCGGCCCTCTTTGCTTCATCGCCAATTCGTACTGCGCGGCGAATTCTTCGGCCGTGGCGGCGCGGCTTGCTTCGACGCCCAAACCGCTCGCGATCTGCGTCCAGTTCATCTCGGGATTGTGCAGGTCGAGCGTCGAGCGTGCATTTTCGCCGACCGTCGTCACGCCGACCCGGTACAGTTCGTAATTGAGGATCGCATAGGACCGGTTGGCGTAGATGACCGTGGTCACGTCCAGATTTTCTCGCGCCATGGTCCAGAGCGCCTGCATGGTATAGGCGGCGCCGCCGTCGCCATGCGGGCAGACCACCTTGCGATCGGGAGCGGCCAGCGCCGCGCCCACGGCAAGCGGCAACCCCTGCCCTATCGAGCCGCCGGCCAGCGGCAAATGCGTGTGCGGACGCGCGCGCGCCAGCATCATCAGCAGCGGCAGGCTCGAGGTGTTGGATTCGTCGGCATAGATCGCATGATCCGGCGTCAGCTGCGCGATGATCTGGGCGATGCTGAGCGAATTCAACAGACCGGTCGGCAGCCCGGGCAGATGCAGCGGCACACGCGCCGGCATCTCCGGTGGCGCCCCCAGCGCGTCGGCCAGATTCCGCAAGGCACGGACGCCATCCTCGTGCGGCTGCGCGAGGTAAATCAGCTCGCAAGCCTCGGGCACGCACCAGCTCGGCTTGTTCGGATAGGCAAAGAACGACACGGGCGGCGTGCTGCCGACCAGGATCAGCTGCTCTGTCCCGGCCAGAAACGCCGCGACCTGTTCGCCGAAATAAGGAATGCGCTCTATCGGCACGCGACCGGCGCCGATCTCGGCATGCGGCGCAAACGTGTCGCACAACAACCGCGCGGCGGTCCTGGCGTGAATGCGCCCAGCCGCCTCCAGCCCGTCGCCGACCAACGCACGGCCGCGCAGCAACATCACGGTCTTCTTGCCGTTGGACATCAGCCTGGCGACGTCCACGATCGCATCCGCCGTCACGATCGCGGGCCCGATATCGGGCAGACGCTGCGCGGCGCGCTCGGCCGGATTCCAGGCGGCGTCGGCGGACAAGATCAAGGTGGCGATGCCGCCGGGCGCGGCGCGCGCGGCCTGCACCGCCCTCGCGGCATCGCCCGCGGCGAGCCTTGCGCTTTTGGTCTCGTGGATCCAGCCCGACACCGGGCGGGCGAAGCCAGCGATATCGGATGTCAGCAACGCATCATATTGCAGGTGATAGGTGGCGTGATCGCCGACCACGTTGACGATCGGCGTCGCCGCGCGGCGGGCGTTATGCAGATTGGCAAGGCCGTTGGCGAGGCCTGGCCCGAGGTGGAGCAACGTCGCGGCGGGCTTGCCTGCGATGCGGCCATAGCCGTCGGCCGCACCGGTCGCGACGCCCTCGAACAGGCACAGCACCGGCCGCAATCCCTTCACACTATCGAGGGCCGCAACGAGATGCATTTCGGAGGTGCCCGGGTTTGCGAAACAGATATCGACGCCGCAATTGACCAGCGTCTGAACCAGGGATTGGGCGCCATTCATCTGAACGCTCCTGTTTTTCCGGAAATCAGCCGGCCACCGCGGCGGCGTGAAAACGATCTCGGTCGGCCAAAGACCGCCCGAAGGCGGTCTTGTTCTGTCCGAACCGGCTTTGCACGGCTGCCGTCAGTTGGTGACGACGTCGCCGCTGATGATATCACCGAACAGCTCCCACTTCTCGCCCTTGAACCGCATCATCTGCAGCTGTGATAGCGGCGCGAAGTCGGTCGCCGAGGTGTTGATCTTGACACCGGGCAACAGCGTATCGGGCGCAAAATCCTTCAAGCTTGCCGCCTGCTTCATCACATTGGCGCGGGTCAGGTCGTCGCCGCATTGCCGGAGCGTCTCGACCAGTGTCTGCGCGGCGCCGTAGCCATAGACCAGATTGCCGTCGGCACGATTGGCGCCCGGCATATACTTGTCGATGAACGCGGACCACTTCTTCATGCCGGGATCGTCGTTCCATTGTGGATCGGCGCCGTCCTTGGCATAGGCGGCCGAAAGCAGGCCCTGCGCGTTCTCGAAGCCGGCCGGCTGCAGCACGCTGCCGACCGAAGCCGAGACGTTGGCGACGATCTGGAGCGGCTTCCATTGCAGCTCGGCGAGCTTCTTGATCGCCTGCGCCGCGAATTTCGGCGTGGTGATGCTGATGAACACGTCGGCACCGGTCGATTTCAGCTTGACGATGTGGGAGTCGATCGACGGCTCTGTGGTCTCGTAGCTTTCCTCGGCGATGATCATCGACGCCCTGGCGCCGAGCCCGTCCTTCAGGCCTTTCAGATAATCCTTGCCGAAATCGTCGTTCTGGTAGAGCACGGCGATCTTGCCGTCCGGCTTCTCCTTGAGAAGGAATTTGGCGTAGATCTGCGCCTCGCTCTGGTAGCTCGGCTGCCAGCCCATGGTCCAGGGGAAGTTCTTCGCATCGTTCCACTTGGTGGCGCCGGTGGCGACGAACAGTTGCGGCACCTTCTTGGAGTTGAGGTATTTCTGGATCGCGGAATTCGACGGCGTTCCCAGCGGATTGAACACGACCAATACTTCGTCGCTCTCGACCAGCTTGCGGGCCTGCTCGACCGCCTTGGGTGGGCTATAGCCGTCATCGTAGCTGATAAAATTGATCTTGCGGCCATTGATGCCACCCTGATCGTTGATCATCCTGAAATAGGCATCCTCGGTCTTGCCGATAAGCCCGTACGACGAAGCGGGACCGCTGTACGGCATGATGTTGCCGATCTTGATCTCGGTGTCGGTAGCACCCGTGTCGTACTTCTTCTGGGCGATGGCGCTATTGCAGACCGCGATACTGAAGATAGCGGCAGCCGACAGAGCGGCGAGCCGCGGCCGGGTCATGGGCATGTTGATCTCCCTGTTGTTGTTTTTATCGCGATGCATTCCGGATGCCAGATTCAATTCCAAATCGGTGCGCGTCCTTGCGCTGGATCAATGACGCGACTGAATCCCCTGCGACCCGGTTATGCTTGGAGACGTGATTACCGGAACGCCGCAAGCCCGCCATTTCAGGTGAAAATCGGACCGGGTGTTGACCTGGATCAACAGCATCTCCGCAATGCCGTGGTGCAATAAGAGTCCATGGAGAAGGCCGGAACGGCCGGCCGTTCTCGGGAATGGCGCCTCATGGACGTGATTGAAATCGACGTCGCTATCGTGGGGGCCGGTGGCGCGGGCCTGCGCGCCGCCATCGCGGTGGCCGAGGCCGATCCTTCCCTGACGCTTGCGCTGATCTCCAAGGTCTATCCGATGCGCAGCCATACCGTGGCCGCTGAAGGCGGCGCGGCCGGCGTCATCAAGGACAACGACAGCCTGGACAACCATTTCCACGACACCGTCTCCGGCGGCGACTGGCTCTGCGACCAGGATGCGGTCGAGTTGTTCGTCAACACCGCGCCGCTGGAACTATTGCAACTCGAGCACTGGGGCTGTCCCTGGAGCCGCGAGGCCAACGGCAAGGTCGCGGTGCGGCCGTTCGGCGGCATGAAGATCGAGCGCACCTGGTACGCCGCCGACAAGACCGGCTTTCACATCCTGCACACGTTGTTCCAGACCTCGCTGAAATATCCCTCGATCAGGCGCTTCGACGAATATTATTCGACCGATCTGATCGTCGAGGACGGCCGCTGCACCGGCGTGGTCGCGATCGAGATGCGATCGGGCCGCATGGTGACGTTTCGCGCGAGGGCCGTCGTCATCGCCACCGGCGGCGCCGGACGCATCTTCCCCTTCACCACCAACGGCGCCATCAAGACCGGCGACGGGATGGCGATGGCCTATCGGGCCGGCGTGATGCTGAAGGACATGGAATTCATGCAGTACCACCCGACCGGGCTGCCGGGCACGGGCATCCTCATCACCGAGGGATCGCGCGGCGAAGGCGGGATCCTCGTCAACAAGGACGGCTACCGCTATTTGCAGGACTATAATCTCGGCCCGCCCGATCCCTGGCCGCGCAAGAAGGCGATGGAGCTCGGACCCCGCGATCGCCTGAGCCAGGCGTTCTGGCACGAGCAGCAAAAGGGCCGAACCATCAAGACGGCGCAAGGCGACGTGGTGCATCTCGACATCCGCCACCTCGGGGAGAAGAAAATCAACGAGCGGCTGCCGATGGTGCGCGAACTCGCCGAGGCCTATGTCGGGGTTGATCCCGTGCACGACATGATCCCGGTCCGCCCTGTCGTGCATTACACCATGGGCGGCATTCACACCGATATCGACACCGCGACCTCCCTGCCCGGCCTGTTCGCCGCCGGCGAATGCGCCTGCGTCTCGATCAACGGCGCCAACCGCCTCGGCTCCAATTCGCTTGCCGAAATCGTCGTGTTCGGCGCCCGGGCCGGACGCAGCGCCGCGGCCTTTGCGAGGGCGCACCCGAGGCCCGCCACGGGCGCAAAGGCCGCCGAGCCGGCACAGGCACGATTGCGCGAACTGTTCGCCCGCGACGGCGGCAGCGATACCGTCTTCGGCCTGCGCAAGGCGATGAACGACACCATGGAGAGCGGCGCCGGCATCTACCGCAGCGCGGACACGCTACGCCAGACCTGCGGCGTGCTGGCCGACCTTCGCGCGCGCTACCGCAGGATCCAGTTGCAGGATCGCAGCAATGTCTTCAACACCGATCTGATCCAGACGCTGGAGCTCGGCTGCATGCTCGACGTCGCCGAGGCCATGGCGCATTCGGCATTGGAACGCAAGGAATCGCGCGGCTCGCACCAGCGCCTCGAATATCCCAAACGCGACGACGCCCAATATCTCAAGCACAGCCTGGCGTGCTACCGCGGCGCCGATCCGCCATCGATCGGCTATCTGGACGTCGTGATCACGCGCTCGCCGCCGGCCGAGCGCGTCTACGGGGGAGCCGCGACATGAGCGAGACCGTCACGCTCGAGGTGCTGCGCTATCTCCCCGAAACCGACAGCGCGCCGCATTTCCAGCGCTACACCGTCCCCTACCGCGACGACTGGGTGGTGCTCGACGCGCTCAATCACGTCAAGGACAATCTCGACGCCACGCTGTCCTACCGCTGGTCCTGCCACATGGCGGTGTGCGGCAGTTGCGGCATGATGATCAACAACGAGCCGAAACTGTCCTGCCACACCTTCCTGCGCGACTACCGCGGCGGCGTGATCCGAATCGAGCCGCTCGACCATTTCCCGATCGAGCGCGACCTCGTGATCGTGATGGACAGTTTCATGGACAAGCTGTCGGGCGTAAAACCCTGGCTGATCCCGAAACAGGAAACACCGCCGGGCAGCGGCGAATATCTGCAATCGCCGGCCGAGCTCAACGTCTTTCATCAGTACACCCAGTGCATCAACTGCGTGCTGTGCTACGCCGCATGCCCGCAAGTGGGCCTGAACGAGGATTTCGTCGGCCCGGCCGCGTTGGCGCTGGCGCACCGCTACAATCTCGATTCCCGCGACGGCGGCAAGGACGCGCGGGCCGAGACGGTGGCCAGCAATGAGGGCATCTGGGAATGCACCTTCGTCGGCGCCTGCTCCGAGGTCTGTCCAAAGAACGTCGATCCCGCCGCCGCGATCCAGCAGACCAAGATTTCCGCTTCGCTCGACTGGCTCAAGGACCTGCTGAATCCGGGAGCGCATCGATGAGCCGCCGCCCTTATGTCCGCAAAACCGAAAGGAGCTGGTGGCTGCGGCATCCGCGCTACGTCGCTTACATGATCCGCGAGCTGACCAGCCTGTTCGTCGGCCTGTATTGCGCATTGCTTGCGATCGGGCTGATCCGGCTGGCGCAAGGCGAGGCGGCGTGGGACGGATACGTCGCGGCGTTCTCCAGTCCGCCCGGCGTCTTCTTTCAATTACTGTGCCTGGTCTTCGCCGTCTATCACAGCGTGACCTGGTTCGCGCTGACGCCGAAGGCGATGCCGCTGATGGTGAGGGGCGAGCCGGTGCCCGGCGCATTGATCGTCGGCGCCCATTATGCCGCCTGGGCGGCGGTGTCGGCCGTGGTGCTGCTGACGGCGGGGGTGTAAGGCCATGGCAAAATCGAACAAGCCGATCCTGTGGCTGCCCTTTGCCGGTGGTGGACTGGTGGCGGCGCTGATCACGCCGGTGCTGATCCTGATCACCGGCGTGCTGGTGCCGCTGGGGCTCATCCATTTGCATTACGGGACGATCGCAGCGTTCGCTCACCACCCGATCGGCAAATTGATTCTGTTCGGCGCGGTGGCGCTGCCCGCCTGGCATGCCGCGCATCGCCTGCGGATGACGGCGCATGATCTTGGTTTGGGGAGCGGCCTCGCCGTCAAGGCAGCGTGCTACGGTACGGCCTGGCTGCTCATTCTGGTGGCCGCCGGCACCGTGATCGTGATCTGACCGGTTCAGCGCCTGATCACGACTTTCTGATAGAGCCCGCCGAAGAAGGACTGCTTGCGCCATCCGTTCCGTGCGGCGGCGGGCAGCCAATGGACGATCTCGTCACGCCAGAGGTCCAGCGCGAACGGCTCTAGCGCTGCGAGCAAGGGCCGCCACACATAGCGCAGCGGATGCCACCTCCGCGGCAGCGCGTAGTCGACAATGACGATCTCGCCGCCCGGCTTGACGACGCGAAAGACCTCGCTCAGCGTTCGCTCGCGATGGGCTGCGGGCTGTTCGTGTAGCAGGAAAAACAACAGCGCCCGATCGTAACTGGCGTCGGGGAGCCTGAGATCAGCGGAATCCATCGAGAGCAACCGCGCTGGCGCCCCGGATGGCAGCTTGCTTCGCAGGTTTTCGAGCTGCATCGGCAGCACGTCGACGATATCCAGCCTGCCGCCGCCTGTCGCGACCCGCTGCGTCAGCTCGCCGGTGAGATCGCCGTAGACACAGGCCACCTGCAAGGTCGCGCCGGGAAGCACATCCCCCAATTCCGCCATCGCCGCGTTGCGCAGCCGCGTATAATTGCCCCAGAGAATGAGGTTGACCAGCCATTGCCGCTCGAAGAACCAGATGGCCCTGGGATGCACATAGGCCCACCAGTAATGCGCGGTGAGATATTGCGGTGCCTTGAGACTGCGTCCGGGCTGTGATTCGGCAATCGGGCCGGCAAGCGATGGTGCCCCCGCGATGGCGCCGGGAAGCACCTGCCGCAATGAGATGCTCTCGCTGCGGCTTGTTGACTGTGCTTGGGTCAATTGCCCTCCGGGCCAATGAAGTGACGGTCACAGGCTATAATGGGCGGATACCGGCGGTCCACCTTGATGCTGGTCAACATGCAGGGAATTGCGTCGCGGTTTCCGAAAAGCGAAAGCGACTTGATCTTCGTCAACTACTCCCCGGCTCCGGGTTGGTAACCGAATGACATGAACAACCACCACGAACCATGGGACACGCGCTCCATCATCAGCCGGTGGGCGCACGTCCTGGAGCGCAGCGGGCTCGCCCTGACGGGGGCCTCGTGCGGGTTGTTCGTCGCCGTCCACGTGGGAAGGGCGAACATCGAGCTGATCGGTTCGGCCGGGACCGTGCTGGCCATGATGATCTACGGAGCCGCCGGCTTCTATCTCGGAATCGATCTGCCCCGCGTTCCTCCGGATCACAAGATGCACCTGCCGCTGCGGCATGGGTTGGGTTCCATGTGGGATACCGTGGAGCTGCTCAGCGCGGCAGGCACGTTCCTGGCGTCGGTTGCGGCGGTGGTCTCGGTCTCCAGCATCGTTCTGGACGAGCCCGCCCACGCGAGTACGGCGCTTCTGATCAGTTTTTGCTGGGGGATCGGCGCGACCATGCAGATTGCCGCCGGGATCATCGCGCGCATGCGCTCCGGGACTCTTCCTACCTCCTAGCAAAGTCCCCATCCTCATCCTGCCAGGCACCTGATTGACGGGATGGCGCAGCCGTAGAACTATCCGGTGGTACCCGCCGGATGCCCTTCAGTCGGCGCCGTCCGGACGGCGCGAAGCAGTCGCTTCGCAGAATTCGAGTCAAACGCGAGAGAACCCATGTCGACAAAGGATCCCGTCAACTGGATGTTGTCCGAGGCAATCGATTCACTGGCCCGCGCCGAACGGCTGCGCCAGCAATTCTTCAGCCTGCAATCGCGGGCGGGCTCGCGGGAGCCCAGTTGGGAACCGCCGATCGACGTGTTGGAAACCGACCGGGAGATTCTGATTCTGGTCGCTTTGCCCGGCGTCGATCCCGAACATGTCGAAGCCGTCATCGAAAACGGAACGCTCGTCGTCAGCGGACAACGGGTGCTGCCGGCCGAACTGCGCAACGCCAGGATTCACCGGCTCGAACTGCCGCAAGGCCGGTTCGAGCGCCGCATCGCGCTGCCGACGGGACGCTACGCGGTCAGCCGTTTCGCCGTGAATGGATGCATCGTATTGCGTCTGGCCAAGTCTGTGTGAAGACAAGTCTGTGTGAAGACAAGCCTGTGTGAGGATCGTCATGTCGCCAGTCAACGAAGACTCCGCTTCGGCTTCCGCTCCTGCGCCGGCGGAGTCCGTGCCGATCCCCAACGACGCGGTAATCATCATTCCCGTCCGCAACACCGTGCTGTTTCCGGGTGTCGTCTTCCCCATCACGATAGGTCGGCCGAAATCGATCGCCGCCGCACAACAGGCGCTGCGCGATCAGCGGCCGGTCGGTATCCTGCTGCAGCGAAACGCCGAGGCGAACGATCCTGGTCCCGACGAATTTTTTCGAATTTGCACGATCGCGAACATCATCCGTTACATTACCGCGCCGGATGAGACCCACCACATCATCTGCCAGGGCATCCAGCGCGCCCGCGTTCTCGACTTTTTGCCCGGCACGCCATTCCCGGTGGCGCGGGTGCTGCATATTCCGGAGCCCACGAACAGCTCGCCGGAGATCGAGGCACAATTTCTCAACCTGCAAAGGCTCGCCATCGAAGCCATTCAACTGCTGCCGCAAGCGCCGCCGGAGCTTCTCGCCGCATTCCAGTCGACCACCTCGCCTGCGGCACTGGCCGATCTCGCGACCTCCTATATGGACATCAAGCCGGAGGACAAGCAGGAGATCCTGGAGACCATCGATCTCGCGCAGCGCATGGAGAAGGTTTCGCGCCACCTCGCCGAGCGCCTCGAAGTGCTGCGGCTGACGGCCGAGATCGGCCAGAAGACCAAGGCAACGTTCGACGAGCGGCAGCGCGAGGCCATCCTGCGCGAGCAGATGGCCACCATTCAGCGTCAATTGGGCGAAGGCGACGGCAAGGCGCAGGAGGTCGCCGAACTGAACGAGGCGATCGCCAAGGCGGGGATGCCGCCGGAAGCGGAAGGCCAGGCGAAAAAGGAAGTGCGCCGTTATGAGCGAATGCCGGAAGCGGCCGGCGAGGCCGGGATGGTCCGCAGCTATCTCGACTGGCTGATCGAGCTGCCATGGGCATTGCCTCCCGAAAAGACCATCGACATCCCAGAGGCTAGACGGATCCTCGACGAGGATCATTACGGCCTCGAGAAGATCAAGAGCCGGATCGTCGAATACCTGGCGGTCCGCAAGCTGGCGCCGCACGGCAAGGCGCCGATCCTGTGCTTCGTCGGACCGCCCGGGGTCGGCAAGACCTCGCTGGGGCAGTCGATTGCGCGCGCCATGGATCGGCCGTTCGTCCGCGTCAGTCTCGGCGGGGTTCATGACGAGGCCGAGATCCGCGGCCACCGGCGTACCTATATCGGCGCCCTGCCCGGCAACGTCATCCAGGGCATCAAGAAGGCGGGCGCGCGCAATTGCGTGATGATGCTCGACGAGATCGACAAGATGGGACGCGGCATCCAGGGCGACCCGTCGGCCGCGATGCTGGAGGTCCTCGACCCCGAGCAGAACGCGACGTTCCGCGACAATTATCTCGGCGTTCCCTTCGATCTTTCGCGCGTGGTGTTCATCGCCACCGCCAATATGCTGGATACGGTTCCCGGTCCCCTGCTGGACCGCATGGAGATCATCAGCCTTCCGGGTTACACCGAGGACGAAAAACTCGAGATCGCGCGACGCTATCTGGTTCGCCGCCAGCTCGAAGCCAACGGGCTGAAGCCGGAGCAGGCCGAGATCGACATCGAAGCGCTGCGGCTGATGATCAAGGGCTATACCCGCGAGGCCGGCGTCCGTTCGCTGGAGCGCGAAATCGGCAAGGCGCTGCGCCGTGCCGCGGTGCAGGTCGCCGAGGGCTCCTCAAGCAAGGTCACCATCACCG
Organism: uncultured Alphaproteobacteria bacterium; assembly: GCA_963831585.1. Lineage (GTDB taxonomy): Bacteria > Pseudomonadota > Alphaproteobacteria > Rhizobiales > Xanthobacteraceae > Bradyrhizobium. Next base: position 43,861 of record CAWHRA010000011.1, on the reverse strand, counting down.
CCGGCGATCTCACAGCCGTGCTCGGCCAGCCGCGTTTCGAGGGCGAGATCGCCATGCGCACCAGCGTTCCCGGGGTCGCGACGGGGCTCGCATGGACGCCGGTCGGCGGCGATATCCTCTTCATCGAGGCGACGCGCGTCCCCGGCAAGGGGGCCTTCATCCTGACCGGCCAGCTCGGCGACGTCATGCGCGAGAGCGTGCAGGCCGCGCTGACGCTGGTGAAAAGCCGCGCTGCGCAGCTCGGGATCGATCCCTCGCTGTTCGAAAAGAGCGACATCCACGTCCACGTTCCCGCCGGCGCCACACCGAAGGACGGGCCGAGCGCGGGGGTTGCAATGTTTACCGCGCTGACCTCCCTGCTCACCAATCGCACCGTGAGAAGCGACACCGCGATGACCGGCGAGATCTCGCTGCGCGGTCTGGTGCTGCCGGTCGGCGGCATCAAGGAAAAAGTGGTCGCGGCCGCGGCGGCCGGCCTGACCCGGGTGATGCTGCCGGCACGCAACCGGCGGGATTTCGACGATATTCCGCAAGGCGCGCGCGACAAGCTCGAATTCATCTGGCTCGAACGCGTTGACGACGCCATCGCCGCGGCGCTGGAGGAAGGCAAGCAGGCGGCGGTGGCCTGAAGGACTGGTCAACAATTTTTGCCGCTGTTTGATCTGGAACAAAAAGCAGGCCGGGCTTTTGCGCTCTCCTGTGGCGATAAGGAGTCCCCCAAAAAGGCGCAGCAATCTGCAGAGGTGTCGATATGACAGGCGAAACCGTGAAAATGCTTCTGCTGTTTCTGATGTTTGGCGGTCTTGAGGCCGCGATCCGCGTCCAGCCGGTTGTCCTGAAGCGCCGATCCCATGGACGGCGGCTGCCGCGCTGAGCAGCGGCGACGTGACCTTCTTCTGACCAGCCCTGCCCTGATGGCTGGCGCGAACGCTGTTTCCCGTTTTGTGGCAGACAGAAGGCCTCCTTGCGCCGGATCAGCCCGGCGCTTTCAGGTTGACCCTGATCAAGCCGAGGGCACCCTATTCAATTAGCTTGTCCGCGCTATCCACGAGGATCGGGCCCGGAGACCATCAATGCGCGCGCAGCAAATCATGACCCAGCACGTCATCACGATCGGCGCCGACGCCCCCATCGCGGAGGCGGTCGATGCCATGCTGCGGCACCATGTCAGCGCCCTGCCCGTGATCGACGCCGACGGCGATCTGATCGGCATCGTTTCGGAAGGCGATTTCATCCGCCGCGCGGAGATCGGTACACAGCGAAAGCGCGGCCGGTGGCTGGGTTTTCTGATCGGCACCGACCGGGTCGCGGCCGATTTCGTTCGAGAGCACGGCCGCAAGGTAAGCGAGATCATGACGCCGGATCCCCTGACCATCTGGGAGGATACGCCGCTCGATGAGATCGTCGAGATCATGGAAACCAACAACGTCAAACGTCTTCCGGTGGTGCGCGGCAAGCGCCTCGTCGGAATCGTAACCCGATCGGATTTCCTCGCCACCGTCGCCGACCTCGCCCGCCACGCGCCGAGCCCGTCGGCGGACGACGACAGCCTTCGCGAGCACGTCATCGCAGCGATGGACGGCGCTGCCTGGGCGCCTTGCAGGCTCAAGGTCACGGCGCGCGACGGCGTCGTCAGCCTGAGCGGCGTAGTCGGGAGCAAGAACTCCCGGCAGGCAGCGATCGTCGCCGCGGAAAACGTTCCGGGCGTCAGGAAGGTGCTCGACAATCTCGAGGCACGCGCCTATCCGCCACCGGAAGAGGACCTCGGCGGTGGGGATATCGTCTCATTGCAACAGGAGCCCTCCACAACCGATGATGAGCCGCTGTGAGCGCTGGAGCGGACATCATGAATCGATCTCCGCGGAAATTGTCTCTTGCCATCCTGTTCGCGCTGTTCGGGGGCCTCAGTGGCGCCTCCGCCCAGAACCTCGACAATGGCCGGCATCTGTCGGAGCGATGGTGCGTGGAATGCCACGCGATCGGGACCGCTCCTAGAAAACCCAAGGCGCAGTCCTTTGCTGCGATCGCCGCCAGGGAGAAGATCACCGCCGAGATGATTGCTTCGTTCCTGCGGTTGCCGCACGCCACCATGCCGAACGTGCCGCTGCGCGGCAACGACGCCCAGGACATCGCCGCCTTCGTTATGAGCATGAAGAAGTAGCGGCGCAGCCGGCTCCATGGCGTCTTGGAACGAAGCCAATATTACCCGTCGATGATCGCCACCGCGCGGGTCCAGCCCGCAGATGCGCGTTCGATCTTGACCGGGAAGCACGACACGGTGAAGCCGGTCGACGGCAATTGCTCGAGATTGTGCAGCTTCTCGATGTGGCAGTAGCCAATGTGACGCCCGGCCTTGTGGCCTTCCCAGATCAGGCTGGCGTCCTTGGTCTCTGCGTATTTCTTCGCGGTGTAGACGAACGGCGCGTCCCAGCTCCAGCCGTCGATGCCGGTCAGCCGCACGCCGCGCTCGAGCAGGTACATCGTCGCCTCATAGCCCATGCCGCAGCCGGAGGTGACGTAATCCGGCCGGCCATACTTGGCTCCGGCCGAGGTGTTGACCACGACGATCTCCAGCGGCGACAACGTGTGACCGATGCGCTTGAGTTCGTTCTCGACATCCCTTGCCGTCACCACGTAGCCGTCGGGCAAATGGCGAAAGTCCAGCTTGACGCCGGGTTGCAAACACCATTCCAGCGGCACCTCGTCGATGGTCCACGACCTCTCCCCGCGATTCATGGTCGGGTGATAATGGTAGGGCGCATCGAGATGGGTACCGTTGTGGGTCGAAAGCTGGACCATCTCCATCGCCCAGCCCTGACCGTCCGGAAGGTCCTCGGCCTTCAGTCCCTCGAAGAACTGCAGCATGCGCGGCAGGCTCTGCTGATGGTCGCTGTACTGGATCGTCGGATGCAGGCCCGGCGGATCGGCCGGCACGTCGTTCTGCAACGGAACGGAAATGTCGATCAGTCGTCTGGCCATATGCTCTTCCTCAAGAGTGCTTTCCCTAAAAGTGCTTTTTCTCGACGACTTTTTTGTGTTCCGGTCAGACCGGCTTGATGCCGGCCCTGGCGACGACATCGCGCCATTTCGGCACCTCGTCCTCGATGCGCTTTCGTATGCCGTCAGGCCCGTTGGCGATGACCTCGAATCCATCGTTGCGCAACTGCTCGCCAATTTTTGGCGTCTTCAGAATTTCGATCGACTTCGCCGACAGCCGTTCGACAATGGCCGGCGGCGTCTTTGCCGGCGCCAGAAAACCCTGGAACGTATCGGCGATGAAATCCTTGAAGCCGAGTTCGACCATCGTCGGAACATTGGGCAGATCGAACCAGCGCTGGGCGCCGGTGACGGCAAGCGCCTTCAGCGTGCCGGACTCGATCTGCGGACGCGCCGGCGGTAATGCTGCGCAGCAGACCTGGGTGATGCCGCCGAGCACCGTCTGGATGGCCGGGCCCGCGCCGGAATACGGCACATGCGCGATCTGGATGCCGGCGACGATCTTGAGAAGCTCGGCCGACAGATGCGGCGTCGTGCCAATCCCCGGGCTGGCGTAATTGAGTTCGTTGGGATCGGCTTTTGCCCGCGCGATCAGCTCGGCCATGGTGCTGACGCCGAGTTTTGGATTGACCAGGAATACGTTCGGCGACGTCCCGAGCTCGGCGATCGGTGCGAAGTCCTTGTAGGGATCGTACGGAATTTTGGCGTAAAGGCCGGGATTGACGACATAGGCGCTCGAGGTGACCAGTAGCGTGTAGCCGTCGGGATCGGCGTGCGCGGCGGTCCCGATTCCGATATTGCCGCCGGCTCCCGCCTTGTTCTCGACGATGACGGTGCCGCCGATGACTTCGCCGAGATGGGTCGCGAGAATCCGCGCCATGATGTCGGTCGGCCCGGCCGGCGCGAACGGCACGATGATCTTGACCGGACGTTCGGGATAACCCGCCGCCCTGGCTTGCTTCAGGCCAAGATGCGGGGCGACGACTGCACCGACCGCCAGCCCCGCGCCACGCAAGATCTGGCGGCGCGACGGATAGGCCAATTTCCTGCCGAGCATGGTCCCCTCCCCGGTTTTTGCATCAGACGCGCGCCAGGTTTTCTTCGCACTTGGTCGGCACGTCAGGACATAACGACAAATTTGGCCTTTTATATACAGCCTTATAGATAGCCGGTGCCCGCTTCCTCCGCAAAACGCCCGGGGTCGCCTTCCCAGACGATCCGCGCGTGCTCCAGCACATAGACCCGGTCGGCATGCGGCAGCGCAAAGGTGACGTTCTGTTCGCCCAATAGCACCGTGATCGCCGTCGTCGTGCGCAGCTTCTCCAGCGCCTTCGACAATTGTTCGAGGATGACCGGCGCAAGGCCGAGCGTCGGTTCGTCGAGGATCAGGATTTTCGGCTGCATCATCAGCGCCCGGCCGATCGCCAGCATCTGCTGCTCGCCGCCCGACAGCGTTTGAGCCATCTGGCCCTGACGTTCCTTCAGGATCGGAAACAACTCGAACAGCCACGCCAGTTGCCTGGCCTTCGCCTCGTCCGACAAATGCTGGCCGCCGAGATCGAGGTTCTCGCGCACGCTCATCTCGCCGAACAGCTCGCGCGATTCCGGGCATTGCACGATACCGCTGCGCGCGATCCGCGCCGGGCTGGTGCCGCGCAGCTTTTCGCCGTCGCGGACGATCTCGCCGGTATAGGGAAGAAAGCCGGAAATGGTGTTGAACAGCGTGGTCTTGCCGGCGCCGTTCAGGCCGACCACGGAAACGAACTCACCCTGGTGGACATGGATCGAGACGTTTTCCAGCGCCTGTGCCTTGCCGTAATGGACGCTGATATTCTCGACCTGCAGCAGCGGAACCTTGTCCTTGAAGCTGGTCTCCGGGCGCGCCGACGTCTCGATCGCGCCGCCGAGATAGACCCTGCGTACGGTCTCGTTGCGCATCACCTCATCGGCGCGGCCGGTGACGATCTCCTCGCCGAGATACATCGCCAGCACCCGGTCGACCAGGGCCGCCACGCTCTTGACGTTGTGGTCGACCAATAGCACCGCGCGACCTTCATCGCGAAAACTGCGGATCAGTTCGGAGAAGGTGCCGACTTCGGCCAGCGTCAGCCCCGCAAAGGGCTCGTCGACCAGCACCACCTTGGGATCCCGTGCGATCGCCTTTGCCAGTTCAAGCCGCCGCAGATCCGCGAACGGCAGCGTCGGCGGCCGCCGGTCCATCACGGCGCCAAGGCCGACGCGGTTGGCGATCCATTTCGCGCGCTCGGTCAGCGCCTTGTCTGCGAACAGCATGAACAAGCTGTCGGGCAGCAGCGCGACCATGATGTTCTCCAGCACGGTCTGCCGGTTCAGCGGCCGGGAGTGCTGGAACACCATCCCAAAACCTTTGCGGGCGATCTTGTGCGGCGGCAGGCCGGCAATATTCTCGCCCTGGAAGATGACCTCGCCGGCGGTCGGCCGCTCGATGCCCATGATCGACTTCATCGCGGTCGATTTGCCCGAACCGTTCGGGCCGATCAGGCCGAAGATTTCTCCCGCGCGCAGATCGAGGCTGAGGTTCTTCACCGCGGTGAGGCCGCCGAAGCGTTTGGTCAGGCCGCGGACTTCGAGGACGGGGGGATTGTTGCTGGTCGCATCCATCACGAGCGCGCCTCACGCGACAGGGCCGCTCCGAGGAAACCGCCGGGGAAAAACAGGACGACGAGCAGCGCAACGGCCGAGACGATGAAGGTCGCGAGTTCCCCGGTCGGTCGCAGGAATTCGCCGGCGACGATCAGGAAGATCGCCCCCAGCGCCGCCCCGAGCACGGTGCGACGGCCGCCGAGCACCGCGGCCACGATGACGTTGACGCCAACGGCGACATCGACGACCGTGCCGACCGAGGCGGTGCCGAAGTAAAATACCAGGAGCGCGCCGGACAGGCCCGAGAAGAACGCGCTCACCACGAAGGCCGCGAGCTTGTGCTTGACGATGTTGAAGCCGAGGGCACCGGCCTGCACCGGATCCTGGCCGCTGGCCTGCAGCACGAGGCCGACCGGCGACTGCGACAGCCCGTACAGGATGATGGCGCTGACGGTCATGAAACCGAGCGCGATCCAGTAATTGGCGCCCGCGTTGATGGTGATCACGTCGGGAATGGTGAGGCCGATTTCGCCGCCGGTGAGATCGGCGAACACGACGATGAAATTCTGCAGCATCAAGACGGCGACCAGCGTCGTCAGTCCGAAATAGGGACCGCGCACCCGCAAGGCCGGCAGCGCCAGCACGAAGCCGGCCACCACCGACGCCATGGCGCCCAGAACGATGCACAGATACACCGACCATCCATACTGGTTGTTGAGGATGCCGGCGGTATAGGCTCCGACGCCGATCAGGAAGGTCGGCCCGAAATTTACCTCGCCCGCGAACCCGAACAACAGGTCCCACGCCATCGCGAACACGCCGAAATAATAGGCTACCGTCAGCAGCCCGAGAACGTAGCCGGAGACGTAGAGCGGCAGTGTCGCCGCGACGATGACCACGACCAGCGAAACGAAGAACAGTCGCGATTTGAAGAAATGGGCCATGCTCATCGCCTCCCGAGCAGGCCTTGCGGCCGGATATACATCACGACGACCAGGAGCAGCAGCGCCGGAATGGTGCGGTAGGCCGGCGAGACCAGATAGGCGGTCAGCGTCTCGAGATAGCCGACCACGAAGGCTGCGATCAGCGAGCCGGATACGCTGCCGAGGCCGCCGAGCACGACGATCGAAAATGCGCTCGCGGTCAGCGGGCCGACGCTGTAGGAGCTGACCCCTAAGAACATTCCGAGCAGCACGCCGGCGATGCCGGCGAGCACGCCGTAGATCGCCCAGACCACGACATAGATGCTGGTGAGTTCGAGCCCGAGCAGCGTGACACCGCGCGGGTTCATCGACGCCGCCAGCACCGCCTTGCCGGTGCGGGTGCGGTTCACCATGAGCCAGAGCAGGCCGATCACGAGGCAGCAGACCAAGGCGGTGAAGATTTCGTTTTTCGGGGTGCGGACGCCGAAGATGTCGACGACGCCCTCGACGATCGGCAGCACGGTCTTGGCGTTGTTGGTGAAGAAATACGCGATCAGCTCCTGGATCATGATCCCCCACAGCAAGGTGCCGGTGAGGACGAAGATTTCCTTTTCCTCGTTGGGAATTCGCCGCGATTTCTGGATCGGCTGCACCACCGCGAAATAAGTCACGAACGCCGCGACCAATGCGACGGCAACGCCGACCAGCGCCCCGGCATAGGTATTCAAGTGCAGCGTCGCCGCGGCGGCCCACGCCGCTACCGCCGCCAGCACCATGATGGCACCATGCGAGAGGTTGAGCACGCCGGAAACGCCGAAGATGAGGGTGAAGCCGGTAGCCCCGAGGGCATACAGGGCACTGATGGCAAAGCCGTCGATCAGGATCTGAAAAGCAAGCATCTATGATGGCCGCGGCAGCACCGCTGCCTCACTCCTTCTGAAGAAATTGCCAATGCCAAAATGCTCCCGGGCGAACCCGGGAGCACGATCATTCTTTTTCTAGTTCGACGTGACCTTGATGAAGCTCGGGAACTTCAGCTGGCCCTTGGCGACTTCCTTCGGCCATACGGCGACCTGCTTGCCGTCCTGCCACTGCAGCATCAGACCGGTGATCAGGCCCTTGCCATACTTGATCGAATGGGTGAACGGATCGTCCTTGCCGTAGAACTGGATGCGGCCGATGGTGCCGACCCAGTCGGTCTTTTCCAGAGCCTCGACCAGCTTGTCGGCATCCGTCGAGCCTCCCCGCTTCACCGCGTCGGCGATGTAATAGACCTCGTCATAGGCGGTGTAGCCGGCATAGGACGGGAAGTTGCCAAACTTCGCCTTGAACCCTTGCGTGAACGGCAGGCTCTTTTCCGTCACCGGGACGTCCGGTCCGGACACGCCCTGATAGAGCACGCCTTCGGCGGCGCCGTTGGTATCCGCCCCGAAGGTGGAGTTGGTGGCCTGCGAGGAGATGCCGAGCATCGGAATCGGCACCTGCTGGTTCTTCCACTGCACCGTCGGCTGCACGCCGACATGCGAAATGCCGGTTATCATCACGTCGGGCTTGGCGCCCTCGATCTTGTTGAAGATCGGCGTAAAGTCGGTGGTATCGGGCGAGAATCGGATGTGGTCGAGCACCTTCAGGCCGATCTTGGGCAGGCACTCCTCGTAGCCGACGTCGAGCGGCTTGGTCCAGGCGGCATCCTCGCTCATGATGACGGCGGTCTTCATGTGCTTCTGCTCGACCAGCAACTCCTTGGCGGCGTCGCAGACCGACAGCGCCAGCGCGGCCGAGGTCAAATAGCCGTGGAAGGTGTATTTGTTCTTCTCGTAGTCGGCATGCACGCTCTTGCTGATCTCGTTCGATGCGGCGCCGGGCGTGATGAAGGGCGTCTTCAGGCGCGACGCCCACGGCTCCAGCGCCAGCACAACTTCGCTGATATAGCTGGCGATGACGATGTTGACATGGTCCTCGTTGACCGCGCGCTGGAAGGCGCGAACGGAATCCGCCGAGGAGGAATGGTTGTCGTAGGTGATGATCTCGATCTTTCGGCCGTCGACGCCGCCCTTGGCGTTGATTTCATCGGCCGCCATCTGGGCCGCCTGCGGGATCGACGCGCCGGCGATGGCCTGGGCTTCGGCGATAACGCCGATCTTGATGGGATCCGCGGCCAGCGCCTGGCCGGACGCGATCGTCAACAGGCCGAGCGCGGTGCCGCCGAGCAGTCCTCGCAATGACCAAAAAATAGGCGACATGGATGTGTTCTTCATATTGTTTCTCTCCATTCTTATTCTTGAGCCGCTATTCAGCTTTCGCAGTATTTTAGCCGGGCATGCGTGCTCGGCAAGTCAAACTGCACCGCAATCGGTTCGGCGTCAGCGCAACTAAAGTAGGTGGGACTCCATCGCGGCTGACGGTCGAGGTCGCCGCTGGGCATGCGCATCGTCGAGATCGAGCGACCGCGGCAGGGCTAGGCCCCGAGTCAAGAAAGTGCTCTGCCGCAAGCACTTGTTGCGTCCTCGCGGCGAGCATAAGCAAACACGCATGTTGCCTGCAGCGCTATTCGGCGCACAGGGAATGGCCAGCACAATGGTGAAACCGGAGGCCGCTCTCGAAAATGTCAAGACGGCGCGGCCGCAGAGCAGGCCGCGTCGTTCGCAGGCAAGGACAGGAAATGCGAGCCGGCAGCGCTAGCTTGCTGCCGCCTGCCGAACTGCGGGCTTGCGTTCGACCGGATCAATGTCGATGGCGCGCAGCCGCCCCATCCGCAGCACATCCATCGCAAGCGTGCGGCCGATCCGGTCGCGATCGAGGATACGGATCAGATCGTCGACGCCGTTGACGTCGACGCCGTCGAGCTTGATCACGACATCGCCGGGCAATAGCCCCGCCCGCACGGCCGGCCCGTCCGGCTCGATCTGCGCCAACAGCGCGCCCATCTTGTTGTCGACGCCGGCGACCACCGCGTGCCGCCGTGGCACGGGCACGGTCTGGCCGGACACGCCGATATAGGCCCGCCGGACATAGCCGTGCCGGATGATTTCCGACAGCACGAACTGCGCGGTGTTGCTGGCGACCGCAAAGCAGAATTCCTTGCGCGCCGCTGATGATCGCGGTGTTGATGCCGATCACCTCGGCGGCCGAGGATACCAGCGGCCCGCCGGAATTGCCGGGATTGAGCGCGGCGTCGGTCTGGATGACGTCTTCGATGGTCCGGCCGCTCACCGAGCGGATCGAGCGGCCGAGCGCCGACACCACGCCCGCCGTCACCGTCGATTCAAAGCCGAGCGGATTGCCGATCGCCACCACCAGTTGCCCGCGTCGCAAGGTCTTGGAATCGCCGAGCGAGGCGTAGCGCAGATCCCGCGCGCCGTCGGCGCGCAGCAGCGCCAGATCGGTGTCGGAGTCGACGCCGAGCACGCGCGCCTCGGTGACGATGCCTTCGACGTCGCGCAAGCGGATCTGCTTCGATGATCCGACCACGTGGCTGTTGGTGAGCACGAGTCCGTCCGGAGAGATCACGATTCCGGAACCAATTCCGCCGCGCCCGCGCGCGTCTTGTCCGGCAGAACTGGTTTCAACGCGGACCACGGCGGGACCAACCCGCTCGGTGACGCCGATCACGGCATTGGAATAGGCATCGAGCAACGCCTGATCGTCCGCGGCCGTAGGTATGGCCGCAGGCGATGGTGGGTTCTCGTCGAATGTAGCGCGAGTAAAATCCAGCATGGGGTAATTCCTTCGGGGATCACAGATGGTATTCTCACCCTGCCCCCGCAAGCCCTTGCCGCGGCCGACGCCGCGGCGGTTGGCTGACCTTCCGAACAGGAATACCCTTGATACGGCGATCCCGAGGACGGGCCGAGAAGGAGAACAATGATGTGCGTTCGCCGGTTGGACCATGTCCTGCTCGCCATGCCGGCGGGACGGGAAAGCGACGCCCGGGCATTCTACCAGGGGATCCTCGGAATCCCGGAAGCCGTGAAGCCTGCGGCGCTCGCCGCGCGCGGCGGTTGCTGGTTCGAGGATGGCGAACTGAAGGTTCACCTCGGGGTCGAGAAGAATTTTGCGCCCGCCAGAAAGGCCCATCCGGCCTTCATCGTGGACGATCTTGCGGCACTCGAAGCCGCGCTCGAGAGCGCCGGCCATCCGATTGCCCATGACGAGCCGCTCGAGGGATACGACCGGTTCTTTGTCAATGATCCCTTCGGCAACCGGATCGAGCTGATGCAGCCCAAAATGACCTAGCCGAGCGCGCCGTAGCAGACGAAGCCGAGACTGAGCGCCAGCAGAAACAACAACGACAGCGTCACCGCCGCGGCGACCTTGCCGCCGACGCGCCCGATCACGCGCAGGTCGACACCGAGCCCCAGCGCCGCCATCGACATGATGGTCAGGATGCTCGCCGCCTTCTGCAGCGGGAACACCATGGGCATCGGCATCAGCGACAGCGAACGGAGCGCGGCAAGGACGAAGAAGGCGACGATGAACCACGGCACGGTGGTGAAGAAGCCGCTGGTCTTGGAGGCGCCCGCCGCCGATCGATCGCTGCGCAGGCCTTTCGCGGACAGCGCGATGCAGGCAACCACCGGGCCGAGCATCATCACCCTGACCAGTTTCACCAGCGTGCCGATTTGCGTGCTGACGAGGCCCGCCGGCACCGTCGCCGCCAGCACTTGCGGCACCGCATAGACGGTCATGCCGGCCAGCACGCCATATTGGGTTTCCGACAGGTGCATGAGCGGAATCAGCAGCGGCAGCCCCAGCACCACGATGACGCCGAGCACCGCGGTGAAGGATATCGAGGAGATGATGTCGTCCGAACTCGCGCCGATCACCGGCGCCACCGCGGCGATCGCCGAATTGCCGCAGATCGAGTTGCCGCAGGCGATCAGGATCGACAGGCGGACCGGCAGACCGAGCGCCCGGCTGATGCCGAAGCTCGCCCCGAGCGCGAGAATGACGATGATCACGATGGCGCCGAGCAGGACCATGCCCGACGCCGCGATTGCAGCGAATGTCAGCGAGGCGCCGAGCAGCGCGACGGCCACCTCGAGCAGCTGTTTCGCGGCAAACGCGATTCCCATCAGCCAGCGGCGATCTGGCTCCCAGATCGCGCGGATCGCGATCCCGAGCAGGATCGCGATGACGATGGCTTCGACGTAGGGGTGTCCGATCAGCCTCTCTTCAGCGGCCTGCGCCGTCACCGCGGCCAGCATGACGAGGCCGCACAGCGCGATACCCCAGCTCAGCGGAACCGCTCTCGCGATCACGCCGCTGGCGGGGGCGACACTGTCAGGGGATTCGACCCGGTCTGGCACGCTAAATCCTTCAAAGAGAAGAAATTATGCGCTAGATCATCCGAAATGGAAAATATCGTTTCAGTATAGCCCGATAGAAAGAGGTTATGTCCCTCAACCTCCATCTGCTGCGCATGTTCGCGACCGTCGTCCGCAGCGGCGGCTTCTCCAAGGCCGCCGAGATCCTCAATATCAGCCAGCCCGCGATCTCCAAGGGTGTACGGGACTTCGAGCTCCAGGTCGGCTGCCGGCTGCTCAACCGTTCGCCCAGGGGCGTCGTGCCAACGCCTGAGGGGCTCGCGCTGTCGCGGCGCGCCGAGGCGCTGTTCGCGGTCGAGCGCGCGGCCGAGGAAGAGCTGTCCGCGCTGCGAGGACTTCACAACGGCTCGTTGCGGATCGGCGCCTCGACGACGATCGCGACCTACATGATCCCGCGATATCTCGGCGCGTTTCATCGGGCCTATCCGGGCGTCGAGCTGCAGCTGATCAGCGCCAACACCCGCGACATCGCTGAGCAGATGCTCGCCCAGGACCTCGATATCGCCCTGGTGGAAGGCCCCGTCGACGACAAGAATCTGGCGGTTGAGCCCTGGCGCACCGACGTCATGAAGCTGATCACGGCGCCCGACCACGCCTTCGCGCTCGCAGCCGGGCCGGTCGATCCCAAGGGAATCGAGAACGAGGTCCTGATCGTGCGCGAGCCCGGCTCAGGCTCGCGCGAGGTGGTGACGCAGGCACTGGCCGCCCACGGCATCGAACCGCCGCGAACGCTCGAAATCGGCAGCACCGCGGCGATCAAGCAGGTCGTCGCCGCCGGGCTCGGCGTATCGATCGTCTCGGTCGTGGCGGTGCAAGACCTGGTGCAACTCGGACGGCTGAAAGTGCTGGAGCTCGACGGCATCAAGATCGAACGCACCCTGTGGCAGTTGAAACTGCCCGGCCGGGTCGCCATGCCCGCGGCGCGCGCCTTCGAAAAAATGCTGTTCGATCGTTCGGCTTTTCCCGACGAAAAACCTGCCCAGGCCGCTAGCGCGTAACGGTCTGCTTCGGCGCTGCCGCGCTGCCGACGTCGAAGGCCGGGGTCGCCGGGTACATCAGGATGCGGACGGAAACGATCACGACGACCAGCAGCCAGAACGCGTACTGACCGGCGCGGCTGAGCGTCGCGGAGGCGGAAGCCGCCTCGCGCTTGCCGCGCGACGCATCCGGCAACACCTCGCCATAGGCATCGAATTTCTCGGCTGGCATCGCTGTATCCGGCGTCATTCCTACCAAGTCTTATCTCGCGAGGCCGGCCCGCAAGACAATGGTTGGAACTTTCAATGTTCGGCCGGCGGCGAAGGCTTTGTTTCCCGCCAGCGGCCGCCGGCAGAGGGTTTTTGTTTCCGGGGCTTGCTGGGCGCGCCGCATCAGCAGAGACTGCGCCCAACCAGAAAATCTTGGGCGGAAACGGCGGGAGGCGACCATGACCGGCGCAAGGCTGAAGCATTACGGCTGGGGCCGCGAAGGCGAAGGCATGACGGAGGCCGAGCAGGCCTTCGTGCTCGGCCGCTACCGCGCGAAATTCTCCCGCGACAAGTTCGAGACCATTGCGGTGCCGCGACTGGAGGATCTCAGCCTGCGCGCGCCGCGCGTCACGCCGCCGGCCGCGCTCGCCGCCTTCTGCAGCACCGACCGCTACGACCGCGCCGCGCATGCCTACGGCAAGTCCTATCCCGACTATGTGCGCGCCATGCTCGGCGACTATGAGTGCGCGCCCGACGTCGTCGCCTACCCTCGCAGCGAGGCGGAGATTTCCGCAATCATGGACTGGGCTGGCAGTGTCGGTGCCTCGCTGACGCCGTTCGGCGGCGGCTCGAGCGTCTGCGGCGGCGTCGAGCCGCGCGCCGACGGCGTTCGCTACAAGGCCGCCGTCACGCTCGACCTGCGCCATCTCGGCAAGGTGGTCGAGGTCGATCAGGCTTCGCGCGCCGCGCTGGTCGAAGGTGGCGCCTATGGCCCATCGCTGGAAAACCAGCTCAAGCCGCATGGGCTCACCTTGCGGCATTTTCCGCAGAGCTTTGAATATTCGACGCTGGGCGGCTGGATCGCGACCCGCTCGGGCGGCCATTTCGCCAGCCTCTATACCCATATCGACGATTTCGTCGAAAACCTGCGCGTGGTGACCCCGCGCGGCATCCTGGAAACGCGCCGCCTGCCGGGCTCGGGCGCAGGCCCCAGCCCCGACCGCATGTTGATCGGCTCGGAAGGAACGCTCGGCGTGATCTCGCGCGCCTGGATGCGATTGCAGCCGCGTCCAAAATTCCGCGCCGGCGCGTCCATTCGGTTCCAGACCTTCTTTGCCGCCGCTCGCGCCGTGCGCGCCGTCGCACAGGCCGGGCTCTATCCGTCGAACTGTCGCATCCTCGACCCGCACGAGGCCTTCAACACCGGCGCTGCCGATGGCAGCGTCGCCATCATGGTGCTCGGCTTTGAATCCGGCGATCATCCGACCGACGCCTGGATGGCGCGCGCGCTGGAATGCTGCACCGATCACGGCGGCACGCCCGAGCCCGCCAAGGCCGGCGACGCCCATCTGGAAGGCGCGGCGGGCATCTGGCGTAATGCCTTCATCCGCATGCCCTATGCACGCGAGTTCCTGACGCCCGCAGGCCTCATCAACGACACCTTCGAGACCGCCATCACCTGGGACCGCTTCGAAGGCTTCCACGACAAGGTCAAGGCGGCGACGGAACGAGCGATCATGGAGGCGACCGGCGTCAAAGGCGAGGTCACCTGCCGCTTCACCCATGTCTATCCTGACGGCCCGGCGCCCTATTTCTCCTTCCACGCGCTCGGCCGCCACGGCGCGCTGCTGACGCAGTGGCAGGCGATCAAGAACGCCGCGAGCGACGCGCTGATCGAGGCCGGCGGGACCATCACCCACCATCACGCCGTCGGCCGGGATCACCGGCCCTGGTACGATCGCCAGCGTCCGGAGCTGTTCGCTGCGGCGTTTCGCGCGGCGAAGAGGGAACTCGATCCACAGGGCATGCTCAATCCGGGCGTGCTGATCGATCCCTGAGAACCGCGCCGTGTGGACAGGAATGGCCCGCGCTGTAATCTCTGATATCTCCGGCACGGGGCGCGGCGCGCGATGGCAAATATCTGGACTCGCAAATCCACCGCGGAACTGCTGGACGAAGCCGCGCAAGGCGACGAAAGCGACGGCGAGGTGCGGACGCTCAAGCGCACGCTGTCCGCCCTCAATCTCACCGCCCTTGGCGTCGGCGGCATCATCGGCGCGGGAATTTTCGTGCTCACCGGACACGCGGCTGCCGCGAACGCCGGCCCCGCGGTCGCGCTGTCGTTCCTGCTTGGCGCGGTCGCCTGCGCCTTCGCCGGCCTGTGCTATGCCGAGATGTCGTCGACGGTTCCGATCAGCGGCAGCGCCTATACCTACGCCTACGCCACGCTCGGCGAACTGGTCGCATGGATCATCGGCTGGGATCTCATTCTCGAATACGCGGTGGGCGCTACCACCGTCGCCATCGGCTGGTCCGGCTATGTCGTTTCTTTCGCCAGGGATTTGGGCGTCGATCTCCCGGCGCGCTTCGTCTCCTCGCCCCTTAGCTATGATGCGGCCCAGCACGCATGGTCGCGTACCGGCGCGATACTGAACGTGCCGGCGGTGGCGATCATCATCGTCATCACGGCGCTGCTGGTCGTCGGCATCCGCGAGACGGCGCGATTCAACAATTTCATCGTCGCGGTCAAGCTCGTCGTGATCGCGCTGTTCGTCGTCTGCACCCTGCCCGCCTTCAATACCGCGAACTGGGTCACGGCCAGCAATCCGCAGGGCGCGTTCATCCCGCCCAATGCGGGCGTCGGGGTATATGGCTGGTCGGGGCTGGCGCGCGGCGCGGCCGTGGTGTTCTTCGCCTATATCGGCTTCGATGCCGTCTCCACGGCGGCGCAGGAGGCCAAAAGTCCGATGCGGGACATGCCGGTCGGGATTCTCGGTTCGCTGGTCATCTGCACGGTGCTGTATGTCGTGGTCAGCCTGGTGCTCACCGGCATCGTGCCGTTCGATAAATTGAACGTGCCCGATCCGATCGCGGTCGGGATCGATGCCGCGGGCGTCGGCTGGCTGTCGCCGTTCATCAAGCTCGGGATCGTCTTCGGTCTGACCTCGGTCATCTTGGTGATGCTGCTGGCGCAGCCGCGGATTTTCCGGGCGATGGCGCATGACGGTCTGCTGCCGCCGGTGGCCGCCGCGATCCACCCCACCCTGCGCACGCCCCACATCGCGACCATCTCGACCGGCGCCGTGGTGGCGGTGCTCGCGGGCCTGCTGCCGATTGGCCTCGTCGGCGAACTCGTCAGCATCGGGACGCTGTTCGCCTTTGCCGTGGTATCGCTGGGGGTCGTAGCGTTGCGCATCACCGAGCCGAACCTCAACCGCCCGTTCAGGGCGCCGGCGATCTGGCTGGTGGGACCGGCGGGTGCCGCGACCTCGATCTTCCTGATGTTCAGCCTGCCGGCCGATACCTGGCTGAGGCTCGCGGTCTGGCTCGCGCTCGGACTGGTGATATATTTCGGCTATGGCACACGGCACAGCCGGATCAGGGCCGCGGCCTAACCATGTCCTTGCAGCGAATGTGGGTAGTCGATGCGCCGCATGCTCCTGGCCATATTGCTGCTTCTCCCCTTGCCGGCCGCTGCCGGCGAGCCGCTCTGGCAGACACTGCCGCCGACCCCCGCGCCCGTCCCCGGCGAGCACAGCGGCCACGCCAGGGTGAACGGCATCAGCCTTTATTATGCGACCATTGGCCATGGCCCGCCGGTCGTCCTGCTGCACGGCGGGCTGTCGAACTCCGATTACTGGGGCAACCAGGTCAAGGCGCTCGCCCCGCATCATACCGTGATCGTCGTGGACAGCCGCGGTCACGGCCGCAGCACCCGCGACGCGCGCCCCTACGGCTACGATCTGATGGCCGACGACGTCGCAGCACTGCTCGACACCCTGCATTTCGGCAAGGTGGATGTGGTCGGCTGGAGCGACGGCGCGATCCTCGGTCTCGATCTCGCCATTCGCCATCCCGACCGCGTCGGAAAGGTGTTTGCGTTTGCGGCCAACACCTTGACCTCGGGCGTTCAGGAAGGCGTCGAGAACAACCCGACCTTCGCCCGCTTCATTGCGCGGGCGGGCGGCGAATACGCCAAACTCTCCGCGACGCCAAAGGATTATGACGCCTTCGTCGCCCAGATCAGCAAGATGTGGGCGAGCGAGCCGAACTGGACCGACGATCAGTTGCGCTCGATCCGGTCGCCGGTGCTGGTCGTGGACGGCGACCATGACGAGGCGATCAAGCGCGCGCATACGGAATATATCGCCGCCACCATCCCCGGCGCCGGCCTCCTGATCCTGCCCAACACCAGCCACTTCGCCTTCCTGCAGGATCCGGCGCTGTTCAACGCGGCGCTGCTGCATTTCCTCGGCGACCGCTGACGGCGCGGATGTGCGATCTATCGCCGCACAAGACCTGAGGTGTCGTGGTAGCTGGCTGGCGACGCAGTGCTGATCGCACCCGTCTCCGGGCTAATTCCCTGCTAACAGAGAATTTTACAGGGAATTTTGCGATTTTGAGGCTCTGAGACATCAAACCTGACAGGGAAGTGGCTGCGCTGCAGCGACTTTTCGCGAATTCCCTACACAAATTAACAGGGAACAATATTCCAGAAATAGGGAACTCTTTCTAAGTAACAGGGAATTTGTGGTGCGCTTAACGTCGACGCATAACCGGTTGAAAGCATCCGGGGAAAGCGGCTCTCCACCCTAAGCTCCCCTGCCATCCTGTTTGCCGATCACGCAGCGCCATGCCGCCAGGCGCTCGGCGGGATGCTGCTTCATCCACTCCGCGAGCTGGGGCGCGCCCATCAGGCAGGATTTCATAGATACCTCAGCGAAGTCCGAGGTGGTGACTGTCTGCTCATGGCAATTTGCCGGAGAGGAGAGACTGCAGAGCACGGCGATGATCTTGATCACGACAGGAGAACCCTGTAGCTACGATAGCATTGGCGCCGCTAACCGTATGGCTTACTGGCGCCTTGTTCTGGTTCCCGCTCACTGGATCCGCCGGCGGGAAGATGCTGTCGTATATCGCGCGGGCCTCTCGAATAAGGCGGGCTCGCTCGCGCTCAGACTTTGGGACAAATCGAATTATTTCGCCCATATTCGCTCCGACCATTGGTTATCTTCAGGCCGCAGCAACCCTCACGTGAGGGCTCACGACATACTCCTTGGTCTGTCTCCCATGGCCGGCCCTCCAAAAGCCGACCACCCATGAATCATTGAAAACCTGATTCGGGAATCCTATTGCGACAATCAAGCCCATAAATCTGCCAAGGTAGTGCTAGGGCCTCTGCGCTTTGGCGTAATCCATGGACGCACAGACGAAACGCGAAATTCTGATCTTGGCGATCGGCACGGCCCTCCTCGAGGTGCCGGCCGTCGTGATCGTCTTTGCTATCCTGGCCCATTGAGAGGTGGGCTCTAATTTTTATTTCGGCAGGCGTTTACGCGTGATTAGTGTCCCGGCACTCTTTTTGGCACGCAACCTTGTGTGCAGCCAAAGTCCGTTGATCGGGGCCAGGGGGTCACGGATATTTCGCGATGAGAGTGGTGTGTTTGCCGGAATTTGATGGCGCGTAGGCGTGCTGAGTTGTCGTGCCTATCCAGGGCATCAAGCCAGGCGACAAGAAGAGGTTCGCGCCGGCGAAACGCTCGCTTTGCTTTATCGGCAAGCTGAGTCCTCATGGATCTGAGAATTGCTCAAGATGGTTGAAAAGTGGTTACGATCTCAGTCGCCCACGGGCCTGCATGGGGGATCAGGATGTTGCGAATGGCCCAGTGTTGGGCCCGTGTTTAGCTCTCGGCCCGAATAGATACCGGAGCTTTGAACGGCACCATCCCTCCAAACACGGCCTTCGGGCGGCATAGCGCGAACCTGCTTTCCCATCCCCGGCAAGCTGCGGCTCACCAACATCAAAAAAATGAGAATTAGGAACGGAATTCCATGTTTCCGGTTGGGCTAGCGGTCTGTGGCGCGATCAGCCTCGGCTCCGCTCCATCCACCCCGGAATGACTCATCGCCGAGCGCGCGATTGACGATGGGCCGTTCGCGGGGGTGTTGCTGATTCGAAACAGTACAACCACGCAATGCATGTCGGACTTCGGATGCCGTTTTTTCGCGAGCGACTGCTGGCTTTTTGGAGTTTTCCTGTCCTAATTTTTCTCAGCGGCTGCACCAAGCCTGAGTGCGATTCTTTTGAAACCAGGAATGCCGTGCTTCTTAGACCTTTTTCGTGAAGCAGTTATCGACGAGTGTCCTTTGATGACTGACGAGCCGCTTTCTCTTCAGGGCCGGCAGCAGGCCGCGCTGGCTATGCGCAGGCGCCTGGTGATCACTTTTTGGTTGCCGTTGGCGGCGGCTGGATAACCCTGTGGGCCGCAGGCGGTAATTCCGCGGTCGCAACGGCGCCTCATGCTCCCACTGCTTCAGCAGGTGGCCGGCGGCCCTCGGACGAGCTTCTGGAGACCACCAAGGGTCTCCAAGTCACCCAGCAGCAGGCTGTCGACCAATTGCAGGTCGTTCAAGATCAACTGGTCGCCCAGATGGCCGAGACGAAAAGGCTATCCGAGCAGATCGCCACCCTAACCGAGAGACTCGACGCCTGCAGCGAACGGTCGCCAACATGCCGCCGACGGCGCACGCAGCCGGATCGCCATCCGGTCCGCCGCAAAAAGCACACTGAGACCCAATTGGGATGCCTCTCCGTGACTCTGGGAAGTCCGCTGGTGAGTCCGGGTTCTACGGGCCGATGGGCCGGCCGCTCGGCGCCAGCCGAATGGTGAGTCCCAAAGATCAGCGGCGTGTCCCTGCTTCTGCGGAGCTACGATCGCCACGGTCGACGAGCACGTCCGTAGCGCTCACCGCGGCGTCGGTGCTTAGATCAGCGCAGAAGCGCTCAGATTTCGGCCTTTTACTGCGGCCAATCCATGTAGAGCATGACCCCGATCATGATCATCGAGCCGGCCGCAACCGCCAGCGAGCAGATCACCGGCAACTCTTCGA
Source organism: uncultured Alphaproteobacteria bacterium (assembly GCA_963831585.1). Taxonomy (GTDB): domain Bacteria; phylum Pseudomonadota; class Alphaproteobacteria; order Rhizobiales; family Xanthobacteraceae; genus Bradyrhizobium. The sequence goes on along the minus strand of CAWHRA010000011.1, from coordinate 23,914 downwards.
GGACAGCGACAACGGCTGCCCGCCCGCTAATTCTCTTCCTATGCGCGAAGCGCCACCCTGCCACACCCATACGGAAACTCCGTTTGGCCCCCAGCAGCAGTGCGGTTTGAGTGTATCAATAAGCGCTCGCTGGCAATAGACCAATTCGGGCGTGCCCCTTTGCGACTCTATGAAACCCGCTGTTGTGTGTCCTAACCGCAACGACTTGTTTGTTCCTTCGATGGGAACAGCAATTTCGATTAGTCACGATCGTTAGCCAATGCAAATCTCCTGCACCCGGGGCGGACGGGGCTTTTTCGAAACCAAGAGATTTTGAGCCCGGGAGGCCGCCGGATATTGCCTGGCGGCCTTTTCAATTCTTCCCCACTTGCAAAGCGAGCGCGGACCTGAGCCCGCGACCCTCGCCGTTACCGTCTCAGCCGTCTCGCGTGAGCCGCCGGCCGCTGCCGGTTGCGCTTCCTGGCCGATCGGCGCCAACGCATGGGCGGACTTGGCAGGCCCGTTATTCGGTGTGCACGGAACAGTTCATAGCGCCGGCGGTTAAATCAGCGTGTCGCGATCCCTGAATCCCTGATCTCGGCACACCCCACGACGGCCTCAGTTGCTCACCGGCGCCTCGGGCCGTTTCTTTTGGCAGCGATGAAGAGGCCGGCAACTGAGGCGGGCCCTTACTTCTGTTGTTCCGGGTGAAGCGCGGTCTTCTGCGCCCTCATCTCCCGCAATAATTCCTGTAGCCGTTCGAGTGTAAGCTCATCTGCGATAGCCCACGCCAAACGCTCATAGTGCTCGATCTTTCTGTCGAGCTGGATGCACTTGTCACACATTTGAGTTCCGCATTAGCGCGGGCAGTCGCCATTGGCCGCCACCGAGAAGACGGCGGAACAGGCTAAATTGTTCAGCGGGGGACTATTGGGAAGCTTCTAAATTTGAATTGGACACGGCTGAGCGGCTGGATGCTGGCTGCCCGTTCGGGGCGGTTATTTGATGCAGGGTCCGCTCCGAATTGAATCGCTTTCGGCGCCCAACAGGGTCTACGGTTGCGACCAGCACCGCCCCAGCCTTGGCAATTGTCGGTGACTGAGAGTGTTGCGCTCCCGCCTGATGAAAGGGAGGCCACCCAGATGGACGTTTTGGACCACCTTATCGGAGTTCAGGGTCAGCTCATCAGATGACGTCGCATTGCAGATGAGACCCCCCGATCGCGCGATGGCTCGACGGTTCTATCAATTGGCCGACAATCTTGAGCAGCGGGTGCGCGAAGTAGATCGGGCACTCTGTTCTCCGGAATAGGTGACCCCGCTCACCAAAGAAAAAGCCGGCGGGCGTTACGCCGTCGGCTTCTCCTTGCGACTGCCGGCTCAGGTCTCCGGTGCCATCGCGAATCTGGCCCCAAGCCTGCAACTGCATGGTTAACGAAAGGTTAATGGGCAAGCTTCCGATCCATTAGCCGCCTACCATGAGACGCCAGCCGGCGACGCGAACGCTGCAAATCATCGGGGCACCATTTGGTCCGTCGAGACCTTGCGACGCAGCTTGCCCATATGAACATCGACGAGGTTCGATTCCTCAAGGCAATACGGGGCATGATCGACGCTATGCTGCATATCCTGTCGAAGGACCCCCGCGAGAAACCGGCAAAGAAGGCGAAGATCCGATGAAAGAGAGCACCCTCGCCAAGATCACGGCGTCCGTCGCGGTGGCAAAAGGCATGGCGCAAAAGGCGCTAGCCGCTAGCCCAAACCCGCAGTGGACGGAGTACGAAATGCAGTGCATCGACGAATGGATCGCGAGGCAGGGCGGGAAACTGGATCGCTCCGAAGCCATCCGCCGTCTGGTCGAGCTCGGGCTAAGCGCGAAGGGAAAATAGCGGTAACGTTGTCGACACCGGCAGCGACCGGTGAGCACCTCACACTAAGTCGGGGGCTCGGAATGATCCTCAATATGCTCACAGTTCTATTTTTCGTTGCGGGTTTTGTTCTTCTTTTCGGTCTGATCAAGCAAGGGCGGCGTGATCGCGGACCTTACGTGGCCAAAACGGGCAGAACTGCCATCCTCATCCTGCGGCCAATTGGGCCCAACGAGTACGCCGTGATTGAAGACGGAGATTCGGTTGGCCAGATCATGCTCGCAGGTGACCCGCGCGCGGAAATCTGGCTGTGGAATTGCAGCCTTCCAGGACCCGGCGTTTCCAGCGGGACAGCTGCCAACCTTGAAGATGCGAAGGTGGAGTTTCAACAAGAGTGGAAAAAAAGAAAGATCGGACTGCAGCTTAAGGCGAAGGCGAAATGACGGAACCAAAGACAGGCCTTGCCAGTCTTTGAGCTCAAGGACGCTGTTCGCCTTCGCTGGCCGGACCCTCACGGGCGGCTTTCGCGCGCGGACGTGTCCTGGCTGTGCTAACCTTCACAAATGCGATCAGCTATCTGGATAGGGATTTTTGTTGGCTCAACGATCGGTGGACTTATCCCGGAACTCTGGGGTGGCGACATGATCTCCTATTCGGGAGTGCTGCTCAGTGGTGTCGGCGCCTTTGTGGGATTGTGGCTCGGGTCGCGAGCGTCAAGATAACAGCCGGGTGTGAAGGCGAAGGGAAAAGAAGGATCGGCGCTTTTCAATTACCAATTCCCCGACTCAGCTGAAAGTGGTATTCGGCCCTAAGGTAGGTCAAAGCGAGTATCCGCGATGACCCAAAAAGTGATCACTCTGAAATTTGTAATTCCAACGGTGTTAGTCATCGGGCTGGGGATACTGCTCGCGGTCGGTGCCGTCTATTTTGGGCACTACCTAGGCCCCGTCGATCAGGCGGAAGCCAATCAGTCCGTCGCCGGCAGCCGCGGAACTGCTGAGTTGCCAAACCTTGACAGGCGTCTTTCGCGCGTTCACCTGCTGCTTTCCAATATGAAGTGAACCGCGCCGCCGCGCGGCGTTGGCGTCCCTGGTAGAGGCAGAGCTGATGAAGGACCGCCCACCAAAGGATTGGTCGCAAAACGAACTAGGGTCTGTACTCAATAGGGATTCCATCTGAAATTAGATTGTGATTCAAGCTTCTCAGCGGAAGGGAGGCTTGAATGGCAAAGCAGGTCTACTGGCTCAGCGATGCGGAATGGCGGCGGATTGAGCCGTTGTTGCCGCGAGGGCGCAAGGGAGCGCATCGGGTCGATGATAGGCGCGTGATCAGCGGCATTATGCACATGCTGAAATCTGGTTCGCGCTGGCGCGATTGCCCGGAAGTCTACGGCCCCTACACGACGGTCTACAACCGCTTCAACCGCTGGAGCCGACAGGGGATTTGGACGGACATTTTTTACGCGCTGACCGGATCGACGGGCATGTACGGATCGATGTCGGTGGATTCCAGCTACGTCAAAGCCCATCGCTCCGCGGCCGGCGCAAAAGGGGGGCCTTCAACAATGCAATCGGCCGCTCGCGCGGCGGGCAGACCACCAAAATCCACGCGCTGACCGACGATATCGGCCGTCCGCTTGCCTTCCTGATTACCCCGGGCAACACCCATGACTTGGTCGGTGCACGCGGTTTGATCGGCATGGTCCGCAACCCGCGCCGTCTGCTGGCCGATCGAGCCTACGACGCCAGGAGCTTGCGCGACGAACTGGCCGCACGCCGCATCAAGGCCGTGATTGCGTTTAGCGTGGGGACATCACCGATGGCGACGAACGATCTTATTTCCCTCCGTCTCTCCGTTCATGCCGAAGAACCCCAGCAGGTGGGCATCTTGAAAGCTTGGGACAGAGCGGTTCCTGCGTCACAAATCAACAAGATGGGTATTTTGGTCGTAACGACGGCAGGGATTGTCTTCGCAGTTCTATCGGTGGAAAACCCAATCGTGCTTGCGAACGCCACGGCTTCCCTAGTCGGCACATCGGCGCCTCATGGCACGCAGTCGATGCCAAAAATTCAATCAACCGCCGACGCCGCGGCTTTGTTGCCGACAGCGAGCGAAGCGCCGACGGGCGACGAAATTGCTGTCGTTTTTAAAACTGCTAATCAGAGCCAGACCGAAATCAGTCAGCCACCGGCCGAAGCCTTGTTGAAGCAATTCCAAGCTTGGGCGGCCGAGGAAGAGACGCGCGACGAAATTACCGGCGCTATTGAGCCTGCCGATCAGGGTCAGACCGAAATCCGTCAGCCGCCTGCCGAAGCCTTGTTGAAGCAATTTCAGGCTTGGGCGGCCGAGGAAGAGACGCGCGACGAAATTACCGGCGCTATTGAGCCTGCCGATCAGGGTCAGACCGAAATCCGTCAGCCGCCAGCCGAAGCCTTGTTGAAGCAATTTCAGGCTTGGGCGGCCGAGAAAGATGCAAGGGCAGAGGTCCGGCCTGTGAAAAATGCGCGCGAACATGTGCGGTCCGAGCATAATGTCCGAGCAAAGGTCCGGCGCGTGCATAATGCACGGGTACACGTCCGGCCTGCGAAAAATGCCCGAGCAGAAGTCCGGCAAGAGCAAAATTCTCAGGCACAGGACCGGTCCGTGCAAAATGTCCAGGCATCGTGGCCCGAGCGAAAGTTCGGTTGGCTCGATAAGACGCAAGGGAAGTAACGCTGCACCTTGCCAACGCGGCGTCGGCGCAGAGCCCGCTTTAGAGCAAACCGGTAATGGCGTCGGTCCTGCTCCTGCTATTCCTCCGCCGCCGGTACGCGTACCCAGCAGCCGCGTAACGCGCGCCAGCGTGTGTACCTCCGTTGCGACGGAGGAAAATGTGGGTTGATGCCTTCGGCGCAGCCCGGCCGACATCGCTGCACACGTCTTCGAAGATCCAGGCAGGGAGATCAGCGGACTAGGGTCGCCAGATAGCGTAGCGTTGCTCCCATTCGAAGGGCCTACTGTTTCACTGTCTCATGTACCGAATCAAATCGGTGAGTTAAATTGAGACAGCAAGACCACGACCCGCGTGCTAAAGGGATAAGCGGGCTATCTTCAATGCCGCTTCCTATGCCTCACAGGCCGCGGATTGGGTGTTGAAAGCAGCTAGCCCCGAGGACCCCCTCTCCAACCGCAGCCCGCCGATGACATGCAGAATGCGATACCTTACTGACGATTGACGCCCCTAGAAGAGGCCAATTTCATAACTCCTTCATGGCGCTCAGGTTGAGGACGGGAATCAATCCGTTATCGGTATAAAAGTGCCCCTCCCGCACGCCCATAGCAGCAAGGGCGACGCCAAAATCTCTAATTTCATCCGGCGTGACCACATCCACTTCACCAGCCATGGGTACGATCCGCTTTCCCAAGGATGCAGGTTTCCAGGCCGCCATTCCTTTATCGATCGCTTTTTGTGGAGTGCCGCCGTTGATTTTCTGACCACGCTGGCCGGTGCTAGGATTCGTCCATCTCCAGTAACATTGTGGGTATAACGCGTTACTGGCTCCGAAAAACTCGGCCCACGGGATGTTCGGCTTCATGTTTTTTGCAGGGTAGGCACAGTCCGACGTCGTCCCGAAAACGAAGGATGAAGGGGCGGCAACACTGATGGTTTTGCAGAACGCCTTCGCAAACGGAATACACTTGGCCCTGTTCCAATCGTTAATGGCACCCGCAGCGTCGGATTCCGGATCGACGATGTAGCCGTCCAATCCTTTGGGTATGAGCTTGTCGGTGACTAAATCGGCCTCTTTTTGTGAACCCGCTTCCGTGGCCGGCGGCCAGCGCCACGCATAAACTTTCATCCCGAGGTCGTGGAAGCGCTTTATGGTGTCCGGAAACCTCTTAGACGACGTTCTGATGCAGACGCCGGTCGCATCGATTGCAAGCGCATGCTTTGACAACGAGGTCTCTGCGGCTTCCGTATTCATATTGACGATCCAAAGAAACTTGCTTGAAAGGGCCATTTGAAAAACTCCGTAGAAAAGGAGAATTTTGTACTCAACCTTTGGGTGAGTCAATCACACTTAGAAGCCAGCACTCATTTACCCGGAGTATCGGTTCCGTTGGGGGCCCATCCTCAAATCGACGTACCCGCCGGCTCATCCTGGTTTACGAGCCGCCGGGGGTTCGCTTTCAGGATGCTGACGAGAGTGCCTATTGCAGATCTGCGGAACGTCACGGCCGGTCAGAAATGTGATTAGGACCCCGTGACCGCTTCTTCATGTGTCGCGTCGTGACTGTGTGCCGATGTCCAACATGCTTTTGTCCACGTCTGACCCGAGTCTTGCGCGCCATCGGCGGGGGGCTCGGCACCACATTTGCTGCAATGGTTGAGAACGGTGAACCGAACGGAGGGCGACCCGATGCGACCAGCAGCCCCCCAGTGGCGGCGTCGAGGTATTGGGTCCAGTCATTTGCGATACCCCATTGGGCATCATGGAGGCTTATCGTCCCCGCCTTCACTTGGGCGGCTAGGTAGTTTTCCACCGCGTCCTTTTGTTTGAAATACCGCTCGCGGAGCGTCACTTTGTCCGGCCCGCACTGCGGCCATATGTTTTCGAGCGTGTCTGCCCCACCCAGCTCAAGCGAAATGAGATGATCAAGCTCACAGAATTGGTTTGCCCCAGTGTTCTGGGCGGGATGAGGGAGACCATACCAGCCATAGGTCTTATTTTTCTGAGCGGCCGAAGTCGCGCCATCACGCGTGCAACTCGTTCGGTAATTGGGGTCCTGGAGAACGTTGATCGTCACAGTTGGATTGACCGCGCCAGGGGTGCATGCCGGATCGGGCAGGATGAAACCGCGGGGTACGACCCGCTGCGTGCAGACCTTTTCGGGCGGCAGCGCGACGGCTTGCAAAGGTGCGGCACCTTCAGAATCCACGTTGTGGCAGTCGACTGCGGCCAAGGCCAACTGGCACGTAAACAAGGTGAAGAACGTGCTCGTCAGCGTCCGCATAAGTGCTGTCATGTCAACCTCCCCCATCGGTTGTTTCAAATTGATAGATTGACTTATGGTAGAACTACTAGCAAGCGCGAAGTGCAAAGTTGCAGAGCCCCGCCCCCTCCACGATTGCCTTGATGCGAGCCTACCCGACGCTTAAATAGGCGCCGAGATCACGCGCTGCACAACGCTGGTGCCGACGCCTAGGGTACGGCCGATCTTCAGGATGCCCATTCCCTCGGCCTTTACGAAATGAAGTGCATCGACGAATGGATCGCAAGTCAGGGCGGAAAATTGGATCGCTCCGAAGCCATCCGCCGCCTGGTCGAGCTCGGGCTGAAGGCGAAGGGAAAATGATTGAGTGGTTCGACGACCTGACGTTAGGCATGCGGTTCAAGAGCGGCGAGGTGTCGGTCACCAAGGAAGACATCAAGCGGTTTGCGGCCGAGTTCGATCCGCAGCCGTTCCATGTGGACGAAGCCGCCGCTGAGAAGACTGTGTTCAAAGGGCTCGCGGCATCGGGATGGCACACAGCCGCCATGGCGATGGGCCTTGCCGTTAACGTCAGACCATTCGGACCGCATCCACTTATGGGACTTGGCGTCGACGACCTACGCTGGATGATGCCGGTGCGGCCTGGGGATGTGCTCCACATCGAGGGCGAAGTGGTTGAACTGACCCCATCGCGGACCAAGCCGCAAGGGATCGCGAAGATCAAATGGACGGCCTACAACCAACGCGGCGAAGCGGTATATACCTTCACTCCGATCGGGATTGTCCCCCGCCGCCCCAATCCTGCCAGCTGATTCGCTGATTTGACAATTCCCCACTTGGGGAAAGCTTTCGCGCATTTCCCGGATTACACGGCTCCCGTGGTGCGCAACGCCGGTGCCGAGCGCGAGCTGGTGATGATGCGTTGGGGCATGCCGCCGCCACCGAAGTTCGGCGGGCCGCCTGTGACCAACATCCGCAATGTGGCATCCCCGCACTGGCGGGGTTGGCTGAAGCCGGAGAACCGCTGCCTGGTCCCGTTCAACAGCTTTGCCGAGTACGCGCCAGAGCCGAACCCAGAGACCAAGAAGAGGGATGTGGTTTGGTTCGCGCTCGACGACGACAGACCGCTGACCGCGTTCGCTGGTATTTGGACGGAGTTCAAAGGCGACCGGGATACCAAGTCGAAACCGGTCCCCGGTCCTCATCTCGTCTATGGATTCCTGGCGACCGCCCCGAACGCTATCGTTGAGCCGATCCATTCGAAGGCGATGCCAGTGATCTTGACGACCGACGAGGAGCGCGACGTCTGGCTGCGCGCTCCGTGGGATGAAGCCAAGGCGCTGCAGCGACCATTGCCGGAAGATGCGCTCAAGATTGTCGCTCGCGGTGCCGACAAGGAAGATCAAGCGACCCGCGGCATGACCCGAGCAGCTTCCATCGAATCCTCCTATTTCGCCGAAACGCTCGAATGGAACAAAAATTCCAGTTCCGAGTTATAGGTTCAAAAATCGGGAGGATCTCATGGATCGGACGACGCGCTGCCCGAAATGCGGAAAACAAATGGTTCCGGTTGTCACCCTCTCCGGCCGCACTGACCTCCAATGCATAAGTTGTGACGACCCCGCGGTGAAATGGGCTGAAAGTCCGCTTACAGCCCCTGAGAAGCCAATCGTAGCAGAGCCCGTTTAACCACTCCGCCCGCCTCGAAGCTGAAGCCGGGCTCTGACGGATATTCAGGTGGAGCTGCGCGAAAGTCTTGCAGAGCTGGGGCTGAAGGCGAAGTCGAAATAGCCCGCACGATTTGTCTCGCTATCTCCGGCCAATAGGCGCAGCCTTTGCCGCGGGGCCCCTCCATAGGAGGTCGGTCGTGAGCGGTAATATTTTCAATAGCAATGGCACCCACGTTGCCGTGGTGAACGGCGCGGAAGTCTTCGACCTCGACGGCCAAAAAATCTACGAGCTAAAAGGGATCAACCTCTATCGGCTGTCCGGCGAGTTGGTCGGGCATCTAAACAGCGCGCACGGCAGCGAGAAGCGGCTCGATCGCTCCACCGACAGGCTGTTCCCTGTCAGAGGGAGATCTCGCCAAATCTGATTGCCGAAGGCGCGGGGAAAATGATCCCGATCAAATCGGCCGGTCGAACGAGAAAAGAGATGCAAGACCTGGAAGCGATGGCCGCGAAGCTGCTAGAGACTGCCCGCAAGCTCCCATCGGGACAGGACCGCCACAACGCGCTTCAGGAGATCGAGAGATTTCGGGCGCGGATAACTGCTCTGCAACGCCTGTCGGGTATAGCTCAATCGCCGCAACCATATGACCTTGTAACCCGGCCCTGCACGATTCATGTGGGTCGCTTTCGCTGGGACATCAGAGAGAACGGAAGACCTGTTCAATCTTCCATGGAATCGTTCGCCACCGATCAGGAAGCTCACGCGGACGGTCGCCATGAGCTCGAAAAATTAATCCAAGTCTCGAGGTTGTGACTGCCTGATTTGCTGAATTTTCAATGAAGCAATTCCCCACCGCGGGACCACGACCGTGATGGCGCGGCCCTATTGCTCAGCGAACTGCTGGATCTGAAACTCCAGCAGGTCCATCGCCATCTCGACGGTCCGTGGAAACATCTGGAAGGCTGCTGGTGCGTGGTTGGTCCGCGGGTGAACGGCCCACAGTCTCAATTCGAACAATCGCTGGCGCTTACTTGTCGCGGTCGGCTGAAGCTGATTCGGAGAGCACTGATGAAGGAATTGGGAGCCACGGTAATCGTTCTCGTTGTGCTATATTTTGCCGACCAGCAATTTGCCCACGGCCATTACACCGATGCGGTCCAGCAAATGTGCGCGCAGATGATGCATTCGCTCGGAACCTCCTGAGGCCGCTCCGCGGGCGGCCCTTTTAATTTCCAACGGGGCGCAAGCCCGCTGGAGAGTACGGGATTCGCGGGCTGGCTGGCAGCGCGGGATCGTCGATAGCCAATAGGGGCGCTTTACTGGGGCTTAACGGGTTTAACTCGCGCAGCGCCCCCTCGGGCTTTATCGGCTGCCGTCTGGCGGTCGCGCGCGGCGGACAGCTCTTTCTTTAGCTTCAACTGTTCATCGGCCGTCATGGCTGGCTTCTCGGGCCTTAGCGGCACATCTTCCACGGCCGGATAACCGGTTGTTTTCGGACGCCCCGTTTCCTCAGCTCGCGCATCGGGCGATGCAAGCGAGACGACGGACAGTAGTATCGCTGACGCAGCCAAAACTGTGAATCTCTCGTCGTTCGGCATCAACGATCCTATGCACCCCGGGAACAGCCAATGTGGGGTCGTCAGGAAATCGATTTGCGAGCTGGTTGGAATCCCTATGGCGTTTGGGATGGCTTGTCATCAGGCTTTCCGTCTGGGCGTTTGACTAGCTCGAATATGCCAAAGTGGGTGTTTTCCAACCAAGACTTTAGCGTAGCCCCGCAGACTTCACAGGATGCGTGACCGGTATGCGGCACCAAGAACTTCTCTGCAGTGCGTCTGTACTCGGCGCCGCAATTGTTGCATTGGACAATTGTCGCCATCCCCTGAATATGCGCCCGGAGTCGGTCCTTTTCCAGCCCGGGAACCCTGCCACAATCAAACTGTCGCACTGCCCTGAAGATGGTCGATTGCTGGACCTGAGCGAGTCACCGCTGCGGGTTCTGTATGCGGGCTGTCATGGGCCGGTCGATCGGCGCCAGCGCACGGGCGGACCCGCCCCGTGTTCCGTGAAACCCTTTTGGGCACCCCGCGAAGCATTCAGGAACACAGGCGGCCTAATGCCTGCCCAGCCCCGACGAGCTCAACCTCGTTTGAGCCCATGGACGATAGCCACAGTCACAGGATCGGGAGCTCCGTGACGGATTTCTGCGCTCGTCATCGCGGCATCCGAATAGACTTCGAAGGCGATCGAGATCAACGCCAATACAAAAACGATCACCAAGGTTCTCATAGCCCGCGTATAGCGGCGAAATAAGGCAGGATCAGCCAAAGAAGCCGGCGAAAGTTTCATTGCCGGGACGTGTAAAACCCGCCGGCGCGAACCGGCAGGCTCAATGCGCATCTCCAGGCTTTTGCTGCCCGGATTCAGGCGCCGATCAACGATGTGCATGGCCACTTTTGCATCCGCCTCAGCCGGCTTGCTTCACACGCATGTACCATTCGACGAGCCGGCGAACCTGACGCTCGGTATAGCCGCGCCCCACCATCCGCTCGACGAACTCGCCGTGCTTCTTTTCGGTATCGCCGTCCTTTTTCAAGCCAAACGAGATAACGGGAAGAAGGTCTTTGACCTGCGAGAAGATGCGCTTCTCGATGACCTCGCGGATCTTTTCGTAAGAGGTCCAGGACGGATTCTTGCCGGCATTCTGCGCCCGCGACCGCAGCGAAAACTTGACCACCTCGTTGCGGAAATCCTTCGGGCTGGCGATGCCCGCTGGCTTCTCGATCTTGGTCAGTTCCTGGTTGAGAAGCTCCCGATTGAGCATCTGGCCGGTATCGGGGTCCTTGAAGTCCTGATCCTCGATCCAGGCATCGGCATAATCCACGTAGCGATCGAACAGGTTTTGACCGTAATCCGAATAGGATTCCAGATAGGCTTTCTGGATCTCGTGGCCAATGAATTCGGCGTAGCGCGGCACGAGTTCGGCCTTGATGAATTCGAGGTAGCGCTTTTCGACTTCCTCCGAAAGCTGCTCGCGCCGGATCGCATGCTCGAGCACATACATCAGATGGACGGGATCGGCGCCCAGCTCCGAGGTGTCGTGATTGTAGGTCGCAGCCAGAACCTTGAAGGCAAAGCGCGTCGAGATGCCGTCCATGCCCTCATCGACGCCGGCGGCGTCCTTGTATTCCTGGACGCTGCGGGCCTTGGGATCGGACTCTTTGAGGCTTTCCCCGTCATAGACCCGCATCTTCGCAAAGGTCGTCGAGTTCTCGTGCTTGCGCAGACGCGACATCACCGAGAATCGCGCGAGCGTCTCGAGCGTTGCCGGCGCGCACGGCGCGGCAGCGAGCTCGGATCCCGAAATGAGCTTCTCGTAGATCTTCTGCTCCTCGGTCACCCGCAGGCAGTACGGCACCTTGATGACGCAGATGCGGTCGATGAAGGCTTCGTTCTTCTTGTTGGACTTGAAGCTTTGCCATTCGGATTCGTTCGAATGCGCGAGAATGATGCCGGTAAAGGGGATCGCCCCGATATTTTCGGTGCCGATGTAGTTGCCTTCCTGGGTCGCCGTCAAAAGCGGGTGCAGCATCTTGATCGGGGCCTTGAACATCTCAACGAATTCGAGAATGCCCTGGTTGGCGCGATTAAGACCACCGGAGTAGCTGTAGGCATCGGGATCGTTCTGGGCGAAGGTCTCCAGCTTGCGAATGTCGACCTTGCCGACCAGCGAGGAGATGTCCTGATTGTTCTCATCGCCAGGTTCGGTTTTCGCAATCGCGATCTGCCGCAGGCGCGAGGGCTGGATCTTGGCGACGCGGAAGCGCGAAATGTCGCCGCCGAAGGCCTCGAGCCGCTTATAGCACCACGGGCTCATCGGACCGTTGAAGCGGCGGCGCGGAATGCCGTACTTCTCCTCGATCATCGGTCCGAGTTGCTCCGGATCGAACAGAGCGAGCGGACTCTCGAACACCGGACTGAGTTCGTCGCCGGCCTTCAGCACGTAGATGGGATGGACTTCCATCAACGATTTCAGTCGCTCTGCCAGCGACGATTTTCCACCGCCCACGGGGCCGAGCAGATAGAGAATCTGTTTGCGCTCTTCCAGACCCTGGGCGGCCTGCCGGAAGAAGCCGGCGATGCGCTCGATGGTTTCTTCCATGCCATGGAATCCAGCGAAGGCCGGATAGGCGCGCATGGTCCGGTTCAAAAAGATACGGCCAAGGCGGGCGTCCTTGGCCGTATCAATCATTTGAGGTTCGCCGATCGCTGCCAAGAGCCGCTCAGCGGCATTGGCATATCGCATCGGATCGCCCCGACACGATTCCAGATATTCCGCCATCGACATATCGCTTTCGTTTCTGGCCTCGTAGAACCGAGCGAACGCATTGAACAGAGAATCGTTGTACATGATCCCTCTCCTCATATGGTTTGCTGCTCTGCTGGAGCGTGTTCTCTTTGAACTTCTGAATTATGTCCGCGAGTGTCGGTAGTGCCGGTGGATGGTACAACACTGTACTCCGTTTCGAGGCTTTCGCCTTTGCGGTTGATAGTGATGCTGTAACCCTTCCGACACGGTACGCAGTCAGTGACTATTCAACACGCTGGCCCGCACGCCAGCCCATTTCCCAGAAGTCGGCCTCGAGCCGGGTGGCTTCCTTGAAGATCACGATCAGCTCTGCCTCGCGGGCCGGCGTGACGTAGAGATCGGCGAGACCCTCCAGGTGCGCCCGCGCTTTCGCCGCGACCTCCTGGTATGGTGCACCGGCATACTCGGCGATCCAAACGCGATATGGGTTCGTTGCAGCGTGCACATCGGGTCGGGAGGCGAGCCGCGTCGCGATCTCCGCGTAGCCGATCACGCAGGGGGCAAGCGCCACCTTGAGTGCCAACAGATCGCCGCGCATTCCCGCGTCGAGCACGTAGCGTGTATAGGCCAGCATCTCGACCGCCGGAGGGGTTTGTTCAAGATCGCTGGGCGACAGACCCCAGCCGGCGCAGAGCTTCACATGCAGGTTCATCTCGATGTCGAGGATGGCCGAGAGGCCGGCCGCCGCTTCGCGCATGTCAGCGAGCTTGGGCGACTTGTAGACGGAGAGCGCGTAGGCGCGAGCAAACTCGGTGAGGAACAGGTAGTCCTGAACGAGGTAGTGACGAAACGCCGCTTCGGCGAGCGAACCGTCTGCCAACCCGTTCGTGAAGGGATGCTCAGTGTAGGCCCGCCACTCGGCGGATGCTTCTGTCTTTAGACGCTCGAAGAAACTCATGATCTTTCGCCGGGTTTGCTTCTCAATGAGTGGCTTTGGCTCGCTATGAATAGCACGTCGCAAACCGGGTGGACGTTGACCTTGTCCGCCTCAATCACCCACGCCGGGATTTGGTGAGAAGTATTGGAGTTTGTCCGGCTTCCCCTCCCACTCCTTGGAGTCGGGCGGGGGCGCTTTTTTGACCATAATATTTGGCCAGATTTTCGCGTATTCTGCATTCAGCGACAGCCATTTCTCAAGCCCCGGCTCGGTGTCAGGCTTGATCGCGTCGACCGGGCATTCCGGCACGCAGACCCCGCAATCGATGCATTCGTCCGGGTGGATAACGAGCATGTTCTCGCCCTCGTAGAAGCAGTCCACGGGGCACACGTCGACGCAGTCCATGATTTTGCAGCGAATACAGCTCTCGTTGACGACGAAGGTCAATTAAGCGTCCTTTCAGCAGACCGCAGTGGTGAACTCATTCATCGTGTCCGCCGTCCTCGCGGTGCTCGTTCATTGGTTGAAAATGGACGCACAGAAGACCTACGTCCTCTGGCTGAATCGGAACACCCAGGAGCAGGCATTCAGTGGCCGAGGAGCCCGTGCTCGGCAGGTTGCCGCACATCTCTCTGCCGAAATGCGTGCAGTCCGCGCAAACACCGATCTGCCGACGCGCCCCACTCGTAGCTAGAGTGGACAGCACTTGGTGCAGGGCGCGACGCATCGCAGTTCGCCCTGTCGTGTCGAGCGAATCTACGGCGCGCACCAGAATTTCGAACGGATCCCGTGCAAGCGCTTTTTTGCCCTTGCTCGTCAGTCGCAGACTTACGCTTCGCCCGTCCGTCTTGAATTGCTGTCGGACCAAGTACCCGCCCGCTTCAAGCGCCTTAATAGCTTGCGTCGCGGTGCCGCGGGTTGTCGCTTGAAATTCCGCGAAGGCCGACGGGGTCCGCGAGAACGGGTTGGCACGGGCGAAGAAGCGGAGCGCCATCCATTGGGCCGGACTGAGTTCGCCGTCATAGCCCTCAGCTTGTACGAGCCGTCCCACCTGCAGCAGGAGCTCTGCCGTTTCGCGCGCTGACATGATTGCCTCTTTGACAGATAATAGCGTTTCGAAATTAACTTGACAACCGATCTGATGAAGATAATTTCGTTTCGAAACTAGTTGGAGGGCCTGATCATGGCCCGCAACGCAGCCCTGCCGATCCTTACGGCCGAACCCGGCCTCACCCACTATCTTGAGGAAATCCGGCGGTTCCCGATGTTGGAGCGCCAGGAAGAATACTTGCTAGCCAAGCGCTGGCGCGAGCACGGCGATCGCGACGCGGCGCACAAGCTCGTCACCAGCCATCTGCGGCTCGTGACCAAGATCGCCAAGTACTATCGCGGCTACGGCCTGCCGATCTCGGAGGCGATCTCCGAGGGCAATGTCGGCCTGATGCAAGCGGTCGAGCGCTTCGAGCCGGAGAAGGGCTTCCGGTTCGCCACCTACGCCGTGTGGTGGATCAAGGCGGCGATCCAGGAATACATCCAGCGCTCGCGGTCGCTGGTGAAGATGGGCACCACGGCCAACCAGAAGAAGGTGTTCTTCAACCTCCGCAAGACCCAGAACAAACTCGCCATCCTCGACGATGGCGATATGCGGCTGGACCAGGTGAAGATCATCGCCCGGCGGATCGGCGTCACCGAAACGGACGTGATTTACATGAACCGGCGACTCGGCGGCGATGCCTCGCTCAACGCCGCGATCCGCGAGGACGGCGATTCCGGCGAGTGGCAAGACCGGCTGGTGGACGAATCCCCGGACCAGGAGACGATGCTCGCCGCGAGCGAGGAGTTCAATAACCGCCACAAGACGCTGTCCGATGCGCTCACCGTGCTCAACAAGCGCGAGCGGCGCATCTTCGAGACGCGCCGGCTCGCTGAGGAACAGATCACACTCGTGGAGTTGGCCGAGGAATTCGGCCTCTCGCGCGAGCGCGTACGCCAGATCGAGGTGGGCGCCTTCGCGAAGGTGCAGAATGCAGTGAAGCACCGCGTCGCGGCGATGGCGACCCCGGCGCCTCTGCAGGTGCGTTAGCTTCCAACCCTCTCCCGTGGTGGGAGACACTGACGATGGACGTGTCGCTCTGGGTACGTTTCACGGCAACCGAACGACGCGAGGGGGCGTCGCTCACCGGGTGCTGATCGAGCCTTCGCTCGACGATCCATGCACGGCACTTTGCATCATCGATCGGGCGCCTAAGCCGCGCGCTGCAGATGGAAAGTTATCCGAAGTTTCATAATGAAGTGGGGGTGCCGATCGTGCGCATTGGCTGCCGCGAGTTCAAGTGCATTGGGGATAAACCACCGCAAGATCACCCACACATCTACCTCAAGATAGGCGATGCCAGTGAGATCGTCTGCCCCTATTGCTCTACGCTATTCCGCTTCGATCCGAGCCTGGGCACACACGAAGCTGATCCGGCGGATTGTGCTTACGGCGACAGGGACTGAGTTGAAAAGCAGCAACGCTGCTTCCTTCGCTATGCCGGCCGCAGCCAACCAGCGCCAGGCGCCATCGTCCCGCGGTCTCGGGACGGTTCACGATGGCCACGAACGATTCGAATTCGGCAGGAAAACCTTGCCATTGCAATGCTTGCGATAATGGATTCTTGTGCCGCTAAGGGAGAGTAACAAGCCAGTTCGGAAAGTGATTTGATTGAAACTCAACACCACATTTGCAGCCATTATGGCCGCCCTTGCTGTGTGCCCGACCGGAGCCGTGGCCGAGGTCTATTCGTGTGAAATTAAGGAATGGGTGCGGGTAAATGACGAGGGACTTGTTCGGCCCGCGCCGAGTGCGCCTTTTAAACGCCAAGTATTGATCGACAAAGAAACCGGCAATGCTGTCGGCGATGCGTTGTCGGCTGCAAATCGATGGGAAGTTGCTCAAAAGGGTTCGCAAGAAAACGCGTTCGTGACCCTTGGCTACGTTGGGTCGCGGCTCCTTTATGAAATTGCAGTCTACGAATTCAAAATAGGACGCGAGAAACCCCTGATCATTGCCGTTCGGTCGCATCGCGGGCTTTTTTCAGCCCTCAGTGGAATCTGCCAATGATGTTTGGCATGTCGCAGGACGAGGGAGCGGAAGACGCCGCGCTTGAGGCGGCGCCTTGTGAGCTTGGCGAAGAAGCCTTCCACGGCGTTGAGCCAGGACACCGAGGTTGGGGTGAAGTGGAACGTCCAGCGGGGATGTCGCACAAGCCATCTGCGCGGTATCACAGCGCAAACGCCACAAGGGGCCCTCAAGGTCCCTAGGGCGTTTGGGGTGCTCGTCGGTCATTTGCCTTCCGCAATCCTCAGCCTGCCAGCGTTCGTTAGTCGAAGTCCGCCCGACAATTCCTGTATGTACCCTAGTTGGATCAGTCGGTCTTTGTGTTTGTTCAATCCCGATCGCAAAGATCCGCGGTGGGGCCAGAGAAAGCTAAAGAGGGACCAATGACCGTTCTGATCTATGTCGACACTGACAAGCCGGTTGGTGACAAGGACCATCTGAAGGTGTTCGCGAACCCGGACGCTGCGGAAACATGGTTCGAGGAAAACGATCCCGAGGGCGTGGCCTTCGAGTATCAGGTGCTGGAGTGAGGCACTGCCAACCGCCTCTTCAGTTGGTCACATTTATATCGATCGCAGGACGTAAATTTGAACCAATTCCTTGGTGACGATGTTGCGATGTTGTCCCCCGATCATATCGAACTGCTCATCCGCGCCTTCAATTCGGCGTGGGAATATTACTTCCAACCGGATAGGAACGGTGGCGTCCTGGAGTGCTTGGCCCGCCCGGCGCTTGCTGAGTTTTTAGTCGGCAAATTAAGAGAAGGAATTGATGACGAGCCGAGCCTAGCGGTGGCCGGTCTCCAATTCCTGTTCTCGCTTGAGGATACGCAGGACGAGCCCATCGACGCGGAAACGTGGTTGCAGGAGAATGACCCGGAAGGCGTCGCATTCGAGTATGAGGTGTCGGAATGAGACGGCGACTTTAGTCCATGTCGTAATCGTCGCCGTATTCCGGGAGCGCGCCGTTTCTCGATCTCAGCGATGTCCAAGCATCCACTAGTGAGCGCCGTCCTGACCGCCAGAGTTATTTCTGAAATTGCCCGGCTGCGGGATTTTTTATAGTCACTCCGGGCGGGGCCAAGTTGGTCCATGCCTAACTGATGAGGCCCATAGGCCGCTCCCGGAACGCCGCTCGTGTGTTAGCCGCTACGCTAGTGTCCGAACATTGCAGAAGCGGTCACTGCGGCAATTTTCGCAGGTGGAGTCATTGTGTCTCCTCTGCCGGAGGCCAACGCAATTGTTGGCGTTCGTTAAAGGTGTCTCGCGCTCCCTAACCTGTCAAGGCACGGTTTATTACCAAGGACGGTGCTTTGCACCGGCCTGATTGCCGACAAACGAGCGGCCGCTCGCTTAGAGGCGGTTTCGAAAGTCATGAAGCATAAGCAATACGACGCACAAGCAACATGACGGATGCGGCGTAGAGGAAGGCGCGTGCGGAGCCGATGGTGGCTTCGAAGTCCTTTGCCAGCCTCCGATTGCGCCCAATCCACGCGAAGAACCGCTCGACGACCCAGCGCCGCGGGTTAACAGCGAAGCCAACCTGACCGGGTTTCTTGCGCACGATCTCGACCGCTATCAAGGTGGCCTTGGCGACCTTCTCGCCCGCATAACCGCTGTCGGCGAAGACCCGCTGGATGAACGGGAAGATGCGGCGCGAAGCCTGCAGAAGCGGTCCGCCGCCGTCGCGATCCTGGATACTGGCCGGATGGGGTTCGATGACGAGGCCGCGGCCGTCGGTGTCAACCAGCGCGTGGCGCTTGCGTCCCTTGGGCTGGAATTTTGGTAGCAAGCTCGGCGGCCAGGGTGGTCGATGCGCTGAAGCCCACGAGTATTGGCTTTCTACCGTCGAGCGACAATAAATCGATCAAATGCGACGACCAGGCACTCCACGGCGGGGGGATATTGTGCGCAAGGAGTACGTCCGGCAGGTGAACGTGCAGCCCTCGCGCTCGGAGCCGATCTGCTAGTACCTTGGGCGGGTGTTCTTCGGCCAATGGTCGTAGCCGCTCAAGGTCATCATCGAGGCCTAGCCGCGATTGCGTCGAGATGGTCGAAAAGAAACGGCCTCAGCCGTGGGGGTGCATGCTGAGGCCGTCAATTCATCGGACGCATTGGGTAGTCGCGTCCGGCAGTGCATCAACAAGCCTCCCGTATGGCAATGGTTCCGGTCCAGCCCGGAGCCGTCGTCTGGCTCAGATGACTTCCGCCAAGCGACTGAATCATCACTTTGATCTGCAAATCGCCTCAAGCGGTAATGGCGTTCATCGGGTTTTGTGAGCGACAGGCATTCCACCTGCTCTCTTCCCGCGTAGCGCTCATTATGGGGCTGCAGATTGTGCTGCGCATTCGGCGCACTTAGACCGGCGAAGAGCTGAACCGTGCAATCGCGACGATGCTCGCTAGTGAAGCGTTAGCTATCGAGCGTTGTCGCCGCGCCGATTGGCGCGCGCGAGAACTGGCCGCCAACCGCTTCAGTAGTCACGTGAATGTCGCATCGCTGCCATGATCTGCACCAGATCGGGTGGGGTAATTAGCGCCAGGATCGGATGGCGCGGCGGATGTACCCGGCCCGATGATCTTGAAAGGCCCCGGCCTGATCTCGCGCCTGATCTGCATCACCGCCGCGTCGATGTTGCGCCTCACCACCATGTCGCGCGAACACCGGGCCGACATGCCAAGGCAAGGCCGACGCGGACGACTAGTCGCCTCCGGGGAGCGCGAGGAGGAGTGGCGCTAGACCCGCCCACGGTCATCAGATGCATGAACTCGGCAGCATCGACGTGATGCGCCGCGACCGGACGCCAGTCGCGTTACGTTGCCTGCGCATCAAGCTGTATTTCGATGAGAATTTCCCTTGAAGAAGGGATCAAGCTTCACAGGTTCGCCGGTATCTTTCCAGAACAGTTTTCGTCCGAGGCTGGCCGCCACCGCGAGGCGGTGGTGGCCGCCGATCAGCGTATGGTCATCCGTTGTTTTCGCGATGATCTCGCCCACTTCGTCCACGATGTTTCTCATGTGCCGCCTCCAAGCCAACGCACCGGCCTTGTTGACGCTCCATTCTGGCGACATCATGAAGGCCGGGACAGACAATCGGATACCGCTGAACACTCTGTCTCGGTCATCGGGGACGCGTCCGCGCGGTCGGTCGCCGCCATCGATACCTCGCGGCAATTCGCCATCGGGTATTGCCCGGCTCAAACGCGCGGTCGGATCGCCAGCCATGCGGTGAACAGGGACGAACGCCGCCCGCGCCCTACATGCTTTCTATCGGCCATCGATAGTCCCTCAATTCCAAGAGCAACCGCGACATCGCCCGCAGTCTCAGCGGTTCGCCGTGAGCGACGGCGACGTTGCCGGGCAATAAAAGATATACGTAAGCGTTGGCGCAGGCGGCTAATGCAGCTCGCGCACTGCCGCCGGACGATGTCCGCTTTGGTGCGCACAGCGGACTCAAATCGGACATCGCGTGAGGTCTGAAATGTGCCAGCTGCGGAAGCGGCCCATATTGTATAGATTGTCAGTTGCGGCTTCGAGGTTGCCCGAAGAGCAATCAACATCACGAGACCCTTTGAGTAACACAGCCTGTCGCTTCGGTGCCAACATCTTCGCGCAGAGAAATTTCGAAAGCACAAAATAGACTCGTCTTAGCCACATGCTCTCTATTCTGATGTGGAGCTGCCATAATCGATTTTGAGCCACGTCTCATTGCTTCGTTTGCGCACCTCGGTCGCGCGGCCGAGCACGAAAACAATCGTTGCCCCACATCCCACTCCTCACAACACTGTGCGCGGGTATAATATTAATTTTAGCGTGCAATGCAGCAGCAAATTCCTACGTGCTCAGTTCCCGACAGCGCTGAAGACGAGCGCCTGACAAGGAGTTGCTGTGTCACTAGTCCTAGCCATCGTGAATGCGTGGCGCCCGTCTTTGTCCCACCTCCAAGAAGTTGAGGACTTCGGAACAAATCCAGGCGCGTTACGGATGTTGACCTACCTGCCTGATAATCTTTCGCCAAGACCCGCTCTTGTCGTCGTTCTTCACGGCTCAATGCAGTCGGCGGCCGACTACGACCTTGGTGCAGGCTGGTCGACATTAGCAGACCGATATGGCTTTGCCCTGCTGATGCCGGAGCAGAGTCGAAGAAACAATCTGAACCGCTCTTTCAATTGGTTCCGAGCGCAATGACACTCAGCGCGGCGAAGGCGAGGCACATTCGATTGCGCAAATGGTCGAGCAAATGGTGCGCGACCAGGACATCGATCGTAGGCGGATCTTCGTGACGGGCCTGTCCGCTGGCGGCGCGATGACGTTAGCAATGCTCGCCACCTATCCTGATGTGTTCGCGGCTGGTGCAGTCATTGCAGGCCTTCCTTATGGCGGCGCAACCAACGCTCAGGAAGCGCTACGCGGCATGTTCCAAGCTCCGCCAAAATCCTCCCGCGAGTTGGGCGATCTGGTGAGGGAGGCTTCACCAAATAGGAACATCTGGCCGAAGTTGTCTGTCTGGCACGGTAGCGCGGACCGAATAGTGAAGCCATCGAACGCAGGCGAGATCATCAAGCAATGGCTGGACGTTCACGGACTTCCGTTGACGCCGATGTCAGACCAAATTCGAGACGGGCATTCCCGGCAAGTCTGGTGGAATGCCGATGGAGAGACGGTAGTCGATTCCTACACAATCACGGAGATGGCACACGGCACCCCTCTTACTCATTCAGAAGGCGGCGTTGCCGGGCCCTGTATGTTAGAGGCGGGTATCTCCTCATCGGCTCACATCGCCGAGTTTTTTGGCTTGACCGATACGCCGCGTAGAACACCAGCTGAAACGACCGAATTGTCCCGACGGGCACCGCTCTTCGGTGCTTTGAGGAAAGCCACACGCTCCCACCGCATCCGCGCCGTGCGAGCATGGCGGAACGTGAGCGCCATGATACCTGAAGGCATTGAGCGGCGTCGGGCTAACAAAGAGGACCATGTCGGATCCGGTGTGAAGCGTTGATCATTTCGCGTTTGCCAGTTCTGAGCAGTGATCTGGTTGCTTGATCTAGCTTTGCTCATTGAGCGTCCGATGTCGATCGCTAACTATTCCATCGCGGGGTCAGGTACAGAACGCTTGAATTTCGCACATGCGGGAGCGACGGCGCGGTCCGTTTAGGGTCATCAACGGATCTGCCGCCCTCGAAATCCGACTTCCGTTCTACCCTGGCGGTCTCAACCGACCGACGCAACACTTTATCTTAAAGGGAAAAGATGGAGTGTAGGATGGAACGGAGATTTCATAGAGGTTTTACCGCGGCAGAAAAGACCGAATTATGGGACCGTTGGAAGCGCGGGGAGTCACTGAAGGCGATCGGGCGAGCTTTTGGTAAGGAGTCATCGTCGATCTATTTTCTGGTCGCCCCGCATGGAGGGTTTCGTCCTGCGGAGCGGCGTCGCTCCAGGTTGGCATTGACGCTTGCGGAACGCGAGGTGATTTCCAGAGGCGTTACGGCACGTCAATCGGCCCGGTCTATCGCCAAACTGCTTGGCCGCTCGCCCTCGACGGTGAGTCGTGAAATGAGCCGCAATGGCGGCTGTAATCGCTACTGGGCGACAGTTGCGGACGAGAATGCCTGGGCACGATCGCGTCGTCCAAAATGTTGTAAATTGGCGATCAATTCGCGGCTTCGGCAGGCCGTGGCAGCGAAGCTCAGATTGGATTGGTCACCCGAGCAGATTGCCGGTTGGCTGAAGAGAACGCATCCTGAAGACGAGTATAATCAGGTGTCACACGAGACCATCTATCGCAGCCTGTTTGTCCAAGCGCGCGGCGTGCTCAAGAAAGAGCTGCTTCGCCATCTTCGATCGAAGCGCTCGATGCGTCGCTCCAGACCGGTTGATCCGAATGGCGATAGACGGGGACATATGAAGGATGCCGTCTCAATCCGTCAGCGACCGGCGGCGGTTGAAGATAGGGCGGTGCCTGGCCATTGGGAGGGCGATCTGCTGTCCGGGCCGAACAACACCTACATCGCGACCTTAGTCGAGCGTCAAACGCGTTACGTGATGTTGGCCAAGGTGGCAGGCAAGGACACCCAGACTGTAGTCAACGCGCTCATCAAGCAGGCGAAGAAGCTACCAAAAGAACTGTATAAGTCCCTGACCTGGGACCGGGGCAAGGAACTGACGGATCATCGGCGCTTTTCGATGGCAACCAACATCGATGTCTATTTTTGCGACCCGCAAAGCCCGTGGCAGCGCGGGTCGAACGAGAATACCAATGGCCTGCTGAGACAGTACTTTCCAAAGGGCACCGACTTGTCGGTGCATTCGCAAGCCCATCTGAACAAGGTGGCTCGTCAGCTAAACGAACGGCCGCGTGAGACCTTGCAATTCGAAACGCCAGCAGAGAGATTTAATGCCTGTGTTGCGTCGACGGGTTGAGCCGGCACCTTGAGACCGGACATCGCCGAACAGGCCGGCCATGTCGGTTTCGTGCCATGAAGAGACATGCGCCGCGCGCATCAGACCATATCTATCGCCTGTTTAGTCACACCCAAGTCCGTCAGTATGTCGGCGCCTGCACGAACCTCGTGGCTAGAGCCCTAAAGGTCCTCAACAATGGCTTCGCAGGCACCGCCCAGACGCCGTGCAAAAAACGCCTCGGCTATTGCGATGTAGGAAATGCGATTGGGTGGTTTGTTGAACCCGTGCCCTTCGTCCGGAT
This sequence comes from uncultured Alphaproteobacteria bacterium, assembly GCA_963831585.1. Lineage (GTDB taxonomy): Bacteria > Pseudomonadota > Alphaproteobacteria > Rhizobiales > Xanthobacteraceae > Bradyrhizobium. The sequence goes on along the minus strand of CAWHRA010000011.1, from coordinate 369 downwards.
AAACGATTTAGGTCACTGGAATATTTTTGGCCTGCATCGCGGCAACAATCGTATCGCTTTCCGTCACCTTGCAACGCACATCATTGGCGCCGTGAAAAAATCAGCATCGGCTTTTTGCTGTTCTCGACCCTGTTGATGGGTGAGCGCTCGGCGAGCAGCTTGCGGCCCTCCTCAGTGCGCGGATCGCCGTAGCTGCGATACATGTTTTCGGCGAAACCGGCCCAATAGGGCGGCATAGATTCCAGCAGCGTCTGCAGGTTGGAAATGCCGACCACGGGGACGGCGCAGCAGAACACCTCCGGCGTAAACGTCCACGAACGACGCCAGGCCGCCATAGGACATGCCGAAAATATCGCGCGCCCATGGACC
>CAWHRA010000010.1:2500-75546 GCA_963831585.1 uncultured Alphaproteobacteria bacterium | reverse complement strand
TCATCACCGTCATCTCCGCGGCGATCCTGATCGGCGCCGAAGTGTTCGGCGCGGCGTTCGCCGGCGGCTGGGCGCTGGCGATCCTGTTCGGTCTCGACGACACCGGCGCGCACATCCTGCAGGCGGTGCTGTTCGCGGTCGGCGTCTTCGTGATGGCGGCGTTCATCCGCGCCGCCCAGCGCGTCGAGCCGTTCACGAAGCGCGCGTAAGGCCGCTCACGAACAGGCAAGTGCTGCGCGCCTGCTTCAAATGCTTACGCTTCGTTAGCGAAGCTTAACATCCGTTCACTTTCGCAGCGGCACGCGCGCTGCCACGGCGACAGTGAAAGCAGCTGTTAGGGAAATTTCCCCACAGCCTAAAAAAAATCTTGCGAAGCAGAGTCAAAACGCTTATTTCCGGTCTTGCCCAATTTCGCACGTGCCTGTGGTCGTGTGTCAGTCGGTAGGTATCCGGACAAGAGGCCGGACAGCCGCCAAGGGACGAAGAACCGAGGGTCGCTCGAGTCGAAAGACTCAAAAGTCGCAAGACTTGATCGGCCAGCATCTCTCTCAAGAGATGCCGTTGAAGGTCTCTTCGCTCCTTGCAACCGTGACTGGCAGCCGGAGGCGAACCGGCGCACCTCGTTCTCAACGGGGGACGCGACTTAAAGCAACGACGGATCGGGCTTTTTTGGTCTCTGCCGGCTCTCCACCAGCCGGCGCGAATACCGAAGAGGCTTGTCCTTCATTGCCAGGTGTGCGGGCGGGATCCTTCCCAACCAATCCACGGCAGCACAATTCGGTTTGAGTTTTTTGGCTTCGTTGCGCCTCCATCGCGCGATGTGGCCAGGGCACTCTTATCCGAGATCATTTTTGAACGGGTCCCCGTCGCTGGGCCGTTTGGGAGGGTGCTACTATGACCGAACGCATTCAGGAATTCCTGCGCAACCGCCGTAACGAGGGCCAGGACGTCGAGCCGTGCCTCGTCGTCGACCTCGAAGTCGTGCGCGACAACTACCAGAGCTTCGCCAAGGCGTTGCCGGACAGCCGCGTGTTCTACGCGGTGAAGGCCAACCCGGCGCCGGAAGTGCTGTCGCTGCTGGCCTCGATGGGCTCGTGCTTCGACTGCGCCTCGGTCGCCGAGATCGAGATGGCGCTGGCCGCCGGCGCGTCGCCGGAGCGGGTCTCCTATGGCAACACCATCAAGAAGGAGCGCGACATCGCGCGCGCCTTCGCGCTCGGCATTCGCCTGTTCTCGGTCGATTGCACCGCCGAGGTCGAGAAGATCGCCCGCGCCGCCCCCGGCGCCAAGGTGTTCTGCCGCATCCTCTACGACTGCGCCGGCGCCGAATGGCCGCTGTCGCGCAAGTTCGGCTGCGATCCGGAGATGGCGGTCGACGTGCTCGACCTCGCCAAGCGTCTTGGGCTGGAGCCGTACGGCATCTCGTTCCATGTCGGCTCGCAGCAGCGCAAGGTGAAGGCGTGGGACCGCGCGCTGGCGATGGCCTCGACCGTGTTCCGTGACTGCGCCGAGCGCGGCATCAACCTGTCCATGGTCAACATGGGCGGCGGATTCCCGACCAAGTACCTCAAGGACGTGCCGCCGGTCGTGCAGTACGGCCGGTCGATCTTCCGTGCGCTGCGCAAGCATTTCGGCAACCAGATCCCGGAGACCATCATCGAGCCGGGACGCGGCATGGTCGGCAATGCCGGCATCATCGAGACCGAAGTCGTTCTGATCTCCAAGAAGAGCGACGAGGACGAGGTGCGCTGGGTCTATCTCGACATCGGCAAGTTCGGCGGTCTCGCCGAGACCATGGACGAGTTGATCCGCTACGCCATCCGCACCCCGCATGACGGTGCGGAGATGACGCCGTGCGTGCTCGCGGGCCCGACCTGCGATTCCGCCGACGTGCTGTACGAGAAGATGCCGTACCCGCTGCCGGTGACGCTCGAGATCGGCGACAAGCTGCTGATCGAGGGCACCGGCGCCTATACGTCGACCTACTCGTCGGTGGCCTTCAACGGCTTCCCGCCGCTGCGGACCTACCACATCTGACGGCAGCCTCCTTGAGGCCAGAATAACCCGGGAGCCGGTCCGCCGGCTCCCCTCCCTTCCATACGCGAATTTACCGACAACGCTCCCGCGCGGCTTGCTGCCGTCGGGAAGCGGGGACTGACGTGCCATGACTGCCTTGCGCAAGACCCCGATTGCCCTCACCCCCGACGCCGCTCCGTTCGCGATCCGCAGCGGAGCGTGCCTCGGACGTCGCTGCCCGTGAAGCGCTGCTCGATGCCTGCTTTGGCGAAAACCGCCATCTGCGCACCTGCCAGCGCCTGCGCGACGGACGCGCGCCCGCCGAAGGCCTCGCCTTCTCGGCCGTGCGCCAGGATGGGCAGACAGACCGGCTGGTCGGGACGCTGCGGTTGTGGCACGTCAGCGCCGGGGGCGTGCCGGCGCTGGTGCTGGGCCCGCTGGCGGTCGATCCGGCCTGCCGCGAGCTCGGCGTCGGCGCGGCGCTGATGCGTCACGGCGCTGGCGGCCGCCAAGGCGGCCGGCCACGGCGCGGTGATCCTGCTGGGCGATGCGCCCTATTATGCCCGCTTCGGCTTCTCGGCGCGCAAGACCGGCGAGCTGTCGCTGCCCGGCCCGTTCGAGCGCGACCGCCTGCTCGCGCTCGAACTGCGCGAGGGCGCGCTCGACGGCGCCTGCGGGATGATCATGCCGACCGGTGCCCTCCGTGCCGGAAATCCAAGGCGCTGGAAACACACGGGAAACAGGCGCGCCGCGCCAGGGCGCCGCGGCCGGTCCCGGCATGCCGCCTGATTGCCCAATGTCATGGCAGCCAATCAGCCCACCACACGCGACGCGCCGAACCCGCGCGGCCGGACCATCACCACGATCCTCGTGATCATGATCGCGGTCATGATCGTCCGGGACATCTTCGCGCGCCGATGGGGCTCGGCGACGCCGCCGCCTCCCAACGTGACACAGCGCCCGCAGTGATATAGCGAGGGGTTGCGCGCACCGGCAAAAAGCCCGTAAACCGCCCGAAATCCTTAATGTCGAGGTCCTGATGCCACGCCGTCTCATTTCCACCGGCTCCCCGTTCGAGAAGACCGCCGGCTACAGCCGCGCCGTGATCGACGGCGATTTCGCCTTCGTCGCCGGCACCACCGGCTACGACTACGCGACCATGATGATGCCGCCCGATGTCACGAGCCAGTCACGGAACTGCTTCAAGACCATCGAGGCCGCCTTGAAAGAAGGCGGTTTCGCGATGGCCGATATCGTCCGCGCGACCTATTACATCACCGACCCGAAGGACGCGGACGCCCATTTCGCGGTCTGCGGCGAGGTTCTCGGCGACATCCGCCCGGCCGCGACGATCCTGGTGGTCGCGGGTCTCTACAAGCCCGAGATGAAGATCGAAATCGAAGTCACCGCGAAACGGCGCACCGCCTGATCCCGTTCGCGCCAACCGCATCCCCATTTTCGGAGACGATATCCATGAGCCCGCCCGCGCCCATCCACGCGAAAATTTCCGGCCCCATCGTCATGATCGGCTTCGGTTCGATCGGCAAAGGCACCCTGCCGCTGATCGAGCGGCATTTCGCCTACGACAAATCGCGCTTCGTCATCATCGATCCGCATGAGGACGGCGAACTGGCAAAGCAGCACGGCGTGCGCTTCATCAAGCAGGCGATCACCAGAGACAATTACCGCGAGGTGCTGGTGCCGCTGCTGACCGCCGGCGGCGGCCAGGGCTTTTGCGTCAACCTGTCGGTCGACACCTCCTCGGTCGACATCATGACCATGTGCCGCGAGATCGGCGCGCTCTATATCGACACCGTCGTGGAGCCGTGGCTCGGCTTCTATTTCGACAAGAACATCGGCCCCGAAAAGCGCTCCAACTACGCGCTGCGCGAGACCCTGCTGGCGGCCAAGCACAAGAGCCCGGGCGGCACCACCGCGGTCTCCACCTGCGGCGCCAATCCCGGCATGGTGTCGTGGTTCGTCAAGCAGGCGCTGCTCGACATCGCCCGCGACACCAACACGCCGTTCAACGAGCCGAAGAGCCGCGAGGGCTGGGGCCAGCTCGCCCACAAGCTCGGCGTCAAGGGCATCCACATCGCCGAACGCGACACCCAGCGCTCCAAGAAGCCGAAGCCGATGAACGTGTTCGTCAACACCTGGTCGGTGGAGGGTTTCGTCTCCGAGGGCATGCAGCCGGCCGAGCTCGGCTGGGGCACCCACGAGAAGTGGATGCCGGACAATGGCCGCACCCACCATGACGGCTGCGGTGCGGCGATCTATCTGCTGCAGCCCGGCGCCAACACCCGCGTGCGCTCCTGGTGCCCGACGCCGGGCGCGCAATACGGCTTTCTCGTCACCCACAACGAGTCGATCTCGATCGCCGACTATTTCACGGTGCGCGACGGCGGCAATGTGGTCTACCGCCCGACCTGCCACTACGCCTATCACCCCGCCAACGACGCCGTGCTGTCGCTGCACGAGATGTTCGGCGCCACCGGCAAGATGCAGCCGAAATGGCACATCCTGGACGAGAACGAGATCGAGGACGGCATCGACGAGCTCGGCGTGCTGCTCTACGGCCACGGCAAGAACGCCTATTGGTACGGCTCGCAGCTCTCGATCGAGGAGACGCGGCGGATCTGTCCGTACCAGAACGCCACCGGCATGCAGGTGTCGTCCGCCGTGCTGGCCGGCATGGTGTGGGCGCTGGAAAATCCCACCGCCGGGATCGTCGAGGCCGACGAGATGGATTTCCGCCGCTGCCTCGAAATCCAGACGCCCTATCTCGGCCCGGTGAAGGGTTTTTACACCGACTGGACGCCGCTGACCGACCGGCCGGGACTGTTTCCGGAGGACATCGATACGACGGATCCGTGGCAGTTCAGGAACGTGCTGGTGCGGTAGCGGCGCGAGCGGCGACGGCTCTCTCCGCTTGTCATTCCGGGATGCGCCACTTGGCGCAGGCCGGAATCCATACTCCCGATCGTGGTTATGGATTCCGGGCTCGCGCTCACGCGCGCCCCGGAATGACGGACGTCACTTCTTCATGTAATCGAACGCCACCGTCCCCAGTCCCAGCGTCAGATCCGCCTTGAAATGCAGCGCGGACACCACCTCGCGCACCGGCAGCTTTGCGACATCGCAAAGCGCGTGCGGGAAAAGGCCGAGGGCGGCGGGGCCGGTCCAGGCCTCTTTCAAGGTGATGTCTTCGAGCGAGAAACGCACCAGTTCGCAGATCCGCGGACTGCCATCGACATGCGGGATGATCTTCAGGATGAAATTCGGCGCCTTCATGCTCTTGAGCACGGCGTCATGATCGACGGGGCGGTGCTTGTAGCCCATCGTGGCGGAGGCGCAGAGCACCGAGCCGTAATGCAGCGTTCCCACCAGCACATCGCTCTCGACTTCAATCTTCGGTCTCGCCAATTTCTTGGGAAATCCCCAGAGCTCGCGGCCGCCGGCGATCGGCCCTTCGTCGTCGAGATACATCGCATGCGTATAGGCGCCCTCCTCGCCCTTGAAGCGAACCGGGATCACCTGTCCGGTTTCGGTGTAGTCGCCGAAGCCGGTTGAATTGGGCATGCGGATGAATTCGTATTTGACGACCGCCTCGGTGACTTCGAGCGGCTCCGGCACCATGGCGGCGAGTGCCTCGGGATCGGTGCGATAGGTGATGACGAAATATTCGCGGTTGAAGAACCGGTAAGGTCCCGGCGGAAACGCGGGGTTGGTCAACGGCATCGAATAGGCGGTTCGCCTGACGTCGTCGATTTTCATCATCAGCCTCATCTGTCGTTGGCGCTGGCGCGCGATGAGGGATTATGCGGCGGCGGATGCCGGCAGGCGAGGCTCTAAAAGCGGCAGCGCAGATCACATCGTGGCGAGGACGGTCATGGCGCCGTCATATCGCTTCGGCCGCGCGGCCCCGAATGCCCATGCTATTTCTGCTGGATCGGCGGCGCCATCTTCTCCGCGGGCGCGGGCGGGCAGCACCGGCCTGGCGCCTTCCTTCTGGGCCTGCGCATCCGGATGGGCGGGCTCGGGCGCCGGGGTGGTCGGGCGCTCACCGCCGGGTTTTGATTCCGCGGGCGGCGTCTTGTCCTGATCGGCGGACGGAGACGATTGCAACGGCTGGGTCGCCTGCGCCAGTTCCGCGGTGCGGGCGGCACGAAGCTCGGTCAGCGCCAACCCGGATATCGCCAGCCCCGCCGCGACCATCGCGGTCGCAAGCAGCAGATCCCTGGCCAGAGTGCGTTTGCTGTCGTCCGCAGCCATTTCGTTCACCGCGCTTTTCCCGCGGGATCAACGGGCGCGGAAGGGCATTGTTCCCCCGGAAACAGCGAACCAGGCCGTTTACAGCTCCAGCAGGCCCGCCTCGCCGTCCTCCGCGGCGAAGGCGAGTTGCGTGCCCTTGCCGTTCCACGCCAGCCCCGCGACCTGGGCGCCGCCGTTCCTGCGCACCAGGATTTCCGCGCCGTCGGTCATCCGCACCATCAGGATGGTGCCGTCGCTGTAGCCCGCGGCAAGAATATCCTGCTTCGGATGGCAGGCGACCGCGGAGACGCGCGCCTGCAGCGGCGCCAGCATCGCGGGCTCCTTGCCCATCGGGCCGTCCTTGCTGCCGAACGGCCACAGGATCACGGTGTCGGCGCCGGAGGTCGCCAGCGCCTTGCCGCCAGCGCTCCACGACATCGAGCGGACGCGGCCGGGATAGCCGGTCATGCGCATGTGCCTGGAGTCCGCGAGCCGCCAGCCATGCAGCGCCGGCTCGTGCATCGCGGTGACCAGGAACTTGTTGTCGGGGCTGAAGGTGACCGCCAGATGCGAGCCAGCCCATTCCAGGAATTCGGGGCTCGCCGCCATGTTCGGAAACCACAGGCTCACGCCGTTGTAGTGCGCGATCGCCAGCCGCAGGCCCTTGGGCGCAAACGCGAGCCCGCCGACCGTCGACGGCGCCTCGAAGGATTTTTCCTCCGCCTTGCCGCTGCGGACGAAGGCGGTCTTGCCGGCCGACCATGCAAAGGCGCCGTCAGGATGCAGCGCGACATTGTCGATCCAGCGCCGCTTCGCGTCGGTCGCGAGCAGCGTCACTTCGCCCTTGGCGTCGAGCGAAACCACCTTGCCGTCATCGCCGCCCGTGACGAGGCGCGCCCCGTCGGATGCCGCGCACAGGATGCCGCCGCCATGGACCGCGGCCGGCGTCACCTCGCCCTGCATGCTTACCAGAAAGACGTTTTCCTCGGCGCCGACAAAGGCGGCGTTCTCGCCGAGAAAATGCACTGACGTAACGGGCGCGCCGATCGTGACCGGGCGAACCCGGTCGGTGACCGAGGCGATGGAGGCGGGATTGGCGCCCGGATCGAATTGCGTCATCACGTGGTGATACAGCGCTCGAAGCCGTCCCGGATGGTCTGCTCGGGCAATTCGCGGCCGATGAAGACCAGGCGGCTCTCGCGCGGCTCGCCCTCCTTCCAGGCGCGCTGGTGATCGCCTTCCAGCATCATGTGCACGCCCTGGAAGACGTAGCGGTCGTCGTCGTCGCTGAAGGCCAGGATGCCCTTCGAGCGCAGGATCTTCTGACCTTCGCTGGCGACCAGGTTCTGCAGCCACGGCATGAACTTGGTTGCGTCGAGCGGCTTGTCCGACCGCAGCGACAGCGATTGCATGTCCTCGTCGTGATAGTGCTTCAGACCATGGCCGTGATCGTGATCGTGGTGATGATGGTCGTGGTCGTGGTGATGGTCGTGATCGTGGTCGTCGCCGGCCTCGAGGAATTCCGGCTCGATTTCGAGGATGCGGTCGAGATCGAAGGCGCCGCGCTCCAGCACGTCCGCGAGCGCAACCTGGCAGCGCTCGGTGCGATGCAGCTTGGCGTAGGGGTTGATGGCGCGAATCCGGGCCTCGACCTCGGCGAGTTCGGCCTTGCTCACGAGATCGGTCTTGTTGAGGACGATGACGTCGGCAAACGCGATCTGGTTCTTGGCTTCGGGGGCGTCCTTCAGCCGGTCGCTCAGCCATTTCGCGTCAGCGACCGTCACCACCGCGTCGAGCCGGGCGTTCTTCTGCACGTCCTCATCGACGAAGAAGGTCTGCGCCACCGGCGCCGGATCGGCGAGACCTGTGGTCTCGACGATGATGGCGTCGAACTTGCCCTTGCGCTTCATCAGCCCTTCGAGGATGCGCACGAGATCGCCGCGTACGGTGCAGCAGACGCAGCCATTGTTCATCTCGAACACTTCCTCGTCGGCGCCGATGATCAGATCGTTGTCGATACCGATCTCGCCGAATTCGTTGACGATCACGGCGTATTTCTTGCCGTGATTTTCCGACAGGATGCGGTTCAAAAGCGTGGTCTTGCCGGCGCCGAGATAGCCGGTCAGCACGGTCACGGGAATTTTTGAGGAGGTCAATTCGGACATACTGTCTCCGCAAGGATAATTGGCGAGCCACGCCGGCAACAGGGAGGGCCCCTGCCCTAATCGGCCAGCGCGCTGGTCAGGGCCTTTATATTGTGCCTGACCAGTTCAATGTAAGTGGGCGCCTCGCCCTTTTCGCCCGTCAGACTGTCGGAGTAAAGCGTGCCGCCGACCCGGGCGCTGGTCTCGGCCGCGATCCGCCGGATCAGCCGGTCATCGCTGATATTTTCGAGGAAAACCGCCGGAATTTTTTCCTTTTTGATCTGGGTGATGATACCGGCGATGTCGCGGGCGCTGGCCTCGGATTCCGTGGAAACACCTGATGGCGCGATGAACCGGATGCCATAGGCCGCGGCAAAATAGCCGAACGCGCCATGGGTCGAAATCGCCCGGCGGCGGCCAGGCTGGATCTTCGCCACCGCCTCGCGCACCTCGCGGTCGAGCGCGTCGAGCTTCGTCAAATAGGTTTTGGCATTTTCGCGAAAAACCCCGGCGTCAACGGGGTCGGCGGCAACGAGCGCATCGCTGATATTGGCGACGTAGATCCTGGCATTGGCGACCGATTGCCAGGCGTGTGGATCGGCATCGGAGCCAGCCTCGAGCGGCGCTATGCCTTTGGTTGCGGTGAGGATCGGCGCCTTGCTGCCGGAGGATTGCAGCAACCGCGGCAGCCAGCCCTCGAGGCCGAGGCCGTTGACGACGAGGAGCTTCGCGTCCGCGATCTTCCTGGCGTCGGCTGGCGGCGGCGTATAGACGTGCACGTCGCCGTCCGGACCGACCAGGGTGGTGACGCTGACGCGATCGCCGCCGACATTCCTGACGAAATCGCCGAGGATGGAAAAGCTCGCGACGACGCCGACGCGCTCCTGCGCGCGCAGCGGCACGGCCGATACCAGCGCCAAACAGATCAGCCAAAGCCGGAAACGCCGCATTGCGCCTTCCGCTATGCTTCGAGGTGACGGCCGGGAAACATCTGCCTGAACAGGCCGCCGACGCTGCCGAACAGCACCGAGCCGACATAGAGCCCCGCCGCCACCAAGATGATCGCGGGGCCCGACGGCACTTTTGTCTCAAACGACAGCACCAGGCCCGCATAGCCCGAAACAATTGCGCTTGCGACCGCGATGCAGATCATGCCGGTGATGTCGCGCGACCAGAACCGCGCAATGCCGGCGGGCAGGATCATCAGGCCCACCGCGAGCAAGGTGCCGAGTGCCTGAAAACCGTTGACGAGGTTGATGACGACGAGCGCCAGAAACAACAGATGCGACGGTGCGCCGGCGCGGCTGACGGTGCGCAGGAAGACGGGATCGACGCTCTCGATCACCAGCGGGCGAAAGATCACCGCCAGCACCAGGAGCGTGATGGTGGCGTTGGCCGCGATCACCAGCAAGGTCGGATCGTCCATCGCCAGGATATTGCCGAACAGCACGTGCAAGAGATCGATATTGGTGCCCTTGATCGAAACGATGGTGACGCCGAGTGCGAGCGACACCAGATAGAAGGTGGCGAGCGAAGCGTCCTCCTTCATCTCGGTCGAGCGCGCGATCGCGCCGGCAAGGATCGCCACGGCAAAGCCTGCGATCAGGCCACCCGTGGTCATCGCGAACAAATTGAGGCCGGACAGCAGGAAGCCGATCGCCGCGCCCGGCAGGATCGCATGCGCCATGGCGTCGCCGACGAGGCTCATCCGCCGCAGCATCAGGAACACCCCGATCGGCCCGCCGCCCAGCGCCAGCGCGATCACCGCCGCGAGCGCCCGGCGCATGAATTCGAATTCGGTGAAGGGCGCGATCAGCGCATCGTAAAGCATCATGCGGCCCGCGACGGCAGATCGTGGAACGCGCAGGCGGCGGCGCTGTCGTCGAACGCCTCGCACATCCGCCGGGCTTCCCCAAGGTTTTCCGCGGTCAGCACTTCGGCGGTTGCACCCCAGGCGACCGGCCCGCGCGCCAGCAGCAGGGTTTCTGGAAAATGGCTGCGCACCAATTCCATGTCGTGCAGCGCCGCCAGCACGGTGCGCTTCTCGGCGTGCCAGCGCTTGACCAGATCGACCAGATCGGCCGAGGTCCGGGCGTCGATGGCGTTGAAGGGCTCGTCGAGCACGATCAGCCGTGCGTCCTGCAACAACACCCGCGCAAACAGCATACGCTGCATCTGCCCGCCGGACAGCGTGCCGATCGGGCGATTTTCAAAACCGTTGAGGCCGACGGCGGCAAGCGCATGCGCGATCTTGTCGCGCGCTCCCTTGCCCATGCCGCCGAAGAAACCGGTCGTGCGCCAAAGCCCCGTGCCGACGAAATCGTAGACCGAGATCGGAAAGCTGCGATCGATATCGGCGGTCTGCGGCAGGTAGGCGATATCCCTGACGTCGAGGCCGCCGGTCGCAATCGAGCCCGCGAGCGGCTTGAGAATCCCAACCAGCCCGCGAAACAGCGTCGACTTGCCGGCGCCGTTGGGACCGATCACCGCGAGCAGCGCGCCGGGCGCGACCTCGCCGTCTAGATGGTGCACCGCCGGGTGCCGGTCGTAGCCTAGGGTGACGTCACGGAATTTTACCTGTGCGGTCACGCCTACCTCATCGCAAGCAGCACAGCGGCCCACAGCGCCGCGCTGACGGCAACCGCGGCAGCCAGCCGGGAAACCACCGTCATGCGCAGGATCGACCACGGCGCGGCTTGCGCCGGATGCGGCGAGGCCGGCCCATGGCTGTGGACGGATACATGCCCATGGGCATGATCGTGGCCATGACTGTGACTGTGACTGTGGGTGTCGGGACCGCTCATGAATAGATGTTATATTATAACATTACGCGTGTCTACAAACGCAGCAGCGGGGCGGCTGCAGGCTCGCTACCCAGGATTTCCGACAAGGCCAGCAACAACCGGTCGTTTTGCCCGTCCGTGCCGACGGTTATCCGCAGATAGTCGGAGATGCGAGGCGCGGGAAAATGGCGGACGATCACAGCACGCTGCCGCAAGGCTGTGGCCAGCGCCGCGCCCTCCTGCGCCGGGTGACGCGCGAACACGAAGTTAGCGGCGGACGGCAACACGTCGAAGCCAAGCCGGACCAGCCCGCGGCTCAGCCGCTCGCGGCCTTCAATGACGCGAGCACGGGCCTGTTGAAACCAGGCCTCGTCCCCGAGGGAGGCGATGGCGCCGGCCTGGGCGGGCCGGCCGAGGGGATAGGAGTTGAAGCTGTCCTTCACCCGGGTGAGCCCCTCGATCAGCTCGGCGTCGCCGATCGCATAGCCGACCCTCAGACCGGCCAGGGCGCGGGACTTGGACATGGTTTGAACGACGAGAAGATTCGGATGCGAGGCGACCAGCGGAATCGCGGTTTCGGCGCCGAAATCAACATAGGCCTCGTCGATCACCACGGGAGCGTCGGGATGATCCTCCAGCAGCGTCACGATCTCGGCCCGTGACAGCGCGACCCCTGTCGGCGCGTTCGGATTGGGTACAATGAGTCCGCCCGCAGGCCGGCGGTAGTCGCTCACGCGGATTTGCATGGCTTCATCGAGCGGCACGGCCTCGCAGGCGATGCCGAACAGGCGGCAATAGACCGGATAGAAACTGTAAGTGATATCCGGGAACAGCAGCGGCGCATCATGCTTCAGCAGAGCGGCAAAGGCGTGTGCCAGTACCTCATCCGAGCCGTTGCCGACGAACACCTGTTCGGGCCGCACGTGGTGGTAGGCGGCCAGGGCAGTCCGCAGCGCTGACGCCTGCGGGTCCGGATACAGGCGCAGCGTATCGGTCGCCTCGCCGCGGATTGCTTCCAGCGCGCGCGGGGAAGGACCAATTGGGTTTTCATTGGTGTTGAGCTTGACCAGATCCGCCATCCGCGGCTGTTCGCCAGGCACATAGGGCCTCAGGTCGTGCGTCAAGCGGCTCCAGAAACGGCTCATTCTTCTGTCCAGGTCTCATTGAAGTGGCCGCCCGGCGCGGCTTGATGGACGCTCACGGGCCATGGGTTGCGCCCGTGGCGCGGCCTTCTTCCCGTGGGTCATGCACGAAACATAGGGCCCTCGCCACCTGTTAGGAAGCCTCCGACCGGGCGGCTTCCGGGAGGGCACTCACGGCTTCCCGGTCGCCATGGCAATGGCGGCGGCCAGGAACGGGAACGGCAGCGACACCGCCGCGCGGAACCAGACGAACCGGGCCGGCATGAACGGGATTTCCCACAGCAACAGCCGCTGAAAGGCGAACAGCGCCCAGGCGATGACATAGGCAATCACCTGCGGCGGCCCGCCGCCGGCCTTCAGCGCCACCGCGCCGATGGAAAAGCCGATCACCGGCCCGCCCGGGGTGGCGGCGCCGGCGATGGTGGCGGTCAGCACGCCGAGCCAGCCGGAATCCGGCCCCAGCCAACCGGTGATGATCTCCTGGGGAATGACGGCGGCGATATAGCCGGAGCCGATCACCCCCAGCGCGATGCGCGGCACGATGTTGATGAAATCCATGGTGCCTTCGCGCAGCGAGGCCTTGAGTACCGCCGGGCCGCGCCGGAACGCGATAAGTCCGACTGCGGCCACCGAGCCCCACAGGATGATGTCGATGACGAGCGCCGCGCTCATTCCGGGGCGCCCTTTGGATAGATCCGGACAAAGACGAAGCGGCCGAGCGCACCGGCCAGCACCGGCAGCGGCAGCGAGATCAGAATCCGCCACAGCGTGAAGTCGGTGCCCATGATCGGCAATTCCCAGGCGATCGCCCGGCCGTAGCCGATCAGGGTCCAGCTCACCACCATGGCGATGGTGGCGCCGAAATCGGCGCCGACCGCCAACAGCGCGCTCGCCACCGGATAGGCGGTGAACGGCCCGCCGGGCAGGATCGCGCCGAAGGCGGCGCCGATCAAAAGGCCCTTCAGTCCCGATTTGGGCCCGAGCGAACGCGACACCTTCTCATGCGGCAGGATCTCGGCGATGAAGGCGCCGAGCAGGCAGCCCGCCAGCACGCGCGGCAGGATGCCCCCGAACAGCGAGAGGTCGTGGCTCAGGATTTCGGTGACGCCGTTGATGCCGTCGCGCCGCCACACCAAGCTTGCGCTGACCGCGACCAGCACGCCGATCACGATCATCGACCAGCCGACCGGTTTACGGATATGCCCGGGACGCGGCTCGCCGTCCGCGGCGTCGTCGGCGGGCGCCGCGTCTTTCAGGGGAAGTTGTGACAAGGCAATGATGTCTGGCGCGCGGGTGAGTCTGACCCTGCTTAGTCGCGCCGGATAGTCGATGCAAACGGAAGCGTGACAAAGTCCATGCACACTTTGGGGAGGCCCATGCGGGATTGGTGGTCTTTGTCTTGACGCGCTCTCCTTGAGCCAACCGGCATCCATCCCGCATCTGGTGCGGGACAGGCTTCGCCCGAGAACGCTACGTGAGGTGGCGAACCAGCGCGAGGCCGGCGAACAGGCCCGCGACCGAGAGCACGACCGACCCCACCACGTAAAGCGCGGCGAGAGCGACCTCGCCCCGCTCATAGAGCAGCGCGGTATCGAGCGAGAACGCCGAGAAGGTGGTGTAACCGCCGAGAATGCCGGTCATCAGGAACAACCGCCAGTGCTGGGTCGCTTCGCCCTTGAAGGCGAGATAGCCCGCGATCAGGCCCATGATGACGGAGCCCGAAACGTTGATGAAGAAGGTGTGGAAGGGAAAACCGGTCCCGAAGGCACGCGTGAAGACCATGTTGACGGTGTGTCGCAGCGACGCGCCAAGCCCGCCGCCGATAAAAACCAGAAGATAGTTCATCTGAAGCTTTTTTCCCCCGAAGACAGGACCACCGGCAGATGCGGTTTTGCCGCAAGCGCGCGGTCCCCGCAAGGATCGCCGAAGCAATCCGCCAACGAAAAGGGGCGGCAGCCCGATGCCGCCGCCCCCGATTTCGTGGATTGTAAGGAGTGTCAGACCTTGGAGAACAGCTGGTCGACATATTCCCAGTTGATCAGGTGATCGCAGAACGCCTTCAGATAGTCCGGACGGCGGTTGCGATAGTCGATGTAGTAGGAATGCTCCCAGACGTCGCAGCCGAGGATCGGCGTGCCGCCATGCACCAGCGGGCTTTCGCCGTTGGCCGTCTTGGTGATTTCGAGCTTGCCGTTCTTCACCGTCAGCCAGCACCAGCCCGAGCCGAACTGGCCGACGCCGGCGGCGGCGAAATCGGTCTTGAATTTCTCGAGACCGCCGAGGTCCTCGGTGATCTTCTTCTCCAGGCGGCTCGGCAGCTTGCTGCCGCCGCCATTGGGCTTCATCCAGCTCCAGAAATGCAGGTGGTTGTAGTGCTGGCCGGCATTGTTGAAGACTGCGGGATTCTTGCCGAACGAAGCCTTCACGATCTCCTCGAGGGACTTGCCTTCGAATTCGGTCCCCTTGATCGCGTTGTTTCCATTGGTCACGTAAGCCTGGTGATGCTTGTCGTGATGATATTCCAGCGTTTCCTTGGACATATGGGGCGCAAGGGCGTCATAGGCATAGGGAAGGTTGGGAAGCGTAAAGGTCATGGGGTGATGTCCGACAATGATGGGAGACGTGGCTTTAACGGGAACCCTTATAGAAGGTTCCATCGGTCTTAAACACCCAAATTGGGTAAAGGTCGGGCGGCCGGGTAAGAGCTTCCCCGCGCCAAGCGAGGATAAAATGAGCATCGAAATCGAGGTCTTGAACGGCGATGCATCCTGGCCAATGGCCGAACCGCTGTTCAACGCGGTCTGGCCACCCGAGATCGTCAAGACGCTGCCCTGGGCCGACATCGTTTTTGCCCACGCCGAGCTCCGCGTGCTGGTCCGGAACGAGGCCGGAGATGCCGTCTGCCACGTCGGCATCTACCGCCGCGAAGTCAAATGGAACGGGCGCAAGATGCGCGTCGGCGGCATCGGCGGCGTGCTGACCCGCGAGGACAGCCGGCGCAAGGGATACGCCAGCATCGCGCTCAATGCGGCCGTTCAAACCCTGAAGGACGAAGGCTCGACCGATTTCGCCATGCTGTTCTGCGAACCGCACAACGCACCGTTCTACATGGGGCGCGGCTTCAGGCCGTTCGACGGCGAGATCTGGTGCGAACAGCCGGACGGCCGCGTTCGCTTCGAGGCGATCGCGCCCTATGTGCATGAACTGCGGCGCGCGCCGCAGCGGGGCACCATCGACCTCTGCGGCCTGCCCTGGTAACCGCCGCGCGCTGGGGCTGCCGCGGCGGCGCGGACGGCGATTTCACCAATCGAATCAGGCTCCGGCGAACGCTGTGCAGCGTTGCCAATATGGCATTGCACCTGCGGGATTTGCTGCTATGCAGGCCTGCTCTTTGGGGAACTCGATGGTTTGCAGATTTGGTTTTATCGTGGCGATCGTGGCGGCATTGCTGGCCGCGCCGCCTGCAAGGGCGCAGTCCGGCGACGAGGTAAGCGGCATCTGGCTGACCCAGGCGGGCGACGCGAAAGTGCGCGTCAGCAGATGCGGCGGCGGCATTTGCGGGGTCATCGTCTGGCTCAAGGACCCCATCAACCCCGCGACCGGAAAGGCCCAGGTCGACGACAAAAATCCAAACCCCGCGCTGGCCAAGCGACCGATGATCGGGCTGCCGCTGTTCATGGGCATGCGCCCGTCCGGTCCGAACAAATGGTCCGGCCAGATCTACAACGCCGACGATGGCAACAGCTATGCCAGCAGCATTTCGGTGGCGGGTCCCGGCGCGCTGCGCGTGGAGGGTTGCGTCGGCGCACTGTGCGGCGGCGAGACCTGGACGCGGTCGTCGCGCTAGGCGCTGGATCTGAGCTTCTCATCCTGGGAGCGGCGTCTTCGCCGCGCCTCGAAGGATGGGCCACAGGCCTCATGGCTCGAGACGGCGCAAGTGCGCCTCCTCACCATCATGAGGAACAAGCCGCTTCAAGCCGGCGTCGCCTTCAGCGCGGTAGCCGCCGAAGCATAGCCGCCGCGGGCGCCGTCGATGAAATGCACGTGATCGCTGCGCAGCGCCGAGGGCGTGAAGCAGGTCATCATCGCCGCATCCTGCCGGTGCAAGCCGTATCGCACGACCCCTGCGGAAGCCGCTTGCGCGAGCCGCTGCGTCAGCGCGCGCTCCAGTTCCGGCGTGCAGTCGAGGATCATCCGCAAGCCGTCGTCATATTTGCGGAAATCCGAGTTCTCCACCACCTGCCGCACATAGGCCTCGGGCACGAAACCGCCGACCTTGATGCCATAGCGCATGATGAGATAGGCAAACAACGTATGCGCGAGCACGCCCGCGCGCCGCCGGAGCAGCGATCCGCCGCGCCGCGCGCGCGCCTCGTAATCCACACCGGCCGGCGGCCATCGCAGCGGCGGACCATCGGGCGGCACCGGCCGCCCCGCGTCCGGGCTGCGCTCGACCAGCGCGATGACGTCCTCGATGACCTTGCGAAAGGCATTGGTATCGGCATTCCGCGCGGGCACCACGAGTACCGCGAGGATGACCCCGCGCGCGGAAGGAATCTCCTCGAACCGGCACGACAACCCCGTGAGATCCGGCTGTGTTCCCGACGGCGCGACCTCGACCGCGAACTCGCCACGCTTCATCGCCGCTTCCGCCCAGCCGAGGCCGCCGCCGGAGAACATCGCATAGGACAAATTCGGCGACGGTCCAAAGCGGGCGACGCGGACATCGAGGCCCTGCCCCCGCACGGCCGCGACCGGCACCAGCGCCACGCGCATCGCCAGATTGAGATCGTCCCTGACCCAGCCCGCGGTCGCGGCCAGCGCCTCGCGGGCGCGCGCCAGATCGTCAGGCGCGACCGCGAAACTTGCGCCGTCGCCGCCGAACACAAAGGGAAACTCGCGTCCCTCCAGCGCATTGGTGACCGCCGAGATCACCGCGGCGCCGGCCATGTTGACCGCCTTGTAACGCGCCTCCGCGATCGCCCTGGTCAATTCCACGATATCGGCAACGCCTATGCTCCAGTCGTCCGGCAGCGGCGAATACAGCGCCGGGTCCATCAGGCTGGCAAAGCCGCGAAAGACCGGAATGCGGTCGTAGAAGCTGTCGCTGTCGGCTGCTGTGCTCATGGGCGCGGGAGGTCCGGATTCTTGCAGTCGTCGAACAGATACGGGTGGAATTGAAGTTCGGGTTCAAGATTTCTGGTTCGAGATGATGCGATCCGGGCTGCTGATCTTCACTTGCGGCCCTTGCCAGACCCACGCCCCGGCGCCTTCTCCTTTTTGCGTCCCGCAGCTTCGTCGCGGGGCGACACGCGCCTCGGCTGGCCGCGGACCCCGGCCTTCACGCGCAGGCCATCGACAAAGACGTCGAGCAACCGCACCACGCTTTTCTGCCAGCCCGGCTGGTCGTGCAAATAGCACATGCCGACGAGCGCGCGCAGAATGTCTTCCGGGCTGATGTCGGCACGGATTTCGCCGGCGGCAACGGCGCGGTCCAGCAGCGCGCCGACGGCTTTGGTCAGGCGCTCGAACGAAAAGGCGGTGAGTTCCGACGAGCTCTGCACCGCGAGCGCCAGCGCCGCCGACATGCCCTTCTTGGTCGCGACGAATTCTACATTGGACCGCAGCCAGCGCCGCAAGGCCTCGACCGGATCGGCTTCGCTCTTCAATTGCTCGGCCAGTTCGCTGAGCTGCTGCACCTCACGCCGATAGACCGCCTCGAACAATGCCTCGCGTGTCGGGAAGTGGCGATACAGCGTGCCGATCCCGACCCCGGCCTTTCTCGCCACGGCCTCCAGGCTCGCCTCCGGCCCGCCGGCGCTGAAGACAGCCTTGGCCGCCTCCAGCACGCGCTCGCGATTGCGAATCGCGTCGACGCGGGGCTTTCGAACAATTGATGCGGACTGGGTTGCCATCCGATCTATCCAGATCACAATCCGATTACTTTTGGCCGGATCATCGTTTCATCCCTTTGTTCGCGCATAATCTTTTCGGAAATTCCGCCGCAATCTTCCAGATTCTGCCTGGATTGTCCCCTCCCTTGAAAAACGGAGGGTTCCTCCGTATATCAGCATCCGCCGGGACACGGCCGCCGATCCCCTTCGGCGGTGGCGCGTTGACTTTGACCATAGCATTGATCGGAGCACTGCATGAACCTTCCCATCAGCCTCACCCTGAACGGTGTACGGCGGGACATCGAGCTGTCGGACCCGCGTGTCACGCTGCTCGACCTCCTGCGCGAGCGCCTCGAGTTGACCGGCACCAAAAAGGGATGCGATCGCGGCCAATGCGGCGCCTGCACGGTGCTGGTCGACGGCCGACGGATCAATTCCTGCCTCGCTCTGGCGATCAGCCACGACGGCGCCGAGATCCTCACCATCGAGGGCGTCGCGCGCGGCGACCAGTTGCATCCGGTGCAGGCCGCCTTCATCGCCCATGACGGCTTCCAGTGCGGGTTCTGCACGCCCGGCCAGATCATGAGCGCGATCGGCCTGATCCAGGAAGCCCAGGCCGGCGACGACCCCGAGCGAATCCGCGAATGCATGAGCGGGAACCTCTGCCGCTGCGGTGCCTATGCGGGAATCACCGACGCGGTGCTCGACGCCCAGCAAACGCTCGCCACCGCCAACCAGAGGCGCTCCGCATGAAAAACTTCGAATATCTCAGGCCTACGACCGTCTCCGACGCGGTCGCCGCCGCGGCCTCTCCGGGTGCCGCCTATCTCGCGTCCGGCACCAATCTGCTCGACCTGATGAAGGGCGGCATCAGTCGGCCGGACCGTCTCGTCGACGTCACGCGCCTGCCCGGGCTTGACCGCATTGACCGTCTTGCCGATGGCGGCATCCGCATCGGCGCGCTGGTCCGCAATGCCGACCTCGCGCACGATCCGGAATTCGCAAAGTCCTATCCCGCGGTAGCCGAGGCGCTGCTATCAGGTGCATCGGCGCAGCTCCGCAACGCCGCGACCGTCGGCGGCAATCTGTTGCAGCGGACGCGCTGCGGATATTTTTACGATACGGCAAGCCGCTGCAACAAGCGCGAGCCGGGCACGGGTTGCGACGCCCGCGACGGCGAGAACCGGCTTCACGCCGTGCTCGGCTGGAGCGAGGCCTGCATCGCCACCCATCCCTCGGATTTTTGCGTGCCGCTGGTCGCGCTCGACGCCATCGTCGAGGTCGAAGGCAGGACCGGCCGGCGCGAGATCGCGCTCGAGGCGCTTTATCGTCTGCCCGGCGATGCGCCCGAGCGGGAAAACATGCTCGAACCCGGGGATCTGATCGTCGCGCTGCGGCTGCCGCCTGCGGCCCGCGTATTCTCGGCGCATGCCCGCTATCTCAAGGTCCGCGAACGCACCTCCTATGCGTTTGCGGTCGTGTCGGCTGCCGCGTGCTTGCGAGTCGAAGCGGGCAAGATCCGCGAGGCACGGCTCGCGCTCGGCGGCGTCGCCGCCAAGCCGTGGCGCGCTTACCCGGCGGAAAAAATTCTGGCGGGCGCCAGCGCCGATACCGCCACGTTCCGCCGGGCGGCGGAAGCAGCATTGAGCGACGCAAAACCTTCCGGCGACAATCTGTTCAAGATCGAACTGGCAAGACGCATCATCGTGCGGACGCTCACGCTCGCCACGGCGGGAACGCCGGCGCGAATGCCCGCGCTTCCCGCCTCCCCTTTCGCATCCGTATCCGGAGTGCTCCATGACGCCTGAGCCCAGACTTGCCCAAGCCCCCGCCCATGCACGGCATGGTTCGAATATCGGCCAGCCGCTGACCCGCCGCGAAGGCCTTCTCAAGGTCAAGGGAGCGGCGCGCTTCGCCGCAGACAATCATCCGCCGGGCATGCTTCACGCCGTTCTCGCGGTCAGCCAGGTCGCGCGCGGGCGCGTAACGTTTCTCGACGTGGCAGCAGCCAGGAACCATCCCGGCGTCGTCGAGGTCATGACATCAGCCAACCGGCCGGCGCTCGCGGAAGATCCGGACGCCAAGACCAACCCTTTCATGTTCCGGCTCGATCTGCTGCAGAACGACCAGGTGCGCTATGCCAACCAGCCGATCGCGGTCGTGATCGCCGAAACGCTGGAGGCGGCCACGGAAGGCGCGGCGCTGCTCGCGTCCCGTTACGACGTGCTGCCGGCCCGCATCGGACTGGACGGCGGCGAGGCTTTCGTGCCGCCCGCGGTCGGCGTCGGCGGTCCTTCCGAAATGCGGCGCGGCGATGTGGAAGCGGGCCTGTCGGCGGCGTCTAAGCGCATCGATGCGACCTATGAAACGCCCACGCAGTACCACAATGCGATGGAACCGCACGCCATCGTCGCGGCATGGGACGGCGACAATCTGTCGATCGATACGCCGAGCCAGGGGCTTGCGATGGCGCAGGGCCGGCTCGCCGGAATATTCGGCATCCCGCCCGACAAGATCCATATCCGCAGCCCCTTCCTCGGCGGCGGCTTCGGCTCCAAGGGCCTCATCAAGGGACCGCAGGTGCTCGGCATCCTGGCGGCGCGGCTGGTCGGCAAGCCCGTGAAGCTCGTGCTGCGCCGTGAACACATGTACGGACCGGTCGGCCATCGCTCCGCCTCGCGCCAGCGGCTTCGCATCGGCATCGACGGTGATGGAATGCTGACCGCGATCGACCATCATGCGAAGGTCGCGACCAGCAGCTTCGACGATTTCTACGAGCCCGCCGCCGATGCCTCGCATACGCTCTACGCGAGCCCCGCCATTGCCACGTCGCACGAAGCGGTCCGCCTCGACATCGGCACACCGTTGTTCATGCGCGCTCCCGGCGAGGCCACCGGATCGATTGCGCTGGAGAGCGCGATCGATGAAGCGGCATGGGCCTGCGGCATCGACCCGCTCGCCTTCCGCATCAAGAACTACGCAGAGGTCGAGCCGATCTCCGGCAAGCCGTTCTCCTCCAAGGCGCTCCGCCAGTGCTACGCGCAAGGCGCCGAGCGCTTCGGCTGGGCCACGCGCCCGCTCGAGCCGCGCCAGATGCGTGACGAGGCTGGCCTGCTGGTCGGATGGGGAATGGGCACGGCAACCTTTCCGGCGCTGATGTTCGCAGCCGAGGCGCGCGCCACGTTGCGCGGCGACGGCTCCGGCGTGATGGAGATCGGGGCCCACGACATGGGCCAGGGCGCCTGGACCGCACTCGCCCAGATCGCGGCCGATGGTCTCGGGCTCGACATCGATCGGGTGGAGTTCAGGTCGGGCACGTCAGATCTTCCAGACGCGGGCATCGCCGGCGGCTCGGCCCATACGGCCACCGCCGGCATGGCGATCCACAATGCGGGCGCGGCCGTGATCGCCAAACTCGCCGACCTCGCCACCGGCGACGAGCGCTCGCCCCTGTTCGGCGCGGGCAACGCCGGCGTGACCGCGCGCGACGGCCGCCTGTTCCGTCGCGACGACGAACATCGCAGCGAAAGCTATGGCGATATCCTGAAGCGCGCCGGAATTTCGCAGATCGAGGCCAGCGGCAAGGGCGCCGCCGACCCCGCGGCGCAATCGAGCTACGCCATGCACGCCCACGGCGCTGTATTCGCCGAGGTCAAGGTGGATCCCGATCTCGGCCAGATCCGCGTCAGCCGCATGGTCGGCGCTTTCGCAGCGGGACGGGTGATCAATCCCCGCATGGTGCAGAGCCAGATTTTCGGCGGCATGATATGGGGCATATCCTTTGCGCTGCACGAGCAGGCCATCACCGACCGCGGCTCCGGCCGGACCCTCAACGCCAACCTCGCAGAGTACCACGTGCCTGTTAACGCCGACGTGCCGCCGATGGAGGCGCTGATGATCGACGAGTACGACCCGCACGTGAACGCGCTGGGCATCAAGGGCGTCGGTGAAATCGGCATTACCGGCTCGGCCGGCGCTGTCGCCAATGCGGTGTGGCATGCGACAGGCACTCGCGTGCGCCGCTTTCCGATCGGTATCGACGACCTCGTGACCGCCGGTTAAAGGCCACCTACCCACGAAGCAGGAAAATGCCGTCATGTCACCGACTTGGCGGCATTTCTTGTGAGGATTTGATCTAGCCGATTCACGTCATCGAAAATCCCTCGTCACCCTGATACCCTTGGGAGATGACAAACCCGGATCCGGCCGCGCAGCAACTGACCGCGCATGCCCTTCTGATCGGCGATCGCATCAATACGGCTGGCTTCGAAGGCCAGGTGTTGTCGAGCGCGCCGCTGGCGGTGCGCGTGGGCTCGAATGGACTTGCGGTGCTGTTCCGCTATGGCGTCGCGGTGTTCATCGGCCTGTCGGCGGCTGAGGAGGAGGAGGAGTTTTGCGAGAGGCTGAGTGCGCGCACCTTCGGGAGGATCACACCTCCCGAAGAAGAATGGGCGAAGATACAGGTTGCAAAGGAGGGCGAGGAGCCGATCCCGGTCGGCGGGCCGATCGTGGTGCGGGAATTCTCGCTGGAGCGCCTGCTCGTCGTATCCGACGCACTGGCCAAGAGCGTCGTGCTGGGCCGCGATGAGCGGGAGGTAACCAACGTGTTCGACAGGATCGAGCCGTTCGCCCGCGAGCTCGCCACATTCGGAAAAACATCGAGAAACCGGACCGACCTTCTCAAGCTGATGGGCAACGCCCTGCTGGTCCAGCATCGCCTGTCGGGCCGGGTCGCGGTCGGCGAGAAGCCGGACGTGCTGTGGGATCGGCCCGATCTCGAGCGGCTCTACGCGCGCCTGGAAGACGAATACGAGCTCTCCGAACGCGCCGAGACGTTGAACCGGAAGATCGAGGTCATTGCAGATACCGCGAGCAGGCTGGCCGACATCGTCGATACCAAACGCTCGGTGAGGCTGGAGATCATCGTGATCTTCCTGATCGCGTTCGAGATTGTGATCACGTTCTACGAAATCTACGCCCGCAACGGGCATTAGCACCGGATCGGCTGCCGGGGCGCGCGGAAGCCACATTGATCAAGGTCAAATCACCGGCGGAAAAAGCGCGCTTAAATGCTACCTCGTCGATCGGCGGATTCGAAACGTGACCGACTCCAGCAGAAGGAATTCCGACCATCCGATCCGCCATCCGAGCGCGGATCGGGACGTCATCAGCGCGGTGAAGCTGTCGGAAGGACTGACCGCGAAGATCGATGCCTGGGCGGAAGCGCATGACATGAACCGCTCTGATGCCATCCGGCAATTGGTGCAGCTCGGCCTGAACGCGGCTCCGGCGAGTCGACACGCCTCGTCCCAGCGGGATCCCGTCGATATCGAGGGCCTGGCGGTCAGCCAGATCGACCGGCTGCTCGACCCGTCGCTTCCCACCGAGGAACGCGAACGCCGCATCCGCCGGCTCACGGAGGGCCCGCCGGAATTCGCCGACCAGCGTATCGACCTGGCAAAACCGAAAGAATGAGCCGAGAGATGCCCTACAACTACGCGATCAATGACAGCGTTTTGCTGCTGTTCCAGGGACCGCAGGGTCGCGAGCTCCCGAAGCAACGCAACGTCTATACGATTACCGCGCGCCTGCCGATCGAGGCCGACGGACGTCCCCGCTACCGGATCAAATCTGACACCGAGAAGGCCGAGCGCGTCGTGACCGAGGAGCAGATCAGCCAGCTCGGCTGAGCGGCCTGTCTGCCCCGCCGTGTCCGCGGCGGCACCTGCCGGACCATATCCCAGGCGTCATGCAGCCTGGTCTCCTGCTGGATTTGATTCGTGACAGCCGACCAGCCGGACAAACTTCTGCGGATGCATGTCGTGCCCGTGGCAGTCGGCGCCATCCTGCTGAGACATCGGGCCCGGGACGGATCCTTGGGCACCGCTGTCTGCGGTAAGATTTTTCTGTTGCGGAAATTCGGCAAGTGGCCGGGCCGGGTTGGACGTGGTCATGGACAGCTCCTCGCATCTTGCAATTGACGCGACACACTCATCACCCGGCTCTTTACTCATAGCGCCGAGTGGTCCCCGCTGAAATTGATCCGGATCAATTCAGCAGCCGCCAGTCCGGGCACGATTTAGCTTATGAAATCAGGCTGGCGTCTGCACCTTGCAGGGCGCAACAAGACCACGAGCAGCCCAAGGCGGGCCCAGTCGCTCCGTCTCAGGGCTGAGCCCGCGCCATGGACGCGCGGCTTTCCTCGGTCTCCTGCTCCCATCGCAGGATGGTCTTTTGCAGATCGCGAAACCTCTCTTCGACCACGCTGTCGAAGAGCGGATCCTTGCGATCATCCAGCCGGGCGTCGATTTCCGCCCAATCTTCCCTTTGCAGGGCCGTCGCGGCGGCGGGAAACAGCAGCCGCTCCTCCTTTTGCAGGTGCTCGCGCTGGTGCCTGACGAAGTCTTGCACGGCGAGATGGAAGCTCTCGCGCAGGAATTCCTGGTCGGCCAGGACGGAGTCGACGGCGCGGGCAAAGCTGCGCAGGCGCCGGGTTTCAACCTCGTGCTCCGCCTCCACGTCGCCGAAGCGCTTTGCGGCGGCGGGATCTCGCGCCTTCAGCTTCTCGAATATCATCTCTTCCTTGGGGTGATGGCAGCTTTCCGGGTAGTCCTGGAAATACTGGATCATCGTCTGCAGGACTTCGTAATCCGGCCGCTCGCCGGAATCGAAGACCTCAAGTTCGCGCTCGAGAACGAGAAGCAACTTCTCGATGTTCTGATGCTCTTCCAGCAGGATATCTATGATCTTCGGCATCGACAGACCCTCGACCGATCGCCGCCCTCCGCTACGCTAGCCTGGGCTCTGCGGCCGGCATTGCGCCAAATCAATTCGCCCGCGACTTCCGTGTTCGCCCGGCGCGCATTCTTGCCGCTCGCCCGAGGTCGCCATCCGGCCCATGGGTTGACTTGGGTCAAGACCCGTCGCCGCAAGGATGGGCATATGAGGTCATGCTGGCCGATTCCTGCAGAACTCCGTCCGGGACATCAAAAACGGGGTGGCGAATGCCACGTGCTCTTTTCCCTTCTCTGTTCTGCGGAAAAACCGCCGAGTTGGCTGAGCTCCGCGAACTTCAGCGTTTGGCGACGCAGGTCTATTTCCGATCGGGAAAGACGGTATTTTCGGAGCGGACCCGCGCGGATACCTTTTTCGGACTCTCGCAAGGCGTGGTCCGCCTTTACAAGCTACTGCCGGACGGCCGCCGCCAGGTTCTGGCATTTGCGCTGCCGGGCGATTTCCTCGGCATGCCGTTCGCCGAGCGTTACAACTTCTCGGCCGATGCCATTGGCGAAGTCGCGCTGTGCCGCTATTCGCGTGACGACCTCACCAGGTTCATTCAGTCCAGCCCCAACATCATGCGGCTAATCATCGAATTCGCGATCCGCGAACTCGACATGGCGCAGGATCAGCTGCTGCTGCTCGGCAACGGATCGGCCGAGGAAAAGGTCGCGATGTTCCTGGTCAGCTGGCGCAACCGACTGGCGCGGGTCACCCCGTTTTCGGAAACGGTGCCGCTGCCGATGCGGCGTCAGGATATCGCGGATTTTCTCGGTCTGAAGCTCGAAACCGTGAGCCGGACGCTCGCCAAGCTCGAACAGAAGAACGTCATCCGCATCGTCCCCAAGGGCGTGTTCCTGACCGGCCTGGAGCATACGCTCATGGTGACGGGGAGAACCTATCAGCCGCAGATTTGATGATCGCAAGTTTGGCCAACGAAGCGCGCGCTATCGTCGGATACCGAAGGGACAACCGGATCGTCGGAAAGGTAGCTTGTCATGTTCGATAGTGTGGGCACGTCAGCAATGGCAAGACCTGCGTCGAGCGCTCAGCTCAGTCCGGAGGAACTGGAGAGGCTCGCAGAGAAGCATATCGCCCGGGCCATGCGGATCAGGACCGGGTCGGAACGGCTGAGAGTGCTGACGATCGCCGATGCGCTGAAGAATCTGGCCGAGATCAAGAAGCGCTTGCTTAAATATGAGCGGCGGTTGCTGAACTGACGCGGCCCGTTTACCGCGGCTTCGCCGCCGCCATTTCCCGGAATCCGTGAAGGCAACCGGGCAGCGGCCGCCGATTCAATTTTTCATCCGGCCGAGTTCGGCACCCGCCACGAGATATTGCAGGGTATGCACGTTGCACACCTCGCGGGCCCGCAGTATCTGCTGCCGCGCCTGCTCGCGATTGCCCTTGGCCAAGGCCTCCTCGCCCGCGAACAGCGAGAGATTGCACTCGCGTCCGCGTCCCATCGCGCCGTGGTTCGACGCGGCGGAAACCTCTTCCAGCTTTATCTGGCCGAGGAAATAGGCAATCAGCGTTCCCGGCCATTGCTTGAGGTTGACCTTGCCGGCGAGGCCTTCAAGTTTCTTGCTGTCGTCGTGGCCCGCCCTCGCATTGGCCAGATGCAGCCAGGCGATCTGGTAGGGGATCCACAACACGTCGTCGGTCCGCGAACTCGTCCCCATTTCGAGCGCCTTTTCGAAATCGGCGGCGGCGGCATCATAGCGGGCCGCCAGGAATTCGGCGTAGCCGCGTTCATTGTAGATATCCCAAGCGTCGAGGTTGGCCTCCCGGGCATCGCTTGCGAGCGCGGCGGTGCAATCCGCGATCGCCTGGTCATAGGCGCCCTTCGCGCGTTGGCTGGCGGCGCGCTGCAGCAGGGTCGAAGGCGAGGCATTGAGTTTCAGCGCGGCGCTGAAATCGGCGACCGCCAGATCGAACTGCTCGTTCATGTGGTAATCCTGCCCGCGCTCGGCGAGAACGGCCGCATCATCGGGTTTTACGCTGAGCACCGCCGAGAAGTCGGCGATCGCGTTGTCACGCAGACGTTTGCCGTCGTCGTGCCGATTGAAGGCATCGGCGATCAGGCTCTTTGCGGAGTATTGGCGGCCACGGCCCGTGCGGGCGGCCAATTGGTCGTCGGCAGAGAGATCACCCGCGGCCAGCGCCTGGGTAAAGAGCCGGACCGCTTCGTCGCCGATACCCTTTTCGGCCGCGGCCTGCGCTGCCTTGAGGTCGTCGACGCCGGCGGCCTGCACGCCGGAGGCGAGCAGGACCATGCAAATGGCCGCGAAGAGTGATCTCATCATGTCGACGAATCCTGCAATTGGCGGTTCACGAATTGATTCCTCGCGCAACATCGCAGCGATGCGGCGCAGGACCTAAGGCACCCGCCAGAATCGTGGCTAGCGCTGATCGCGGACCTCCACGACGGCCTCGGCGAGATGATCCATCAGCCACGGGCCAGCTCCGGGCCGCGCGGCACCGTCGGATCGCTGATCGGCTGGATGCAGATGCCGAAATCCGACAGCAGCAGGCGGCCTGCCATCGTTCATGCTTTCCCGGCCGACAAGCAGCGACGGCCGGGTCTCGAGTTCACACCAGGACTGGTGTCTCAGTATCTTGCTACGACCGGGCCCGGGCCGCCGAACTTGTAGTTCAGGCCGACACGCACAATGTTGTCGGTAAATTTCGTATTGAATACCCACTGGCTCAGCCCGATCGTTGCTGCGCTGCCGCCAACCCTCCCGAGATCCATGTAGAGATATTCAAGCTTGACCGACCAGTTGGCGCCGAGCGCCGATTCCACGCCCGCGCCGACCGTCCAGCCGGCCTGCAGCTTGGACCAGGTACCGATGTTCATCGGCAAGGTCCATGAGGAACCACTGAAATTGCCATAAGCCAGACCACCGGTGGCGTAGAGCAGGATGCGTTCCGCCGGAAGGAAGCCGACGCGTCCGCGCGCGGTGCCGAACCAGTCCAGCTTGTAATCCCGGGTAAACACGACCGATCCCACAGGGCACCCGGCTACGGTACAAACGTCGCCGGACTTGCGTTCACCGCTGAACTGGATGTCGCTTTCGAGGCCGAACACCCACGCGCCATTCTGCCAATTGTAGCCCAATTGTCCGCCGCCGATGAACCCGTTGAGGTCCGCGCGACCGGACAAGGCCGTCACCGTGGTCGGCGCGACAAGCGACCCAATGGTCTGGGTTCCATCGGTTGTGGCACGACCGAAGCTGTAGCCGAGATTGGTGCCAAGATAAAAACCGGTCCAGTCGTAGACGACCGCCACGGGGGGCGCCTTCGTGTAGACCGGAAGGTCCGCCGCCGACGCGCTTGTAGCCACCAGCATTGAGGCGAAGGCGGCACTTGCGATCAAGGTTCGTTTCATGATTTCGCCCTTCAGAGATCAAGCAGAATTGAAGCAGATTTTCTGGTGCAGACCGTAGGCGTCGAAGGGCCGCAAAAGTGTCCCATTAAGGTCACAGTCAAAATTATTCACCGAATCGAAGGCCGTCCCTTACCTTGGTAGTGCTGATTCCAGTCGCTGAAGGCAGCAGCAATCCGTTCGGCGCCGCCGCCGGCGTACGGAGCGACCCGGGACCTGATCGGCGGCCGAGAATCTATTCCGCCGCGAGGATTTGCGGCTGGCGCGGAAGCTGCAACTGATCCCAGACATCCACCAGCGCCTCGGCGAGGCGATCCATCAGCGCATCGTCGTGATAGGGCGACGGCGTGATTCGCAGCCGCTCCAGGCCACGCGGCACCGTCGGATAGTTGATGGGCTGGATATAGATGCCGTACTCCGACAGCAGCAGGTCGCAGGCCATCTTGCATTTCTCGGGATCACCGACGTGCAGCGGCACGATGTGGGTATCGCTCGGCATCACCGGCAAGCGCGCGGCGTTGAGCACGGACTTCAGGCGGGCGGCACGGTCCTGGTGGCGATCACGCTCCCATTGCGAGGTCTTGAGGTGTCTGATGGCGGCGGTGGCGGCGGCGCAGACCGCCGGCGGCAGCGCGGTGGTGAAGATGAAGCCGGGCGCATAGGAGCGCACGGCATCGATCAGGTTGGCATTCGCCGCGATATAGCCGCCGAGGCAGCCGAACGCCTTGGCCAGCGTGCCTTCGAGGATATCGATGCGCGCCGCGACGCCGTCGCGCTCGGAAATTCCGCCGCCATGCGGCCCGTACATGCCCACCGCATGCACCTCGTCGACATAGGTCAAGGCCCCGTAGCGCTCGGCGAGATCGCAGATCTTGTGCAGCGGCGCGACGTCGCCGTCCATCGAGTAGAGGCTTTCGCACAGGATCAGTTTCGGCCGGTCGGGATCGGCGGCGCGCAGTAACTGCTCGAGGTGCTCGACGTCGTTGTGGCGCCACACCTGTTTTTCGGTGCCGGATTTGCGCACGCCCTCGATCATGGAATTGTGGTTGAGCGCGTCGGACAGCAGCAGACAATTGGGCAGCAGTTTCGCAATGGTGGAAATGCCGGTCTCGTTGGAGACGTAGCCCGATGTAAAGACCAGCGCCGCTTCCTTGCCGTGCAGCGTCGAAAGCTCGCGCTCGAGTTCGATGAGGGGATGGTTGGTGCCGGCGATATTGCGCGTGCCGCCGGCCCCGGTGCCCATCCGCGCGGCGGTTTCGACCATCGCGCCCACCACCTTCGGATGCTGGGCCATGCCGAGGTAATCGTTCGAGCACCAGATCACCACCTCGCGCGGTCCCTGCGGCGAATGCCAGATCGCGTGCGGGAAGCGCCCCGCCAGGCGTTCGAGATCGGCGAAAACGCGATAGCGCCGCTCGTCGCGAAGCTGGTCCAAAGCCCGATCGAAAAAGACATTGTAGTCCATGATGCCCCCTCGGCGTCCCTTTACGTTACAAGCCTGCGAACCGCTCAATTCTCACCACTAGAGCCGAGATCTGGAACCGTTACCTTGATCCAGATCAGGAAATCAGGACCGTCAGGCACCGTCCGCCTGCGACTGCGCAATGGCGTTCAGCTTCCGCCGCTCCCCTTCCGTGAGGGCGGCGATCTCGGGAAGCGCGGGTCCGGCGGGCCGTCGCAGAACCGAGAAGCCGATCGCGAGCATGCCGATGATCAATATCGTCAACGGCGCACCCCACAGGATGGCCGTGTGCCAGTTCATCCGGGGCCTCAGCAGCACGAACTCGCCGTAGCGGGCGACCATGTAGTCGACCACCTGGGTGTTGCTGTCGCCGGCCTTGAGCCGCTCGCGCACCAATAGCCTCAGATCGCGCGCCAGCGGCGCCTCGGAATCGTCGATCGACTGATTCTGGCAGACCATGCAGCGCAAATCGTGCGAGATCTCCCGGGCGCGAGACTCCAGCGCGGGATCGGGCAGGATCTCGTCGACCTGAACGGCGCGCAGCGGCGTCGCGCCGAAGAGCGCGATCGCCACCAGGAGAAACCGAACTGTCCAGACCATTCGACTTCCTTAAACCCGGGCCCAGGACCCGGGCCGGTCGCGGCGCAACCACGCCGGCGCCGGGGTTGAAAAACTCATTCCGCGGGCTGCGCCACGGTCCTCGCCGCCGGCTTTGGCGCGCCGATCCGCAACCTGCGGTCCGACAGGGACAGCGCGCCGCCGAAGGCCATCGCCAGCGCGCCGAGCCAGATCAAGAGCACAAACGGCTTGTGATACAGCCGCACGGCGATCGAGCCGTCGGGATTGCTGTCGCCGAGCGAGAGATAGAGCTGGCTGACGCCGCGGGTCAGCAGCGCCGCCTCGTTGGTCGACATGCCCTCGCGCGACGGAAACACCCGTTTTGACGGCTCCATGACGCCGATCACCGTGCCGCCCTTGCGCACGGTGAAATGTGCGGCGGTCTCGCGGTAATTCGAACCGTTGCGGTTCACCATGCCGTCGAAGGTCAGATCGTAGGCGCTGATGGAAACCGTCTGCGCCGGTCTCAGCGCAACGATGCGCTCACTTCCCCAGGTGCTCGCGCAGACGATTCCGATCAGGGTCATGCCGAGGGCAAAATGCGCTACCGCCGTTCCCCAGGCCGAACGGGGCAGTCCCGCCGCGCGCCGGCCGATTTTCTCGATCGACAGGCTGCGCAGATCGACGCGCTCGGCAATGTCGGTGAGAGCGCCGGCCATGACGAACAGGGCAAGGCCGATGCCGAAGGGCGCAAGCACGGCCCTGGTGCCGGCGAACGCGAAGGTCGCCGCGAGCCCGACCATCGCCACCGCGCAGGCTGCAAGCAGGCGCTGCGCGACCCCGTAGAGATCGCCGCGTTTCCATGCCAGCAAGGGTCCGAACGGCACCGCGATCAACAGCGGGATGAACAGCGGCCCGAAGGTAAGATTGAAGAACGGCGCGCCGACCGAGATCTTGTCCCCGGTGAGCGCCTCGAGCACCAGCGGATAAAGCGTGCCGACGAAAACGGTCGCGCAGGCGGTCGCCAGAAACAGATTATTGAAGACCAGCGCGCTTTCCCGGGAGATCGGGGCGAACAGGCCGCCCTGCTTGAGCAGCGGCGCGCGCCAGGCGAACAGCGCGAGGCTGCCGCCGATGAACGCCATCAGGATCACCAGGATGAACAGGCCGCGCGACGGATCGTTCGAGAAGGTATGGACCGACGTCAACACCCCCGAGCGCACCAGGAAGGTGCCGATCAGCGACAGCGAGAAGGTGAGGATCGCCAGAAGAATGGTCCACACCTTGAGTGAATTTCGCTTTTCCATCACCACGGCTGAATGCAACAGCGCGGTGCCGGCGATCCAGGGCATCAGCGAGGCGTTCTCCACCGGATCCCAGAACCACCAGCCGCCCCAGCCGAGCTCGTAATAGGCCCAATAGGAGCCCATCGCGATGCCGAGCGTCAGGCACATCCAGGCAAGCAGCGTCCACGGCCGCACCCAGCGCGCCCATGCCGCGTCGATACGGCCTTCGATCAGCGCCGCGACGGCAAAGGAGAACGCAATGGAGAAACCGACATAGCCGAGATAGAGCATCGGCGGATGCACCGCGAGACCGAAATCCTGCAGGATCGGATTGAGATCGCGCCCCTCGGCCGGCACGTCGGCCAGCCGCCGGAACGGATTCGAGGTGAAGAGGATGAACAAATAGAAGGCGGACGCGATCCAGGACTGCACCGCAAGCACGTTGGCCTTGAGCGTCGCCGGCAGATTGGTTCCGAACCAAGCGACCAGCGCCCCGAACAGCGACAGGATCGACACCCACAGCAGCATCGAGCCTTCGTGGTTGCCCCAGACGCTGGTGAACTTGTAGATCAGCGGCATCTGCGAATGCGAATTCTCGAAGACGTTGGCGACCGAGAAGTCCGACGTCACGTAACAATAGGTCAGCGCGCCGAACGCGATAACCACGAAGCCGAATTGCGCCAGCGCGGTCGAGTCGGCGAGCTTCATCAGCGCGATATCGCCCTTGCGCGCCCCGACTACGGGCGACCACGACTGGATCAGCGCCAGGGCAAGCGCCAGCACAAGCGCGTAGTGACCGAGTTCTGCGATCATGACGACGACTCCCGGTTCATCTCGCGCTCTGTTTGACTGGCGCCGCGGTCTCTTGCCAGTGGCCCTGTTTCTTCAGGGTATCGACCACCTCGCGCGGCATGTAATTCTCGTCGTGCTTGGCGAGCACGGTATCGGCCGTGAAGGTGCCGCCCGGCTCGACATGGCCCTCGGCGATGACACCCTGCCCTTCGCGAAACAGGTCCGGCACGATGCCGTGGTAGCTGACCGGGATGTCCTTGTTGCCGTCGGTCACATCGAAGCGGATCTGCAGATTGTCGCCGCGCTGCAGGCTGCCCATCTTCACCATGCCGCCAAGGCGAACACGCTTGCCCGGAGCGGCCTTGTTGTCGGCGATGTCGGTCGGCGAATTGAAGAACACGATCGAGTCGCGCAGCGAGTTGAGCACCAGGCCAACCGCGATCGCGAGCACACCAAGGCTCGATCCGATCAGGATGAGACGCCGCTGTTTCCGTGTCATGAGCCTTCCAGTCCGAGCTCTTTCGTCAGTTCGCCGATGCGGCGCAGATTGTCGCTGTTGCCGGCGAGCGCGATGCGGGCGCTGGCGGCGGCCGTCAGCGCCTTGTCACGCTCGCCGAGCACCGTATAGGCCTTGATCAGGCGAAGCCAGCCGTCGACGTCGGAGCCGTTCTCCGCCATGCGCTGCGCAAGGCGCGCGACCATGCCTTCGATCATGTTGTTGCGCTCGCCCGGCGCCATCTGTGCGGCGGCGGCGACCTGGCCGGCGTCCGGTCCCGGCGGCGCGACGGTTGCGGCAGGCGGCGCCGGGGTGGCTGCGCGCGAACCGGGGGCGCCGCTGGCGGCGGCCTCGGTTTCGAGCCCCTGAAGGCCCTGGTCGAGCTGTTGCAGGGCTTCCGGATTGCTCGCCAGCGCCGCATGCGCATCGGTAACGGCGGCCTTGGCTTTTTCGGTCCTTCCAAGCACCCGATAGGAGCGCACGAGCTGGACCCAGCCCGCGATATCGGAGCCGTCCTTCTTCAGGCGTTCGGCGAGCCGCGCGACCATGCCTTCGATGGCGTCGCCATTGTGTTCAGGCGGCGCGACCGCCGCGGCCGACGGCGCCGGGCCGACTGCGCGCGGGTTGGGGGCGCCGGTAGCGGCTGCCTCGGTTTCAAGTCCCTGAAGGCCCTGGTCAAGCCGCTGCAGGGCATCCTGATCGCTGGCCAGCGCGGCACGCGCATCGGCGACGGCCGCGTTGGCCTTTTCGGTTCTTCCCAGCGCCCGATAGGAGCGCACAAGCTGCACCCAGCCCGGGACATCGGAGCCGTCTTTCTTCAGACGTTCGGCCAGCCGCGCCACCATCGCCTCGATGGCGTCGCCATTATGTTCGGGTGGCGTGATCGCCGCGGCCGACGGAGCCGCAGCCGCAACCGTGGGGCCCTTCTCGTCGACCCGCGCCAGCGAATTCCTGACCATTGGAAGCCATTCAGCGCCTTCACGGGCGCCCGAGATCAGCGCAGTCCAAAGCTTCACCGCCTCGTCACGGCGGCCTTCCTGCTTGGCGCTGAGACCGAGGTAATATCGCGCCATCACATCTTCGCTATCGGTCGCGTTGGCGCGCTCGAACAGCGTCTTTGCCTCCGGAGTCACCACGCCGTTGGAGGCCACGACGATGGCTTCGCCGAGATCGCCCAGGCGCGCGGCGTCCGGGCCGAAGATCTCCAGCGCGTTGCGGCGCGCCCTGACGGCATCATCGAAACGTCCAAGACGCAGATAGACCGGTGCCAGCAACTCCCAGCCGCGCCCGTTCTTCGGATTGGCTTCGAGATATTTTTCGACCTCGGCGACGGTCTGCTCGATGCCCTCCGGCAGCCGCTCTCCGCCGGCTTCGACGTTCATCGAAACGGGTTTGAGGTTCGGCGATCCCAGCGAGAGATAGGTCAGCCCCGCGCCGAGCGGCAGCACAATGATCGCGGCGGCGAGTGTCGCCCAGCGATGGCGGCGGGCCGGAGCGGGTGCAGCGGCGGTACTCGTGACCTTGGCTGCCTCGGCCGCCGCGATCAGGCGGCGCGATACCTCGACCCGGGCAGCTTCGGCTTCCATGCCGCCAATCAGGCTGGCGGCCTCGTCACGGTCGATCTCGTCGAGCTGGTCGCGATAAACGGCGACATCGCTCCCCGAACGGACGGCCTTCTGACGACGTGCCAGCGGCCACCAAACGGCGGCGACCGCCGCAAGCGTCATCAATGCGAGGATCGGCCAAAGGATCATCTAGTTACTTTACCCAGTGCTGCCAGGCAGCCTTGTTTGCCAACGCGACGTCCTGATACCAAGCGGATAGAAACCGACTTTGACATATATCAGACGTTGGTCAAACGGCGCGCCGGTGAACCGGCGCGCCGACTAGAAGACTTTATATACCATTTCGCCAGATGCAGGGATTACCAGGCAAAGCTGACGGAACCGCCGAGCAGATGGACATTGTAGTTGGGATTGTTCCCCGCCATCCATTGAACGTAGGCGGCCTGAGGCTGGTTCATCATGGCGGTGTACATGTAAGGCTGCATGGTGTCGTTATTCCAGTTGGCCACGCTGTTTCGCTCCCAGGCGTAGCGGAGCTTGAGCGCGACCTCACCCCTCAAGCCGAGGCTGGTGACGAAATCCTTGTCGACGATGTATTTCGCGGTCGCATCCACCCGCTGGAAGGTGGTGTTTACGTCCGGGAACTGGCCAGGATTGGCGACCCCGGCGATGAGCGACGGGTAGCCACCCGATTGCGGCCCGGTTCCGTTGGCAAAGAACAGCGGCTGGCTGTTGTTGCCCATCGACAAGGTGTAGCCCAGGTGAATATCGAACTTTTGCGGGATGACCGCATAGTTCACGCCAAAGATGAAGGTGTTCACGCGATCCTGAACATTCGTCGATGAAAGCTGCGCCGCGGTATAGGAAGGCACACAGGCGGTCGCCGCCGCCGTGAATGGACAAACATAAGTATTGCTTGCCGAAAGGACGTTCTGGCTGCGCCGTTCGTTCATGTAAGAAAACAGGAATGTGGCGTCGGGAGTGGCTACATAGGCCGCCTCGATTCCAGCGGCGTAAGAGCGGTCGCTGGTCAAACCTTCCTGGTTTTGTCCGAAGATATAACTATCGTTCTTCAAATTGAAGGTCGGCGTGACCGTCAGATTGTTGAGTACCTTGACGTCGACAGCGAACTTGGCCTGGGCGCGGTCGCGGTCGTCGAGATAGAGCTGCCGGTAGTATGGCGAGTAATTGGTGGTGCCGTTGGGCCACGTTCCTGATCCAACCCCAGTCAGGTTCGGCCACTGGAACATTCCAACATTGCCGATGTAATTATAGTTTCCTGCGCGCCGCGCCGAGAACAGGGCGCTTGCACGAGTCGTGATCCAAGCGGTGGGCTTCCAGTCGGCGTACACCTTGCCGGAGTTTTCGGCCGTGGAGCTGGCGTCGGCGCGCGTAAAGTCATAGTGCTCATAACCATAGGCGCCGCCGATATTCACCGAATTGACCGGCCTCCAGGTCGCCTCGGCGCCGGCATTCTGCTTGATATAGGCGAGAGACAGGGTATTCACCGGTGCATAGGTGGGATGAGCCGGGTTTGCCGCCAGGGCATCGGCCATAATCCAATTGGCAACATTCAGCTCAGGTGTCTGGTTGTCGTAATCGTAATAGCGGTAGCTCAGCTTCGTCTTCAAATCGGAGGTGATCTGGGTGGTGACGACATTGTTGACCAACAGCGTATTGATGGACCCGTCCAGGCTTGTTACCCCGGTCCCGCCTTGGGTCCGGATCAACGCCGGAATGGTCGCCAGCGAAGCCGCCGGGAGGCCGTTCAGGGTCAAACCCGGGATGCCACTACTGGCAAATGGTATGAACGCATCGTTCTGCCGCATCCCGCTGTAAGAAACCGTTCCCATATACCGGCTCTTGAACGGCAAATCCGCGCCGAGCGTGCCGGTGACCCCGTTCATCTGATTGTTGGGCGGCGTCGACATCATCGCAAGGGGCGTGGTTGCCGTTCCATTGCCGGCACAAGTAGTGCCGACACAAAATGGATTTTGAACGGTATAGTTGTTGAAATCATCCTGATAGAGCGACCCATTATAGCCGACGATCGCGTTGAACTTCTGGCCCCAGGCGGAGGTGCCAGAGTACTCGCCGTTCACCCCGAAATTCTGCGTTGTATCAGCGATCGGCTTGGCGACGTCGACACGAGAACCGTTGTTTGTGCCCGTGAACAGCACGCTGTCGACCTGGCTGCCGGTCCTGCGCATGTTGGAGTAGTTGGCCCGGATGTCCCAGTTGTCGGTCGGCGTGTAGCGATAATCCGCAGATGCCGTATCGCGCCGGATCCCGACATCGGTCGGGACAACATTCGAGTTGATAATGCTGCTGATCGCGTTGGTTTTGGCTGCGTTGCCGCCGTTTGGAATCGTTGGAAAACCCGCGCCTCCCGGCGCAGCAGAGATCAGGGCGCCAATGTTCGGATTAATCAGCGTCAGCGCGTTGCCGTTGGTATTGAACAGGGTGCTGCCGCTGGTGCTGTAGACGTGGGGCGTCTGGTCCCACATGAAGTTGAAGTACTGCTCGCCAGCCTTTGACAGGTAGGCCTCATACCGCTGATCGCTGTAGCCGACGTTCTTACCCCAGGCATCGATTTCGTACAGGCCGTCCTTGCTGCCGGCGGCGAAGTTGAAATCGCCGAACGGACCCGGCTTCACGGTGCTGTATTCGTAGTACTTCGCAAGACTGCCCTGGCCCTGAAAGATGTGCCCGCCATAGGGGGGATTATTGAGGAAACCCCGCCCGCCGACTTCCACGAAACCATGCGTCCACCAGGGGGTATCGACGACGGCAACCGCCGGAGCCTTGA
Source organism: uncultured Alphaproteobacteria bacterium (assembly GCA_963831585.1). GTDB lineage: Bacteria > Pseudomonadota > Alphaproteobacteria > Rhizobiales > Xanthobacteraceae > Bradyrhizobium. Next base: position 38,180 of record CAWHRA010000010.1, on the reverse strand, counting down.
CCGGCATGTCCGCGTCGGCCGCCAGCGCGCCGGGCATGACTGGCGCCATGCCGAGCAGGAGGGCCCCAGTTGCACATGAGAGAAGTACGCCAGATCGCGATTTCATTTTAGCCCCCCAGGGCAGTTAGTGGTCGTCTATTCGATCGTTAGAGCAGTCGGTATTACCGGTGGAGGAGCGCTCCCGACGGGCTGTTGGTGCCGTGAATCTGGGTGTGACAGTTCATGCAGGCGCGTCCCATGATCTGGTAGGAGTTCGGACCGCCGGTCGGCGCGTGGCCAATTCCGTGACACTCGGCGCACAGCCGGGGCCGCGAAATCTTCAGCATGAACTCGTTGATCGAGCCGTGAGCCTCGTGACAGTTGAGGCAATTCTCGCGAACCGGCGTGTGCTCGAACAGGAACGGTCCGCGCTTTTCGGCATGACACTTGTAGCAAGTGTCATTGATGGTCGCTGTCTTCAGCAGGCTTTCATTGGCCGTGCCATGCGGATTGTGGCAATCGGAGCAGACCATCTTGCCTTCGCGCAGCGGCATGTGCGACGAGCGCGCCATCTGTGCCCGCTTGTCCTTGTGGCACTGGAAGCAGGTCTCGGGCTCATACACGGTCTTGAGCTGGAATTTCTGCGACACGCTACGCATGATCGTGTGGCAATTGGTGCAGGCCACGTTGCGGACTTCGTGGACGCTGCCTGACCAATAGGTGCGGTCGCCCTTTTCGTGGCAGGCAAGGCAGATCGCGTTGTTGTCCTGGACGCTGCGCGACAGGTCGTCGGCGCGGAAAGAGATGATGCCGCCGACACCTCGGCCGCCGCCCAGCTTCACGTGCTGCGAACCCGGTCCGTGGCAGTTCTCGCACGCGAACTTGCCGGGCTGGGTCTTGCCGATGCGCCCCATCAGCGTCCTCGAGAACGATTCCGATGACCGGCGTGACAGGTCGCGCAGACCTTCTCGCCGACGAAATGGGCATCGACCGGGGGAGCGGAAGACTTGGCGGGCGCCACCGGCGCCTGCGGCGCAACAGGCGCCGGCGTTCCGTTGCCGCGGAGGAAATCCTGCAACGCATCGATGGCGTTGTCTGCGTCGGCGAGCTTTAGGCGGGGCTCTTGCGAGACCGACCGCTTGGCGCCCACGCGCTGGGCGAATTCGGCGAGCTCGGCAAAGACCGCTTCTTTCTGCGAGGACGCCGTAGCCTTCTGTCCGGAAGTCGCCCGTCCCGGCGTCTTCGATTCGGTCGCGACCGTTTGGACGAAGCCGGCGAGCGCGGAGAACGCGTCATCGCCGCGCTGGGTGGGCTTAGCTCCGTCGAGATCGAGCAGCGCGGCATAAACGCCCTGGCCCGACGTCGGGAAGATGGGCTGGTCGGAACTTATCACCCCGACCGCGAAGGCGGGCTGAATGAGCCCGAGCACCGCGCCACCCACCAAGGCCGACTTCAGAAGCGAGAGGAGCTTGGCCAGAGGCTGCGCATAACATGCCTTCGCATATTGCGCCCCCCTGCCGATGTAGTTTCCAGAACCGCCCAACCTGCTCATCAAAAACGCCCCCGCGTCCAACTGTCGGTAGCTTTATCGTTCACTAATGTGTGAGCCTTCGATGCCACCCTCAGATATTGCTAAAAAGTCACACCTCGAAACATTTCGACACAAATGCCGGAATGCCACTTACTTTTTTTCCGTGTCGTCAGAAACTTCCGGCTCTTTGGGAAGGTGATGCGCGATGCCCTTGTGGCAATCGATGCAGGTTGCCCCCGCCTTGATCGCTTCCGGCATTATCCGAGCCGCTTCCGATTGCTTGTGCGGATCCATCGATTCGACCGAGTGGCAGTTCCGGCATTCGCGCGAATCGGTGGACTTCATCGTGTCCCAGACGTGCTGCGCGAGCTCGAGCCGGTGGGATTCGAATTTCTCGCGCGTATCGATGGTCCCGAGGATCTTGTGAAGCACTTCGTTTGAAGCTTCGATCTTGCGTTTGATCTTGTAGATCCACGGGTGCGGCACATGGCAGTCAGGGCAAGTCGCCCGAACCCCGGACCGGTTGGCCCAGTGAATCGTGCCCTTCAGCTCCTGATAAACGTTGTCGCGCATCTCATGGCAGGAGATGCAGAACGATTCGGTGTTGGTCAGCTCCAGCGCCCAGTTGAAGCCGCCCCAAAACAGGATTCCCGCGACGCCGCCCGCGATGACCAGGGAGCTCCAGGCCATCGAGGAAGGCCGCCTGAAGAAGGCCCAGACTCGTTTCACCCGGGACTTCGTGCCCGCACCGTCAGATTCAGCCATGTGGAGCCCCCAAAGCCCAATTGTTCTCTAGACAAGTCGCGCGGTCACAAACGTCACGCCCAGCATTTCAGCCTAGAGGTGCGCTCCAGGAAACGTCACCTTTGAGCGAAGAATTGGACAGCGCTCATGCGTAAACACTGCAACGTGCTTAGCGGTCGGAACATTCGCGCCGCCTCTCTTAAAGGTGGGACTGTTCTCATCGTGCGTTATCTACGCCGCTATCTTGCCATGTCGGTTTGACGCAGGTCAAATCTCTGCTCAAAATTTCGCACTGTGTCATCAATGCAATCAAGGCCTCGCCGCAGGCTCGCAAGCACAGCCAAGTGGGTTGTCCTTCGCCGTTGAAGGCCGTGTTCCAAGCCCGTTTCAGCGCTCTGTCAACACGCGCGAATTGCGCCGCGCAAGCCTCGCGGGAATTGCTCTAACCGACGAAGCCGGCGTCGCCGCCTGCTCGCGCGGCGACCATCGCGGGCGGCGGTGCGAACCACAGCTGGTACATCGTGACCAGCCACATGAAGGCGAAACAGGCCCCCATCAGCATGCCAGCCAGCAAGACCATCCAGGCGAAGGGATGAAACAGCTTGGTAAAGTACCATGAGCTGACGTCCATCACGATCGCCACATAGGGCATCCCGATGATCGCGCATTTCAGCCATACCGGACGGACGTAGGCGTGGCTGAACATCATGCCCACGATGAAGAAGATGAAAGTCAGCCCGAACAGATGGATGTGCGACACCCGCACCAGGGTGAAGACATCCGTCCCGGTGTCCTGCTCCGTCACCTTCTTAAGGTTGTCATAGCTGCTCAGATTGGGAAGATGCGGGTTGCTGCCGTCATGGCAACCCATGCAGCGCTTGTCCAGGATCGGCTTGATGCTTTTGTCGTAGGTCGCCCGATCGGCCCCCTCCTTCACCCAGGCGATGATGGCCTTGCCGTCATCGGCTGGCAGCATGTTCGACATTGGCCCCTGCAATGCCGACTCCAGACGCGAACCATGGCCACTGCCGCTGTAGGCGACGACGAGATCCTCGTAGGAGAGCATCATCTTGTTGCCGGTGCCGCGGCCGGCGTAGGTGTGAAAGACGTAGATCAGGGCAAACATGTAGCCCAGGCCGAGAACCAGAAGCGCCGCCGTGTACAGGACGCGCACGCTGTAGGGCAACTCCGAATAGTGATGATAAAGCCGGTGGAGCGGTGGCTGCTCAGCCATGGTCTTTGTTCCTTCCGATCTTTCAAGCCAGGGGTGGTGGGGCGACGTGCATCACGCCAACATTGTCTATCGTTCGTCTTCCGGCCAACCGGCTGCTATCTCACTTGGTTCATTTGGGCGGCAACGTCACAAACACGACCGAACGGGCCGTCTTGCGCGCATAATGCGCGGCAAGGCCGGAAATATCCTCGTCCGTGAGGTCATGGGTCATGGCCGCCATGGTCGAGTTCTTGTGCGCGCCCGCGCGATAATCATTCAGCACTTTTTCGAGATAGTCCGCGCGCTGCGCGGCCAGAGCTGGCAGGCGCGGATCGTTGCTGTTGCCGTTGATACCGTGGCAGCGATCGCATTTCTGCGCCCACTCGTCGGCGGTGGCAGGTTTGCGAACATCGGGCTGTTTCGGTTCTTGATCGGCAAAGAAGGCCGCAAGGTTCCTGATGGCGGCATCATCAAGCCCCGCCGCCAGCCCCTTCATGGTCTCGTCCTTGCGCGTTCCCTGCTTGTAAGCTGCCAGCGCGCCCGCAAGATAGCCAGCATCCTGGCCGGCGAGGCTTGGGAAGACGGGGTTTGCGCTCACTCCATCGGATCCATGGCATCCCGCGCAGCCTGCGGCGGCCGTCGCGCCCGCCGCCTTGTCGCCGGCGGCCGGTGCCTGGCTTTTCGCCGGCTTTTGCAGCGCATAATACAGCGCGATATTGTCGATGGCCGAATCGGTGACGCTGGCGAGCATCGACTTCATCAATTCGCTCTCGCGTTGCCCGCTCTTGTACGCCTTCATCGCTGCCACAGTATATTTCGGATCCAATCCCGCAAGGCTCGGCATGCCCGGCGTGGTGCTGACGCCGGATTCGCCATGGCACCCCGCGCACGCAGCCGCCGCGGTCTTGCCGGCCTGAACCGGATCGATCGCCACATTTGCGGGGCTGGCCGCGGCAGCTTGCGGCGGATCGAGACTGGCAAAATAAGCCGATACCTTGAGCAGCGCGTCATCGCTCAGGAATTTGACCTGGTTGTTCATCGGAGTTTCGCCGCGCATCCCGGCCTGAATGCCCTTCAGCTCATTGAACAGATAGGCGGAGCGCTGGCCTGCGAGATGCGGAACGGCCGGCATTTCGCTGATGCCATTTGCACCATGGCAGCTGCCACAGGTCTGCTCCGCAAGCAGCTTGCCCTGCGCGATATCCTCAGGGGTGGCGTACAGCGTCTGCAAGTCCGCGCTATTGTCGACGGTAGTGCGTTGCTGAGCCGATGCGCCGCCGAGATACGCTCCCGAGAGTAAAAGCCCCGCGGCCGCACCTGCGATGAGCGAGGAGCGGAGGCTCATCGGCCGGAGCAAGATCCGGGCGCGAGCGAGCCACAATCTGGAGATCACGTCGGCCAACAGCTTCATCCGTTCCGCCTTGCGCTGGTTCGTCCGATTGCCACATCCGCAGCTTCACACTGCCTGTGACCAGCGATGGACGCCTTTTCATGAGCATGAAGCGGCACCGTTGCGCCCCCAGCGAAGCCGAAGGGCGCACGGAACCTTGCAGTCGATAATTGAGGCTGACTTACTTCTTCGCCGGCAGCTTGTGGCCGTTCGCGGCGAAAGCATCGCCGAATGCATTGCGGGGACCGCCGCCCGCCGGATTCACATGACACGCACCGCAGGCTTTTCCGGTCGACGCGGCGTAGGCCGGCAACGCGGCCGCGGGTTTGGGAGCGGCGATCGTCAGCGCGCCGCCAATCGCCAGCACTGCGACAACAGCTCCCAGGACTTTAACATTCATCTTGCATCTCCGTTGATGGGAAGAACAGGAAAACGGTAGGCGGCTTTTGGCGCAAAAGATTTGATCTCGATCAACATCGTCGTTCGAATAAACCAGCCAGTCAAGACCAATTGAATGATGGATAACAACTCCCTTTAGCGCGGTCTGGTGACAGCCAGATGAGGCAGCGACTCGAATCGGCGAGGATGATGCGCCAATCGTGGAGCCGTACGACATCGCGATTCCGGGAGCCGCTCCAAAAACAGCCGGCTCGCTGCCATTCGTCGCGCCGCTCACGCTCGAAAGAACGATCCGGCGAGATTCGGGCATGCTCGACCAGGGCTATCCCCGGCACGTCTCGATCTGATGGGACGGAAGTTCGGTCTGGTCGGTCAAGGGTCCCGTCGGGGCGTGCGCAATGCACGCAAGCGGGCATATGCCGGTCCACACGATTCTTTCAATACTTGCCGGCGATCCAGTCGAGAATCTTCGTGGAAGCTATGATTTTCTTCGGCTTATGGGGATTGACGGTCCCGGCAATCGCGCTCCAGCCCTTTTCGATGATCTCTTCGGCAAATTGGCGCGCTGCGGCTTCATCCTTGAATTTGCGGGTCGCGCGAGCGAGCCTTCGCTCTCCGTCGTCGCGCTTCGGAGCTATGTTCGATCGATAGGACACGTACCAGATCAGTGGCTCGGTCAAGCGATTGGCCTCGAAGAGTTTCCAACTAATGCCGTCTCGGAAGGCAACCATCGACAGGATCCATCTTCATTATAGATTATTTCTTATAGATTTCATTCGCGATCTTCCTTGAGCCAAGTCAAGACCGCTCGTAAAAATTGGCAGCACCAGATTTTCTTCGACAGGGAGTCCGCCTCTGGCCAGGACCTGAATCGGCGGCCATTTCTCTATGTGCGTCTCTTCCTATGCGCGTCTCTTCAACCCCAGCCTTGCACGCGCTCCCTTCGCATCGCAGGCCTCACCGGGCGGATCGGATGCCGTGCGAAATGGCCTCCTGAGCGATCCCGCCCGGAGTTATTATTTGACTTGCGTCAAAGTCGGACGCATCTGTACGGCTATCGTGATTTTTGCTCGTCTGATCGTCCAGGCTGGGCGGAATACCAAGGGAAAAGGGAAATTGACATGCGGCGGCGACTGTTGGTTCTGGGCGGGGCGATCATTCTGGCGATCGGAGGTACCATCGGTGAGGAAATCATCAATTCGTCCGGTCAGCTCTGCGCCGCGCCGGCCAAGACCAGTTTTTCCGAGGACGTGATGCCGATCTTCGTCGGGCGCTGCTTCAGCTGCCACCAACCCGGCGGCCAGGGCAACGAAAAAAGCGGCCTCGATCTCAGTTCCTATGAAGGCGTCATGAAGGGCACCAAGTCCGGCAAGATGGTGATCCCGGGCGATCCCGAGGGCAGCAACCTGATGTGGCTGCTGGATTGGCGCGGGGCTCCCGAAACCCACATGCCGCTGGGCAAGAAGAAGCTGTCGACCTGCGATCGCGACGCCATCAGGGCATGGATCCGCGAGGGCGCCAAGAACAACTGACAGGAACTACCGACCCGCCGGGAATTCGGGCGCGGCTGGCAGCCGATTTGAAAGAAATTGCGATGCCTTCCGCCTTCGAAAAATACGCCAGGGTCAACGTTCCCAGATACACCAGCTATCCCACGGCACCGCATTTCTCGACGCATTTTGCGGCAAGCGACTACGGCGAATGGCTCGGCCGGCTCGATCCGGAAGAGCCGGTCTCGCTGTACCTGCACGTGCCTTTCTGCAAACAGCAGTGCTGGTATTGCGGTTGCAACATGAAGCTGGCGGCGCGCTATTCGCCGGTCGCCACCTATGTCCAGCACCTGCTCTGTGAAATCGACCTGATTGCCGATGCGCTACCCGCTCCGATGCCGGTCTCGCACCTGCATTTCGGCGGCGGCACCCCGACGGTGCTCGAGCCGGAGGACCTTGCCACCGTGATGGCGCGCCTCGGGCAACGGTTCCGGCTGGTACCCGGCGCCGAGATCGCGATCGAGAGCGACCCGCGCACGCTCGCCGACGAGATGATCCGGCAGATCGGGGCACTGGGCTTCAACCGCGCCAGTTTCGGCGTGCAGGAATTCGACCCGAAAGTGCAGGCCGCCATCAACCGGATCCAGCCGCCCGAAATGGTCGAGCGCGCGATTTCGGGTCTTCGCGCCGCGGGCGTGTCGAACATCAATTTCGACCTCATCTACGGGCTGCCGCATCAGACGGCCGCGGCGCTGTGCCGGACCGTCGAGCAATGCGTCGCGATGAGGCCCGACCGCATCGCGCTGTTCGGCTACGCCCACGTGCCGTGGGTCGCGAAGAATCAGCGCATGATCGCCGACGACAGCCTCCCCACCGCGCCCGAGCGCGCCGAGCAGGCCAGAGCGGCTGCCGCGACTCTGGTCAACAACGGCTATGTCCAGATCGGCATCGATCATTTCGCGCTGGCCCACGACAGCCTCGCCATGGCCGCGGCCGAGGGGCGCCTGCATCGCAATTTTCAGGGCTATACCACCGACGCCGCCCGCACGCTGATCGGGATCGGAGCGACCTCGATCGGCCGCACCCCGCAAGGCTACGTCCAGAACGCCAGCGAGACCGGCGCATGGTCGCGCGCCGTGGCGGCGCGAAAATTACCGATCGCCCGCGGTCACGCGCTGACCGAACAGGACCAGCTTCGCTGCCGCGTGATCGAGCGAATCATGTGCGACGGAAAGGTCGACCTTGCCGCGGCGGGACGCGCCATGGGCTTTGCGGAAGGCTGGTATGACCAGGAGATTCCCGAATTGCTGCAGATGCAGCAAGACGGCCTTCTGACCTATGAAGACGCAAAGCTGACGCTTGCCGCCGAAGGTCTTCCGCTGGCGCGTGTCGTCGCTTCGGTGTTCGACACTTATCTGCGCGATTCCGCCGCCCGCCATTCGGTCGCGGTCTGACCGTTGGCGGCTTTCTCACGCGGCCGTTCGCTCCGCCACGGCTTCGTAGATGTCCTCCTCCTGCGCAGTATGCATGCGCACCAGAGTTTCGATCGCCTCGATGATCCGCTGGGCGTCGCGAAGCAGATAGCGGTCGACCTTCTCGGTCGGCAGATCCTCGACCACGCGGGCAAGCAGACGGGCGAGGTGCAGGATCTCGCGATGCGCCCGGCTCATCGCGGAGAGGCTGTGGCTTTCCCGCAAGATCCGCGCGAGCCGCGGATAGACGCTGCCTTCGTCGTCACGCTCGTGCATCACCACCTGTTCCTGCACCAGCCGGTTGGCCTCTGAGATCAACGCGGCGCCGCTTTCAGCGGTGGCGTCGTCGAGCGCGTCGACAATTCCTCGCAGCCGGTCCAGATCGCCGATCAGCGCCAGGTGGTCGCGATGCAGTTCGCGTCCGTCCGCGGCCGTCATGCGCCTGCGGGCATGGCCAAAGCCGGGCGTCAGGGCGCGCAGTGCATTGAGGATCACCGCAACATCGATCACCTCCTGCACGATCGCCGCGGGCACCGGCATCAGCCAGCCGAGGGTTGCCGCGACCATCGCCAGGATGGAAAGGCCCATGCCCCCGACAATGCTTTCGACGGCGATCCGCCGCGCCCGTTGCGCGATCAGGATCGCCTCGCCGACCCGATCGAGCCGATCGGCCAGGATCACGACGTCGGCGGCTTCCGACGAGGCGCTGGCGCCGCGGGCGCCGAGCGCGATCCCGACATCGGCGCTGGCCAGCGCCGGCGCATCGTTGATGCCGTCGCCGACCATGATGGTCGGATGCAGCCGCTGCTCGGAACGCACGGCATCGACCTTGTCGGAAGGCACGCGGTCGGCCAGCACCGAATCCAGATCGAGCGCTGCGCCGATTGCATGCGCGGCGGCGGCGCGGTCGCCCGTGACCATGACCATGCGGGCGATCCCCGCATCGCGCAGCAGCCGGATCGCCCGCGGCGTATCGGAACGAAGCTCGTCGGCGAGCAGGAGCGCCCCGATCGGCTGTCCTTCCACCGCGACGAACACGACCAGCGCCGAACGCCACGAGGCGCGCCGCATCGCCCGCGAGGCCCATTCGCCGGGATGTCCGCCGGCATAGATCAATTCACGCGAGCCGGCGGCCACCTTGCGTCCGTCGATCACGCCTTGCAGCCCCGAGCCCATGGTTTCCCTGACCTGCTCCGGCACTTTGAGGCTGAGGCCGCGCGCGATGCCGGCCTCGACGATGGCGTGGGCGAGGACGTGATGCGACGCCTGCTCCAGTGACGCGCCCAGCATCAGCACTTCGTCGGCCGACTCTCCCGGCGCGACCTCGACGGACAGGAGCCGCGCGCCGCCGACCGTCAACGTGCCGGTCTTGTCGAACAGCACGGTGTGGGCGCGCGCCAGCGCCTCCAGCGGCCCGCCACCCTTGATCAGGATGCCGCGCCGCGCGGCCTGCGCAACCCCGGCGATGAAGGCGACAGGGGCTGCCAGAATCAGCGGACACGGCGTCGCCGCGACCAGAACCGCGAGCGACCGGATCAGGTCGCCCGAGATCAGCCAGGCGACGAAGGCGAGCGCGAGCGTGACCGGCAGGAAGATCAGCGCGTAGCGGTCGGCGAGCCGCACAAACGGCGCCTTCGCGGTCTGCGCCGCCGTTACCAGCCGCACGATGCCGGCATAGGTGCTTTCACCCGCCGCCGCCGACGCCGCCATTTCGAAGGTCTCGCCGGCGTTCAGCGAGCCCGAGAGGATGGCCGCGCCGCGCGCCTTCACCACCGGGATCGGCTCGCCGGTCAGCGCCAACTCGTCGATCGTCGCGGCGTTCGAGCCGAGGACCCCATCGACCGGAATGATTTCGCCGGCCCGCACCAGGAGCCGATCGCCGATCGCGACGGACGAAATCGGCACGTCCTCGAGGCGATCATCACCGAGCCGATGGGCCTCGCGCGGGGCACGGTCCACCAGCGAGCGAAGATCATGCTCGGCGCGCGCCACGGCGATATCCTCGAGCACATTGCCGCCGGAATACATCAGCGCGACCACGGCGCCGGCGAGCGGCTGGCCGAGCGCGAGCGCCGCGCTCATCGACACCAGCGCGATCGCATCGACGCCGAGCCGGCCGGCCAGGAAATCCCTGACGATCGAGACCGCCAGTCCCGCCACGACGGGCACGGTCGCGAGCCACCAAAAGAGGTCGGCGAGATCGGAGCTGCCAAAAGCGTGAGCGCCGATTCCGGCCGCCAACCCGGTCACCGCGATCGCGACGAGTGCCCACCGCAGGACGCGCTCAAATGACATCGCTCATTCCGTACTGATGCAGTTCCGCCCAAGATTTTCGCCGAAAACGCGCCGGCGGCGTTTGAGCGAAATCAAGCGCGAGCGATCGAATTGCCGTGACAGGCAAGCGGGAATGAAGTGCAACTCGGGCCGCGTCGGGCCCGTTGCGGCATGGGCCTGCGAATCGGGCTCATTCGATCGGCTTGAGGGCGAGTTCATCCGGCCGGGCCCCCACAAATCCGAATTTTTCGTAAGCGTGCCGGGCCGCGTCGCCGGCAAGGAACGCAAGATAGGATTCGGCATTTTGCGGGTGGCGGCCATTTCGCAGCACCCCGATGGCGTAGGAGACCTCGTCGCGGAGACTGTCCACGGGGGGCAGTTCCACGGCTTCGACCCGGGCGCCGTGGCGCAGGGCTTCCATCACCTCCGTCTTCCAGACGATGCCGGCATCGGATTTGTCGTCGCGAATGCGCTCCGGCGTTTCACGATGGTGGACGGCGGTGAACCAGTTGCGCTCCGTCGTTTGGCACGACACACACTCCTTGCCGTTCGCGATCTGCGGCCACAGGCCATGTTGTTCGAGCACTTTGCGCGCATAGAACTGCATGATGCCTTCATTGACCGGGTTCGGCAGCGAGGTCCGCACGTCGGGCCGGACCAGGTCGTCGATCCCGGCGATCTTTTTCGGGTTGCCTTTCGCGACCATGATCTGCAACTCGTTGTGCATGTAGACGGCGTAGTTGCTCATCAGGCCGGCGGCCTTGAGCTGGCGCAGGTGTCCGAGATTGACGGATGCATAGACGTCGGGGACGCAGCGATACTCCTTGCCCTCGTAGATCCAGCCGCCATTCTGGATCGCTGAAAGAATTAGCCCCGGGGGCAGCGTGATCAGGCCGACCGTTACGTCCGGATGGGACTTCTGGAAGGCGCCGACGACCTCATCCATCGCGAAGAACTGATTCCCGGCGACCCAGAGCACCAGGCCCGCGTCGGATGTCATGTGTTCGAGCGCCTCGCCCCCCTTCTGAACGGTCCCATCGGCCCGATAGAATTTGAGGTCGGTATCCTTGTTCGGCGGAATGGCGGCGAGTTCCTTCGGCGGCTTCTCCTGCGCAAGGGCCACAGATTGAAAACCGGGGATCGCGGCCCCCAGAACCATCCCGAACACCGCGGCAAGCGCCGCGCGCAGATATCTCGCGTCCGTTCCAGCCGCCGGTTCCCTCACGCCACTCTCCCGTGATCCTTGTCGTGCTTCCGCAATCTAGCAAATAATCGCCTGCGGTGCAGATCGCGATTTGACGTTGTGGTCGCGCGAATGCGCTCAGGCCGTGTTGCCGGCATCGACCGTCAGCACGCTGCCGGTGACGTTGCGGCCACCGTCGCCGAGAAGATATTCGACCATGCGGGCGACGTCCTCGACGTCAGGCAGGCGACGCAAGGCGCTGCGGCCGGCGATGCGCTTGCGCTGATCGTCGGAGAGGGTCTGCGTCAGATCGGTATCGATGAAGCCGGGCGCGATCGCGTTCACGGTAATGCCGAGCTTGCCGACCTCGCGCGCCAGCGAACGCGTGAAGCCGGTCGCGGCGGCCTTGGTGGCGCCGTAGACCGACAGGCCGTTATAGCCCGTGGAAGCGATGATCGAGGACATGTTGATGATGCGGCCGGCGCCGTCGGCCATCATGTGGCGCACGATGTATTTTGTCAGGATCACCGGGGAGAGGACGTTGAGACGCACCAAAGCCTCGATATCGCTGTTGTGCATGGTGGCGAGCAGGCCCTCGGTGCCGATGCCCGCATTGTTGACGAGGCCGTAGATCGCGCCGAATTCATCGCGCAATCCCTTCACGAAGGCCGGAATGGCGTCGGTCTCGGCGAGATCGAACGCCCTGAAGTGAAGGCCGCCCCGGCCCTGCTCGACGGCGGCGCGGATGGCCTGGCGCAACTCGTCGCTTTCGCGCCGCGCCACCGCGATCACACTGTAGCCGGCCGCGGCCAGCCGCCGCGCGATGGCAAGGCCAATACCGCGGCTGCCGCCGGTCACCACCACATTATGCATCGGTTCGCGCCAGCTTTCCGGCCGTCGTGATGTCGAGCGTGTCGACGAACTTGATCATGGCGGGCACCTTGTGCGACGGCAGCTGTGCCCGGCAGTCGGCCAGGATCTTTTTCCGGATCTCGTCGCCGCGGCTCGTGTCGCAGCCATCGGCCAGGATGACATCGGCGACCACTATCGAACCGGTGATCGGGCTCTTGCGCGAGCGGGCGCGGGACATCCGCACCTCTTCATGGCGGTTGATCACGGCCTCGATCTCTTCGGGGTGAACCTTCAAGCCTCCGATATTGATGATGCCGCCGCGCCGGCCGACGAAGTGATAGCGGTCGCCGCGCAGTTCGACCATGTCGCCGGTATCGACGAAACCGTCGCCATCGGTGAGCGCGGCCGCGTCGCGGCCGACATAGGCGTGCGCCGTCCGCGTCGAGCGGATCCGCAGCGAGCCGTCCTCGACCTTCATTTCGACGCCTTCGCCGGTCCGGCCGATCAGGCTGGCGGGAAAGCCCTCGAGGCCGTCGTTGACGGCAAAGCCGACTCCGGCCTCGGTCGACGCATAGGCGTGACCGATCGAGGCGTCGGGAAAGGCCCGGCGCAGACCATCGAGCACGGCCTGATCGGCAATCTCGCCGGACAAGCGGACGTAGCGCGGGGAAAAGCCGGAAGCGGCCCCGCTCATCAGAAGCTTGCGCCAATGCGACGGCGTGCCGGAGATATGGGTAACGCCCCGCGCGTTCAGGCGCGCGACATGATCGGCCAGCGCTTCGCCGGGCTCGGTCAGTACCATCGAACCGCCACCGATGACGGCGCGGAGGAAAATCTGGAGGCCGCCATAGCGCCTGATGTCATAGAAGGTCGCCCATACCGGCGGCGTCCCGCGGGCTTGACCATCCGCGACGATCGCGCCGGTCAGCCCCTCCAGCGTATGGCCGACGATCTTCGGCACGCCCGAGGTACCCGAAGTCAGCATCAGCCACTCGGTCGCGCGCTCGGTCTTGGCCTTGACGCCCCTTCGCTCCGGCGCCCGGGCCGCCATCACCTCATAGACGCCAACATGCGCCCATCTGGACGGCTGATCGGTGACGATGGCATCGATCTCGGCGTCGTCGACCAGGGTTTGCACATGATCGGCATTAAGATCGGGCGGACACAGCAGCATCCGCCGCGCCACGCCGTCGATCTCCATCATCGCAAGCGCCGATATCAGCTGATCCGAAACCGCCAGCAGCACCGAGCGGCTGGACAGTTCACTGAAGCGGCCGACCAGGCAGGTCTGCTCGAGGATGTCGGTCAGCGAGACGACACGCCGCCCATCCGAAATGGTGCGGCCCTTCAGCTCCGGACCGAGATAGTCGCGAAGCGCGAAGATTTCACGCGGGGACATTTTCATAGGCCCTGACGAAGTCGCCTACCGTGAGCGGGAAGGCGGCGTCCTCCGAAATGGTGAAGGGATCGATGCCGAGGTCGTCCTCGAGGCGCGCCACCAGGATCGCAAAGCCGAGCGAATCGAAGCCGGTTTCATGCAACGACAGATCGTCGGTGAGCGGCGGCAAGGTCACCATTTGCTCCGTGGCGATCTGCTGCATCGCTGAAATAATCCTTAACCTTACCGACATGGTCGCTCTTTCGCCTTCTGATCGATTGGGAGCGGCCATGATAGTGCGAAAACGTGAACCAGATCCGTCACCTGCCGATCTTTCGCGCTCGTTGGTAAATGCGATGGTTGCCAAAATACTTCGATTTCTCCGGAATCCGGAATGTGCTTCCGAAGCAATCGGTAACTTGTGACCGCAAGCCTTGCCGTGCGGCAAACGCTTATAACCGGATCGACCCGTCCAGGATGCTCGCATAGTTAGCGGCCGCCAGTTCGCGATAGGCGCCGGCTGCCGGCTCCCTGAAGAACAGCGGGTCGCTTACCAGTAGCGGATCGAATCCCTCCCGGACCAGTTGCTGCTTCTTCTGCTTGAAGGTCTCGGTGGTATCGAGTTCGGCACAGAAGCGGATCACGACCGGACACGCATAGGCCGGCAAACGGCGCGACAGGTGCTCGCCGAATTGCGCGAGGTCAAAGCTCTCGTCGACCACGAGCGCCGCCATTCCGGCACGGCCGTCGGCGCCGGGGATAGCCACGCCATAGGTCGTCGCATCCACGACGCCCGGGCAATCCGCAACCGCCTCGTTCACCTCCGACGTCGCGACATTCTCGCCCTTCCAGCGGAAGGTGTCGCCGACCCGGTCGACGAAGTGGAAGAAGCCGGCCTCGTCGAGCTTCATCAAGTCGCCGGTGCGAAACCAGGCGTCGCCTCGCGCGAACACATCGCGCAGGACTTTCTTTTCGGTCTCCCCGGCGTCGGTATAGCCCTCGAAGCGGCCGCCACCCTCGTCGGCGACGCCGATGCGGCCGACGGCTTCGCCGGCTTCGCCGCGGGCGCAGGGAATACAAAGTCCGTCGTCGGTCCGCACCGGCGCGCCGGAATCCATGTCGACCCGGACGATCGCGGCCGGAAAGCGATGCGCCAGCAGCGGCGGGATCCGGCCGATTGCGCCTGGCTTGCCCTCGACATTGTAGAGCGAGAAATTGCCTTCGGTCGCGGCGTAGAATTCGAGGATCTGCGGAATGGCAAAGCGGGCCTGGAACGCCTCCCAGATATCACCACGCAGGCCGTTGCCGCAGGCGAGCCGAAGCCGGTGGCTGGTCTCGCATTCGGACGGCGGCGCGCGCAGGAGATAGCGGCAGAGTTCGCCGATATACTGGAACAGCGTGCAGTCCCAGCGCACGATATCGTGCCAGAATTCGCTCGCGGAGAATTTGTCGGCGAGCACCACCGAGCCGCCCGCGCTCAGCATGCTGCAGGGCGCGACGATGCCACCGACGCTGTGATAGACCGGCAGGCAATCGTACAGCCGGTCTTCGACGGAGGCCGCCGTCAATCCGGCGAACCAGCCGCCCCAGTTCAGGATGCGGCGGTGGCTGATGCTGGCGGCCTTCGGCAGGCCGGTGGTGCCTGAGGTGTAGATCAGCAATGCGCGATGGTTGATGGTGACGGCGCGCCGCTCGGCAGGCTGCAGCGGGCTGCCGTCCATTCCATCCAGCACCGCATCGATGCTGGCGTCGTTGCCATGGCTGCCGTGGATCCAGATTTTCGGCGCGCGCTTCAGACAGGGCAGCGCGGTTTCGAAAATTCCGCCAAGTTCTTCCGCGAGAATCACGTGGTCGGCGTCCGCGACGTTGATGCAGTGGGACAGCGACGACCCGACCAGTTTGGTGTTGATCAGCGCCACGACGCCGCCAACCTTGGTGATGCCGAGCCAGGCGGCGATGTAATCCGGCTTGGTCGGCATGATCAGGCACACGGTGTCGCCGGCTTCTATCCCTGCCGACAACGCCCAGCGCGCGTAACGGTTGATCCGCTCGGCCAGTATCCCGTAGCTGAATGCCACCGTTTCCGCGATCAGCGCCGGGCGGTCCGGTTGCCGCTTCGACCAGTCTTCCACGACATCGGCGAACAAGCACGACGGGTCGGCCTCGATCCGCGAGGTGAGCTCGATCGCCTTCAGCCAGCTCTTGGCCGCGGACGGTTTTGCGCGCGGCCGCGGATGGTTGACCGACTGCTCGATGACATCTGTGTTCATGGCTATTGCTTGTCGATCCGGGATCGCTGCTTCGATCCGGATCAGCTATAGGCCGCCTTGGCTGACCAGGTGTTAATCAGCACGGTAAAGAGCGCGTTGCCGTCGAATGAAATTGCGGGCTGATTAATTGGCCGGCGACGGCTTGACCCGATGCTTTCTACGCCGCTTGCACCTGAACGACCGCTTTGCGGCCAACAGCAGTCGTTCGCGGATCGATGTCATGGGATGCCCGGGTCTTCACCGGGAGCCGACGTCGGGGCGAACGAAAGCAGCGCCGCGTTCGTCTCCTGCGAATTCCCGGGACGTTGATCAAACTTCGATGCCACCGCGGCGCCGCCGTCAAATCGGACGCGATAGACTTGCAGGTTCTCCATGACGCGCTGGACATAGTTTCGGGTTTCGGAGAGCGGAATGCGCTCCACCCAGTCGATGGCGTCCACATTGGGATCCCGCGGATCCCCGTACAATTTCACCCAGTCGCGAACACGTCCCCGGCCGGCGTTATAGCCGGCGAAGGTCATGATGTGGGAGCCCGCATATTCCTTCAGCAACGCGCTGAGTTCGGCCGCGCCCATTTGCGTATTATAGACAGGGTCGGAGACCATGCGGTCCCAATCATAGGCGACGCCGAACCGCTTGGCGGTGTCGCGTCCGGCTTCCGGCGTGACCTGCATCAGACCGACCGCATTGGCCGACGACTTGTCGCGCTGGTCGAACGCGCTCTCGGTGCGTGCGACCGAATAGATGATGCTCCGCTCGATCTCGGGACCGATGGGACTGTGCTGCGGGATTCCAATGGTCGGGAAGGCGTAATTGTCGAGCGCGAGCCCGCGGGCGAGCGCCGGCTTGCCGATCTGCAACATGGCCCGCGCATCATTGCGGCGGCCGGTGAGTTCCGCGAGCGCCGCCAGCACCGCCACGTCAGCGCTCTCTTCGGCGAGATCGGCAACAAAACTCAGGGCGACGTCGCGTTCGCCGAGCGCATAGAGCATGTCGGCGGCGCGCACGCGTTCGTCCGCGCGCGGTACATCGCCGGCAAAAGCCGGCACCGGCGCTCGCAGTTCAGCCCTGCCGAGGCCGATTCTGGCGCGCGCCAGCTGGCCGTAATAGGCGGTGGGGTAGTGGGAGGCGGCTTCATAGGAGGCGCGCATCGCCGCTTGTTCGCCGAGCGCTTCGGCGGCGCGGCCACGCCAGTAGTTCGCCCGCGCCAGTACGATCGGATTGGCTGAGCCGTCATCGATATGGGCGAAATGCGCCCGCGCCGCCGCGGGATCGTTGTGGTAGCGCAAGGCGATCCAGCCGCACATGAAATGAAAGTCCGCCCGGTACGCCTCGCTGGCCGGCAAAGCGGCACCACGCACGACCTGGTAGGCGGCTTCAAACTTACCCTGATCAAGCAGCTTGCGGGCCAGACCGCGCCGTTCGCGCCACCATTCGTCGGTATCCTGCAGCGCCATATTCTGCGGGGCTGCCGACAGCACAAGACGGGTTGCATCGTCGATCCGGTCGTGACGCACCATCCAGCGCATGCGGCAAAGCGTGTAACCGAGATCGATGCGGGCCTCGGCCGGAACGTCGTTGAGCAGATCGAGCGCCTTGTCGGCGCTGCCCGCCGCACAGGCCTTTACGATCGCGAGTTCGTCGCTGCCGAGGCGGTGAGCGGCGCGCTTTGCGCCCGAAAGATCCTTGACACCGATGCGCTTGTCCATGCGCGCACGATGGTCCTCGCGCGTCAGCAGGTCGTGGAACAGCTCGAACGCATCGGCCTCTGAACGCCCCGACAATTCATCCGACCGCCAGGCCTCGCGAACCAGCCTTTGGGCACCGTCACGATCGCCTTCGGCAAGCCGCACTCGCGCGAGCGCGAAGCGGCCTTTGGCGCTTGTCGGCCGATCGCCCACGAAGTTGCGAACGGTGACGGCGTCGCCGCGGTCCTGCCATAGCCGCGCCTCGGCTCGCTTGCGCATGAGCCCCATGCTCGGCCAGCCGGGATTTTCGGCGATGAACGCCGCGTATCGGCTGAAGTTCGCGTCGGTCTCCGGGTGGCGCAGGATGAACCATTCAACGAGTTTGCGCGCCGCCGGGTCGCTGATGGTCGTCTCTATGGCCGTCGCCTCGCTCGTCTTGGCCTTGCGCGCGAGATCGATCGCATTCCTTACCGCCGCCAGATCGCCCGTGAGCGGGACGGCGTCGGCGGCCGGAGGCGGCAGATCGCTGGACCGCGTCGATTTGCGTTTTGCCGCCGCAACGTGCCTTGCATGAGCGGCTCTCTTCAGCGCCGCGCTGCCGTGGTGCCGCGCGCCGGTCGCTTCATGCGGCTTCCTGGCCTGATGAGACTTGTGGCCGGCCCGTGCTGCCGCGTCAGTCGAACACACGGCGAGCACGGCCAAGGTCAGGAAGCAAGACAGCGGACGCAAGCGCTGGTTCATTCCCATGGTCTCCCCGCGAACGGCTGGAGCTGCCCGGAGGCTACCACAGCGCCCATTTGCGACTGTCTCGTTTCGGCAACAGCGCGGGAAAACCTGGCGCAAGGAGGAACTTCGGCAGTTTGCGAAGCGGCACGACTTTTTGTTCTTGAAGCGCCGCCGTCGCATCGCCGTTCGGCAACCTCTCGTCAAGAATGTTACCGCGTGGTCCTGGTCCGTGCGATCTCGGAATACCGCCGGCCGCTTCGTCGCTACCGTCCAGATCCAGCAATTCCCTCCCTGACGAACTGCGAAAGGACGAGATTGCGCCGGAGCATCGCTATCGCGGCGCCCGGGGCGCGCCACTCGATGATCTCAACCAGAGGAGACTGTTATGAAGGTGCTGATGGTTATAACATCCCACGACCAACTCGGTAATACCGGACGAAAGACGGGCTTCTGGCTCGAAGAGCTCGCTGCTCCCTACTATGTTTTCAAGGATGCCGGCGTCGAGATCACACTCGCATCCCCGAAGGGCGGTCGTCCCCCGCTTGATCCCAAGAGCAACGAACCCGAATTCCGCACTGACCTTACGCTGCGGTTCGAGAAGGACGCGGCTGCGGAAGCCCAGCTCGACAAGACCCTTCGCCTCGACAGCGTCAAGCAGGAAGATTTCGACACCGTCTTCTATCCGGGCGGCCACGGCCCGATGTGGGACCTCGTCGAAGACAAGCACTCCATCAAGCTGATCGAGTCCTTCCTTGCCGCCGGCAAGACGATCGGCATCGTGTGCCATTCCACCGGGGCACTGCGTCACGTCAAGATGCCGGACGGCAAGCTGCTGGTGCAGGGCAAGGAAGTCACCGGCTTCACGAACGGCGAGGAAGATGAGGTCGGCCTCACCGAGATCGTGCCCTTCCTTGTCGAAGACGTGATGCTGAAACTGGGCGCCACCTTCTCGAAGCGGGCCAACTGGGAGCCTCATGTCGTCAGCGACGGCCTGCTGATCACGGGGCAGAACCCACATTCCTCGGGTCCAGCCGCGCAGGCGCTGCTGGCAAAGCTGAAACAAATGGCCAAACCGGTTGCGAGCGCCCGGGCTTCGTAGATCGCATATCCCATCAAGCGACCAACAAAAAAGCCGCCCCGAGGGGCGGCTTTTCGAATTGATGCCGGCAAGCCGGCATCTTGTCTGGTTGCGGGGATAGGATTTGAACCTATGACCTTCAGGTTATGAGCCTGACGAGCTACCGGGCTGCTCCACCCCGCGATAAACCGTTGCGCGCCTTGCCGAAAAACCGAGTGCCGAAACGTCTTTGGCCAACGCGCGGAGCGCGGCTAGTCCGTCCCGAGGCTTCCTGAGAAGGCAACCCCTGACGAATGCCTTGGGGTGCGAGGGGTATGTACCAACGCAGGCCCGCTTTGGAAAGGGCTGCGAGGCGACTTTTGAGGATTTTGTGACGGCCAAAATCCCCGGAATCGCGCTTTTCGGCACAAAACCCGCCCGGACAAAGCGCTCTTGCCAGACCCCGCGCAAAAGCCCAGCTTTCCGGCCGGATAAACCCCGTAAAACCGGTAGGGAACCGCAGGGAACAGCCCCACGGAAAGTGTCGAGGAAAACGCCATGGACCAGTCACTGAAGAGCCCGGGCCAGAGCGCCCTGGATGACGCCTTCCACCGCCTGTTCGACCTGTCGCGGTCGGAGCCCGCGGCGACGCTCGAGCAGCGTCTCGACCGGCTGGCCCGGTTGCGCGCGGTGGTGGCCGACAACGAGGCCCGGTTCGAGGCGGCGATCTCGGCGGATTTCGGCCATCGCAGCAGCATCGAGACCCTGTTCGCGGAATCGATGTTCGTGCTCGGCGAGATCAAGCACACCGTCAAGCACCTGAAAAAATGGGTGGCGCCGCGGCGCGTCGCCACCGCGCTGCAATTCATGCCGGCCAAGAACCGGCTGATCCCGCAGCCGCTCGGCGTCGTCGGCATCATCGCGCCCTGGAATTATCCGCTGCAGCTGACCTTGGCGCCGACGGTCGGCGCGATCGCCGCGGGCAACCGGGTAATGATCAAGCCGAGCGAACTGGTGCCGCGCTTCTCGGCGCTGTTGAAAGAGCTGATCTCCGCCAAATTCGACGCCTCCGAGATTGTGGTGACCGGCATTGAGGAGGAGATCGCGAAAAGCTTCGCGTCGCTGCCGTTCGATCATCTGATTTTCACTGGCTCGACCCGGGTCGGCCGTCTCGTCGCCGAGGCGGCCGGGCGCAATCTGACGCCGATCACGCTCGAGCTCGGCGGCAAATCGCCCGCCATCGTCGACCGTTCCGCCGACCTCTCGGAAGCCGCGCAACGCATCGCCTACGGCAAGCTGCTCAATGCCGGCCAGACCTGCATCGCGCCGGATTATGCGCTGGTGCCGGAAGGAGGGGTGCAGGTTTTCGCCGACAAGGTGCAGGCCAGCATGCGCGCCATGTTCGGCAGCAGTCCCGACAACAAGGATTACACCTCGGTGGTTTCCGACCGGCATTATGCGCGGCTCGAAAGCATGGTGGCCGACGCCGCCGCCAAGGGCGCCCGCATCCTGCAGGCGGCAAAACCCGACGACCCCGCGTGGAAATCCAGGCGCAAATTCCCGCCGACCATCGTCGTCGGCGCCACCGCCGACATGACGATCATGCAGGAGGAAATCTTTGGGCCGCTGCTGCCGGTGATCGGTTACAAGGATGCGAAGGAGCCGATTGCCTACATCAACAAGCACGACCGGCCGCTCGCGCTGTACTGGTTCGGCAAGGACGAGGCGGCGCGCGACGAGGTGCTGGCGCGCACCGTCTCCGGCGGCGTCACCGTCAACGACTGCCTGTTCCACTTTGCCCAGATCAACCAGCCGATGGGCGGCGTCGGCGCATCCGGCACCGGCGCCTATCACGGCGAATGGGGCTTTGATACGCTCAGCAAGCTGAAGCCGGTATTCTACCGCTCGCCGTTCAACCGGCTGGCCGATCTCTATCCGCCCTACGGCGGCAAGATCGCGCGGATGGAAAAGCTGCTGCGGTTCTTGTCTTGACCGTCATTGCGAGGAGCGAAGCGACGAAGCAATCCACAGCCATGCATGCGGCTCCATGGATTGCTTCGCTTTGCTCGCAATGACGCGGAAAGAATTTTCTCCACCTCACGTCAGCAGAACCCGCCGTCCACCATCACCACGCTGCCAGTCGCGTAGCGCAAGGCGCCGGTGACGAGAATGATTTCTTTACCGACGTCGAATAAACCAGATATGAGCGACTCCAGCGGCAAAATACGCGTTCATTGATGCAGACGATTTTAGCGATCGCAAATCCGTTTCATTGACCACCCGAACCCGCGAAACACGGGGAGAATTTCCGCTCATGAACAGTTTTGATGCCGTCGTCTACATCGCATTGGTTGCCGCCGTCGTCATCGGCTTCAATTCCGGCCTGCTGCGCAGCGCGGTCACGATCCTCGCCTATCTCTTCGCGGCGCCGATCGCGATCTGGGCGATGTCGTTCGTGGCGCCCATGATCGGCGGTCAGGATAGCTCGCCATGGACGCAGAACTGGCCGCTGTTCTTCGGCATTTTTCTTCTCGCCGGCATGGTGCTGGGAAAACTGATGCGTATGGTGCTTGACGAAACCATCGGCCCCAGCGCCGGCATCGGCGATCGCCTCGCGGGCGCCGTGCTCGGCGCCGTGCGCGTCGGCCTGGTCGCGGTCACGCTAGTCATGATCTTCGATCAGCTGGTGCCTCGGGATCGCGAGCCCAAATATCTCGAGGGCTCCCGGCTGCGGCCGCTGTTGTCGGCGGCCGGGCAAACCGGCTTTCGCTCGCTGCCGCCGGAGGCCGCGGCCGCGATCGACCGGTTGAAGAAAGACCGCCATATATAGAGGCTCGCCTCATCTTGAAGGCTCGCCCGCCTCGCCCCGGACGCCGCATCCCTCGCCCTGTTATGCATTTCGGAGATAGCGGGGTCTCTTATCAGGGCCGCCCGGGTTGGCTACAATGACGGGACCGGACTTCAACAAACACCTGACATAACGGGGAGTGAGACAGTGGATCTTGGGATCAAAGGCCGCCGCGCCATCGTGTGCGCATCCTCCAAGGGCCTGGGACGGGCCTGTGCGATGGCGCTGGCCAATGAAGGCGTGCATGTCACGGTGACCGCGCGCGGCGCCGAAGCGCTGGCGAAAACCGCCGCTGAAATACGTAAAGTTAGCCCCGGCGTGACGGTGACCGAGGTCGTCGGCGACATCACTACCCAGGCCGGCCGCGAAGCCGTCCTCAAGGCCTGTCCCGATCCGGACATCCTGGTCAACAATGCCGGCGGTCCGCCGCCCGGCGATTTCCGCAACTGGACCCGCGACGACTGGATCAAGGCGCTCGATGCCAACATGCTCACCCCGATCGAACTGATCAAGGCGACAGTGGACGGCATGATGGCGCGCAAATTCGGCCGCATCGTCAACATTACTTCCGCCGCGGTGAAGGCGCCGATCGAGATCCTGGGCCTGTCCAACGGCGCCCGCGCCGGCCTCACCGGCTTTGTCGCCGGCATCGCGCGCAAGACCGTGATCAATAACGTCACCATCAACGGGCTGCTGCCGGGACCCTTCGATACCGACCGGCTGCGCGGCACCGCGAAGGCAGAGGCGGAGAAGCGTGGCGTCAGCGCCGAGCAGATTTTGGCGGAGCGCGCCAAGGTCAATCCCGCCGGGCGTTTTGGCGATCCGGAAGAATTCGGCGAGGCCTGCGCTTTCCTGTGCAGCGCCAAGGCGGGCTTCATCACCGGGCAGAACATCCTGCTCGACGGCGGCGCCTTCCCGGGCACGCTGTGAAGGCGGTCTGGTACGACCGCACGGGCGCGGCGCCGGATGTCCTGACCGTCGGCGAGATGCCGACGCCGGAGGCCGGATCGGGCGAAGTCCGGGTCCGGCTCGAGGCCTCGGGCGTCAATCCCGCCGATGTCGGTCGCCGCGCCGGCAGCTATCGCGCGATGGAATTTCCGCGTGTGATCCCCAACAGCGACGGCGCCGGCATCGTCGATCAGGTCGGCGCCGGGGTGACGCGGTTTCGGGTGGGCCAGCGGGTCTGGCTCTTCAACGGCCAGCGCAACGGCCGCGCCTTCGGCACCGCGGCCCAATATATCGCGCTGGATGAGCATTTGGTGACGCCGCTGCCCGACGATATGTCGTTCGCGGCCGGCGCCACGCTCGGCATTCCCTGCATGACCGCATGGTGCTGCCTGTTCGGCGACGGAACGATCGTCGGCCATACGGTGCTGGTCACCGGCGGCGCCGGCGCGGTCGGCCATTATGCCGTGCAACTGGCCAAAGGCGGCGGCGCGCAGGTGATCGCCACCGTCAGTTCGGCCGCGAAGGCGGAGCAGGCGCGGCTTGCGGGCGCCGATCTCGTGATCAACTACAGGACCGAGGATGTCGTCGCGAAAGTGATGGCCTTTACCGGAGGGCGCGGCGTCGATCGCGTGGTCGACGTCGATTTCGGCGGCAATCTCGCCACCACGCTGAAATTGATGGCGATGAATTCCACGATCGCCGTCTACGCCACAAACGGCAACCGCAACCCCGTGATTCCCATGCGTGACCTGATGGAGAGATGCATCAGCTTGCGCGCGCTGGTGTTGTACGCGCTGCCGCCATCGCTGCTCGCCTCGGCGCAGGCGGGCATTTCAAAATGGCTGGCGGCCGGAAAACGCATCCACAATATCGCCGGGCAGTTTCCGCTCGCGGAGACCGCGCAGGCGCACCTCGCGGTGGAGAAAGGCGGCAAGCTCGGTACCGTCGTCGTCGACTGCGCGCGCTGACCGTTACACCGGCGTGGTGCGCTCGTCGGTCCAGGTCTCGCCGAACGCATCGAGCCCCTCGGCGAGGTAGTCGCTGACCAGGGGTTCGCCGAGCAGGTAGCTCGCGGTGCGCTTGTTGTGGCCCTCGGCAGCCTCGCGGCGCAGATCGTCCCATTCCTCGATCGTGCCGTCGCCACGCCCGAGACGCATCAGGGCGACCAGGTCGATCTGCTCGTCGTCGGTCATGGCGTTGATGAAGCCGGTGATCTCGCGCACCACGGGATCGTCGCCGTCATCCTCGAGCACATCGATCATATTGTCGTCGGCGCTGTTCGACCCGGAATCCGGGTCGGACACCCCCTCCTTGACGTCGAATTCGCGCATTTTCTCGATCAGAAAACCGACCTTTTCGGCCGAAACGGCTAATTCTGGCATCTGGACGCTCCCGAGAATTTGAATGCCGCGTCAACGCGCGGGCGGTTGAGATGATCCATTGCGCGCGGCGGCGGGAACCAGCATCTTGCGCCCCAAGAAACGATCGCCAAGGGGAAGCTCGAATGTACTGGAAAGTGGGCAAGGTCAAAATCACGAAAATCGTCGAATTGGAGACGGTCGGCAGCACCCGGTTCATCCTGCCGCTGGCCACCAACGAAGAAATCCGGAAACTGCCCTGGCTCATTCCGCATTTCGCCACCGACGAGGGCCGGCTGAAAATGTCGATCCACTCGCTGGTGGTGGAGACGCCGACACGGCGGATCGTGGTCGATACCGGGCTCGGCAATGACAAGCAGGGCCGCAACGTGCCGACCTGGAACAACCGGCAGGGACCATTCCTCGAAACCCTGCGCGAGGCGGGCTTTGCGCCCGACAGCATCGACACCGTGCTGTGCACGCATCTGCATGTCGACCATGTCGGCTGGAACACCCGGCTGGTGGACGGGAAGTGGGTGCCGACCTTCACCAATGCGCGCTACGTGTTCGGCAAGGCCGAGTACGAGTACTGGCGCGACCATAGCGTCGAGCCCGACAAGGCGGCCGTTTTCAGCGACTCGGTAAAACCGGTCATCGATGCCGGCAAGGCCGACCTCGTCGCCAGCGACGCCGGTCTGTCGGATGAAATCACCCTGATCCCGACACCCGGCCACAGTCCGGGCCACATGAGCATCCTGATCCGGTCTGACGGCGAGGAGGCGCTGCTCACCGGCGACGTCGCCCATCATCCCTGCCAGATGGCGCATCTCGACTGGTCCTCGACCGCCGATTCCGATCCCGCGCAGTCGGCGGCGACGCGGCGCGAATTGTTTTCGCGTTTCGCCGATACACCAACGCTCGTGATCGGCGGGCATTTCAACGCCGGCCAGATCCGCCGTGACGGCGACGGCTTCAAATTCATCGTTTAGGGCGTGATACCAAAGTCGGCCTTTTTCGCCGGAAATCACGCCCAAAGCATAGCCCGGCAGCGCCCGCGGCAGTTGAATTTCCCCCCGCCCTGTTCCAAGAAGCATGCAAGCAACCACCACCCTAGGGAGTGATACGAAATGAAGCTTGTGCGTTACGGGGCAATCAGCCAGGAAAAGCCCGGTCTGATCGACAAATCGGACCAATTGCGCGACCTGTCGGGGCAGGTAAAGGACCTCGCGGGCGAGGCTTTTTCGCCGGCCTCGCTGGCGAAGATCGCCGCCCTCGACGCGGCCTCGCTCCCGGCCGTCAGCGGCAGCCCGCGGATCGGCTCCCCGGTGGGTGGCCTGCCAAAATTCATCGCCATCGGCCTCAATTATTCCGACCATGCCGCCGAAGTCGGAATGCCGATTCCGGCCGAACCGATCAT
This sequence comes from uncultured Alphaproteobacteria bacterium, assembly GCA_963831585.1. Classification (GTDB taxonomy): domain Bacteria; phylum Pseudomonadota; class Alphaproteobacteria; order Rhizobiales; family Xanthobacteraceae; genus Bradyrhizobium. Next base: position 11,963 of record CAWHRA010000010.1, on the reverse strand, counting down.
CTTCACCAAGGCCAATAACAGCCTGTGCGGCCCGAACGACAAGGTCGAAAAGCCGCGCGGCTCGACCAAGCTCGACTGGGAATGTCGAAATTGCCATCATCATCGGCACCCGCGCCAAATACGTCTCCGAAGCCGACGCGCTCAATTACGTCGCCGGCTATGCGGTCTGCAACGACGTCTCCGAGCGCAATTTCCAGATCGAGCGGCTCGGTCAGTGGACCAAGGGCAAGTCGCACGACACCTTCGGCCCGCTCGGCCCGTGGCTCGTCACCAGGGACGAAATCCCGAACGTGCAGAAGCTGTCGATGTGGCTCGACGTCAACGGCAAGCGCTGCCAGACCGGATCGACCGCGACCATGATTTTCGGTTGCGCGAAGATCGTCTCCTACGTCTCCGAATTCATGACGCTCTTGCCCGGCGACATCATCACCACGGGCACCCCGCCCGGCGTCGGCTCCGGCATGAAGCCGCAGAAATTCCTCAATGTCGGCGACGTCGTCACGCTCGGCATCGAGGGTCTCGGCGAGCAGCGGCAGGAAATCGTCGCGGCGTGAGGTCACCTGCATCCGGGCGCGCCCATCGGCGCGTTCCGGATGAACCACGACAAACCATCGTCATTGCGAGGAGCGCGAGCGACGAAGCAATCCAGACTTCGACTTGCGGCTTCGTGGATTGCTTCGCTGCGCTCGCAATGACGGGTGCATTTTCCTCGAGCCTTTCCTTAAGGAAATTCCCATGAAACTCTCATTCTCCCCGGCCTCACCCTTCGCCCGCAAGGTGCGCATCGCCGCGATCGAACTCGGGCTGATCGACAGGATCGAATTCATCTCGGCCACCGTGGTGCCGGGCCAGCCCAATGAGGAATATTCCCGCATCACGCCGCTGAAGAAGCTGCCGGTGCTGATCCTGGACAATGGCGACGTCATTCTCGATTCCTATGTCATCGTCGAATATCTCGACGAGCTCGCCGGCGGCGGCAAGCTCATCCCCGTCTCGGGGCCAGCGCGATGGAAGGTCAAGAGCGACCATTCCATGCTGCAGGGCATGCTGGATTCGATGCTGCTGTGCCGCTACGAGAAGATGGTGCGGCCGGAGCCGCTGCGCTGGCAGGCCTGGGCCGACGATCACTGGGCCCGCGCCTGGGACGGCATGGCGCGTTTCGACAAACAGGCGGAGATGCTGTCGCGCCCACTCGACATCTCGCAGATCGCGCTTGCCTGCGTGCTCGGCTATGCCGATTTCCGCTTTGCCGACTGCGGCTGGCGCAAGGCCTATCCGAAGCTCGATGCCTTCCATCAGAAGATGCTGGAGCGGCCGTCGGTGAAAATCTCGCTGCCGCCGCCGGCTTAACCAGGAAGCTGCCATGAGTCTGAAGCTCACCGTCGGCGATCTCACCATCCATCGCATCATCGAGCAGGAAACCACCTTCCTGCCGGCGCTCGAAATACTGCCCGACCTGACGCCGGAACTGCTGGCGGAGAACCGGGCGTGGATGCGACAGGCCCGCGCGATCGACGACAACGACGTGCTGAAATTGTGCTTCCAGTCCTACATCGTGAAGACGCCGCACCACACCATCCTGGTCGACAGCTGCATCGGCAACGACAAGCCGCGGCCGCTGCGCCCGAAATGGAACATGAAGACCGACGATACCTATCTGCGCGCGCTGGCGGCGGCGGGTTTTTCGGTCGGCGACATCGACTACGTCATGTGCACGCATCTGCATGTCGACCACGTCGGCTGGAACACGCGGCTGGAAAACGGCCGCTGGCTGCCGACCTTTCCGAACGCCCGCTACGTGTTCGGCAAGGGCGAATTCGACTATTGGGCCGAGCAGAACGCGAAGGCGCAAGTGCCGCCATTCGCCGACAGCGTGCTCCCGGTGGTCGAGGCCAAGCGGGCCGAGATCGTCGGCGACGATTTTGAGATCGGCGATCATGCCCGCATCCTGCCGACGCCGGGGCACACCCCCGGACATGTCGCCTTCACCTTCGGGAGGGGCAAGGATACGGCCGTCGTCAGCGGCGACCTGATGCACTCGCCGCTGCAGGCGCGCTATCCGGAATTGTCGGCGAAATTCGATGTCGACCAGGCGCAGGCCGCGGTGACGCGGCGCAACTTCCTGGAGCGCTATTGCGACACCGAGACGCTGTGCTGCACCGCGCATTTCCCCTCGCCCTCGACCGGAAAAATCCGCCGCTGGGGCAACGGATTTTCCTGCCAGGCGGTTGCGGGCTAGCGGGCTCTCGGAGCCGGGCCTCATGGTTCGAGACGCGCGGCGTTGCCGCGCTCCTCACCACGAGGGATCGAGAACTCCTCATCCTGAGGAGGCGCGAAGCGCCGTCTCGAAGGATGAGGCGCCGTCTCTGGGTCAGTCGAACAGGTTCGGCGTGTGATTGACCACCGCGCCCTCGATCGCGAGCATCTTCAGCTTGGTCGTGACGCCGCCATTGGCGGAGAAGCCGCCGGGCTTGCCGCCGGCGGCGAGCACGCGGTGGCAGGGCACCACGACCGGACAGGGATTGCGCCCCAGCGCCTGGCCGACATCACGCGACAGTTCGACGCCGCCGAGCCGCTTGGCGATATCGCCATAGGTCATGGTCTTGCCGGGCGGGATCGTGCGGGCGATGTCGTAGACGCCGCGGTGAAACTCCGGCACGCCGTCGAGATCAAGCACGACGTCGGACAAATCGTTCGGCTTGCCCTGGAGCAATTCGACAATGCCGTCGATCGCGCGCTGCACCTCAGCCGGCGGCGGCGCCTCCGCGATATCACCATAGCGCTGGCGGATACGGCCCCGGGTCTTCTCTTCGCTGCCCATCGGCAGCTGCACCGCATTGATGCCGCGCGGCCCCCAGGCGATGCCGCAGCGCCCGATCGCGGTGTCGAAGATCGCAAATTGTTGGTCGGTCATGGCTGGCTCCAGACTGATTGCCTCATGTTTTGAACTTGATGCTGGCCCTGAACCTAAGCTTGGAAATAGTTGCGATCCACCCGGATTCCGAGGAAATTTGGGGAACAAGATGGATACGCGGCTCAAGCCCGCGTATGACACTTGGCATATGACGCAGCGGCCCGCCCGACCTCCAACCCCGTGAGTCCCCATGCAAACGCTTCACGTCAATGGATACGACATGGCCTATCTCGACATCGGCCATGGCCCGCCGCTGGTCTGCGTGCACGGCTCGCTCTGCGATTTCCGGATCTGGTCGCCGGTGCTCGGACCCCTGACGCGAAGGCATCGGGTCATTGCGGTGTCGCTGCGGCACTTCTTTCCCGAACATTGGGACGGCCATAACGGCAGCTATTCGATCGCGCAGCACACCGCCGACATGATCGACTTCATCGAGAAGCTGGGCGCCGGACCGGTCGACCTGATGGGGCATTCGCGCGGCGGACATGTGTCTTTTCGCCTCGCGCAGCGGCGGCCCGATCTGTTGCGCAAGCTGATCCTGGCCGAGCCCGGCGGCGAACTCGACCCCACGCTTGATCCGGCGGCAAAACCCGGCGCGCCCTCCCCGCTCGCCGCCCACTTTTCGGCCGCGGCCGAAAAGATCGCAGCCGGCGATATCGATGGCGGGCTGGCGTTTTTCATGGATACGCTCGAAGGCCCGGGCGCCTGGAAACGGCTGCCGGCGACACCCAAGCAGTTACTGCGCGACAATGCCACGACCCTGATCGGACAGGTCCGGGATAATCGCCCGCCCTTCTCCAGGGCCGACGCCGAGGCGATCGAGAACCCGACGCTGTTCATCGGCGGCGCCAACACCAAGGGCATGCTGCCGCAGGTGCTGCATACGCTGGCCAAGCACGTGAAGGGGTCGCAGATCGCGATGATTCCGGGCGCCACCCATCCGATGTTCGAGCAGGCGCCGCAGAAATACTGCGAGATCGTGCTGGATTTCCTAGCGGAGTAGAAATGCAAACGCTTCACGTCAACGGCTACGACATGGCCTATCTCGAGCTCGGCGCGGGGCCGCCGCTGGTTTGCGTGCACGGCACGCTCGGCGATTTCCGCACCTGGTCCGCGGTCTACGGACCGTTGTCGAGCAGGCATCGCGTGATCGCGGTCAGTCTCAGGCACTTCTTTCCCGAGCACTGGGACGGCATCGGCGACGACTATCGGATGGCGCAGCACGTCGCCGACATGATCGCCTTCCTCGAGCAGATCGAGCCGAGGCCGGTCGACCTGATGGGTCATTCCCGCGGCGGGCATATCGCATTCCGGGTCGCACAGCAGCGGCCGGAATTGCTGCGCAGGCTGGTGCTGGCCGAACCCGGCGGCGACCTCGATGCATCGCTCGACCCTGGACCACCCTCGCCTTCCGCGCTCAGCGCGCGGATCATGGCGTCGGCCGAGAAGGTCAGGGACGGCGATATCGACGGCGCGCTGAAGAATTTCTTCGACGGGATCGAGGGCGACGGCGCCTGGGCGCGGCTGCCCGCCGCGCCGAAGCAGCAGTTGCGCGACAATGCGTTTACGCTGATCGGGCAGGTCGGCGAAAATCGCCGGCCCTATGCAAAGGCCGATGCGGAATCGATCCGGACGCCGACCCTGTTCATCGGCGGCGCCGACACCAGGGGCGCCCTGGCTGCCGTGCACCGCACGCTGGCACCGCATGTGGCGGGCTCGCGGACCGCGATGATTGCCGGCACCGGCCATTGGATGTTCGAACAGGCGCCGCAGGAATTTTGCAGGGTCGTGCTGGAGTTCCTGGCAGCGGCATGAGCGCGGATTGCTGCGCTGCGCCATGCTTGGTAAACCCCAACCCCTGATGTTACTCTTCCCATAACAAGCGAACGGGCTTCGTCCCAAGAACGCGAGGAGGAACTTTCCATGAAGCTGACCCAGCAGCAGATCGACGATTTCAACCGCGAGGGCTGGCTGTTCCTGCCGGAACTGTTCACGCCTGAGGAGGTGCAACTGCTGGCGCGCGAGGCGGAAGGCATCTACGACACAAAGCGCCCGGAGGTGTGGCGAGAGAAGAGCGGCGCGCCGCGCACCGCCTTTGCGGCCCATCTCTACAACGAGGCGTTCGGCCTGCTCGGCGCGCACCCGCGCATGATCGAGCCGGTCGAACAGATCTTCGGCGAGAAGGTCTACATGCACCAGTACAAGATCAACGCCAAATCGGCCTTCACCGGCGACGTCTGGCAGTGGCACCAGGACTACGGCACCTGGAAGCGCGACGACGGCATGCCGCAGCCGCGCGCCATGAATATCGCGATCTTCCTCGACGAGGTGATGCCGATCAACGGACCGCTGATGCTGGTGCCGCGGAGCCAGCTTGCCGGCGACCTCAAGGCCTCGCACGACCTTGCGACCACCTCCTATCCGCTGTGGACGCTGGACGAGGAAACCGTGACGCGTCTGGTGAAGGAAGGTGGCATTGTCGCGCCGACCGGCAAGGCCGGCGGCATGCTGATGTTCCACGGCAACCTGGTACACGGCTCGGCCGGCAACATCACGCCCTACCCGCGCAAGATCGTCTATCTGACGCTGAATGCGGTTTCGAACTATATTCGCACCCCGACGCGGCCCGAATACATCGCGCATCGCGATTTTACGCCGATCCAGACCGTGGACGACGACGCGCTGCTGCGGCTGGCGCGCGCGCAGCGGCAGGCGGCGGAGTAGGATCAGTTCAAGCCCGTCCATAAAATCAGCCGTCATTCCGGGGCCACGCGTAGCGTCGAGCCCGGAATCCATAACCACCGCCGCGGAGTATGGATTCCGGGCTCGCGCCAGGAAGGCGCGCCCCGGAATGACGAGAACAAGGAAATTTGCCCTCCATGAACCTTTCCCGCCTCCTCAACGCCCGCCTCGCCGCCGGCATGCCGGTTCGCGTGGCGCTGATCGGCGCCGGCAAATTCGGCTCGATGTTCCTGTCGCAGGTGCCGCACACGCCGGGGCTCGAGGTGCCCGTCATCGTCGATCTCGATCCGGAGCGCGCGCGCGAGGCCTGCGGCACCGTCGGCTGGGACGCCGCGCGGATCGCGGCAACCACCTTCACCGCCGATGGCGCGAAGGCGACGTCCGGCGATATCGAAGTGATCGTGGAGGCGACCGGCAATCCCGCCGTGGGCATCAAACATGCGCGCGCCGCGATCGCGGCCGGCAAGCACATCGTCATGGTCAATGTCGAGGCCGACGTGCTGGCAGGGCCGCTGCTGGCGGAGGAAGCGCGCAAGGCGGGTGCGGTCTATTCGCTTGCCTATGGCGACCAGCCGGCGCTGACCGCCGAGCTGGTGGACTGGGCGCGCGCCACCGGATTTCGCGTCGTCGCCGCCGGCAAGGGCACGAAATACCTGCCGATCTATCACGACGTGACGCCAGCGGGCGTCTGGAGCCATTACGGGTTGACCGCGGACGAAGCGCAATCGGCCGGCATGAACCCGCAGATGTTCAACTCGTTTCTCGACGGCACCAAATCGGCGATCGAAATGGCGGCGATCGCGAATGCGACCGGCCTGGATGTGCCCACAGATGGGCTGTTATTTCCGCCCTGCGGCGTCGATGACCTGCCGCATGTGATGCGGCCTCAGGACAAGGGTGGCGTGCTGGAAAGAACGGGCGTGGTGGAGGTGGTGTCGTCGCTGGAGCGCGACGGCCGGCCGGTGTTTCGGGATCTGCGCTGGGGCGTCTATGTCGTGCTGGAAGCCCCGAACGACTATGCCGCGGACTGTTTCCGGCAATACGGATTGAAGACGGATACCAGCGGCCGCTACGCGGCGATGTACAAGCCCTATCACCTGATCGGGCTCGAGCTGAATATATCGGTTCTGTCGGCGGCGTTGCGCGGCGAGCCGACCGGGCAGCCGCAGGGCTTCCGCGGCGACGTCGCCGCGGTCGCAAAGCGCGATCTGCGCGCCGGCGAAGTGCTCGACGGCGAAGGCGGCTATACGGTGTGGGGCAAACTGATGCCGGCGGCGGCGAGCCTTGCGGCCGGCGCGCTGCCGATCGGGCTTGCCCACCGGGTCAAGCTGAAGAACGACATCGCCCACGGCGCGGTGGTTCGCTGGAGCGACGTCGAGATCGATGCCGGCGACGAGACAGTCAAGACGCGTCGGGCGATGGAAGCGAGGTTCGGCAGGCTGGGATAAGACTTCTCGCCGTCGAGGGCCACGGCGGATCGGCAGCGACATTTGCCGCGACAACGCGACACATGCGCCTGGACATCGCCCGGCGCTCCGGCTTGCTGCATTGCCGCTTCGCAACTGCGTTGCGGAAAGACGCCGCAGCGACGCCCTTGATTCGCCTGTCTCGACTGGTCATCCTGCGCGCGGCCGAAATTTCGGATTTCGATCGCAGCCAGGATCTGGCGCTACGGTGGTCCGGGTTTCAGGTACCAACTTAACGTCGACGACCGACGATACAAAAAGCGACAACCAAGATCGCATCCCCTCGTCGAGGTATCGACATCAAACGGAGGAGGAAGCGCATGAAACGTCGTGATTTTCTCAAAGTGACGGGCGTCGGTCTCGCCGCGAGCACGGTGGCTGCGCCGGCGATCGCGCAATCGATGCCGGAGGTGAAGTGGCGGCTGACGGCGAGCTGGCCGAAATCGCTCGACACGCTTTACGGCGGCTGCGAATATTTCTGCAAGCGCGTCGCCGAGATCACCGACAATCGCTTCCAGATTCAATCATTTGCCGCCGGCGAAATCGTTCCGGGCCTGCAGGTGCTCGACGCCGTGTCGAACGGCACCGTCGAGATGGGCAACACCGCGCTTTACTATTATTGGGGCAAGAATCCGGCGTTTACATTTGGCACGGCGCTGCCGTTCGGCCTGAACACACGCCAGCAGATCTCCTGGCTGTTGTGGGGCGGCGGCCAGGACATGCTCAACGATCTCCTGAGGGAGTACAATTGCTGGGGCATTCCGACCGGCAGCACCGGTGCGCAAATGGGCGGCTGGTTCCGCAAGGAAATCAAGACGACCGAAGATCTCAAGGGTCTCAAGTTTCGCGTCGGGGGATTCGCCGGCACCATCATCGCCAAGGTCGGCGGCGCGCCGCAGCAGATCGCGGCGGGCGATATCTATCCGGCGCTCGAGAAGGGCGCCATCGACGCCGCCGAATGGGTCGGCCCCTATGACGACGAGAAGCTCGGTTTCGTGAAGGTCGCGAAATATTACTATTATCCGGGCTGGTGGGAGGGCACCGGCCAGGGACACAATGTCGTCAACCTGGAGAAGTGGAACGCACTGCCCAAATCCTATCAGGCGGCGCTCACCACGGCATCGCTGGATACGTTCACCTGGGTCACGGGCAAATATGATTACGTCAACCCGCCGGCGCTGAAGCGCCTGGTCGCGGCCGGCGCGATCCTGCGGCCGTTTCCGCAGGAAGTGCTGGAGAATTGCTACAGCGCCGCCAGCGAGATCTATGCGGATCTCTCCAAGAGCAATCCGCACTTCGGCAAGATGTATTCCAGCCTGACGGCCTACCGCAACGAATCGCTGATCTGGGAGCAGGTCGCCGAACTGAGCTTCGACAGCTTCATGATGCGGATGCGCACGCGCACCTGACGGCTGCGAGACGCATGAAGCTTCGGTTCTGATTCAATCAGAACGGAGGCTTCAGGTTCTTGTTTTGACGCGTTTTCTTCACGCGAACCGGTATCCACTTCGCTCGAAAGCGCTCTACCGAAAAAAAGCCCCCGGAGTATCCTCCGGGGCTTTTGACTGGGAAGCGGCAACACGCGCTTCGTTTCAGCTCATTGCTCGTCGCCGCCGAGCGCGTCGGCGAGCTTGTCGTAATATTTTCCGACGAGATCGATGTTGCCCTTGTTCTCGATCGCCGGCGCCGATGCCTTCAGCGCCTCATTGAGGTCGGCGAGCGCGTCCTTCTTGTCCTTGGCCGACATCTTCTTGTCGGCCTCGACCTGGGCGATCTGCGCCTTGAGCACGGCCTCCGAGCCGACATATTTCTTGGTCGCGGGGTCGAAGCCGCCGAGCACCAGGCTGATATTGTCGATGACGTCGTTGTATTCGTCGTAGCTCGCAAAGCCGTTCTTCTTGGCCACGGCATCGAGCTGCGCGGTGACCTTCGGATCCGGCTTGGCGTCTTCCGGCAGCTTGGCGGTGATCGCGTCCATGTCCTTCTGCGCCGCCAGCACGCCCTCGACCTGCTTCTCGGTCAGCGCCATCTGCTTCAGCGCGGCGGCGGCTGGGCGGGGCGCTGCCTGGCCGGGGCCGGCTGCTGCTTGGCCTGCGCCAGCGCGCCGCCGGTGGACATCGCGGCGATCGAAAGCGCAAGGCACGCAATACTCAGCGCTACGGCGACGGGACGAATGAACTCACGCATGGGAGTCTCCTCAGGCTATGGGGCATCTGGATCTTGCAGGCCTTACGGGTTACGGATTTCGAAGTGAACGGCCCATGAACTCGAGAGCCACGCTAGCCGCCGATCGTGACCGAAAATCGCGCCGGCACCCCGCGCCGGGCGCAAAAATCGCGCA
>CAWHRA010000009.1:0-53470 GCA_963831585.1 uncultured Alphaproteobacteria bacterium | reverse complement strand
CCGCGCCGCAGCGCGTGCGAGGCGAAGCGGTGAATGAAGAACACGGCAAGCGAGGCGGATATCGTGATGAACAACATCACCAATAGTCCGTTGTAGGAGCTGCGGCTCTCCGCGATCGGCACGATCGAGAGCCAGGCTTCATCGGCCTGGATCGGCATGCGGCCGCCGAGGATTTCGGTCGAGATCGGCGACAGCGCATCGATCACCAGCCCCGGCAGGATTCCGGCCAGCAGGCACAGCGCGGCGAGGATGAACATCGCGGCAAGCGAGTATCGGTCGACTTCGCCGGCGGTTTCGGCTGCGACGCTGCGCGGACGGCCGAGAAACGTCACGCCATAGGCCTTGACGAACGTGGCCGCCGCCAGCGCCGCCGCCAGCGCCAGCATCGCGCCGACCGCCGGCACCATGATTTTCAGCGCCCATTGCGGCAGGTCCGGGCTTTGCAGCACGGCCTGAAACATCAGCCATTCCGAGACGAAGCCGTTGAATGGCGGCAGCGCGGAGATGGCGACGCAGCCGGCGAGAACCACGAAGCTGGTGAACGGCATGCGGTGAATGAGGCCGCCGAGCTTGTCCATGTCGCGCTCGCCCGTCGCATTCAGCACCGCGCCGGCGCCGAAGAACAGCAGGCTCTTGAAGAAGGAATGGTTGAGCACGTGGAACAGCGCGGCGGTGAAGGCGAGTGCGGCCGCGAGCTTCATGCCGTTGGCCTGAAAGCCCAGCGCCAAGCCGAGGCTGACGAAGATGATGCCGACATTCTCGATCGTGGAGTAGGCGAGCAGGCGCTTGAGATCGTTCTCCATCATGGCGTAGAGAATGCCCATGACGGCGGTGATGCTGCCGAGGAGGAGGACGATCACGCTGGCCGACCAGTTGGGCGGTCCAAGCAGGTCGAACACGACACGGATGAAACCGTAGACCGCGACCTTGGTCATGACGGCGCTCATCAGCGCCGAGACATGGCTGGGCGCCGCGGGATGGGCGAGCGGCAGCCAGACATGCAGCGGCACCAGGCCGGCTTTCGAGCCGGCGCCGAGCAGCATCAGCACCAGCACCAGCGCTGCCGCGGAGGGCGCGTGCGGCGCCGCGCGAATGGCGGAAAATCCGTAATCGCCGGCCGGTCCCGCCAGCAGGCCAAAGGCCAGCAGCAGCGCCAGCGTGCCGAAGCTCGCCATCACGAGATAGACGTAGCCCGCTTTGGCATTGCCGGGTTCGCGGTGGTGCGCCATGACCAGCGCCCAGGATGCCAGCGACATGAATTCCCAGCAGAGAAGATACGAGAATGCATCGTCCGCCAGCACCACGAGGTTCATGCCGGCCAGGAAGGCCGGGAAGAACGGAAGCACCCGGTGCGGGGAGGGGTCGTGATGGCCGTAGCCGAGGCCATAGAGGCTTGCCGCCGCCCCGCCGAGATTGACGACGACGAGGAAGAACGCGGCCAGCGCATCCAGCCGGAAATGCGCGCCGAGCCAGGGCAACCCGACCGGCAAGGTAAGCGTGGAAGCATGCGTGGCGTCGCCGAGCAAGGCGCCCAGCGCGGCTGATAGCGCGACCGCGCAAATCGCCAACGTGGCGCCGTAGATGATCGCGGTGGCGCGCTCGCTGCGGCTGAGCGCGATCGCGAGAATGGCCGTCAGCAGCAAGGCTGCGACACCGGACATCTGCAAGGCGACGGATGAAGCGACCACGGCCGATATCATGCGCGCCCGCCCGCAATGGTCTTGACTGACGGGTTCTTCAGCCGGACGCCGCGCCCCTGCGCGGTGCTGGCCGCGCCTTCGTCGATCATCTCGATCCCGGCGGCGTCAAAGGCCGCGATCAGCTTGACCAGCGAATCGACATTGCCGCGCACCATGGTTTCGGAGGCTTCCATGCGCTGAATCGTCGGCACGGAAAGGCCGGACATCTCGGCGAGCCGGCGCTGATCGATGCCGAGAAGCACCCTGGCCGCCCGCAATTGTGCCGCTGTGAACATGAGTCTGCCCCGGGACCCCGATCCCCATCAAACATCACTGCTACATCATAAGTAATGATGCCAAAGTGTCAATAAGTGATGTTTAAAACATCTAATCTAAGGCGCCGAATGAATGCGGCGGCACGTCGGCGGGCGCGCAAAAGCCGCCACCGGATCGCGCGTCAGCTTTTTCGGGCGTGTGCAAGAGTTGTGGTTGCCTGGATATCCGATCCCGCTTCGCGCGGATTGACCAGGATCAAGGTTTGGCAGGGCCCGGGAGGGATCGATCGTCGCTACAGCCGACCGCGGCGTGAGTTACGAGTCGCGACCGTTCCCACTTCCGGAACAAAAACATGAAAATTGCAGTCTGGTTTCCGAACAGACGGGTAACCCTGCGGGCATCGCCGGCTGGAATTGGGCGAGCCGGCTTCTTAAATAGGGCGTCGTTGCCGTTCGAATTTCGGGAGACCTTGATGGTCCTGAAAAATGCTTTGATCGCCGTCACCTGTGCCGTGCTTCTGGGATGGAGCGGGGTATCGATCGCCGACGAGTATCGCCCCGACCAGTTTCTCGGCCTCGACCTTTCCAGGGCAGCCCTCTCGCCGAAGCGGCTCGGGCCGACTGCCGCATTCGAGTCGGTTCCGGTGCAGGCGAGTGACGATCGCGAGAGCGAGAGCCCGCAGGCCCGTCCGGAGCCGACCGCCGAGCCCAGGCTCCACACTCAAAGCCCACGCATTGCCGATTTGCCCGTCGAGGAGCCGCAGGTGCGCGTCGAGAAGCCGCGCGTTGCGGCGCGCACGAAACTCGCCCGTCGCCACGGCAATCCGCTCGATGCGCAGGCGCGGGATACGCGAGTTCAGGTCTGGCCCTGCAAGTCCGGCGGCATCTGCAACTGGAAGCGCTAGCATAGAGCCCGGGCTAGTTACGTTCGTCAGTGATTTCGGCTCAGCGCGTCACGATCAGATAGCCGCCGAACACCAGCAGCATCGACAGCGCCACCAGCGCGCCGACCACGGCGGTGACGATCGCCAGCAATTCATTGGCTTCCAGCCATTGTCGTAACGCCTTGACCATCGTCAGCCACACCCGATCTTGATTTGAAAACCGCCCTGCTGGCACACTATCAAGCGCCGGATACGCTGTCTCACCCAATCCCCGCAACGACGACACACCCGTTCGCGCGACATCGCCGGTTGGTCCTCCCGGCGGTTATCTTCAGGAGTTCTCATGGAATATCCGCAAACCCAGGGCATCAGCCTGCCGCGGCTCGGGCTCGGCACCTTTCGCATGCAGGGCGAGGCCTGCCGCACGGCGGTGGAAAGCGCGCTTTCTCTCGGCTACCGCCATATCGACACCGCGGAAATGTACGGCAATGAAGAGGCCATCGGCGCCGCCCTGGCTGCCGCCGGCGTCCCGCGGCGGGATCTGCACGTAACGACCAAGGTCTGGCACGAAAATCTCGCCCCGGACGCGATCCGCCGGGCGTTCGACGCCAGCCTGAAGAAGCTGCGGCTCGATCACGTCGATCTTTATCTCGTGCACTGGCCGTCGAAGAACATGAACCTGCCGGCGATATTCGAGACCCTGATGAAGCTGAAGGGGGAGGGGCGCACCCGCGCCATCGGCGTCGCCAATTTCACCGTCGCGCTGTTGAAGACCGTGGTCGAGGACATCCAGGCGCCGGTCGCCTGCAACCAGGTCGAATACCATGTGATGCTCGATCAGACGCGGCTGCGCAAATATCTGGCCGCGAAATCGATCCCGCTGGTGGCCTATTGCCCGCTGGCGCAGGGCAAGGTGGCGTCCGATCCGACGCTGACGGCGATCGGCCGCAAGCACGGCGCCAGCGCCGCCCAGGTGGCGCTGAAATGGCTGCTCGACCAGGACGGCGTCGCCGCGATCCCCAAGGCGTCGCGTGCCGAGAGCCAGAAGGCCAATCTCGGTGCGCTGAATGTCGGGCTCGACGACGAGGACATGAAGGCGATCGCGGGCTTGCCGAAAGACAGGCGCTGCGTGAATCCCGCGTTCGGCCCGGCTTGGGACTGACAAACCTGCCAAGAAAATGGCCCCTTCCGGGGCCATTCCTGTGTCGGCCTTCAGTACATGTGATGGCGGTGGTTGACGATCACTACTCGGTCGGCGTGGCGATGGTGCCAGCCTTCGTGCCAGCCGCGATGTTCGCGGAATTCGGCGCGCGCGCCGTAGTGATGGCCGCCGTGCTTGATCACGACGGTTTCGGCATTTGCAATCGACGGCGCGGCGATGGCGATCGCGCCAAGGGCTGCAATGACGTAACCAGACTTCTTCATACGTTCCTCCTCGTTTGAGCGAGGAGTAAACATTGCATGCGGAGGAACGTTCCCCGCAAAATCGAAGAGAATTCTGAACGGCTGTTCAGCCAGGATCCCGCCGCGGCCGCGGTGCGCTCGTGCGCTACCTGCACTTATGCTGCGGCGGAGTGGGGCTGCCGTTGGCGGTGAAATTGCCGTCCTTGATGCTGTATTCGTTCTTCTGGTTGCGGTTGTAGATCGCGCGCATGGTGCCGTCGGGCTGCATCATCAGACCGAATTCGCGGGTCTGCTTGAGGCTCGGGAAGAACACCCGCAAATTCAACATGCCGTCCGCGGAAACCTCGGCGGTGACGACTTCGCTTTCATCGGTGGTGCCGCCGAAGTCGCGCCGGTGCACGACCCGGCTGTCCCCCACGATCTCGTAGTCGAGCACCGTGCCCCTGTCGCGGTCGGGCTTGAGCGAGCAGTCCAGCGACCACGGCCCGATCAATCCCCACTTCTGCACGGTCTGGGCCACCGTTTCGGCGGAGGCGGGACGTGGAAGCGTCAGGGCGAGGAGTGCCGCCAGCGCCAGTCGATTGAAATGCGCGTTCAACGTTGCGGCTCCGCCTCGGCACCATTAGCTCAAAAGCTTAGCATTCCAGTCCCCCCGTGCAACACGGCTGGCGCCATCGGCCTTGCTTTCGCCCGTCTTGGTCCATCTATCCTCGTTTGCGGCAATTGCGGGGGATTTTGGCCCTGATGCCTTACGGCTGCAGGCGTCTGGCGATTTGATCCGCATCAATGCGAGCGCCCATGCGTCTGGCGAGCATGCCCGAGGGGGAGGGTTGCGCGTGGCAGACAGCAGAATCAGATCCGGGGCGGACGCGCCTTCCGGCTTTGCGGCCCGGCCGATGCCGCCCGATGCGCTGCCCTATTCCGAAAGCGAATTCTTGTCCCTGCTCGGCGACCGCGTGCGGGCGATGCGCCTCGTCCACGACATGTCGCGCCGCGAGCTTGCCCGCAAGTCCCGGGTCTCCGAACGCTATATCGCCCAGATCGAAGCCGGGAAGGGCAATGTGTCGATCGTGCTGCTGCTCCGGATCGCCCGCGCGATCCGCTGCGGCTAGCCGTTTCATTCCCGCGTCCCGCGACAGGAGATCTCCGAATGGGAAAGCTCGTTCTTGCCGCCAAGGTCACCCACGTCCCGTCCCTGATGTTGTCGGAGGTCGCGGGCAGTCCGCTGAGATCGGCGCGGGAAAACGCGGTAGCGGCGCTGCGGGAGCTTGGCCGCCGCGCCGCGGAGCGTAGCGTCTCGACCTTCGTCGTGTTCGACACTCATTGGCTGTCCAATTTCGGTTACCACATCAATGCCAATCCGCATCATCAGGGTTCGTTCACGAGCCACGAAGCCCCGCACATGATCCAGGATCTGCGCTACGACCTGCCGGGGAACGCCGCGCTCGCCGAGGCGATCGCGGTAGAGGCGCGGGAGGCCGGGCTCAACGTCATCGCCCACCGGGTTGCAAGCCTCGGGCTGGAGTACGGCACCATCGTGCCGATGCATTACATGAATCCCGACGGCTGGGCCAAGGTGGTCTCGGTGGCGTCTCCCTTGTTCACCTCGCCGGAGGAGAGCCGCATTCTGGGCGAAGCGACGCGTCGCGCGATCGAGCAATCCAATGAACGGGTGGCAATTCTCGCTTCAGGGTCGCTGTCGCATCGGCTGTGGCCCAACAAGCAGCTCGGCCCGGATGCGTGGACGTCGATCGCCAGCGAATTCAACCGCCAGGTCGATCTGCGCGTGCTCGAGCTGTGGCGGCAGGGGCGCTACCGCGAATTCATCGATATGCTTCCGGATTACGCCGCCAAGTGCAACGGCGAGGGTGGCATGGCCGATACCATCATGCTGTTTGCCGCGCTGGGCTGGTACGACTATCACGGCGCCGCCGAGCAGCTCTGCGAATATTTCCCCTCCAGCGGCAGCGGCCAGGTCAATGTCGAGTTTCACGTCGACGGTTGATCCGGATCGGCCTCCGGCGACGTGTTCGCCGGCATCGTCGGCGATACCATGTCGGCGGTCACGTCCTCCACGTGATGCAGAATGTAGATCAGGACCCCGTCCTTGTCGTGGATGGGAGAATTGATCGGTTGCCAGTGCCGCTCGACGAACTGGCCCTGCGGATCGCGGATGTCATAGCGCTGGATGGCCATCGCGTGCGGCTGGCCGGTCTTCACCACCGTCCGCAGCGACGTGAAGAGATTGCTGACGCCATCGGCGAGCGCGTCCTCCGGATTATCCGGAAAGATCTCGAACAGCGAGTGGCTGACGACGTCCTCCCGCTTGGTGAGGGTCGCGCGCGCATAGGCGTCGTTGATGTCGACGATGTGCAGGCCAGGGGCGGGATCGAGCAGCATGTAGGGATGCGGCGAGGCGTCGAACTCCGGCTGAAACTGTAGCCGGATGGTTTGCGCGTCGCCATGTCGCCGCCGACGCGCCTCGAGCGGCGATCCGTCAGCGCCGGACAGCGTCGATTCCAGAAGTGCGAGATCGCGCCGGGCCGAGTTGAGCAAGCCCTCCAGCGTGCGCCGCAGGGCGGGCTCCGTCGATTCGTTCAGCAATTTCTGAAAATGAGCGATGTTTTGTTCGCAGATGAATCTTTGCATGCTCCGACCCGGAAGCTGGCACTGACCGCAGTGCGAGTTGGCATTGTTATCAGCCCAAGGTATTTTGCCGGGAGCACGCCCGCCAGACAAGGTTGCAAATTGTCTCGCTGCCGCGTTGCCCGCTCGATTTTCCCGATTTTCTCCGGGAATCGACGCCAAACCACGGCATTGCCGCAATATCGTCTGTCATTTCCGGATACGCATATCGCTCATGATGTCGGCGACGACAGCCAGGCCACGGCGGCGGCGACAACCAGGGCAATGCCGAGGCGATGCTGGGAACGATCCCCCGCCATGAAATGCGTCCTTTGATGATGCGGCCGGGCCGGATCGCGCCAGAGATCAGCGGGGCGCGCGCGCCTCCACATTGGCGATGCGCGCCGGCACCCCGAATTCCCGGCGGCATATTTCAGCGAGCACAGCGACCCCTTCGCGGATCTGCTCGTGCGACGGGCTTGCAAAACACAGCCGCAACCGGCTGCCGGCATAGCCCTTGTCGGTCGACCATTCCGGTCCCGGATTGATCGCGACCCCGGCGGCAAGCGCCGCCTGATAGAGCTTCAGAGTGTCCACATTGTCCGGCAGCTTGACCCAAAGAAAGATGCCGCCTTTGGGGTCCTCGAATTCGGCCGAGGTGCCGAATTGTTCATTGAGCGCCTCCATCAGCGTGTCGAGCTTGGCGCGCAGGCCGCGTGTCAGCTTCGGGACATGGCTGGCAAAATGCGGCGCGCAATATTCCGCCAGCACCATCTGCTCCAGCGCGCCGGATCCGGCGTCGGTCTTCAGCGCCAGCATCCGCGACAGCATCGCCCAGGGTGCGACGATGAAGCCGACCCGCAAGGCCGGCGCGATCGACTTCGAAAATGAGCCGATGTGGATGACGCCGCCGTTCCGGCTCATGGCGTAGAGGGCGGGCGGACGCTTGCCGTCCCAGATCAGGTCGGCATAGCAATCGTCCTCGAAGATCGGTACGCCATATTGTTGCGCGAGCTTGAGGAGCTCGGCGCGGCGCGCCTCGGGCATGATGGTGCCGGTCGGGTTCTGCACGGTCGGGATGGTGTAGATGTATTTCGCATGGATGCCGCGCCGCTTGAGGTCGGCGAGCGCCTCGGCCAGCGCGTCCATCCGCATGCCGTCCTGGTCGAGCGGAATGCCGACCGCATGGACGCCGAGCCGGGTCAGCCGGTTCAGCGCGCCCTGATAGGTGTCGCGTTCGATGATCACGGTATCGCCGCGGGCGAGCAGCGTCGCGTTGACCAGATCAAGCGCCTGCAGCGAGCCGGAGACGATCAGGATGTCGTCGGCGACGCAGTCGATGCCGGCGTCGCGCTTCAGCTTCCCGCTGAGGAATTCGCGCAAGGGGCGGTAACCCTGCGGGCCGCTGGCAAGCCCGTAGGTGGCGAGCATCCGGCCCTCGCGCAGCAGCACGGCGTTGACGGCGTCGATCAGGCCTTCGACCGGCACCCCGTCCGGATCATTGTTGCCGCCGACAAAGCTGTATTTGGCAAGGCCCGTCCACTTCGCGGCCGGCGCCGGCAAACCTGCGGGCAGCAGTGGCGCGAAGTCAAATTGCGCTGATGTCATGGACGTCATCCCCGTTTGATTTTCTTTGTTGCGAGCGCGCGGGGTTCGACCCGTGGCCTTATTTCTTGCTGACCGTCTTCAACGGCCGCCCCTGGGTCGTAAACGCATAATGTCCGGCGCCGAGACTGCCGACCATCAGCGCCTCGATCACCGGTTCGGCGATCTCGCCGGTCGCGGCCCAGTCCACCACGAAATTGGCCCCGGTGCCGCCGCGGATGTCGGTGGTGGGGACGAACACCTCGATGGTCGAGAATGGTTTCAACGCCACCGGGGTCTTGAGGTAGCTTTCCACGAGCTTGCCCGCGGTGTCGAAATAGGCAATGCGCCACAACACCAGCGGCCGCGTTTCCGATGCATTGTGCACGCTCAGCGTGACCGAAAAATCCGCGCGCGCCTTGCCCTGGCTCATCGACACGCTCGAATAGACCGGAACATAAAACGTACCCGATACGTCGAGGCTTTCCGAGGGCATCGCGGTCAGGGAACCCGCAAAGGCCTGCTCGATGCTTGCGGCCGCCTCCGCCCGCGCGGCGGGTGCAAGGGTGGTCGACAGCAAGGCGAGCAAGGCCAGAAAGCGGCAGGCTGTGCGGATGTGACACATGGCTCGTTTGCCCCGCGCGCCGGCGCCTTTGGGCTCTAAGTCTTCGGTTATGCACGAACTCATCGGCGACATCACTTATGCATCCTGTTCGCGTGGGCGCTTGGGCTTCTGGCTCATTTCATCCGGCAACCGCTGATCCTGGCCTACCTTATCGCCGGGTTCCTCATTGGTCCATTCGGCATGGGGTGGGTCAAGTCGCAGGAAGCGATCAGCATCATCTCCGAGCTCGGCCTGACCTTCATGCTGTTCATGATCGGGCTGGAAATCGACCTGAAAAAATCGTGCCGGCCATCCGGTCGTTGTGCCGCGGGAGCCGCCCTGGCCTGCGTAATGGCGCTGGCGCGGGGCCCCGAGTCCGGCTAATGCTCCCGGCAGAAAAGCGAGACCTTGAACAAGATGGCCGATCCGATCCAGGAAGTTCTGCAAGCCTTTGCCCACGGCGAACTCGTCGTCGTCACCGATGACGAGGATCGCGAGGGCGAGGGCGATCTGATTGTCGCGGCATCGCTGTGCACCGCGGAAAAGATGGCGTTCATCATCCGCCATACCTCCGGCATTGTCTGCGCGCCGATCACGGGCGATGACGCGCGAAGGCTGCGGCTCGACCCGATGGTGGCCCACAACGAGTTCAACCACACCACCGCCTTTACGGTGTCGATCGACTACAAGCCCGATGGCGGCACCGGGATTTCGGCCGACGAGCGCGCCTCCTGCTGCCGGGCGCTGGCCAACCCTAACGCCGGCGCCAACGACTTCGCGCGGCCCGGCCACGTGTTTCCGCTGATCGCCCGGGACGGCGGCGTGCTGCTGCGCTCCGGCCATACCGAAGCCGCGGTCGATCTCTGCAAGCTTTCCGGCCTGCCGCCGGTCGGTGTCATCTCTGAATTGATGAACGACGACGGCACGGTCATGAAGGGCGAGCAGGTGGCCCGCTTCGCGGCGCGCCACAAGCTCAAGCATGTCACCATCGCCGACATGATCGCCTACCGCCAGGCGCGCGAGAAACTGATAGAGCGGGTCTCGACCTTCACCACCGACAGCCCGATCGGACCGCTGCAGGGCTATGCCTACCGCTCGCCGTTCGATTCCATCGCGCATGTGGCCTTCGTCTATAACGGGATCGGCGACGGCAGGAACGTGCTCACGCGCTTCCACAAGCCCAACATCGTCAAGGAACTGTTCAGCGGGCCGA
This sequence comes from uncultured Alphaproteobacteria bacterium, assembly GCA_963831585.1. GTDB lineage: Bacteria > Pseudomonadota > Alphaproteobacteria > Rhizobiales > Xanthobacteraceae > Bradyrhizobium. The sequence goes on along the minus strand of CAWHRA010000009.1, from coordinate 43,202 downwards.
AGCGCATGCAGGCGGTGCTCGAGCATTTCAGGAAGGAGGGCCGCGGCGTGCTGATCTACCTGCGCGACGGCGCCGCCGGCGTTCCGGTCACGCCGCTTCCGGAGGAGAGCTCCGCGGAAGCCGACCGCAACCGGCAATGGCGCGAAGTCGGCGTCGGCGCGCAGATCCTGCGCGATCTCGGCGTCACCTCGATCCGGAACCTGACGACGTCGGTACATGATTACAAGGGATTGTCCGGCTTCGGCATCGAGATCGTCTCCAGTGAACAGCTTGAAAGTTGAGTGTTCTCGTCATTCCGAAGCGCATCGCGGACGCAAAACCGGAATTTCGATGTCGTTGAGTTCGCTCGGGGTTCGTGCTTCGCACGACCTGGCATGAAACAGAGCATGAACCAATCCATTTGCGCTTTCACGCGTCGCGCTTTAAAATAAAGGCAGATATGCGAAAGGATTTTCCATGAGCGTGCGCCCTCAAACCAAGGACAAGCCGTCGGCGGTGAATTTCCAGTGGGACGATCCGTTCATGCTCGACGAGCAGCTCACCGAAGATGAGCGCATGATCCGCGACACCGCGCGCGCCTATGCGCAGGACAAGCTGCTGCCGCGGGTGACCAAGGCCTATCTGGAAGAAAAGGTCGATCGCGACATCTTCCACGAGATGGGTGAACTCGGCCTGATCGGTATCACGCTGCCGGAGGAATATGGCTGCGCCAATGCCAGCTACGTCGCCTATGGGCTGGTGGCGCGCGAGATCGAGCGCGTCGATTCCGGCTATCGCTCGATGAATTCGGTGCAGTCTTCGCTGGTGATGCACCCGATCTATGCCTATGGCGACGAGAACCAGCGCAAGAAATACCTGCCCAAGCTTGCCACCGGCGAGTGGGTTGGCTGCTTCGGCCTGACCGAGCCCGACGCCGGCTCCGATCCGGGCGGCATGAAGACCCGCGCCGAGAAGACCGCCGACGGCTACCGGCTGACCGGCACCAAGATGTGGATATCCAACGCGCCGATCGCCGACGTGTTCGTGGTCTGGGCCAAATCGGCCGAGCACAACAACCAGATCCGCGGCTTCATTCTCGAGAAGGGCATGAAGGGCCTTTCGGCGCCGAAGATCGGCGGCAAGCTGTCCCTGCGGGCCTCGGTGACCGGTGAGGTCGTAATGGAAGGCGTCGAGGTACCGGAAAGCGCGCTGCTGCCCAACGTGTCCGGGCTGAAGGGCCCGTTCGGCTGCCTCAACCGCGCCCGCTACGGCATTTCCTGGGGCGTGATGGGCGCGGCGGAGGACTGCATGCACCGTGCGCGGCAATACACGCTCGACCGCAAGCAGTTCAACCGGCCCCTGGCGGCGACGCAGCTGGTGCAGAAGAAGCTCGCGGACATGCAGACCGAGATCGCGCTCGGCCTGCAGGCCTCGCTTCGCGTCGGCCGGCTGATGGACGAGGGCAAGATGGCGCCTGAGATGATCTCCATCGTCAAGCGCAACAATTGCGGCAAGGCGCTCGACATCGCGCGGATGTCCCGCGACATGCACGGCGGCAACGGCATCCAGATCGAATATCAGGTGATGCGCCACTCCGCCAATCTGGAAACCGTCAACACCTATGAAGGCACCCACGACGTCCATGCCCTGATCCTGGGCCGCGCCATCACCGGTATTCAGGCGTTTTCGTAGGTTTCAAGATGCTCCGACCTCATCCTGAGGAGCCCGCGCTTCGCGGGCGTCTCGAAGATGGCCGCGCGACAGATCTTGCCTGATGCTTCGAGACGGCCCGGAGTTTATCATCGGGCCGTGCCCTGCGCGGACCCGTTGGGGCCTCCTCAGCATGAGGGTTCGGCGAAAAGCGCGGCGCTAGACACAGGTATCCCCCATGGCTGAAAACGACGACATCCCGTTCAACCGCGACTTCCCGCTCAAGCCGGGCGTGGCCGAGGAAGTCCGCCCTGGCGTGCGCCGGATTCTCTGCAACAACCCGAGCCCGTTCACCTTCACCGGCACGGTGAGTTATATCGTGGGCAAGGGCAAGGTCGCGATCGTCGATCCCGGCCCCGACAGCGAGGAGCACGCCGCGGCGCTGCTGGATGCGGTGCGGGGCGAGACCGTGACGCATATCCTTGTCACGCACACCCACCGCGACCACTCGCCGAACACCGCGCGGATCAAGGCGGCGACCGGCGCGACCGTGTACGCCGAGGGGCCGCACCGCGCCTCGCGGCCGCGCTTCGAGAGCGAGAAGCACAGCCCCGAATCCGGCGCCGACCGCGACTTCAGGCCCGACGTCGAGGTGCGCGACGGCGATGTCATCGAAGGCGCGGGTTGGGCGCTGCAGGCGGTGGCGACGCCGGGCCACACCGCCAATCATCTGGCCTTCGCCTGGCCGGATCGCAGGATTTCCTTCGTCGGCGATCACGTGATGGGCTGGTCGACCTCGATCGTGGCGCCGCCGGACGGATCGATGGTCGACTACATGGCCTCGCTCGACCGGCTCGCCGGCCGCGAGGAGGATCTTTATTTCTCCGGCCACGGCCCGGAAATCCCGCAAGGCCCGCGCTACGTGCGGTTCCTGATCCGCCACCGCCAGGCCCGCGAGGCCTCGATCCTGCATCGCCTCGCCAAGGGGGAGGCGGACATCCCGACCATCGTGCGCGCGAGCTATATCGGGATCGACCCGCGGCTGACCACGGCCGCCGGCTATTCCGTGCTGGCGCATCTGGAGGATCTGGTCGCGCGCGGCATCGTCGCGACCGAGGGCGACCCTGTCATCGGCGGGACGTACCGGCTGGCGTGATTCACGGCGAGCGCCCAATCGCATCAGCCCGTCATTGCGAGTCAACGGGTCGCGCGAATGCGCGCCCGATGACAGGCTCCGCGAAGCAATCCAGACTGAGGGAAGCAAGCTGGATTGCTTCGTCACTTCGCTCCTCGCAATGACGGCGTTGCCGTTCCGTTTGCATGGCCGCTCCCTATTTCTTCACCACCTTGGGCGGAAGTTTCGGCGCCGGCACGACCGGCTTCTTCACCGGCTTGAGGTTGGCGCTGTCGGCGGCCGTATTGAGGTCGTCCATCAGCCTGGAAATGCGCGCGGCGTTACTGCCGAGATCGTTCTCGAAATAGCGCGAGGCCGAGCGGATATCGACGCGCGATCCATCGCCGTCGGGCGTGACGCGGATCGAGACGTCCTCGCGGAAGCCCATGATCGGAGTCCGCGCCACCGCCTCGACGTGGCCGACGCCGCGTGGCGGCTGCGGAGCGCGCTCGTCGATCACGAGCCATTTCCGCTTGGCGACCAGCCGCATCACGACCTCAAACGCCCGCTGCGCGGGGACGTCGAGTTCGACTGTCTCGATGTCGGGATAAGCCAGCCGCTGCTGCTCTGCGGAATACAGCCCGGCATAAACGGCGGGGTTGGTGCCTTCGCCGGTGCGCAGCCGCGCCAGCGCCTCGAAGCGCGGGGGATCGATCGGATCGGTGGTGACGTCGTGGATCGGCGGCAGCTTGCGAAATTGCAGGGCGAGATAGGCGGGATAGGCCAGCACCACCGCATCGATCAGGAGCGCCAGCAGGATGCGGCTCATGCCGCGCGAGCCGTTCTGCCAGATCGCGACGAAGGCGGCAAAGCCGACCAGGATGGATAGCCCGGCGATCCCCAGCGCGCCGAAGAAAGTGGCCAGCGCCGGCTTCATCTCGAGAAAGCCGAATCGCACGATGATGATCGAAACCAGCACCGCGACGACCGAGAATACCGCGAGATTGCGCGCCCATGACGCGAGGCTCGACACGGGCTCCGACTGATAGGGAGCGGAAAACCTGCGGGCCATCCCAGAATGTTCCAATATTCCAATATGACGTGAGCCACCGGTCCGGCCGGGGGGGCCGGCAACGGGGCGCAGGTGACCTAGCGCATTTTCCGGCGTGCTGGGAAGCGCTTTATCCCGGGCAGATGCACAAGGCGCGCCCCGGCGGAACAGGGCGCGCCTTGGCGTCAGGCAGCCGGGCTCAGTGCGTGGCCAGCGGGCAGGCCAATTCGGAAAGCTTGCCGAACGCCTGTTCGCCGGACATGGTCTGCACCAGCTTGTAGTAGTCCCAGGGATACTTGGATTCCTCGGGCTTCTTCACCTGCATGATGTACATCTCGTGTTCCATCAGGCCATCGGCGCGGATCTTGCCGTTGGAGGTGAACATGTCGTCGATCTTGGCCTTGCGCAGTTCCGCCATCACCTTGTCGGAGTCGGTGGTGCCGGCGGCCTTGACGGCGTTGAGATAGGTGATGGTGGCGGAGTAATAGGCCGCCTGGTTCATGGTCGGCTCGCGCTTGGTCTTCTCGAAATAGCGCTTGGCAAACGCGCGGGTCTTGTCGTTGAGGTCCCAATACCACCCGGTGGTGAGGTAGAGGCCCTGGGCGGTCTTGAGGCCGAGGCTGTGGATGTCGCTGATGAAGGCGAGCAGCGCGGCGGGATTCATGGTCTTGCCGATGCCGAATTCGTCGGCCGCCTTGATCGAGTTGGTGAAGTCGTTGCCGGCGTTGGCGAGCCCCAGCACCTGGGCGCCGGAATTCTGCGCCTGCAGCAGGTAACTCGAGAAGTCGGAGGTCGAAAGCGGAACGCGCACCGCGCCGATCACCTTGCCGCCATTGGCCTCCACGACCTTCGCCGCGGCTTCCTGCAACTGGGTGCCGAACGCATAGTCGGCGGTCAGGAAGAACCAGGTCTTGCCGCCCTGCTTCACCATCGTGGTTGCCGTGCCGTTGCCGAGCGCGGTCGTATCGTAAGCGTAGTGAACCGTGTAGGGGGTGCAGTCCTTGCCGGTCAGCGAGGCGCCGGCCGCGCCAATCGCAAAGAACGGCGTCTTCTTTTCCCTGGCGATGGTCGCCATCGCAATGGAAACGCCGGTGTTCGATCCGCCGAGCACCATGGTCAGTCCGTCGCGGTCGGCCCATTCGCGGAACTTCTGGGCGCCGAGGTCGGGCTTGTTCTGGTGATCCGACGTCAGCAGTTCGATCTTGTTGCCGAGCACGCTGCCGCCGAAATCGTCGATCGCCATTTTGGCGGCCTCGATACCTCCCGGCCCGATCACGTCGGCATAAAGGCCCGACATGTCATCGATATCGCCGATCACCACCTTGTTGCCGGCGGCGTGCGCTGCCGTCGCACTCAGCGACGCAAACAACAGCCACGGGATCGTTCGAAGTCCGATTGATTTCTTCATATGGGGCGTTTCCTTGCCTTTTGGTTTGCAGGTGCGGCAAATTAGAAAGCTGCGGTGCCGGGTCCATTCGCCTTTCGTCGAAAACGTGATGCGGCAAAGGTGGATGCCTTGTCCTTGGGCAGTATGATTTGGTTAATTTTGTTGCGCGATCGGCGGTTGGCGAACCCAAAGCCCCACGGGGACACCAATAGCCAGGGATTGACCGGGGGGTGCCCCACGGCCGCGGGGAGGCGGAAATCAAAGCCCAGTTGCGGTCGAAGAAAGCCGATGCCGTGGTCGTTCCAGCCAGCCGCCTGTTCTGGCTGAAGAACACCGTCATTCTCGTCTTCTGTCTCGGCTTGTGGATGTCAAGCGCGCTCTGGATCGGGCCGCGGTCCTTTCCGCTGTCGCCGGTCTTGTCGCTGTTTCCCGCCATCGGCGACGAGGTGGCTCTCGCTCTCTACGTTGCGCTCTTTGTGCTCGCGGCGGTAGCGCTTGTCGCGCCGAAGCCCGGATGGCCGATCGCGGGCTTCCTTGCCGTCATGGCCGTGTTCTGCCTGACGGATCAAACACGGTGGCAGCCGTGGGTCTTTCAGTACAGTCTTCTGCTGGGGGTCCTGGCGGTGCATCCGTGGAAGGGCGCCGATGCCGACGGCGAGAGGCGCACGCTTAACGTTCTCAGGCTGATCATCGCCTTTACCTACATCTACTCGGGCCTGCAGAAGATAAATCTGAACTTCATGGAGAATGATTTTCCATGGCTGGTTCAGCCCATCACCGATTTATTTCCATCCACGGCACCACTCCTTCATGCTTTCGGGATGGCAGTCCCGTTCGTCCAGGTCGCGTTCGGTATCGGCTTGCTGACGCGGCGTTTCCGCCGCGCTTCGCTGATAGCAGCAGTGGCGATGCACCTGTTCATCCTGGCGATGTTCGGCCCAGTGGGGCTCAACTGGAACAACATCGTCTGGCCCTGGACCGCGGCCATGGCGATATTCGACGTGCTGCTGTTTTCCGGCGCGGAATTTTCATGGCGCGAGATCGTGTGGAGCAGGCGCGACCCCCGTCACGTCGCCGCCATCGTGCTGTTCGCCATCCTGCCGGCCCTGAGTTTCCTCAACCTCTGGGATTCCTATTTGTCCTCGGCGCTCTATTCGGGCAATCTCACGGAGGCGCAGATCTATCTGTCCGACGCCGGGAAGGCTTCCTTGCCCGCGGCAATCGCCGCGCGCGGGGTCCACACCTCGCCCGACGCCAATGTCGTGAACCTGCAACGCTGGGTGATCGAAGACCTCAACGTGACGCCTTATCCGGAAACCCGCGTCTACAAGGCGATCGCGAAGGGTGTTTGCGGCAAGCTGCGCGACCCGAACCAGCTCGTCCTGATGGTGCGGGAGCAGCGGATGTTTTTCAGCCGGCCGGAAACCGGCTTTCGCTGCGCCGAATTATAGCTTGCGACCGGACGCCGGCGCGCGGTCAGGCCACGGGTTTCGATCCCAGCTTGATGCCGAACCCGACGACCAGAATGGCAAGTCCCGAGAACACCGCGCCCGCGCAGAATGTCGCGGTCGGCCCGAACGCGGACCACAGCCATCCCGCCAGAACGCTGGCGGCAAGCAAGGCGCCGCCGGTGACGAGATTGAACAGTCCGAAAGCCGTGCCCCGCAGATCGTCCGGCGCGGTGTCGGCGACCAGCGCCGACAATTGGCCTTGCGAGAATCCGAGATAGAGGCCCCAAAGGGCGACGCCGATGACGACCCCGCCGAGCCCTGGAATGAACGCCAGCGCCAGATCGGCGACGGCCAGGGCTGCCAGTCCGCACAGCAGCACGTTCACCCGGCCGATCTTGTCGGAGAGGATCCCGGCCGGCGTTGCCGCGAGCGCATAGACGAGGTTCATCCACACCAATACCAGCGGGATCAGCGCCAGCGCGAGCCCCTCGGCTTGCGCCTTGAGCACCAGGAACGCCTGGCTGAAGCGGGCCAGCGCGAACACCACGCCGATCGCGATGACCATCCAGAACGCCGGCGGCATCCGTTGGAGGTCCTGCTTGCGAACCGGCCAGCCCCGCTGCGCCGAAGCCTTGGTTCCGTCCGGCTCGCGCACGCCGATCACGATCAGCAGCACCGCGAGGCCTGCGGGCAGGAGCGCCCACCAGAACACCGCGCGGAAATTGTCGGCATAGAGCGCCATCAGGGCGACCGCCGACAGCGGTCCGGCAAACGCGCCGACCGTATCGAGCGCCTGGCGGATGCCGTAGCCCGCGCCCCGGACGGCCGAAGGCGTGATATCGGCGATCAGGGCGTCGCGGGGCGCGTCGCGGATTCCCTTGCCGATGCGATCGATGAATCGCGCGGCCAGAATTTCCCAGGCCGTTCCGGCCAGCGGGAAGATCGGCTTGGTGACGGCGGACAAACCATAGCCGATGCCGACCAGCAGCTTGCGCTTGCCGATGCGATCGGAGAACACGCCGGAAAAGACCTTGGCGATGGCCGAGGTTGCTTCCGCGATGCCCTCGATCAGGCCGACATAAACCGTGCTGGCGCCCATCACCGAGGTGAGGAATACCGGCAGCAGGCTGTGAATGAGCTCGGATGAAACGTCCATCAACAGCGAGACGAAGCCGAGCGTCCACACCGTCGCCGGGACATCGCGCCAGGTCGCAGACGGGGTCTTGACGGTGTCGGGGCTCATCAATGCACCTATCGGGCCGTCATGTGCCGGGCTTGCGGCAGCTCAATGCGCGACCGGTATTTCGGCAATTGCCCGAAAACATCCGGCCTCTCCCGCGGGGAAGCGGGGAGAGGCCGGGAGAACGCGATCGTGCCGGCCTTAGGCCGCCGCGGTCGGGAACGAGTAGGTCTTGAACTGATCGCGCAGCGCGGTCTTCAGGATCTTGCCCGTCGCGGTGTGCGGAATTGCATCGATGAACACGATGTCATCAGGCATCCACCACTTTGCAATTTTGCCATCCATGTATTTCAGGATGTCCTCGCGCGTGGCGTTCTGGCCCTGCTTGAGCTGAACGATCAGAAGCGGGCGCTCGTCCCATTTCGGATGATAGACGCCGATGACCGCGGCTTCCGCCACCGCGGGATGGCCGACCGCGAGATTTTCCAGGTCGATCGAGGAAATCCATTCGCCGCCGGATTTGATCACGTCCTTGGAACGGTCGGTGATCCGCATGTAGCCGTGCTTGTCGATGGTGGCGACATCGCCGGTGTCGAACCAGCCGTCCTCGTCGAGGATGTTGGCGTCGACCCGGAAATAGGCCTTCGAGACCGCGGGGCCGCGCACCTTGAGCCGGCCGAAGGTCTTGCCGTCCCACGGCAGGTCCTTGCCGGAATTGTCGGTGATCTTCATCTGGACGCCGAACGGCGGATAACCTTGCGTCTGCAGGATGTCGAGCCGGGCGTCGCCGGACAGTCCAGTGAACGGCGGTTTTTCGGCGGCGAGCGTGCCGATCGGGCTCATCTCGGTCATGCCCCAGGCGTGGCGTGCGTGCACGCCCATGTCGACGAAGGTCTTGATCATCGAGCGCGGCATCGCCGAGCCGCCGCACACCACCATTCGCAGATGCGGCAGTTTCAGATTGTTGGCGGTCATGTGATTGAGCAGCATCAGCCACACCGTCGGCACGCCGGCGGTGTGCGTCACCTTCTCGGTGTCGAGCAGCTCATACACCGAGGCGCCGTCGAGTTTGGCGCCGGGAAACACCAGTTTGGTGCCCATCGAAGGCGCGGAAAACGCGATGCCCCAGCTATTGGCATGGAACAGAGGAACTACCGGCAGCATTGTATCGCAGGCATTGGCACCCAGCGAGTTGCCGGTGTTGGCCATCAGCGCGTGCAGCACGTTGGAGCGATGCGAATACAGAACGCCCTTGGGATCGCCGGTCGTGCCGGACGTGTAGCACATCGCGGCGGCGGTGTTCTCGTCGAAGGTCTTCCACTTGAAGTTTCCGTCGGCCTGCGCGATCCAGTCTTCATAGGCGACCGCGTTCTTCAGCGTGGTCTGCGGCATGTGCGCCTTGTCGGTGAGCACGACATAACGTTCGACGCTGGGCAACTTGTCGGCGATCTTTTCCAGGATCGGCACGAAGGTGATGTCCGTCATCACCACGCGGTCCTGCGCGTGGTTGATGATCCAGGCGATCTGGTCGGGGAACAGCCTGGGATTGACGGTATGGCAGATGGCGCCGATGCCCATGATGCCGTACCACACTTCAAGATGGCGCCAGGTGTTCCAGGCGATGGTGGCGACGCGGTCGCCGAGCTTGATGCCTTCGCGGTCGAGGCATTGCGAAACTTTCAGCGCGCGCTTGTGGATTTCGGCATAAGTGGTGCGATGGATGGGGCCTTCGACCGATCGCGTCACGACCTCCTGGGTGCCATGGATCGCAGCCGCGTGCTCGATAATCCGGTGACACAGCAAAGGCCAGTCTTGCATCAAACCAAGCATACGGTCGTCCCTCCGAAAGTGTGTTGTCGCTTGTGGTTGTCGTTCGTCTTGGATATTGGGTCTTGGAATTGTCATGAACTTTAGCGCGCCGAAAGCACGCCGCAAATGGCCTTGTGGCGGTTTGGCCTGCGGCCAAACGGCAAAAATGGTTACCGGCGTAATCCTGTTGCTGGTGCTCTGGGCGCTGTCCGCCCCTGCCGCCGCGGCACGAAGGCCCGCCGCCTGGTCGCTGGGGCCGTGGGGCGGCCTGTTCGGGAAGCCGCCGCCGAAGCCGCGCCGGGCGGCGCTGCGCGTGACCGTGCCGCTGCCGAAGCCGCGTCCGGCGGACGCGCCTGTGCTCGAGAAGCCCGAACTGGCGAAGCCGGCGCCTGTTGAGAGCGAGACGCAAAAGCAGGCTGCTCCAGCCGCGCCCGCGCCGCCGCCGCCATCGGCCTGCCGGCTTGCGCTGTCGGAAGAGATCGCGATTGCGCCGAGCATACCCGACATCCGCGGGCCCGGCGCTTGCGGCGGCGAGGATCTGGTCCGGCTGGAGGTGGTGGTGCTGCCGGACAAGCATCGCGTGGCGCTGAAGCCCGCGGCGATCCTGCGCTGCACGATGGCGTCCGCGATCGCGGACTGGATCCGCTCCGACATGGCCCCGCTCGTTGCTGGCGTCGGCGGTGTCATCAGCGATCTCGACAATTTCGACTCGTTCGAATGCCGCGGCCGCAACCGCGTGGCCGGCGCTCAACTGTCCGAACACGGTCGCGCCAACGCGCTCGACGTTCGCGGTGTGAAGCTCGCCAATGGCCAGTTGATCTCGTTCACCGACCGCGGCGTGCCGCGCGAACTTCGCGAGAGCGTGCTGCATTCGGTGTGCACGCGGTTCACCACGGTGCTCGGGCCGGGCTCCGACGGCTATCACGAGGACCACATCCATCTCGACCTGATGGAGCGGCACAACAACTACAGGATCTGCCAGTGGGACGTGTGGGACCCGCTGCCGCGGATCGCACCGCTATTGCCGGCCGCGCGTCCCGACGATGCGCCGCCGCGCGCGGTCGCCGCCAAGACGGACGCGGAACCGGGTGACGCCGACGAAACTGGCGCGGCGGAGCCCGATGTCGACAAATCCGCAAGCCCCCGGCCGGACGACGCGGGATCGACGACGCCAACAAAAAAGCGCCGGCAAGGCCGGCGCTTTTGAACTGCTTGAACCGGGACGGGCGGTTACTGCACCGACTGAATGTTGCCGCCGCCCTGAAGGGCAATCTGCGAATTGAACGGCGAGTCGCCATGGTGCGGCTCCAGCACCACCACGATGGTGCCCAGCTTCACCCGGTTATAGAGGTCGATCACGTCCTCATTGGTCATCCGGATGCAGCCGGACGAGATCGATGCGCCGATATATTCCGGCTGGTTGGTGCCATGAATCCGGAACAGCGTGTCCTTGCCGCCCGAATACAGATACATCGCACGCGAGCCCATCGGATTGTCCGGTCCCGGCGCCACGAAGGTCGGCACGCCGAGGCGCTGGATTTCGCCCGGGGTCGGGTGCCAGGCCGGCCATTCGGTCATGCTGCCGATCTTGGCGATGCCGGACCACGCCATGGCTTCCTCGCCGACGGTTATGCCATACCGGATCGCCTTGCCGTCATTCAGCACGTAATAGAGATAATGGTTGTCGGAATCGACCACGATCGACCCGGGCAACTCCTTGCGGTGATACTCCACGATCGCGCGGCGGAACGGCTCGGCCACGGGAACGTTGGTGTAGCGAATCTTGGCCAGCAATTCCTTGTCGTGCGGCTTGAAATTGGTGGTGTTGGTCGCCTCATAGGTGGTGGCCTGCATGCAGCCCGACAGCGTCAGACCGGCAGCCAGAATCCCCAATACAACCTTGAGCGACGGCATGGTTCATTTCCAATCGAAAGTTTTGTGAAAAACTTGCGCTCACAGCCGAAACTGCGCCGGGAACGCTACGATTCCATTAATCGCATTATCGCCGAAACCGGTCACAATTCCAGAGATTAGATGGCCATTCCGCGTTGCGGCAGCACTCCTGTGGCTTTTTTGCCGCAAATTTCCGGGCCTTCGGCTGATTTTTGGGCAAAAGGGCCACCGCTGCCGAATCCGGACCATGCTGCCGCCACCCGGCTGCCACAAATATCGATCGGCGGTTAAATGCGCGTCATGAAGCGCTTGCCAGAATTGAGCTAAGTCCTGTTGGGTAGTTCCCGCCCGGTCCTGGAGTTCCCCTAATGTTGGCGGTGTTCGTCCCCTCGGAATCCTCGCTGAAGAAAGTCGCCGCCGCCGACCTCGCCGCGCTGCCGGAGACCGCGGTCTGGGTCGACCTCGTGAAACCGACGGCGGCGGAGGACAAGGCGGTGGAACGGCTGGCCGGGATCGCGGTGCCGACCCGGGAGGACATGCAGGAGATCGAGATTTCGTCGCGTCTCTATATCGAGAACGGCGCCCGCTACATGACGGCGACCCTGATGTGCGCGGCGGATACCGAGAATCCGCGCACCACGGCGGTGACCTTCATCCTCGCCAACCATCGGCTGGTGACCGTCCGCTATGACGAGCCGAGGCCGTTCCTGCTGGTGGAGAACAAGCTGGCGCGCTCGTGCGGGCCCGGCATCACCGGCGAAACCGTGCTGATGGAGTTGCTGGATGCGGTGATCGACCGCAATGCCGACATCCTCGAGCGCGCCGGCAGCGACATGGACGCCATCAGCCACGAGATCTTCGAGCCCGGCGGCGCGGCGCGCACCGGCCACGCCAAGCGCTATTCCGACATCCTGATCGCGATCGGCCGCAAGGGCGATTTGACCTCGAAAGTGCGCGAGAGCCTGGTCTCGATCGGACGGGTGGTGACCTTCGTCGCCGCCGCGGTCGACGGCGTCAAATGGTCCAAGGACATGCGCGAGCAGTTGAAGACCATGCAGCGCGACGTGATCTCGCTGACCGACCACGCCTCCTATCTCTCCAACAAGATCACCTTCGTGCTCGATGCGATGCTCGGCGTCGTCAATCTCGAGCAGAACAACATCATCAAGCTGTTTTCGGTCATGGCGGTGGTGCTGATGCCGCCGACCCTGATCGCTTCCATCTACGGCATGAATTTCAAGAGCATGCCGGAACTGGAGTGGACCCACGGCTACCCTTACGCGCTGGTGGCGATGCTGCTGGCCGCCGTGCTGCCTTACCTGTTCTTCTCATGGAAGAAATGGCTGTAAACCATGAGTTCTCGCGGGTTTTTCGTTATCGTGATCAGACGACAAGGTTGCCTCAATGCCTCTCCTAAAATTTGAGCATTGCGCTGAACGTTTGAGCGAAATGTTTCTGCGATAACGCTGTCACGAGCCGCGAGGACAGCAATGGTTGAGAAACTCATAACGTCGCCCGAGAACGTCGTCGATTTCACCCGCTATCAGGCGGGCCGAGGCGTTGCCGGCAAGGCGGTTGCGATCTCGCCGCGGGCCTGCCGGCATTGCGGCGCGGCACTGTCGGATGGCGAGCGCGAAGACGAGTGCTCCAGCGCTTTCAACGTCAACGCCGAAAGCCTGCGCTGGCAGGCGGCGCAGATCTTGCGCGGACTGGTCTGACGCTGTCGTCATTCCGGGGCGAAGCGCAGCATCAAACCAGAAATCACTACGTTCCCGGTTCATCGCCGCGCGATGCCCCGGAACGACAATTCCACGGCTAAACGTGCTGGCCGCCGTTGATGTGGATCTCGGCGCCGTTGACGTAGGAACTCGTCTCGGTGCACAGCACATAGATGATCTTGGCCACCTCGTCCGGCGTGCCGAGCCGGTGCAGCGGGATCTGCTGCTCGACGATCTTCTCGGTGCCCGGCGACAGGATCGAGGTGTCGATTTCGCCCGGCGCGATCGAATTGACGCGGATGCCGAGGCGACCGAAATCCGATGCCATCTCGCGGGTCAGCGAGGCCAGCGCCGCCTTCGAGGTGGCATAGGCGGCGCCCGCGAACGGATGCACGCGCGAGCCCGCGATCGAGGTGACGTTGACCACGGAGCCCTTCGCCGCCGTCAGTTCGTCGATCAGCCCGCGCGCCATCATGATCGGCGCGAAGAAGTTCACCCGGAAGACATGGCTCCAGGTCTCGATGTCGGTATCGATCGAGCCGAGCCGGGCGCCGCCTTCCGCCTTCGGCGAGATCGCGGCATTGTTGACCAGCGCGTGCAGGGCGCCGCCTTCCAGCCGCGAGCGGATTTCGTTGATCGCGCGCGTGGTGTCGGCATGGTCGGCGAGGTCGACCTGGATATGATCCTCAGGTCCCGCGTCCCACGGGCAATCTTCCGGAAAGGGATGCCGCGAGCAGGTGATCACCCGCCAGCCGGCGGAGGAAAAGCGGATCACCGTCGCATGGCCGATGCCTCGGCTGGCGCCGGTCAGAAGCAGCGTGCGCCGCGGTCCGTTATGGCTCGAAGTCAGCATAGGATCCTTCAAACTTTCAATCAGGGATAAAGCCGCGTCTTGGACCAGGGCTGATCCGGCGTTTCGCGGTGGAATTCGATGCGGTCGTGCAGGCGGAACGGGCGGTCATGCCAGAATTCGAACCGGGCGGGCTCGATGCGCCAGCCGCTCCAGCCCGGCGGCCGCGGCACCTCGCCGACGATATGCCTGGCGGCGACCAAGGCGATGGCCTGCTCGAAGGCGAAGCGGCTTTCCAGAGGCTGCGACTGCTTGCTGGCCCAGGCGCCGATCTGCGCCTGCTTCGGCCGCGTGGCGAAATAGGCATCGGCCTCGGCCTCGGTGACGGGCGACACGTTGCCGCGGATGCGGACCTGCCGGCGCAGCGACTTCCAGTGAAACAGTAAAGCCGCCTTAGGGTTTGCGGCGAGTTCGCGGCCTTTTTGGCTGGCGATGTGGCTGTAGAAGACAAAACCTTCGGCGTCATAGCCTTTCATCAGCACCATCCGCATGTCCGGCAGGCCGCTCTCGTCCACCGTGGCCAGCGCCATCGCGTTGGGATCGTTGGGTTCGGCTTTCACAGCCTCCGCAAACCACTCGCCGAACAGCGCGAACGGTTCCTCCGCCGCGGTGAAATCACCGGATGTTAACGCTGGTGGGTGTTTGATGGAGGTCGTGTCGCTCATTTTGGGAGTTCCGAGTTGCGTCCGCCCGCGGTCCAGTACGCGCTGCCGCCCCTGTATAGGCTCGCCCTATATAGGACATGGGGACGCGCAGGCATATCGGCGATCGCCCCCGCGGGCGCCGTGTTGACACTGATTCTAATCGCGGTGGCGACCAGCGGCTGCAGCATGTCCCGGCCCGACAACGCCTTCGCCAAGATGGACGACAACGACCCGACCGGCTCGATCGTCCCGCCCGCCGCCGGCGGCCCGGCGCCGACCGAGAGCGACCTTGCCTTCGCCCGCAATGCCGCCTCCGACGTGCTGACCAAGGGGACTAAGGATTCCAGCCAGCCCTGGGAAAACCCCGAAACCGGCGCCCGCGGCTCGGTGACGCCTCTGGCCCATGCCTACCAGACGGACGGACGCACTTGCCGGGATTTCCTGGCGAGCTACGTCAATGGCCGCAACGAGAGCTGGCTGCAGGGTGCCGCCTGCCAGACGGCCGGCGGCCGCTGGGAAATCCATACGTTGAAGCCATGGAGACAGGGCTGAATGAGCGCGATCAGGCAAAGTGGATACCGGTTTTCCGTCCGCTCGCGCTCCAAACCAGGGGCGCATGACCTTTTCGCCAAACCGCCAGCACTTTGACGGATCATGGGCGCACGCGCCCCGTTGCAAAAATGCCACGAGGACCCCAAATGAAAGCATGGTGGGCGGGCTGCCCTCAGTTTAAGATCGAATTTCGCTTTAAGGAGACGTGACGGATGCGTGACCCCTATGAGGTCTTGGGGGTGCCGCGGGGCGCGAGCGCCGCGGCGATCAAGAGCGCCTATCGCAAGCTTGCCAAGAAGCACCACCCGGACGCCAACAAGAACGATCCAAAATCCGCGGCGCGCTTTGCCGAGCTGAACTCTGCCAATGAGATCATTGGCGACGAGACCAAGCGCAAGCAGTTCGATCGCGGCGAGATCGACGCCGACGGCAAGCCCCGCTTCCAAGGCTTTCCCGGCGGCGACCCGCGTGCGCGCGGCGGCGCGGGCGGCTTCGAGACCCACACCTTCCGCTCCGGCGGCGCCGGTCCCGGCGGCTTTGGCGGCGGCGGCTTCGAGGACATCCTCAACAGCATGTTCGGCGGCGCGGCCGGACGCGGCCAGCGTCCGGGCGGCGGCACCACCTTCGAATTCGATACCGGCGGCATCGCGGTCGATCTCGATCTTTCCGTCGCCATGACGGTGTCGCTGGAAGAGTTGGTCAAGGGCGTCGAGAAACGGGTCCGGCTCCCCACCGGCAAGGAGCTCAACGTCAAGATTCCCCCCGGCGTAGTGGCCGGCCAGGTGATCCGGCTGAAAGGACAGGGCGAGACCGCGCCCGGCCACCCGCCCGGCGATCTCCTGATCACGGTGAATATTGCGCCGCACCGGTTCTTCAAGATCGAGGGCAGCGACTTGCGCGTCGACCTGCCGATCACGCTTTACGAAGCCGTGCTTGGCGGCAAGGTCCGCGTGCCGACGCTCGGCAGCGCGGTCGAACTGTCGATCCCGAAAAACACCTCGAGCGGCCGGACTTTTCGCTTGAAAGGCAAGGGGTTGCCGAAGCCACCGGGAACCGCTGGCGACCTCTTCGTGACCACCCGTATCATGCTGCCGGACGGGAACGACGCCGAGCTCGAAGCGTTGATGGAGAAGTGGCGCGAAGGCCACACCTATAATCCGCGTAGTGAGCTATCCTGATCCAACCACCCCAAAAGGTGGCGAAAAGATGGGAGCGGCCTCGATCGGGGGACCAGCGCGGTACAAAACCCCGTCGAGGCCGCTTGCGTCGATCGGCGGATCGAACGCGTTACAATTTCGCGTGATCACCCAGTGCGAATTTGAGACCGGTCGATGTTCCAATTCCAGATTTTCAATGTCCGAATTGGGACAAAGCCCTTGACCAAGTTACCCGCCGGTCTTTTCGGTCTGGTCGTAGACCAGCCGTGCCACCTGGGTCAGGCGATCGCGGTCACTGCTGCCGCTGACCACGTAGCCGACGCCATTGTCGGCCCAGAACAGGGCGCCATCGTTGTTTTGCTTGGCATATCTCATCTGCGTGGTCTCGGCCTTGGCGCGTGCCGTGTAGACCGTGAAGCGTTCGCCCGATGCGCTTTCATACATCAGGAACGACGCCGGTCCGGTGGGACCGGGCAGCAGCCGCCCGCCGACCAGCTTCAACCCGGTCGCGCCGAGTTCCGGCGCGCGGACGTCCCAGCCGCAGCGCTTGGTCAGCCAGGCCTGCAAATGCGCGCGTTCGCTGCCGGGCACCTCGACCGGGTGGCGCACCTCGACCACGTAGAGCCGATGGGCGTCGAGCGCGTCCACGGTAAAATTCTGGAATACTGACGGCGCGGCGGCGGCACCCCGTGCCAGCCAGCCGGCTCCGCCGCCGGCGACGAATGCCAGAAGCGTCGCGGCGATGGCGCCGTACATCCATTTGCGCGGCGTTCGCACCAGCTGGTCGATCGAAAGCCGTTGCGGTACCGGCTCGTCGGCGACGGAATCGTAACGCGCGTGCAGCGCCTCGGCCATCTCGCGCCATGAACGCACCCGCTCGGCATCGTCAGGATGCGTTGACAGCCACGTCTCGACATCGCCGCGACGCTCCGCCGGCAATTCATTGTCGACGTAGGCGTGCAGCTCGTCTTCGGTGACGGGAATTTTTGGGTTGGTCATGGTCGCAGTCTCTGTCCAATTTCAATCGAAAAGAATTCGTTCAACGCAGCCAACGCATCATCAACATGCATAACGCCTGCCATTATTTGACCCGCCGGAGCGCCGGGCGCTCGCCCTCGAGCGCCGCCTTGACGTGGGCGCGGGCGCGGGCGAGACGCGACATGACGGTGCCGATCGGCACGCCCTGGATGTCGGCGACCTCGCGATAGCTCAAACCTTCCAGCATCACCAATAGCAGCACCGAGCGCTGCTCCTCCACCAATGTCGCGAGTGCGCGGGCGATGTCGCGTCCCTCCGCCTCGGTGCCGCTGGCGTCGGGGTTGGTGTCGAGCAGCGGCACGAATTGCGGCTTCCGCGCCAGCGACCGCCGCCGGTTCTTGTTGAGGTTGGTCAGGATCGTGTAGAGCCAGCTCCTGACGTCGCCACCGAGAAACAGCCGTTCCGAACGCAGCGCCCGCACCAGCGTGTCCTGCACCAGATCGTCGGCGATATCCGCGTCCCGCGTCAGTGCGCGCGCATAGCGGCGCAATGCCGGAATCATGGCTTCGACGCTCTCGCGAAATGCGGTCATTCGCACCCGGTCCTGGGTTGGTCTGGCCGGCGTCCAGATTTGGTAGCGCGAACGCCTTACCGAGCATAACACCAAAATAACGTCACTATTCCGGCAGTTAGGGCCGCGGCGAAAACCGGGCGAACCGGGGCCGGATTTGGGCTGTACCGGCTGGGATGGCTGGTGTACCTCCAGAGTTCATCAAGCTTAACGGGATACTTAGATGGCGCAAAGTTCGGGGCTCATGCAGGGCAAGCGCGGGGTCATCCTCGGCGTCGCCAACAATCGCTCGATCGCCTGGGGCATCGCCAAGGCCTGCCACGCGGCGGGCGCGGAAATCGCGCTGACCTGGCAGGGCGATGCGCTGAAGAAGCGGGTCGAGCCGCTGGCGAAAGAACTCGGCGGCATCCTGCTCGGCCATTGCGACGTCACCGATCCCTCGACCATCGACGCGGTGTTCGACGTGCTGAAGGAGAAATGGGGCAAGATCGATTTCGTGGTGCACGCGATTGCGTTCTCCGACAAGGACCAGCTCGACGGCCGCTATCTCGAAACCACCGCCGACAACTTTTCAAAGACGATGCTGATCTCCTGCTATTCGCTGACGGCGATCGCGCAGCGCGCCGAGAAGCTTCTGGTCGACGGCGGTTCGATCCTGACGCTGACCTATTACGGCGCCGAGAAATGGATGCCGCACTACAACGTGATGGGGGTCGCGAAAGCGGCGCTGGAGGCGAGCGTGCGCTATCTCGCCGCCGATCTCGGCGAGAAGAACATCCGCGTCAACGCGATCTCGGCCGGGCCGATCAAGACGCTGGCCGCGTCAGGCATCGGCGATTTCCGCTATATCCTGAAGTGGAACGAATACAACGCCCCGATGCGCCGCACCGTGACGACCGAGGAAGTCGGCGACAGCGCGCTGTATCTTCTCTCGGACCTGTCGCGCGCCGTCACCGGCGAGGTGCATCACGTCGATTCCGGCTACCACGTGGTCGGCATGAAGCGGCCCGACGCGCCGGACATCTCGCTCAGCAACTCCCTGAGCAAGGACTAGCCTTTAGGGTTTCGCGCCGTGCCGACGATCTACTACATTCGCCATGGCGAAACCGATTGGAACGCGCTGGGCCGGCTGCAAGGCACGCAGGATATTCCGCTCAACGATCTCGGCCGCCGGCAGGCCGCCAGGGCAGGAATCATCCTTGCCGACCTGTTCGCGCGCGACGGCCGCAGCGAGGCCTCGCTGGATTTCGTCGCAAGTCCCCTGGTCCGCGCCCGCTCGACGATGGAACTGGTGCGCGGCAGCCTGAAACTGCCGTCGGGCCAATACGCTGTCGACGAGCGGCTGCGCGAGATCGCCTACGGCCAATGGGAAGGCTCGACGCTCGCGCAGATGCAGGCCGAAGATCCCGAGCTGTTCGCCAGGCGCCAGACCGAGAAGTGGACTGTGGCGCCGCCCGGCGGCGAGAGCTATGTGGCCGTGCAGGCGAGGGTGACCGACTGGTACAGCCAGCTCACCGAGGATACCGTCGCGGTGGCCCATGGCGGCACCGGGCGGGCATTGATGGTGGCGCTCGGCCTGGAAACCCCCGACAGCGCCGCTGGCCTCACCATCGAGCAGGGCGCGGTCTACGTGTTCGGCGCGGCCGGATTGTCGAAGTATAGTTAAGAAACCGGTGGGATTTGACCCCCCGGACCGCGCGCGTTACGACATTGCGCGTCCCGCGATCCCGAGCTTGCAAAAAATGTCCTTCAACACCTTCGGCCACATGTTCCGGGTCACGACCTTCGGCGAAAGCCACGGGGTTGCGATCGGCTGCGTGGTCGATGGCTGCCCGCCGCTGCTGCCGCTGACGGCCGAGGACATCCAGCATGATCTCGATCGCCGCCGCCCCGGACAGTCGCGCTTCACCACCCAGCGCCAGGAGGCGGATGCCGTCAAGATCCTGTCCGGCGTGATGGCGCATCCGGAGACCGGCGTGCAGGTCACGACCGGCACGCCGATCGCGCTCCTGATCGAGAACACAGACCAGCGCTCGAAGGATTATTCCGACATCAAGGACAAGTTTCGCCCCGGCCACGCCGACTTCACCTATGAGGCCAAATACGGCCTGCGCGATTATCGCGGCGGCGGGCGCTCCTCGGCGCGCGAGACCGCGACGCGGGTCGCGGCCGGCGCCATCGCCCGCAAGATCCTGCCGGGCGTCACCGTGCGGGCTGCGCTGGTGCAGATGGGCCCGCACAAGATCGACCGCGCGAAATGGGACTGGGACGAGATCGCGCGCAATCCGTTCTTCTGTCCCGACAAGGACAAGGCCGCGTTCTTCGAGGGCTATCTCGACGGCATCCGCAAGAAGGGATCGTCGATCGGCGCGGTCATCGAAATCGTCGCGGAAGGCGTGCCCGCCGGCCTCGGCGCGCCGATCTACGCCAAGCTCGATGCGGAGCTTGCCTCGGCGCTGATGAGCATCAACGCCGTCAAGGGCGTCGAGATCGGCGCGGGTTTTGGCGCAGCCGAACTGTCCGGCGAGGAAAACGCCGACGAGATGCGGATGGGCAATGAGGGCGCGAGATTCCTGTCCAACCACGCCGGCGGCATTCTCGGCGGCATCTCCACCGGCCAGCCGGTGGTGGCGCGCTTCGCCGTCAAGCCGACCTCGTCGATCCTGTCGCCGCGCCGCACGGTGGACCGCTCGGGCGCCGACACCGACATCCAGACAAAAGGCCGTCACGACCCCTGCGTCGGCATCCGCGCGGTGCCGGTCGGCGAAGCCATGATGGCCTGCGTCCTGGCCGATCATTTTCTGCGGCATCGCGGGCAGGTGGGGCGGTAGGTCTTGTAGGGCGGCTTAGTCGCGGCATTGGAAAAATCATGCCGGCTGGGATATATTCGGGCCATGCGCCGCGATGAAGTCATTGCAAGATTGAAGGAAGCCGAACCCGCGCTGCGGGGTTTCGGGGTGGGCGCGCTTTACCTGTTCGGATCGCATGCGCGCGACGAAGCCAAGGCGGATTCGGATGTGGACGTCTTCGTTGACCCGGCGCCCGATCGTGACTTTGGATTTCTGCCATTCATGGACGCCTATCAAACGATTCAAAAGGCCTTTGGCGAAGGCGTCGAGGTCGGCTATTCGACCCGCACGGGGTTGTCGCCTTACATCGTGGGAGATGTTGAGCGGGAGGCGGTGCGAATTTTTTGATGGCTGCCAGCAAGAGCCCCCGCGCCCGCCTGCTTCATATTCGCGATGAAATCGAAGGCGTCGCTACGATCGTTCGCGGCCTTTCGTTCGCCCAATACCAAGGTAGTTACATGCATCGCCGCGCGGTGGAGCGTGCGGTGCAGATCGTTTCGGAAGCCGCGAAGGCGCTGCCAGCGGATTACCTCTCCAAATACGCCGAGGCGCCGTGGACCTCCATTATCGGAATCGGCAACATCCTGCGACATGAGTACCAGCGCCTCGACGACAAGCAGCTTTGGGAAATCGCGACGGTTCACCTTCCTCGATTGCAGCCGACCGTGGCGCAAATGTTGACCGACCTCGGCGCGTGAAATGCCTCAAGAGCTCTTACGGAATCTCCCATCGATCATCCGGCCGCTACAATGATGACCCAGGTGACAGCGCGAATAAAATGGGTGAGCCCTGCTGCCGGCGGACGCAATGATCTTCCGGTCGGCCCGAAGTACATCACGGTCGCCCGGTTCAAGAGTCAGGAATCTGATTGGATCAATGAAGCCTGGAGTCTCGTTGTTGAATTCATCAATCCAATAAACGATGATCTAAGTCTATTGGCGAAGGTGAAGTTTCTTGCAGAGGAGGCGCCCTCGAGCTGGCTGAAGGAGGGCGCGGCGTTTGAGCTGATGGAAGGAAACAAGGTGGTTGCATCTGGAGTGATCGCTCGGCAAGCGTAGCCCGGATGAAGCGCAGCGGAATCCGGGACGGCGGCAGGTTCCCTCTCGGATCGGGCTGGGGCTCATACAGAGTTCACGCGCCTTGACGTTTCCGCAAACAGCACCGCAAATATCGGCCCATGAAGGCAGCCGCACTGCAGGAAGTCACCGACTGGCTGATCGACGGCGCGAGGTCGGCGACCAGCCCGATCCGATTGATGGCGGAGACCTGCGAGCGCCTGGTGGCGGCAGGCATGCCGCTCTGGCGCGTCGCGGTATTCGTTCGGACCTTGCATCCCGATATTTACGGTCGCGCCTTTTTCTGGCGGCCGGGCGCCGAGGTCGTCATGAATCCCGCGGGTTTTGAGGTTCAGGATTCGCCGGAATACCGAAGGAGCCCGCTGGCGATCCTGTACGACACGGCACGGGAAGTCCGCTATCGCCTCGACGATCCCGGGAGCCGGCGCTTTCCGTTCTTCGACGACATGCGCGGCGAGGGCGTCACCGACTACATCGCGCTGCCGCTTCTGTTCATCGACGGCTCGACCCACGGATCGAGCTGGACCACGAAGCAGCCGGGCGGCTTCGGCGATGACGAGCTGGCCGCGCTGAGAGCGATCGTGAGGCCGCTGACGCGGATCATCGAGATCGTCAATCTGCGCCGCACCTCCTTAAGCCTGCTCGACAACTATGTCGGCAACAGCGCCGGCGAGCGCATCATGGGCGGCCAGATCCGCCGCGGCCACACCGACACCCTGCATGCCGCGATCTGGCTGTCGGATTTGCGCGGCTTCACCGCGCTGTCGGACCGGCTGCCGGCCGAGACCGTGGTGGATATCCTCAATCACTATTTCGATTGCCAGGTCTCGGCGATCCGCGACCATGGCGGCGAGGTGCTCAAGTTCATGGGCGACGGGTTGCTCGCGGTGTTCCCGATCGCGGAAGCGGACGGGGACAGCCGCCGCGTATGCGGCCAGGTGCTCGAGGCCGCCCGCGAATCCCGCGCCAGCGTCGCGGCCCTGAATTATCCGATCGGCGAGACCGTCGAGCGATTTCGTTTCGGCGTCGCGCTGCATGTCGGCAAGATTCTCTACGGCAATATCGGCGGCGGCAACCGGCTCGACTTCACCTGCATCGGTCCCGCCGTCAATCTCGCAGCAAGGCTGGAGAAGATCGCTGGCCGCCTCAACCGTACCATCGTGGCGTCGGAAGGCTTTGCCGGCATCTGCGCCGGCGGCTGGTCCGAACTCGGCGAATTCCCGATCGCGGGATTTACCAGGGCCGAGCGGGTCTATGGGCTGGCGGACGAGGCGCCGGCGGCGTAGCGGTCCTGGATGCAGGACGGCCTCGGGTCAAAAGTTGGGATCACCAGGTCCTGTGTGCTCGATGGCCGCGTCACGTGGCGGCGTCACTGAGGTAGGACTGTTTCAGGCCAAACGTGAGGATCAGCAAGGTGATCCACAGCCGCAACATCGCAAAGCTGAAGATGAAGACGAAATAGATCAGGTTCTTGATGAACTGGCTGGCCGAGGAGACCTGCCAGAAGTTCCAGATCGCGCTGCGCACCCATCCCTGGCCGAGGCCGAGGCCGAGATAGACCAATCCGAGGACGATGACGGCGGTACCGATCCACAGTCCCCGCCGCGCGAACTCGGCGATCGCCATGAAGAAGCCGACCCGCCCGTCATGTTGCTCGGCGTGAACGATCATCAGCAGAATCAGGGCCGCGATCGTTGCGCTCCAGAACTTGCCGATGTCGGTCCATTGATCGAACGCCATGCCGTCGATGCCGTCCATCATGTTCGGCGCGAGCTTGGTGTACCCCGCCGCCAGCAGGGAACACGATACCGCGAACATCAGTAGCGCAATCCGCCCGAGGACCGCCTTGGACAGCCTGAACTGTTCCGTAAAATCAAGTTCGCCCAAATTGGTCTGGCCGCCGGCCAGTTCGATCGAGCGCTGCGCCACCACGAGGAAGGCATGCAGGACCGCGATGCTTGCGACCACCATCGCCGGCAAGGCTATCGCCCCGCCGCCGAACGCGACCAGCCGCCGCCATCACCAGCCAGGGCAGCGCTTCGAGGAAGCGGAAGGGGCCGAACGATACTTGCGGCAGGGGTCGCTGAAGTTGCTTGCGAAGGGCAATCGTCATGCCGCGTCAATACCCGCCGAAGTTGAAGCTTCGATGCGCGGGTTCAATAAAATTGAAGAGAAAATGGTTTGCAGATCAAGAATGTACGGAGCGCGCCCGCTATTCCTCCGGCTCGGTGGTGAACAGCAGCGGGTAGCCCTTGGCGCGGCCGGCGTCGGTGGCCCGCGTCGCCTTGGTCTCGGCCACGTCCTTGGTGAAGACGGCGACCACGCAGACGCCGCGCTGGTGCGCCGTGATCATGACCTTGTGGGCCTGATCCTCGGTCATGCGGAACTCGGCCTTCAGAACGATGACCACGAATTCGCGCGGCGTGTAGTCGTCGTTGACGAGAATGACCTTGTGCAGTTTCGGTCGTTCGGTCTTGGTCTTGACCCTGGTTTTCGGCTTGGTGACGGCGTCGATCATTCCACAAGCACCTCCTGAAACGCTCTCATGCGAAGCCCCACTCGCCCCGGGATAGCGGGATGGAAATGGGTCAGCGCAACGAAAACGCATCAATCAAGTGACGGCACCACGCACCGTGATCACTTTGCGATCACGCCACGATCACTTGGCGATCATTTGGCGCGGCATTCGCCGAGGCGCGGCGTCATGGTCTGATCGCCGCGGCCGGCTGCCGTCTCGATCAGTTTACAGGCTCCTGGCCTGTCCTGGAACTGGGCATTCCCGGAGAGTTTGAGGTCGACCAGTAAGGCCAGTGCGCCGGGCTCGTCGAGTTCCGCGGCCATGGCCGCGCTGTAGAGCACGTCCTTGGGATCGTTGACCCGCACGTCGGGATTGGCCGCCAGCAACCGCAGCACAAGCAGGCGCAAGTCGAGCTCCCAGCCGCTGGCGTAGTCGATCAGGCGCACGCCCTCCTGCACGTCGCGCGGCACCAGCCGGCCCTCGACATAGAGTTGTCCGAGGACGGCTTTCGCCCCGGCCGTGTCCGAGTGCGCTTTCAAGAGCGACAGCGCGCGCCGGGGATTGGCCGCGCCGCCTTCCCCCGATATCAGCATTTCCGCAAGCGGCCCCGGCGCGCCGCCGGGATTGGGACGCAGCAATTCCTCGAGCAAGGCCCGCGCGCGCACCGGGTCGTCCTTGCGGATCGCGATCGCGAGTTCGGTCTTGGCGTCGAAGGGGCCCGCCTTGCTCAACTTCTCCAGCAGTTCGATCCCGCGGGCGCGCTCGTCCGGGGAAGCGGATTTGACCAGCAGGCGGCCGAGCAGAACCTGCAGGTTTGCGCGGGTCTCGTCCTTGGCGGGATGGGCGACCGCGCGCTCCGCCCAGTATCTCGCCGCCTCCCGGTCGCGCTTGACGATGCTGCCGCGGTCGAGCAGCACCGCCAGCATCTGCATTGAAAACGGATGGCCCAGTTCGGCGGCCCTTCGCAAGGCGTGATCGGCCTCGGCGCGCGTCACCAGTTGCGGCTTGTCGAGGTCGCCCTGGTCCCAGGATTTGTGGGATTCATAGATCTCGTAATAGGCCTCGGCGTCGTCCTGCGCCGCCGCCTCGCGCAGTATCGAAAGCTGCTCCGATCTCTGCGCGTGCGGCAGGGTGCGCGCCACCGCGACCTTGTAGTGCACATTGTCGGGGTGCGCCGCGAAAGCCATGTTGCAGCTGGCGTTCCGCAGTTCATAGCGCCGGTTCAAGGCGTCCTGGGAAAGGTAATCCGAGGGGTTTTCCAAAAGCCGCAGGCAGGTTTCGCCTGCCGTTTCCAGTGACAGCGGCGCGCTTGACGGCTCGGCCGCTGATTCAGTCGCCTCCGGCGGCAGCGATTGCGTCGGCAGGAACAGTCCGATCACAGCCCCGGCCGCCACGAACAGGGCGATCCAGACAACGATCATGCGCGTTCGCCCCGGCTGGCCGTCATTTGCGGAAATCTTCAGCGAAGTGGCCATGCCGGCATCATTTCGCGGCTACGGCCGCAAAATCCTTGGTCGCGCCCGCGACGGCGGAGCGAATGGTTGGTCCGGTCATGGATGATCCTGCGTGTGGAATTGTCTCCCTTATGTGTGACCACCCCTTGGGCAGGTTCATTTCGGCGGAACGGAAGCTGGGTTGGAATTATGGCGGCGGGCTGACTTGAATGTGAAGCGTGGCGCGTGTTCCTGCTTTGCGAAGCCTGATTTGCGTGTCACCATCCAATCGGACGTGGAGGGCAGCAATGCGCTGGTATGTCTCGATCGGAGCGGTGCTTGTCGCGGGCGCGATGGCCGGCGGCGATGTCGCGGGAGTTGCCGCGCCGGGCCCCAAAGCAGAACTCGCGACGCGATCGGCCCAGAAACAGTCGCCGTCCGTCGATATCGAACTGATCCTCGCCGTCGACGTCTCCTATTCGATGGACATGGATGAACTGGCGATTCAGCGCGAGGGTTACGCGCAGGCCATCGTCTCCAGGGAATTTTTGCAGGCGCTGAAAAGTCTGCCGAACGGCAAGATCTCGGTGACCTATTTCGAGTGGGCGGCCTCGAGTGACCAGAAGATCATCATTCCCTGGCGGCTGATCGACGGTCCGGAGACGGCTGACGCCGTCGCCGACGAAATCATGAAAACGCCGATCCGAAGGGCGTCGCGCACCTCGATCTCGGGGGCAATCAATTTCGCGCTGCCGCTGTTCGACGAGGACCCCTATCGCGGCCTGCGGCGCGTCATCGACATTTCCGGCGACGGGCCCAACAACAATGGCGGCCCCGTCACCATCGCGCGGGACGCGGCGCTGGAGAAGGGCATCATCATCAACGGCCTGCCGATCATGGTGAAGGAGCCGTCCTATTCCACGATGGATATCGACAATCTCGATTTCTACTACGAGGACTGCGTCATCGGCGGCCCGGGTTCCTTCGTGGTCTCGATCAAGGATCGCGACAAGTTCAAGGAAGCGATCCGCGCCAAACTGCTGCTCGAGGTCGCCGGACGAACGCCCGAGCGCCGGGTGGTGCCGGTGGCCGAAAAGGAACCGCGGGTCTCCTGCATGATCGGCGAGAAGATATGGCAGGACCGGTGGGGGCGGTAGGCCCCGCCGACCGCCTCAGATCCTCGCCTCCAGAATTATGTTGAACGGCGTCTCGGCGGCGCGACGGAAGCGTGTCAGGCCGCCCTTGTTGGCCACGTCGCGAAGCCGCGCTTCGCCGGCCTGCGCACCGAGGGCCATGCCGACTTCCTGATCGAGCGAAGCGGGTGTGCAGATCACCGTTGACGCAGCATAGAAGATGCGTCCAACAGGATTGAGGTTGTCCTTCAGGCTGTCACCGGCAAACGGTTCGACCAGCATGCAGGTGCCGTCGTCTGCCATGGCTTCGCGCACATGTTTCATGGCGCCAACCGGATCGCCCATGTCGTGCAGGCAATCGAAGAAGCAGACGAGGTCATAGTTTCCCGTCGGGTAGGTCTTTGCGGACTGGACGTCGAACTGCACGCGGTCGGCCAGCCCCGCATCCTTTGCCGCCTTGCGCGCGGCCTCGATCGAGCCAGGGTGATAATCGAATCCAAAGAAGCGCGAGTTGGGAAATGCCTCCGCCATCAGCCGCGTGGAGACGCCGTGACCGCAGCCGACGTCGGCGACCTTGGCGCCGCGCTTGAGCTTTTCGACGACGCCATCGAGAGCCGGCAACCATTCCTGCACCAGATGGTGCTTGTAGCCCGTGCGGAAGAAGCGTGCGGTCCCGCAGAACAGGCACTCGCTGCGCCGGTTCCACCCGACACCGCCTCCGGTCTTGAACGCCTCCAAAACCTTCGGCTCGTCGAGGAACGTGGCCGCGACCACGTCGCCGACCGCGCCCATGAACACAGGGCTGTCCTCGTCTCCGAAAACGAGGGTCTGTTCCGGCGTCATGGAGAATTTGCCGGATGCCGCGTCAAAATCCACGTAGCCGGATGCCGCCTGCGCGGCGAGCCATTCGCGGACATAGCGCTCGCTGGTTTTTGTCGCCTCAGCGAGCTCCTTTGAGGTGAGCGGTCCGCTTTCCGAAAGCGTCTTGTAAAGACCGAGCTTGTCGCCGATCAGCATCAGCGAGGCGTTCATCGCCGCGCCCACGTCGCCAAGCATCTTTCCGATGAAGGTATTCAGTCTGTCGGAATCGACGTCCATGATGACCTCCCTTTTGTACCGGACACAACGAGGTGGCCTTTCCACACCGCAGCACCGTCGGCGGGTGCGAACAAAGAGAAGCGGGGGATGCCAGCCGCTAGTCCTCCAGTTCGGATATGTCGCCGGACTCGAGGAGAGGTTCAAGATTTCCGGCTAAACTTCGCCACCAGCTCGACATGCGGGGTGTGACGGAACTGGTCGACCGGGGTCACGGCCTCCAGCCGGTAGCCGCCGTCGACCAGAATGCGCGCGTCGCGCGCAAACGTCGCGGCGTTGCAGGATACCGCGACGACCAGCGGAACCTTGCTGGCAGCGAGCTGCTCGGCTTGCGCTTGAGCGCCCTGGCGCGGCGGATCGAACACGACGGCATCATAGTCGCGCAGCTCGGGCGGCATCAGCGGGCGCCGGAACAGGTCGCGCGCCTCGGCCTTGACCGGCTTTAATCCCGGTGTCGCCTTGGCGGCCTTCTGCAGCGCCTCGATGGCGCCGGCATCGCTGTCGAAGGCCGAAATTTTCGAATTGGCCGCCAGCCGGAGCGCGAACGATCCAACTCCGCAAAACAGATCGGCGATATGCCTGGCGCGTCCGCAGTGCCCGCCGGCCAGCGCCGCCAGCGCTTCCTCGCCGGCAATCGTTGCCTGCAGGAACGAGCCCGGCGGCAGGACGACGCGCGCCGCGCCGATCATGATCGAGGGCGGCACGCGCATCAGCACCAGTTCGCCATGCCGCGTCAGCCGCGCCAGCCGGTGCGCTTCCGCCACGCGCGACAGCGCCGTGATCAATTTGGCCGGCAGCGGTCCGGAGCCGCGCACGTCGACGTCCAGACCGCTGTCGGTGGCGGTGATCTGGATATCGAGCGGTTTGCCGGCAGGTCGCAGCGGCTCGGCGATCGCCCACGCGGCCTCGAGCGCACCGCCCAAGGCCGGATCGAGGATCGGACACTGGTCGATGGGAACGATCTCGTGCGAACTGGCCGCCGCGAAGCCGACCTTGAGCACGTCGTGCGTGCCCATCCTTGCATGCAGCGTGATCCGCCGCCGGCCACGGCCGTGCGCGTCGAGCAGCGGATCGACCTCGCAGTCGAGTTTTGCCTGCGCCAGCGTCCCGACCACGAGATCGCGTTTCCATGCGCGGTAGCGCTCGGTTTCCCAGTGCTGGATCGCGCAACCGCCGCAAACCCCGAAATGCTGACAGAACGGCGCGATCCGCTCGGGGCTGGCGCGCTCGACCGCGAGCAGGCGCCGACGGTCAGGATGACGGCCCGGGACGGCCGCGACCTCGACGGTCTCGCCGCCCAGCGTGTACGGCACATAGACGCTTTGTCCGCCGGCCAGCGCGACGCCATCGCCGAAATGGCCGACGTGATCGATGAGGAGGCGCTCAACCACGGCGCGCGCCGAGGAAGAATTCGATGTTGCCGTCGCCGCCGGTGATCGGCGAGGGAAACACCTTGATGTCGGTGCATCCGAGCTGTGCCGCGAAGGCTGCGATGTCGTCGCAGATTTCCTGGTGCACCATCGCGTTGCGGATGATGCCGCGCTTGGAATGTTTCCGCGCCGCCTCGAATTGCGGCTTGATCAGTGCGAGCAGATGCATCGGCGCGGCCGCCAGCGACAGCGCGACCGGCAGCACCGCCTTCAGCGAGATGAAACTAACGTCAATGACGACGACGTCCGGCCGCGCCGGCAGACGCTTGCCTTCGAAATCGCGGATGTCGGTCTCCTCCATGGAAACGATGTTCGGGTGGCCGCGCAGTGATGGATGCAATTGCTCGCGCCCGACATCGATCGCAAACACGATGGCCGCGCCATTGGCAAGCAGCACCTCGGTGAAGCCGCCGGTCGATGCGCCGACGTCGAGGCACACATGACCCTCGATCTCGATGGGATACTGTTCCAGCGCGCCCGACAGCTTGACGCCGCCGCGGGAGACAAAGGGATGCGCGGGCTGCGCCTGCAGAACCGCATCAGTGGCGATGGTGTCGGATGGTTTCGTCACCGGTCGGTCGTCGGCGATCACGAGGCCGGCCTCGATGGCGGCGCGCGCCCGCGCCCGGCTCTCGAACAGGCCGCGCTCGACCAGGAGGATATCGGCGCGCTTGCGGGGAGGGGACATGGCCGTCTTGCCTCTGGCCGAAATCAACGGGATGCCCACGGTTGCCTGGCGGCGAGCTGCTCGGCGGCGATGCGCACGCAGGTCTCGAACGCGGTCAGATCATGCCAGATGTCCGCGGGCTGGTGTTGCGGCGTTACCAGTGCGCAGCCATGCAGATCGAGCGCATGAATCATCATCAGGTTGTCGCCCAGGCCGAAATCCTCGACCGTCATTCCCGCGGCGTCGACCAGGCGTCCGTCGCACCCGGCCACCCCGGTGAATTGACGCACGCGATCGGCGTAGGAGGAGGGGGCGTTGGAATAGCCCAGACAGAGCTTGCCGCGCCCCGCCATGTAGCCCAGTTCATAGACGGTACCCGCGTCCGCACCGGGGCCGCGAAACGGCGTGAGATTGGCGATAATGGCGTCGGCCGCGATCATCATGGTCTCGTTGCCGCGGAATATCCGTAACGAGGCGTCCGGGGCCGCGGCGTCGACAACGTTGTCCAGCGGATACAGTCCGCTCAGCCCGTAACGCATGCACAGATCGATCTTGCGCCGCCCGATCTCGAAGGCGTCGGGCAGAAACACGTCGGGACCGGCCAGATAGACGCTTGTCATTCCCGGATGTCACTTGCGTCCGCAGGCGCGCCGGCAATTGGCGCGCCGGAAATGACGCCGCCTGGATCTCAGGCCAGCTTGACGGTTTCGACCTTGAAGTCCTTGCCGAGAGCCTCGAATACCTTGGCGACGATGCCCTTGGCGTCGAGACCGGCATGGGCGTACATCGCCGCCGGCGAGTCGTGGTCGAGGAACACGTCGGGCAGAATCATCGCGCGCATGCGCAGACCGCCATCGAGCATGCCGTGCTCGGCCAGCGTCTGCATCACGTGGGAGCCGAAGCCGCCGATCGAGCCTTCCTCGATGGTGAGCAGGACTTCGTGATCGCGCGCCAGCTTCAGCACCATGTCGAGGTCGAGCGGCTTCATGAAGCGCGCGTCTGCAATCGTGGTGGACAGGCCGTGTGCAGCGAGCTCATCGGCCGCCTTCTCGCATTCGGCCAGACGCGTGCCGAACGACAGCAGCGCGATCTTGGTGCCTTCGCGGACGATGCGGCCCTTGCCGATCTCCAGGGGAATGCCGACCTCGGGCATTTCCACGCCGCGGCCTTCGCCACGGGGGTAGCGCACCGCGCTCGGACGGTCGTTGATCGCGACCTGCGTGGCGACCATGTGCACCAGCTCGGCCTCGTCGGAGGCCGCCATGATGACGAAGTTGGGCAGGCAGCCGAGATAGGCGTTGTCGAACGAGCCCGCATGGGTCGCGCCGTCGGCGCCGACCAGACCGGCGCGGTCGATCGCGAAACGCACCGGCAGGCTCTGGATCGCCACGTCGTGCACGACCTGGTCGTAGCCGCGCTGCAGGAAGGTCGAATAGATCGCGCAGAACGGCTTGTAGCCCTCGGTCGCAAGGCCCGCGGCGAAGGTCACCGCGTGCTGCTCGGCGATGCCGACGTCGAAGGTGCGCTTGGGGAAGGCCTTGTTGAAGATGTCGATGCCGGTGCCGGACGGCATCGCCGCCGTGATGCCGACGATCTTGTCATCCTTCTCGGCTTCCTTGACGAGACTCTGGCCGAACACGTTCTGGTAGGCCGGCGCGTTCGGCTTGGCCTTGGCCTGGGCACCGGTGGCGACGTCGAACTTGACCACGGCATGGTATTTGTCGGCGGCCGCTTCCGCCGGACCGTAACCCTTGCCCTTCTGGGTGACGACGTGGACCAGGATCGGCCCGGTCTCCATGTCGCGAACGTTCTTCAGCACCGGCAGCAGATGGTCGAGGTTGTGACCGTCGATCGGGCCGACATAGTAGAAGCCGAGTTCCTCGAACAGCGTACCGCCGTCCATCATGAAGCCGCGGGAATATTCCTCGACGCGGCTGGCGCGGTTGGCGATGATCTTCGGCAGGTGATTGCCGAGCTGCTTGGCGGCCTCGCGCAGCGTGCGATAGGTCTTGCCGGAGTAGAGCCGCGACAGATAGGCGCTCATCGCGCCGACCGGCGGGGCGATCGACATGTCGTTGTCGTTGAGAATGACGATCAGCCGCGAATTCATCGCGCCGGCGTTGTTCATGGCTTCATAGGCCATGCCGGCCGACATCGCGCCGTCGCCGATCACGGCGATGACGTTGTTCTTGCCGCCGGCGAGGTCGCGCGCCACCGCCATGCCGAGGCCGGCGGAAATCGAGGTCGAGGAATGGGCGGCGCCGAACGGATCGTAATCGCTCTCGGTCCGCTTGGTGAATCCGGACAGCCCGCCGCCCGTGCGCAGCGTGCGGATGCGGTCCCTGCGGCCGGTCAGGATCTTGTGCGGATAGGCCTGGTGGCCGACGTCCCAGATCAGGCGGTCGCGCGGGGTGTCGAACACATAATGAATGGCCGTGGTCAGCTCGACCACGCCGAGACCGGCGCCGAAATGCCCGCCGGTAACGGAAACCGCGTCGATGGTTTCCTGGCGCAGCTCGTCTGCGACCTGACGGACCTGTTCCACCTTCAGCTTGCGCAAATCGTCGGGGGTTCGGATCGTGTCGAGAAGCGGCGTTTTACTAAATATGGTCACGGCGATATTCCAATTTTGCATGTCGGGACGAGCGGCCCGACGTAAGATGGGGTTGCGCGGTCTTTGGCGCAGCGAAAACCCAGACACCGGACGCCACCTGAGTAGGCCGAAGCCTTATTTGTTAGCCTAGATGCGCTCCGGGTCCGTCAATGTGATGTGCATCACGTTAGGCGATTTCACCCTTCCCAGCCACTTTTATCAGCTATTTGAAGCAGTTACAGACGCCGAAATCCGGCGGCCGGACGCATTCAACAGCCCATAGTGGCCGAACCTTTACACCAAACCAGCGGCTAAAGCCAACCCATTGGGCACGATAAGGTGCCATGGAACCGGTCGCGGAACCGGCCACTCCCGGGCGAGATCCTAACCCCGACGACGGGCGGATGGTTCCAGCTCGCCCAAATCGGCGGCATCGGTGCGGCCAGCGGCGGCGGATTCGAGCCTTTTCCAGGCCCATTCGCGAACCGGGGCGTCCCCGGTGGCGATCGCCAGCGCCGCCTCGGGCAGAGCCATGCGGTCGCTGAGTGGGACCGGGCCGCAAACGATCATGAAAAAATCATAGGAATGGGGCCGCTCATTGGCCATCACGAACTGGAAATGGACCCGGAAGAACTTCCAGCGGAACACGTTGTAGTGCTCGGGTTTGATGATTTCGCGGAACCGCACCGGTACGATGGTCGGGTTACGCCTTAAGGCGCCGACCTCGATGCCGTGGCCGGCGATCGGATCGAACGGATAGAAATTCATCACGTCCTTGCGCGACTGGCAGTCGATCCAGTCGATCGAGCGTTCGACCGCCAGCAGGCGAAGGTGATCGCGGAAATCCTGCGAGGCGGCGTGGAAACCGACGATCGGAAAATTGCCGCCGAGCGTCAGCAACACGATGCGCGGCCCGTGCCGGCCGAGCGAGGGATCGAGTTTCAGCGCGCGCGCCACGATCTCGGTGCCCAGAAACGACCCGGAACTGTGGCCGACGACGACGATTTCCTCAGCGTCGCTCTCGTGGGCGAGCTTTGTGAGGTATTGGGCGAAGCGGTCGATCCGCTGGTCCCATTCCGGCCGCTGGCGGTGGGAGAATTGCCAAGTCCAGATCGTATCCGACAGCAGATAGAGCAGGTAGGTCGCGTTTTCGGTGTATTTCAGCACCGTGCCCAGGAGCGCGACGAACACGATCACGGCCGCCGCCATGCCGAGCACGCCGGGAACGCCGAGTGCGCCCAGCCCCCTTGCGATCGCGTAAGCCACGCCGAAACTGCCCAGCGCTTCGACCAGCAGCATCAGATGCGGATAGGTGATGAAGGTCGCGAAGCGCCAGTTCGCTTTCCAGAACCGCGCAATGGTGCCGCGGAACACCAGCCGCCAGTAGATCCAGATCGCCCGGAGCACCGTGCCGAGGATTGGCGCGGCAAGGTCGCGCTGGATCAGGTCCTCGAACCTGAGGAAATCGTAGCTGGTGCGGGTCTGCCAGTCGCTCGCCTTGGTTTCGATGCTCCAGGACGCGCTTTCGCCGTCGGCGGCGGTCTTCGGGCGGCTGACGGTGGTGGTGAGCTGATACAGCCGGCCGAACTTGCGCAGTTCGGTTCGGAACATGCGGTAATATTGCGCCAGACCGCGCGGATCGTATCCCTGCACATAGACGATATGGCGGTGCTGAACGCGCACTTGGTGATGATCCCCGGGCTTGCCGGGGGACTATATCAGGCCGCTTAGGCGGCCAAGAGCTATTTCGGCACCCGCCGGGGCCGCTTGAGGCCGAATTCGCCTAATATTCGTTACTGTTGCAGGGGAGCGACGAGAATCCGGCTTAACGTCCGGCCACACCGTCACTGCACGTCGAGCGGCTCGGTACCGGTGGCCTGGCCGGATGCGTCGGTGGTGATCTTGTCGACCCGGGCCTCCGCCTGCCGCAGCAGCTCCTCGCAGCGCCGTTTCAAGGACTCGCCGCGCTCGTAGATGGTCACCGATTCCTCCAGCGGCACCTTGCCGTCCTCGAGCCGCTTGACGATCGATTCAAGCTCTTCCAGCGCACGCTCGAAACTGAGCTTCTTGACGTCCACAGTGGTGTTTTCGGCCATATATGGTTTTCCTGGATGCGCCGTGTCGCCGGCGCGGATCTGAATGAATGGATGCGGGCCTATTGTGGCGCTATTTCACGCGCCCATCAACGCGGTGACGTGGGCCGCGACCGACTCCTGCAGGCCCTGCAGGTCATAGCCGCCTTCCAGTACCGACACCAACCGGCCACCGGCGGTGCTGTCGGCGACATCCATCAGCTGGCGCGTGACCCAGCCGAAATCCTCCGCCTTGAGGTTGAGCGAGGCCAGTGGATCCCGGTAATGGCCGTCGAAGCCGGCGGAGACGATGATCAGTTCCGGGCTGAACTTCCGCAACTGCGGCAGGATGACGTTTTCGAACGCGGCGCGGAACTTGGGCCCGCCGTCTTCCGACGCCAGCGGCGCATTGACGATGGTGTCGTGCTCGCCGCGCTCGCCGGAGGCGCCGGTGCCGGGAAACAGCGGCATCTGGTGGGTCGAGCAATACATCACGGTCGGATCGGCCCAGAAAATGTCCTGGGTGCCGTTGCCGTGGTGGACGTCGAAATCGACGATGGCCGCGCGTTCGATGCCGTATTTGCGCTGGGCGTGGCGGGCGGCAATGGCGACGTTGTCGAAGAAGCAGAAGCCCATCGACTTGTTGATCTCGGCATGATGGCCGGGCGGCCGCACCGCCACGAAGGCGTTTTGGTGGGCGCCGGTCATGATGGCGTCGGTGGCCGCGACCGCGCCGCCGACGCCGCGCATCACCGCTTCCCAGGTGCCGGGCGACATCGAGGTGTCGCCGTCGATATAGATCATGCCGCTGGTCGGCGCGATGTGCCGGAGTTCCCCGACGTAATGTTCATTGTGGCAGAGCGTGACCAGATCGAGGTTGCCTTCCGGCGTTTCGCCGCGCACCAGAGCCTTGAACTTGTCCTGCGCCAGCACCTGACTGACCGCGCGCAGCCGGTCGGCGCGCTCGGGGTGTCCCGGGGGCGTCGCGTGTTCGAGAAAGGCCGGGTGGGTGAGAAGAAGCGTCATGCACGATCCTGGCGCGTGAACCCCGCGCTTTCGAGAAGCGCCTAACTTAAGGGCTTGCCGGCCAATGGGAAAGAGCCGGACCGCGCATTTCAGTTGTGTCGCGCGATGCGGTCGCTTGTCGCGGGCGCGAGCGGACGATGGGCCTGGAAATAGGCATAGAGGGCATCGGCGTCATAGGCGCCGATGCGCCGCGCGGTGCCTTCCTTCAGTACGGTAAAACCGTCGCCCCCGACCGCGAGATAATTGTTCACGGTGACGCGGTAGCTTGCCGCGGGATCGATGCGCTGCCCGTTCAATGCCATTCGATCGGCGATTACGCGCTCGCCATCCGGTTTCGCGGCGTCCCAGGCGTAGGAAAAACCCCGCGAGACCTGCAGGATCCGCGGCCGCTTCGGGTCGAGCCATTGCTGCTCCAACATGCTCTTGATTTGCATTCCCGTCAGCGTCAGCGTGACCAGCTGATTGCGGAACGGCTGGCTGGCGAACAGATCGGCGTAAGAGACCGCGCCGTCCTCTTTCCGCGGGATATCGGTGCGGATGCCGCCGGGATTGGTGAAGGCGATCACGGCGGCGCCGTCGGCCTCGGCGCTGGTCGCGGCCAATTGGGCATCGGCGATGATATCGCCGAGCGGGCTCTCGCCGGCATCGTTGGGCACGCGCGACAGTGTTTGCGTGATCGAGCCCGCGGGGCGGTTGCCGATCGCCGCGGCAACCTTGTCGTAGGATGCGAGCAGCGCGGTCTGCTCGGGATCCTTGGCGAGCGTGGCGGTGCGGACGATGACATTGTCGGCCCTGGCGCTGACCACGTCGCGCGTGGCGCGATCGAGCTTGAGGTCGATCGCGGTGACGAGGGTGCCGAACTTGTCGCCGGAGGTGACGAGCCGTCCGTCGATCTCGCAGACATAGGCGCGGTGGGTGTGGCCGCTGATCACGACATCGACCGCTTTGTCGAACTTCCTGACGATATCGACGATCGGGCCGGAGAGGCCTGGACACTCGTTGTAATCGCCGGTCGGAAAACCGCCTTCGTGGATCAGCACCACGATGGCCTCGACGCCGCGCGCCTTCAGTTCCGGCACCAGCGCGTTCACCGTGTCGGCCTCGTCGCGGAATTCGAGGCCGGCGACGCTCTCCGGGGAGACGATGCCGGGCGTGCCCTTCAGGGTCAGGCCGATGAAGGCAACGGGAATACCGTCGAACTCTCTGATCTCGTAGGGCGGGAAGATGGTCTTGCCGGTTCCGGTGTCGAAGGTGGAGGCGGCCAGATAATGAAATTTGGCGCCGGGAAACGGATGCGGCCCCTGGCATTTGTCGACGGGATGGCAGCCGCCGTTCTGCATCCGCAGCAATTCGTCCTTGCCCTCGTCGAACTCGTGATTGCCGACCGCTGACAGCGCCAGCCCCATCATCGACATCGACTCGATGGTCGGCTCGTCGTGAAACATCGCCGACAGCAGCGGGCTCGCGCCGATCAGGTCTCCGGCCGCGACGAAGATCGTGTTGGGGTGCCCCTCGCGCAATTGCCTGACCAGCGTCGCCATCGCCTCGGAGCCGCCGGCCGGCACCGTGATCTTCCTGGTCTTGTCGCCGGGATCGGCGATGAGGATCCCGCCCGGCGGCGGCCGCAGATTGCCGTGGAAATCGTTGATGGCGAGGATGCGCAGGTCGACCGGCGCGGCCTGCGCGAAGGCGGGCGGAGACGGCGCAAGCCCGGTCAGCAGCATCGAGGCCGCGAACAAGGACGATAGTGAGTGCTTCATGAGGCTAATTCCTCGTCATTGCGAGGAGCGAAGCGACGAGGCAATCCATTCCTGCTGTCTTTTGCCTGGAAAGATGGATTGCTTCGCTGCGCTCGCAATGACGGCTGAAGGGTCCGGGGTTTGATTGGCTGCTTTTCGGTCGTACCCTGACGAAGACGCGCAACGGTTTCACGAAAGTAGCGCGCGCGTTCACGCCTTCTTGCGCGCGAAGAATGCCTGGAACGCCGCCACCGCTTCCTTGGAACGCATGCGCTCGCCGAACAGATGGCCCTCCTGGTCGATCCGGCGGGTCAGGTCCTCGGGCGGCAGCCGTAACAGCTTGCGCGAGATCGCGACCGCTTCGGCCGGCAGCGCGCAGATTTCCCGCGCCACCTTGCGCGCCTCGGCCTCGGTGTGGCCGGGCGACACCACGGTGTTGACGAAGCCGGCGACGCGGGCGTCGTCGGCGCTGACGGTGCGGCCCATCACAAGCGTCGCGAAGGCGCGCTGATATCCCATGGTGCGCGGCATCAGCAGGCTGGAGGCGCCTT
Source organism: uncultured Alphaproteobacteria bacterium (assembly GCA_963831585.1). GTDB lineage: Bacteria > Pseudomonadota > Alphaproteobacteria > Rhizobiales > Xanthobacteraceae > Bradyrhizobium. The sequence continues at coordinate 5,036 of CAWHRA010000009.1, read as the reverse complement.
CCGGCACCAGCCCCAGATGAATGAACGGCGTCGAGAAGGTCGCCGTCTTGCTGGCGAGCACGTAGTCGCAATGGAACAGCATGGTGGTGCCGATGCCGATCGCGACGCCGTCGACCGCGGCGATGATCGGCTTGACGTTGTGGGCGAGCGAATAGAGGAATTTCGTCGCGTTCGATGCGCGTGGCGCGTCGGCATTGGCGGTGCCGTCCTTGAGGAAATCCTCCAGATCGTTGCCGGCGGTGAAGACGCCGGAGCCGCCGGTGATGATCAGGCAGCGGATATTCGGATTGTTCTGCGCGGTGTCGATGGCGTCGCTCATCGCGCGGTACATGTCCTGCGTGATCGCGTTCTTCTTTTCCGGCCGCCGCAGCGTGATCACGCGCGTCGCGTCTTCGTCGGTGACAATCAAATGGCCGGGCATGGGGCGGTCCTCAAGAAACGAGCGGCGAGCGCTGCCGCTGGCGAGTCTTCATCATATAACCTACATGATCCGCACGCCGCTCCAAACCGGGCAGCGGCGGTTTTCAACGGCGGCCGAATGACGCGTATGGGAGTTAGCCGATGCAGTTAACGGGGATTCACCATCTGACCGCGATTTCGGCAAAACCGTGGGAAAACCTGGCGTTTTACACCGGCCTGCTCGGCATGCGGCTGGTCAAGAAGACGGTCAACCAGGACGATGTCAGCGCCTATCACCTGTTCTACGCCGACGGAAAGGCCAATCCCGGCACCGATCTCACCTTCTTCGATTTTCCGGCGGCGCCCGAGCAGCGCGGCGCCAACAGCATTTCCCGCACCGGCCTGCGCGTCGCCGGCGAACAAACCCTCGGGTTCTGGCGCGATCGCCTGCGAGCGGCGGGCGGCGTGACCGGCGAGGTGGTCGAGGTCGACGGCCGGCTGACCTTGCCGTTCGAGGACGGCGAGGGGCAACGCCTGGTGCTGGTCGACGACGGCGGTGCGGGAACCGCCTTCGCCATGGGAGAAGAGCGCCGTGCCGGAACAACACCAGATCCGCGGTCTCGGCCCGATCGTGCTCACCGTGCAGGAGTTGTCGCGGACCGCGCTCGTGCTGACCGAGGTCATGAACATGCGCCGCGTGCGCGACTATGCCGCGCACGGGGCGGATATCCATGTGTTCGCGATGGGCGAGGGCGGTCTCGCGGCCGAGCTGCATGTGCTCGAACAGAAGGATGCGCCGCCGGCGCGCCAGGGCGCGGGCGGCGTGCATCACGTCGCGTTCCGCACCCCCGACGAGACGCAATATCATGCCTGGACGCAGCGGCTGAACGAAATGCGGATTCGCAATTCCGGCGAAATCGACCGCTTCTATTTCCGCAGCCTGTATTTCCGCGAGCCCAACGGCATCCTGTTCGAGATCGCCACCGACGGCCCGGGCTTTGCCACCGACGAGCCGATGGAGAAGCTCGGCGAGAAGCTGGCGCTGCCGCCGTTCCTCGAGCCACGCCGCGCGCAGATCGAGGCGGGGCTGAAGCCGATCGGGTAGGTAGCACTCGTGAAGCGCACTCCGACCTCATCCTGAGGAGCGCGCCCTTGCGCGCGTCTCGAAGGATGGCCGCGAGTCCATGCGTTTCCCATCCTTCGAGACGCTTGCCTCGCAAGCTCCTCAGGATGAGGTCAGCGTACTTCTCGGGCTTGCGAAGTTGGATGTTCGACGCTCGGCGGCAAAAGGACTCAGCATCCCCTGCAGATGCTGGTCACCCCGTAATCGGTCCGCCTGTCTTGTTTGCTCACATGCGTCCTGTCCGCCGCGCGATGCGCTCTCTTTGATGCATATCGCGTTCGTTTCGCCCTTACCGCTCGGCGAACGTGGATCGGCCGATAGCTATAAGCCGGCGAGTACGACCGGTAACCGGCTGACGGCGCCACCGTCGGCGGCATGACCGGCGTGATCGTCGGCTGCGGCAGCGCGGGTATTTTGGCCGCGTTGCCGATGCCGCTGGGATCGCGGATCGAGCCGTTGAGCCCGTTGACGTTGCCCGGCCCCGGCGGAATGCCGCTGACGCCGGCGTCCTGCGCGGGTGATCTCGCGGGAGCCGCCAGAAGACAGAGGATCGCAAGGCTCGCGAATATCGTCTTGCCAGCCATCCATCGGCCAGAGAAAACGGACGGGGTGCGGCTCATGGGGTAATCCCTGTTTCGACTTCAAGTGACAAGGAAGAACCGGGAAGGCAAAGTCAAAGTTCCCTTGTTCTGTCGTCATTCGTGGCGCCCGGGACTGATTTCAACCCGACGGGCAAATCAGCGGGATGTTTTTCGAGGTGGCTGTCCAGCCCCTTTTGCAAAAATATTCTGATTTTCCGAAGTCGCAAATCACTTTATATCCGCAGCCGTCCACCCCACACGAGGGGCGTATCGCGATCGTCACGGACGCGGGGCTGGATGCGATGGACGCGGCGGCGCTTTTGACGAACAGCGCCAAGGCGGACGGAGAAGTCGTGTGGTCCTGACGCCTCGACGCTGGCGTCAAGTTTGCGGTTAAGACGCTGCAAGCGACGGTGACAAAAAAGCCCGATCACCGGGGAGAGCGCGGAGGAAGCCGTTAAAACCATTGCGTGCGGGGATGCCGGGTGATTTCCGGTGCGACCGCTGTGAATACTCGTGTGCATTTTTTACTACCCCAGCGCACACGAGGCTGCGGGTGCACTGGGCACCCGGCATTCCCGCGCTCCCTCTTTCCCGGGGGCGGAAGCTTTTGCAAAGCTCGGGCGCATTGCGCCGCGAGAATGCGGAATTGTATCTAGCCGTCATTGCGAGGAGCGAAGCGACGAAGCAATCCAGCTGTCTTGCTTGCCGCCCTATGGATTGCTTCGCTTCGCTCGCAATGACGATTGAGAGGGTCGCCCAGCAGGGACGACGGCTGCGGTTAAGCCAAGAGCACCGCGTCCGCGCCGTTCACCGCTTCGGCGCTGTCCATCACGGTGCGCTCCAGCGAAGTCGCCTGCACGGAAACGTTCTCGGCAAAGAACCGCGCCAGCGTGACGTAGCGCGCCGCATCGCCGGCGCCTTCGAGGTCGCGGGCCGCGAGTGCTTCGTTCGCGAGCATGCAGCCGCCGAGCGCCGAGCCGAACAGCCGCAAATAGGGTGTGGCGCCGGCCAGCGCGTCGTTCGGCGCGGAAGTGACGCGCTCCAGCAGCCAGCGGCTGGTGCGGTCGAGCGCGCCGAGCGCGTCGCGCAGTTTGGTGCCCGTGGTGCCGAAGGCGGGATTGTTCGAGGTCTCGACCCGCTTGACGATGTCGGAGAGCTCGTCGAGCAGCGCCCACACCGCGGCGCCGCCATTGGCCGCGAGTTTGCGCGTCACGAGGTCGATCGACTGGATGCCGTTGGTGCCCTCATAGATCGGGGTGATGCGGGCATCGCGACAGATGCTGCGCCGCGCCGGTTTCCTCAATAAAACCCATGCCGCCATGGATCTGCACGCCGAGCGAGGCGACCTCATTGCCGATGTCGGTGGAAAACGCTTTTGCGATCGGGGTCAGCAGCGCGCCGCGGGCCGCTGCAAGCGCGCGGGTCTTGGGATCCCTGGCGCGCACCGAGACATCGAGCGCCACGGCGGTGGCGTAGCAGATGGTGCGGGAGGCCGCCGTCAGCGCGCGCATCTGCATCAGCATGCGCTTGACGTCGGGATGCACGATGATCGGGTCCGACTCGGTGCCGGGCCTGCCGGGGGCGCGGCCCTGGCGGCGCTCCTGCGCGTAGGCCAGCGCCTGCTGATAGGCGCGGTCGGCGATGCCGACGCCCTCGAGGCCGACGCCGAGCCGGGCCTGGTTCATCATCGTGAACATGCAGCGCATGCCCTGGTTTTCCTCGCCGATCAGATAGCCGATGGCGCCGCCATGGTCGCCCATGGTCATGGTGCAGGTCGGCGCGGCGTGCATGCCGAGCTTGTGCTCGATGCCGCTGGCGTAGATGTCGTTGCGCGCGCCCAGCGAGCCGTCGGCATTGACCAGGAATTTCGGGATCAGGAACAGCGAAATGCCCCTGGTGCCCGCGGGCGCATCGGGCAGTCGCGCCAGCACGAAATGCACGATGTTGTCGCTCATGTCGTGGTCGCCATAGGTGATGAAGATCTTGGTGCCCTTGATGCGGTAGCTGCCGTCGGGGGCGCGCTCGGCGCGGGTGCGCAGCGCGCCGACGTCGGAGCCGGCCTGCGGCTCGGTGAGCTGCATGGTGCCCGGCCATTCGCCGGAGATCAGCTTCGCCAGATAGACCTTCTTCAGCTCGTCGTTGCCGTGCGCTTCCAGCGCCTCGATCGCGCTCAGCGTCAACAGCGGGCAAAGGCCGAAGGCGATGTTCGACGAGCTCCAGATCTCGGTGCAGGCGGCGTTGATCGCGAGCGGCAGGCCCTGGCCGCCGAACGCCTCGGAGCCGGATACCGCGTTCCAGCCGGCCGCGGTCCAGCGCTTGTAGGCATCGGGCCAGCCGGGCGCGGTGGTGACCTTGCCGGCGTCGAGCGTGATGCCGTGCTCGTCGCCGACGCGGTTGAGCGGGGCCAGCACGTCGGAGGCGAACTTGCCGGCTTCCTCCAGCACGGCTGCGGTAATGTCGGCGTCGAAATCGCCGTAATGACCGGCCTTCACGGCGGCCTCGAGGCCAGCGCCATGGTTGAGGGCCAGCAGCATGTCGTTGATCGGCGCGCGATAGGTCATCGTGGTGTCTCGCATCTGGCGGTGAGTGGCAGGTCTTCCCACGAAACCGTTGATCCCTCAACTCTCCGGGAGCCGAAATCGGGCCTCGCGGCTCCGGGAGACAGGGCGGTTCCGGACGAAAAGGCCCGCCTTTCGCGTGAAGTGTCACCTGAATATAAAGAGAGGGGATGCGGGGCCGATTTCAGCGGCAATTCCCGGCTCTAGCCTGTTGAAATGGCTCAACTCCCTCTATAGACCGGCGTGGCCGGAAGGGAATCCGTGGGGTAGCCAGTCCCCGCTTTTCCAGACAGCTTTTGGGGCGTCGCCAAGTGGTAAGGCAGTGGATTTTGATTCCACCATACGGAGGTTCGAATCCTCCCGCCCCAGCCA
>CAWHRA010000008.1:0-33348 GCA_963831585.1 uncultured Alphaproteobacteria bacterium | reverse complement strand
GCGTGGCCTTCGGCCTCATCAATACCCGCCTGACCCAGCCGATCGAGGCGCAGCAGAAGACCATCGATGTGGCGGGCCGCGATATCAAGGTGGGCGTGCAACCGCAGATGCTCGAAGCGACGGCCCCGCTCGGCCGCGGCGGCACCCCGGAAGAGGCTGCCGACGCGGTTTATCTGTTCTGCAGCCCGGAATCGAACTACATCAGCGGTCAGGTTCTCGTCGCCGGTGGCGGCCTGCTGATTTGAAGGTGGCGCCGACCGGCGCTTGTCGGCGACTACTTTTCATCTATTGGGGCGAAACGCCATGAATTACCGCTCATCCTGGATGACCGAGGAACTGGACGTCTTTCGCGACCAGTTCCGCAAGTTCCTCGCCAAGGATCTGGCGCCGCATGCCGAGAAATGGCGCGATCAGAAGATGGTCGATCGCTCGGCGTGGCGCGCGCTGGGCGAAATGGGCGCGCTGCTGCCGAGCATCCCTGAAGCCTATGGCGGGCTGGGTGCGACCTTTGCCTACGACGCCGCCGTTCTCGAAGACCTCGAAAGTGTCGTGTCTGATGTCACGACCGGGGTGTCGGTGCATAGCGCCATCGTGGCGCATTACATCCAGAATTACGGTTCCGAGGAACAGAAACGCCGCTGGCTGCCGAAAATGGCGACCGGCGAGTTCATCGGCGCCATCGCCATGACCGAACCCGGAACGGGGTCCGACCTGCAGGGAGTGCGGACGACCGCGAAGAAGCAGGGCAACAATTACGTGATCAACGGCCAGAAGACGTTCATCACCAACGGCCAGGCCGCCGACCTGATCATCGTCGTCGCCCGCACCGGCGGGCCGGGCGCCAAGGGCCTGTCGCTGATCGTGCTGGAGACGGAAGGGAATGAAGGCTTCCGGCGCGGGCGCAACCTCGACAAGATCGGGCTGCACGCCTCCGACACGTCCGAATTGTTCTTCGACAATGCGGTGGCGCCGCCCGAAAATCTGCTGGGCATCGAGGAGGGCAGCGGCTTCGTTCAGCTGATGCAGCAATTGCCACAGGAGCGCCTCGCGCTTGCCATCGGCGCCGTGGCCTCGATGGAGCGCGCGATCAGGCTGACCACCGACTACACGAAAGAGCGCAAGGCTTTCGGGCAGCCGATCATCGAGTTCCAGAACACCGGTTTCAAGCTCGCCGAGCGCAAGACGGAAGCCGTGATTGCGCGCGTCTTCGTCGACTGGTGCGTGGAGCGCCTCGTCGCGGGCGAACTCGACACCGTGACCGCGTCGATGGCGAAGTGGTGGTGTTCGCAGAAGCAAGTGGAGACCGCTGACGAATGCCTGCAATTGCACGGCGGCTACGGCTACATGCAGGAATATCCGATATCGCGGATGTTCGTGGACTCGCGCATCCAGAAGATCTACGGCGGCACCAATGAGATCATGAAACTCCTGATCGCGCGGTCCCTGTAGCAGGGCGACTTAACCCCCGGGAAATGCCGGCCGGCAGCCGGCCTGCGATTTGGGAGCAATGATAAATGTCGATGGTTCTCACCGAACGGCGCGGGTCCGTCACGATCCTGACGCTCAACAACCCCGCGCAATATAACGCGCTCGCCGGCAGTCTCTTGAGCGAATTGGGCCAGGCGCTCGATACGGCGATCGCCGAGACCGCGGTGCGGGCGATTCTGCTGACCGGGGCAGGCAAGGGATTTTGCGCCGGGGCGCAATTGGGCGGCGGCAACACCTTCGAGGCCGGCGAGCAGATCGGCGATCACATGCGGGCGAGCATCAATCCGGTGATCGAGAAGATGCGCGGCTCGCCGACACCGATTGTGGTCGCCGTCAACGGTCCCGCCGCGGGCGCCGGCGTCGGCATCGCGCTGGCGGGCGACATCGTGATCGCCGCGCGTTCGGCACGCTTCATATTGAGCTTTGTCCGGCTCGGGGCCGCGCTCGATGGGGGAGCGTCGTTGTTCCTGCAGAGGTCGATCGGCGTCGCGCGCGCCCGCGCGCTGGCGCTTACCGGTCAGCCGCTGCATGCCGAACAGGCCGAGCAGTGGGGCCTGATCTGGAAAATGGTGGAAGACGCCGATCTCCTGAGCGAGGCGCTTGCGATGGCGCAAACCCTCGCCGACGGCCCGCCGGTCAGCATGGCGCTGATCAAGAATCAGATCGACATGGCGTGGGATGCGCCGTTGGCGGCAACGCTCGACGAGGAGGCGTCGTCGCAGTCGCGCGCCTTCCGGACGGCCGACCTGCGCGAAGGTGCCGCCGCCTTCGTCGAGAAACGCCCGGCCCGCTTTACCGGCAAATGAAGCGTTTACCGGCGGCGCTTTTCCGTCCCACGTTTGCAAACGCTTTAGCTCGGGGTCAGGGAGCGCTCACAGTCCATGCGTATTCATAGCACCACCACCTTTGAGCCGAGCGGGACCCGGTCGTACAGATCGATGATGTCCTGATTCATCATGCGAATACATCCCGATGACACCGCGTGCCCGATGGACTGAGGTTCCGTCGTGCCGTGGATGCGGTACCGCGTGTCGTTGCCGTCTTTGAACAAATAGAGTGCGCGTGCGCCGAGTGGGTTGCCTTCGCCGCCCTCCATGCCTCCGGCCCATTTCGCATAGCGTGCGGGTTCGCGAGCGATCATTGCCGGCGTCGGGGTCCAGTGCGGCCATGCCTTCCTGACCGAGACGCTGGCGGTCCCCGTAAACTCCAGTCCCGCCCGCCCGACCCCCACTCCGTAGCGAATGGCTTTGCCGCCTTTCTCCACGAAATAGAGAAAGCGCTGATGCGGATCGACCACAATGGTTCCTGGAACCTCGGTCGTCCGGTAATCGACCTCCTGGCGCAAGTATCTCGGGTCCATTTCGGACACATCGACTGCATCGACCCTGAATTTCTCGGAATCGAGCGCGGCATAATTTGCCTTGCCGGCAGGTATGGACTGGCTGCTCGGCAGTTGCGATCCGTCGACGGTCACGCAACCTGCGACAGCCGAAGGCAAAACGGCTGCGAGGAAGACGGTTCTCGCGGTCTTGCTGAGTTTCGAAAGCATCGACTTGTTCTTCTTGTGCGGAATGGGGATTATTTGCGCTGCCTGACGCGCGCGTCTGCCACCGCGTGCTGAAAGCCTTCGTAGGTGAGAGCTTCATTGACCTTGTACGGCCCGATCAGGAAGCCGGGCGTCCCCTGCAGGCCGATGGCCTCGGCGATCGTCAGGTTGCGCTTGATGAGACCGTGAATGGCATCGGCGTTGGCCTGCATGTCGGATTCAAGCCGCGCCAGGTCGATGCCTGTCGTGCGCACCGCGTCGATCATTTGCTCCTTTGGGATCCCGTATCCCGGGATGTTCATCAGCGCATGATGCGCTTCGAGATATTTGCCCTGGTACCTGGCACCCAGCGCCAACTGTGCGCCGACGATCGACGTCTCGGTCAGGATCGGCCAATCCTTGTAGATCAGCTTGATCTTGCCGTCCGTCTTGACGAGGCGCTCCAGAGACGTCGCCGACTTCTTGCAGAACGGACAGTTGTAGTCGAAGAAGTCCACGATCGTGAGATCGCCATCTGGATTTCCGCCGATCGGCGCTTCCGGATCCGCGAGGATCATGTCGCGGGTGACTTCGTTCTCGGCCGAACGCGCAAAGGTCTTGGTGAGAAGCAGCATGGTTGCTCCGCCGGCGAGGCGCAGAAAGGTCGATCGCGAAAGAGAATCGTTCATGTGGTCGCTCCGCTGAAGGGTTTGGTCAGCCGCGTTCGGCTGCGGCAATCCGGGCAAGGAAGTCGTCTACTGCCGTCGCGCCGACAGTCCGCGAACCCTCCACTTCCGTACCCGTGGGGTTCAGGAAGATGAGGGTGGGAGGGCCGACAACCGCAAAGCGCTGCATGATGTCTCGGCTTTGCGCATCATAGCGCGTCACGTCAGCCCGGATCAGCCGCACCCCGCCCAGTCGCTGGCGCACATTCTCGTCGGCAAGGACGGTGCGCTCGATCAGTCGGCACTCGGTGCACCAGTCTGCGGAGAAATCGACCAGGATCCGGCGTCCCTCTGCACGGCCCGCATCAATCGCCGCGTCCAGATCGGCCTCGTTGGTCACGATCTGAAAGCCGTCTTCGCCCTGGTGCCAGGTGTTGGCGGATGGCACGATGCCCGTCCAGGCGAGCGGTCGCAGCGGTTCGTACCAGCCGCCAGTAGCGCCACCCGCGAGAAGCAGGCCGTAAATCACAAGGGAAGACGACGTTGCGGCGTACACCGCCTGTCGCCAGCGCCGGACCGACTTCCCCCGGTTCATCGCGATCAGCGCAATCCAGGCGCCGGTGCCGGCAGCGAGCATGCCCCAACCGGCGGCGATCAGCGGCAGCGCCAGGATGCGCGACATCATCCATATCGCAACTCCGATCAGGACGACGCCGAATACCTGCCTGATGCGGATCAACCACGGGCCCGACTTCGGCAGCACCGTCGCCCCGAATGTTCCGAGCAGCAGCAGCGGCAACCCCATCCCCAGACCGAGCGCAAACAACGCCGACGAGCCGCGCAGCGTATTGCCGGTTTGCGCGACATAGACCAGCGCCGCGGCCAATGGCGGCGTAACGCACGGCCCCACGATGAGGGCCGAGGTGAAGCCGAGCAGCGCCGCGCCGCCGATCGATCCGTTCCGGCCGGCATCCGGAAGCAGCCTCGCGTTCAGGGATTTCGGAAGCTGCAGTTCGTAGAATCCGAACATCGACAGCGCCAGTACGACGAAGATGGCACTCATAAGCGTGACCGCGGTGGGCGTCTGCAGGAGCGCCTGCAGATTTCCACCAAACCAGGCGGCAAAGACTCCCAGAACGCCATAGGCGCTCGCCATTGCGAGCACGTAGGACGCGGACAGGGCAAACCCTCTTCCGAACGACAGTCTGCCCGCCGATTGGGTCAACACGCCCGACAGGATGGGCAACATCGGAAACGTGCACGGCGTGAATGCGAGCAGCAGCCCGAAGCCGAAGAAGGTCAGCAGGGTGGAGACATAGCTGCCGTCCAGGCCGGATGCATCGCTGCTCGGGTCGGAAGCGAGGCTTGCCGCACTGAAGCCGGGGCGCTCGCCAAACTCCGAGGAGGACGAGTCATGCGGTCGCTCTGCTCTTCCGGTCGCATCGCTCACCGCCAGCGTCGTGAGATCTATCGCCTTGGTTACCGGCGGATAGCAGATCGTGTTCTCGCCGCAGCCCTGAAACGTGACGAGTACTTCGCCTGTTGCGGGCACCGCCTCGATATAGGCCGACGCTTCGCGGTGATAGACTTCCGTGGGCCCGAAGTTCGGATCGTCCTTCAACTCGCCCTGCGCCGTCGTCAGTTTGAGCCGCTTGCCGCCAAGCGTCGCGGCCAGCTTGTCACGATAGAGGTAATAGCCGGGTTCGATCGACCAATTGAGATCGAGCTCCTCGTCCTCCCCCAGCGTGACGCCGAGCCTGAAAACCTGATCCGCAGGCTTCGGTCCCGCGGCAGCGGCGGGAACCAGCCAAAAGACCGGCAGGAACAGCGTAACAAACCGTATAGCGCGCGCGTATGCCATGGGGAGCCTCGGGTGTTGAGGGCTCCCGTTTGCGGGAGCCACCTTAAGCCAGCCTTAAGCCTCGAATGCGACGTGGCTCGAAGTGAGAGGCCTCGCTCATGCGTATCCTTGTCGTCGAAGACGATCCGGTCCTGTCGGACGGCCTCAGGGCCGGCCTCGGCATGTTCGGGGCTACCCTCGATATCGTCGCGAATTGCGCCGATGGTCGCGCTGCGCTTGCCGCCAGTGAATTCGACGCGCTCGTGCTCGATCTCATGCTGCCCGACGGCTCGGGTCTCGATCTGCTCGTTCAAATGCGAGCCGGCGGTGATCGCACGCCCGTGCTGCTGCTAACGGCGCTCGACGAAATCCCCGACCGCGTCAAAGGCCTGGACGCCGGCGCCGACGACTATCTCGGCAAGCCGTTCGATCTCGACGAACTGGGCGCGCGCCTGAGAGCCATCGGCCGGCGTCAGGCCGGGCGGGCCTCACCCTTCCTGTCCTGCAACGGCATCGTCCTCGATCCGGCCTATATGTCCGTCATCGCCGACGGCGAGCTCATCAGCCTGTCGCGCCGCGAGTTTGCCGTGCTGGAAGCCCTGATGGAGCGGCCCGGACTGCTGCGCTCAAAGAGCATGCTCGAGGAGCGTCTCTACGGCTGGCAGGAGGAAGTGGAGAGCAACACGGTCGAGGTTCATGTCCACAAGCTCCGCGCAAAGCTCGGCCGCGACGTTATCGAGACCGTGCGCGGGCTCGGCTATCGAATGAGGGTCGGCACACGATGACATCGACATCGCTCCGGACAAGGCTGTTTCTGATTCTGGTGGCCGCGACCGGCATGATCTGGCTGTTTGCCATCGGCTGGATCTATGTCGGCACGAAGCAGGAAGTCGAGAGCGTACTCGACGCGCGCCTGCAGGAAGCGGCCCGGATGGTCGTCTCCCTCGGTACCAGCAGGAACGTCGCGCTGCCCCCGGCCGAGACGGGAGTGGACGGCCCTGCCGAGACATTGATCTATGAGCGCCAGCTGGCCTGTCAGATATGGTCGCTGGATGGGCGACTTGTTGCACGCTCGCGCGGAGCGCCGAGCTCGAACCTCGGCGGCACGCAGACAGGATTTTCCGACCGCCGCATCGAAGGCGAAAATTGGCGTGTATTCACCCTCGAAGACGCGGACAGGGGATTGCGCGTGCTGGTCGGGGACCGTCTCGGCGTGCGTGAGCACCTTGTCACCGACATCATCAAGGGATTGCTCGCGCCGACGCTTCTGATCGTGCCGCTGCTCGGCTTTCTAATATGGACCAGCCTCAATCGCGGCCTGCGACCCCTGCGAACGCTGGCTCTCGAATTGCAACAACGGCGCGCCGACGACATGAGTCCGGTGGAAACCGGGCGCGCACCGGCGGAAATCCTGCCGATGATGGTAGCGCTCAATGCGCTTTTTTCAAAGGTGGAGACCGCGCGCCGCCACGAGCGGGAGATCACCGCCTTCGCCGCCCACGAACTTCGCACGCCGCTGGCGGGCTTGAGAACGCAAGCGCAGGTCGCGATCGGTACGAGCGATCCCGCTGCGCGCGGCCTGGCATTGCGACAAATCATCGTCGCGGTCGATCGCACCACACGTCTCGTCCGGCAGTTGCTCGACATCGCAAATCTCGATGCGCTTCAGAATCCAGGGCGCGACGCGCGCTTCAATGTCGGCGTCATCATCGACGAGATCATCGACGCCCAACCCGCGCGCGACCGCCTGCGGATCGAAGTGGACCCGATGCTGAACTGGATCACGCTCACCGCAAACGCCGAGCTGCTGGCACTCGCCCTGCGAAATCTCTTTGACAACGCCGTGCAGCACACGGCGCGTCCTGGGCTCGTGCGATGGAGCCTTGAGCGCCGGCCAAACGAGATCGTCGTCGCCATCGAGGACGAAGGCCCCGGTATTCCACCGGACGAATTGCCGCTCGTCACCCGGCGTTTTTTCCGTGGCCGTCACAAGAGCCCCTCGGGGAGCGGTCTTGGGCTCGCAATAGCCGATCTCGCGTTACGCGCCAATTACGGCCGCCTGAATCTGGTGAATCGGACCGACCGCCCCGGTTTGCGGGCCGAAGTCATCCTGGCGCGACATGCTGAAGTTCTTCACCAGGTGGACGGGATGCCGGAGCCGGATCTGAAGATCGGCCTTGCCACAACAGGCTCCTGACCATCGGAAACATCACCTGCGGCTTATGCTCGATGACCACCGACCAACTCATCACCGCGCTCGTCATCGACGCCACGCCTTCAAGGCCGTTTGGCCGCCTGTTCCGCTACGCCACGGCGATAGGCATGGCGGGCGCCGGTCTCATTTTCTTCTCCGCAATCGGCCCGCGCCAGGATCTTGCTGCCGCGCTGGAAACCTGGCGGTTTCTGTTCAAATTCGTCATCACCGTGCCGCTTGCGATAGCTGCAACCCTGGCCATTTCCGGAATGGCCAGGCCTGGTAGGTGGCATGAATATCGTCCCCTTCCGCTGATGGCTCCGCTGGGCCTGCTCGTGATCGCCGCGTTATTCGAGTTGTTCATGCTGCCGCGATCACTATGGATGGTACGGCTCGTCGGCTCGAATTCGGTCAACTGCATGACGCTGATCCCGCTCCTGGCGGTCAGCCCTCTTGTCGCATTCCTCATGGTACTGAGGCGCGGCGCACCCCGTGATCCCGGAAGAGCGGGCGCCGTTGCGGGCCTCGCCGCGGCCACCATCGCAGCATCGTACTACGCGCTCAACTGCTTCGACGACAGCCCGCTCTTCGTCATCACCTGGTATCCACTGGCCGCGTCACTCGTCGTTGTCTGCGGCTACTTGCTCGGTCGCCGCATTCTGCGATGGTGAGAGTGCGCGCTTTAAGGCCGGCTTAAGATTCGAGGGCGATCGATCCTGCTCCAATCATCGAGATCAGGATGGATCACATGACCACGTTGTTGCCCGGCACCCAGATCGGCAGTCTTCAACACTGGACCACCAGGGCTGGACACGCCCTTTCTGTGTGGGCCGCATTGCCGCTCCGTCTCATCATTGGTTACGGGTTCATGGTTCACGGCTATGCAAAGCTCAGCCGCGGCCCCGAGACATTCGCCACCGTGCTGCACACGCTTGGCGTACCGGCTCCGCTGTTTCTCTCCTGGGTCACGACGATCACGGAACTGGTCGGCGGCCTTCTCATCCTGATCGGAGCATATGTCGCCATCGCGAGCGTGCCTCTGGCGATCGTCCTGCTGACCGCGCTGCTCACGGTTCATCTGCCGTACGGATTTTTCTCGGTAAAACTCGTCGAAGTGTCCGAAAACGGGGTGAAGTTCGGGCCCGTCGGCTACGAGCACCTTCTCCTCTATCTCGCGGGATTGATGAGCCTTGCCATGAGTGGCGCCGGCCCGGTTTCGCTTGACAGCTGGAGGAAGTAGATTCCTTTCGAATTCGTCCGATAGAATCTGTCGGCGCCGTCGCGGCGATGGAGCGTGCGTCCGGGCGACCGCGCCAAGGAGCGCAAGGCGGGTCGAGAGCCGCGACTTCCTCATGGTCACCGCGCGCGAAACGCCGGCTTGCGCTTTTCCATGAACGCAGTGCGGCCCTCGATGTAGTCTGCCGAGGCAAAGCAGGCGTCGACGGCCGCTTTTGCCGCGGCGAGGTTTCGCTTGTCGGGGTCCTTGGTTGCCTCGTTGACGCAAAGCTTGACCGAATTGATGGTCAGCGGTGCATTGCCACCGATGGTTCCCGCATAGTCGCGCACATAGGTCTCGATGTTCGCGGCCGGGACCACGCGATTGACCAGCCCCATCTGCATGGCCTCGGTCGAGTCGAACTGCCGCGCCGTATAGAATATCTCCTTGGCAAAGGACGGGCCGACGACATCGACCAGCCGCTTGATGCCGTCATAGGCGTACCCAAGACCGAGCTTGGCGGCGGGAACCGCGAAGCGAGAACCCTCGGCCGCAAGCCGGAGATCGCAACACAGCGCGACGCCAAGGCCGCCCCCGATGCAATAGCCCTGGATCATCGCGATCGTGGGCTTCGGAAACTCGATGATGGCGGCGTTGGCAAGTCCCGCGATCCGGTTGTATTCCAGTACGGTTTCGGGCGACGAACGCTTCTCTCCGAACTCGGAAATGTCGGCGCCGGAAATGAACGCCTTGCCGCCGGCGCCGCTCAGGACCACGACCCGGATCTGATCGTCGTGTGCGAATTCGGCCATGATCTCCGGGACTGCCTTCCACATGTCGACCGACACCGCGTTATGGCGGGCGGGATTGTTGAATTGCATCCAGCCGGTCGGCCCATCCTTCCTGGCGATCATCCGCTCGGTGCTCGTTTTCATGGCAGTCTCCTTCAGACGATCTTGCGCGCGCGAAATTCGGCAATCGACGTGTCGTTATAGCCGAACGCCTTGAGGATTTCCTCGGTGTGTTCGCCCTTTTCGGGTGTCGCGCGCGCAATCTGGCTCGGCGTGCGCTTGAGTTTGACGGGCTGGTTGACAACCGCGATATCGCCCAGCGCGCCGTGGTGCACGGGTGCTGCCATGCCGAGATGCTGGACCTGCGGGTCGGCAAACACCTCGTCCATCCCGTTGATCGGGCCGCAGGGCACGCCGGCCTTGTTCAGATTCGCGATCAGCTCGCTGCTCGACTGCTTCATCGTCACTTCCGAGATGATCTGGTTGATCGCCGCCCGGTTCTTCGAGCGCGCCGAATCCTCGGCGAAGCGCGGGTCGGTGAGCAGATGATCGAGCCCCAGCGTCTGGCAAAAACGCGCGTAGATGTGCTTGCCGGCGGCGGCGATATTGATGTGGCCGTCGCTGGTCGGAAACACGCCGGTCGGAATACTGGTCGGGTGATCGTTGCCGGCCTGGCCCGGCACGTCCTTTGCGATCAGCCAGCGCGCCGCCTGGAAATCCAATAGCGAAATCTGCGCGCCAAGCAGCGAGGACTGCACCCACTGCCCCTCGCCGGAAACTTCGCGCTCCAGGAGCGCGACCAGGATTCCCATCGCGCAGAAAATGCCGGCGCCGAGGTCGGCGACGGGAATGCCGACGCGCACCGGGCCCTGGCCCGGCAAGCCCGTGATCGACATCAGGCCGCCCATGCCTTGCGCGATCTGGTCGAAGCCCGGCCGCTCGCGGTAGGGGCCGTCCTCGCCGAAGCCGGAAATCGAACCGTAGACGATGCGCTTGTTGACCGCGCGAAGGGTCTCGTAGTCGATCCCGAGGCGGAATTTGACGTCCGGCCGGTAGTTCTCGATGACGACATCGGCGCCTTCCACCATCTTCTTGAAGATGGCGACGCCATCAGGCTCTTTCAGGTTGAGCGTCAGGCTGCGCTTGTTGCGATGCAGGTTCTGGAAATCGGGCCCGTGCCGCGGCCCGCCCATGTCGCTCTCGTCGAGTCCTTTCGGGAGCTCGATCTTGATCACGTCGGCGCCCCAGTCCGCCAGTTGCCGCGCGGCCGTCGGACCGGCGCGCACGCGCGTCAGATCGAGCACCTTGAAACGGACAAGCGCCTGCGAGGCGGGAGTGAAGGACATCGGATTTGCTCCTGTTGATTTTATGGGGAATTGAGCGGGATCACGCGATCAGCGCCATCTGACGCGGTTCGAATCTGAGCCAGGCGCTGGCGCCGACCGGGATATCGTCCATCGGCGCGGCCATCACCCGCAGCGGCATGGCGCCCTCGCGCGGCCGCACCACATAGTCCCAGTGTTCGCCGAGGAACGCGCGCTCCATCACGACGACGCCGACCGCGGCAGAGCCGTCGGCCGGCGGGGTGTCCGAAAGCCGCATGCTGTGCGGCCGCACCGAAAACACCGCCTTGCCGCCCGAGGGCACGTCCCGTTCGAAGGCGGCGCGCGGCAGCGCAAAACCGTCGAACGAAATCTGGTGGCCGTCGCTCGAGCCTTCGATGAAATTGGTCCGACCAACAAAACCTGCCACGAAGCGCGTCTTCGGCTCATCATAGAGCGCGCGGGGGTTGTCGACCTGCTCGATGCGGCCGTGGTTCATGACAGCGATGCGATCCGACGTCACCATGGCCTCGGCCTGATCGTGGGTGACGTAGACCGTGGTGACGTGGAATTCGTCATGCAGGCGGCGGATCTCGAACCGCATCTCCTCGCGCAGGGTCGCATCCAGATTGGACAGCGGCTCGTCCAGCAACAGCACCGAAGGCCGGATCACGATCGCACGGGCCAGCGCCACCCGTTGCTGCTGGCCGCCCGAGAGCTCGGCGGGATAGCGGTCGGCCAGATGGTTCATGTGCACGACTTCCAGCATCTCGCCGACCCGGCGTTTGACTTCGGCTTTCGCAATCTTGCGCAGTTCGAGGCCAAAGGCGACGTTCTGTTCGACCGTCATGTTCGGCCAGATCGCGTAGCTCTGGAAGATCATCGACATCTGGCGCCGGTCCGGCGGCATGGAGCCTGCGGGCGAGGAGAGAATCTCGCCGTCCATCTCGATGGTGCCGAGCGTGGGATCGACGAAGCCGGCGATCATGCGAAGGGTGGTGGTCTTGCCGCAGCCGGAAGGCCCCAGCAACGAGACGAATTCGCCGGATTGCAGCTCCAGGTCGATCTCGTCGACCGCGAGAAAATTGCCGTAGCGCTTGCTGACGCCGGTCAGTCTGAGCCTGCTCAACTATTCCTCCGCAGCATGAAATCGCGCCCGATCACCTTGGAGCCGATGGCTGCAATCGCCACCGTCACGACCAGCAGGATGACGCCGAGCGCCGCCAGTACCTCGAAATTGCCTTCCTCCGAGAGGTCGAACAGCATCACCGAGATGACACGGGTGTTGGGCCCGACCAGGAAGATCGCCGAGGATAATTCCCGCGTCGCCGGAATGAAGACCAGGATCCAGGCGCCGGCGAGGCTCTTCTTCAGGAGCGGGATCAGCACCTTGCGGATGGCGAGAAGACGGCTGCCGCCGAGGATCCGTACCGCCTCTTCCATCTCCGGATTGATGCTGCGCAGGCCTGCCGCGCTCGAGGTGTAGGCGATTGGCAGGAAGCGCGTGGTGAAGCCCAGGATCAGGATTGTCGCGGTGCCATAGAGCGCCAGCGGCGGCGGGGCGTAGGCGGCATAGAAGCCGATCGCCAGCACGATGCCGGGAACCACGAACGGCGCCATGCACAGGAACGCCAGCAAATTGCTTAACGGCACCAGCTTGCGATTGACCACATAGGCAATCGCCAACGTCAGACTGATCGCGGCGAACGCGGTCACGGCCGAATAGGCGAAGGTGTTGAAGATGGTCATCTTGGCCTGGGTTTGCTCGACCAGCAGATAGTAGAAATTGTGCAGGGTCAGATTGTCGAGGCTGAAGCCGCGGCCCCAGGCTTTTGCAAAGGCGGCCTGCAGCAGCACCAGCATCGGCAGGAACACCGACAGTGCGCAGACCAAAAGCGCATAGCCGAGCATGACCCAGCGCCAGGGCCCGAGCGCGATCATGCGCCGTTCGCCGCCCTTGCCGGTGACGGAGGTGTAGCCGCGGCGGCCGAGGATCCGCCGCTGCAGCCAGAACATCAGCACGGTGATGGCGAGCAGCGGCATCGAATAGGCGGCGGCCTCCTCGACGCGAACCGGATATTCGAAGAATTGCCAGAGCTGCGTCGACACCACGTTGAAACGCGCGGGCAGCGCGATCAGCGCCGGCGCGCCGAACAGCGCGATGGCTTCCAGAAACGAGATGATGATGCCGCCGATGATCGCCGGCGTCACCAGCGGCAGCGTGATGCGCAGCGTGGTCCGCAGCGTGCGGGCGCCGAGTATATTGGCTGCGTCCTCCATTTCGGATGACACCAGGTCCAGCGCCGAACTGGTGAAGACGAAGGTGTAGGGAAACGAGGTCACGGCAATGACCAGGATCAGGCCGGTCATCGAATAGATATTGAAGACGCCGTGCGGGGCGCCGGTCAGCGCCATCCAGACCTTGTTCAGCCAGCCGGAATTCGGTCCGGCCAGCAGGATCCAGCCGATGGCGCCGAGATAGGGCGGCGTCACGAAGGCGGCGAACACCATCAGGCGGACGAATGCCTTGCCGGGCATGTCGGTGCGCGAAATCGCCCAGGCGATCGGAACCGCAAAGCAGGTCGCGAGCAGCGCGACGCCAACGCCGAGTTCAAGCGAGTTCAACAGCGACTGCAGATGCCGGATGTTGCCATAGGCGGTCCGGTAGTTCGCGAGCGTAAAGCGGCCGCTATCGGTCTCCTGCAGGCTTGAGATGATCAGTCGCAGAACCGGATTCAGGATCAGGAAGGCCAGCACGGCGATCAGCACCAGCCACAGCAAGACGCTGGCGTCGAGACGCCTGATTCTTGACGCGAGACCGGAGAATTCCACGGCGCGGAGGTCGAGCGAGTTGTCGGTCACGTTGTTTTGCCCAACTTCTTGTTCTTGAGCATGATCTCCGAGCAAACGCTTCGCGTTTGTCCGAGGGAAAACCGGCTTCCACTTTTCCGGATCATGCTCTAGACGCCGAAGGTTTCACGCCACTGCTTGATGACTTCCGGGATGCCCTTGGTGATCTGTTCGACGGTCGGCCGGATGATCTTCACGTCCTTGGCCGATTTGGCGCCGGCGGGCGCCGAGACTTCGGGCCGGATGGTTTCGTTGAAGTGATTCACCCAGATCCGGGAGGCGCCCTCGCTCAGCAGGAATTCCATGAACAGGCGCGCGGCATTCGGATGCTTGCAGCCCTTCATGATGCTGGAGGGGGCGATGATCAGAACCGTGCCGTCGGTCGGATACATCATGGCGAGCGGGTTGCCCTTCTGCACGCTCTCCATCAGCGTGCCGACCGGCCCCGAGCCCGCGATGGCGCTTTCGCCGGCGTTCAGCATGGTGACGGTGTCGTTGATCGAGCGGCCGACCCGCGGATTGTTCTTCGCGAGCTTTTCGAAGAAGTCCCAGCCATATTGATTGCGCAGCGTCAGCGCCCAGGTGCCCACATAGCCGCTGAAGCCGGGGTGACCCAGCGCGATATTGTTGTTCCATTTGGGATCGAGCAGGTCGGTCCAGTTCTTCGGCGCTTCGGCTTCCTTCACCTTGGACGTGTTGTAGCCGATCCCGATCATGCCGGCCGAGGTGACGAAATAATAGCCGTCCGGATCGTAGTTCTTGTAGACGTCGAGCACCTTGCTGGAATTGTCGGGAACGTATTTCTCGAACGCGTTGCCAGCTTTCAAGGCGACGGAGTGACCAAGGTCGGTCGAACTGAGGACGTCGCACTGAATGGCGCTGGCCTTGATTTCCTGGGTGACGCGCTGATAGGCCACCTGGGCGGTGGTGCGCAACACGTTGACCTTGAGGCCGGGATAGAGGGATTCGAAGCTGCGGCCGAGCGCCTGTGCGGTGATGTCGTCGGACTGCGCGGTGTACCAGGTCAGCTCGCCGCCTTCTTTCTTCGCGGCCTCGTACAGTTCCTTCTCGTGGGGCGTCATGGCAGGGGCGGATTGCGCCAGGGATTTCTTGCCGCCACCGAGCACGAGAAGCGCCGAACTGCCGAGAATGAAGTTGCGCCTCCGAATGGAAAACATGCGATCCTCACCTGAATTTTGTTTGTTGTTGTGGTGAGTATGCGGGCTTTTCCTTCGCGCTTCAATTCCTTCCGCCCGAAAAGCCCTGCCACTTTGGAAGGACAGCATTGCGCTGCACCATTCGGCGCGCGCCCATCGAGGCCGTGCGCGCCGCAGCCCGCCTTGGCGCCATTCGAGAGCGCTAGAAGCCTGCGGGGCACTGATCGGGCTTTCCGGGCGCGGCGACCATCTAGTGGTGTCGGATTTGGCTGACAACGCGTTCATTTCCGCGCGCCCGCTCGGGCGCAGGTGGCGCGTCCAGATAGCGTTTGACGCCATCATGATTGACCAAGAACACGGGACGGTAATAATCCCGCACCTGCTGGTCCTCGGCCATCACCATGTGCAGATTGTCGAGTATGAGCCAATTGCCATCCAGCCGCGCCGCGACCACGGCGTGGTCCTCGTCACGGATGTGGTCCCGCAGGATGACGATCCGAAGGTCATCGGCGGAAACCCCCGCTTCCTGGAGAGCGAAGAATTTTGCGATGGCATAATCTTCGCAATCCCCGGCGCCTCTGGCGAGTGTGGCAAGGGGCGGGCTCCAGACGTCCTCCGCGCCGTAAAGCGCCAAATCGCTCATTTGCTTTATTCTGAGATTGATGGCGCGGTTGATGTCGCCAAGCCGGGCGCGGCCTTCCAGGGTTCGTGCGTCGTCGACGATCGCCAGGAATTCAAGCGCTGTGCGCGATCGACACGATGCGCGGTTCGCCTCGCAGTTCCTCAGAAGCCGCCGTTCATCGTCAGCTTTGCGTTCGACATCGAGCCATTTCTCCAGCAGCGTGCCCGCGGTCACTGTCGCC
Organism: uncultured Alphaproteobacteria bacterium; assembly: GCA_963831585.1. Lineage (GTDB taxonomy): Bacteria > Pseudomonadota > Alphaproteobacteria > Rhizobiales > Xanthobacteraceae > Bradyrhizobium. The sequence continues at coordinate 17,437 of CAWHRA010000008.1, read as the reverse complement.
GTGGAAAGCCCGAATGGTTCGTCGGCTCGCTCGGCCGGCGACGTCAGGGTTCCCGCCATGAGTTCGGTCGGTGGAGAGATCAGGGATAATCCCCATGCGATCAGAATGGCATGCGCAGCGCTGAATCTCATAGCTCCTCACATCCGGCTCTGAGTATTTTTCAACGTAACCTGGCTGCTGTTCACTGGCACCCAATGAAGCAACCACCGAAGGTCGTGCAATCTGCAGCTAGCTTCCGCGCGAAGGAGGCACGCAACGATCCGGAAAATTCCGTCGTCTGCGGCCTAGCACCGCCCTCGCCGAAGCGAGCCAATTTATCGTCGGTGCTAGCTAGAGGTAGTTACGAATCCATCTTGTCCAAGCGCCCTTGGAGAAAATTCGAATCTGCCCGATCAACAACCCGTTTTGGGTTCCATGGTCGAGATCGATATGAGCGCGATGAACGTGCGAAATCGCAAAATGAAAATTAGTCTTGCGCCGGCGCGTGCGGTCTTCAAGCGATCGAGCCGCGGTGCTATGTTGAGGGTGTGCAGCGCTGGACGGGAGGTCGGGGAGTGAAGACGCAGCGCGCGCTTTTTCCGGTCGCAGCCACCATATTGATCTCGATGCTGGGCGCGCAGGCGCCGAATGCGGAAGAGGCGATCAGGCTCTCGCCTGAGGCGATGCGGGAAATCGCGCAAATCGAGAGGGAGATCGACCGGGTCGAAGCGCAGACGATCGACCAGCTCCGTGCGCCGCCGGATAATCAGGTCCAGCAAATCGAGTTGCTCGGCAAGTTGATGCTGTACGACAAGAATCTATCCGTCCACCGTAACGAGGCTTGTGCTTTCTGCCATATGCCCGAGACCGGTTTTACCGGTCCGGTATCAGAGTTGAACCGGACCACTGGTTCCTATCCCGGGTCGGTGCGCACCCGGTTCAGCAATCGCAAGCCGCAATCGCACGCCTACGCACCGCTCTCACCCGTGCTGCATTACAATCCCGGACAGGGTGACCTGGTCGGCGGTAATTTCTGGGACATGCGCGCGACAGGACGTCGGCTGGGCAACCCGGCTGCGGAGCAGGCGCAGGGTCCGCCGACCAACCCGGTGGAGATGGGCCTGCCTGATATCGCCTGCGCGGTCTATCGCGCCTCCCGGCGGCCCTATCGACCCTTGTTCGAAAGCGTGTGGGGGCCGCAGGCTTTTGCGACCGTGTGGCCGGGCGACGTTGAGGAGGTCTGCAACAGGCCGGGGCCGCCGCCCGCCGGCGATCCGTTGCCGGTTCATCTGAGCCGGGTCGATCGCGGCCAGGTCAGCGCCACCTTCGATCAGATGGCACAATCCATCGCCGGCTACGAGGCGTCTGCCGAGGTAACGCCGTTCACCTCGAAGTTCGATGCGGTACTCGCGAAGAAGGCGCGGTTCACGACGCAGGAGCAGCAGGGATACGATCTGTTTCGCGGCAACGCACGATGCAACGAATGCCACCGTGACGGCGGGCCTGGCGAAGACCCGTTGTTCACCGACTTCACGGCCAGCAACATCGGCACCCCAGCCAATCCGAGGCTTCCCTATTACGAGGAAAATCGGCCCGACGTATTCGGCTATGTTGCCAATCCGCAGGGATCGCAATACGTCGATGAGGGAGTCGGCAGTTTTCTTACCAAGCGACAACTCCTCAGCCATCCCTCCGAGGTGGATCAGCGATGGCTCAAGCTGGCGCCAGATTTCCAGGCCCGCGTTCAGGTTCCGACGCTGCGCAATGTGGACAAGCGACCCTATCCGGCCTTTGTAAAGGCCTACGGGCATAATGGATATTTCACGAGCTTGAGGGAGATCGTGCATTTCTACAACACGCGGGATGTCTTGCCGCGATGCAAGCCTCATGATCCCGGCGAGGGCTCGACATGCTGGCCTGCACCTGAGTCGACCGAAAACATGAACACAAGCAAAGTCGGGCACCTCGGCCTTTCGGAGGCGGAGGAAGACGCGATTGTCAGCTTCATGCAGACGCTCACGGACGGCTTTATGTCTTTCGATCGGCCGTAGGTCCGTAGTGGGGAGCCGCCGTCGTGTCGAAGATCGCCGGCAGGCACGGCGCAGGATTACCCGGGCTCACGCTCCGCGTTCGAGCATCGCCCTGAAATCCGCGCGTGCGCGCTGCGCTTCGAGCCGCGCGTTTTCGGATGCGTCGCGGAGACCGAAATAGCCGTGGATCAGGCCGGCGCCATGATGGTACTTCGTCGGCACGTCCGCGGCCGCAAGCGCTTCGGCATAGGCCCGGCCCTCGTCGCGCAACGGATCGAACCACGCCGTGCACACCACCGCCGGCGCGAGCCCTGCAAGGCTTTTTGCGCGCAAGGGCGAAACACGCCAGTCCTCGCCGAGTCTTTTGTCCTCGAGATAATGACCGGCGAACCACTGCATCACTTCGCGCGACAGGAAATAACCCTCGGCGTTTTCCGCCCGCGAGGGGAAGCGCGAGTTCTCGGTCGCGTCGGCGTAGTTCCCGGCGGCATCGGTGACGGGATAGACCAGCAATTGCGCGGCGAGGCCGATGCCGGCGTCGCGACAGCCGATCGCGACCGACGCCGCCAGATTGCCGCCCGCGCTGTCGCCGGCGACGCCGAGCCGCGCGCTGTCTCCGCCGAACTCGGCGAGGCGTCCGAAGACGTCGCGCGTCGCCGCGAAACTGTCCTCGAACGCGCCGGGAAATCGCGTTTCCGGCGGCCGCCGGTAGTCGACGGAGACGACGACCGCGCCCGTTTCGATCGCGAGCAGCCGTGCCTGCCGGTCATGGGTTTCGAGATCGCCGGCCACCCAGCCGCCGCCGTGGAAAAACACCACGGTCGGCGACGTCTCCTGCGAGACGCGATAGACCCGCGCGGCCAGTGGCGCCTCGGCGCCCTTCACCTCGGTGTCCTTCACGCTGGCGACCGGTGGCGGCGGAACCGCCGCCCGCGCCGCGGCGAGCGCGCGCAGTGAATCGCGCGCGCTCTGCGGCGTCATCGTCCCGGGATCGCGCAGCGGCAGCAGCGGAATGATCTGGGCAATGACGGGATCGAGCGGTGCGGTCATGCGGTTCCCTGGGTGGGCCTACCAAAAAGCACGGCAGCATATCGCGATGCCGAACAACGGCAAGCCACGGCAAATCGCCTGGAAGAGGCGGCTCAGGCCATGGGAATCGAGCCCCGACAGGCGAGATTTGTTGCTTTGCGAGGCGGCTGCGCCTACAAGACCGTCCTCAAGGGAACACCCGCCATGGCCCATAATTACGCAATCAATGACGACGTTCACCACCAGCTCCAGGGACCGCAGGGCCGCGCCGCGGTCAAGGAACGGAGCATCTACACCATCGTCAGCTGCCTGCCGATCGAGTCGGACGGCCGCCCGCGCTACCGCATCAAGAGCAAGACCGAGAATGTCGAGCGCGTGGTGACCGAGGAGCAGATCAGCCGGCTCGGCTGATCCGTGATTTGCCCGATTATTAGCGTTTCGTCATGTAGCCCGGATTGGCTTGCTATTTGCTCGGGAGTAGCGTAAACGCCGCTCATTCGAGTTAATCGATTTGCTTGTTGATCGCGCCGAACCGGCTCTACTCCCCAAGACATCGCTGAAATCGGATCAAGCCTGCGCGAAGGTCGTGCGGGCTGCACCCGCGCATTTGCGCATCTTGGAGAAGTGAAAATGACTACCGGAACAGTTAAGTGGTTCAACGCGACCAAGGGCTTCGGCTTCATTCAGCCTGACGACGGCGGCAACGACGTGTTCGTGCACATCAGCGCCGTCGAGCGCGCCGGCATGGGCTCGCTCAACGAAGGTCAGAAGCTTTCGTTCGAAGCGAAGGTCGACAGCCAGCGCGGCAAGACCAGCGCTGAAAATCTTCGCGCGATGTGACGCCAGCTGAACCGGGATTACCGCGGACGTACCGGGATCCCGGATCGGCAGTGTTACCCTAGCGAACAGGATCAAGCCCGCCGGTCAAACCGGCGGGCTTTTTCGTAACGATCATTGCGCTTTCTCATGCGCGGCGATGCCGACGGCCCTGTAATCGTAGGTCGGATAGAACTCGGTGCGGTAGCTGCCCCAGGCGGTGTTCTCCAGAATGCGGTTGACCTCGCGCAGCCGGGATGCCGGCAGCCGCAGCGTGACGACCTGCCCGATTCCCATCATCACATACCAGGAGACGACTTCGACGCCAGGCGGCGGAAAGGCTTTGTAAAAGCCTTGTTTCTCGAGCTGGGCATTGAGTTCGCCGAGCGGGCGCGACTGATCGTGCTTGAAGAATACGGTCAGCATCACGGCGTTGTCGGCGGTCGGCGCGGCGTTTTCGGCGGGCACCCCCGCGGTCTGTGCGCCGGCGTCGTGGCCCAGCGCCAGCACGCCGGCCAGCGCAGCGATCGCCAACAGTGATCTCTTCCATCGGCCCATGGTCATCTTCCTTTCCATGCGTCAGCGTCCGCCGGACGGGCGGATCATCGCAAACTCTGGTCGCGACCGCCGGGTTCCCGAGCGCACCGTTCAAGCCCGCAAATGTGAAGCATTTCACAGCCCCGTGTCGCGTTCAGGGCTAATCAGGATGTCGGCCGGACCCACTCCCAGATCGAGGGCGGCGATATGAAGACGCGACGCATGGCCTATTGGTGGTTCAGGTTTGTGATCTCGGGACGATTCCTGGAAAAATTCCTGAACTCGCGACGCTGAGGCGAAGCTGGCGGCGCCAGGCGCGACTTCTCAGGCTGCCCCGGTCAGCTTCTTCAAGAGAGAGCTGCTGCCGGCAACGGCATCACGGCCCTTATACGCCAGATAGGTAAGGCGTCCCGCAAGGGAATCATGGCTGCGCAGACTGCGCGATCCCAGCACGTGGCCGACATTGTCGGGAAATCGCGCCACCTCGGCCTCAACCAGTGTCGCGATGGATGTCATCAGGGCTTCGAGCCGCACCCCCCACTCGGATTGGTCGAGTTGGTCGATGCGGACCCGCAACGCGTATTCGGTGTCGTAGATATGCGTCAGGATTTCCTTGGCGACCATGACCCGGTTATTCCTGAGCGCAACGCGCAGCATTGCCCGGTTGTCTTCCAGACGGTCCAGCACCATGGAGACGGTGATCGCATAGGGTGTGGCGGCGACGTCGGCGGCGTTCTTGGTGGACGCGGCCTTGGTGGCGAGGCGCGCCAGTTGCCAGGGAGTCTTGAGCCGCCTGCCCACCATCGCCAGCGCAAAGGGGACGACGTCGGCATGCTTCTTTGCGAACGCATTGAGCAGCGTCGTCATCTTGGCGACCCACGCGTCGTCGAATTTGGCGATGGCCGCCGGCAGCGCCTCGTCGAACTTTGCCAGCGCATCGCGCTCGCGCAGCACGGACTGCATCTTGGTCAGGTCGCTAAAGGCCGAGCGCGAAGCCGTGTAGCTAGCGAGCTTCTTGCGGGTCTGCTCGGCGCCGTCGGCCGAGCGGAGCGTATTTTCGAGGTATTTGATGACCTTGATTTGGAACGTGGCGGCGACCTTTCCTGCTTCCTTCGGCTTGTTCGCGAGGGTCAGCTGTTCGATCTGCTTGACGTAGTCGCGTGCCATCGTCGGCAACAGATCGCGGCTGATCCACTCCCAGATCGCAGCCAACGAGCCGCGCTGTATCAGGCCGGAATTGGCATGCTCGGGGGCGCCGTCGACGAGCAGCGGTTCCAGCGGTGCAAAGAAATAGCGCGAGGGCGTGTTGACGCGATTCTGGGTCGAGCCGTCCTTGCGGAACTCCGCGCGCAGCTTGGCCAGGATTTCGGCTGAGCCGGGCATTTCGCCTTCGGACGTCTCCAGCCGCTCAAGCTCGGTCAGGAGACAGTTCCGCGTTAGCGGTGTCAGCCGCTGCAGAAATTCCTGAATCCGATCGGCCAACGCCATTGCAACCGTGTTTTTTCTGCGATTTTGCCAGCGAACAAGGCGCCTTCAACGCGGAGGCGCACGAATCTGGTGTTATGGAACCACAAAAACAGTTCGCACCAGCTTAAGAAGTAAACACAGGCCCCCGTGAAACTACGGGCATTCCCGATTTACCCGGAAGGCAATTCTACGATCCGTAGAAATACGGGTGCGCCTGTCGCGGGTCGGCTAATCTTGGCGGTTTTTGAATGGGTTGGCACGATTTGCGGCAAGGGCGACGACGGCCTTGCTTCGGGCGGATTGCCAAAAACCCCGTATTCTTACTGAGTAAAAAATTAACCCTCGGCGAGCGCAGGCTCGTTAAACAAATCCGTATGGGACATCAAGAAAACCGAATCACTGATTCGCCTTTCTCGAAGTGGATCGAAAGCAGCACGGCTCCCGACGACGACCTGGAAACAGTCCGGCTGTCTGCCGCGCGCACGCGGGCGATGGACGAAGCGGGCGCAGCGATCGCCCGTCAGCTCAACGGACCCTTGACCGCCCTGCTGCTCTATATGGGCGAGATCAAGCAGCACAGTCTGCAGCTCTCGCAAGCCGCCGGCAACCGGGTTTACCTGCAGCAGGTCGTCGAGAATGCCCTGCAGCAGACCGAGCGCGTCTGCGCCATGATCAAGCAGATAGCGGACGCGCACGAGGAGCCGGCCGCCGAGTCCGGCCGCAAGGCTGGATTGGAGAAGCGGGCCGGTCGCGGCAAGGACGCCGGCCGCACCCCGGGCGTGATGTTCGCGTCAAGCGCCGGCCAGAAGCCGCTGACCAGGCGCGAGCGCGAAGTCTTGAGCCTGATCAGCGAAGGTTATTCGAACAAGCAGGGCGCGCTACGGATGAGCATCAGCCCGAGGACCTTCGAAAGCCATCGCGCGGAGGCGATGCGGAAGCTCGGCGCGCGAAACACCGCGGACCTCGTCCGCCTCGCACTGCTGCATCCAGCGGTGTAGCGCCTGATCGGTTCTGTTGAACCGGAACCGTAATTCCAAATCGGTTATCCTGACGCACCCTTCTTCACGCGAAGGGGCATCCATCCCGCATCGAGTGCAGGACCGGCTTGGCTCGAAAATGTCATGATGTCCGGCGTCGCGCCAGAGCTTGTGCGCCGAGCCCGCAATCGCTTGCCGCCTCGGGATTTTCACGGATCGAAGGGTTGCCGGCGATTGGAAGCAAACGCGTACGCCCGGAAAGGGCGCGCCGCTCAGTAGAGGTCTTCCGCGAACGAATGAACGCGGGGCGCGGTCGACCGCGAGACATGCTGTTTCGGCGGGCTCGGAATGATCGTGATGGTCCAGCGCTGCGGAATGCTCGACTTGCTTTCGAGTACCGAACGAACGTGACCCGTGACCGTCGATCCGCCTGACTTCACTGTCGCGGTTCTGCCGTTGAACTGCGCGATGCGGAAACGCCGTACTTCTTTCTGGTCGGCCGTTTCGAACGTAAACATGAAGTCTCCCTCCTTTGTTCACGCGACTATCGCCATTTATTCTTATCCGTGTATGAAAATGCGACGCCGTAGAAGTACGGCCGCAATCTTGCCGGGCCTTAGCCCTGCAGTTCCAGCGCAGCGGCCGATGCGTAGGCCGCATCGATCGAATCCAGCAGCGCGAGATACTCCGCCTCCGCGAGCCGCACTGCGTCGCGCTCGAGCCGCAGCGCGAGCCCTGCGAGGGCGCGATAGCCGAATGTTCCGGCGCTGCTCTTGAGCGAATGGGCCTCCCGCCCGATCCTGGTCCGCTCCGATTCGATTGGAAGTTCCCGCAGCAGTTTCAGCCGGGCCTCGGTCTCGATGGCGAATACCGAGTGGACTTCGGCGGCCGCCTCTTCGCCGATCTCGCGGGCCAGTTCGCGGAAGACTTCGCGATCGAGCATTGAAACCGGATTGGCCGGTGCGGCCTGGTTCGGCGCCAGCGGCGGCGCCCGGTGTTCGGCGAGCGCCTCCGTCGCCGTCGGCACCTCCGGCAACACGCGCAATATCGCTTCCACCATGGCCTTCTTGCGCGCCGGCTTGACGACGAAATCGCTCATCCCGGCTTCGCGACAGGTCTCGACGTCCTCCGGGAATGCGTTGGCGGTAAACGCGATGATGGGCACCGCGGCCTGCTTGTCCCCGCGCGATCGAATGATGCGCGTCGCCTGCAGGCCGTCCATTTCCGGCATCCTGACGTCCATCAGGATCATGTCATAGTTGAAACGGTCGGCGGCGGTGACCGCCTCGGCGCCGTCGCACGCCGTATCGGTCTGGATATCGAAATCCTTCAGCATCCTGGCTGCCACCAGGCGGTTGGTCGGATTGTCGTCGACGATCAGGGCCCGGAGCGGCCTCCCGCAGGCGGCGATCCTGGCGCTCAACGCCGCGTAGGCGATCTGATCGTTCTGCTCCGGCGCCGCTACACTCTCCGTCACCGGCAGCGTCAGCCTGAAGCTGAAGGTGGAACCTTGTCCCAGCGTCGAGGCCACCTTGATCTCGCCGCCCATTTGCTCGACCAGGCGTTTGCAGATCGCAAGCCCGAGCCCCGAGCCTCCGAAGCGGCGGTTGATCGAGTTGTCGGCCTGCACGAAGTTGACGAACAGCAAGCCGATCTTTTCCTTCGCGATTCCCATTCCGGTATCGGCGACGGCCCACTCGACGGTCGCCTGCCGGGCGTCGCGCGAGACACAGCGCGTCGACACGACGATCTCGCCGGCCGCGGTGAACTTTACCGCATTGGAGACGAGGTTGAGCAGGATCTGGCGAATCCGGCCGGCATCGCCGATCATCGCCGGCGGCACGTTCGCGTCGCCGACGGCCCTGATCGTCAACTGCTTGGCCGAAGCGCGCGGGCCGATGATGCTCAGCGCATTGTGCACTATGGCCTCCGGAGAAAACGCAATGTGCTCCAGCGACAATTGGCCGGACTCAAGCTTGGAGAAGTCCAGGATGTCGTTGAGAATTTCCAGCAGACTGTCGCCGGCATTGTGGATCGCCAGAACGAAGCGCCGCTGCTCGCTGTCCAGATTGGTTTCGAGCAGCGTCGTGGACAACCCGAGCACCGCGTTCATCGGGGTGCGGATCTCGTGGCTCATCATGGCGACGAAGGTTGACTTGGCCGCGTTCGCGGCCTCGGCGGCACGAATCAGGTGTTCGTGCCGGGTCCACCAGCGCGCGATCATGGAGGCGGCCACCAGCACCACGATCGTGCTGATCAGCGACATCACGCTCAGCAGCGTGGCCATGGCGCGCCAGCCGCGCAGCACGCTCTCTTCGGTTTGGGAAACGACGACAAGGGCCGGATAATTCGGAAGCATGCGCGCAGCGCGCAGCGTTGCGTGGTTGTCGCGCGCGCGGATCTCGCGAATGGTCCCGCCGGCAGCAAGTGCGCGTTGTCCGCCGCCCGAGGACTGCTTGCCGATCTCGTCGGTAGGTGGAAAGTGCGCAAGCAGCGTACCGTCTTCGCGAACCAGGGAAATCCTGTTGTCGAGCCCGAGTGAAGTGGAGCCGAAGAAGTTCTCGAGATATTGCACCGACAGCGCGCCGAGCAGCATCCCCATGAATTCGCCGTTCGGATCGTTCAGGCGCCGCGCGATGTAGATGTTCCAGGTTCCGCTGCCGCGGTTTTGAACCGGCGTGCTGATGAAGCTTTCCAGGTTGCGGTCGGCCTTCAGCGCCTTGTAATAGTCCCGGTCAGATATGTTGACGTCGGGAATCGGCCAGTAGCGGGAGAAGTTGATCAGCTTGCCGCCGGCGTCGATCATCGTCACCGCGTCGACCTGGGGCAGACCGGCGATCTTCTCCTTCAGCAGGAAATGGGTCTCCTGATCGGCGGTCAATCGCCGGTAGGAGGCGCCGTCGGTGGCGCCCTTGCGGACGAGATAATCGCCGACGCTCGACAACACGAGGTCGAGCGACTTGAACGAGCGGTCGGCATTCTCGGCCAGCGTGAGGCTGTAGCGCGCGAGATTGGCTTCGGCGGTCTGCAGCGTGTTTTCGCGCAGATTGAGCAGGAAGATCAGGTCGGTTCCGACGATGCTGCAGATCAGCGCCAGGGTAATGACGCCGAGAGCGCCGAGCGAGCGTCGGGAGCGGGGCATCTGCGCTACCAGCCGGCCGGCGTTGCGAGCTTCTGCCTCTCGGTGTCGCCCGCGATCTGCATCAGGGTGTTGCGCAGTACGGCCAGATTGATCGGCTTCGGGATCGGCGCGCAAAGATTGAGGTCGAGGAAGTTTCCGATCTTGATCGTCTCTTCGCGGGCTTCGTCGCCCGAACCGCTGACGACGATGATCGGCGTGCGGCATTTCATCTCCGCCAGCAGCTTCAGGACCTCGACACCGGATTCCTCGCCCAGTGAAAGGTCGAGCGTGATGCAGTCGAAGCGGCGCTGGCGCAGCAACCTGGAGGCCTCGCTCACCGAGTTCGCTCCCGTGGTCGTAAAGCCGGCTTGCGAGGCGATCTTGCTGACGATCGACAAATGGAGGCTGGTATCCTCGATGACGAGCAATTCGTTACGCATCTTGCTGCTTCCATTCCGGATTCCGCGTCCCGCCCGCGTTCGCGGCGCGAACCACCCCTACCCTTCTAGAAGCGAGCCTCTACCCCGGCGTAAATATCCCGTCCCGTAGAAATACTGACAGGACGCGGACGCCGCGCAGCATGGCGGTATCGCGCCGCAGCTTTCGGCTTCGGACGTCGGTCGGGCTTTGGAAGGGATCACTCCGCAGCGAGCGGCGGCACCCAATGGACCGTGCAATTCCGTCCACCGGCCTTGGCCTGGTAGAGCGCCTGATCGGCGGCGCGCAACAGGACGTCGAGGCCCGCCATGCCTTCGGTGGCGGCGGCGATGCCGATGCTGATCGTCACCTTGAACTGGACCCTCTGCGTGGTCAGCGTATGATTGGCGACCCTTTCGCGAATACGCTCCGCCAGGACCGTGGCCTGCGTCTGATCGGTCTCCGGCAGCATGACCGCAAACTCTTCTCCTCCGAGCCGGCCCGCGAAATCCTCACCACGCTTGCCTTCCCGGCAGGCCGAGGCGATCGACACGATCGCCTCGTCGCCGACGGCATGTCCGTAGCGGTCGTTGACGGCCTTGAAATGATCGATGTCGATCATCAGCACCGATAGCGGTCGGCGATGTCGCTGTGACCGGCTCCACTCCGCTTCCGCCAAAGTGAGGAAATGCCGCCGATTATAGAGGTTGGTCATGGAATCGATGGTCGCCAGCTTTTCCAGCTGCTGCGCGTTGCGGATGAGATCCGTCACGTCGCAATAGGTGAACATCCGGCTGCCGTTCGGCAATTTGGCGCAATGCACCCGGATGTGCCGGCCATCGGGAATTCGCACATCGCGTGCGCTGGTGTCCGAGATGTGAGCTGCCGCGTCCTGTTCGGAGAAAAACTCGCACAGTTGTCCGGGCGCCGCGGGCGCGTCCGCTCCGGCATTCAGGGCTTTGGCAATCATGCGCGGATATGCCGGATGCGCCGCGGCCTGTTGCTCCGTGACTCCCCAATACTCCCGCATCTTCCTGTTGAGAAATTGCGCATTGAGATTGGCATCGAGCAGCAGGACGCCATCCTGAACGTTGTCGAGCGCGCTGCGCAGCACTTCCAGTTCATCCGCGTGCCGGACGATGTCGGTAACCAGCGTATAGGTGAGCAGCCGTCCGCCATTCGGAAGAACCGTGACTTGCACCCGGATGACCTCGCCATTCGACCGGCGCAGGTCGATCGGCGTGGTGTCGCCGGCCCGGACCAGGCGTATCCGTTGGGCGATGAATGCATCGAGATCGCCCGGCTCGGCCTGATAGGCGTTGTTGTCGCGGCAGTAATATAACAGCGCAACGAAGGCCGGCTTGCTGTCGGCCAGCGCATCGGGCACGTTCCACATCTTGCGCAGCGCGCGATTGATGAATTGGGCGCGCAGGTCGTGGCCCAGCAGCAGCACGCCGTTCTGGATTTCGTCGAGCGCCGCCCTCAGCGCCAGGGTCTGCCCGCTGAGCGTCGAAAGGCTTCGACGCTCGGGATGCTCTGGCGCGGCATGCGCATCGTCGCTGGCGGCGTCGGGCTGCTCGAATTCGAGCCCGAGTTCCTTGCCGGATTGCCAGACCAGCTTGCAGGGTCGCGGCCCGCCGTGACCGGATATCAAAAGGTGAAAGTGCTCTGGAAATCCGATCGAACTGTCGATCTGGACCGTCGCGCCGCGGTCGGAAATCTTGCACACGACGCAGTCTGTGACTGACTGACCGTAATTGCAGACGATCTTGCCGGGCAGCAAGACGGGGCCGTGATGGTTGAGCTCACTCTCTGGCATGGGCAGCACCTGTTAGAGCAGCGTCGCCGCCTTCAGGCGGGCGTCGGCCGGATGGGCCGCTACGGACGTGCGTCTGCCAAAAATGAATTGCGGCCCCCGGGCGGCTTGTTTCGCCGATATCTGCTAGTCGGCGGACCCCGGAAATACCGCTTCCATCTTGGTTTTCAACGTCGCGGCATTGAATGGCTTGACGATGTAGTTGCTGACGCCGGCCTTCTTCGCGGCGATGACGTTTTCGGTCTTCGATTCCGCCGTTATCATGATGAAGGGCGTCTGCGAAAGTTCGGGGCTGGCGCGGACTTCCCTGAGCAGATCGTATCCGGTCATCGGTTCCATGTTCCAGTCGGAGATCACCAGGCCGTATTTCTTGCCCTGCATCTTGGCGAGCGCGGCCGAACCGTCGCTGGCATCGTCCACATTCTCGAACCCAATCTGCTTGAGCAGGTTGCGGATGATCCGGATCATGGTGTTGTAGTCATCGACCACCAGGATCGGCATCGACAAATCAAAGGCCATGTCTATAACTCCGCGTGGTTCGCAACTCGCCTGGCACGGGCGCGGAATTCTCAGCATGCGAAAAATTTTCGACGCTTTTTCGAAATCACACTCGTCAGCATCGTGACAAGTATCAGCGGTCATTGAACAGCGCGTTAATTCTACGCGGAATAAATCTGCCGGCGGCAACGCGGGAGACCGTAGTTATACGGGGGTAATCGGCCGAAACCGTGTGCAGGCCGCCGGCGGCAACGGCTCACGCCAGGCAGCGGGGCCGCAACAGCCTGTCGTACTGCGTCTTGACCGTCGCGTAGCATTCGCACGAAGTCTTGCAGAGACCGTCGATGTTGAGGATTTCGATATGCCCGCGGCTGTAGTGGATGAAATTTGCCTGCTGCAGCGTATTGGCTACCAGCGAAACGCTGTTTCGCCGTGCGCCGATCATCTGCGCCATCGCTTCCTGCGTCAGAACGAGCTTGGCGCCGCCGGACAGATCGTGGGTGTGCAACAGGCATCGCGCCAGTCTGGATTCCACCGTGTGTGCGGCGTTGCACCCGGCGGTCTGCTGAATCTGCGCATAGATTGCGAGGCCGTGGCGAACCAACGTCGCCCGAAATGTTGCGCTTTGATCGGCGGCGGCGCGGAGGCGATCGACCTCGAGTGTCGAAGCGATGCCGGGAATAATCACCACCGCGCTGTTCAGCGCGGTCGGGTCGCCGAGAGCGGAGATTGAGCCGAACACGCTGTCGCGTCCGATCATCGCGATCTGGACGTTCTCTCCCTTTGCAAGTTTCACGACAAGCGAGATTACGCCTCTATGCGGCAGGTAGGCGCGCTTCAGCGGCTCACCCACTTCGACGAGCAGGCTCTCCTGAACCAGATCCGTCGTTCGCAGATGCGGACGGACCAACTCGAAATCGTCAGCGGTGAGCGCCGCCAAAAAACCGTTGGGGGAACGAGGGGCTGATTCCAAAGAAATCTCCCGCCTCATGGGGGCGCAACCGGTCTCCGATACCGTTAGCTACTATGCACGGTATCCGAGATAGAGGATGAGCCTTGCACGCATCATTGGCAAGGAAAATTGGCATACGGGTGCATTCTCCTGCAGCCTTTCGTGGCGTGACGCATCGTCGCGCAAGTAACGAGGTGCGCCAGCTTTGGACGCGGAGGCTTCAGTATGAAATGTTCAGCAGGCGCCGATGATGCGCGTTGATCGCGTCATAGCACTCGCAGGCCGTCTGTTTCAGGCTGGCCGGATTGGCAATATCGATGGAATCCCGGCTGTAGCGGATAATTCCTGCCAGCTGCAGTGTATGAGCGACAATCGGAAATCGCGTTGCGTTGCACGCCAATCAGCTGTGCCAGGGCTTCCTGAGTAAGCGGCAACCCTTCGCCGCCGCATAGATCGCATGCACGCAACAGCCAGCGTGACAGACGTACTTCGACCGGGTGCGATGCATTGCATGCAGCGGATTGCTGGGCCATTGCGAGCAACGCCTGCTCGTGTCGCGCCACCGTTGCGCGGAAAGTGACGCTTCGGTGGACGGCTGCCCGAAAATCCGCAGCGTCGAGCACCGAGGCCGGGCCGGGCAGGGCAGGACCACAAAAGCCGACGTCAACGATTGCCCGCCATCCGGCGCGGCGGCGGCGCCGAAGATGCTGTCGCGGCCGATTGTCGCCACCTCGACCGTCTGGCCTCCCGAAAGGCGCGCCATGATCGAGATGGCGCCGCTGTACGGCAGATAGATGTGTGCGCGCGGGCGGCCCGCTTCGACAAGGATAGTCTCCTCGACCAGCTCGACGAGTTCGAGACGCTGACCGAGCGCCTCCAGCTCCGCCTCGGGCAGGGCTCGCAAAAGCAAATTAGGGGAAGAAGGGATCGCTGGCATTGGCTCTCCTGCAGGAGAGGCTGGGGCTTAACGGTCTCGCATCACTTATATCGCGGTGTGTGGTTCGATGAGCAGGATCATCCTCGCGGCTTTCCGCGCAAGTCGCCAAGTTGCGCGGAGCTTCCTAAACACCGCGGAGGGCAGACAGGCCGCCACTTTTTCGGCGCAAATGAAAATAGCGCACTGATTCGCGGCGATAAAAATAATAACGCGATCAATGTCGGAGTCGTGAAACCGCGTGAGACACGGTGAGGGAGGCCGTAATGCGCCGCATATTAGTTGTTGATGACGATCCGCATATCTGCCTCGTCATTCGCGCTTGGCTTCAGCGGTGCGGCTTTAGGGTTTCGATCGCCGATGGCGGAGTGAACGGTCTCGCCGCCCTCGACCACGCAACATTCGATTTGATGGTTGTCGATATTTTCATGCCCAATATGCGTGGCTTCGAATCGATCAGAAGGTTTCACGAGCGCGCTCCGGCAGTGCCGTTGATCGCGATTTCCGGTTCTGCCTTCCAGGCTCTGGAAGCGTCAAGTCCTGACTTCCTGAAGATGGCCGTAGGCTTTGGCGCGGCACGATGCCTTCGCAAGCCTTTCAAGCCGACGACACTGCTCGGCGTCATTGACGAGTGCCTGTTCGAGGCAGAGCCGCATCGAAAACATGTTGTCATGCTCGCGGCCGTTGCGAGCGCGCTGTCGGAACCACAGCGCAAAATAAGATTGTCGAACGAGTCCAGGCCGAAGCAGCGTGCCGCGGTATGAGCGTCGCGTGCGTCATGTTCCCAAGGCGTCGCATTTGAAATTTCAAACCAACGGGGGGAGGAATTGCGTGCACTATGATTTAGGGGTTGCCGAACTGTCGAAACCAAATGCTCAGCCTCGGGGGGCCAGCATGCCACGTGTTCTCGTCGTCGATGGCGACCCAATGGTCTGCATGGCCATTGAGATCTATCTTGAGCGGCACGATTTTCAGGTGACCATCGCCGATGGCGGCGAGGCCGGACTTCGGGCGCTGGAAGGCGCAGCCTTCGACCTGATGATCGTCGACATCTTCATGCCGCACATGCGCGGCTTCGAGTTCGATCAGGATATTCCACGAGCGCGCGCCGACGACCCCCTTGATTGCGATGTCCGGGTACGCTTTCGCGAACCTGAATTCGCCCGCACCCGATTTCCTGAGGATGGCGCTTGAACTCGGCGCGTCGCGCTGTCTGCGCAAACCCTTCACGCCGGTCGCGCTGCTGACCGTGATCAACGAATGTCTTTCGGAAGTCCAGTCCCGCGTTCCAAGCGCAGTCAAGCTCAGATAGCGAGCCGCGGCCATTGCGGCCGGGGTCAAGCGATGTCGGGAATTGCAGAACTATGCTTCAGAAGCACCTCGCGGCGGACGCCGTGCACGCGTCCGAGTGCCAAGCTCAAAGGATGGCGATCGTCGGCCATCTCACGGGCGGCGTCGTTCATGACTTCAACAACCTGCTCACCGTCATCATTGGTACCGTCGAGATTCTGGAAGAGGCCGTCGCCGGCCGGCCGGAACTGGCGGCCATTGCCGGATTGATCGCCGAGGCCGCCGCCCGTGGCGCCAGCCTGACGGCGCATTTGCTGGCCTTTGCGCGCGGCCAGCCGTCGCCGCCTCGCGAGGTCGACGTCAATGCGCTGCTGGTCGAGGCGGCGCGCCTGCTTCGGCCGACGCTGGGCGAGCAGATCGAGATTGACTGCAGGCTGGCGAGCAAGATTTCATCCGCCTGGGTCGACGCCAGCCAGCTGATGACGGCGATCCTCAATCTCGCGGTCGTTGCGCGTGACGCAATGCCTGGCGGCGGCAAGCTGATGCTGGAGAGCCGGGAAGCCACCGTGGCCGGCGAAGGGCGCGCCGGCGCCGAGCCGGAATTTTCCGCGGCAGGCATTTCCGCGGCAGACCATGTCACGATCGCAGTCAGCGTCTCGGGCTACGGCGGCTCCGCCGGCTGCCGCCAGCCGGCCTTCGCCGACCTCGCGATCGCAAGCGATTTTGCCCGGCGCGCCGACGGCGATATCAGGGTGTGTCGTGCCGCCGGCCGGGAGACGTCCGTCGAAATTCACCTGCCGAGGGCAGCCGACCTCATCCGGTCGCGTGCGGCGCCTTCGGGCGTGGCGGATATCGGGGGCGGCGATCAAACCGTCCTGATCGTCGAGGACGATGTGCTGGTGCGAAGATATGTCGTCGGCCAGGTGCGAAGTCTCGGGTATCGGACGCTTGACGCCGGCAACGCCAGCGAGGCCATGACGATCATCGACGCGCGCGAGAAGATCGATCTGCTGCTGACCGACGTGATGATGCCCGGCTCGATCAACGGCCGGCAGCTTGCCATTGAGGCATTGAACCGCAGGCATTCGCTCAAGGTATTGTACACCTCCGGCTATGCGGAGAACGCCATGATTGAAGATGGCCATCTCGGAGGCGGTGAGCTGCTGCTCGCCAAGCCGTATCGCAAGGCCGATCTGGCCAGGATGATCCGCGCCGCGCTCGCGGGCTGAAACAAAGCAAATTCCATACACACACACGTTGTCGCGCGCGGCTAAAGCGGAGCCAGCGAAGCGTCGCCTTGCAGGGGTTGTCGCGCAGTCGCGCGGGCGCGGAAGCGGCCAACAGCCAGGCGCTGTCGACCCGCCAGTCGATCGCGACCTCCGCGCTGTCGCTCGCCAACCAGTCGCAGCAGAGCGTTCTCCAGCTCCTGCGCTGATCCCGGCGAAACGTCCGACAAACCAGAACGGCGGGGCTTCGGCCCTGCCGTCTTTTATTTGATCTCTCAAATCTCATGCCATCCCCACGCTGACGCGATCTCGCGGCGATCGCTCGTGGCGCGCACCGCCGATCGCGTC
>CAWHRA010000007.1:0-9881 GCA_963831585.1 uncultured Alphaproteobacteria bacterium | reverse complement strand
GAAGGGCAAATAGGCGCTCTAAGCACCTGCAATTTCATGCGAAAGTGCTAGACGCCTCGTTAAAGGCCCGCTTGAACTCTCGCGGCTCAGCCCGCACAATGGATTGGCGGACATGTCCCGCACAAGCTGGCGTCACAATAAATAATGACATGGCGGAGGAAACACGTGCGACATATCATCAAGACCGTGGCCGCGCTGACGGCCATGCTGGCGAGCGCGCCGGCCATTGCCGGCTGGGAGCCGAGCAAGCCCGTCGAAATCGTCGTCGCGGCCGGCGCCGGCGGCGCCTCCGACCAGATGGCGCGGATGATGCAGGCCGCGATCCAGAAGAACAACCTGATGAAGCAGCCGATGGTGGTGTCGCTCAAGGGCGGCGCTTCGGGTGCCGAAGCGCTGATGTACATGAAATCCTCGGAAGGCGACCCCAACAGGGTGCTGATCGCCTATTCGCTGATCTACATGCTGCCGCTGTCGGCCAAAATTCCGTTCAACTGGCGCGAACTGACGCCGGTGTCGGTGGTGGCGATGGACCAGTTCGTGCTGTGGGACAATGCGAGCGGTCCGAAGACCGTCAAGGAGTTCATCGAAGCCGCCAAGGCGGCCAGTTCGCCGTTCAAGATGGGGGGCACCGGATCGAAGCGCGAGGACAACGTGCTGACCGTGTTCATGGAACAGAAGACCGGCGCGAAGTTCTCCTATCTGCCCTACAAGTCCGGCGGCGAGGCGGCGACCCAACTGGTCGGCAACCATACCGAATCCAACGTCAACAACCCGTCCGAAAACCTCGAGGTCTGGCGCGCCGGCCAGGTCCGCGCGCTCTGCGTGTTCGACAAGGAACGGATCGCCTACACCACCAAGGTGACGGAAACCCAGTCGTGGCATGATATCCCGACCTGCAAGGAAGAGGGGCTCGACGTCCAGTATCTGATGCTGCGCGCGATGTTCCTGCCCGGCAAGGTCACGCCGGAACAGCAGGCGTTCTACGTCGATCTGTTTCAGAAGGTGACGCAAACGGCGGAATACAAGGACTACATGGAAA
Organism: uncultured Alphaproteobacteria bacterium; assembly: GCA_963831585.1. Classification (GTDB taxonomy): domain Bacteria; phylum Pseudomonadota; class Alphaproteobacteria; order Rhizobiales; family Xanthobacteraceae; genus Bradyrhizobium. The sequence continues at coordinate 8,842 of CAWHRA010000007.1, read as the reverse complement.
AGCAGGCGCTGAAGCCGATCTTCCTCACCGGCAAGGACATGCTGCAGTTCCTCGAAGAGGATGACGCCCTCAACACCGCGCTGATGACCAAGGCGGGGTTTGTCGCGAAATAGATCATGCGCTACCGCCGTGCGCCGGCTATCGGAACTCGCCCCTGGCGAGGCCCGATGGCGGACGATGATGGCTGGACGCTGCTCAAACACCCACAACGAAACATCCAGATGTCCGATATCGATATTGAAATTGTCGTCGACGATCCGACCGCGCCGGAAGACGATTTGCCTGCCGTAACCGATGTCCGCGTCGTCGACATCGCGGTTTCGCTGCTGCTGATCGCGCTCGCCGCGACGCTCGGTTACGACAACTGGCGCACCGGCATCGCCTGGGATTCGACCGGCCCGCAGGCCGGCTATTTCCCGTTCTATCTCTCGATCGTTCTCGCCGGCGCCAGCCTCTATGGCCTGGTGGCGGCTTGGCTGTCGCGCAAGGAGGCGGCGGAGACTTTCGTCACCCGCGCGCAGCTCCGGCGCGTCATGGCGGTGTTCGTTCCGACCCTGCTGTTTTGCCTGGCCACGCAATTTCTCGGGCTCTATGTCGCGAGCTTTGCCTTGATCGCCGGCTTCATGCGCATGGTCGGACGCATCGCCTGGTGGAAATCGCTGCTCACCGCCTTCGTGTTCACCGCCGCGATGTTCGTGACCTTCGATATCGCGTTCGATGTCATCATGCCGAAGGGACCGCTGGAGGCGGTCTTCGGTTACTAGCCGGCATGCCGACCGAGTGTCATTGCGAATGCAGCGAAGCAATCCATGGCCAACAAGCCGGTATGGAAAGCCGGAGTGCTTCGCCGCTACGCTCATCGCAATGACGAACTGATTGGGAATATGTGATGGAAGCCTTCGGACTGCTGATTCACGGCTTTGTCGTCCTGATGACGTGGAAAACACTCACGTTGATGATGGTCGGCCTCGTGCTCGGCATTTTCGTCGGCGTGCTGCCGGGGCTTGGCGGCCCGAACGGCGTGGCGATCCTGCTGCCGCTGACCTTCACCATGGACCCGACCTCCGCCATCGTGATGCTGTCGAGCATCTATTGGGGCGCGCTGTTCGGCGGCGCCATCACCTCGATCCTGTTCAATATCCCCGGCGAAGCCTGGTCGGTCGCGACCACCTTCGACGGCTATCCGATGGCGCAGCAGGGCAGGGCGGCTGAGGCGCTGACCGCGGCGTTCACCTCGTCGTTCATCGGCTCGCTGGTCGCGGTGCTGCTGATCACCTTCCTGGCGCCGCTGATCTCCTCGTTCGCGCTCAAATTCGGGCCGCCGGAATTCTTCTCGGTGTATCTGTTGACCTTCTGCTCTTTCGTCGGCCTCGGACGCGAGGAGAAGCACAAGACCCTGATCTCGATGTCGCTCGGGCTGCTCTTGGCCGGCGTCGGCATGGATACGGTGTCCGGGCAGTTGCGCATGACCTTCGGATCCAGCGAGCTCTTGCGTGGCATCAACTTCCTGGTCGCGGTGATCGGCCTGTTCGGGATCAGCGAAATCCTGCTGACGATGGAGGAGCGCCTGGCACTGCGGGGCCATGCCGCCTCGATCAGCCTGCGCGTGGTGCTTTCAGTCTGGAAGGACCTGCCGAAATACTGGATGACGCTGTTGCGTTCGTCGTTCATCGGCTGCTGGCTCGGCATTACGCCGGGCGGGGCGATCGCGGCCTCCTTCATGGGCTATAATCTCGCCAAACGCTTCTCCAAGGACCCGGAGAGCTTCGGCAAGGGCCGCATCGAGGGCGTGTTCGCGCCGGAAACCGCGGCCCATGCCTCCGGCACCGCGGCGCTGCTGCCGATGCTGGCGCTGGGTATTCCCGGCTCCGGCACCGCGGCAATTTTGCTCGGTGGTCTCATGGTATGGGGGCTCAATCCCGGCCCGCTGCTGTTCGTCGAGCACAAGGATTTCGTCTGGGGCCTGATCGCCTCGATGTATCTCGGCAATGTCGTCGGCCTCGTGCTGGTGCTGACGACGGTGCCGATCTTCGCCTCCATCCTGCGGGTGCCGTTCGCGGCGGTGGCGCCGATGATCGTGGTGTCCTGCGCGATCGGCGCCTACGCGATCCAGAACGCGATGTTCGACATCTGGCTGATGCTGGGATTCGGCGTGGTCGGCTATGTCTTCAAGAAGATCAAGATCCCGCTCGCGCCATTCACCCTGGCGCTGGTGCTGGGCAGCCGCGCCGAGGATGCGTTCCGGCTGTCGATGATCGGCGCTGGCGGCGACATGACGGTGTTCTGGTCGAACGGCCTGGTCGGCTCGATCACGACCCTGGCATTCCTGCTGTTGTTCTGGCCGGTGATTGAAAAGGCGTTCGGCAGCCTGGGGCGATTGTGGCGGCCGGCAAAGGTGGTCGGCTAGCAAATTCCCTTTGGCAAAATGTGTTGTTGAAAACAGCGGCTCACCAGATTAAGCGCTTTGAATTGGCTGCCGTTGGAACGGCGGCTCGTACAGCATTGAGATTCCTCATTTTGGCAACAGGTGTTGCGGATAGGTAACAGTGTTCCAGCTCGAACTGGAGTACCTTGGTTGGAATTCAACCGGAGGCTGGTGTCGCCTTAATTTCAAAAAATCGCCTCAAGCTCAGAAGCGAGAACAATTTGGAGAGGTACGATGAAGAGGTTTTTGTTGGGTACGGTCGCTCTGGCTGTCCTTAGCCTAGCGGGTGCTCCTGCCTCGGCAGCTGATCTTGCTGCGCGGCCCTATACGAAAGCGCCACCCCCGATGGTCGCTGCGATCTATGACTGGAGCGGCTTCTACATTGGTGCCAACGGCGGATGGGGGCAAAGCCACGATTGCCGCTCAAACATCACCCAAAGCTTGTTTTTGGGATGCTTCGATGCAACTGGAGCTGTCGCCGGTGGTCAAATCGGTTACAGGTGGCAGACCGGTGCCTGGGTATTCGGGTTGGAAGCCCAGGGTGATTGGGCTGACCTGAGTGGCACCACTCAAAACCTCGGCAACTTTACCAACCACCTTCGCTCGACGATGGATGCATTTGGCCTTTTCACCGGCCAGGTCGGGTATGCTTGGAACAGCGCCTTGCTTTACGTGAAGGGCGGCGCTGCCGTTACCGACAGGCGGTTTGAATTTGTTAATAATGCAACTGGCGCACTCGATGCGTCGCACGGTTTTGAGACGCGTTGGAGCCCAACTGTTGGAGTTGGCTTAGAGTACGGCTTTGCTCCAAACTGGTCGGCTGCGATTGAGTATGACCATATCTTCGAAAATAGCCATGACATGACCTTTATCACTCCGGGCGGGCTTCTTGCTGGACGTGGGTCGCTCTACAATTCGGGCGGCGATACCGATTTGATCACCGCCCGCATCAACTATCGCTTCGGTTGGGGTGGTGCTCCTGTTGCTGCGAGATACTGATCTCCCAGATTAATAGAAAGGGCCGGCTCTAAAGAGCCGGCCTTTTTGTTGAGTGGGCAATGCCCGAGGAAGGCAACAAACCAATTTTGGATCCGGAGTCGAGCCGCAGTGACATCGCGGATTGCATCAAAAAGCCTTTAAATCGGCTGGGATAGTCGCACTTTGTCAAGCTATTGGGGACAACACGGTTACTCAGTAAATGCCATCACTCGGTTCGACCGCATCCAAAACAAAAGGCCGTGGAAACGGTAAAGTCTTTCTCGACACTGTGCCAAAAACAGCCGTACTGATCCGGCATTTGGTTTCGCCAAGTGATGGCATCGCGCGTTGAGCCAGAACAAGCGCTCTTCCGCATCATAGCCAAGGGATTTCGATGTGGAACAGCCACGAGGCCGCCGGCCTTGTGCGAAGACGCACACCGAGCGCCATCTCCTGCAATTGTTCGGAGCTCACGATCGCCGCATCAGCGTTGTCAAACGCGCAGCGCAGCAACACCGTCATGATCAGGCCGGTACGGAATGAAATGCGATCGCCAACGGGCGTCCGGAGCGCGAGCGCGCAGGCCGCCCAGCCGTCTCGTCGACCGCCGCGCGGGCTTTTGCTTAGGGGGCGCCTCGCCAAAAACTGCGCGAAGCCTCTTACACCACTTTGGCCTGCTTCAATTCGGCGATCTCATTCGCATCGAAGCCGAACTCGGCAAGCACCTCGTCGGTCTGCTCGCCGAATTCCGGCGGCCGCGCCGCCATCCGGCTCGGGGTTCGCGACAGCGTCACCGGCTGGCCGACCAGCCGGATGTGACGGTTCTCGGCGTTGGGCACGTCCTGGGCGATGCCGAGATGCCTGACTTGCGCGTCCTCGAACATCTGGTCGATCGAATAGATCGGTCCGCAAGGCACGCCGGCGGCGTTGAGCTCGTCGACCCAGGTCTCGGTCGATTTCGTCTCGGTGCGCTTGTTGATCTCGGCGTTCAGTGCGTCGCGGTTCTTCGAACGCGCCGGCGCGGTGGCGTAATCGGGATTGGCGACGAGTTCGGGCGCGCCGATCGCCTGCGCGCAGCGCTCCCAGATCCGTCCGCCCGTGGTGGCGATGTTGATATAGCCGTCGGACGTCCTGAACACGCCGGTCGGAATGCTGGTCGGATGGTTGTTGCCGGCCTGCCTGGCGACCTCCTTTTCCATCAGCCAGCGCGCGGCCTGGAAATCCAGCATGAAGATCTGCGCCTGCAGCAGCGAGGTCTGCACCCACTGGCCCTCGCCCGAGACGTCGCGCTCCAGGAGCGCGGTGAGGATCCCGATCGCGCAGAACAGGCCGGCGGTGAGGTCGGCGACGGGGATGCCGACCCGCATCGGCCCTTCGCCCGGCGCGCCGGTGATCGACATCAGCCCGCCCATGCCCTGCGCGATCTGATCGAAGCCGGGTCGCTTGTGATAGGGGCCATCCTGGCCGAAGCCGGAGATGCTGCCATAGACGAGGCGCGGATTGACCTTGCGCAGGCTCTCGTAATCGATGCCGAGCCGGGCCTTCACGTCGGGCCGGAAATTTTCCACCACGACGTCGGCCTTCTCCACCAGCCGCCGGAACACCTCGACTCCCCTCGGATCCTTCAGATTGAGCGTCATCGCGCGCTTGTTGCGGTGCAGGTTCTGAAAGTCGGAGCCGTGGCGCGGGCCGCCCGGCTGCTCGCCGCCGGCATCTTCCGTCAGGGCGTCGATCTTGATGACGTTGGCGCCCCAGTCCGCGAGCTGCCGCACGCAGGTCGGCCCGGAGCGGACCCGGGTGAGATCAAGCACGGTGAAACGGGACAGGGCTTGCGAGGCGCGCGGGAAGGCCATTCAAGGGATACTCCAGCGATGCGATGAGGTTACTTCGAGCCCGAACAGGTATCCCGGCTCGGGGATCATGACCACTCCAGTTCGACCATAGGAGACGTTTTTTTGCGCGGGGTAGATCATGACGACCTGATGAAGTGGTGTCGGCGCGTTCAGCCGCACCGGCCGGTATGGATATTTTCGAGCCTGCAGTATTAGTGTGTGCTCGCGATTGACGAAACGGATAGAGGATCATCGTGAGCAGCGCCCGCACTACAAATCTTGATCCGACAATCGGCGGTGCGCAGGCGCTGGTCGACAGTTGCGCGCTTGACGAGAATTCTTTGCGTCGTCGTTGGCGTCGCTTCTGTTGCTGTTTTCGACCGGCGATTTCGCCGAAGCCGCGTCATTCCGGCAGGGAGTGTCCGCCTTCAACCGGCAAGATTATGTGTCGGCGTCGCGGATCTTCATCCCGCTGGCCGAGCGGGGCGATGCCGCCGCGCAGTCCTATCTCGGTTTCATGTTTGAAACCGGACGCGGCGTTCCGCAAAACTATACGGAAGCCGCGATGTGGTATCGCCGCGCCGCCGAACAGGGCGACAGCCTCGCGCAATATTCGCTCGGTCTGCTCTACGACAAGGGCTTTGGGGTGCCGCGGGATATCGTCGAAGCCAGCAAATGGCTCAATCTGTCCACCGCCGCGTCACCGCGCCCCGCCCGGGAAGCGCGTGCGCGGATCCGCGACGCCGTGACCACCAAGATGACGCGCGGCGAGATCGCGCGGGCGCGCCTGCGGGCGCTGGAATGGGCGCCGAGCCGCGAGCGCTGATGGCGCTTTGAGCGAAAGCCTGTCCGCGCCTGACGCGGGGTGGACGCCGGTCTGCGTCACGAGAACGCGTCAAAAAATGTAAAGGGCCTGGCTCAATAGCACCTCGGCCAGCCAGCCGATCCAGATCGCCGGCGCAAGGAAGGCTCCAAACGGCAGGAACGCGGTCGCCGTCAGCGGCCGCTTGCGCAGCCAGGCGTTCACCGCGTAGGCGCCGAGCGCCGACAGCGCGGCGAGTTCGATCACCGCAAATATCGTGACGAATCCGAGCCATGCGCCTGCGACCGCGGCAAGCTTGACGTCGCCGAGGCCAAGCCCTTCGCGGCCGCGCCAGCGCCGGTAACCGGTCATCAGCAGGAGCAGGGGCAGGGCGACCACGCAGGCCCGCAGCGCAGCCCAGGCCACGGCATGCCAGCCCGCTTCCGGCCCGACAAGGCCCGCGCGTAACAGGGCCAGCGCCAGGGCTGCGCCGGTCAATTCGTTGGGAATGATGTAGCGCCCGGCGTCGATGACGGCGATCGCCAGCATCAAGGTGGCCAGCAGCGCGCCAAACCATCCGTCGGGGCCAGGGGAGGCGAGAAGGCTGCCAGCCACCGTCGCCAGCAGCACCAGGCCGAGAACGGCGTGCCGGACCGGTCGAATGATCACGGCAGCATTTTCCGGCCGAGTGGCGCCCGGCCAAGAAATTGCGTCGAACCAGCCAATCGCGCCTCGTCTGTTCGCAAGACCGCTACCCACCCTGGCGGAACAGGCGCGCTCAGCGCGTGGCCTTCGGCGGATCGACCACCACGACCGGCACGCTGGTTCCGACCAGCCGGCTGTTCATCTTGCTGCGCATTTCCTCGGCGATGACGTGCGCATCGAGGGCATCCCTGATGACCGTCGGCCGGATGAACAGGATCAGTTCGGTTCGCGCCCGCGAGTTGATCTGATGCGAGAAGGCGTCGCCGACACCGGGTATCGAATCCAGCAACGGAATACCCTGCCGCTGCTTGTTCTCGGTCTCGCTGATGAGCCCCGCCAGCAGCACGGTCTGGCCGCTCGCGACCGCGATCGAGCTCTTGACGCGCCGCTGCGATATCGTCGGCGTCAGCGATCCCGCGCTTCCGGCGGCCACGCTCGAGATTTCCTGTTCGATATCGAGCACGACGTTGCCGTTGGCATTGGCGCGCGGCAGCACGCGAAGGATGATGCCGGTGTTCTTGTAGTCGATGGTGTTGACCACGGTATTGTTCGCGGTCAGCACCGTCGCGGTGCCGGTCGAGAACGGCACCTGGTCGCCGACCTGCAGGGTCGCCGCCTGGTTGTCGAGCACCACCAGCGACGGGTTGGACAGAACCTTGACGTTGGTGATGTTGTGCAGCGCATCGAGAATGACGCGCGGCGAATTTTCCGCGCCGACCAGCAGATTGAACCCGGGAAGCACGCGCCCCAGCAGCGCGCCGGCGGCGGCGTTGACGGCGTTGCTGGCGGGCTCGACCACCGTGGTGCCCGGTGGCCGTGGTGGTGGTCGTGCGGCGCCGGTGCGCGTGACACCGGGAATCGTGTTGGAGATCGAGCCCTTCTGGCTGGCCAGGAAATACTGCACGCCATAGTTCAGTTGATCGTTCAGCGTGATCTCGGCGATCGTCGCCTCGATCGCGATCTGGCGCTGCGGCCGGTCGATCTGGCGGATGGTCTGCTCGACGATGCGCTGCGATTCACTGTTGGCGTAGACGAGAACCGCATTGTTGGTGACGTCAGCCGTGACCCGCACGTTCTGGAGATAGCCGCCGCCCGCCTTCGCGCCCGAACCCGATGGGTTGCCGGACAGCGAATCCAGACCCGAAGCTTGAGATTGGGCTTGAGATTGAATGACTGGAGCGGGACGCGCGCTCAGCGATGTACCGCCCACGCCGGTCACGGACACCGAGCCGCCGGAAGCCGGGGTCGGCAGCGCGCTGAGGGAGGCGATTGGACTGCCGCCGGACGAGGACCCGGACGAGGACATTGAAAGGCCGGCGCCCGGCGAAATCTGGCTCGCGGCACTGTCGAGGCTCGTGCCGCCGCCACCGCGGCCGATCAGCATCTCGTTGAGCAGCGCCACCACGGTCTTTGCGTTGCCGTAGCGCAGGGGATAGGACTTCATGTTGGCGGCTTCGGTATCGGATTTGTCGAGCCGCGCGATCCAGGTGCCGGCGCGCCTGAGATATTCCGGCTTCTGGCTCACCACCATGATGGAATTGAGCCGGGCGATCGGCTGGAACTTGACCACGTTCTGGGAGAGGCCGCCGTCGCCGGAATCCATGATCTTCTCGAGCTCGGTGATCAGCGGCTCGGGGGTCGAGTTGCGCACCGGGAAGATGCCGACCGACTGACCCTTCATCCAGTCGGCGTCGAAGCTCAGGATGGTGTCGATCGCGGCCGCCCGGTCGGTGCCGCTCCCGGTGATCGATCAGCGTATTGCGTCCGTTGTCCGGGCGAACGGTGGAGGCCTTGACACCGAAGGCATCGAGCAGCTTGAATACGGTCTGTGCCGAAACATAACGCAGCGGTACGACGCTGATGCCCTGGCCGGCTTCGGCGGAGGCGGAGCGGTCGATGCCGCCGGGACCGGCTTCCGCCGACGGCAGCAGCCGGTATCCGTTGCGATCGCGCACCAGCGACACGCCGGACATCTTGAGTGCGTTTTCCAGCACGTACAGCGCGTCCGCCTTCGCCACCGGGCGAACCGAGGCCAGCGTCACGGTTCCCTGCACGCGCGGATCGATGGTGTAGCCGACACCAAGCACGTCGCCGAGGATG
>CAWHRA010000006.1:0-8385 GCA_963831585.1 uncultured Alphaproteobacteria bacterium | reverse complement strand
TTCACGAGGTGGCCGGCATAGCGCTCGAAATCGGAGCGGCGCACCAGAGGCCGGTCGATCCCCGGCGAGGAAATCTCCAGCCGGTAGGCCCGTTCGATTGGATCGGCGACGTCGAGTACCGGCGACAATGCCTTTGAAATCGCTTCGCAATCCTCGATCTGCATGGATCCGTCGGGCCGTTCCGCCATGATCTGGACGGTGCAGCCGCTTTCCCCTGATATCTTGATCCGCACCAGCCGGTAGCCCATCCCCTGCAGCACCGGACCCGCGATCGCCGACACCCGCGCCGCCACGCCCGGCTCGACGACGAGGCGTGGCTCGGCCAGCAGTTCGGTGTCTACGGAACCAGCAATTGGATCGGTCATATCCAGGGTCAAAACTTGCCTTTGTGCGGTCTGCGGCGGTCTTAGCTTGCGTTGGGTTGGGCCGGGTCTTGAACGCGGTCCGGCCGGGCTGCCCGGGCCGGATACGGCGGTCGCACTTCCCGGGCTCGTTCAGGTAATAAAAAAGAGCGGGTCCCGGGGGGCCCACTCTCAATACGCGATCGTATGAGAACCATAAGTTGCGGCTGATATAGCGGTTTTTCCCGGACCCGGCAAGGCCCGGCGACGCGACGAAGCGTGAATTTAGAAGCCTTTTTCGACGGATCTGGACGTAACCCCACGTTCACCAAGCCGACCTAGATTGTCCTTCGACCCCGTCGATCCGTCGGGTTTGAGTAGGGTTCATGACGGTCGCTATCCCTGAGATCCCCGGGCTCGACGAGATCATCAGGAATGGCGATCCCCAGCGCCTCGCCGAGATCTCGCGCCGGATCGCCGAGTTGTTCCTGCAACGGGCTGTGAACCTGCGGCCCGACCATGTCGAGCTGTTCGACGGAATTCTGATCGATCTCGTCCCGCATACCAGGATTGCCGCGCGTGCCGATCTCGCCGAACGGCTGTCGCTGATCGGCAATGCCCCCCGCGCGCTGGTCGGGCAACTCGCGCGCGAGGACGAGATCCTGATCGCAGGCCCGTTGCTGCGCCGGTCGCCGGTGATCGATGAGCCCGCCCTGGTTGAAATCGCGCGCATCAAGGGCCAGGGCCACCTGCTGGCGATGTCGGAGCGGCCGACGCTTTCTCCTGATCTCACCGACATCATCGTGAGCCGCGGCGACCGCGAGGTGGTCAGGCGCGCCGCCGGCAATGCGGGCGCGCTGTTTTCGCCGGACGGATATTCCGCGCTGATCAAGCGCGCGAGCAAGGACGGCGTGCTGACGCTCGCGGTAGGCCGGCGCGACGATCTTCCGGAATTCCGCTTGAAGGAGCTGCTGGAGGGATCGATCGAAATCATCCGCCGCCGCCTGATGGAGGTCGTCAAACCCGCCAGGCAGGCCGCGATCAGCCGCGCGATGAACGAGATTTCCGGCGTGATCGAGGTGGTCGAGAGCCGCCGCGATTTCGTGCCGGCGCAGCGCACGATTCTGGCGCTGCATCGCGCCGGCGAGTTGAACGAAGCCGCGGTGCTCGGCTTTGCCAGGGCGTACAGATACGAGGAGGCGGTGGCCGCGCTTTCCGCGATGTCGGGGGTGAAGATCGCAACGCTCGACCGCCTGATCGGAGGAGACCGCCACGATCCGATCCTGATCGTCGGCAAGGCCATCGGCCTCGAATGGGCGACGGTGCGTGCGCTGATCCTGCTCCGGCTGGGCGCGAACCGGGTGGCGTCGCCGGCCGACATCGAAAGCGCGCGGGTGAATTTCGCCCGCCTGATGCCCTCGACCGCCGAGCGCGTGGTGGGATTCTGGCAGACCAGGCAATCGGCCTGACGCTCTTGGCGTCGACGTATCAGGCAAGCTAAGCTGATCTCAAGGCGCGGATAAAACGCCACCAGGGAGATCGAAATGCTGACGGACGCCGACATTCAGTTGCATGCCGACAAGATCCGCGACGACGGATACACGGTGATCGAGCGCGCCGCCGATCCCGCTCTCGTCGAGGGCTTGAAGCAGGCGCTGGAGCGCACCGAGCGCGAGCACGGGCTCGGTTACGCGAAAACCTCGTTCGAGGGCTTCAAGACCGTCCGCATCAACAACCTTCTGACCTATGACGACATCTTCTGGGAAGTGCCGCTGCACGAAAACGTTCTGCCGATCGTGGAGCGCGTGCTGGACAAGGAGTGCCTGTTGTCGTCGTTCTGCTCGCTGGTGCTCGGTCCGGGCCAGGAGGCGCAGCCGATCCACGAGGACACGCAACTGATTCCGCTGCCGCGCCCGCACATCCCGATCACGCTGAATGCGATCTGGGCGCTGTCGGATTTCAGGGACGACAACGGCGCGACCCGGATTCTGCCGGGCAGCCACAAATACGATTCCTCGCCCGAATACGGCAAGGATTACGACGCGGTCACCGCGACCATGCCGGCGGGAAGCGTGATGCTGTTCGACAGCGCGCTCTGGCACGGCGGCGGGGCCAATACCAGCGATTCCAGGCGGTTTGCATTTTCCTGCGCCTATTGCTGGGGCTGGATGCGGCAGCAGGAAAACCTGCAACTCGGCGTTCCCCAGGAGACCGCGAAGCGGTTTCCGCGGCGCCTGCAGGAACTGTGCGGCTACAGCGTCTACAAGGGACAGTTCGGCCACATCGACAATCGCGACCCGATCGAACTGCTCGGCCGCGACCGCGGCAAGCGCATGGTGTGGGAAGCCACCGACATCAGGAAGGCGCGGATGGGTGAGGCGGCGAAGCGTTAGCTTGCTGTCGTTTCGGGGCATCGCCAACGGGTCCGCGCGCGCGCGCTGGAATGACGGTGAAGGTCAACCCACCCTTCGAAACCTCAGATACGCCGCCTTGCGGCCTTCGCGCTCGGCCTTGGCGCCGTAGCGCGTCTTGGTGTAGTCGGCCCACGGCTCTTGCCAGTCAACGGCGCGCTCGGCGGTCCAGACGAAATCCGGCGAGCGCGCCAGATGCGCCAGCGTCCAGGCGCAGTAATCGTCGATATCGCTGACGAATCGAAACTCGCCGCCCGGCTTCAGCACGCGCGCCATGGCGGCAATGCTGGCGTCCTGCACGAAGCGCCGCTTCCAGTGCCGCCGCTTCGGCCAGGGGTCGGGATGGATCAGGTCGATCCGCGCCAGCGAGCGCGGCGGCGCCCATGCCAATAGTTCAGCGGCGTCGCCGGCGAACAGCCGGATGTTGCCGGTATTGTTGGCTTCGATCTGGGTCAGGATCTTCGCCATGCCGTTGACATAGGGTTCGCAGCCGATGAAGCCGGTAGCGGGAAAGGCGCGCGCTTCCGCGATCAGATGCTCGCCGCCGCCGAATCCGATTTCTAGTCTGACGGCATCGGCCGGCGGATCGAAGAGTTCGGCAAGATCCGGAGGACCCGGCCCGCCGATGTCGAGCGCAAGCCGCGGCAGCAGGTTCTCGATCAGGTCGGCCTGGTGCGCGCGCAGCCTGTGGCCCTTGCGGCGGCCGAAAAACGAACCATGCGAGTGGGGCGTGCCGTCGTCGGGCGACGGGTCGCGTCCGGAGGAATCCTTGTTGGTGATGCTCATCGCAGCGTCTGGAACAGCCGATGCAGCAGACGCGCCCTCGGCTCGATCGAGGAGATGTACATCTGCTCGTAATGGGTATGCGCGCCCTTGCCGTCGACGCCCAGTCCGTCGAGGGTCGCGGTATGCGGCGCGGTGAAGTTGCCGTCGGAGCCGCCGCCGGTCGACGTATCGACCAGATCGAAGCCGATCTCCGCGGCAAGCGTCCTGGCGTGCTCGAAAAGCGCGGCGCCGGCGTTTCCCTTCTCGTAAGGCGGGCGGTTCAATTCACCCGTCACCTTGACGCTGACGCCTTCGCTGCGCGATTTCAGATTGAGGATCTTGGGAACGAGTTCGTCGGCGTCCGCGATGGTGGGGACGCGCATGTCGACCTCGGCATAGGCCTCCTCGGCGACGACGTTGGGCCGGGTGCCGCCCCGGACCACACCGACATTGACGGTCACCCCGCGATTGAGGTCGTTCATGGCCTCCAGCGTCTGGATGACGTTGCCGAGTTCACGGATGGCGCTGCGGCCGTCCGCGTGCCGCGTGCCGGCATGGGCCGGGACGCCTTTGACATAAACCTCGAAGCGCGCAACGCCCTTGCGCCCGGTGACGATCTTTCCGCCGTCGCGGGCGGGCTCGGTGACCAGCACATATTTGGCCTTGCGGCCCTCGGCCTCGATCAGCGCGCGCGAGGTCGGGCTGCCGATCTCCTCGTCGGAGACGTAGATCTGGGTCACGCCCAAAGATGGCCGCGCGGCATCGGCGCAAAGCTGCCGGAAGGCGTGGTAGGCCAGATAGGCGCCGCCCTTCATGTCGTAGATGCCGGGCCCGAAGGCGCTGTCGCCCTCGATTTTGAACGGCAGACGCTCGATGAAGCCCATCGGGTGCACGGTGTCGAGGTGGCTGAGAATCAGGATGCCCGGCACATCCTGGCCCCATGACGACCGCGCTACCAGGTGATCGCCGCAGCCGGATTGTCCGGCGACGCGCTCGATCGTCGCGGGCAGGCCGCGATAGCCCTCCGCCACCATGTCCGCCAGCAGGTTGACCTGCTCGGGCGCCTCGGTCGGCGTCTCGATTTCGACCCAGCGGCGGATGCCGTCGAGGATGGCCATGGCGTCGAAAGGATTGGTGGCGGCGTCTGTCATCGGCTGTTCTTGTCTGCGGAAGAACTCAATTCGAGCATGATTCAACGGAGCTGAATCCTGCTCGTCGTTCATCTCCTTGTTTGAGCGTGATCTTTTCGGAAAACCTGTTCCCACTTTTCCGGATCATGCTCTGGTGTCATTCCGGGGCGCGCGCCAGAACTCGGGTCCACCCGCGTTCTGTAACATCATGGTCCAAGTCGGCAACAGCCGACTTGGATGGCGAACCCGGAATCTCTGCGTTTGATGATCTCTGGATCCCGGATCCGCTCGCTCGCGAGCGCCCGGGAATGACGACCCATTCTAGCGCTTGTCGGGTCCTTCGCGCGCGGCGATCTGTTCGACCAGTTCGACAATGCTGCGCCGGAGCTTGGCGTCGGCGATGCGGGTAAAGGCGCGGGTCAGCGCCAGGCCCTCGGAGGTCGCCAGGAAATCGGAAACGTAGGTCGGCGAGGCGCCTTCGCTGTAGCCCTCGGTGCTGGCGGTGCCGCTGGGACCACCTTCGAACAGAAACGAAACCGGCACCTGCAGTATTTCGGAGATCTGCTGGATGCGGCTCGCGCCGACCCGGTTGGTGCCCTTCTCGTATTTCTGAACCTGCTGGAAGGTGAGGCCCAATGCTTCGCCAAGCTTCTCCTGGCTCATGCCGAGCATGATGCGACGCATGCGCACGCGACTGCCGACATACTTGTCAACAGGGTTGGGCGCTTTGGTCGACATCTACAGCACTCCTTGGATGCGCCTGAAGGCGAGGCGGGACGAATTATGCCTCAGGCACCGGTACCGTCAAATCTTGCTCGGGAGCGCCGGGAAGGAATGCAGGCAATTTGAGCAACGAACTGAGCGGATTATTTCTGGACTAGCGAGACAGAATGCGAATGGCATGGTCGGTCTGTCAACTCTGGATTTCCGGCCGCCGATATTTCCGACGGTTATCCGAAACCAAAGGTGAAAATACAGGCGTCAGAAAGTCGGCTTCGCAGCGCGCCGCCGGATGACGAACAGGAAGGCGGCCGCCAGCATGATTGCAGCGGGAATGTCGCCGTTGCGTGCGTAAACGGTCGGTGCGATAGCCGACGGAAGGCTGGCATCCAGTACGCCTTCGACGCCGAGACCGAGCCGCGCGACAATACGTCCCACCGGATCGATGACGGCGGAAATGCCTGTATTTGCCGCACGAACCACCGGCAGTCCCTGCTCGATCGCGCGCAGCCGCGCCTGCTGCAGATGCTGGTAGGGACCGGTGGAAATTCCAAACCAGCCGTCATTGGTCAGGTTGACGATCCAGCCCGGACGGTCGTCGCGCGACGCAACGTCAGAGGGAAAGATTGCTTCGTAACAGATTAAAGGTAGCGCGCGCGGCGCGTTCGGGATGTCCATCGGGCGGCGGCGCAGGCCTGGAATGAAGCCGCCCTGAACTCTGGTGAGTTGCTCCAGGCCCACCTTTTCCATCCAGTCCTGGAATGGGAGATATTCGCCGAACGGCACCAGATGCAGTTTGTCGTAGACCGACAGCACGCTGCCGTCATGGTCGATAACGTAGATTGAATTATAGGCGCGCGTGATCCGGCTGCCCGGCGGCAGATCCGGCGCGCGCACCGAGCCGGTGATCAGGACGGTGCCCTTGGGCAGCAGGTCGGCGATTTGCGCCATCGCATCGGCTTCGCGCGTCAGGAAAAACGGAAACGCCGATTCCGGCCAGATCAGGATGCTGGCGTCGCGCACGCCGGTGGATTGCGGGCCGGAGGCGCGATCGGACAGCGTCAAATATTTCTGCATCACCTCCGCCTTGGCGGCGTAGTTGAATTTGACGTCCTGCCGCAGGTTGGGCTGCATGATCCGCAGCTTGACCTTCGCGACCATCGCGGTCGGGTGCAGGCTCAGGCGAACGCCGCCGAAAATGCCCATGGCGACGAGCAGCGCCAGCGCCGCGGCCGGCGCGACCCACGGCGTGCGTCCGCGCGGACCGCCGTCGATCAGCACCGCCGGGCTTGCGAAGATCGCGACGGCCAGAAACGTCATGCCCCACAGGCCGATCAGCGACGCCGTCTGCGCCAGCGCCAGCGGCTCCGATCAGCGCGTAGCCGAACGCGTTCCATGGAAAGCCCGTGAGCACATGACCGCGCAGCCATTCGCCGATCGTCAGACTCGACGGCCAGCGCGATCACCCGCGAAGCGTCCCGGGTCCAGATCAGGCGCGCCAGCGCAAAGCCAAGAGCGGGGAACAGCGCGAGATAGGCCGGCAGGCCCAGCACGGCGAACGGCATCAGCCAGGCGAACGTCGATGCATCGACCAGGAACGCGTAGCCGATCCAGTACAGCCCCGGCACGAAATAGCCGAGGCCGAACCACCAGCCGGCCATCGCCGCCGCCGGCACGCCGCGCAACCGTCCGGCGCCGGCGCCGTCGATCAGCCAGACCATGACCGGGAAGGTCAGGAACAGCACCGGCCACGCATTGAACGGCGCCATCGCGAGCGCCGACAGCGCACCGGCGGCGAGCGCGACGGCGGCGCGCTTCCAGCCCCAGGCCAGGATGATCGCAAGAGCGAGCGTGCGCAGTTTATCCAGAGCCATCACTGCGAGCCGGCTCCATCGCCGATGGCGGCGGGCTCGTATTGTCATTGGCCTGTGGCGGGACCCTGCCTCAGGCGCGGCCTCGCGGCGACGGCTCTCGCGCTGTGCGCGCGCAGGCGGGCGCTCCTTGCGCGTGGCGATGCGCAGGCGCTTCACGCGCCTCGGATCGGCGTCGAGCACCTCGATCTCGAAATTGCCGGGGCCGGAAATGACCTCGCCGCGCACCGGCAGGCGGCCGACATGGGTCACGAGATAGCCGCCGAGCGTCTCGACCTCCTCGCCGGCCTCGCCGGTGACGAAATCCTCGCCGATCACGGAGCGGACGTCGTCGAGGCTGGCGCGCGCGTCGGCGATGAAGGAATTGTCCGCCTGCCGCACGATCGCCGGCGGCTCGTCGCTGTCGTGCTCGTCGTCGATCTCGCCGACGATCTGCTCGACGATGTCCTCGATCGACACCAGGCCGTCGGTGCCGCCATATTCGTCGACCACCAGCGCCAGATGGATGCGCGAGGCCTGCATCTGCGCCAACAGGTCGATCGCCCGCATCGACGGCGGCACGAAAAGCAGCTTGCGGATGATGTTGGCTGTCCGACAGCGGCAGCGCCAGATCGACCGCGCGCAGATCGAGCCCGGCGGGAAGCGGCTTCTTGCGCTTGGTCTTGCCTGCGTCTCGGACACCCGCGCCCTTGCGGTCATGAACGCCAGCAGGTCGCGGATGTGAACGATGCCTTCGGGATCGTCGAGGGTTTCGTTATAGACCACCAGGCGCGAATGCGCGGCGCTCTCGAACAGGCTCATCAATTCGCCGAGCGGAATGTCGCGCTTGACCGCGACGATGTCGGCGCGATGGACCATGACGTCGGCGATGCGCCGCTCGTGCAGGCCGAGGATATTGCGCAGCATGGTGCGCTCGATCGCGGAAAAGCCGACGTCGTCCGGGGTGGAGGCATCGAGCACGACCTGCAGATCGTCGCGTACCGATCCCGGCTTCCAGCCGAACAGCGTGCGAATCGCCCGCATCAGCCAGTTGTCGGCGGCGGGCCGCAGCACTTCACCCTGCGGCACCACCGCCGGCAGGTTGCGCGTGTTGCGCGGATTGTCGTGGGTCGGTTCGGAGTCGCCATTTCAGTTCATCCGCTCCCGG
>CAWHRA010000005.1:0-22535 GCA_963831585.1 uncultured Alphaproteobacteria bacterium | reverse complement strand
TGACGGCCGCCGGGCCATTCGGTCGCATCTTACGGCCCAGGACGACGGAACGCGGCCCAAATCACGATCAGGCCGAAAAAGCCGACCACGAAGCCCATGGTCACGTACGGGATAAAGGCGCCGGACGGACCGGGCTGGGAGAGCGCAATGCCCGTGAAAATGACCGCACACAGCCCCGGCAGCAGCAGGATGACCCCGGCAATGACCATGAGGGCGGTCAGCCAGGCGCTGCGCCGCGCCGGGGTTGGAGGAAGACCGGCCGTACTGCCGACGGGCTCGCCCGGCATTTGCTCCGTGCCGCGGTCGCTCATGGCGGTCGGCGCCCGCGGATCGCCGAGCGAATCAGCAGGATTCCGCCCGCCCCGACCACGAGCCCCATGAAGACGAGCAGCGTGACCACGGGATCGGAGGACGACGAACTCAAATTGCCGATGCCGAAGGCGATCGCGCAAAGACCCGGTAACAGCAGGACGATCCCGACAATCACCATGAAGGCGGTCAGCCAGCCATTGCGCGGCCGCGACGGGGCCGGGGGCGCGCCGGGCGGATTTTCGACATCGCTCATCGCTGCAACTCCGCAAGCCTGTCTCTGGCGACATCCCCGGCCATGCGCGCGCGGATGCCGTCGATGCTGCCGTTTCGGTAGAACAGATTGTAGGTGTCGAACGGAATGATCTCGCCTTTCGGCGTGACGAAGTGAATGCAGGAACGCTTGACGTTGCCGACGCAGAAGTTGAAGCGATCGAGAAACTGCACGATGGTGACGCGGAACACGTTCTCGTAGCTCAGTCCGTCGGGGACCTCGAAGGTAGGCAGGCAGCACAGCAATTCCGCCACGCGCTCGCTTGTGTTCAGCGGCCCTGACGAAAGCGAGAACAGGTCCAAAAATTTTTCTCGGAATTTCTCCCTCAGCACCGGGTACTTTTCCGGGCTGATGGTGTTCGGCATGACCGCGAGCAACTGCTCCTGCGGAATCAGGGAGGTCAGCGGCAGCACCGTCCCGCCGTTGCGCAAGCCATAGCCGATCGAGATGCTCTCGGGATTGCAGGGCAGCGGGATCATGTCGTCGTCGCCGAACACGCCGGTCTCGACCACGCGCCGCCGGATCTCCGACAGCATGATGCGGTCGGTCTCCTTGTCGAAATCTTCGTTGCGGCCGGCGTCCTGCACCGGCTGGAGCGTGACGCCGCGCACGCATTTCCATGTCAGCGCATGGCGGACGATGTCGCCGATCTCGTGATCGTTGACGCCGCGCTTTATCGTTGCGACGAGGGTGGTCGAGACGCCGTGGCGTTCCAGGTTTTCCAGCGCCTGCTGCCGGATTTTTCGCAGGTCCGCGCCGCGAAGATTGACCAGCGCGTCGCGCTCAAGCGAATCGAACTGCAGGTAGACCTCCAGGCCGCGCTTGTTTTCGGCGAGCCGGGCCACGAATTCGGGCTCGCGCGCGATCCGCAGGCCGTTGGTATTGATCATCACGTGGCGGATCGGCCGCGCGCGGACGGCGTCGAGGATCGCGAAGAAGTCCGGATGCAGCGTCGGCTCGCCGCCGGAAATCTGCACCAGATCCGGCTCGCCCTCGCTTCTCACCAGCGCGTCCAGCATCTTCTCGACGGTTGCAAGCGGCGTGAAGCCTGTGCGTGCGGGCGAGGATTCCGCAAAGCAGACCGGGCAGGTGAGATTGCAATGCTCGGTGATCTCGATCAGGGCGAGGCACGAATGCTGCTCGTGATCCGGACACAGCCCGCAATCGAACGGGCAGCCGAATTCGGTGTGGCGCTGCAACGCCAGAGGCTTGTCGCCGGGCTTGATGAACTCCTTGCAGCGCCGCCAATAGGCGGCGTCGGTCGATACCAGCGTCGACTGCACGCCGTGCTGCCTGCAGCGTTTTTCGTACCAGACCTCGTCGCCGATGATCTGGATCTTAGCCGGCACCAGCGTCAGGCAGGTTTCGCACAGCGACTGGGTCTGTCCCCAGAAGATATGGGGACGCGATCTACGCAACGGCGCGTTCATGGCTGGACCTCGCAAGGGGCGCCGTCGCAAGCATGAAAACGGCATAGAGCAGGATGATCAGGGACAGCAGGTGAAACAGCGTCAAGGGGCCGAGCAGCGCGGCGTAGGGCTTGAGAAACTCCCAGACGAACCGCTGCAGCCCATAATATCCGAGCGCCAGATAGAAGCCATTGGCGATGACGAAGCTGTTCCGCTTGACAACCGCCGCAACGTAGAAAACGGCGAAGGCCGTCATCGCCGCGCTCTCATAGAGCTGCACCGGATGGCGCGCTACGCCGTCGCCGAAATCGTGCCCCCAGGGCAGCGTCGTCGGTGTGCCGTAGGTGAAATCATCGAGCCCCGCGAGATAGCAGCCGATACGGCCGATGGCGATGCCGATGGCAAGCGGCAACGCAAAGCGCGCCCCGGTGCGAAGCGCGATGCCGTTGCGCCATTTGTAGAGCTCGATGGCGATGGTGCCGCCAACCAGCGCGCCTTCGACGGATCGCGCGATGCCCGGTAGCCCGGACAACCACAGATTCAAGGATCCGAACAGATAGGCGCCCAGTCCAGCGCCGAACACCAAAGCAGCGACGTAGGCCAGTTCGAGGGACTGAGCCGGAAACCGGAGATAGGGTACCCGCGAGAGGGCCCACGCGGCAGCGCCGGCTGCGAGCCAGGCCATGACATCCAGGATGGTGTGAAGCACTGCCCCGCTCATGGCGACGACGATAGCCCGGTTTTGTCGTGGCCGGATACCGCCTTCGTGGAAAAATCAGAACGCCGGGAAGATTGGCGACCGATTTTCCGAAGAGATCTTGCGCGCTATCCCGCCGCGGCGTTGGCCTCCTCCGTCGGATAAACCCCGCGCAGCACCTCCTCGAAATGGCTTTTCACCAATTCGTTGCAAAGGCAGGCACGGATCTGCAGCGCTTCGCGTTTGCGCACCAGGATCGAGCCGCGGCGGGTTTCCAGAATCCCTTCCGCCTTGAACGTCTGCATCACCCGGCTGGTATAGCTGCGGCCGACCCCGAGCAGGGTCGCGAGCTGTTCGTGGGTCAGTGGCACGACCTCCGCGCCATCAGTGCGCTCCATCGCCGAAAGGATCCATTTCGCGGTGCGCTGCTCGATCGAATGGATCGCATTGCAGGCTGTCGACTGGAAGATCTGGGCGAGCATGCAGTCCGCATAACGCGAAAACACGTTGCTCAGGCTGGCCGACCTTGCCTTTGCCGCATCCAGTCTGCCGACATGCAGGCGCGCGAAGGGGCCGCCGAACTTGACCATGATGCGGGTGTAGGCCGGCAGATATCCCTGGCTGACAATTCCGCCGACGGCGCCCTCGCGGCCGACCAGAATGGTTTCGACGTCGCGGCCGTCCTCGTTGGCCACCAGGTAAGACGCCAGCGAAGGTCCGCAGGGAAAGTGGACGATTTCGACGCCGTCGCCGGGATTGTAGAGCAGGTCGTTGGGCCGGGCCTCCTCCAGAACGAGATGCGGTGCGATCAGCGCGAAGTCGACCGAACTCAGCCGCCGCAACAGGTTGTTGTAGGGGCGTTCGCCGCCGTTAGCCGGCCTTTCGTGTCCGTCCATCCCGTTTTCCTCGCCACGCGGCCGTCACGATAACCGCTCCCGTCGGCTTGTTGCGTGCACAAGTGCACAGACAAACGAACGGGGGATGTGATGGTTTCATGTCGGGAACCGGCGGATGCGCCTTTTTTGCGTCGGCGCCGGAACTCGATTCGAGCCTGGCCCGGATCGCGATTTCAGGGCGTTTGTTCAGTGAGACCATGGAAGCCGCATCTCCCTACTCCATGCCCGGCGACGTGCTGATCGTCGAGGATGATCCGATCATCGCGCTCGACTTCGAGGACACCGTCCTGGGCTTCGGCGTGAAGACCGTGCGGACAGCGGGGAGCGTGGCGAAGGCGCTTGAAATGATCGCAGATCGCGCGCCGGACTTTGCCCTGCTCGATATCGGGCTGGTCCGCGAAAACAGTTTCGCGGTTGCCGAGCGGCTGGAAGTGCTGAAAATTCCGTACGCTTTCGTCACCGGTTATGGCGCCCATGGCGCATTTCCGGCGATATTCGCGGGAAAGCCGACGCTGCCGAAGCCCTATTCGACCGACGCGCTGCATGCGCTGCTGAAACGTCAATTCGACGACGGCGCCGGTGGCTGACGGCGCCGTCGGTCGGTTTGATATCCGAAGCCCTACCCCAGCCTTGGATCGAGCGTCGTCGACCACAGCGCCACGTCGGCGCGATCGCGCAAGGTCACCGTCAGCTGTCCGCTGGCACCGTCGATCTTGACGTGACCGAAGAACTGCATGCCGGCCGATGGCGGCAGGTTCTGCTTGTCCGGGCCCGGCGCCTTGATGAACTTCACCTCGGGCCCGAACGTGTTGTCGAGTTCGTTTGGTCCGAAAGTTCCGGCGTGCAGGGGGCCGGAGACGAATTCCCAGAATGGTTCGAAATCCTGGAACTGCGCCTTGTCGGGATTGTAGTAGTGGGCGGCGGCGTAGTGTACGTCGGCGGTCAGCCACACGGTGTTGGTGACACCCGAGGTCTTGATGAAGCGCAGCAGGTCGGCGATTTCCAGCTCGCGGCCGCGCGGCGGGCCGTCGCCTTGCGCGAACGCTTCCGAGCCCTTCTTGCTGGCCGCGTCGTCATAAACGATGATGCTGAGCGGCATGTCGGAGGCGATCACCTTCCAGGTGGCGCGCGAGTTCAGGAGTCCGCGCTTCAGCCAGGCGAGTTGATCGGGACCGATGAAATAGCTGTCGGGGCCGTAAGTGGTTTGCTGGTTCGGGCCGTTGGGGCCGCGATAGCTGCGCTCGTCGAGCATGAAGACGTCGAGATGCGGTCCGTAGCTGAGGGTGCGATAGACCCGGCCCGGTTCGACGATGCTCTCGCGCATCGGATACATTTCGTGAAAGGCGCGGGCCGAGCGCGCGGCCAGCAACGAGATGTCGCGCACCTTGTAGGCCGCGGGGATTTCCTTCGACGCCGACCAGTTGTTCATGACCTCGTGATCGTCCCACTGCACGAAGATCGGCACCTCGGCGTTGAAGGCGCGCACGTTCTCGTCGAGGAAATTATACTTATGCGCCGCGCGGAATTCGTCGAGCGTCTCGGCGACTTTTGCCTTTTCGGAGATCGCGACGTTCTTCCAGATCTTGCCGTCGGCGAGTTTCACCTCTGATGGAATGACGCCGTCGGCATAGATGGTGTCGCCGGAATGCAGCAGGAAATCCGGCCGGTGTTTGGCCATGGTGGCGAAGGTCACCATGCCGCCATCGTCGGGATTGATGCCCCAGCCCTGACCCGCGACATCGCCGCCCCAGACGAAGCTGACGTCGCGCCGGTCGGCCGGCGCCGTGCGGAAGCGGCCGACCACGGGCTCACTCGCGACGTCGGTATGCGAAAGGTCGCGGAACCGGACCCGATAGAAAATGTCCTGCCCGGCGGGAAGATTTTCCAGCCGCATTTTCGCGGTGAAGTCGCTTTCCGGCAGTGCGGCGATCGGCGGCAGAAGCCGCGCATTGTTGAAGGAGTCCGTGGTGGCGACCTCGACCATCATCTGCGACGGACGGTCGGCGCGCGCCCACACCACGCCGCCATCGGCGCCGATGTCGCCGGACTGCACGCCGTGGGTGACCTGCGGGCGGTCGGCGGCGCGGCTGAGATAGGGCATCGCGATGGCGCCGAGCGCACCGGCGCCCGTCGCTGCGGCGGTGGAAAGGAAACGCCGGCGGGAAAGTCCGCCGGCAATGCTGCGAGAAATCATGATCGTCATGCAAGCCTCCTTGATCGGCCAGCAGGATGCGCTGCGGCTCTGACAGACCTAGGAAGATTCTGTGACGGCCGGATTACAGGGAGTGCCGTTCAGGAAGTGGCGGCGGCGCGGAACTGCGCACCGGCCCTCTGCAGATTCTGCGGCATGCTGTTCAACAAGGTCTTGCGGTCGGCGACCGCGTTGTGGAATTGCTCGAGCGCGATGCTGAAGGCGGTCAGCGCCCCTTCCTCGATGGCGCCATCATCGAAGCAGCGCAGCGTGTCGCGCAGGATCCCGTCCGCCTCGGATTGCATCCCGTCGAGTTCTTCGATGGAATCGCTGCGGCGCGCGGCCGCAATCATGTCCAGCAGGCGTTCGCGCAGCGAGCTGTTGTTGGTGCGCTCGTCCTTCTTCAGATAGCCCGCGAACCAGGCGCCGGCGGAGCCCATCGCCGACAGGGCCATCAGGCCCCACCAGATGTAGTCGCTGTAGCGATCGAGGAACGTCTTTTCTTCGCCGTCGACAAAGGCCGCGGCGCCCGGATGCACGGGAATCACGGCGTCCTTGTCGGTGTCCGGGGTTTCGATCTTCGCAGCCAGCGGGAATTCCGTCATCAACTGCTGCCGGATCGCGAACAATTGCCGGGTGAAGGCGGCGACCGTCGATTCCGGCAGGCCTTTGCGCGCGACGATGTGGTGGGAGAAGCTGATCGTCTTGACTTCGTCGTCGGGCTTGGCGGGCGAACCGCCGAAGGCGCCGGCGGGAATTTCGGAGGCCTCGTACACCGGGTGGTTCTGGGCGATGGCCTCGGCCGAATCGATCGCGAGGAATGTCGGTGTTCCGCCGTCGCGGGTCGATGCGCTGATCGCATCCGCGGTGATCTTGCTGTTGACGGGACCTGCGGCGAGATAGGCGTCCGCCCTCTGGTTGCGGATGGCGTCCGCGGCCTCGCCTGCCGGAAACTGAACGATCTCGACCTTGCCGGGATCCACGCCATATTGCTGCAGGATCACCTTGAGCAAATTGACATTGGCCTGGGTGCGGCCGACCACGCCGATGCGGCGGCCCGCGAGTTGCGGTATTTTGGTGATCTTCGGGCCGGACTTCTTTTTACCTTTCGCGGGCGGAGGCACCCACAGCACCGCGACGTTCTTGCGCAACGTCGCCACGGCCTGCGCGTTTTTCGGCACGTCGAGGTCGCCGCGAATGATCGCGAGGTCGGCCGCGCCGTCTTCAAGCGCCTTGGCGCTCGCGGAGGCGCCGTCGGTCTGCACCGGGCGCAAACGGATGTAGCCATGCGCCTGGCTGAAGGCCTGGGTCAACGCCTGGACCGCCTTGAGGTCATCGCTGTTTGGCGGACCGACTGCGATCCGCAGGGTCACAGGCCGCATTGCAAAGTAGTAGGCCCCCGCGACTGCGCCGATCAGGGCGAGGATGCCGGCGAGCGTGACGAACATCGTCTTCTGCGCGCCCGAGCGCGGCGATGGCGGCGCGGGCGGTCCGGCCATCACAAGGCCCCCCGTCATCGATCTGGCAAATAATCGTTTGAGGTCCAATTTCATATTGCCGATACGGTTAGATCAATATCGTAGCAAATTTCCTTTCGGCGCGGGGTTACATCTGCGTCATGGTTACTGGGGCGCTGTGGACCGGCTTTTGACAGCTTTTTTCGGCCGATAACCCGGGGATCGGGGCCGGTGTTAGGGTAAAATTGGAGTGAAACGGGAGGTTGTCATGGCGGAACGGCTGTCGGGAGAGGCGCGGAAATCGGCTCTGGAGGGCCTGCCTGGGTGGAGCGAGGTCGCTGGCCGCGAAGCGATCGCACGAACCTTCACGTTCAAGGATTTCAACGAAGCCTTCGGATTCATGGCTCGCGCGGCGCTGGTGGCCGAAAAGCGCGACCATCATCCAGAATGGCGCAACGTCTACAAGACGGTGGAAGTGGTGCTGGCGACCCACGACGCCGGTGGTGTCACCGCACTCGATATCGAGCTGGCGACGGCGATGAATGCGATCGCCGGCCAGCTCGGCGTCCGCTGACCCGGTATCCCGGCAATCTTGCGGGGGCGGCGCGACATCCCCATTTTTGAACGTGTCCGCTGCGGCTGCCGCGCGGGCTTTCAGGGGAGCCGGGATAATGGCGTCAGAACATACCGTCGGCTTTGAGCCGGCCGACCGGCTGGCCGAAGACCGCGAGAGCGTACGCCGGCGGTTCTGGACCAAGTTCAAGCGGGTGGTGACGCAGCTTCCGTTCGCCGAGGATCTGCTCGCGGCCTATTACTGCGCCTTCGACAAGCAGACGCCGCGCCACGTGCAGGCGGCGCTGCTCGGGGCCATCGCCTATTTCATCCTGCCATTCGATTTCATTCCGGACATGCTGCCGGTGCTCGGCTTCACCGACGATGCCGCCATCCTCGCCACCGCGATCCGGATGGTCGCGACCCACATCACGCCGGAGCATCGCGACGCCGCCCGCGCCGCATTGAAGCGGCTGGGCGGCGCCGGTCGGAATCAGCCTGAAGGCGAAATCTGAATCTCGCCGCCGGAAGCCGGCCGCTCAGGTCCTACCGCTGGCCTTGCGCAGGACGGACCTGCGCCCTTGCATTGTTTTGCTGCTCGGCCTGCCATGCCTGGAACTGCTTGAACAAGGCTTCCTTCTCGGCGCTGGAGGGCTGTTTTCCCGCGGGCGGCGGACTCTGCTTGAGGAATTCGTCGAACCGGCCGCGCGCCACCGGCTCGATGCCGTGGCTGTCGAGCCATTGCTGGGCGGCAGGGAAGCGTTGCCAGTCGGCGAGCGGGGCCGACAGCGAAACTTCCTTCCACTTCGGATGGAAGGGCGGATTCTGGAAGGTCGGGAACTTCGTGAAGAAATTATCCACGAACAGCGCGACCTTGCGATAGCGGTCGGTCTTGGGCGCCCAGTTATAGGCCGCGAGCACCGCGGGCACCGCGATGGTGTCGACCTGCTCGCCTTCCGCAATCAGGTTGGGATAGTCCTTCGCCGACAGGGTCGCCGGCAGGTAGTCGGCCTGCAGCGGCTTCTCGTAGTTGACCGTCACCAGATGGAACCGGTCGTCCTTGAAGCTGCTCACGGACTTGTACGGCTTGCCGCCGCAGACGATCACGGCGTCGATTTCGCCGCGCTTCAATTTCTCCATGGCGATGCGCTGCTCGATGTAGACGGCCTTCGGCTTCATTCCGAGCCGCTCGAACACGGTCAATGCGGTGACGAAGGTGCCGCCATTGGGAAGGTCGACGCTGACGGTCTTGCCATCGAGATCCCTGAGAGTGCGGATCGATTTCGATGCGATGACATGCACTTCTTCATTGTAGAGCTTGGTGATGTAGGTGAATTGCTTCTTGATGTCCTTGGCGAAGCCTTTCCTTTCCAGGTAGTCGAGCGTGTCGGACCGCACGATCCCGAGATCGACGCCCTGAAGGAACAGGATGTCGGCGACGCTTTGCACCGAGCCGCGGCCGACGATCGGAAGGATGCGAAGCTTGTTGCCGTCGTCGAGGACCGAGGCCAGGTCAGCGCCGAATTGGACATAGGTGCCGCCGATGGTGCCGGATATCAGCGTGACCGTGTTGGCGTTCAGGGCCTGCTTGGTGGAGGTGGACCCGAACTGGAATATCGCCTTGAGGCTTTCGCTGACCTTTGCCGGATCAAATTCCGTTTCCTCGGCCTTCGCGCCGACGAGGCCAAACGCCACAAGCCCAAACACCATCATCATGGCGAATATCGCCACACCAGCCAGTCGCCGCATCGGTATCCCCTTGCTTTATCTGAAAGCTAATTCTGCATCTGAGCCAGGCGCTGCCTCGCATCGGTCGAACCGAGCCGGGCTGCCTTCTGGTACCAGTCGCGCGCCATGGCCGGATCCGGCGTGATGCTCCGCATATCCTGGGTTCCGAGCACGGCCGGGTCGTAGGTCTGTGCGAGCAGCAGAGCCGCGCTGGGC
Source organism: uncultured Alphaproteobacteria bacterium (assembly GCA_963831585.1). Taxonomy (GTDB): domain Bacteria; phylum Pseudomonadota; class Alphaproteobacteria; order Rhizobiales; family Xanthobacteraceae; genus Bradyrhizobium. The sequence continues at coordinate 12,806 of CAWHRA010000005.1, read as the reverse complement.
TCCTGTGCGTCCGCCGCCCGCTCGAGCAACAGCCGCGCCGGTGCAATGTCACCGACCGCGATCAGGCTCTTTGCGCGCGTCATCAAGGTCGCGAGTTCGTCGGGAGCGAGCCTTCTTGCCGGAGCTTGTGGTGCCGGCGGTGCTGCCTGCGTTACCGGCGCAGCTGCGACGGCCGGCGCCGGATCGGGTTGCACCGGGTTCTGGGTTTGCTGGGCGGACCGGAGCGCGAGCGCGATATCGTCGCGCGTGACCCTCGGGCTCGGCGCGCCGCGGACGCCGGCGTTCGACGGCAGCACCGGCGTCGGCCCGGCATTGGCCAATTGCGTCGGGGGTGCGGGCTGGGGCGTGACGGCCTGCGTGGCGACCCCCTGGTCCGCGGTCACGTTGGGCAGCGACGCCTTGGCGTCGGCAAACAGCGCGAGCGGATTGCCGACCGTCAGAATGGCAAAGGCGATCGCCGCCGCCGCTGCCGCGACCATGGATGCCTTGAAGACCCTCGGCCAGACAACAGCTCTTTCCTGAAGAACATCCCCGCCCGTCCCGAAGCGCCGTTGTCTCGGCTCTTCGTCGCCCTGGGAAAGAAAGAGCGGCATCGGATCTTCGGGGAGCGCGTAGTCATCCTCCATCGGAGGCGCAGATTCGTACTCAGCGAATTCGGGTTCGTTCGGCTCTTCGTCATACGACCCAAACGTCTCTTGCGCCTCTTGGCCGTACCGAGTGAATCTCGTATTTCGCGCCATAGTGATGCCTCCACGCTACCACGCAACATGGGGGGCTTCTGGGCATCCGCTTCTTGTTATTCTTCTCGGCCAAGCGCCCCCGCTACCGAGCCCCTAGATCGCATTTTGAATCGGACCAAAAAGCGACGATCGCCTGCGCGATTTAGGAGATATTTTGATTTTATTGCGGCGCATCTTGGGCCGCCCACTGACATTTAGTTGTCGCAAAGTGGGATTCGGTAACCGACCGGCAGAACGTGCGGCCCGGATCGACGGCTGACATTATCGACCAAGTCCCTGTGACGTCACGGAAATCGGACGGGGCCGCTCGAGGACACGATCCCAATGTTGGTATCGCGCGCGAAGGCCGGGACCCGGCAGGCCGTGCCTTATTGGTTAACCGCCATCACCCTGGAACCGGACCGCCCGGTCAAGCCGGGCAGCGATGGCCAACCTGACCAGGCTCGGGGATTACGTCAGGGATGCAGGATCACCTTGCCCATCGCCTGGCGGCCGGCCAGCACTTTCAGCGCGTCGGCGGTTTGCGCCAGGGGGAAGGTGCGATCGACATGCGACGAGATCTTGCCTTCGGCGGTCCACTTCACGAGCTTTTCGAGATTGGCGCGGTTCTTCTCCGGATTGAGCCGCGTCCACGCACCCCAGAACACGCCGCGGATATCGCAGCCCTTCAGCAGCGCCAGATTGAGCGGCATCTTCGGAATGTCACCGGCGGCGAAGCCGATCACCAGGAAGCGGCCCTCCCATGCGATCGAACGCAACGCGGCCTCGGCATAGCTGCCGCCGACGGGATCGAAGATGATGTCGGCGCCCTTGCCGCCCGTGAGCCGGCGCAAGCCTTCCTTCAAATCTTCCTTGGCGTAGTTGAGCCCGAGCTCGGCGCCGTGGGCCTTGGCGAATTCGAGCTTCTCCTCCGACGACGCGCAGGCGATCACCTTCAATCCCATCAGTTTGCCGAGTTCGCAGGCGGCAAGTCCGGTGCCGCCGGCGGCGCCCAGCACCGCGAGCGTCTCGCCGGGCTTCGGGCTGGCGCGATCTTCCAGCGCGTGCAGCGCGGTGCCGTAGATGATGATGATCCCCGCGGCGCGATCGAAATCCAGGTTGTCGGGAATCTTGACGATCGAACTGGCCGGCAGCGCGATCTTCTCGCGCGCGCCGTTGTGGCCGCAGGACGCGACCACGCGGTCGCCGACCTTCAGCCCGGTGACACCTTCGCCGATACTGTCGATCACGCCCGCGACCTCGGCTGCCGGCGAAAACGGAAACGGCGGCTTGATCTGGTACTTGCCCTGGATCATCAGGAGGTCGAAGAAATTCAGCGCCGCGGATTTGATCGCGATCACCGCCTCGCCGGGCCCGGCCACGGGATCGGGCACCTCGGCCAGCACGAGATCGTCGGGACCGCAATATTGCGAGCAGAGAATGGCTTTCATGGACACACCTGGTTTTCGGACGCACTGTCGAGGCTGGGATGCTTCATGCCGGATTTGCAGCCGGGCTACAATCTGATTCGAAAGCCAGGGAAGGCGCGCCATTCCGGGGCGCGCAATTAGCGCAAGCCGGGAACAGGCACGCGAACGGGCAGGGAATGAAACGATGTTCGACAAAGGTTTGCTGGCGGGAAAGCGGATATTGATCACCGGCGGCGGCTCCGGGCTCGGGGCTGCGATGGGACGCCGCTTCCTCGAGCTCGGCGCCGAACTGATCATCTGCGGCCGCCGGCTCGAATTGCTCGAGGCGACCGCGGCAGGGACGCGCGTCGATCCCGGCGGCAAGGTGACCGCGATCCGGTGCGACATCCGCGACGGCGCCAATGTCGAGGCCATGCTCGATGAGATCTGGCGCGCCGCCCCGCTCGACGTGCTGGTCAATAACGCGGCCGCCACCTTCATCGCGCAGACCGAGCATCTGTCGTTTCGCGCGGCCGATGCCATCCTCGCACCGACACTGCATGGCGCGATGTATTGCACGCTCGGCGCCGGCAAGCGCTGGATCGAAGGACGACACAAGGGGGTGGTGCTGAGCATCCTCTCGACCTCGACCATCACCGGCCGCGCCTTCACCGTGCCTTCCGCGATGGCGAAGTCGGCTGTTCTCGCGATGACCAGGAGCCTCGCCGTGGAATGGGGGCCGAAGGGCATCCGAACCGTGGCGATCGCACCCGGCGCGTTTCCAACTCCGGGCGCATCCGGCCAGCTTCGCCCCGAGGGGCGCGACGATAATTGGGCCTCGAGGAATCCACTCGGCCGCGTCGGCGAACATCGCGAACTCGCCGATCTGGCGAGCTTCCTGATTTCGGATTCCGCCGGCTACATCAATGGCGAGATGGTGGTGCAGGACGGCGGCGCGCACTTACGCAGTTCCGGCGCGGAAGATTTGCTGCAATGGACCGAGGTGCAATGGGAAAATCAGCGCGCGGCGCGAACGAAAGCTTAAGCGTGCGCGCCAGGGTTCGTGGGCATTTGTGACCGCCTTCCCAAAAAGGCATTTCCCGGTTATCCATCGCACCGCGTGACGAGACGGTGTCGGAGCCATCTTCCAGTCACAATATTGAGGGAACCAGACTTGGTGATGTCCGTGCGGCGAATCCTGACAGCTCTGGTGACGATTGGCGTGGTGTGCGGGGCGGCAAGCCTTGCGCAGGCGCAGAATGCATCGCCGAAAGCTGCCAAAGGTGCACCGGCTCCAGCGGCCAAGCCGGTTCCTTCAAAGCCGGAGGTCGCGAAACCGGAAGCCAAGCCGACGGCCGCCGTCGCCGGCAGTGCCGAACCGACGCTGATCGGTCAGTACGGCACCTGGGGCGCCTATACCGCAACGCCCAATGGCAAGAAGGTGTGCTTTGCGCTGGCAAAGCCGTCATCTTCGAAAACCAATCCACCGAATCGTCCGCGTGACCCGGCCTATGCTTTCGTCTCCACGCGTCCGGCGGAAAAAGTTAACAACGAAGTTTCGATCATGATCGGCTATGCGCTGAAGCCCGGATCGGAATCGACGCTGGAAGTGGGCGGCGCGAGCTTTGCGATGTACACTCAGGGCGACGGGCTCTGGATCAAGAATGCCGCCGAGGAAGAACGGATGGTCGAAGCGATGCGCAAATCCGCCGACGCCGTGGTCAAGGGCGTCTCCGCCAAGGGCACCGAGACCACCGATACCTTCTCGCTGAAGGGGCTTGCCCAGGCGCTCGACCGGGTGGCCCAGGATTGCAAGCGGTAGAGCGTTTTCAAGCGAAGTGGAGACCGGTTCGCGTCAAGAAGACGCGTCAAATCGAGAATCTAGAGCCCCGTTTCGATTCAATCGAAACGGAAAAGGCTCCAGGCGGCTTTTGTCTTCAATATCGGTGCCTTTGAAGCCTTTCCAGCGGAGCTTGGAAGGCCTATTTGATGTTCCATGAATGAAACCATGACTTCCATTCCGCTCCAATCTGGCTCCGGCGCCGGCGCGCCCTTGGAAAAGATCGCGCTTGAGACCTATGTGCCGCCGGCAAAGCCCTCGCTGGTCGGCCTGTCGCGCGCCGAGATCGCGGAACGGCTGGGCGAGATCGGCGTGGCGCCGGCCCAGCGCAAGATGCGGGTACAGCAATTGTGGCACTGGATCTACGTCCGCGGCGCCCGGAATTTCGACGAGATGACCAGCATTTCCAAGGAAATGCGCGGCTCGCTCGAAGCGCATTTCACCGTCGCGCGCCCCGAAGTGGTCGCCGAACAGATATCCGCCGACGGCACCCGCAAATGGCTGCTGCGCCTGCCGAGTGGCGATTCCATCGAGAAGGCGCATGAAGTCGAGTGCGTCTACATTCCGGAAACCGATCGCGGCACGCTGTGTGTTTCCTCCCAGGTCGGCTGTACCCTGAATTGCTCGTTCTGCCACACCGGCACCCAGCGGCTGGTGCGCAACCTCACCGCGGGCGAGATCGTCGGCCAGATCATGGTGGCGCGCGATAGCCTCAATGACTGGGCCGACCGCGAAACGCCGACCGGCAGCCGCCTCGTCACCAACGTCGTGATGATGGGTATGGGCGAGCCTCTATATAATTTCGACGCGGTGCGCGATGCGCTGCTGATCGTTTCGGACAATGAGGGCATCGGCATTTCCCGCCGCCGCATCACGCTGTCGACCTCCGGCGTGGTGCCCAACATCATCCGCACCGGAGAGGAAATCGGCGTCATGCTGGCGATCTCGCTGCATGCGGTGCGCGACGAATTGCGCAACGAACTGGTGCCGTTGAACCGGAAATATCCGATCGCCGAATTGCTGCAGGCGTGCCGCGACTATCCCGGCTCCTCCAACGCGCGGCGCATCACCTTCGAATATGTGATGCTCAAGGGCGTCAATGATTCGCTCGATGACGCGAAACTGCTGGTGAAGCTGCTCAAGGGCATTCCGGCCAAGATCAATCTCATTCCGTTCAACCCGTGGCCGGGCACGCGTTACGAATGTTCGGACTGGGAGCAGATCGAGAAATTCTCCGAATACATCTTCAACGCCGGCTACTCCTCGCCGGTGCGTACGCCGCGTGGCCGCGACATCCTCGCCGCCTGCGGCCAGCTGAAGTCGGAGACCGAGAAATTGTCCGCGCGGGAACGCCAGGCGCTGCGCGCGATGGCGATGACGGATTGACGAAATGCGCTTGAGGTCGTCATGGCCGGGCCTAGCCGTCCGAAGGACGGCATTGCTGTTGCTCGGCTATGTCCGGCCTTCCACGTCTTTACCGTGCCGAGGCGAGCAATATTTGGATGTCCCGGTCTGGACCGGGCATTATGGTTGAGAGATTCGTGCTGATTTTGGTGGGCATCGTTGCATGGCATTGATCGGCCGGCTGTTCGTCATCCTGTTCGCCTTCCTCGCGGCCTGCCTGGTAGCGGGAATGATCGTGGTCGGCGCAGTGCTGTTTCCCGAATTCAGCGAACTCGGGGCCGGTCCCGTCGATCAGGGCGCGCTGAACATCGTGATCGGCTTCGGTTTCATCTTCATCAGCGGTTTTGCCCTGCTTCCGGCGATGCTCGTGGTCCTGATCACCGAAGCATTTTATGTCAGGGGTGCGCTGACCTACGCGATCGGCGGCGGCCTGGTCGGGCTCGCCTGCTATCTCGGTCTCGTTCCGTTCGACACCGAGACGCTTCGTTTCGAGGGTGTCGTCCGGCGTCACCTCGAAATCATGACCGGTGCGGGTATCGTTGCCGGCATGGTCTACTGGATGATCGCGGGCCGCAATGCCGGGGCCTGGCGCGAACCGCCGCGCCCGGTGAATCCGCCGCCTCCGCTGCCGTCGCAATCACCATCACCGCCGGCGTCGTGACCAAGTGCGCCGCGAAGCCTTTTCATGCTGAACCTCCTCGGCTAAACCCCGCGCCATGAACCGGACCGGACTTTTCATCGCGCTGGGCCTGGCGCTTGCCGTCGGATTGCTGTTCGGGATTTTTCCCGAGCTCGATCTGAAACTCGCCGGCCTGTTCTACGATACGACGACCAAATCGTTCCCGTTGAAGCTCAACACGCTCGCGGCGTTCGCGCGCGACGCAGCGATGTGGATTGCGTGGGCGATCGCGCTGCCCGCGATCGTCGCGCTGGTCGTGAAGCTGGTGCGGCCGGACCGGCCGCTGTTGATCTCCGGGCGCGCGATCGTCTTTCTGCTGGTCACGCTCACGCTTTCCGCCGGCGTGCTGACCAATCTCACCTTCAAGAGCTATTGGGGCCGGCCGCGTCCGGTGGTGGTGACGCAGTTCAACGGGCCGGATCAATTCGTGGCGTGGTGGGATCCGCGCGGCGCCTGCGCGAAAAACTGCTCGTTCTTCTCGGGCGAGGGCGCCACGGCGTTCTGGACCTTCGCGCCTGCGGCGCTGACGCCGCCGGCATGGCGGCCGCTGGCCTATGCGGCCGCCACCGTGTTCGGCATCGTGACGAGCCTGCTCCGGATGGCGTTCGGCGGGCACTTCTTTACCGACGTCGCGACCGCGGGCCTGGTGACGTTTCTGGTGATCTGGCTGGCCCATGGCTGGATTTACCGCTGGTCATCGACCCGCCTGTCCGACGAGGGCGTCGACGCCGCGCTGACATGGTTGGCCTGGCCGGGCTATCGCTTTTTCCAGAAATGGCTCGGCCGCGATGTCGGGCGCAAACCGCCGGTGTGAGCGACTTCATCACGCCGGCCGCCATTAATCGCGTGCCCATCGGCGCGAAATTTGATATTCGCGCGCTCAAGTCGCAGAACGACACCCGCTATTTTGACCGATTGGAAGCTCCATGAGTAAGATCCTGAAAGGCCTTCCCAAGGGGGAAAAAGTCGGCATTGCCTTCTCGGGCGGTCTCGACACCAGCGCGGCGCTGCTGTGGATGAAGCAGAAAGGCGCCCGCGTCTTCGCCTATACCGCCAATCTCGGCCAACCCGACGAGGCCGACTACGACGAAATTCCACGCAAGGCCCTGGAATACGGCGCCGAAAAAGCCCGGCTTGTGGATTGCCGCACGCAACTGGTGCACGAAGGCATTGCCGCCATCCAATCGGGTGCCTTCCACGTCAGCACCGGCGGCATCGCGTATTTCAACACCACTCCTCTCGGCCGCGCCGTGACCGGCACCATGCTGGTGTCGGCCATGAAGGAGGATGGCGTCAACATCTGGGGCGACGGCTCCACCTACAAAGGCAACGATATCGAGCGGTTCTACCGTTACGGCCTGCTGACCAACCCTAATCTTCGGATCTACAAGCCCTGGCTCGACCAGCAGTTCATCGACGAACTGGGCGGCCGTGCCGAAATGTCTGCGTTCATGACCGCCCATGGATTCGGCTACAAGATGAGCGCCGAAAAGGCTTACTCGACCGACAGCAATATTCTCGGCGCGACCCACGAGGCCAAGGATCTTGAGCGGCTGAACAGCGGGATCAAGATCGTCAATCCCATCATGGGCGTGCCGTTCTGGCGCGACGACTGTGTCGTCAAGGCCGAAGCCGTCACCGTGCGTTTTGCGGAGGGGCAGCCCGTCGCACTGAACGGCAAGACGTTCGCCGATCCGGTCGCGCTGTTTCTCGAGGCCAACGCCATCGGTGGCCGGCATGGCCTCGGCATGAGCGACCAGATCGAGAACCGCATCATCGAGGCAAAGAGCCGCGGTATTTACGAAGCTCCCGGCATGGCCCTGCTGCACATCGCCTACGAGCGCCTGATCACCGGCATCCATAACGAAGACACGATCGAGCAATACCGGATCAGCGGCATGCGCCTTGGCCGATTGCTCTACCAGGGCCGGTGGTTCGATTCTCAAGCCCTGATGCTGCGCGAAACCGCCCAGCGTTGGGTGGCTCGCGCGGTCACCGGCGAGGTCACGCTCGAGCTGCGACGTGGCAACGATTATTCCATCCTGAACACCGAGAGCCCCAACCTGACTTATCAGCCGGAGCGGCTGAGCATGGAGAAAGTAGACGATGCGGCGTTCACGCCGGCCGACCGTATCGGCCAGCTGACAATGCGCAATCTCGACATCACCGATACCCGCGCCAAGCTGAATCTCTACGCGGAGACAGGCTTGCTGTCGCTTGGCGATAGCTCCCACATCTTCAAACTCGACACCGACAAGGGCTGAGAACGGCGCGGGCACGCCTCACCTGGGATCTGCCGCCCGGGCAGGCATCATTGCCGATGCGCCGCCGCACAATGCAGGACCAATAAAATGGCCGGGATCGGTCCCGGCCATTTTCATTTCGCGAATGCTTCGCCCCTACCGCGGCGGTGCGATGCCCGGGGGCGGCGGCGGCAACGACGCCGTGCCGCCGTTGAGCAGCGGCGTGATGCGGCGGATCGTGACGCGCCGGTTGATGCGGCTCGGTCCCGAGGTCTGCTCCTTCAGATATTGCGAGCCGTAGCCCTGCGAGGTCAGGTTCTCCGCGGGGACCTGGAACTGCTGCGTCAGCAGTTCGGCCGCCGACTGGGCGCGGCGGTCCGACAGCGACAGATTGTCGACGTCGTTGCCAACCGCGTCGGTGTGGCCCTCGATCAGGAACACCTCGCGCGGGTTGCGCGAGATTGCCCGATTCAGGCCGTCGGCGATCGCCTGCAGCTTCGCCGCCTGATCGGGGGGAATTTCCCACGATCCGGTGTCGAAGTTGATGCTGTTGAGATCGATCGACGGCATCAAGGCACGCACCGACGGGCTGTAGCGGATCTCATCGAGCGAATAACGGCGGTCGATGCGTTCCACCGGCGGCGCCAGCATGGTGTCGTAGATCAGGTCCGGCGGCGCATCGTCGGCTTCGACGATGTAGCGATTATAGGGGATACGGAGCACAGGTGGCGGCAGGTCGACATAGAAGCCGCCGACCGCGCGCGGATCACCGTAGCTGTTGTCGATGATGATGATCTCGCGGCCCTCCCGATCCCGCCTGATCCGGCGCATCAACCGGCCGTCGCGGCCGACGACGGTGATGATCTGCGAGCCATCGGGACGAATCACGATGGTGCGGGTGTCAGCGCCGACCTGCTCGGTCCGGATATCGCGCGCGCCGTAGCGGAACCGATCCTCTTCGTTGTGGCGAATGAAGGACTGGCCGGAGGGATCGACCACGATGACCCGGCCGGGTTCGGTGAAGACCTTGCGGCCGCCCTCATCGCTTTCCCTTCGCGCGCCACGGAAATCTTCCATGCGCCGCGGTCCCTGCGCGGCGGTTCCGGGAGCAATCGGTGTCAGCGCCTGGGCGGCCGGTGGCGGAGCTGGAATCGGCGCTGTGACCGTCGGCGGCGGCGGACGGTGTGCCAGCGGCCCGCCGCCCGGCGGCAGCGCGGTCTGTCCACCGCCCGGCGCGGGCGTGGCATTCGGTGCCGGCGGCGTGCCGGGAGGCGGCCCGCCGCGTCCCGTCGGCGGTGGCGCGCCGGTGGGGGACGGCGAGGGCGGCGGCACCGCAGCCGGCGGCGGTCCCGGCGGCTGCTTTGCACCGGCGGGCGGCGGCGGAGCGCCCGCGCCTGCGGGTGGCGGCGGAGGAGGAGGCGGCGGAGTACCCGCGCCTGTTGGCGGCGGCCCGCCACGTCCCGACGGCGGCGCGCCCGTGGGTGACGGCTGAGGTGCCGCAGCCGGCGGCGGTCCGGGAGGCTGCTTTACGCCCGCAGGAGGCGGTGGCGGTGGTGGTGGCGGCGGTGGCGGCGGCACCGCAGTCGGGGGACCCTTCGGTTGTTGCATGGCAGGCGCGCCGCTCGGCGGGGCCGGCGGTTTCGGGGGGGCAGGCGGCGGCGCGGGACGCGGTGGGGGCGGCGGCGGCGGCGCCGCATGGGGCGGCGGCGGCGGCGGAGGAGGTGCCACGCGAGGGGGAGGCGGCGGCGGTGGAGGCGCCGCGCGAGGAGGCGGTGGCGGCGGTGGGGGCGCCACATGAGGCGGTGGCGGCGGAGGCGGAGGTGCCGCATGCGGAGGAGGTGGTGGCGGTGGCGCGGGCCGCGGGGGCGGTGGCGGCGCTGCGGCGGGTGGCGCCGGCCGCGGCGGCGGAGCTCCCTTTGGCGGCTGCCTGGGCTTTCCGTCGGGACCAAGTTCTTCCTTGGCCTGGGCCATGACCAGCGGCGCGGTCTGCGCATGCGACGGCGCAGCAATCAACTGCATCGCCGTCAGCGCGGTCGTGGCAAGCAGGACGAGTCGAAGGTTTGTCATGATGGTCTTAATCCCCGGAAGATTCCTGGCAGCGGATTTGGCAACTAACGTCGGGCGATCAACAAATAGACGTTAGGCCGGATTGTGGCGGGCCACGAAGGCGGACTTCTATTTATTTCGGCGCACGCAAGGTTTGGATACGCGCCTGTTCATTGCGCATTCAGGCGATGGTTTCAAACCGTCATATCACATTGTTGCCGCCGATGTGTCCGGCTGGCCCGGATTCAGGTCGGGCGCGGAGCGGGGCAGATCGCTGATTCCGGCATCTGTCGCAGGCGAGGGCGTGCGCGGTCCTTCCGGGCCTCGCACCGGAAGCTCGTCGGGCGTTTGACCAGGCAACTCGTCAGGCTGCGGCGGCTCACCGGGCTCCCTGACCGGGGGCGGCACTTCCGGCCGTGGACTGCCCGGGGGACTTTCCTGCGGCGGCTCCGAGGGACTGCCGGGTGTCGCCGGCGGAATTTCGGGAGGTTCGATCGGCATCTACATCGACACCTTGCGGTTGTCGCCGAGATTGGGCCGCGTGCCGCTGAAAGCGGCAGCCGCCATCTTCACATAGCTGATGATTGAGCCCGGCGAATCCCAGAATTCAGCGTCATCGGGCGAGATCTTCAGCACGCGAATGTTGGGATCCTCGGCCGAATCCCACCATGCCTTTGCCGGCGTCGAGAACAGCTGACGGATTTTTTCGCGGTCGTTGGAGATCGCGGCGGTGCCGGTGATGGAGACGTATTTCTGGCTGCCGGCATCCGCGAACGACAGATTGACATGTGGATCCCTGGCGATTTCCTCGTCCTTGTGGCGCCGCGCGTCGGTGAGGAAGAAAATCGCGTTCGCGTCGCGATCGAGACAGGCGCTCATCGGCCGCGCGCGCAATCTATCGCCATCGCGGGTGACCAGCATCGCAAGGCCGATCTTCTTCATGAGGTCCCAGACACGCCGGGTGTCGTTGGCGGTGTTGTCGTTGACCATGTTTCGCTCCGTTCCTGCTGGAGCGATAACGGCCCCGATCGGGCGATGTTCCGCATCGGACGGATCCGGAACCGGTCATTCCGGCGCGTGGCACACCGCCTCGATATTGTGGCCGTCGGGATCGAGCACGAAGGCGCCGTAATAATTGGGGTGATAATGCGCGCGAATTCCGGGCGCGCCATTGTCGCGCCCGCCGGCCGCCATGGCAGCCTTGTAGAAGGCGTCGACCGTGGCGCGATCCCTGGCCACAATCGCGACATGCAGCGGCTTGTTCAATCCGCCTTCGCCGCCGATCCAGAAATCCGGCTTGCCGTCGGCGCCGAAGCCGGCCGCGGGATAGTGCCCGGTCTGCTGCTGCGTCATCTCCATGACGATGCCGTAGCCGAGCGGGGCCAGGGCATTTGCATAGAACGTCTTGGCGCGCGCGTAGTCGGAAACCGGAAAGCCGACGTGGTCGATCATCAAAATCTCCGTTGGCCCGAGGATGGTGCTCCCATTGAACCGCCAGATACGGACAAAAGTTCAGCCGCGCAGCAACAGCGTGTTGCTGCGGTTCCGGCCGATCTCGGCATAGCCCCGCGCAAGCATGTCGGCGATGCAGTCGTCCTGCCATTCGTCGCGCGACAGATGTTCGATCACCACCGCCCGCGGCCACAGAAGTTGCGGTGCATCCCGGAAGAAGCCGCTCAGGACGCGATCCTCAAATCCCTCGACGTCGATCTTCAATGCATCGACGCGGGTGACGCCGGCGTCGCCGAGAATGCGCTCCAGCCGCCATGACGGCACACGGATGGCGTGGCCCGGCGGCTTGCCCGAAACGATATGGCTGGCGCCGAGATTGTCGCCATCGGTCTCGATCATCAGTTCGCCGTCGGCGGGTCCGGCGGCCGCGGCGACCAGCCTGACCTGGTCGAAGCCCGAGGCGGCGCGGTTGAAGGCAAGCCGCGCATGGGTGACCGGATGCGGTTCGACCGCGATCACTGTTCCATCAGCGCCGACGCGGCGCGCCAGCACCATGGCGTAGGTGCCGACATTGGCGCCGACGTCGACGAACACGCCGCCGACCGGCGTATGCGCGCGCAGAAAATCCAGCTCTTCCAGATTGTAGTCGGGATTGAACAGCGCGCCGCGTTCGGTGGCGCTGGTCTGATGATAGAACCGGAACGCCGCGCCCTGATAGCGCACGTCGACCGGACCGGCGCGCAGCAAATTGATCAGCCGCGACAGCATCGGGCGAAACGCGCCTCGTTTCAGCCTGGAGCGTTGCGCCAGCGAAATGATCGCGGCTTGCGCGCGCGTCGGTGCGAAGGCGCCGAACGGCGGCGCCGCCGGATCGTTGGCCGCGGCGATACGGGGGGAGGGGTCAGGTGGGGTCAAAATGGTCTCGCCGAAGAGGAGCGACTGCGACGCCTAGATAGCCGACTTTGCGGCCGGCTCCAACGCCGCTCGCGCCGACCGCCTCAGACCGGCGCTAGA
>CAWHRA010000004.1:0-35852 GCA_963831585.1 uncultured Alphaproteobacteria bacterium | reverse complement strand
AGAGCTGATCCAACTGGCATTACTGCTGGTGGCGGTCGGCGCGCTCTCCGGTTTTCTCGCAGGCGTGTTCGGCATTGGCGGCGGCGCGATCCTGGTCCCGGTGTTCTACGAATGCTTCCGACTTGCAGGCGTGCCGCTGGAGGTGCGGATGCCGCTGTGTATCGGCACCTCGCTTGCCATCATCATCCCGACCTCGATTCGCTCCTGGCGGGCGCATCACCTCCGGGGCGCGGTCGACACCGAAATCCTCCAGGCGTGGTGGCTGCCGGTGCTGGCTGGCGTGATCACCGGCAGCATCACCGCGCGTTACGCGCCGGAGCGGCTGTTCAAGATCGTGTTCGTCGCCGTGGCCTGGTCGGCCGCGGCCCGCCTGCTGCTGGCGCGTGCGACCTGGCAGTTCGGCGACGATCTCCCGAAGGGGCTCCTGATGAAAGTCTACGGCTTCTTCGTAGGCATCCTCTCCACCTTGATGGGCATAGGCGGCGGATTGTTTTCGAACCTGCTGATGACCTTCTACGGCCGGCCGATCCATCAGGCGGTCGCGACCTCCTCGGCGCTGGCAGTCCTGATCTCGATCCCCGGGGCGCTCGGCTACGTCTATGCCGGCTGGCCCGCGGCCGCGCGTTTTCCCGATGTCGCAGCGCTGCAGCTGCCGTTTGCGCTCGGCTACGTCTCGCTGATCGGCGCCGTGCTGGTGATGCCGTTGAGCCTGCTGACCGCGCCGCTGGGGGTGAGGGCCGCGCATGCGATGTCGAAGCGGACGCTGGAAATGGCGTTCGGCGCGTACCTGTTCATCGTCGGCAGCCGGTTCGTGATCAGCCTGGTCTAAGACGGGAAGCGTTGCAGGGGACCAGCAGCGCGCTACTTCGAATAGATCTTCGAATAGGTGTCGCGCAAAATATTCTTCTGCACCTTGCCCATGGTGTTGCGCGGCAAGTCCTCGACCAGGATCACCTTCTTCGGCATCTTGAACTTCGCGATACGGCCGTCGAGCGCTTTCAGCACGGAAGCTTCATCGACCTTGGCGCCCTTGTCGCAGACCACGACCGCGGTGACGCCCTCGCCGAAATCGGCATGCGGCACGCCGATAACGGCGGATTCGATCACGCCCGGCATGGCGTCGATCTCGCTCTCGATTTCCTTGGGGTAGACGTTGAATCCGCCGGAGATCACGAGGTCCTTGCCGCGGCCGACGATGTGCACATAGCCCTTGGCGTCGATCTTGCCGAGGTCGCCGGTGATGAAGAAGCCGTCGCCGCGGAATTCTGACTTCGTCTTCTCCGGCATCCGCCAGTAACCTTTGAAGACGTTGGGTCCCCTGACCTCGATCATCCCGATTTCGTCGCGCGCCAATTCCGTGCCGGTTTCGGGATCGGTGACGCGCACGGACACGCCGGGCAGCGGATGGCCGACCGCGCCGGGCACGCGCTCGCCGTCATAGGGGTTCGAGGTGTTCATATTGGTTTCGGTCATGCCGTAGCGCTCGAGCACGGCGTGGCCGGTGCGCGCGAACCATTCACGATGGGTATCGGCGAGCAGCGGCGCCGAGCCCGAAATGAACAGCCGCATATGCTTTGTCGAGTCTTTGGTCAACGCCGGGCTCTGCAGGAGGCGCGTGTAGAAGGTCGGCACGCCCATCAGCACGGTGGCGCGCGCCATCAGCTTGATGATCAGTTCGGGATCGAATTTCGGCAGGAAGATCATCGAGGCGCGTGCGAACAGCGTGACATTGCTCGCCACGAACAGCCCGTGGGTATGATAGATCGGAAGCGCGTGGATCAGCACGTCCTTGTCGGTGAAGCGCCAGTAGTCGACCAGCGAGAGTGAATTTGACGCAAGATTATCGTGCGTCAGCATCGCGCCCTTGGAACGTCCGGTAGTGCCCGAGGTGTAAAGGATCGCGGCGAGATCGTCATCGGCGCGCACGACGGTTGCGAATTCGGGTTTTGCCTTTTCGGCGGCGTCGGTCAGCGAGCCCTTGCCGTCGGCCCCCAGCGTTTCGACGCTGGCGCCGACTTTCGCCGCGAGTTTGCCGATGCCCTCGGCCTTCGAGGGATCGCACACCACCAGCGAGGGCTCGGCGTCGCCGATGAAATATTCGAGCTCGTTGAGCGTATAGGCGGTGTTGAGCGGCAGATACACCGCGCCGGCGCGCACCGTGGCGAGATAGAGCACGAGGCCCGGCACCGATTTTTCGGTCTGGGCGGCGACGCGGTCACCGGTCTTGACGCCGCGGCTCACCAGCACATTGGCCATCTGCCCAATGCGAGCGATCAGCTCGCCGTAGCTGATGCGCTGACCGTCGAGCATTTCGATCGCGAGCCGCGAGGGATCGTCGAGGCCGTCGAACAGGCGGGAAAACAGGTTGGCGTTCATGATGGTTTTCTGGGTCGCGTTCATGCATCATTGCGAGAAGGGCGGACGCGGCCGTCGGACCGCGACAGGGTGACAGTTCAATAGCAAAAACGCCATTCACAAAGCAACGGAGACAGTTTGCATGTCAAATAACGGGAAACGCGTGGCCTGGGTGACCGGCGGCGGCAGCGGGATCGGCGAGGCAGGCGCCGAGGCGCTGGCCGCGGATGGCTGGACGGTGGTGGTTTCGGGGCGGCGGAAAGACGCGCTGGATGCCGTGGTGGCGAAGATTACCGGGAGCGGCGGCAAGGCCGAGGCGATCCCGCTCGATGTGAGCGTCGCCGCCGATGTCAGCAAGGCCGCCGAGCAGATTCTCAGCCGACATGGCCGCATCGATCTCCTGGTCAACAGCGCCGGCATCAACGTACCGAAGCGCAGTTGGGCGGACATGGAGCTGGAAGGCTGGAACAAGCTCGTCGAGATCAATCTCAACGGCGTCCTCTACTGCATGCGCGCGGTGCTGCCGGCGATGCGCAAGCAGAAGGACGGCTGCATCATCAACGTCGCGTCCTGGGCCGGCCGCCATGTCTCGAAGATGCCGGGACCGGCCTACACCACGACCAAGCACGCGGTGCTGGCGCTGACGCATTCCTTCAACATGGATGAATGCGTCAACGGGCTCCGCGCCTGCTGCCTGTCGCCCGGCGAGGTCGCAACCCCGATCCTGAAACTGCGGCCGGTGGTGCCGTCGGAAGAGGAGCAGGCGCGGATGCTGCAGCCCGAGGATTGCGGCCGCACCATCGCCTTCGTCGCCAGCATGCCGCCGCGGGTCTGCGTCAACGAGATCCTGATCAGCCCGACCTGGAATAGGGGATTCGTGCAGACACCGAACAATCGAGATTAGTGCTCCCGTGGTCATTGCGAGCGAAGCGAAGCAATCCATGATACACGAACGGCCAAGCTGTATTGCTTCGTCGCTTGCGCTCCTCGCAATGACGAACTCGTAGGGCGGATTGAGCCGAAGGCGTAATCCGCCGTACGGAGCCCCGCGCACGCCCCTCCCCGATTTGCGCGTAAAATCTAATTTCCTCAGCCGGATCAGGCTGATTCTACCTGTCCAGTCCCTTCCGAGAAAATATTCTGATTTTCCGAAGCCGCAAATCACCCTTATAAAGTCCCCGTCCACCCCACTCGAGGGGCGTATCGCGATCGTCACGGACGCGGGGTTGGATGCGGTGGCCGCAAGCGGCGCTTCTGACGAGAGCGCTTTACTTGTGGACGGCAAAATCGTGTGGTCCTGACGCCTCGACGCCGGCGTCAAGTTAGCGGAAGCGATTTTCGCAAGCGACGGTGACAAGAAAGCCCGATCGCCGGGGAGAGCCCGACATAAGCCGTAAAACCATTGCGCAGGGAAGGCCGGACTGCTTCCGCTGAACCTGTATGCTCGTGTGCGCTTTTTCTATTTTTTGCACGCGAGACCGCGGGTGCAGCGCGCACCCGGCTTTCCCTGCGCCCTCTTTTGTGAGGAGGGCGTGAACGAAAAGAAAAACTTCGCGCGAAAACACGCGGCGAGATCGCGAAGTCATGCGCGGTATCTCCCCTCCCTCCACGCGCCTTGCGCGTGGCGGGGAGGGGTCGTGGGTGGGGGGTCGCTCCGCTTGCTCCGCTGGCAGCGAGTTTGCGGTGGCGCGGCGAAATGGATTGCTTCGCTGCGCTCGCAATGACGGGGAGGGACACGGCCGGCCCCGCAAAAAGTTTCAAGCATCACGATAAATTATTGTTCGAAACCGCCCCCAACACCTCCCGTAGCTCGGGCCAACGGCGACGCAGTCAATTCATCAGTGGACAGGCGTCGTTGTTGCCTCAAGCGCCGGCGGATTTCCGCCGGTCACCTCAATCCATCGGGAGACGATCCATGTCCAAGCGTATTGCATTTTTCTCCGCCGCCGCCCTCAGTGCGCTGGCTCTGACCGCAACACTCGTCGCGCCGGTGAGCGCGCAAGACAAGATGAAGAGCGAAATGTCCGGCGAGAAGACCGTGATGGTCGGGGGTGCGGCGATGTTCCCGTCGAAGAACATCATCCAGAACGCCGTCAATTCGAAGGACCACACCACGCTGGTCGCGGCGGTGAAGGCTGCCGGTCTCGTGGGCACGCTGGAAGGCAAGGGCCCGTTCACCGTGTTCGCGCCGACCAACGCCGCCTTCGGCAAGCTGCCCGCCGGCACGGTCGACACGCTGGTGAAGCCCGAGAACAAGGCGACCCTGACCAAAATCCTCACCTACCACGTGGTCGCGGGCAAGCTCGAGGCTTCCGACCTGACCGACGGCAAGAAGCTGAAAACCGTCCAGGGCGAGGAACTGACCGTCAAGCGCTCCGGCCATACCGTGATGATCATCGACTCCAAGGGCGATTCCTCGACCGTCACGATCCCGAACGTCAACCAGTCGAACGGCGTGATCCACGTGGTCGACACCGTCCTGATGCCGTCATAACGCCCCGCTCGTCCTGCTTTTTGCCCCCAACAGGATGCGCGACCGCGAGCCGGGGCAGCCCGGCTCGCTTTTTTGTGACCGCCATACGCTGCGTGCATCGACTTTATAGCCCGTATGGCAGTAACGAAGCAGGAGTTCCCGGCGTATATTCCAACGTACCGACTTCCAGAGATGCAACAACCAGGGAATCGCGATGTCTAGCCTTGCAGCCAGCGATGAACGCGCCGTCCCGGCCGCGGCCAGGGTAATCCAGCCGGCATGGGTCCGGACGGTGCACTGGATCAATGCTGTAGCGATGATCCTGATGATCATGTCGGGATGGCAGATCTACAATGCCTCGCCGCTGTTCGGCTTCCTGAAATTCTCAAAGAGCATCACGCTTGGCGACTGGCTCGGCGGCGCGCTGCTGTGGCATTTCGCGGCGATGTGGCTGTTGATGGTCAACGGATCAGTCTATCTCGCGCTGGGTCTTGCCACCGGCCGTTTCCGCAAGAAGCTGCTGCCGATCACGCCGGCCGGGGTGATCTCGGACGCCAGGGCGGCGCTGACCGGCCACCTCTCGCATGACGACCTCACCCGCTACAATTACGTGCAGAAGCTGCTCTATGCCGGCATCATCGTGGTCGGGGTCCTCATCGTATTGTCGGGCCTGTCGATCTGGAAGCCGGTGCAGCTGCAATGGCTGACCGCGCTGTTCGGCGGCTATGATTTGGCGCGCTACGTGCACTTCTTCTGCATGTCGGCGATCGTTGCGTTCCTGATCGTTCATGTCGCGTTGGCGGTGCTGGTGCCGAAAAGCCTGCGCGCCATGATCATCGGCCGCTAATTCAAGGAGGTTTATCATGGGCCGACTTCGCTCGCTTCTGATCCCCGGCGTCGACAAGAAGCTGCTGGTCAGGGACGCGGTAAAGGTGATGCCGGATCTGGCGCGCCGGCGCTTCATCGCCGGCGGCGCGAGCCTCGGCGCATTGACGCTGTTGACCGGCTGCGACGTCTCCGACAGCTTTTCCGCCGAGGACATGCTGAAGAAAATCTCGAAGTTCAACGACGCCGTGCAGGCAGCGATCTTCAATCCCAATGCGCTGGCGCCGGAATATCCGGAGAGCGCGATCACCAAGCCGTTCCCGTTCAACGCCTATTACGATCTCGACGACGCGCCCACCATCGACGGCAAGGCGTGGAAGTTCGAGGTGCGGGGGCTGGTCGACAACAAGAAGTCCTGGACGCTGGAGGAGCTCTACAAGCTGCCGCAGGTCAGGCAGATCACGCGCCATATCTGTGTCGAGGGCTGGAGCGCGATCGGGAGCTGGACCGGCACGCCGCTGCGGGATTTCCTAAAACTGGTCGGCGCCGATACCCGCGCCAGATATTGCTGGTTCCAGTGCGCGGATTCCGAGGGCTACAACTCGCCGCTGGACATGGAGACGGCGCTGCATCCGCAGACCCAGATGACGTTCAAGTTCGCCGACGAGATCCTGCCGCGCGCCTACGGCTATCCGATGAAGATCCGGGTGCCGACGAAACTCGGCTTCAAGAATCCGAAATACGTGATCTCGATGGAAGTCACCAACGACTACAAGGGCGGCTACTGGGAAGACCAGGGCTACAATTCGTTCAGCGGAAGTTAGCCTCTTCGCGACCCTACGGCTTCTGCGCCAGCTTGCCCTGAAAGGCCGCCGCGATCGCACCCACCGCCAGCATCGCAGCCGAGACGTTGAGCGCGTAGGACAGGCTGCCCATGGCGTCGGTGACGGCGCCGACCGCGATCGGGCCCAGCGTCTGGCCGATGCCGAAGGCAATCGTCATCGCCGCGATTCCCTTGGGCCAGGCCGAAGGCGGATAGTTGAGGCGGACAAACGCGGTGGTGGATCCCACCACCGCGAAGAACGCCACCCCGAACACCAGCGCCGAGATCGCCAGCAACAACGGGGAATGCCCGAACAGCGGCAGCGCCGCGCCTGACGCGTTGACGCCGAGGATGATCGCGGTCGACAGGCCGCCGCGGTCGAGCGCCAGCACGCGGCGCCACACCCATGGCGTTGCGAAGGCGCTGATGCCGATCAGGCTCCAGAACGCGCTCTGCGCCGCCGCGCCGCCGCCGGCATCGCGGACATAGGCGATCATGAAGGTCATGTAGGCGATGTAGCCGGCGCCGAACAGGAAATAGCCGGCGAGATAGATCACGACCGGCATCACAGCGAATTCCGCCGGCGCCGCGTCGGCGATGCCGTCATCGACATCGATCGGCGTCAGCAGCAGCGGAATGGTCATGGCGATCGCGAGCGCCGTCATCGCCCACCACACGATCCACCATGAGCCCGGGCCGAACGCATTCAGCACAAAGGGCGCGATCAGGCCCGAGGCCAGGATGCCGAGCCCGGGCCCGGCATAAAACAGGCTGAGCAGAAAATTCGCCCGCGCCGGGCGCGACTGGGCGATCTTGGTCGCCAGCGTTCCGCCGGCGACGAATCCCGCCGCCGCGCCAAGCCCGGCGAGCAGCCTCGCAAAGCTCAGGACGAAAAAATTGCCCGACAGCGCGCACAGCGTCAGCGACACCAGGCAGGCCAGCGTTCCCCAGCGCACGGCGGCGGAAAGGCCGTACCGCCGGATCAGCCGCGAGGCCATCAGCGCGCCGGCGAGATAGCCTGCCGCATTGATGGTGTTCATGAAGCCGGCGGCCGAATACGACCAACCGAGCGCGTCCCGCATGTCCGGCAGCACCAGCGAATAGGCGAAGCGGCCGATGCCGAGACCGACCGTCGGGGTCAGCGACAGGATCAGGATCAGCCGCGCGGGATGCGCAGGCGGCGAGGGAGAAGCGGGGGCTTTCACGGGAATCTCCGGCAGGGGCCGTCATTCTGGCAGGTGAAGGCCCGGTTGCACAGGCGCGCGGCAAGCAATGGTGTCTTGCCATCAGCGCAACGGGGCTTTAGCACTCCGCGCGCATCCGCTACTCCGCAAAAGGCAAACCGACCATGGCGACCCACAACCTCCTGCTCCTCCCCGGCGACGGCATCGGCCCCGAAGTGATGGCCGAGGTAAAACGGCTGATCGGCTGGCTCAATGCGGAAGGTATCGCGCATTTCGAGACCGAGGACGGGCTGGTCGGCGGCGCGGCCTATGAGGCGAGCAAGCAGAGCATCACGGACGCCACCATGGCCAGGGCGATGGCCGCGGATGCCGTGATCTTCGGCGCGGTCGGCGGTCCGAAATGGGACAGCGTTCCCTACGAGGCGCGGCCCGAGGCCGGGCTGCTTCGCTTGCGCAAGGACCTCGGCCTGTTCGGCAATCTGCGTCCGGCGGTGTGCTATCCGGCGCTGGCGGACGCCTCGAGCCTGAAGCGCGAGGTGGTCGAGGGCCTCGACATCATGATCGTGCGCGAACTCACGGGCGGGGTGTATTTCGGCGAGCCGAAGACCATCACCGATCTCGGCAACGGCCAGAAGCGCGCCATCGACACCCAGGTCTACGACACCTATGAGATCGAGCGCATCGCCCGCGTCGCCTTCGACCTGGCGCGCAAGCGCCGCAACAAGGTGACCTCGATGGAAAAGCGCAACGTCATGAAATCGGGCGTGCTGTGGAACGAGGTGGTCACCCAGGTCCACGGGCGCGAATACAAGGACGTCGAGCTCGAGCATCAGCTCGCCGATTCCGGCGGCATGAATCTGGTGAAATGGCCGAAGCAGTTCGACGTCATCGTGACCGACAATCTGTTCGGCGACATGCTCTCGGATATCGCGGCGATGCTGACCGGCTCGCTCGGCATGCTGCCGTCGGCCTCGCTCGGCGAGGTCGACGTCAAGACCAAAAAGCGCCGGGCGTTGTACGAGCCGGTGCACGGTTCGGCGCCTGACATCGCCGGCAAGGGTCTCGCCAATCCGATCGCGATGATCGCCTCATTCGGAATGGCGCTGCGCTATTCCTTCGACATGGGCCGGCTTGCCGACCAGGTCGATGCGGCGATCGCTGCCGTGCTGGCGAGCGGGCTGCGCACCGCGGACATCAAGTCCGAGGGCACGACGTCTGTCAGCACCACGCAGATGGGCGAAGCGATCCTTGGGGAATTGCAGAAGCTGCACGCGTAAGCGCGCGCCTTTCCGCCTCGTCGTTCCGGCCTCGAGCCGGGACCCATGGTCACAGATGTTTGTGGTCTGGCGAAGTCATCGAACAGCGGTTTCGAAATCAGAGGCCGCGGCGTTTGGGTCCCGGCATTCGCCGGGACGACCGTCTCTACGCGCTCAATACAGCGGGAAACTGCGCGGATATCCGCCCATGTCCGACGGCGGGTTGGTCGGCTGGCGATCGATCGGGCGGTTCAAGTTCTCACGTGCAAACGACGGATAGCCGTACTCCGGCGGAAAGGCGTAATCGGAGAACTTGCGGTCGCCCGGCAAGACCTCGACGCCGGCATCGAGCCAGGAACGCTTGGTGACGTAAATGCGGGTGTGCGGACCCTGCTGATAGACCACGTTGGGGCCGTTTGGACCGTAGGAGGGCCGGCCGCGGTTGTCGTACTGCCGCTTGGGCTCGGCGCTCGCCGATGTCATGTCGAAGCTAACGGCGACAACGGCGAGGGCAGCCAGCAACACCGCAAGCTTGATCGCGGCAGGAATTTTTGGGGTCATCATGTCCTCACGAGCGGCCCGGCCGCCATTTCCGATTTGCCGTCACTTTAGCTGCCGGGCCTATGCAGCCACAAGGTCAAACGGGCCACAGTGTCTCGGAATAATGCAGGACCATACGAAAAGTTGCTTGAGAACCAGCGGCTTGGTGGGAGGCCGATTAAAGTGTGCCGCGCAAAGGCGGGTCCCCCGCCGACG
Organism: uncultured Alphaproteobacteria bacterium; assembly: GCA_963831585.1. Classification (GTDB taxonomy): domain Bacteria; phylum Pseudomonadota; class Alphaproteobacteria; order Rhizobiales; family Xanthobacteraceae; genus Bradyrhizobium. Next base: position 26,180 of record CAWHRA010000004.1, on the reverse strand, counting down.
TGACCCAGTCCACCGGGGGGGCCGGCGACGCGCAGTTCGTCCGGCGCAGTTCGGCGCGGGCGAACATTTCCGCCAGTTTGGGGTCGTTTCCAGCCGTGAGCAGCACCAGCCGGTTCAACATACAGCCGATCGTGGTCCGCTGGGCGGGCAAACCGCCCCCCTGGCAGGACCAGCCGGAAATCTGCAGATTCGGATCGTTGAGATGTTTGAGGAAGCCGAGACAAGATCCGGCTGCGCCGGGAGTACGAAGCAGTGTCACGCTGCCGAACTTGGTGTCGACAGCGCCGGCCGCTTCCAGTTCGCGCGGGCCGTTAGGCTCCATTCGGGCGGCGAGATTGTCGATCGTCTGCCCGAATTGGCCGATTTCACCACCGGGTCGGTAGATCTCGAGTTCCGCGACCGGTCGATCGCCCCGCGTGGCGTCACGGGAAGACCAGCGGATGGTGTCCCGGCGACCGCCCAGAGGATGCCGAAATATCTCATAGGCCTCTGTTTTTTCAGGCAAATCGAACTGGCTGACGGCAAACGCCGGGTGCGAGCGTTCAGCCACTCCCCAGCCCGGTTTGGCCGCGGGCTGGTTCGCTTCATCCACCGGCACCTGGTCCCACAGATGAACGCCGAGGATCGCAACCAAGGCGAGAGTGCCTACATAGGCCAACAAACGCGCCAGCGTGCTGCAGCACTCGTCAGCGAAGCTGGTGAGGGCCGGATGAATTCGGGTCTGATATGAGGAGTGGGCTCGGCTGGCCCAAAATGATCGCATCGAGCGTCCAGGTACGCGGGTCTGACGTTGTCTTGAGGCCGTTTCTCGCATAGAAGCGCTGCCTCTTCCCCTTCCGCCGGGGGCGGTCGGGAGGCATTTTTCTGCGGAGAGTGAACGATGGGTTACAAAGTCGCGGTGGTCGGAGCGACCGGCAATGTCGGGCGGGAAATGCTCAACATTCTCGACGAGCGCAAATTTCCGGCTGACGAGGTGGTGGCGCTGGCGTCACGGCGCAGCATGGGCGTGGAAGTCTCCTATGGCGACCGTACCCTGAAGGTCAAGGCCCTCGAGAACTACGACTTCTCCGACGTCGATATCTGCCTGATGTCGGCGGGCGGCGCGGTGTCGAAGGAATGGTCGCCGAAAATCGGCGCCGCCGGCGCGGTCGTGATCGACAACTCGTCCGCCTGGCGCATGGATCCGGACGTGCCGCTGATCGTGCCCGAGGTCAATGCGGATGCGGTCGCAGGCTTTGCGAAGAAGAACATCATCGCCAACCCGAACTGCTCGACGGCGCAGCTCGTGGTCGCGTTGAAGCCGCTGCACGACAAGGCGGTCATCAAGCGCGTGGTTGTCTCGACCTACCAATCGGTCTCCGGCGCCGGCAAGGACGCCATGGACGAACTGTTTTCGCAGACCAAGGCGGTCTACACCAACAGCGATATCGTCAACAAGAAGTTCGCCAAGCGCATCGCCTTCAATGTGATCCCCGAAATCGACGTGTTCATGGAGGACGGCTACACCAAGGAAGAGTGGAAGATGATGATGGAGACCAAGAAGATTCTTGATCCCAAAATCAAGCTGACCGCGACTTGCGTGCGGGTGCCGGTATTCGTCGGCCATTCCGAAGCCGTCAGCATCGAGTTCGAAAATCCGATTTCGCCGGACGAGGCGCGCGACATCTTGCGCAATGCGCCGGGATGCCTGGTGATCGACAAGCACGAGCCCGGCGGTTACGTCACGCCCTACGAGGCGGCCGGCGAGGACGCGACCTACATCAGCCGCATCCGCGCGGATTCCACCGTGGACAACGGCCTGGTGCTGTGGTGCGTCTCGGACAATCTGCGCAAGGGCGCAGCCCTGAACGCGATCCAGATCGCCGAATGCCTGATCAACCGCAAGCTGATCAGCGCCAAGAAAAAGGCGGCGTGAGGTTCTGCGTCAAGGAGCTGGAGCCACGATGACGGAACAGCCGACCTCCTATCGGCCCAATCCGAAGCTGAAACGAATCGAGACGGGCTTCGAAAGCCTGATCTTCAACAGCCGCTGGCTGATGGCGCCGTTCTATTTCGGCCTCGTCATCAGCCTTGCTGTCTTGCTGCTCAAATTCTGCATGCTGCTCTGGGAATTCATCGTCCACGCGCCGGGCTCCAAGGAGTCCGACATCATCCTGGGCGCGCTCTCGCTGATCGACGTCTCCCTGACCGGCAATCTGATCCTGATCGTGGTGTTCTCCGGCTACGAGAATTTCGTTTCGAAAATCGATCCGGGCGATCACCCGGATTGGCCGGATTGGATGACCAAGGTCAATTTCGGCGGATTGAAGCAAAAACTGCTCGCCTCGATCGTGGCGATCTCCGCGATCCAGGTGCTGAAGGCATTCATGAATATCGACACGGTGTTCGACACCCAGAAACTGGCCTGGCTGGTCGGCGTGCACCTCGCGTTCGTGGTCTCGGCGTTCATGCTGGCGCTGTCGGACCGCTGGAGCAATGATCATGGCGGCGAATAGCGACGGGAATCTCCAGCCGTTACTCGCTATTCGCCGGTTCCCACGCTGTGAAATTCCTTTGCGGCCTGATCGAGCACGAACAGCGATCCCTCCTTCACGCCAAAATAGGCGCCGTGCAGCCTGAGCTCGCCACGCTCGGCAAGCGTCCGCACGAAGGGAAACGTCATCAGGTTTTCCAGGCTGCGGAACACGGCGGCTTTCTCGATCCTGACAGTGAAATCAGCCATGGTTTCGTGGCCGCGCTGGGCAACCGTTTCGCCCGGCTTGATGAACATCGCCATCCATTTGCCGATGAAATCGCCGGGCGACAGCGGCTCGATCTTGTCGATGAAGGCGCGGATGCCGCCGCATTGCGCGTGACCGAGCACGACAATGTGCTTCACGCGCAGGACCGTAACCGCGTATTCCAGCGCCGCCGACACGCCATGCGCGCCGCTGTCGGGCTGATAGACCGGCACCAGATTGGCGATGTTGCGCATCACGAATAGCTCGCCGGGGCCGGCATCGAAGATTACCTCCGGCGATACCCGGGAATCGCAGCAGCCGATCACCATCACTTGGGGTGACTGTCCGCGCTCGGACAGCTCGCGGTAGCGCGACTGTTCGGTTGGCAGCCGCTGTGACGTGAAGGTCCGATAGCCCTCCAGCAGTCGTTGGGGAAATCCTGTCATGCGCGTTGCTAACCATATGAGGCACTCGGGAACAAGACTTTCGGAGCGCCGGCCGAGATGCTATCGCGGAGCCTTCGGGAATTGAAGGGAACCTGCCCATGATTCGCCCGCGCCGCAGCCTCTTGTTCATGCCCGGTTCGAATGCGCGGGCGCTGGAAAAAGCGAGGAACCTTCCCGCCGACGGCATCATCCTCGACCTCGAGGATTCCGTCGCTCCGGAGGCCAAGGCGCTGGCGCGCGACCAGATCGCGCAGGCCGTTGTGGCCGGGGGGTTCGGCAAGCGCGAGATCGTGATTCGCGTCAACGCGCTGGATTCACCGTGGTGGATCGACGACCTCGCCATGGCCGGCAAGGTCCGGCCCGACGGCATCCTGGTTCCCAAGATTTCCAGCGTAAAGGACCTTGCGGCCATTGCCGACCGCCTCAGCGACCTCAACGCCGATATTTCGATCAGGGTCTGGGCGATGATCGAGACCGCCCGCGCGGTGCTGCATGCCGAGGAGCTGGCCGCAGCTTCGCGCGATTCGGAAATGCGGCTGGCCGGTTTCGTGTTCGGACCGAACGACATTTCACGGGAAACGCGGATCAGAATGCAGCCCGGCCGGGCCGCGATGATCCCGATGATCACCCATTGCATCCTCGCCACCCGCGCCCATGGCCTCGATATCCTCGACGGACCCTACAGCGATTTCAGCAATTTCAACGGCTTTGGGCAGGAATGCACGCAAGCCCGCGATCTCGGCCTCGACGGCAAGACGCTGATCCATCCGGGCCAGATCGAGGCCTGCAACGCGATCTTCACGCCGCCGGCGGAGGAAGTCGCCCATGCCCGCAAGGTCATCGCGGCGTTCGATCTGCCGGAAAATGCCTCGCGCGGTGCGATTTCGCTCGAGGGACAGATGGTGGAGCGACTGCACGCCGACATGGCGCGGCGAACCATTGCGATCGCGGATGCCATCGCGGCAATGGCGCATCAATAGAGCGTTTTCGAGCGAAGTGGATACCGGTTCGCGTAAAGAAAACGCGTCAAAACAAGAATCTGGAGCTTCGGTTCTGATTCAATCAGAACCGAAGCGCCAGACCGGTTAGTTGCGCTTCAGACCCAGAATGTAATTTGCGAGGTCATCGGCTTGATCGGGCGCGATGACGATGTTTGGCATGGTCGGGTGGTTGGTCCGAAGGAAGACTTTTAACGAAAGCGCCGTGGTCGACGGGCGGCTGGCTATATCGGCGAAATCCGGTGCGGCTGTCGCATTCCCCGCTGGCCTAGCCTCGATGGCGTGACACTCCTTGCACCACGCCGCGGCCAGGCGATGCCCCGCAGCAGCGCTGTCTTCCGACAAAGTGGCGCAGTGCGCATCGCGCGGGCTGACAAGAAACAGCGCACCGAGAGCGATGACGACGGCCGGGGCAATCTGAATCCGGATGGAACGCGACATCTTCACTTCTTTACCGTAAGGCCGCTTGTTCCATCGTCGGAGGGCTTTCGACCCTTCCGCAGCATGGCGCTCAAAAAAGCGATCCGCCCGCATTGTGCATGCGGATCAGGAACAGCGCCGCGATGGCAATGACGATGGACAGCGAAATGTGAATCCAGGCCGAACGCGAAATCTTCATTTATGCACCTCCGGCCCAAGCACTTCGATAGTGGGCGCGTTGGGGCAGTATTCCTCGTAATGGTCGGCGGCGGATCCGTCGGCGAAATCGCGAACGCATTCACCCTTGTGGTGGCATAGCGCGCAGACCCGCTCCATGTCGCGCAGCACCAGGGGCTGCGTGCGCGCAAGCGCTTCTTCGTCGATGCCGAGCGCCTTGAGCATTTGCGGCAGTTGGTCCGCGGCATGCGGCCCCTGCCTGACCAGTTCGGTCAGGTCGGCGGGCGAAACCCTGAGTTCGCCGGCGATGCGGTCGAATTCCGATGTATTGAGTTCGCGCAGTTCGTTCATCTCCCGCCGATGCTTTAGCCAGTCGCTGAACGAATGGATGAGTGTTTCAACCACGGGAATGCTGTAGGCGGTCATGGGACACCTCCGGACGCTTGCAATAGAGCACGAACGGGGATGGGGCTTGTTGCGGTAGATCAAACAGATCTACGGCCGGAACCGCTCGGCTCCCCAGGCATAGAGGCTGCCGGGAATGGGCGGCTGGCTGCCGCGGCCTTTGGGCGAAACATGCAGGCCGATGACCCCGGGATCGCTGATCAGCGCTGAAAAATCACCGGGGTCGAAGAACAGTCTCGGTTCGGCATGCACCGCATAAAACGACTTCTTCGGCAACGCATGATGCAGCTCGCCGGTCCGGCGCGCGAGCGCGGTCAGCGCCGCCGGACCGTAGATGGCAACGCGGATGTCGGAGAGGCGGTTGGATCCGCCGCGCAAGCGGCGAATGGCAAAAGTCAGGCGGTGCCGCAGCGCCAGCCAGTCCGGCGTCAATTCCTCCTGCTCGATCAGGTTCTCGAACGCCCGGACGATTGCATCGTCTGACGGCAAATAGAGCACGGAATTGCCGAGCTGGCGTGGCCGCTCCCAGGCGAAGTAGGGCTTTGCCGGATCGATCTCGACCGGTTTGAGCAGCAGCACGTCGGCGTCGAGCCACAGCCCGGCGCGCTCGGCCATCAGCCGCATCCGGAAGAAATCGGAAAATTGCAGAATGGTCCAATCGCGCCAGCTGCCATCCGGCTGCGGCGGCCGCAACTTTTCGGAAAAAGCGTGCGGCAGGATCGCCTCGGCCTCGGCGTTGCCGACGCCGTCGGGCAATCCCGGAAGCGGATCGAAACTGTAGACGGTGACCTTATGACCGGCGGCGACCTGCGATCGCAGGCAGGTCTGCCGCAGCGCGTCGAGTGGGCCGTGCCAGAAGGTGACGACGTCGGGCCGCATACGCGTCACTTTCCGTCCCTGGCAATGATCGTCGGATCACGCCCAGGCGCGCTCGGTCCTGGCCTTGGCTTCGTAGCTGTCGATGGAGGCCTTCTTCTCCATGGTGAGGCCGATATCGTCGAGGCCGTTCATCAGGCAATGCTTGCGGAACGGATCAATCTCGAACTTTACCGTGCCGCCGTCAGGGCCGCGGATTTCCTGATTGGCGAGATCGATGGTCAGCGTCGCATTGGCGCCGCGTTCGGCATCGTCGAACAGCTTGTCGAGGTCTTCCTGGGTAACGCGAATCGGCAGGATGCCGTTCTTGAAGCAGTTGTTGTAGAAGATGTCGCCGAACGAGGTCGAGATCACGCAGCGGATGCCGAAATCCAGCAGCGCCCAGGGCGCGTGCTCGCGGCTCGACCCGCAGCCGAAATTGTCGCCGGCGACCAGGATCCTGGCGTTGCGATAGGCCGGCTTGTTGAGGATGAAATCCGGGTTCTCGCTGCCGTCGTCCCTGTAGCGCTGTTCCGAGAACAGGCCCTTGCCGAGGCCGGTGCGCTTGATGGTTTTGAGGTACTGCTTGGGGATGACCATGTCGGTATCGACATTGATGATCTTCAGCGGCGCCGCGACGCCTTCCAGCGTGGTGAACTTGTCCATCGGATCGCACTTCTCGGCTAGGGATTGGGAAAAAGCGGTAACCACGGTGGTTTATCGCGATTGCGGCTGGCATCAAAGGGCAAAATCGCCTGGGGCCTATTCCCCAAAAGCCGCTTTCGGACACGATCCGAGGGTGGATACAGGTTTTGCGGTGCGCGCTGCCCCTGCAAGACCCTACGCGTCGGCCTCGATCGTCTCCATATCCTCGTCGGAAAGTCCGAAATGGTGGCCGATCTCGTGAATCAGCACGTGACGGACGATGTGACCCAGCGCCTCGTCGTGTTCCGCCCAGTAATCCAGGATCGGCCGGCGGTAGAGCCAGATCATGTTGGGCAGCCGGGCGATATCGCTGCTGCTTTGCTGCGGCAGGCCCACGCCCTGGAACAGGCCGAGAAGGTCGAACTCGCTGCCCGCCTGCATCTCGTCGAGCACCTCGTCAGTCGGAAAATCGTCGACCCGAATGATCACGCCCTCGCACAGGTCGCGAAAGGCTTTTGGCAGGCGCCCGAACACGTCGTGCGCCATGGTTTCCATCTCGGCCAGGGAGGGTGCCTTCGCGGTTCGCCACATTTTTTGGACTTTAGCGCTCCTTCCGCGCGCATGCATACGATTTTGAAGGGCGCAGTTGACCTTGGCGCGGCAATCGGAGACGTTGCGGCGGCAACAGGTCGATGGTGGGCGGGATGATGCGGATCCGGACGGCGGCAATAGGGGTCGTTTTGGCTGGCGTTTTTTCGTTGCCGGCGAGTGCACAAGACGCGCCGCCGCAGGGGTTGCGAAGCGCATCGGCGCGGCCTGCCGCCACGGATGTCTCAGCGCAGCAGCGGGTCCGGCGGCCGCCAACACGCCTGCACGTGCAGCCTTACTACGACTCTAATCCGGTCGACGTTTATCCCCGCTACTATCCCGGCCGTAACGCGGTGCGCGACTGCAACGCCTTTTATGTGCAGGAATACCGACCGAGTGGCACCGTGATCGTGCCGCGCATGAATTGTTTCTGGCGGCCGGGCTAGTTCAGCGCATTCGGGATTTCGTGCCGAGGTGGAAATGCCGCCGCGCCGGGCGCTGCCCGCCCCTTCGGAGTTCGATCCGGTCAGAGCTTCTTGCGCATCGAGGAGTGTTCCATGGCGAAACGGATCGGCGTAGCCATTGTGGCGGCCGCGTGGATGGTCGCCAGCTTCGTCGCAATCACTTCCGCTGCAGCGGCGCCATCGCAGAGCCGGGCCCAAAAACAGCAACAGGATGAAGCAAGCGACCTCGGCGCGCCTCGCCGCAGCCGCCATCATCAACGCCACGTCTACCGCCCAATCGATCGGCCTTATTATTACGACCGGCCCTCTTACTACACGCCGGCGCCGTTCTTTCCGTTCCTTGGGCTTGGCTACGGGCCGTGGTGGTGAGACCGCGCCGTGGTGAATTGAAGGCCGATTCTCAACGTCCCGGCGCGAATCCCTTCGCCAGCAAGACGATGCCTTCTGCGCCGGCTTTGCGATCTTTCGATATCTCGAGATATTCCGGTGAATTCGCCCAGGATTGAAAGGCTGCTTCGTCGGGAAACGACATCAAGACCAGTTTGTCGCGGTCCCACGCACCTTCCAGGATAGCCGGGTCTTCATCCGCTGACAGCAGGCGTCCCGCGAATTTTTTGAACACATCGAAGAAGCGCGCCTGATAGCGATCATACGCGGCGCGGTCGAAGATCTTCAACTGTACGATCACATAAACAGTCATCTCCAATTCCTATTCCAGGTGAGGCAAAGATTTTTTTGTGTTTCTCTTCGTGCCTTGAAATTGCGGCGCGCGCATTCATGGCGCGTTCACGTGCCCAACCTTATTTTAATGTTGGGAGCGATCGCAAATGAAGATGCCGAAGTCAGGCCATTGGATGGCCCGGGCTTACGTTGCCTGAATTCAGGGAGGTCTCACACATGATCAAGACATCAAGTCGTCGGCGCGGCGTTATCAGCGGCCTTGTGTACTCCCTTGGCCTTGCGGCCGCCGCGATGCTGGCACTCTCAACCGTTCCACCGCGCGCGCAGGCGCTGTCGCTGATCAATCCGGGTACGGCGCCGACGGCGAAGGCCGCCTCCGGCGGGCTGACGACCGAAGTCCGTGGCGGTGGTGGTGGTGGTGGACATGGCGGTGGCGGAGGTGGTTTCCACGGGGGAGGTGGCGGTGGCTTTCACGGTGGAGGAGGCTTCCATGGCGGTGGCGGATTTCACGGCGGGGCCGCAGCTTTCCACGGCGGAGGCGGTGGGCCGGTGTTTCACGGTGGCGGCTTTCGTACCGGCGGTGCCGTATTCCACGGCGGCGGGCTACGCACCGGTCCGGTCTTCCACGGCGGCGGCTATCGCTATGGTGGCGCCCGGTTCGTCGGCCACCGGTTCGCGCACCACCGTCGCTTTCACGGGCGTTTCTTCTACGGAGCGTCCTACTATCCGTATGATGACTACCCCTATTATTATTCGTATCGCCGGTGCCGGGTGATCTGGACCTATTACGGCCCGCGGCGCGTCTGTCACTGGGGCCACTGGCGCCATCACCACCACTGGCGGCGCCACCATCACTGGCATCATCGCCACCATTGGTGATCGTCGAGACCACGAAAGCAGATCAGGCACCCCGCGGGGTGCCTGATTTATCGATGCCCTAAGGGATGATAGCGTTTTCGAGCGAAGTGGATCCCGGGTCGCGTGAAGAAAACGCGTCAAGCGAAGGCTCTAGCCTCGGTCCCAATCCTTGAATTTCCAGCGCCGAACCTTCCACGGCGTCAACGTCTCCATGCGCCACTGCCCCCACGGGTCCGGCGGCCAATGGCTGAGACGCGAGGTTTCCTTGACCACGGGCTCGACGGCGCGCCGCACGATGCGGCGCCGCACCTGCCGCGTCGCCTCGCTGATCATATCGACGAATTCGTGCTTCTCGGCCATTGCTCGCTCCTCGCGAAAGCCGCGTTAACGCCGAATTAGTCTGCGCCCAACACCTTAATGAGTTGCTTCGGCAATGCATCGATGTTGAGGAAGTTTAAGGAGAGGGAGTGGCTTACCGCCACTCCCTGACGTCGACGAAATGCCCGGCGATCGCTGCGGCCGCAGCCATCGCCGGCGACACCAGATGGGTGCGGCCCTTGAAACCCTGGCGGCCCTCGAAATTGCGGTTCGAGGTCGAGGCGCAGCGCTCCTCCGGGGCCAGTTTGTCGGGGTTCATGGCGAGGCACATCGAGCAGCCCGGCTCGCGCCATTCGAAGCCGGCCTTGATGAAGATCTTGTCGAGGCCTTCGGCTTCCGCCTGCTCCTTCACGATCCCGGAACCCGGCACGATCATCGCGTTGACATGGCCGCTGACCGTCTTGCCCTCGGCGATCTTCGCCGCCGCGCGAAGATCCTCGATCCGGCCGTTGGTGCAGGAACCGATGAAGACGCGGTCGAGCTTGATGTCGGTGATTTTCGTTCCCGCCTTCAGGCCCATGTAGTTCAGCGCGCGATGCTTCGACAGCCGTTTTGCCTCGTCCGCGATCTTGTCGGGATCGGGCACGAAGCCGGTGATCGACACCACGTCCTCGGGCGAAGTGCCCCAGGTCACGATCGGCGGCAGTTTGGCAGCGTCCAGCCGTATCTCGTGGTCGAAATGCGCGCCGTCGTCGCTGCGCAGCGTCTCCCAATAGCGCATCGCCGCATCCCAATTGGCGCCCTTCGGCGCCTTCGGGCGGCCCTTCAGGAATTCGAACGCCTTTTCATCCGGCGCAACCAGGCCGGCGCGGGCGCCGCCTTCGATCGACATGTTGCAGACCGTCATGCGGCCTTCCATGGACAGTGCGCGGATGGCTTCGCCGGCATATTCCAGCACATAGCCGGTGCCGCCGGCGGTGCCGATCTCGCCGATGATGGCCAGGATGATATCCTTTCCGGTGACGCCGTCGGGCAGTTTGCCGTCGACGACCGCGCGCATGTTCTTGGCCTTCTTCTGGATCAGGGTTTGCGTCGCCAGCACGTGCTCGACTTCCGACGTGCCGATGCCGTGCGCCAGCGCGCCGAACGCGCCGTGCGTGGAGGTGTGGCTGTCGCCGCAGACGATGGTGGTGCCGGGCAGGGTAAAGCCCTGCTCGGGGCCGATGACGTGGACGATGCCCTGACGCTTGTCGAATTCGTTGTAATATTCGATGCCGAATTCCCGGGCGTTCTCCGCCATCACCCGCATCTGCTCGATGCTCTCGGGATCCGGATTGGGCTTGGAGCGGTCGGTGGTCGGGATGTTGTGGTCGACTACGGCGAGCGTCTTTTCCGGCGCGTGAACCTTGCGCCCCGTCGCGCGCAGGCCTTCGAAGGCCTGCGGCGAAGTCACCTCATGGACCAGGTGGCGGTCGATATAGAGCAGGCAGGTGCCGTCTTCGGCTTCGTGCACCAGATGGTCGTTCCAGATCTTGTCGTACAGCGTGGTCGGTTTGGACATGAGCGTGAGCCCTCAAAGAGATTATGCGTAAGCAGGAAAGCGCGGTTAGGCGCGAACAATCGAAATACCGGCGCGCAGCGTCAGAGCGCGCGCGAAAGTTCCGATGTCGCCGAGGTCGCGAACCGTCCGAAGAAGCGGCCGGGCAGGCGGCTGCGATCGTCGATCACGATCCGTGAGACGATGAGGCAGCCGATACTGGTCTGATCTGGAACCATTTTATTTTGTACCACAAGGGCCGCCGTCGCGACAATCGACCCATACATAGGTATGGCGCAACAAAAAAGCGCGGGGTCGGCCCCCGCGCTCTTAATCAAACCGTTGTGGGCGTCATTACTCGCCGACGGCGGTGGCGCGATCGCTCTTCTCGACGATGCGGGCCGACTTGCCGCGCAGATTGCGCAGGTAATACAGCTTGGCGCGGCGAACCTTGCCGCGGCGCACCACCTTGATCGAGTCGATCATCGGCGACATCACAGGGAATACGCGTTCCACGCCTTCGCCGTAGGAAATCTTGCGCACGGTGAAGCTCTCGTTGAGCCCGCCGCCGGAACGGCCGATGCAGACGCCCTCATAGGCCTGCACGCGCGAACGGTCGCCTTCGACCACCTTGACGTTGACGATCACGGTGTCGCCCGGGCCGAATTCCGGAATGGTCTTGGTGGCGGCCAGTTTGTCGAACTGCTCTTTTTCGAGCTGTTGAATGAGGTTCATCGCAAAATCTCCATCGGCGGCGCGCCCCAGCCGTCAAGAGCGCGGGCTGCGCGGGTGTTCGTTTATCCTGTAGCGCGTATCCCGCAAAAATGGATATCGGTTTTGCGGAAAGAATACGCGCCGTTCAAAACATCGAGCATTTTCGCGCGGCAAACCGGAAATGCCACTTTGCCGGAAAATGCTCGGTGCGCGGATTTGGCGCTCGTATACGGCAAAGGCGGCGGCTTGTCACCCTTCCGTCGTGTTTTTTGGGCGATTTTGGCGATGCCCTGACTGGACTTGCCGGGCCGCCCAGAGATCGGGCCGCCGCGCCCGGGTCAGGGCTTCGGCCTCCGCCTGGCGCCAGGCGGCTATTTTGGCGTGGTCGCCGGAGAGCAGGATTTCCGGGATCGGCCGGCCCTCGAACTCCTGCGGGCGGGTATATTGCGGGTATTCCAGTAGTCCTTCCGAAAAGCTCTCCTCGGTCCCGGAAGCGGGCTCTCCCATCACGCCGGGCAGCAGCCGGACGCAGGCGTCGATGACAGCCATGGCGGCGATTTCGCCGCCGGACAGCACGTAATCGCCGATCGAAACCTCCTCCAGCCGGCGGGCCTCGATCAGGCGCTGGTCGATGCCCTCGAACCGGCCGCAGACGATCAGGGGGCCGGGCCCGGCCCCCAGCTCCTGAACCCGCGACTGGGTCAATGGCCGACCCCGCGGGCTCATCAGCAGCCTCGGCCGGTGCTCAGGCGTCCCAGGGACCGCCTCCGCCGCGTCGATTGCGGCTGCCAGCACGTCGGCGCGCAGCACCATGCCGGGTCCGCCGCCGGCCGGGGTGTCGTCGACGCTGCGGTGGCGGTCAGTGGCCGAGTCCCTGATATCGCGCGCCTCGAGCGTCCACAGCCCCGACGCCAGTGCCCTGCCGGCGAGGCTGACGCCGAGCGGCCCCGGGAACATCTCGGGGAACAGGGTGAGGACGGTGGCGCGCCAGATCTTTGCGTCGGAAGCTTTCGTCTCGGCGGCCATGGTCAGGCGTCCGTGCTGGAGGGATCGTCGCCCTCGATCTCCGCGGGCAATTCGATCACCACGCGTGCGCCCGCGATATCGACCGATGGCACCACCGCGTTGGTGAACGGCAGCAGCATGGTCGCCCCGCCGGGCGGCGCGATCTCGATGATATCGCCGGCGCCGAAATTGTGAATCGCAATGACCTTGCCAAGCGGATCGCCCGCGGCATTCACCGCGGCGAGCCCGATCAGATCGGCGTGGTAATATTCGTCCTCGTCGGTATCAGGCAGTTTTTCGCGCGCGATATAGAGCTCGACGCCGTTGAGCCGCTCGGCCTCCTCGCGCGTGGCAACGCCTTTCAGCGTCGCCACCAGATGGCCCTTGGCTTCGCGCGCGCTCGTCACCTCGAACTGGCGCGCGCCGTCCTTGGTCAGCAGCGGCCCGTAGGCCTTCACGGCGAGCGGGTCTTCGGTAAACGTCCACAGCTTGACCGCGCCGCGCACGCCATGGGCGGCGCCGATCCGGGCGACGCAGATTTGCCCGGCCGGCATCAACTGGCCTCATCCTTCGAGACGCGCGCATGAGCGCGCTCCTCAGGACGAGGGGATTGCCCCTCATGCTGAGGAGCACGGCGAAAGCCGTGCGTCTCGAAGCACGAGGCCGGGAACATCTTTCCTTACGCCGACTTGGCGGCGGCTTCGGCCTGCGCCTTGCGCTCCTTGCGCGGCACGGCCTTTTCCGGATTGTTGCGCGTAGCGCGCTTGACGACGCCGGCGGCATCGAGGAAGCGCGTCACGCGATCCGACGGCTGCGCACCCTTGGCGAGCCAGGCCTTGACCTTGTCCATGTCGAGCTTCAGCCGCTCGGCGTTGTCCTTCGGCAGCAGCGGGTTGAAATGGCCGAGACGCTCGATGAAGCGGCCGTCGCGGGGAAAGCGCGAGTCGGCGACGACGACGTGATAGACCGGACGCTTCTTGGTGCCTGCGCGAGCGAGGCGGATAACGACTGACATCTAGTTCTCCTTTGAGGTGTCTGTTCGAATATTTGAGTGAGTGGATCGTGGTTATTTCTTCTTGCCGAGGCCGGGGAAGCCACCGAGGCCCGGCAGGTTCGGCTTGCCGCTCAGCCCGGTGAGGCCGGGTAAATTCGGCAAGCCCTGCCGCAGGCCGGCGGGAAGATCCTTCGGCAGCGCGGGCATGCCGCCGCCGGCTGCGCCCCCCGGCATTTTCTCGGCCAGCGCTTTCATCTGCTCGGGTGACGGCATGCCGCCGCCGCCAAAACCCATCGCCTGCGCGATGCCGGCCATTGGGCCGCGCTTACCGGAGCCCATGGCCTTCATCATGTCGGCCATGTTCCGGTGCATCTTCAGGAGCTTGTTGAGGTCCTCGACCTTGCCGCCGGCGCCGGCGGCGATGCGCTTCTTGCGGCTGGCCTTGAGGATGTCGGGGTGCTTGCGTTCCTGCCGCGTCATCGAGTTGATCAGCGCGACCTGACGCTTCAGAATCTTGTCGTCGATCCCGGCATTGGCGATCTGGTTCTTCATCTTGGCGATGCCGGGCATCATGCCCATCAGCCCTGAGATGCCGCCCATATTGGCCATCTGCAGCAATTGCTCGCGCATGTCTGAGAGGTCGAACTGGCCCTTGCGCATCCGCTCGGCGGTGCGCGCGGCTTTCTCGGCGTCGATGTTGGCGGCGGCCTTCTCGACCAGCGACACCACGTCGCCCATGCCGAGGATGCGGCCGGCGATCCGGCTGGGATGGAAATCCTCCAGCGCGTCGGTTTTTTCACCGGTGCCGATCAGCTTGATCGGCTTGCCGGTGACCGCGCGCATCGACAGCGCGGCGCCGCCGCGACCGTCGCCGTCGACCCGCGTCAGCACGATGCCGGTCAGCCCGACGCGCTGATCGAACGAGCGCGCGAGATTGACGGCGTCCTGGCCGGTCAGGGAATCCGCGACCAGCAGCACTTCGTGCGGATTGGCCGCGGCTTTGATCTCGGCCGCCTCCGTCATCATTTCTTCGTCGAGCGTGGTGCGCCCGGCGGTGTCGAGCAGCACCACGTCGTAGCCGCCGAGTTTGGCGGCTTCCAGCGCGCGCCTGGCAATTTGCGTCGGCTTCTGGCCGGCGACGATCGGCAGCGTCTGGATATCGAGGTCGCGCCCGAGCACCGCGAGCTGCTCCATCGCCGCCGGGCGATAGATGTCGAGCGAGGCCATCAGCACCTTGCGCTTGTCGCGCTGGGTCAGGCGGCGGGCGAGTTTGGCCGTGGTGGTGGTTTTGCCGGAGCCCTGCAGGCCGACCATCATGATCGCGACCGGCGGCACCGCGTTGAGGTCGATGGTCTGGCCGTCGGCGCCGAGCGTGGCGATCAGTTCGTCGTGGACGATCTTGACCACCATCTGGCCTGGCGTCACCGACTTGACGACGGTGGCGCCGACCGCCTGCTCGCGGACACGATCGGTGAAGCTGCGCACGACGTCGAGCGAGACGTCGGCCTCGAGCAACGCGCGGCGCACCTCGCGCATCGCGGCATCGACGTCGGCCTCGCTGAGCGAGCCGCGCCCCGTCAGCCGGTCGAGGATGCCACCAAGCTTTTCCGACAGATTGTCGAACATCAGCGCAAGCCCAATAACGGCCTTCGGAGAAGGCCTATGCCAAAACACGTTTGCGCCCGAGGGCGCATCGCGCTGTCGGGCGTTGACCTCCGGCCTCAGGGACCGGGCGGCGGGTCGAAAAGAACGTCTTTCCGATTGATTGGCCGCGTTAAACCCCCGCAAGCCCCAAAAGTCAAGGAAAGTCGCTGCCCATTGGCGTTTTCGTGAAGCCGGGCGACCGGCCTACCCCCTTGCAAAAGCAGGCCTATTTATTGCCTATCAGACCATGACCTCCTCCATGAAAACCCATTCCGGACCGCTCTCCGATCATTTCGACGGCAAGCAGTTTTTCGACCCCGATGGCGCGCCGCCGAAGTCGCTGGGTGAGGTGCTGCGCTGGCAGTTCGGCCGGAACCGGCAGCGGCAGGCCTGGCCCAAATGGGCGCCGAGCCCGCATGCCGATACGCCGCCGGCGCGGGTCGACGGCGGCAAGGTGCGGCTGTCGTTTGTCGGCCACGTCAGCTGGCTGGTCCAGACCGCGAGCCTGAACATCCTGGTCGACCCGGTGTGGTCGGAACGCGCCTCTCCGGTCCGCTGGGCCGGACCGAGGCGCCATAACGACCCCGGCATCGCCTTCGAGGCGCTGCCTTCGATCGACGTGGCGCTGGTGTCGCATGGCCATTACGATCATCTCGACATGGCCACGCTGTCGAAGCTCACGGCAAAATTCGCCCCGCGGGTAATCACGCCGCTCGGCAACGACGTTGCCATGCGCAAGGCCGACGAAAAGGTCCGCGCAGAGGCGTTCGACTGGCACGACCGCGTGGAACTTGGCAACGGCATCGCGGTGACGCTGGTGCCGACCCGGCACTGGACCGCGCGCGGACTGTTCGACCGCAACAAGGCGCTGTGGGCGAGTTTCGTGCTGGAGACACCGGCCGGCAAGATCTACATCGTCTGCGATTCCGGGTACGGCAGCGGCAAGCATTTCCGCGATGTCGGGCAAGCGCACGGTCCGTTGCGGCTGGCGATCCTGCCGATCGGCGCCTATGAGCCGCGCTGGTTCATGCGCGATCAGCACATGAACCCGTCGGATGCCGTGAAGGCGCTCGACGATTGCGGCGCGCAGGCAGCCCTCGCCCATCATCACGGCACGTTTCAGCTGACCGATGAAGCGATCGGCGCGCCACTTACTGCGCTGCATGCCGCGCTGGATGATGCCGGGATTCAGCGCGAGCGCTTTGTTGCGCTGAAACCGGGGCAGGTGGTGGAGATTTAGAGCGTCCCCTTGCAATTCCTCATGCCGAGGAGGCGCGTCAGCGCCGTCTCGAAGCACGAGGGCCCGGGTCCATCCTTCGAGACGCGCGCAAGGGCGCGCTCCTCAGGAGGAGGTCCGGGTGCGCCGCTGGAAAGAACTACGGGGCCTGCTTGATCGCCCAGGAAACGCTCACGGTCACCGACAGGGTCTCTTCGCCCTGGGCGACCGGCGCTGCGGCGGCCATGCCGCCGGCAACCATCTTGCCGGCGCGGAACATCGGCGCGGCCGAGCCTTGCTCGGAAATGTCGAGAGGAGCACCGAGCGTGACGCCGGCGGCCTTGGCATAGATCTCGGCCTTGCGGCGGGCATCGGCGATCGCCTGCCCGCGGGCGTCGTCGAGCAGCTTCGAAGCTTGCGTGACGACAAAATTGATGCCGCCGATCTCGTTGGCGCCGGCGCCGACCAGCAGATCGATCACACTGGCGACCTTGGTTACATCGCGCACCTTGATGGTTACGCGGTTGCTGGCGCGATAGCCCACGACGGTTGAAGGCCCGGCGCGGTCGGGGGCGTATTTCGGCTGCAGCGACAGTCGCGCGGTCTGAAAATCCTTCTCGTCGATACCGGCGCCCTTGAGCGCCAGCAGTACTTTCGCCATCGCCGTGTTGTTGGCGTCGGATGCCTCGCGCGCGGTCTTGGCGTCGGACGAGACACCGCCGTCCACCTGCGCCTGGTCCGGAGCGGCCGAGACGGTGGCTTCGCCGGTGACGGAAATCGCCGGCGGCGGCACCTGCGCGAATGCGGGCGCGGCGAGCAGCGCCACCGCTGCGAAGGCGAAGGAAGCGCGATATTTCATGCGAGTTACTTCAGCGGCACGTAGACGTTGATGACCAGCTTGTCTTCCGCGGTCTTCAGGGGATCGGTGAGGTATTCCTCGATGAACGTGTCCTTGGCCTCGAGCTTCTTGTCGTCGAGGTGATTGGTGATGGCCTCATAGGTGTTGTCCATGTTGTCGTACGACCCGCGATGGACGAATTTCAGCGCCTTGCCATCGGGCGACTTGCCCATGCTCATGGCCTTGGTCAGGTTTTTCGGTTCCTGATCGACCGGAATTTCAGCCAGGAAGGTGAACCCGGTATCGTCGGTGGAGGTGTAGACGATCATTGGATTGCCTGACGCCTTGATGCCCTGCTTGTCGAGCAGCGCCGCCAGCGACTTGAATGCATCGATCAGGGTATCGAACGCCGAATCCCAGTTGGCGCTGCCCTTGAGGACGACGACCGTTTTGGGCTCCAGAGTGATCTGTTCGCCGAACGGATCGGCGGTCTGCACCGGCGCGACCGCCGGGGGCGGTGTTGCCGGGGTCTGCGCGGCGGCGGGTGGCGCCGAGGGGCTCGCGGCCGGAGCCGGGCTGGCCGAAGGCGCCGGGGCGGGCGTTTCCGACGCGGCGGGAGCCGCCGGAGAGGCGGATGGCGCCGGCGATTGGGCGCCCGCGGTGCCGAGGGCCAGGGAAATCGCAGCCATCGGGATCAGCGCGACCATGACGAGGCGAAACCAGCGGCGGCCATTCATTCGTTGTTCTCCAAAGCCTTAAATTCCAAAGCCTTAATTTCAGTGTCGGCGGGCTCGCTCCTGTCTCCCGGTCCACATCGGCGAGGTTGTCGCCATGCTAACACGCAAGCGCGGCCTTCGTCCCATGACAGATATGTCATGGGGGTGCGTTGTCGGCAGGGGGTGTCGACACAGATTCACCACACTGGCCAATCGGCCGCCATTCGCCATATAAGACGGACGTAATTTCGGAAATTCCATGAGCGCGCTTGCCAACCACAGCTTTGCCAAGATGAACGGCATCGGCAACGAGATTGTCGTGGTCGACCTGCGCGACAAGCCCGCCGTCGTCACGCCGGAGGAGGCGCGGGCGGTAGCCTCGCCGGCTGGCGTGCATTACGATCAGCTGATGGTGCTGCAGCCGCCGCGTCTTGCGGGCACCGAAGCCTTCATCCGCATCTACAACAATGACGGCTCCGAGGCCGGCGCCTGCGGCAACGGCATGCGCTGTGTGGTGCGCCGGCTGTTCGAAGCCACCGGCCAGACCGCCGTCACCTTCGAGACCAGGGCCGGCCTGTTGAACTGCTGGCAGGGGCCGTCGAGCGACCTCTACACCGTCGACATGGGTCCGCCGAAATTCGGCTGGAAGGATATTCCGCTGGCCGAGGAGTTTCGCGACACGCGCTCGATCGAGCTGCAGATCGGCCCGATCGACGCGCCGGTCTTGCACACGCCGTCGGCGGTCAACATGGGCAATCCGCATGCGATCTTCTGGGTCGACGACGTCAACGCCTACGACCTTGGCCGCTTCGGGCCGCTGCTGGAAAACCACCCGATCTTTCCGGAGCGCGCCAATATCACCCTCGCCCACATCGTCGATCGCGGTCACATCACGATCCGTACCTGGGAGCGCGGGGCCGGACTGACGAAAGCCTGCGGCTCGGCGGCCTGCGCCACAGCAGTGGCGGCGGCGCGATTGAAGCGCGCTAACCGGACCGTCGAGATCACGCTGCCCGGCGGCAAGCTTGCGATCGAATGGCGCGAGGGCGACGATCATGTGCTGATGACCGGCACGGCTGATTTCGAATACGAGGGTCAGTTCGATCCGGCGCTGTTCGCCAACGTCGCCTGAGATGGGTGTCGAGGTCGTTACATTCGGCTGC
The DNA here is from genome assembly GCA_963831585.1 of uncultured Alphaproteobacteria bacterium. Lineage (GTDB taxonomy): Bacteria > Pseudomonadota > Alphaproteobacteria > Rhizobiales > Xanthobacteraceae > Bradyrhizobium. Next base: position 6,778 of record CAWHRA010000004.1, on the reverse strand, counting down.
CGGCTGAACGCCTTCGAATCCGAGGTGATCGCGCGCGAGGCGGAGCGCGCGGGGCTTACCGACACGATCGTCATCAATAGCTGCGCCGTCACCAACGAGGCCGTCGCGCAAGCGCGGCAATCGATCCGGCGGCTGAAGCGCGAGCGGCCGGAAACGCGCATCGTGGTCACCGGCTGCGCGGCGCAGACGCAAGCCGAGATGTTCGCCGGCATGGCCGAGGTCGATCGCGTGCTCGGCAATGACGACAAGATGCGCGGTGAAGCCTGGCGGGCGGCGCGCACGGCGCTCGGCGCCACGGCGGAATTTGGCGTCGAAGCCCGCCAAAAGATCGCGGTTGCCGACATCATGGCCGTCAAGGAGATGGCGCCGCATCTGGTGGAAGGATTCCAGAACGGCCTGCCCCGGGTGTTCGTGCAGGTGCAGAACGGCTGCGACCATCGCTGCACTTTCTGCATCATTCCCTACGGCCGCGGCAATTCGCGTTCGGTGCCGATGGGCGCGGTTGTCGATCAGGTCCGCAAGCTGGTCGAGCACGGCCACGCCGAGATCGTGCTGACCGGCGTTGACCTCACCAGTTACGGCGCCGATCTGCCGGGCGCCCCGAAACTTGGGCAACTGACGAAGCAGATCCTGCGGCACATTCCGGAGCTGAAGCGCTTGCGGATTTCATCGATCGATTCCATCGAGGCCGACCGCGATCTGCTCGATGTGATCGCCGACGACGAGCGCCTGATGCCGCATCTGCATCTGTCGCTGCAATCCGGCGACGATCTGATTTTGAAGCGGATGAAGCGGCGGCATTCCCGCCGGCAGGCGATCGAGTTCTGCGCACAGGTGCGGCGCTTACGGCCGGACATCGCCCTCGGCGCCGATATCATCGCGGGCTTTCCGACCGAGACCGAGGAGATGTTCGCGCGCTCTGTCGATCTGGTGGAGGAGTGCGGTCTCACCTTCCTGCACGTGTTTCCCTACTCGCCACGACCGGGTACGCCGGCGGCGCGAATGCCGCAAGTCGCGGGCAACGAGGTTCGCGAGCGCGCCAGGCGCCTGCGCGCGACGGGCGAAGTTGCGTTGCGGGCACGGCTGGCATCGGAGGCAGGCCGTACGCGGCAGGTGCTGATCGAGAGCGCCACGCAGGGCCGCACCGAACATTTTGTGCCCGTGGCGATCAGTGGTGAGACGCCCGGCGCGGTGCGGACGCTCGCGATCACCGGGCATGACGGTGCGCGATTGACGGTGTGAACTCGGTTCTTGCTTCCTTCTCCCCTTGTGGGAGAAGGTGGCGCGCGTAGCGCGCCGGATGAGGGGTCTCTACCCGCGGAGAAAGACCCCTCACCCGTCCGCGCCGCTTCGCGTCGCGGCCACCCTCTCCCACAAGGGGAGAGGGGAAGAAAAGAACGAAGCGACGCTACATTACTCCCCGTTCCACCCGCACGCGCTGAGCTGCTCCTGCAGATGGCTCGGTGCCGGCGCCACCACGCGCACCGGGTCCTTGTTCTTCGAAATCGGGATCACGATCTCACGGGAATGCAGATGCAGGCGCGGCTCGCCGAAGCGGGGGCCATTGCCATAGATGTTGTCGCCGACGATCGGCCAGCCCATTTCGGCGCAGTGAACCCGCAGTTGATGGGTGCGGCCGGTGACCGGCTCCAGCGCCAGCCAGGTCAGGCCGTCGCCGCGCCCCAGCACTTTCCAGTTGGTGACCGCTTTCTGTCCTTCTGGATCGGGCTTTTGCCACCAGCCGCGCTCGGCATTGAGGCGGCCGAGCGGCATGTCGATGGTGCCCTCGTCCTCGGCGGGGCCGCCTTCCACCACCGCCCAATAGGTCTTTGAAATCTTGCCGTGCTTGAACAACAGGCCGAGCGAGGCGGTCGCCTTGCGATGGCGTCCCAATACGAGGCAACCGGACGTATCGCGGTCGAGCCGGTGGGCGAGGACCGGGGGGCGCGGCAGCCCGTATCGGAGCGCGTCGAAGGAGGATTCCAGATTGGCGCCGCCCTTGGGACCGCGATGGACCGGCAGCCCGGCGGGCTTGTCGATCACCAGCATCAGCCCGTCGCGATGGAGCACGCGGGCCTGGATTTGCTCCGCGGTCAGTTCGGGAACTTCGGTCAAGCGTTCGAGACTTTCGCTCATGGCGCGAAACCGCTAACACACCCGGCATGAGCGATACCACTCCTGAAAAGACAAAACTGAGCTGGTGGCGGCGGCTGTCCAGCGGCCTGAAGCGCACCTCGAGCTCGCTCGGGACGGCGGTGGCCGACCTCGTCACCAAGCGCAAGCTCGACCGCGCGATGCTGGACGACGTCGAGGACGTATTGCTGCGCGCCGATCTCGGAACCGAGGTGGCGGCGCGCATTTCGGCGGCGGTGGGCCACGGGCGTTACGACAAGGCGATCACGGCCGACGACGTGAAATCGGTGGTCGCGACCGAAGTCGAGAGGGTGCTTGCCCCGGTGGCCAGGCCGCTGGTCATCGATGCCGCGCAAAAGCCGTTCGTCATTCTGGTGGTCGGGGTCAACGGCTCCGGCAAGACCACCACCATCGGCAAGCTTGCGGCAAAACTTTCCGCCGAAGGCCGCAAGGTGATGCTGGCGGCCGGAGATACGTTTCGCGCCGCCGCCATCGAGCAGTTGAAGATCTGGGGCGAGCGCACCAAGTCGCCGGTTATCGCGGGCGCACAGGGGTCAGATTCCGCGAGCCTTGCCTTCAATGCATTGACCGCGGCGCGCGACGGCAAACTCGACGTGCTGCTGGTCGATACCGCCGGCCGGCTGCAGAACAAGGCCGAGCTGATGAACGAGCTCGAAAAAGTCGTTCGCGTCATCCGGAAGGTCGATGCCTCGGCGCCGCACGCGGTGCTGTTGGTGCTCGATGCCACAGTGGGACAAAACGCGCTGTCGCAGGTCGAGGCGTTTCACCGCACCGCCGGGGTCACCGGCCTCGTGATGACAAAGCTCGACGGCACCGCGCGCGGCGGCATCCTGGTGGCGTTGGCCGAGAAACACAAACTGCCAGTGCATTTCATCGGCGTCGGCGAGGGCGTCGACGATCTCGCACCCTTCACCGCGCGGGATTTCGCCCAGGCGATCGCAGGAATTGAATGATGGACAAGACCACGCCGCACCCGCTGTTCAAGCTCGCGACCGAACTCGGTCCGCTGCTGGTTTTCTTCGGCGCCAACGCCAGGTTCGGCCTGTTCGTCGCCACCGGCGCCTTCATGGTCGCGATCGTGGGGGCGATCATCGCATCCTATGTGGTGACGCGGCACGTGCCGCTGATGGCGCTGGTCACAGGCTTCGTCGTCATCGTGTTCGGCACGCTGACGCTCGTGCTGCACGACGAAACGTTCATCAAGGTCAAGCCCACCATCATCTACGGCCTGTTCGCCGCGATCCTCGGCGGCGGGCTGTTGTTCGGCCGCTCCTTCATCGCGATCATGTTCGATCAGATGTTCAACCTGACGCCGCAGGGCTGGCGGATCCTCACGGGGCGCTGGGCACTGTTCTTTTTCGGCATGGCGATCCTGAACGAGATCATCTGGCGCACCCAGAGCACCGATTTCTGGGTCGCCTTCAAGGCGTTCGGCGTGATCCCGCTGACGATGATCTTTGCGATCGCGCAGATGCCGCTGACCAAGCGCTACCATCTCGAGCCCGCGTCGCTGGAGGCAAGCGATGCGACCGAGGGCGACGTTTCGAAGGGGTGAAAGGAAGACGCACCGGCGCGGAGCGCCGATGCGTTTCCAGCAGTTCAGGCTTGCGAGACGGGAAAGCCGAACTCACTTCTGCTTGGCGATCACCTTGTCCTTGATCTTGTCGTAGGTCGCCTGCGGGACGATGTTCTTCTGCACCAGCTCGTCCTTGCCCTTGTAGGGTCGGCCCTTGATGATCGCCGCCGAATAGGCCTTGCCGATTCCCGGCAGCGCATCGAGTTGGTCCGCGGTGGCCGAGTTGATGTCGAGCAGGTCGGTCTTGGCGGCGGGCGCCATCTTCGAATTGGCGGTCGGCGCTTTCGGCGCGGGAGCCATTTTGCTGTCGGATTTGGCCGCGGGCTGGGTCGATTGGGCCATCGACGGCGAAGCCGTCAGCAGGCCAAGGGTGAGCGCCGCGGCGGCAAGTGAAGCGAGCGTGAAATGACGCATTGAGTATGTCCCTCCAAGGACTGATTAAGTAACGCCATCAAGCTAGCTTGGAGTTCGTGGCGGCGGCATGGCCGCCAAATGAACGGCAGATAAAAGCAAATATTTATTTGAAGCTGAATTTTTCTTCGCCGGCTCGCGCCAGCGCGCGCCGCGGAACGACAGCTTGGCGGGACTTACGATCCTGCCTTCACGGCCTTGTCGATCTCGACCTTGAGCACGGCATTGATGTTGTCAGGCGTCACCGGGCCGACCAGCTTGTAGACGATGGTACCTTCGCGGCCGACGATGAAGGTCTCCGGCACGCCATAGACGCCCCATTCGATTCCGGCGCGCCCGTTGCCGTCGACGCCGACGACGCCGTAGGGATTGCCGTAGCGGCCGAGAAAGCGCCGCGCATTATCAGGCGCATCCTTGTAGTTGATGCCGATCAGTTGCAGCCGCTTGTCGCGGCCGATCTCGGTCAACAGCGGCGCTTCGTCGCGGCAGGGGATGCACCACGAAGCGAAGACGTTGACGACGCTGACCTTGCCCTTGAACATCGCCGGATCGAGCCCCGGCACCTGTGCGCCGCTGTCGATCAGTCCCGCCAGCGGCGGCAGCGCGGTTTGCGGTGCCGGATGGCCGATCAGCGCGGAGGGGATTTTTGACGGATCGCCGTCGCCGAGCCGAAACCAGAACAGCGTGGCAAGTGCCGCGAAGCCGATCAGCGGCAGCGCCGTCAGCCAGGACCGGCGTGCCGGCGGGGTATCGTTTGTCGAGGTTTCGGTCATTTTGTATCCGCCGCGCTGCGCCCGGAACGCCTGACCATGCCCGCCGCTTCGAGTTCGCGCAGGCGCGTCTTCTGGCGGTAATAATCGATCGCGATCCAGGCAATGAGAATGAGCACCACCGCCGTGACCAGTGCATACGACGTCACGATGAAGGAAGTGTAGGGTCCAAGCGACATGGCGTTCACGCCGATCGCTGACTGGCTTGCATCATCTGCAAGCTGCGCACCCGGCGGCGCAGGATCTCGTTGCGCATCGCCGCCAGGTGCAGCGTGAGGAACAACAGCGAAAACGCCACCGCCATCACCAGCAGCGGAATCAGGAAGGCGCGATCGAGCGCGGGTCCACCCATCCGCATCACCGAGGCCGGCTGGTGCAGCGTGTTCCACCAGTCCACCGAGAACTTGATGATCGGTATATTGATGGCGCCGACCAGCGTCAGCACCGCCGCGGCGCGCGCCGCTCGCGAAGGATCTTCGACCGCGCGCCACAGCGCGATCAGGCCGAGATACATCAGGAACAGGATCAGCACCGAGGTCAGCCGCGCATCCCACTCCCAGTAGGTGCCCCACATCGGCCGGCCCCACAGCGAGCCCGTCACCAGCGCAAGAAACGTGAAGGAGGCGCCTATCGGGGCGGCGGCCTTGGCGGCGACGTCCGCCAGCGGATGCCGCCACACCAGCGTGCCCAGCGACGCGAGACTCATCACGCCCCAGACGAACATCGACAGCCACGCATTCGGTACGTGGATGAACATGATCTTCACCGTGGCGCCCTGCTGGTAGTCGTCAGGCGCCATGGCCGATTGGTAGAGGCCGATCAAGAGCAGGATGGCGGTTGCGCCCGCCAGCCATGGCAATACCCGCGCGGTCAGCGTCAGGAACCGGGTAGGGTTGGCGAGGTCGATCAGCGTCATGGCACCCTGTTAATGGTCGCGGCCCTCGGAGGCAATCAGCATGAATGGGCTCCGCGAGAGTTGATCGAGGTCAACGTCTCCCAGGATCAATCCAGCCCGTGCCGCAGGCTGGCAGCGGCGGCGAACGGCCCGATCACGAAACTGATCAGCGACAGCGCGCACAGGATGGAGAATGGCGCACCGAACGACAATCCTGATATCGCGGCCTGCGATGCGGCGACGCCGAAGATCAGCACCGGGATCGACAACGGCAGCACGAGGACCGCGAGCAGCAATCCGCCCCGATGCAGCGTCACGGCGAGCGCAGCGCCGATCATGCCGGTAAAGGTCAGTGCCGGAGTTCCCGCCAGGAGCGTCAGCGCGACCGCCGAGGTCGAGATGGCATCGAGGTTCAGCAACAACCCAAGCACCGGGGTGGCGATCACCAGCGGCAGTCCGGCGGCCAGCCAGTGCGCCAGCGCCTTGGCGGCGCAGGCGAGTTCCAGCGGCGTCCGGCCCATCACGATCAGATCGAGCGAGCCGTCGTCATGGTCGGCCATGAACAGCCGGTCGAGGGTGAGCAGGCTTGCCAGGAGCGCGCCGAGCCAGAGGATCGCCGGCCCGAGCCGGGTCAGCAGCGCGAGATCGGGCCCGACCGCGAACGGCATCAACACAACCACGGTCAGGAAGAACAGGACGCCGATCAGGGCTCCGCCGCCGACCCGCAGCGCGATCTTGATGTCCCGGCGAATCAGCGCGGCAAGCGCGGTCATGACGTGCCCCCGATCCGTAATTCGCGCGCGGCAATGCCCAGGGGCGCGTGGGTGGCGGCGACGATCAGGCCGCCGCGACTTAGATGGTCGCCCATCAGGCGTGCGAACAGGCCTTGGCCGGCGACATCGAGCGCATTGGTCGGCTCGTCCAGGAGCCAGATCGGCCGGCGCACCGTGAGCAGCCGGGCGACCGAAAGCC
>CAWHRA010000003.1:0-7118 GCA_963831585.1 uncultured Alphaproteobacteria bacterium | reverse complement strand
ACGCGCTCAGCGCGTAGGAATCCTCGACGACATAGGGGCCGCCGCCGGTGGAGGCGCGCGACGAGAACAGCACGAAGCGCGACGCCGTGAACACCCGGGTCGGGAAATAACCGCGCACCGACAGGTAATCCGCGACATCCTGGTTGGAGGCGTCGCGCAGCCGCGCCAGCGTAACATGCGGCGTGAATTTGCGGCCCTCCGGATCGAGCCCGAACCGCTGCATCAGCCGCTCCAGTTCGGCCTGCAGCTCGATCAGCGGCCGGCTCGGCACCATGGACGCCACCACCGCGCGCGGCTTCTTGCCGCCGAAACTCGACAGGCCCTGCAACGCCACCTCGAACGGCTTGCGATTGACCCGGAACAGCAGCGAGGCGATCTCGTTGGCCGCGATGCCGTCGATATCGCCGATGAAGCGCAGGGTGACGTGATAATTTTCCGGGATCGACCCAGCGCGCGCCCGGCAGGCCGCCCCGCAAATTGGAAAGCGTGTGGCCGATCTCGGCCGGTATTTCCAGTCCAGTGAACAAACGCGGCATCAGCTTAACTCCCGATGCTGGGGCATGATCTTGCGAAAGATCGCGCCCTGTAACAAGCCCGGTGACGAATCACCGATCGCTAATTTCTACCGTAGTTATGTGACTCTGCGAAGCAGCCGGCGTTAACGGAACGGAAAGCTCCCGGGAAAACACGGAGTTAGGGTTAACGCTGCCCGTTTTTCAACTGCGCTGCCGGATATCGTGCCGAGAAATGCCTGCACGGTGGGCAGAATATTCCTGACGATCACGTCGACGCCTTCGGCCGTCGGGTGCAGGCCGTCGGCCTGATTGAGTTTGGCGTCGGCGGCGACGCCCTCCAGGAAAAACGGATACAGCGGCACGCCGAAGGATCTGGCGAGGTCGGGATAGATGGCGTTGAAGCGCGCCGAATAGTCGCTGCCGTAATTTGGCGGCGCGACCATGCCGCACAACAACACCGCGATCTCGCGCGCCTTCAGCCGCGTCAGAATATCCGACAGCGCCGATCGGGTGACCGCCGGATCGGTGCCGCGCAGGGCGTCGTTGGCGCCGAGTTCCAGGATCACCGCCTGGGTGTCGTCAGGCACCGACCAGTCGAGCCGGTCGCGACCGCCGGAGCTGGTATCGCCGGACACCCCGGCATTGATGATATCGACCGCTATACCCTTGGATTCCAAGGTCTTTTGAAGCCGTTGCGGGAATGCCGACGAGGCCGGAAGGCCGAGGCCTGCGCTCAGCGAATCACCGAGGACGACAATCTTGATCGGCCTGGGGTTGGCGGCGGCCCGGGCGAGGCCGGTGGCCGCCGTCATCAAAACCACGCCCAACACGAGTATGTGCACGAACATCCGCACCCGCCCCTCGACCGCGTGGGCGGAAGTGCCATATGACCGAGCGATGGATAGTCTCATCGAACCCTCTTCAATCGCCGGCGTCGAGCCGGACACCATTTCCATCTCGAACGTCAATCTCTCGCTCGGCTCGGGAGCCGCGCGCGTTCATATCCTGAAGGATATCAGCCTTCGCGTGGCGCCGGGTGAAGCGATCGGCCTGATCGGGCCGTCTGGATCGGGGAAATCCACGCTTCTGATGGTGATGGCGGGACTGGAGCGTCCCGACAGTGGAGAGGTGGTGGTGAGCGGCACCCCTTTCAATGCTCTCGACGAAGACGCGCTGGCAAGGTTTCGCGGCCGTCAGGTCGGCATCGTGTTCCAGTCCTTCCATCTGATCCCGACCATGACGGCGCTGGAAAATGTCGCGGTGCCGCTGGAGCTCGCCGGCAATCCCGATGCGGCGCAGCGCGCCGCGCAGGAACTTGGCGCGGTCGGACTCGGCGACCGCCTGCACCACTATCCCATGCAATTGTCCGGCGGCGAGCAACAGCGCGTCGCGCTCGCGCGCGCGCTGGCGCCCGATCCCGCTATCCTGGTGGCGGACGAGCCCACCGGCAATCTCGACGAGGCGACCGGCAAGCAAATCGTCGATCTCTTGTTCACCAAGCACGCCGAACGCGGCATGACGCTGGTGCTGGTCACCCACGACAGTTCGCTGGCGCAGCGCTGCGATCGCGTGGTGCGGCTGCGTTCGGGCCGCATCGACGGACAAGGCGCAGGCCAAAAAGCCGTTTCATGAGCGTTGCCTCCGAACCCATTCGCGGCACGATTGATTCCGCAGCCGTTGGCAGCAGCCGCACCTCGTTTCTGGCGCTGCGCTTCGCGCTGCGCGAATTGCGCGGCGGCTTGCGCGGCTTCTACGTCTTCATCGCCTGCATCGCACTCGGCGTAATGGCGATCGCCGGCGTCGGCTCGGTCGCGGCCAGCCTCAGCGAGGGACTGGCGCGCGAAGGCCGCACGCTGCTTGGCGGCGACGCCGCCTTCTCCCTGATCCAGCGCGAAGCGAGGCCCGATGAAGTGGCGTTTCTGCGCTCCCGCGGGCAGCTGTCGGTGGCGGCGACGCTGCGCGCGATGGCGCGCGCCAGCGACGGCCGGCTGGCGCTGGTCGAGCTCAAGGCCGTCGACGGCGCCTACCCGATGCTCGGCGAATTGACGCTGCAACCGAAAATGCCGGTCGCCGATCTGTTGGCGGAGCGCGACGGCGCATTCGGCGCGGCGGTCGATTCCACGCTGCTGGCCCGGCTCGATCTCAAGCTTGGCGACCGCATCAGCATCGGCGGCGCGAATTTTCAGATCCGCAGCGTCGTCGATGCCGAGCCGGACAAGCTCGCCGGAGGCGTCGGACTAGGCCCGCGATTCCTGGTCAGCGAAGCGGCCTTGCGCGCTACCGGATTGCTGCAGCCCGGCAGCCTCGTCCGGTGGATCTATCGGGTAAAACTGCCCGACAACGCGACCGACGATCGCGCCGCCAGCGCGCTGATCGACGAGGTGAGAGGCGCGCTGCCGCAAGCCGGCTGGGAGATTCGCAGCCGCGGCAACGCTTCGCCGCAGCTCGAACGCACCATCAGCCGCTTCACCCAGTTCCTCACTCTGGTAGGCCTCGCCGCGCTCTTGGTCGGAGGCGTCGGCGTCGCCAACGCGGTCAAGAGCCATATCGATCGCCGCCGCGACGTCATCGCGACGTTCAAGGCGCTCGGCGCTACCGGCCGCGACGTCTTCACGATCTACCTCACCCAGGTCGTCGTGCTTGCCGGGATCGGTTCGCTGATCGGGCTCGTCGCGGGCGCGGCGCTGCCCTTCATCATCGTCGGCGTATTCGGCAAGCTGTTGCCGCTGCCGGTGGTGCCGGCGCTGCACGCCGATGAACTCGCCTTGTCGTTCGTCTACGGCCTTCTGACCGCGCTCGCCTTCGGGCTGTGGCCGCTCGGCCGGGTGCATGACGTGCCGGTGGCGGCGCTGTTCCGCGAAGCCGTGACCAGCGAGTGGCATCGGCCGCGCTGGCGCTATCTGGCGCTGATGGCGATGGTGATCGCGCTGTTGGTCGCCGTCGTGATCGGGCTCGCCTATGACAAGCGCGTCGCGACCGTGTTCGTCGTGTCCTCGATTCTCGTATTCGCGCTGCTGCGCGGCATCGCCGCCGGCCTGATGGCGCTGGCGCGCCGGCTGCCGCGCACCCGCTTCACCATGCTGCGGCTGGCGATCGCCAATATCTACCGGCCCGGCGCACTGACGCCGTCCGTGGTGATGTCGCTGGGCCTGGGGCTCGCCGTGCTGGTCACGATCACCCAGATCGACGGCAATCTGCGGCGGCAATTCCTGGCGGCGCTGCCGGATCGGGCGCCGTCGTTCTATTTCATCGACATTCCCACCAACGAGGCCGGCCGCTTCGGCGAATTCCTCAAAAGCACCGCGCCGGGATCAACCGTCGAGGACGTGCCGATGCTGCGCGGGCGCATCGTTTCGGCCCGCGGCGTCAGGGCGGAAGACCTCAAGCCCTCGACCGACAGCGAATGGGTGCTGCAGAGCGACCGCGGCCTGACCTATACCGGTGAAATCCCGAAAGGCTCGAAGGTCGTCGAAGGCCAGTGGTGGGGTGCCGATTACAGCGGCCCGCCGCTGGTCTCGATGGACAGGAAGATCGCCGACGGCCTTGGGCTGAAGGTCGGCGACGAGATCGTCGTCAACGTGCTCGGGCGCGATATACCGGCCACCATCGGCAATCTGCGCACCATCGACTGGCAGAGCCTCGGCATCAATTTCGTGCTGGTGTTCTCGCCCAATGCCTTCAAGGGCGCACCGCACACCCACATCGCGACATTGACCGAGACCCATCCGGACTCCGCCGGCGACGCCAGGATCATCAAGGCGGTCGCCGACGCCTTCCCGATGGTCACGAGCGTACGGGTCCGCGAGGCCCTGGAAACCATCGGCACCGTCGTCACCAATCTGGTGCTGGCGATCCGCGGCGCCAGCGCCGTGACCCTGATCTCTGCCATTCTGGTGCTGGGCGGCGCGCTGGCGGCCGGGCACCGCCATCGGGTCTATGACGCGGTCATTCTCAAGACCCTGGGCGCCACCCGCGCGCGGCTGCTCGGCGCTTATGCGCTCGAATACCTGATGATCGGCTTTGCGACCGCCGTTTTCGGCGTCATCGCGGGTTCCGTCGCGGCCTGGCTGATCGTGACCCGGCTGATGACCCTGAGCTTCGTCTGGCAGGCCGGCAGCGCCGCGGGCGTCGTCGCGGCAGCGCTTGTTGTCACCGTGGGACTGGGGCTCGCCGGCACGCTGCTGGCCCTGAACCAGAAGCCGGCCACCGTGCTGCGGAATTTATGAAAAATTTACACCGAGCCGCAGCCGGCGTGGTTAAGATGCCGTCCAAATCGCTCGCCGGGGCCCCATTCACGGCCCCGTTATCCGCCTCGACCCGCGAATTCAGCCGCAGAGCGACATTCAGCCGCGCGTGGAAGCTTGCGGTGAATGTGCTAGTTTCCCACATACCAGTCGGGTCAGACGCCGCTCGATGACGCAAAATTAATGTCAGCGGACGGCGGTATCTGAGATAGATTTCTGAGCCGGCGACGCAAACCCTTGCGCCCCGCCGGACCAACCAACGGGAATTCGACCATGTCGGACCTAGACCGCAACTATGCCTCTCCTTTCGGCCGGGCCGCCGGGCGCGTTGACGCCGCGACCGTCGACGCCGGTCTGCGCGCCTACATGCTGCGCATCTACAATTACATGAGCATTGGCCTCGCCATCACCGGCCTCGCCGCGCTTGGCGTCTATATGGCGGCGGTGACGAACGACCCGTCCGGCGCCGCGGCCAAGATCGGCAACGCCTTTCTGACGCCGTTCGGCTACGCGATGTTCGTGAGCCCGCTGAAGTGGCTGTTCATCCTGGCGCCGCTCGCCATGGTGTTCGTGATCTCTGCCGGCATCAACCGGCTGCAGCCGGCGATGGCGCAGCTCCTGTTCTGGGCGTTCTCGGCGCTGATGGGCATTTCGCTGTCCTCGATCTTCCTGGTGTATACGCACACCTCGATCGTGCGGGTGTTCTTCATCACCGCGGCCACCTTCGGTGCGCTCAGCCTCTATGGCTACACCACCAAGCGTGACATGAGCGGGATGGGATCGTTCCTGTTCATGGGCCTGATCGGCATCATCATTGCGAGCCTGGTCAACCTGTTCCTCGCCAGCACGATGCTGCAGTTCCTGGTCTCGGTGATCGGCGTGCTGGTGTTCGCGGGCCTCACCGCCTACGACACCCAGCGGCTGAAGAACGACTACATCTACGGCTATGCCTCACAGGGCGGCGCCGTGGCGGAACGCGCGTCCATTTTGGGTGCGCTGTCGCTCTATTTGAACTTCATCAACCTGTTCACGCTGCTGCTGCAGCTGCTCGGTCAGCGCGACTGATTGCGCTGGCCTGAAGCGGGCAAAATAGAGCCCCGGCCTTGCGGCCGGGGCTTTTCTTTTGGCCGAAGCAAAAATAACCTGAGCCGATGCACGCGCTCGAAATCAGGCCCACCATCGCGGCCGACCTGCCCGCCATTACCGAGATCTACGAACACGCGGTCCGTTACGGCACCGCGACTTTCGAGCTGATCCCGCCGGATCTTGCCGAGATGACGCGGCGCTTCGGCGTGCTGATGGACGGCGGCTTTCCCTATTTTTCCGCTGTCCTCGAAGGCCGCGTGGTCGGATATGCCTATGCGGGCGCCTACCGGCCGCGGCCGGCCTATCGCTTCACGGTGGAGAATTCGGTCTACCTGCAGCCCGCGATCCACCGGCGCGGCATCGGCCTGCAATTGCTGCAAAGGCTGATCGCGGAATCGGAGGCGCGCGGGTACCGGCAGATGATCGCGGTGATCGGTGATTCCGCCAACGCCGGATCGATCGGCGTGCACACCAAATGCGGGTTCCAGATGATCGGCACCCACCCCAGCGTCGGCTTCAAGTTCGGCCGCTGGCTCGATACCGTCATGATGCAGCGCGCACTCGGCGGCGGGGGAAATACGCTGCCCGCGGGCTAATGTTTTGACATCGGGGACGACGGGTGTCGGCTAGACCACTGCCAGCTTGCGATCGATCACAAGCAGCACGCGATCAAGCTCGTGACCGCGGCGCAGGATCAGCCCGCTTGCCGAGATCACGCTGTAGATGCCCTGCTTGCGCGCGAGCCGCGGATCTTTCTCGATGCGGTAGATCGGCACCTCCGAGGCGCGGCGGAACACCGAGAACACGGCGCGGTCCCTGAGGAAATCGATGGCATAGTCGCGCCACTCGCCATCGGCGACCATGCGCCCATAAAGGTTCAGGATACGATTGAGCTCGAAACGATTGAACGTCACCCGGCTTGGCAATGGACCCGCAACGGCGGTGCGCGCCGCTGCGTGAACCTCGCTTGGATCGGCTTCCTCCGACATCGAACTCATGGAGCGCCTCCTGTCATGTGAACGATATGATCGCGCCAACGGCGGGCGGCTGCAAGGGGGCCGTGACGGGTGTGTCCATATTCACCGCAAGACCGATAGCCCGTGCCCCCTCGTGGGCGGGAACCCGGGCTTGCCATTGCAAATCCAGGCCGTCACGGGATCGTTAGCGGAAACATAATGCGGCCCTACTTCTGCCCAGCGCCCGCCGCGCTGGATTGCGATAAGATGATTCTGCGTTGGCCCGGTCCTTTCGGTTCCGGATTCCTCAGCCCCCA
>CAWHRA010000002.1:0-48807 GCA_963831585.1 uncultured Alphaproteobacteria bacterium | reverse complement strand
GTCAAAAGGCGAAATACTCGCTCAGAGCAAATTACGTCTGCTGTGGCCCCGATAGCCGAAATGAGGCGACCACGGCGGCATGTCCGGGTTGGGCCAACATCTGACTCATGCGACGCAGCCTTGACGTTGGCAATGTCGCGTCAGTCATTTCGTATCCCCTCAATCCCACGTGCTCGGGTCGACCGCAAACAAATTTCTGATTTTCAGAAATTATGCTTGCCGCCGCACCCAAATCAGTTTTATATCCGCCGCCGTCCCGTCCCACCAAGAGGGGCGGCTCGCGATCGTCACGGACGCGGGGCGGGATGCGATGGACGCGGATGCGCCTTTGACGAATGGCGCGTGAGGCGGACGGCGAAGCCGTGTGGTCCTGATGCCCCGACGCTGGCATCAAGCTCTTGAGGAGCACGCTTCTCAGGGGTGACGGTGGCAAGAAAGCCCGGTCACCGGGGAGAGCGCGGAGTAAGCCGTAAACCATTGCGCGGGGAATGCCGGGTGATTCCGGTGTGACCTGACTAACGCGTGTGCGTCTCTACCACTACCCCTGCACACGCGGCTATCGGGCGCATCGGGCGCCCGGCATTCCCTGCGCCCTCTGACTGGAGAGGGCGGAACGAACTGATAAAACTCGCGCAAGACATGCGGCGAGATCGCGGAGGCGTATTTGGCCGTCATTGCGAGCGCAGCGAAGCAATCCATCGCGCGCCAAAAGGGAAAGTTGGATTGCTTCGCTGCGCTCGCAATGACGATCGCAAAAAAATCATCGGGTCCCCCGGCTGTCTTCGCCCGCGAAAGCGGATGATCCAGCATTCCAGAGAGATCAGTGGTTGAACCGAAAAGTCGCCATGTCATTCCCCCCTCCCGAACGCCCGCTTCAATTCGCCCTTGGCGCGCTCCAGCCGCGCGCGTTGCGTCTTCGGCAAGCCCTTGCCGGCGCGGTTGATATAGAATGTCAGCATCGAAAGCGCCGAGCGATAGGCGCCGGCCTTGCGGCGCGAACTGCGTTCCGCCGAGCGCTTCAGGGAAGCTGCGATTTTCCTCGGGTCCGTCAGCCTGAAGACGCCTTGTCTGAGATCGAGCGCGTCGCTGTGCTCGGTCACCCGCTGTGACCAGCGTTTTGGCGATGCCTTTTTGCCCGCCGATTTTCGGCGCGCCGAGCCGGCCTTTCGGGTCGCCGACTTTTGCGAGCGTTTTGCAGTGGTTCTCCGCGTCGTCGTTTTGCGCGCCGTCCTTCGTTCAGCCATCGCCAACTCCATGTCATTTCAGCCAAAAACCGCAGACAGCCCAATTGGTTCCGCCGCCCCCTTTTGGGAACTCCGCCGTCCCCACCGCGTTGACCCGACTGGCAGGCAAGCCGCATTCGCGCCTGAAAACTCTGGAATGCAGCATCCCGGGGTGTTTCCTCACTGGTACCGGTCGATGGATTTGAAGCTCAGCCCGGCGGTCGATGAAAGCGCGCCCGCGGGGTGCAACGACGACGATCGAGTTCATCGAAACATCCATTCCTTCCCGCCTCGATGCGCTCAGCTGGAGCGGTTTCCACACCCGCGTCGTGCTGGCGCTCGGCATCACCTGGATTCTGGATGGGCTGGAGGTCACGCTGGCCGGCGCGCTGTCGGGAGCGCTGAAGGAAAGCCCGACCTTGCAGTTTTCCAATTTCGACGTCGGCTTCTCCAACAGCGCCTATCTCGCCGGCGCCGTGTGCGGCGCGCTCGGCTTCGGCTGGCTGACCGACCGGATCGGACGCAAGAAACTGTTCTTCATCACGCTCGCGCTCTATCTCGCCGCGACCGCCGCCACCGCGCTGTCCTGGAGCCTCGCCAGCTACGCGCTGTTCAGGTTTCTGACCGGCGCCGGCATCGGCGGCGAATATACCGCGATCAATTCGACGATCCAGGAGCTGGTGCCGGCGCGCTATCGCGGCTGGACCGACCTCGTGATCAACGGCAGCTTCTGGGTCGGCGCGGCGCTCGGGGCGACCAGCGCGATCGTGCTGCTCGATCCGCATTTGCTCGGCCCGGATCTCGGCTGGCGGCTCGCCTATCTCACCGGCGCCGGCCTCGGCCTGATCGTGTTCGTGATGCGGATGTGGATACCGGAAAGTCCGCGCTGGCTGATGATTCACGGCCATCCCGAGCAGGCGCACGCGATCGTGGACGACATCGAGCGTTCGGTCATCGGGCATGTGCAGGACCCGCGCCAGCACGCCTGGCCCAAGATCAGGCTTCGGATGCGCAATCACACGCCGCTGCGCGAGGTGGCGCATACGCTGTTCTCGCTCTATCGTCAGCGTTCGCTGGTCGGACTGGTGCTGATGACCGCGCAGGCGTTCTTCTACAATGCGATCTTCTTCACCTTCGCGCTGGTCCTGACCGATTTCTACGGCATCGCCGCCAACCAGATCGGGTGGTATATCCTGCCCTTCGCGGCCGGCAATTTCCTCGGGCCGTTGCTGCTCGGCCGCCTGTTCGACACGCTGGGCCGCCGCGCGATGATTGCGTTCACCTACGGCGCGTCGGGCGTGCTGCTGGCGCTGTCGGGGTATCTGTTCTCGATCGGGGTCCTGAGCGCCGAGACCCAGACTATCGCATGGATGGTCATCTTTTTCTTCGCTTCTCCCGCCGCGAGCGCGGCTTATCTGACTGTCAGCGAAACCTTCCCACTGGAAGTGCGGGCGCTCGCAATCGCGCTGTTCTATGCGATCGGGACCGGCATTGGCGGCGTGGTCGGCCCCGCTCTGTTCGGCGCGCTGATCGATACCGGGTCGCGCAACAGCGTGTTCGCGGGCTACCTGCTGGGGTCGGCCTTGATGGTCGCGGCGGCTGTCATCGCCTGGCGTTACGCCGTCGCAGCCGAGCGCCGGTCGCTGGAATCCGTTGCCCGCCCGCTGGCCTTTGTGGAGTAGAATGAAATGAACCAGGACTTGGTGGATCAGGATTTGGCCGAGGCGTCGTTGCAACAGGACATTCCATCACCGGATCGGACGCCGTCGAAATGGAGCGCGGGCGAATTGGCGCGGCGCCTCGACGAGTTCGCGATCCTGCTCGACATCGACGGCACGCTGCTCGATCTGGCGCCGACGCCGCGCGAGGTGTGGGTGCCGCCGGGACTGGCGACGACCCTCAACCGGCTGCTCGACAGGACCTCCGGCGCGCTGGCACTGGTCAGCGGGCGTTCGCTCAACGATATCGATCTGATATTCGCGCCCGAGCAATTTCCGGCGGTCGGCGGCCACGGTGCCGAAATGCGCCTCTCGCCGGACAGCGAAGCTGTCGCAACCCACGCGCCGCCGATGGACAAGGAATTGAAGCGGCGGCTGGCGGCGATCGCCAGGCTGAGCCCCGGCATTCTGCTGGAAGACAAGGGCTATTCGCTGGCGCTGCACTACCGGCTGGCGCCGCATGCGGAAAAGGCGATCTACGAAGCGGTGTCGCTGATCAGGGCGGACCTGCCGAACGCGCCGATCGAGGTGATGCCGGGGAAATGCGTGTGCGAGATCAAGCATTCCGGATTCAACAAGGCATCGGGCGTCATCGAGCTGATGACGCATGAACCCTTCAAGGGTCGCCGCCCCATTTTCATCGGCGACGACGTCACCGACGAGAGCGTGTTCGCCATCATGCCCGATATGAGAGGCGTCGCATTTTCCGTCGGCAGGCGCGCGCAAGGTGTTGCGGATCATTTCGACGAACCGCGCGACGTGCGGGAATGGCTTGCGCGTCTCATCGATGGCGATGCTGCGGCCGAACGGTGAAACGGAACCGCAAAGAAACAAGTTCCGAAAACGTTATCTGTCACTCAGGCTGTCGTTTTAAAAATCCTGAATTCGCGTTTGAACGGCCGTGTTCCGCCGCGCCGCGGCCCGAATTTGGTTTCATTTCGTTGAAAGGGTGACGAGGAACCATATTGATGAATGGTTGTTAACACGCGAGCACTTTCAGGAGGGGACCTGTGAACCTCGTCGTCGTTTCAAATCGCGTTGCGCGCGGCAAGGCCAATGAGCCCATGACGGGCGGGCTTGCGGCTGCGCTGCTGCCGGTGGTGGAGAAATCCGGCGCGATTTGGGTAGGTTCCTCCGGTCGCGTGCGCGACGGTTCCCAGAAGGAACCATTCGCTGAAATCGAGGCCCTCGGCGCCGGCGCGCTCGCCATGCTGGATCTGCCGGCGGCGCATTACGGCGGATATTATGAAGGCTTCGCCAATTCGGCATTGTGGCCGGCGCTGCATTCACGCTCCGATTTGATCCGCGCCTCGCAGGAGGACTATCTCAGCTATCGCGAAGTGAACGCCTTCATGGCGCGGGCGCTGCTGCGTTTCCAGAAACCCGACTCCCTGTTCTGGATCCAGGATTATCATTTCCTCGCGCTCGGCGCGGAATTGCGCGATCTTGGCGTCACCCAGCCGCTCGGGTTCTTCCTGCACACGCCGTGGCCGGCGCATGGCGTCATCGAAGGCGTGCCGCATCACCGCGAGCTGATCGAGGCGATGCTCGCCTACGATCTGATCGGATTCCAGACCCAGGACGATTGCGACAATTTCCTCGGCTATCTCTCGTCGGATCTCGGCCTCGAGATCGACGGCGGCCTCGTCACCTCGCGCTTCGGCAAGACCCGCGCTGCGGTATTTCCGATCGGAATCGATCCCGAAAAATTCGCGCAGCAGGCCGCGAAGGCGGTGTCGCATCCAGACGTGTCACGACTGCGGCGCAGCCTGAATGGCGAGAAGCTCGCGATCGGCGTCGATCGGCTGGACTATTCCAAGGGGCTGATCAACCGCATCAACGCGTTCGATCGCATGTGGACCCTGCGGCCCGCCCTGACGCGCACCGTATCGCTGCTGCAAATCGCGACGCCCTCGCGTGGCTCGATCGAGGCGTACGGCAATTTGCAGAGCGAGCTTGCAAAGCTCGTCAGCGACGTCAACGGACGCCACGGCGAGGTGGACTGGACGCCGATCCGCTATCTCAACAAGGGTTTCAGCCAGACCGTGCTGGCGGGGCTCTATCGCACCGCCCAGGTCGGCGTCGTCACGCCGCTGCATGACGGCATGAATCTGGTCGCCAAGGAATATGTCGCGGCCCAGAACCCGGCCGATCCCGGCGTGCTGGTGCTGTCGAAATTCGCCGGCGCGGCGAACCAGCTGGACACGGCGCTGCTGCTCAATCCCAACGACATCGACGGCATGGCGCGGACGATAGCGACCGCGGTCTCGATGCCCCTGACCGAACGGCGCCTGCGCTGGGAAGCCATGATGGAGAAGCTTCACGCCGGCACGATCCAGCAATGGTTCGCCGATTTCGTCGAGGCGTTGCGGGAGACCCGGAGCTGTCGATGGGAGGTGGAGCCGCCGGTCGTGGACCCGCCAACCCCGTGGCCGCTGCGCTCCGCCAACAGCAACGCGCGTTATCACTAGTAACAATACGCGAGGCCATCGAGAACGGGACACCGTGCCTTGTCCGGCGCACTCGGATTTTGGAGCGGCACGACGCCCTTGCCTTGGCCGACGAACACGCCCTGTCCAACGATGACGGACGATTTGTTGCCGATGATGACGCTTGGATGCGGCGAGGCCAGGCTCGACCGGGTTCCGTCAGCCCAGATGATCGCATCGCCGGAGAAGATGCCGCGCCGGCCGTCGTCGCAGTTCACGTCGACACCTTGACGGGTGCAGGCCTGCGCGAGTGCTGGGGCCGCGTTGCCTGCCAGCACTGCGGAAACCAGAATCGAAAAAGCCAGTGCCCGATTGATTGTCATGTCGCCCCTCCGGCCCTTGAACCGCCACCGTATTCTATCGTCGCCCGAAACCGTCTTTCGGTTCAGCGTCCAGAAGACGGGGCCGCGAAAAAATGGCGATTATTCAATGACTTGAGGAAATGTCCGCCGTTCCGCCCGCACTCACTTGCAAAAGTCGTCGGCGCGCTTCAAGAGAGGGCATCCGGAGAGATGGCCGAGTGGCTTAAGGCGCACGCTTGGAAAGCGTGTGTGCGGGAAACTGTACCGTGGGTTCGAATCCCACTCTCTCCGCCATACATTAACCCTAAGCAGTTGATAAGACGGGATTTATCTGCCCTGAGAGCTTCGCTGGTCCCGAGTGACTTACGGCCTCAAGGCGTCAGCCGTCAGGTTTCGGCCGCACGTGCCAGTGAGGCGATGACGTGTTGGAGCAACCGGCGGACTAGTACGCGACGGCCCGGGAGGGACCGCAATTTACCTGTCGCCCACGACGCCGGGTGTTTTACGCACCCGGCCAGACGCGCATCATCACCCCGCGATCAGTGTGGTCACGGCTATCCCGTCCCCGGCGACGTTCTTGCATGGCGACGAAAGCAAAATGCCTTTCGGGCATGCAAGAACGACGCCGTTGGACGCTCGGCCGAACATCACAAGAGTACGCCTCTGATCCACATCCGGCGAGAATAGTCTCTCGGATAGCTCTAGTAGCACGGTGGGTTGGGATAGTATCCGCATCGGGGCGCGTAACCTCCGTAAGCTCCGTAAGCTCCGTAGGCAGCGGCACCGACGGCGGCAGCGCCGACGCCTACCGCCACTCCTCGGCGAACGGCTGCGCCACGATAAGCGCCGCGGTAAGCAGCACCGCGATAAGCGCCGCCGTGATGAACGCCCACGCGGCCGACACCGACACCGGCGCGTCCGCCGCGATATGCGAACGCATCAGTTGAAATCGTGACAATGCACGCGAGGCCGATGATGACCGATGCAGTCAACGAGAAGATCGTTCGACGTGACATGATTACTGTCCTTCTACGGTTGCCGAAAAGTGTATTCCTCTAGCCGCCGCACTAGACTTTCCCTAGTCGCCGCACTAGACGATTTTCGAACATGTTGCGCCAGAGATGCGCAACCTGCCGCAGCAGCGTTGCGCCCTGTGTCATTGCTTCGTTGATTTAGATCAACGCGGGAACCCTGGAGCCGCGTGCATCAAAATTCACCAGGCACGGCGACGCCGCAGCAAGATCGCGCTGATCCAGCAAGTCAGCGCTGCTGCCAGAAGGATCTTGGCATGCCATCCAACCTGTCTGCGATCTGCTGGATCGCCGCCAGGTCGCCATCTTCGCCTTTCTCGATCAACTTGTCAGCGATGATGCCGGCGGCCACCGCCGCCGCCTGGCAGCGCTCCCCCAAGCCGGTCGCTGAACGGCTTTTGTCTGTTCGCGGGACCAATCGGCCTGCCCGTATTTTCCGCTCCACGACCACGGCGCTTGAAGCAAGCCATGACGCGACTATGTTGGTGACGCGGCAACCATAGCGTGTTAGTCTGATTGCAGTTTGAAGTCAGTGGGGCGTGTCATGCGTAGCTTGGATCAAACACCGTCAACTCCGGAACCCCTCGGATTTGTCGCGCGCGGGCTTGGTTATTCGATAGGGATCACGGCCCTCATCGGCGCCCTGTTTGCGGGCGCGACGCTTGTGTTTGGCTGAGCGCGTGAGTGCCTAACGCGCGAACGATGGCAAGGATCGCCAAAATCGCAGCGCGCCCCCTCTCTCAATAGGGATCTTGAGGCGGACGGATCGTGTTGCCGCGCGCGAAAGCATGCGCCTCAGCAAGTCATTCCGGTCGCGCATCTGCGGACGGCTCGGCGGGTTTGGCGGACGGTGGTTCGTGCCACGCACACGCCGTTAACCCGCGTCCTGCCCACGCCGCAGGCAGCGGCGACTCTTGTAATCATGCCGTCAGGCTGAGGAATAGTCGGCGCGGGTGTCATAGCTTGCGCCGATACTGCAAGCGATAAGGCGAAGCCGGCAACAGTAAGCAATCTAATCATTCTGCTCCTCCCTTAGCCGTCCGATCACTCCGATCTCTCACAGCGGAGGATGGCCCGGCTCTCATGTTCAAGCCGCGCAAGCCTCCAGTGCCGGTGGCTCGAAGACTTGAGATAGATCAAGGTCGCGACGCGGGCCGGACCAGAACGCCAGTAGTCAGCGCGAATTGAGGACCGGAATTTTCGGCCGTCGCAGGGCAGGAGCAACATCTGTTTTTTGGCCAAGAAATAAAAAAGCCCCGGACAATGCCGGGGCTTTGAGCTTGCTGGAGATTGAACAGAAGTCAGGGTCAAGCATGCTGACCTTCCACAGCAGAGCTGCCGACTGGGTTTCTGCAAATCGATCACGCGCGTTCAACGACGATAGAACTTGCACCCAGGATTGTTGTCCTCAGCGCTGTTATCCTCAGCGCCGGTATCCAATGCGCAGCGACAAGCCAGAGCGAGCGGCAGCGCGCGTCGTTCCCGCACATTGCTAAAATTGGCGGATTAATCGTAAACGGCGTTCGCGATTGCCAGGACGACACAGCGCGTTATCTTCGCCGTCGCAAGATCGATGATGTAGTTCCTCAAGGTGCCAAAGCCAGCGCGGCGGTGTACTGGAGATTGGACTGCAGATGATCAGACAATCATTGACAGGCTTGATGTTCTTCGGCACCGGTCGGGAAGTCCGCAAATGCGTCGCCTACGGCGTGAGCGAAACAAGCGCTCGAATGCATTCGGATGGTCTCGGGCTTCTTCCGATCGATTTCTACGTCACGTTCGACAACTTTCGCACAATCGGCAGATGCCGCCTGGCGTGGAGGCATCGAGACGACCTCGGTGTGGTTTTCGAAAAATGGGTCGATGTCCGTCGGCCCATCCCACCTGATCAATTGAACTGACTTTCGTTCCATACCGCACTCTTCCGGTCGGCTCGCCGGCAACGCTGAGCTCACCTTGGCGACAACGATCTGCGCAAAGAGGGCCGCATCTGGCGGTGGCCGCATGGGGAAGCCCGCCACAAGACCGGATGCCGGGACTTCACAGATTTGCTCCGGCTTGCTATGCGCCTCATCGATTTCCCTGGTCGTTCAGACCGCCCGCCCGACGAGAGGGTTTCGAATGGACGCCCCATTTTTGCCGCTGCCTATCCGGAAAACCGGTTGCAGGCCAAATCGGATCGTCAAGCGTTGCGGCTTGAAACCGGTTCATTCCGGCCTGAACCGCACCGGGCGGGACTATGGCGCGTGATCACCGCGCAGTTAAAAATTGGCGTTCAGGAAAGCAAGACTTCATGACCAACCCCGCGGTGGCGCCCGAGACCCCCAATGTCGCTGAAACCGTCGGCTTTCTGCGCCGGTTCGCCGAGCTGATGGCCAACGGCTACAACGGGGCCTATTTGCGTCGGGCCGCCGATCTCCTGGAAGGGCTGACCGCGCAGGCAGTAACGGCCTCGGATGAGGAGGGGCTCTGGCAAGACAAGTATGAAGCCCTGAACCGGCACGCCGAGGCGCTGGAGGCCGAATGCGACGCGCTCAAGCATGACATCGACGGGCACCTGGAGATTGCCTCCTCGCTGCTGGCCGAACGCAACGCGCTCGGGGGAGCGCTGCAGGCGAAGGACGCGGAGCTTGCCCTGCTTCGCGAGGCTTTAAGCCGGGAGCGGGATGAACGCGCGGCCAAATCCACCGCGCACGAAGAGGCGCTCAACGAGCTTCGCGCGACGTTCGATCAGAGGCGCCAAGCGCTGCAGGCAACACTGGAGACGCGTGTCGACGAATGCGACCAGCTTCGGCGCGATCTGGACCGTGAACGCGAAGACGGCGCGGCAGAACTGACGGTGCGCGAGAGGGAACTGTCCGAGCTGCGGCTCGCTTCCGATCGCGAGCGCGATGAATTGAAGGCTGCGTTAAGGGCGCGCGGCGACGAGCTTGCGACGTTCCGTGTCGTCTCCGGGCGCGAGCACGACGCGCTCAGGGAGAAGGTCGCAGCCCTCGAAGCCAAACGCGTCGAGCTTCGCTCCGTCTTCGATCGGATCAACGTTCTGAGAGATCAGGAAGTCATTTCCCCCGCCGGCGCCGAAGCCGCTCTGCTTTCGCCACCGCTGAATGGCCCGGAAGTCGCCGGAGAAGCCCACGCCATCGTGCCCAAGACGACGCTGCGCCAAGCGCGTGCGCAGTTCGAATATCTCGCCAGGGAATTCATTCCGCTCGGCGATATCGCCTCGCAGGTAATGTGCGAGCTGGGCGCCTATAACATGGACATGGCGCTGGTCGGTGGCCAGCCGAATGACCATCTGCCGGTCGGCGAGGTCGCCCGCAATATCCTCGCGCCTGTCGGCGCAAGCCGCAGCTAGAGCATAATCGGTTCTGATTGAATCAGAACCGAAGCTCTGGATTCTTGTTTTGACGCGTTTTCTTCACGCGAACCGGCATCCACTTCGCTCGAAGACGCTTCCAACGGCTTTACTTTTTGCGCGTCGCCGCCCGGCAATTATAGGCACGGCGAAAGCCTGCGGCCTGCGCATCGTCTTCGGAACAGAACCAGCGATCGGGTTTCGTCAGGGGCGCATAGCTTCGGCATCCCTGCAGATGATAGATGCCGAGATTGCCGGTCACGCGCGCGCGGACGGCAAATTTTGCCTTAATGTTGCAGCCGGCCGGCGCGGCGAATTCTTCCGGGAACAGTACGGCCCGGATCTCGCGGTCCTTGTCGCTTCGGCAGGCCGCGCCCAGCAGCGTGCCATCCTTCTTCCCGTGCCGGAACTCCTGGGGCGTGACAAAGCACCCGCGCCAGATGCCCTTCTTGCCGTCCCTGGCGGCGGTTTCGTCGTGCTTGAAGCGGCCCTTGAACGAGGGCTCCGAATTCAGCGCCAGACCCTGGCGCACCATGAACTGGTTCAGGCTGATGACTTCGCCGTCGACGGTGCAAAGACCGGCGTGACGTTTGGGGATGACCTTGTCCGCTCCCAGATCCTCGCAATGCACGCTACGCGCGCCGATCATTTTTGTCAGTTGGTCGCGCGCTTCGACGCCGCAGGTCCAGGGATCGGCATGGTCGTCGAGACAGATCTGATCGAATTCCGGTGCGTCCACGCCATCGAGCCGATAGGTGGCGCCCGCAATCTGGAGCGTCGCGCCGTCCTTGACGGTTGCATTGGCGGCTACGGCCGAATTCGCCGGCGAAAAGAGCGCCAGCATCACGATCGCAGGACGCATCGGCGCCCATAGCCTGCCGAAACCGGTATTCGTCATCATTTTCATTCTCAACCTCAGCGCCACATCCTGCGCATGTGGGCGCCGACGTCAATGCGGGGCCCCTCGCTTGCGGCGCGCGCGGTCAAATTGGCGGCCGCCGGCGGCCAGGTGGTCTGTTCGAACAGCCGGAGCAGGGGCGACGGAATGAACCGCGTCCGCGCGGCATAGACATGGCGGTCGCCCTTGGCGTGCTGACCGTGGGTGAAGAAGCGCTGCGGCACCATGAGAAGCAGATCGTCCCTGGCGCGCGTCATCGCGACATAGAGCAGGCGGCGTTCTTCCTCGATCTCGGCCGACGTCCCGGCACCGAGATCCGACGGCATGCAGCCGTCGACCACATTGAGGACGAACACCGACTTCCATTCCTGGCCCTTGGCCGAATGGATGGTGGACAGGATCAGATAGTCCTCATCGAGCAGGGGAACACCCGCCTGGTCGCTGGTGGCGTCCGGCGGATCGAGCGTCAGCTCGGTGAGGAAGCGCTCCCGCGAAGGATAGCCGCTCGCGATCTGTTCGAGCTGGATCAGATCGGCGCGGCGGGTTTCGGAATCCTCGTGGATCCGGTCGAGATGCGGCTCGTACCACAGCCGCGCGCGCTCGAGGTCGGCCGGCCAGTTTGAGTAGGCGAGGTCGGTCATCGCGTCGACGAAGGATCGCCAGTCTTCACCGGCGCGTGGCGGTACCGGCGCGTCGGCAAGGGCCGCGACCGGATCGGCAGCGCCGGCCATGTGATCGAGCGCCCGCTGCGCCGAGGCAGGGCCGACCCCGGGGATCAGATGCATCAGCCGGAAACCGGCGACGCGGTCGCGCGGGTTTTCGACAAAACGCAGCAGTGCCAGCATGTCCTTGACATGGGCGGCATCGAGGAATTTCAGGCCGCCGAATTTGACGAACGGGATGTTGCGCCGGGTCAGTTCGACTTCCAGCGGCCCGGAGTGGCTCGAGGTGCGGAACAATACCGCCTGCTGCTTCAATAGCGTGCCGGTCTCGCGGTTCTCCAGGATGCGCTCGACGATGCAGCGGGCCTGATCGGCCTCGTCGCGCACCACGACGAGCCGGGGTTTTGCGCCGGAGGTCCGGTCGGTCCACAGGTTCTTGGTGAAGCGCTCTTTGGCGAGATCGATGACGCCATTGGCCGCGGCGAGGATCGTCTGCGTCGAACGGTAGTTGCGATCGAGTGTGATGATGTCGGCCGGCGGCGAGAATTTTCCGGGGAAGTCCAGGATATTGCGGACGGTCGCGGCGCGAAACGAATAGATCGATTGCGCATCGTCGCCGACCACGGTGAGGCCGTTGCCCGCGGGCTTGAGCGCGAGCAGGATCGAGGATTGCAGGCGGTTGGTGTCCTGATATTCGTCGACCAGGACATGATCGAAGCGGCCGCCGATATCGGCGGCGAGCGCCTCGTCGCTCATGGTCTGCGCCCAGTACAGCAGGAGATCGTCGTAATCGAGCACGTTCTGGCGCTGCTTGGCTTCGACATAGGCCGAAAACAAATCCTTCAATTCCACGGCCCAGCCGGAGCACCAGGGAAACGATGCGCCGAGCACCTGTTCGATCGAATTCTCCGCATTGACGCAGCGGGAATAGATCGCAAGGCAGGTGCCCTTGGTGGGAAAGCGACTTTCGGTTCGCGAAAACCCCTTTTCATGGCGGATCAGGTTCATCAGGTCGGCGGAATCCTCGCGATCGTGGATCGTGAAGGCGGCCTCGAGACCGATTCTGTCGGCATATTCGCGCAGCAGCCGCGCGCCGATGCCGTGGAAGGTGCCGGCCCAGGCCAGCGCGTCGGTCATCACGCCGGCATTGTCGCCGAGGACCTTGCGGGCGATCCGTTCGACCCGTTTTGTCATTTCGGAAGCGGCGCGCCGGGAAAACGTCATCAACAGGATACGTCGCGGGTCGGCCCCGTTGACGATCAGATGGGCCACGCGATGGGCCAGCGTGTTGGTCTTGCCGGAGCCTGCACCGGCAATCACCAATAGCGGTGCGAACGGCCCCTCGCCCGACGCGCCATGCTCGACGGCCCGCCGTTGCTCCGGATTGAGGCTTTCAAGGTAGGCGGCTGCCGCTGGCACGGAATGCTGGTCCCTGGGGGTGGAGAATCACATTCCGTGATTCCCGCCCTGCACACAATGATTCCTCCGGGGCGGGGCATGTTCCCCTCCCGCCGCCTCCGCCCACGGCGCGGCCGGCCAGCCCCGCCAGTCCGGCGCCCATGATGCCTGAACGCCTCGCCGCCGACGCCGGGAACGCCCGTCCTCCGAACAGAGGACTGCTATTCAACGAGCTGTCACAAAATTTTCGTCGGGCTGTGACGCTGGTCTGAAAAGTTCCGCGCGGCACCTCTCGGTCGCCATTCGCAACCTCAGTTCAATTCAGCCCTTTACAAGGAGGCAATCCCGATGCGTTTGCCAAAGGCTCTAGGTTTGGTTTCCGCACTCGCCCTTGCGGCCGCGTGCGGAGGCGCGCACGCCAACGATCGCGACGATCGCTCACCCACCGCGACGCCGATCAAGCATGTCGTCGTTATCTTCCAGGAAAATGTCTCGTTCGACCATTATTTCGGCACCTATCCGAACGCCCTCAACCTGTCCGGCGAGACGAAGTTCATGGCGTCGCCGCGCACGCCGAAAGTCAACAGCCTCGCCACACCGCTCGACGTCAACCATCATTTCGCGCCGCTCGCGGGCGTGGATCTCCTCAACAACAATCCCAACAGCAACCCCACCAATCCGGCTGCGCCCAACAACAGCAAGATCAACGGCATGGGCGCCTCGAATCCGTTCCGGCTGTCGCCGTCGCAGGCGCTGACCGCGGACCAGGGACACAACGAAAGTCCGGAGGAAAGCGCCTATAACAACGGGCGGATGGACGGCTTTCCGGCCTTCGTCGGCACCTCAGGCCCGCCGCCGGCCGGCATCGGCAGCAAGGCGCTGGTGATGGGATATTACGACGGCAACACCGTCACCGCGCTGTGGAATTACGCCCAGCATTTCGCCTTGAACGACAATAACTACACCACGCAGTTCGGTCCTTCGACGCCCGGCGCCATCAACCTGATCTCGGGCCAGGCGAACGGCTTTGCTGCCACCAAGAACGTCTTCGTCGATCCCAGCAATCCCACGACGCTGAAATTCCCAACCCACGAAGCGTTCGGTGATGCGCTCAAGACCCTCGACAACATTACCGAAATCGGCGACGGCGATCCGCTGGGGGATGTCTGCTCCAATCCCGCGATCGATCAGATCACCATGGCGGGGAAGAACATCGGCGATTTCCTCAATGAAAAGAACATCACCTGGGGTTCGTTCATGGGCGGCTTCGATCTGACCGTCGTCAACGCCAACGGAACGACCGGCTGCCTGCGGCAGACCAACCCGACGGCGCCGGGCACGCCCGCGTTCACGTCGGTCGACTACATCCCGCACCACGCCTGGTTCCAGTATTATGCGTCGACGAGCAACCCGACCCATGCCCGTCCGAGCTCGGTTCAGGCTATCGGTCACAGCCTGATCCCGCACACCAACACGCCGGATCCGGCTAATCACAATTATGACATCAACGACTTCTTCGCCACACTCAAGGCAAACAACCTGCCTGCCGTGAGCTTTGTGAAGGCGTCGGCGTTCGAGGACGGCCATGCCGGATATTCGGACCCGCTCGACGAGCAGCATTTCATGGTGCGCGTCATCAATGCCTTGCAGAAGAGCCCGGAATGGTCGGAAACCGCCGTCATCATTCTCTATGACGATTCCGACGGCTGGTACGATCATCAGATGCCGCCGATCGTGAACCCCTCGTTCAACCCGGCGGTCGACACGCTCAACGGCCCGGCCGTCTGCAACACCAGCAATGGCTTCCAGCAGGACGAGCCGGTCTCGAGCACGCCGCTCAACGGCAACTCCGGCAAGCCGGCCTGGGGACGCTGCGGTTACGGAACGCGGATGCCGCTGCTGGTGGTGTCACCGTTTGCGAAGCGTAACCACGTCGACCACACGCTGACCGACCAGACCTCGGTGCTTCGCTTCATCGAGGACAACTGGCTGAACGGCAAGCGCATTCAGCATGGCGGCTCGTTCGATACCATCGCCGGCCCGCTCAACAACATGTTCGACTTCGACGATCGCGACGAACGCAACCCGCGCAAGGTGGTGCTCGACGAGACCACCGGGGCCGTGGTTTCGGTCAGCGGCGGCGACGACGACGATCATCGCCATCATGATCGCCACTAAAACGCGAGAATGAGCGTAAGGCAGTGAACGTGTTGCTTCCGGCGAGGCGGATTTCGCCTCGCCGGAAGATGGCTCATGCTGCGGTTCAGCCGGCCTTTACCAGCGCGATCAGCTCGTCGCCGTAATGCTCGAGCTTCTTGTCGCCGATGCCGGGGATATCCCGGAGCTGCGCCAGTGTGGCCGGGCGCAAGGCGGCGATGCCGTCGATCGTCGAATCGTGCAACACCACATAGGCCGGCACGCCGCGGCTCCGCGCCACCTGCGACCGCCATGCCCGCAGCGCGCCGAGCAAGGTTGGATCGCCGGCTTTGGCCGCTGCGCCGGGCGAGGGCGCCAGATCGCCGCGCCGTGACTTGGACCGGCTGGCGCGAATGCGGGAACCGTGGGTTTGCTCGCGCAGCATCACCTCGGTCTCGCCCTTGAGCACCCCGCGCGCCGACCCCGTCAGCTTCAACGCGCCAAAGGCCCCGGAGTCCGATGCAAGATGGCCCAGCGCCACCAGCTGGCGGATCGCGCCGCGCCACTGCTTTTCATTGAATTCGCGTCCGATGCCGAACACGGATAATTTGTCATGCCCGAATTGCTGGACGCGCTCCGTCAGGCGCCCGACCAGCACATCGATCAGGTGCATCGCCCCGAACCGCTGTCCGGTGCGATAGGCGCAGGACAGCACCTTTTGCGCGATGACCTTGCCGTCGCGCAGGGCCGGCGGCGACAGGCAGTTGTCGCAATTGCCGCATTTGGCGGCCTTGGGCGTTTCGTCGAAATAGCTGAGCAGGCGGGTACGCCGGCAGGCCGTGGTTTCGGCAAGGCCGACCAGCGCCTCCAGCTTGCCGATCGAGACGCGCTTGAACGCCTCGGAGCCGGTAAACTCCTCGATCATGCGGCGATGCTGCACGATATCCGACAGGCCGTAGGCCATCCAGGCGCTGGACGGCTTGCCGTCACGGCCGGCGCGGCCGGTTTCCTGATAATAGGCCTCGATGCTCTTGGGTAGATCGAGATGCGCGACGAAGCGGACGTCCGGCTTGTCGATACCCATGCCGAACGCGATCGTGGCGACGATCACGACGCCATCTTCGTTGATGAAGCGATCCTGGTTGCGCTCGCGGGTACGGGCGTCGAGGCCGGCGTGATAGGGCAGCGCTTCGATGCCGGCCTTGTTCAGCGCGGCCGCCGTGTCCTCGACCTTGGCGCGCGACAGGCAATAGACGATGCCGGCGTCGCCGGAATGGCGCTCGGCGATGAAGGCCTTCAGCTGCGCCGGCGCGTTCTGCTTGTCGACGATTTCGTAGCGGATGTTCGGGCGATCGAAACTTGCGACAAACTGCGGCGCCCCGGAAAGCCCGAGCCGATCGACGATCTCGTTTCGGGTGAGTTCATCGGCCGTGGCGGTCAGCGCGATGCGCGGCACATCGGGAAAACGCTCTGATATGACCGACAGGCCGATAAATTCGGGGCGAAAGTCGTGTCCCCATTGCGACACGCAATGCGCCTCGTCGATCGCAAACAGGGCGATCCCGGCGCGGCCGAGCAGGTTGAGGCAGCGCGGCGTCACCAGCCGTTCCGGTGCGACATAGAGCAGGTCCAGCTCGCCGGCGAGCAGCCGCGCCTCGACCGCGGCAGCCTCGTCGAACGACAGCGTGGAATTGAGCACCGCCGCCCTGACGCCGGCTTCGTGCAGTCCGGCGACCTGGTCGCGCATCAGCGCGATCAGCGGGGAGACAACGATGCCGCAGCCCTTTCGCAACAAGGATGGCAATTGATAGCACAGCGACTTGCCGCCGCCGGTCGGCATCAGCACCAGGCAATTGCCGCCGTCGGTGACATGCCGGACGATCTGTTCCTGCTCGCCCCGAAAGCCGGGCAGGCCGAACACCGCATTCAGCACGGAAAGCGCGTCGGCGGCGTCGTTTCCACCTTCGAGGACTGCGGCAATGGCGGGAACTGGCATTGGAGCGGGTCATCCGATGAAGCGTTGGCGGGACCGGCGCGCCGCTATTCCGGGTTGAAGCTTTCGCGACAGGCCACAGCAATCAGGCTCGGCATGATTGCTCATGGCCGAACATCTCTGCGATTCCCGTGCCGCTTACAACGGCTTCGGCGCTCATCCTATACCGGGAGATCGCGCCGAGCTTGGCTCTTGCCCGAAATCATCGAACAAATCAAGAACAATACATTGGACTTCGGTTGCAACGGCCAATAAGCTCGCCCCGCTGGGGGAGGCCCGTAATGAAGCTCAATCTCGTTGTCGCCCCGCTGCTATCAAGCCTGATCGCTATTTCGGCCGTCCAAGCACGAGGGCAAGCGTAAGGCAGCGCTATGGACAGCGACGCAGAAATCGTTGCGACTGGGACGTGGCTATACGACCGGCAAGTGCCGCGCCCGATCTCAATTCTGAGGAAGCCAGCAAGGTGGGCTCACTCTCGTTATGACTGGGAAGCCGACCAGTGGGACGAAAGCCGCCCCATCCCCGACACGATAGACGGCTTCCTCTACTATTGCTCGCTGGGCAAATCCGGTGAACATCTCACTGCCGAGGACGCAAAGGCATGGGCGGACGCTCAGTTGTGGGGACCTGTTAGCTGGTCCAAATGAGTGTCCTAGTCTGCCAGAACGCGTCACCACTTGGCCGAAGGCCCTTACGCGCCCGCGCGTTTGAGCGCCTGCGCGACGTTCAGGATCGGGATTTTCCGGCTCGACGCCGCCTCCAGCGCATGGCGCAGCATGGCCGGCGAGCACCCGTAGGGGCTGGGCGCGGCTCTCACGTCATGGCTGTAGAAGATCAGCCAGCCCTTCCTGGCGACGGCCTCATCGAACGCGCGATCTATTCCATCGCGGTCGATATTGGTTTCGATCAGGGGCGTGGAGCGCAGGAACTGCAAATCGATGGCGCCGCTGTTGACGCCGGGAAGAATGCCGCGGGCGGAACGGAAGGCCCTGCCGAGCTGCCGCTTGAGCGACACCGATGCGAAGCCGTACGGATAGGCGAAATTCTCGATCCTGATCGACGGATCGAGCGCGAGGAAATAGCGGCGGTTCTTCTCCATCTCCACCATCATCGCCGCAGCGTCGAGGTCGGTTGCCCTTGCGTGCGAAAAGGTGTGGCAGGCGACCTCGTGTCCCCGGCGATGAAGGGCTACGATCTCATCGGCGCTGACTCCGGTCCAGTGGCCCTGCCACTGATCGACCAGCCCGCCGGCGATATAGAACGTTCCTCTCGCGCCGTACTCCTCGAGGATGGGGGCGCCGGCGATGGCCGCGCTTTTCGGAACATCGTCGAAGGTGAAGCTGACCATCGGGCCGGCGCCGTTGAGCTCAAACGGGGAGCTGCGAAAATGCCGGGCCAGGCGATTGCTGACGCGCGCTCTTAATGCAGACCAGGCCGGGTGCATGATGATGCTTTCGCTAGGTCGGACGCGTGACGCCACGCAGGATTGCCGTTTCCCCGGGCAAAGAATGGCTCCTCGCAATGAACCATTCGCCGGTTGTCTCGGGCAAGTTCTGTTCGTCATTAAGCATAACGTGGAACCTGCCTGCGCCGCACGGGCATGGGGTGTGCCGAAATCAGCCAGTCAACGACGCTTGCGCGCCGTCGGCGAGATATTCAAGCCAGTTCCTGAAGATCGCGGTGGCGGCGGCTCCGGCGGCGATATCCAGCCGCAGGGCGCGGTCGGGCAGTTCGGCGCCCAATCCGGGCCGGCGCTCGACCCGCGCCCGCCGCTCGAAATTCGATAACCTCTGCTCGGTCTCGGTGTCGAAATAATACGCCGGCAACGTCGGATAGCTGTCGCGCTGGCCGGCGAGAAAGCGCGAGACGTCGCGCAAATATTCCCGCTCCAGCGACAGAGCGTCATATTCCGGATGACCCTGGAAGAAGAAGAACTGGCTGCCGAGCTGCTTGGAAAAGATATCGACGCCGGCTTCGGGCGAAACGGTCAGAAGTTGATAGCCCCGGGCAGCCAGGTCGCCGGCGCGCAGTTCGTTGAGGTGCGAATGCGAGATCTTGAGCGGCGAGGGCACGTTCTCCGTCAGCCAGCTGTGGCTCACCTTGTCGCAGTCGTAAATTCCGGAGCATTTGGTCTCGAGCCGCCGCCGCTCGATGCCGTCGAGATGCAGCACCGCGGCGTGGGCGGCAAGACACGACCAGATCGTCGAGCGCGTATTGGTTTTCGCCCACTCGACCATCTCGGCGAGGTCCTGCCAGAACGGCTCCTCGGGAAGCGTGGCGGTGCCCGGCTCGGCGCCGGTAACGATCAGTCCATCGATCTGCAGCCGGTCGAGATCGGCGATGTCAGTATAATGCCCTTCAACCCGCCACCGCGTGGTCTGCGATCTGCTCACTGAAGGCAGCGAGAAGCAGTGGAAGTCGATGCGGATGTCACCGGCGGCCTGCCTCAGCAGGCGCATGAACTGACGTTCGGTCGCCTGTAGCGCTGCATCCGGCATGTTGTTGACGAGCCCGATCGTGAGGTCCGCATCGGCCTGCCGTGGATGACCGAATTTGTCCTCTCGCCGCAACTGCGTCGGCGCGAGCCCGGGACTGACGATCAGTCGCCGTTTTTCCAACAGGACGGTCATGCCGGGCCCTTGATCTATTCCGCGGCCTCGAGCCGCGAATGCGGCCTGCAGGCCTGCGCCAGCGCCTGGTCGATGTCCTCGATGATGTCCAGGGAATGCTCGATGCCGATCGAGAGCCGGATGGTTTCCGGCAACACGCCCGCCATGCGTTGCTGTTCGCTGGACATCTGGCGGTGGGTAGTCGAAGCCGGATGGCAGGCGAGCGATTTCGCGTCGCCGATATTGACCAGCCGCGTGATCAGCTTGAGCGCGTCATAAAAGGCCTTGCCGGCCTCCATGCCGCCCTTGATGCCGAAGGTGAACAGCGATGAGGCGTTGCCGTTGAGATATTTCTGAACCAGCGCGTAGTACGGACTGTCGGAGAAGCCGGCGTAATTGACCCAGTCGACGCGCGGATCGTTGCGCAGGAATTCGGCGACCTTGCGCGCGTTATCGACATGCCGCTCGACGCGCAGTGCGACGGTTTCGATTCCCTGCAGCAGCAGGAAGGCGTTGAACGGCGAGAGCACCGAACCCATGGTGCGCTGATAGACGCTGCGCGCCCGCTGAATATAGGCGCTGCTGCCGAACTGTCTGGTATAGACGAGGCCGTGATAGGACTCATCGGGCTCGTTGAAGGTCGGAAAGCGGCGGGCGTTCTCCGTCCAGGGGAAACGGCCGCTGTCGACGATGGCGCCGCCAAGCGTGGTGCCGTGGCCGCCGAGGAATTTCGTCAGCGAATGAATCGATATGTCGGCGCCGTAATCGAAAGGTTTCAGCAGGATCGGCGTCGCGACGGTGTTGTCCACCACCAGCGGCACGCCATGGCGATGGGCGACCTTTGCCAGTGCTTCGATGTCGCAGACATTGCCGGCGGGATTGCCGATCGTCTCGGAGAACACCGCCTTGGTGTTTTCGTCGATCAGTCTTTCGATGGCGTCGGCCTTGTCGCTTTCGGCGAAACGGGCGGTGATGCCCTGCCGCGGCAGGATATGGCCGAGCAAGGTGTGCGTGGTGCCGTAGAGCTGCGGCACGGAGACGATGTTGCCGCCGGTGTCGGCGAGGTTGACGAGCGCGAAATGCAGCGCCGCCTGGCCGGTGGCGACCGCGAGCGCCCCGACACCGCCCTCGAGCTCGGCAATGCGCTTTTCAAGCACGGCAGTGGTTGGATTCGAGATCCGGCTGTAGCGATAGCCCTCCGCCTCCAGGTTGAACAAGGCGGCGCCGTGATCGGCGCTGTCGAAGGCGTAGGCGGCGGTCTGGTAGATCGGAACCGCGACGGCCTTGGTCGTCGGATCGGGTTCGTAGCCGGCGTGAATTGCAATCGTTTCGCTGCGCATCGTCCACCTCTACGTTCGCGTCGCATTTCGACATGCGTTTTGTTCGCAACGTCTTTGTTAGAGGCGGATGCCGAAGTCTTCAATAATTCGCGCCAACATTGACGAAATAACCCTAATAGAGGTGAACCAATTGATTAAAATTCCGATCAACTGCCGAGCACGCGGCGGACCTGTTCGCCGATCTGCTGCAGCACCAGCCGTCCTTGCGGAAGGATCGCGCCCATGGCGTGGAAATTGTGGATCATGCCGTCGTGGCAGACATGTTCGACCTCGACGCCCGCCGCGACCAGCTTTCCCGCATAGGCGTTGCCTTCGTCCCGCATCGGATCGAATTCGGCGGTATGGATAATGGCCGCGGGAAGTC
The DNA here is from genome assembly GCA_963831585.1 of uncultured Alphaproteobacteria bacterium. Taxonomy (GTDB): domain Bacteria; phylum Pseudomonadota; class Alphaproteobacteria; order Rhizobiales; family Xanthobacteraceae; genus Bradyrhizobium. The sequence continues at coordinate 27,289 of CAWHRA010000002.1, read as the reverse complement.
CGGTAAATCTGGTGGCGCGAAGCGGCGAAATCCGGGGGTCGGCAAGGTCAGGATCCCCGTGCAGATAGTCGGTGAGGTCGGCCTGAAGCGTCACCCGGTCGAGCAGATGGTTTTTGGCGAATTCTTCGCGCGACGGCGAGGCATCCTCGAAATCGAGCACCGGACAGATCAGGCATTGCGCCGCTATCGCGGGGCCGGCGTTGCGCAGTGCGTCCTGGCACACCACGGCAGCGAGCGTCGCGCCGGCGGAATCGCCGCCAACCACCAGGCTTGTCGGATCGATGCCGAGCGCGACGGCCTGTTCTGAGACCCAACGCGTCGCCGCGATCGCATCCTCGATCGCGGCCGGAAACTTGTGCTCGGGCGCGAGCCGGTATTCCACGGAAACGAGCCGGCAGCCGGTGGTCTGCGCCAGCGCCGCCGCGATGCGGTCGTGGGTATCGATACTGCCGGCGACCATGCCGCCGCCGTGGAAAAACACAAAGCCCGGCAGGGTTTCGTTCGCGTTATCCGCGGGTGAATAAAGCCGGTAGGCAAGATCGCCTGCCGGGCCCGGCAGGACGCCATCGACCGCGGTTGCCGGCGCCATATCGGCGCGCGCGAACTGCATGAGCTTTGCCAAAGCCTGGCGGCGCTCGTCCGCGCTAGGCCGCGACCGGCCGCTCGGCGAGGCCGCCGTCATCATGACGAGCAGACGCTTGGCCAGTGGGTCGAGGGGCATATCGGCTCCGGTCAAGGAAATGTAGCGTCCGATTGTGGTCTATCAATCGTGAATCGATCGCTATTGCAAAAAATTCCGCAAGGAAATCCTTAGGGAATTCGGCGCCATGATGCGCCCGCCGCTGGCCCGCGGCGTGGATGGTGATCATGGCCCAGACGACAGCAGCAGTCAGCTTCTCCCAGACCTGGACCTTCTTTGAAGGCGCCTGGCACGACGGCAACGTGCCGATCATGGGTCCCCGCACCCACGCGGCATGGCTCGGCTCGACCGTGTTCGACGGCGCGCGCGCCTTCGAAGGCGTGGCGCCTGATCTCGACCGGCACTGCGCCCGGATCAATCAGTCGGCCATCAATTTCGGCCTGAAGCCGGTGGTCGATACCGAAACCTGGCTGGGGCTGGCCCGCGAGGGCATGGCGCGTTTCGACGCCAACGCGGAACTCTACATCCGGCCGATGTATTGGCCGCAGACCGGCAGCGGCGGCGGCGTTCTGTTCGATCCCGAGACCACCAACTGGTGCCTGTGCATCTATGTGGCGCCGATGCCGCAGCCTGTCGGCAGCGCCATCACGCTGTCGCCGTTCCGCCGTCCGACCATGGAAACCGCGCCGGTCGACTGTAAGGCGGCCTGCCTCTATCCGAACAATTCGCGCGCGCTGATGGAAGCGCAGTCGCGCGGCTTCAACAACGCGCTGATGCTCGACATGCTCGGCAATGTCGCCGAATTCGGCAATGCCAACGTGTTCATGGCGAAGGACGGCGTCGTCTTTACGCCGGCGCCGAACGGCACCTTCCTCAACGGCATCACGCGGCAGCGGGTGATCGACCTCCTTCGCGGCGACGGCGTCACCGTGGTCGAGAAGACCCTGCGCTATCCGGATTTCCAGAACGCCGACGAAATCTTTTCCAGCGGCAATTTCGCCAAGGTCGCGCCGATCATCCGGATCGACGACCGCTCGCTGCAGCCGGGGCCGTTCTACGGCCGCGCCCGCAAGCTGTACTGGGAATTTGCCCGCGCCGCCTGAGCGCTTACGCCTGCTGCAGCGCGCGTTCGCGGATGCCCGATAGCGTCGCCGCCGGCAGAATCGCATCCGAATCGATCTTGAGATGAATGATCGCTGGCAGCCCCGATTCGCGCGCGGCCTGAAACGCCGCCGGAAAATCCGAGGTCTGGTTCACCACCGCCCCAAAACCGCCGAAGGCGCGCGCATAGGCGTCGAAATCCGGATTGTGTAGTTCGGTGGCGGCTACGCGCCCCGGGAATTCACGTTCCTGGTGCATGCGGATGGTGCCGTACATACCGTTGTCGCAGACCACCACGATGATCGGCAGCCGGTACTGGATCGCGATCGCGAATTCCTGGCCGCTCATCAGGAAATCGCCATCGCCATTGACCGACAGCACCAGCCGCTCCGGATGCAGCCGCTGCATCGCGATCGCCGCCGGCATGCCGTAACCCATCGACGCCGACGTCGGCGCGACGTGGGTCATGTATTCGCGGAAGCGGTAGAAACGGTGGATCCAGGAGGCGTAATTGCCGGCGCCGTTGCACAGGATCGTGTCCGGCGGCACGTTGTCGCGCAGCCAGATCATGACCTCGCCGAGATTGACATCGCCCGGCTGCGGCGTGGCCGTTCCGGTCCAGGCGAGAAAATCGGCATGCGCGGCGTCGGCGCTGTCGCGCCATGCCGGTTGCGCCGCGAGCGGGAGGCGCTTCAGCGCCGCGACAAAGCGATTGGGTGAGGCGTGGATCGCCAGATGCGGCCGGTAGACCCGGCCGATTTCCTCAGCGCCGGGATGGATATGCACGAGCTTCGTTTGCGGTGCCGGACTTGAAAGCAGCGAATAGCCCTGCGACGGAATTTCACCGAGCCGTCCGCCGACCAGCACCAGGAGATCGGCGGTTTTGGCGCGCGTCACCAGTTTTGGGTTGGGGCCGAGCCCGAGGTCGCCGGCATAGAGCGGATGCAGCGGATCGAACAGCGTCGAGCGCCGGTAGCTGGTTGCGACCGGCATTCCCGTCGCATCAGCGAATTCGTGGATCTGGCGGCGTGCCGTCTCCGACCAGCGGCTGCCGCCGAGCACGAACAGCGGATTTTTCGACTTGGCCAGCAATTCGCCGAGCTTCGTCATTTCCTCCTCACCCGGTGAGGTCTCAACCGGCTCAAACGCCGGCGCAGTGGCGACGGTTACGCGCTCGCTCAAGATGTCCTTTGGCAGCGCCAGCACGACCGGCCCGGGCCGGCCGCTGCTCGCGGTATAGAACGCGCGCGAGACGAATTCGGTGATGCGCTGGGGATCGTCGATCTCGGCGGTCCATTTGGTCATGCTGCCGAACACCGCGCGGTAATCCAGTTCCTGGAATGCCTCGCGCTCCCTGACTGATGTTTCCACCTGGCCGACGAACATGACCATCGGCGTGGAATCCTGCTGCGCGATATGGATGCCGGCGGACGCGTTGGTCGCGCCCGGACCGCGCGTGACGAAGCAGACGCCCGGCCGTCCCGTGACCTTGCCGATCGCCTCCGCCATCATCGCCGCACCGCCCTCGTGGCGGCAGACCGTCATGGTGATGCCGCTGTCGCGCAGCGCATCCAGCACGGGCAGGAAGCTCTCGCCGGGAACGCAGAACACATGCTTGACGCCGTTAATCACGAGTTGCTCGACCAGCGCCGCAGCGGCGGTTCGGCTCGGTGTGTGCTTGTGCATCGGATATCTCTCGAACTTGTTGCGGCCGTCGGTGACGAGATGGCGAAAGGCTCAGGGGCCGTACAGCACCAGTTCGGTGTCGGTCAGGTCGGCAAGGCGCGGCCGGTGCGGGCCCTTGAAATATTTGCGGCCCCGCGCCCGCGAGAATAACCCGGTGAGGCCGGCGACCGGCCCGTTGGCATCGATGATGACGGAAATCTTGCCGCGAGGAATCAGCGCCCACCCGATCGCCCCGGCGCATTCGACGAACTCGGCGATGTCGCGGCAATAGATCAGCTGCATCGCGGGTGGCGAGATCAATCCGCGGCGGATCCGCATCGGCGACAGGATGAACGGAACCGGCTCGCCGCCTGACTTGCGGCATACCAGGCTGAGGCAGCCGTATCGTGCGTGCCGCGTCAACAATTCGACTTCAGCATCAGACAGGCATTCGACTGACTTGGTTTCCGGCGCGACGGTCTCGACCGTCATGCCCCGCGCGGCGCGCGACAGCGCCGGGATCGAAAAGAACAATCCGCTGCAATAGGAGGAAAACCCCTGCGCCTCGATGATCGGCCAGGTCCATGTCGCCGGGCTGATATTGAGGTAAGTGACTTCCTTGTGGCGTTGCGCGATCTTGGTCAGGAGCGTGGCGTAGTTTCGAAAAGCCGGTTCGACATACCAGCTCGACAGATTGCAATAGATCGACGGCTCGCCGCCCTCGTCCCGGAACGTGTACAACAGCAGCAAGACGCCGACCGGCGTGCCGTCATTGTCGAGCATGTAGCCGAAACGCGGATAGCCCTGCGGCACCGTGCGGGCAGCCTGGCGGCGCAGCCCCTGCATCCAGTAATCGCGCGATCTGCCGACGAAGCCGCGCGTCAAGAGATCCGCGACCGCGTCGAGATCGGCCTCGGTGATTTCACGGCATCGGGTTTTCTGGGTGATCACCGCTATCCCGCCATCGGCCCGTTATCGAAGCTCGAGCGCTTTCCGCACCTCGGCCGGCCACTTCGCGACATCGGTGCCGTGCGTATGGAACATGGCGACCGCGAGCCGATCCATTCCGAAGGCCACGCAGCCGGTGTGCGCGGGCTCGCCCTTCACATCCCTGATGTCCCAGGTCAGGCCGAAATGGTCGCGGTGATAGTTGAAGCTCATGCAGGCGGTGGGCTGCTCCTCGGAGCGCAGCGGAATCAACAATTCGAATTTCAGCGATTGCTGCTTCTGGCTCACCGCCTTCATCTGGCCGACGCGGCCGAAGAAGGGATCGCTGGCATAGTCGACCTTGAAGGTGAGGCCGAGATCGCGGGCGATGCCTTGCGCGCGCGCCATCCAGCGCTCGCGGAAATCGGCCACGTCCTCGGGACTGCCGATGCAGACATATTCGCGCATCCGGAACGACTGCAGCCGGTCGAGGTGGCGGGAGGGTTCGGCGCGGAAGCAGTCGGCCGCGACGTCGAAGCGCAGGCCGCCGGCGGGCAATGCCCCGCGCGCGGCCGCGATCGGATAGACGGGATAGCAGGCCGCCGGCGACAGCACGAGGTCGGCGGGCGAGAGCGACGTGGTCCAGTCGCCGCCGGCGTCGAAGCGGCTGACCGCGGAATTGATTTCGCGTTCAGTGCCGTGCAGGCCGCAGACGCAGCCGAGCAAATTGGGGAAGCTCTTGAGGTAGCCTGATTTCTCGAGCTGGCCGCGGTTCATCACCGGCGGGAAGCGCATCACCTCGGTGCCGGGCTCGCGGTTGCGCGTGATCAGGGCGGCGAGTCGTTCGATCATGTCCTCATAGAGCGCGGTGCGGGCGTAAACGCCGTCGGTGCCCATCCTGTGGAACAACTTGTCGGCGAGATGATCCAGCGGATCGGCAGGTTGCGACTCCGGCGACACGGTGCGGACAGCAATGTTCATGTTCGACCTTCCCCTGATTTTTTCTTGCTCAATCGCGCAGGCTTGTGGGCACGCCGCTCATCAGGCTGGCGGTCGCGATATTGGCGAGGATGCGGTCGTTGTTGATCATGATCGGCGCCGACAACACGTCGCGCAGATGGCGGCCGACGGTGAAGTCGCCGTCGTTGCGATATCCCGACAAACCGCAGGCGCGCATCGCGCTCATGACGGTTGCCACCGCGAGCTCGGAGGCTTCGACCTTGAGCAGGTTGATCTGCGACTGGAAGTCGAGCGATGACAGCGCGCGCTCGTCATGCTCATGGGCCAGGTAGGTATCGAGGTTCGTCGTGATCATCGCGCGCAGTTTCGCGAGCGACATTTTGGCCGCGGTGAAATGCGCAGCACCAGGAGGCATCTGGCCGCCGGCGCCGCGGGCGGCCTTGCGGACGAAGCCTTGCGCACGCTCGACGGAAGCCGCCGCGATCCCGGCCCAGGCCGAGGACCACGAGAGATGGGCGACCGGTGTCATCGTTTGCGCGTGAATCTTGTCGTAGGCTTCGGGGAAGATCTGTTCAGCCGTGCCCTTGAATTTCAGTTCGAAGCCGGCGCTGCAGGTGCCGCGCATGCCGAGCGTTTCCCACGCAAGACTCGGCTCCAGCGTGTAATTGTCTTTGGTGATGGCCAGCAGCACCTGGTCGGAACCGGCGGCGTCGTTGGCGCGGCGGGCGATGGTGACGATGCCGTCGGCCTGAGCACCGTAGGAAATCACGGTCGCATTGCGGACCAGCGAGATCTCGGTGCCCGCGTGCTCGACGGCAGCGGTCGAGAAGCGGATGTTGCCGCCGTTCTGGCCTTCCGTGGTCGATGACGCGAGCAGCATCTGTTCGGCCGCCGCGCGGCGCATCAGCGTCTCGTGCCAGCGGGAACCTGCCCCGTGCCGCACCAGGCAGGCGACCTTGGTCTGATGCATCGCGAAGATCATCGCCGTGGACGCGCAGGCGCGGCCGAGCGTGTAGCACATGTCGGTGATGTCGGAGATCGACGCGCCGTCGCCGCCGAACGACAGCGGGATCTGGACGCCGAGCAGCCGCTGCGCACGCGCCGCGTCGAGGGCCTTTTGCGGGAACCGCGCGTCGCGATCGACGGCCTCGGCTTCCGCCGCCGCGGCGGCCGCAACGGCGGCGATGCGTTGCGGGAAGGAACTACGGTCCGGGATGAACTGTTCGCTGGTCTCGTCCGCGACGGTGTTGCGGAGGCGGGCTTCCTGCACGTTCATGGTCGATGCCTTTTTGGGTTCTGTTGGTGCGAAACACCTGCGCGAGCGTGCGCAATGCCACATCGATTGCCTGAACAGCTTCCGATCGAATTGCGAGGCTAAGGATTTAATTCAAATGCGTCGACGAAATTCAGGGTAAACGGGATTCGTTTCAGTTATGAAAGTTAATTGCCGGTTTTTTCGATGCATGGTTTTCCGGCGTTTCTCGTTAGCGTTAAGAACGGAATGACGGCCTTTATCAAACGCCAGTCACTGTCTTTCAGGGGCCACCAAACTATAAACGCGCATGGCAACAGCCGCTTTCGGCGTCGCGGATTGAAGCGATGGCGTGCCGGCGCGACAGGTGGGACTCGAAGATGCATGCCTTCAACGCGAATGTTCAAGACCGCATCCTTTCCCTCGTCAAGACAATCCTGGAGCAGAACTCGATTGCCGCCGAAGCGCGCGCGGACTCGCGGCTGGTCGACATCGGTCTGACCTCGATGGACATGGTCAACCTGATGCTGGCGGTCGAAGCCGAGTTCGATTTCACGATCCCGCAGGATCAGATCACGCCGGAAAATTTCCAGTCGGTGAAGACGCTGGAAGCGATGGTCGTCGGCCAGCTGCAGCCCCAAGCCGCGGCCTGACCTTCCATGGTCGTCCCGGCAGAAGCCGGCACTCGTACGCCGCGGCCTCGCCAATTGAAACACGCCGCCCGTCGGCATTCGCGCAACAATTGACACCTGTGGCTATGGGTCCCTGCTTTCGCAGGGGCGACGGATCGTGTGATAAGTGCGCCACTGAGGCCGGTTTACCGCCGTGCGTCCAGCACATAAGATGCTACGCGTGAACCTGCCCAAGGCAGGTCAGGAAAATCCTTTCACGCAGGATGGAAGTAGCGATGAACGACGAGGCCTACAAATCCTGGCAATGCCGGAGTTGCGGCTACATCTATGACGAGGAAAAAGGCGATCCGGACGAAGGGCTGGCGCCCGGCACACGGTGGGCGGAGATTCCGGACGACTGGGTTTGTCCGGAATGCGGCACACCCAAGAGTGATTTCGACATGGTCGAACTCTAGCGGTAGAAGCGGCAATGCGCGTACGATCCGGGTTGCTGTCACGTCCGTCATCGTCCCTGCTGAATTTCTGCGCTCCCCGGAACGCCGAAATGCAATTGTCGCGCTTCATTGCCATGATGAGCAGCGCCGCGAACGGAGAAGTGGAGACAGCATGACCAAGGCGATCCTGGGTATCATCGGCGGATCCGGCATCTACGACCTACCCGGGCTGGACAACGTGCGCGAGGAGGCGATCACAAGTCCGTGGGGCGAGCCCTCGGCGCCGGTCCGTCGCGGCAACATCGCCGGCCTGCCGATCGTGTTCATGCCGCGCCATGACAAGGGCCACCGGCTGTCGCCCTCCGACATCAATTATCGCGCCAATATCGACGTGCTGAAGCGCGCCGGCGTCACCGACCTGATCTCGCTGTCGGCCTGCGGTTCCTTCAAGGAAGAATTGCCGCCCGGCACATTCGTGCTGGTCGACCAGTTCGTCGATCGCACTCACAAGCGCGAGAACTCGTTCTTCGGCAAGGGCTGCGTCGCCCACGTCTCGATGGCGCATCCGGTGTCGCCGCGGCTGCGCATCCATCTCGCCGCCGCGGCCGAGGCCGAGGGCATCGCGGTTGCGCGCGGCGGCACCTATCTTTGCATGGAGGGTCCGCAATTCTCCAGCTACGCCGAAAGCATGACCTATAAAACTCTCGGCTACTCGGTGATCGGTATGACCAACATGCCCGAGGCCAAGCTCGCCCGCGAGGCCGAGATCTGCTACGCGACGGTGGCGATGGTGACCGACTTCGATTGCTGGCATCCCGATCATGACGCCGTCACGGTGCAGGACATCATCCGGGTGCTGACCACCAACGCCGACAAGGCCAAGGCCCTGGTGGCGCGGCTGGCACAGGAGTTTCCGAGGGAGCACGAGCCATGCCCGATCGGTTCGGACCGCGCGCTCGACACCGCCATCATCACCGCGCCGGAAGCCCGCGATCCCGCGCTGCTGAAAAAGCTCGATGCGGTAGCGGCGCGGATATTGCGGGCGTGAGACTTATGGCGTCGATCAGCGCCCGAGGTAAACTGAGGGCGTGGGTTCGAGACAATGGGATTGCTCCCTCCCCCCTTGCGGAGGAGGGTTGGGGAGGGGGGTGGCCGCATCGGGACTGCCCGTGTGGACCCCTTCCCCCAGCCCCTCCCCGCAAGGGGGAGGGGAGAAGAGAACGGAGTAACGTGTCGTCATGAAGGTCGACGGCAGGCATATACGCAGTATCTGGCTCGAGCCCGACGGCACGACCGTCAGCGCCATCGATCAGCGCCGGCTGCCGCACCATTTCGTCGTAGAGCATCTGACAAGTTGCGACGGAGCGGCGGACGCAATCAGGTCCATGCTGGTGCGGGGTGCCCCGCTGATCGGCGCGACCGCCGCTTTCGGGATGGCACTGGCGATGCGCACGGACTGCTCCGACGCCTCGCTCGACCGCGCCTATCAGACGCTGATCGTGACGCGGCCGACCGCGATCAATTTGAAATGGGCGCTCGACGAAATGCGCGCGCTGTTGCGGCCATTGCCGCCGCCGGACCGCGCCGCGGCGGCGTACTCGCGCGCCGCCGAGATTTCCGAACAGGACATCGCCATCAACCGGGGTATCGGCGAGCATGGCCTTGCCCTGATCAGGAAGATTGCCGCGACCAGGAAACGCGGCGAGCGCGTCAACGTGCTGACCCATTGCAACGCCGGCTGGCTGGCAACCGTCGATTGGGGCACCGCGACAGCCCCGATCTATCTCGCGCATGACACCGGACACGCCGTTCATGTCTGGGTCGACGAAACGCGCCCGCGCAACCAGGGCGCCTCGCTGACCGCCTGGGAGCTCGGCCATCACGGCGTGCCGCACACGGTGATCCCCGACAACACCGGCGGGCATCTGATGCAGCACGGCATGGTCGATCTCGTCATCGTCGGCACCGACCGGGTCACCGCCAATGGCGATGTCTGCAACAAGATCGGCACGTATCTGAAAGCACTCGCCGCGCATGACAATGGGGTGCCGTTCTATGTGGCGCTGCCGTCGCCGACCATCGATTTTACTGTCGCCGACGGCATCAGGGAAATTCCGATCGAGCAGCGCGGTCCTGAGGAAGTCACCGACATCACGGGGTGCACCGCTGACGGAAGGATCGAGACGGTGCGGATCGTGCCCGACGGCTCGGCGGTCGCCAATTACGGATTCGACGTGACACCGGCACGGCTGGTCACGGGATTGATCACGGAGCGCGGGGTGCTAGAAGCGAACCGCGCTTCGCTCGCGGCCGCCTTCCCCGAACGAACCGCGGCAGCGGCCGAATAACAGAGGAACGAGAGCCGATGCAAAGCGCCTGGATCGATCGCGAGGCCGAAGCGGCGGTCAGCCGCTACGAAATGCTCGGCCGCGACGTCGCCTTGCGAGTCTACACAACGCGGCTGTTGGGACAGGATCCGCGCCTGGTGCTGCATGGCGGCGGCAACACGTCGGTGAAGACGAAAACCGCCGATCTCAATGGCGACGAGGTCGAGGTGCTCTGCGTCAAGGGTTCCGGGTGGGACATGGGCACGATCGAACCCGCCGGCCTGCCGGCGGTGCGGCTCAAGCCGCTGTTGAAACTGCGCGGGCGCGAAAGTCTTTCCGACGAGGAAATGGTGCGGCTGCAGCGCGCCAACCTGATCGACCCTGCATCGCCCAATCCGTCGGTGGAGGCGCTGCTGCACGCCTTCATCCCGCATAAATTCATCGACCATACCCATTCCACCGCCGTGCTCGCGCTCACCGACCAGCCCGACGGCGAAGTCTTGTGCCGGGAAGTTTATGGTGCGCGAGTCGGTTATGTTCCCTATTTGATGCCGGGTTTCGGGCTGGCGAAGGCCGCCGCGCAGGTGTTCGACGCCGATCCCTCCGTCGAGGGCCTGATTCTGGTCAAGCACGGCATCTTCAGTTTCGGCGTCGATGCGCGGCAGGCCTATGAGCGCATGATCGCGCTGGTGAGCCTTGCTGAAGAACGGCTCGCCAGGAATCGCAAGCCGGCGTTCACCAGCGCAAGGCTGCCGGGCCGCCTCGCAGGCCTCGCCGATGTCGCGCCGATCGTCCGTGGCGCCTGCAGCTTTCCCGATAGCAAGACCGACGGCGCCTGGAAGCGTTTTGTGCTGGAATTTCGCGGCAACGATGCGGTGATGAATTTCGTCAATGGCGCGGAAGTGGCGCGCTACGGACAGGCCGGCGTGGTGACGCCCGATCACAACATTCGCATCAAGAACAAGCCGATGGTCGTCGCCGCGCCCGCAGCAGACGGCCTCGCTGATTTCAAGAGCTCGGTTCGCGACGCCGTTGCGGCGTACGGCGAAGCCTACAAGAGCTATTTCGCCCGCAACAATGCCCGCGTCGGCGGCATCAAGACCATGCTCGATTCCGTCCCGCGCGTCATTCTGGTGCCGGGAATTGGCCTGTTCGGGCTCGGCCGCAGCAGGAAGGACGCGAGAATCGCCGCCGATCTGGCGGAAGCCGCCATCGCCACGATCACGGATGCGGAAGCCGTCGGCCGCTTCGAGCCGCTGCGCGAGGCCGATCTGTTCGATGTCGAATACTGGTCGCTCGAACAGGCCAAGCTCGGCGGTGCCAGGGAACTTCCGCTGGCGGGGCAGGTCGCCGTCATCACCGGCGCCGCCGGCGCGATCGGTTCTGCCACCGCAAAGGCGTTCGTCGCGGCGGGTGCTGAAGTGGCGCTGCTGGACGTTGACGAAGCCGCGGCGCGAGCAAAGGCAAAAGCGATCGGCGGCGCGGCGCTCGGGATTCGCTGCGACGTCACCGATGCCGCTTCGGTCAAGGAGGCTTTTGCGCAAGTCGCCGCCGCGTTCGGCGGCGTCGACATCGCGGTGTCGAATGCCGGCGCCGCCTGGCAGGGCCGGATCGGCGAGGTCGACGAGGCCGTGCTGCGCGAGAGTTTTGAACTCAATTTCTACGGTCATCAGCGCGTGGCGCAGGCGGCGGTGAAGATCATGCGGGCGCAAGGCACCGGGGGCTGCCTCTTGTTCAACGTCTCCAAGCAGGCCGTGAATCCCGGGCCCGATTTCGGCCCTTACGGCCTGCCGAAGGCGGCGACGCTGTTTCTGGTGCGGCAATATGCGGTCGATTACGGCAAGGAGGGTATCCGCGCCAACGCCGTCAATGCCGATCGGATCCGCTCGGGCCTTTTGACCGAGGCGATGATCGCGCAGCGCTCCCGGGCGCGCGGCCTCAGCGAAGCCGATTACATGCGGGGCAATCTGCTGGGCCGGGAAGTAGCGGCCGAAGATGTGGCGCAGGCGTTTTTGGCCCAGGCGCTGGCGCTGAAGACCACCGCCGACGTCACCACCGTCGACGGCGGCAACATCGCCGCCGCGCTGCGCTGAACGGCAGGCGGCCCCGCGCACATTCCGAGTTATTTGCGCAAATCGGGCGTCCAAGGTTGTTGACGAACCGCGCCGCTTGATGTGGAACTCTCCCTAAGGCCCAAGGCCAAAAGTGCAAACGGGGGGAGTACGCAGGTGGAAGAGTTCGACTATGTCGTCGTCGGCGGCGGATCCGCCGGCTGCGTGGTGGCCAGCCGTCTCAGCGAGAATCCGAAACTGCGGGTCTGCCTGCTGGAAGCGGGCGGCGCGGGCAATAACTGGGTGGTCAAGGCGCCGATGGGCATCGCCATCATGGTGCCGTCGAAGACCAACAACTGGGCGTTCGAAACCGTGCCGCAGCCGGGGCTCAACGGCCGCAAGGGCTATCAGCCGCGCGGCAAGGCGCTGGGCGGGTCGAGCGCGATCAACGCCATGGTCTATATCCGCGGGCATCGCTCCGACTATGACGGCTGGGCGGCCCTTGGCAACACCGGCTGGTCCTATCAGGACGTGCTGCCCTATTTCAAGAAAGCCGAGAACAACGAGGTCGTGCATGACGACTTCCACGGAACCGGCGGCCCGCTGAACGTCGCCAACATCAGGACCTCCAATCCGTTCCAGGAGTATTTCCTGGAAGCCGGCCGCCAGTTGCAGCTTCCGATGAACGCCGACTTCAACGGCGCGAACCAGCTCGGGCTTGGCGTCTATCAGGTCACCCAGAAGAACGGCGAACGCTGGAGCGCGGCGCGCGCCTATGTCGAGCCGAACATGGCGCGGCCGAACCTCAAGGTCATCACCGGGGCGCCGGCGCGAAAAATCCTGTTCGACGGCAAGCGCGCGATCGGCGTTGAATTTAGCCGCGACGGAAAGCCGGAGTCGGTGCGGGCGAGGGCAGAGGTCATCGTCTCCTCCGGCGCGTTCCAGTCGCCGCATTTGCTGATGCTCTCGGGCATCGGCAATGCGGCAGACCTGAAAGGCCAGGGCATCAATGTCGTGCAGCACTCTGCGGGTGTCGGACAGAACCTGCAGGACCATATCGACTACGCCTTCAGCTACCGTTCGAAGAGCCTCGACAATTTCGGCCTGAGCTTCGCGGGGCTGCGTCATCTCTGGAAGGAGATCGGGCGCTACAAACGGGACGGCGTCGGCATGGTCACCTCGAACGTCGCCGAATGCGGCGGCTTTCTCAAGACCGATCCGAATCTGGAGGTGCCCGACATCCAGCTCCACTTCTCGATGGCGATGGCCGACAATCACGGCCGCAACCGGCATCTCGGCCACGGCTTCGGTTGCCACGTCTGTCTGCTGCGCCCCGAGAGCCGCGGCAGCGTGACGCTTAGCAGCGCCGATCCTGCCGACGCGCCGCGGATTGATCCGAATTTCTACGGTTCCCCCGAGGATCTCGAGGTCATGGTCAAGGCGTTCAAGATCACCAAGCGCATCATGGATGCGGAGCCGCTGGCGAAATGGCGGACGGTGGACATGTTCACCGCTGATGTCGGCACCGACGAGGAGATTCGCGCGGCCCTGCGGCAACGTTCGGACACCGTGTACCATCCGGTCGGCACCGCCCGCATGGGTACCGACGAGATGGCCGTCGTCGATCCGCAATTGCGCGTGAAGGGCGTGCAGGGTCTGCGCGTGGTGGACGCCTCCATCATGCCGACCCTGATCGGCGGCAATACCAACGCGCCCTCGATCATGATCGGCGAGAAGGCCGCCGACATGATCAAGGCGGCGTGATCGCAGTCGCTGTCTTTGCGCGTTTCGTCGGCGGGGGCCTCATCCTTCGAGACGCCGCTTCGCGGCTCCTCTGGATGAGGTTCCAGACCTGCGTCAGGTCAAGACCTTCGTGGTGGGGAGCGCCCAACGGGTCCGCGCAAAGCGCGGCCCGATGACAGGCTCCGGCGCGTCTCGAACCATGGGCCAGCGATCCCGCTACCTCAGCGCCAGTCCGGTCGCCGCCTCGAGTTCCGCGATGGCCTGCGCCCCGTCGACGACCTTGATGGTGGTCATGCCCATCTCGCGCGCCGGCTTCAGGTTGACGCCGAGATCGTCCAGATAGACGCAATTTCCGGGATCGACGCCGAGCGCTTCGGTCATCATGCGGTAGATGCGCGGATCGGGCTTGCGCAGGCCGATCTTGGCGGACTCGATGATGTGATCGAACAGCGCCATCACCTCGGCGACATAGAGCGAGCGGCCGGAGCGGCTGCCGATCGCGTTGGCGGGAAGATTGTTGGTGATGCAGCCGGTCTTGAAGTTTTGCTTGATGCGGCGGAGCGCCTCGACCATTTCGGGGCGCAGATCGCCTGACAGCAGCGGCAACACGTCCTTGCCGCGCACCTCCGCGCCGAGTGCCAGCGATTCCGCTGCGAACAATTTGTCGAAGGCTTCGATGTCGAGCTCGGCGCGCTCGAACTGGGCCCAGGCATTCTCGTGATGATTGACCGCGTTGGTGCGCCGGATGATGTCGGCGGGCAGCGCGTGCTCGCGCTCGAACCGCGCGAACGCCTCGAACGGCGAAGTGGTGAGCACCCCGCCGAAATCCCAGATCACCGCCTCGATCATTATTTTTCCATGCCTCGCAAATGCCTGTTTGCAAACGGCTAACACGGCCCCCCGGCGAGGACCAGCCCGTCGCGGGGGTTGGCCGCGCCACGGAATTTGGCGCAAGCCGAGCCTTCCTGTAAGTTGCCGCCGGATGCGAGGAACCCCATGAAAGCCTTCGAGACGCCGATCACGGAAAGTGCGGATTCCCTGGCCGGGCCGTGGCGCCGGCCGCACCAGATGCTGAATGCCCAAACCTATGATTCCCACGCCTCGATCCATGACGATGCGACGGCGCAGAAACTGGGCTTTCAGGGCGGCACCATCGAGGGGCCGACGCATTTCAGCCAGTTCGCGCCGCTGTGCGAGCGGCTGTGGGGAGAGGCGTGGTTCGAGACCGGGTGCATTTCCGCGCACTACCGCAATCCCGTCTTCGAAGGCGAGGAAGTGCAGGCGATTTTGGCAACACCAGAGCCGGGGCAGAGCCAGACCGCGATCCAGATGGTGAAACGCGACGGCACCGAGGTGCTCCGCGGCACGGCGTCGGTGGGGGACGAAAAAGTGGCAACCGCGCTGGACCAGCGGCTGACCGAATTGAAGCCGCTGGCCGATCCCGTCATCCTACGCGACGTGAAGGTCGGGATGAAGACCGAACGCCAGATCGTGCGGATGGGTTTCGACCAGTTCATGGGCGATCTCTACCCGTTCTCGCTCGCCGACAAACTCAAAGTCATCACCGAGCCGAGCCCCTGGTACCGATATGCTTCCGGCAACGGCTCGGAAAACCCCTGGGGCAGGCCGATCATTCCGATGGAAATGCTGAGCGTGCTGTTTCAATACCGGGCGAGGGAAGACCGCATGCCGGTCAGGGGACCCGCGGTCGGCCTGTTCGCCGATCAGGAAATCCGGCTCGCGCGCGGTCCGCTGTTCGTCGGCGAGGACTATCAGACCGAACGCGAAGTGGTGGCGCTGAGCGGCAGCCGCCGAACCGAGAGCCTGTGGGTGCGCACCACGGTGTTCGCGTCCGGTCATGCCCCCGTCGCATCGATGCTGCTGAACCTCGCCAGCATCAAGGATTCCTATGCGCCCTATGCGCAAGAACATGCCGCACTCTATGGGTGACCGGATTCCGGTGGGCTATTTCCGTCAGATGAAATTGCCGGCCGCCATCGTGGCGGGCGCAATGCTGCTCGCCGCGCCCGCGCAAGCCATCGTCGGCGGCGGCGTGCCGTCGGCGGAGGGCGTCGGCCGTGCCATCGTCACCATCGTCGGCTCGCGCGGCAATTTCTGCACCGGCACCTTGATTGCTCCAAAGCTGGTGCTGACGGTGGCGCATTGCGTGCAACCCGGCGCGACCTACAAGATCGTCGAATATGGCGCGGACCAGAAGCCGCAGCTCAGGGACGTGCGAACCGCCGCCATTCACCCCGGCTTCAATCTGGAGGCGATGCTGGCTCATCGCGCCACCGCCGATGTGGCGCTGCTGCAGCTCGAGGCGCCGCCAAAGGGGAAAAGCCAGGCCGTATTGGGTGTGCCGCAAATCCCCGTCGTCGCCGGCAGCCGTTTCACCATCGCCGGCGTCGGCGTCACTATCCGCGGCGAGGGCGCAAGCGGCGGTATCGTGCGTGCCGCCGGCCTGGTCGCGACTGGCAGGCCCGGGACCCTGCAGATCCGCCTGGTCGATCCGCTGACGCTGGGCGCCCGCGACGGGCTTGGCGCCTGCACCGGGGATTCCGGCGCCCCGGTGTTCGAGGATCAGGCGGGCGGGCCCAGGATCGTCGGCGTCGTCAGCTGGTCGACGGGCCCGAACGGCGCCGCGGGCTGCGGCGGCTTGACCGGCACGACACCGCTGACGCTCTACCGTGACTGGATCTTGCAGACCGCGCGGCAATGGGGCGCGGGGCTTTAGGGCTCGCCCGGTTGATCTCGCGCATTGTGCCGGCCGTGATTGGCCGTTACGGTTTTGCCCGAAAACGCTTTCGTCGCGCTGCCAATCAAAAAGAAGAACAGGGATCATGAACGTCTTAGCAACACCGCATTCCGCTTCCGCCTCGCCCAAGCCGGCCGAACATTTCGACATCCTGATCGTCGGTGCCGGCATCTCCGGCATCGGCAGCGCCTACCAACTTGCAAGGCAGCTTCCGGACCAGAGCTTTGTCATCCTGGAGAGCCAGGAGAGTTTTGGCGGCACCTGGCTCACCCACAAATATCCGGGCATCCGCTCCGACAGCGATCTGCACACCTTCGGCTACAGCTTCAAGCCATGGGTCGGGCCGCCGATCGCAACCTCGGAGGAAATCAAGACCTACATGGGCGAGGTCATCGCGGAGAACGATCTCGGAAAGCATATCCGTTACCGGCACAGGATCGAACGGGCGAGCTGGTCGAGCGCGACCAATCTGTGGACCGTCGAAGCGGTCAGGACCGACAGCGGCGAACCGATGATCTTCACCGCGAATTTCCTCTGGATGTGCCAGGGCTATTATCGTCATTCGCAGGGTTACACCCCGCAATGGACCGACATGGACAAGTTCAAGGGCCGCATCGTCCATCCGCAAGTCTGGCCGGAGGAAATCGAGCTCGAGAACAAGAAGGTGGTGGTGATCGGCTCGGGCGCCACCGCCGCGACGCTGATCCCGGCGATCGCCGGCAAATGCGCCCACGTCACCATGCTGCAGCGCTCGCCGACCTATTTCAGGGTCGGCCGCAACGCCATCGAACTTGCCGAGACGCTGCGGCAGCTCCAGGTCAAGGAGGAATGGATCCACGAGATCGTGCGCCGCAAGATCCTGTTCGAGCAGGACCTGTTCACCCGCCGCTCGTTCACCGAACCCGAAAAGGTCAAGCAGGAGCTGCTGAGCGGCATTCGCGCCGCGCTCGGCCCCGATTCGGAGGACATCATCGAGAAGCATTTCACGCCGACATACCGGCCGTGGCGGCAGCGCATCGCCTTCGTTCCGGATTCCGACCTGTTCCAGGCGGTGAAGAGCGGCCGGGCATCGGTGGTGACCGACGAGATCGAGCGGTTCGACGCGACCGGCATCGTGTTGAAATCCGGCCAGCGGCTCGATGCCGACATCATCGTCACCGCGACCGGGTTCGATCTGTGCGTGCTCGGCGACATTGCCTTCTCCATCGACGGCAAGCCGCTCGATTTCGGCGATACCGTCACCTATCGCGGCATGATGTTCACCGGCGTGCCGAACATGGTCTGGGTGTTCGGCTATTTCCGGGCGAGCTGGACGCTGCGCACCGACCTGGTGGCGGAGTTCGTCTGCCGGCTGCTCACGCACATGAAGAAGAAGGGCGCGAAGAAGGTGGCGCCAGTGCTGCGGCCGGAAGACCACAATATGCCGCTGTTGTCCTGGATCGACCCGGAGAATTTCAATCCCGGCTACATGATGCGCAACATGCACCTGTTGCCGAAGCGCGGCGACAAGCCGGAATGGCAGCACAGCCAGGATTACTGGGCCGAGAAGGACGAAATCCCGACGATCGATCTCGACGACGCCGCGTTCGCCTATGATTGAGGAGGGGGCCCGCGATCAGCGGTTCAACGCCACATCCTTGAAGGCAATCACGAGAGGCTTCTCGAGCTTTCCCGACATGCCCTGGATGATCTCATAGGCTTGTTCGCGAGGCATGGTGGGTCTGTAGGCCCGATGTTCGATCAGCGCGGAAAAGATGTCGGCAATGGTCAGGATGCGGACGATGTCGGCAATGCCGGCGGCGCCAAGCCCATCGGGATATCCGCTGCCGTCGAGATATTCGTGATGATGGCGGACGGCATCGAGAATTTCCGGCGAAATTCCCGGGCTCCGCTTCAGCGCCTCCCACCCGGCCGCTGGATGGGTTTCGATCAACGCCCGCTCCTCGGCATCCAGCTGCCCCGGCTTGTCGAGGATCGCGAGCGGAATTCTCGCCTTGCCGATGTCGTGAAAGATCGCCGCCGAATACAGCCGCTCCATGTCCCGTCGCGGCAGACCGAGACTCAATCCAAAGTCCGCCGCCACGCCGGTCACGAGCAGGCAGTGTTGATAGGTTCCTTCGTGATGCCGGCGGACCGTCTCCAGCCAGCCCGACAGCCCGCCTTCCGCGATGTTGTCGGCAATCCCGCCGGCTGCATACTTTGCACCCCTGACGTCGACGGGTTTGCCACTCACGACGGCGGAGAACATCGACCCGATGGCAATCGCACCGGCTTCGGCGGCTTCCCGGGCGCCATGCAAGGCGTCGTCGGAACGAGCCTCGAAGGGACGGCTGACCGCGAGCTGCGCCAGCAATCCGGCCTGTTGAACCGGCGTGCCAAGTACCTGCGTCGCGCCCAGCGCGTAGGCCTGAACGACGCACAAACGCGCGTGCCGGTCGACAAGGAAAATTCGCTTGCGGATATGGGCCAATTTTGCGGACGCTTGCTTGAGCGTCGCAATGTTATCGACCGATCGCAAATCCGCCTCGATGATCACCGCGTCGGCCTCGCCGCATCCCTCGCTCGTCTCGCCGAGCAACTCGGATGTGACCGCATGCCGCTCCCGCAGCATCGCCTGCAGAACAGCGCGTTTATCGGCGGTATCGGCGATAACATGAACGGGCATCAAGGCGGATCTCGTCTGTCGGCCGGCTTCAAAAAGAAGGATACCCCTTCATCGCGTGAGGAAGCGCTCGAGATCCGTGCAGATCCTGTGCGCCATTTCTTCCGTTATCTCGAGCTTGATTTCCTCGTCGGTCGTGCTCAGCTCGACGATGCCGGTCAGCGGCTCCGTCGATTTGGTCGAGACGGTGATCTCGGTTATTCTGCTCAAATCCGTCATCTCAGATGGCCTCTTTGGTTGACTGGCGTTTCAGCGGCTTCTTTTCGGCCTTGTCCCGAGCCAGGAACTTCACCCCGATCTGCTCGCCGGCCACGCGCACCATTTGACAGCGGCGAAACGCGACACCCGTCGACGACAGCAGCAGGAAGAATTCCTTGAGGTCCAGGCCCTCGAAGGATCCCTCGACCTGCAGGCGAGCACCGGTCTGCGAGACGTCGATCATCTTGCAGTCCCGACGCCAGGTTCCGTCGATGCCCATCATGTAGACGGGGATGCCGCGTTCGAAATCGACCCGCCCGCTCTTCCTGTCGCCATAGCCCATGATGCAGTCCGCTCTTTGAAGAATTGAAAGGGATACGAGGCGCTCCTCGCGCTTACCTCG
Organism: uncultured Alphaproteobacteria bacterium; assembly: GCA_963831585.1. Lineage (GTDB taxonomy): Bacteria > Pseudomonadota > Alphaproteobacteria > Rhizobiales > Xanthobacteraceae > Bradyrhizobium. The sequence continues at coordinate 7,536 of CAWHRA010000002.1, read as the reverse complement.
CGGACCCGCCGAGGCGGCGCTGCAACGTCATCTTCCGGAAATATCGCCCGGCAATTGCCGGCGCCGCCAGGAACACGGTTTGATTGCCGCGAGCCCGACGGCAAGCAGTCCACGACAGGCCGGTCGCTCGCCGCAACACGGCGGCGCGCCCTTTTGATGGACTGCTTTGCAGTGCGGCATCGAGTTCGTCGAACGGGGACAAGCTATCGGCCTTCTGCACGATCGCGATCCATCGGATTGGGGAGGAGCGCCGTTGCGCTCCACGTTCTTAAGCTACGACTTCGGTTGATATTCGTGGTCACTCGACAATTCGCACAGAATGCACTCTAAATTACAATGTTCGGTAAATTGATTAGGCGGCCAAGGCTGCCAAAATTATCGTCGTCTAATTTGTGATTGAGAAATTCGGTTTGCGGCGGAGCAGTCATTTGGGGGACTCGCGGGACGACAATCGAGGTACAAAATATCCTACGATACACTCTGGCGTGCGGCAGCGGGCGCTCGGCGATTTCCTGCGCAAGCATCGGGAGTCGGTGCTGATCCCGGCCGACGACAAGCAGGTTGGCGAAAGAAGGCGGCGGACATCGGGTCTTCGGCGCGAAGAAGTGGCCCAACTGGCCGGGATCAGTTCGACCTGGTACACGCGGCTGGAGCAGGGCAAGCAGGTCACGCCCTCCGGCGCGGCGCTTGGTCGGATTGCCGACGTTCTGCGACTGGCGGCGGCCGAGCGGGCTTACCTGTTTGAGGTGGCCCAGCGGGTGGATCCGAGCGGCGCGTCGAATTTCGCGGGTGAACTGGTTACCCATGCCATCGAAAGCTGCGTGCTTGCGATTTCATACCCCGCCGGCGTGCTCGACAAATACTGGACGCCGCTGTTCTGGAATCCCCCACTGGCGGAGCTGTTCCCTGGATGGTTGCACGGTTCGGAGAAAAACCTGCTGCGCTATATGTTTCTCGATTCGAGCGTGAGAGAACTCGTCATCGACTGGGAGCCCCGGGCGCGCCGCCTTCTCGCCCAGTTCCGGGTCGAGTTCGGCAAGTATATCGATGATCCGAAGATGCTCGAGCTGATCCAGGGATTGGGCGAGTCCTCGGATCTGTTTCGGCAGTTCTGGGACGAGCAACAGGTTCTGTGGTGGGAGGGGAACGAAAAAACCTTCAATCATCCGCAGCGCGGCCTGCTGACTTTCTTTCAAACCACCTTCCTGGCCGCGCCCGACCCGACCCTCAAGCTGGTGATCCTCAAGCCCTGCAATTAGAGGCGATTACGCGTGTCGGGGTCAGTGCGAATGGCTTTGTTGCGCTGCAGCATACGAGGAGGTTGCCACGTGCGTCCAAGGAGCCCTGTTCGTTTTCAGTAACTATAAAGGTCAACGAAGCCTTTAAGCTATGCTGCGAAATTACCCCCGGGTTACTGGTCTCTGGAGAGCCTGCAATGTATCCGCGGCGGTTCGCACGTGTTCGGCCTACCGGCAGAATTTCCGACAAGGCGAAGTTGATCGTCGATCGCAAGACGCCGGTCATCGATTGCCGGATTGTCGATTATTCTGCGGGCGGCGCGTGCCTCGAGCTGCAGGGGCAAACCAAGGTGCCGACCCGGTTCGAATTGTTGTTCGGCACCACGAGGAAGCGTTGCCGCGTTGTTTGGACCGCGGGGCGACGCATCGGAGTAGCTTTCTGAGAACGGGCCGCGTTCAGTTGTTCCGGCGGCTCGCGCTGGTGGCGATCGCCGCGGCGGCGGTGCGGTTCTCGACGCCGAGCTTGGCGTAGATCTGCTCCAGATGCTTGTCCACCGTCCTCGGGCTCAGGCCCAGGATCTGCGCGATGTCGCGATTGGTCTTGCCCTTCGAGAGCCACGCCAGTACCTCGCCCTCCCGCGTCGTCAATCCGAGTTCGCTGGAGAATTCCGCCGGAAGGTTGGTGCTGGATTCCTTGGCGAGCCGCAGCAGGAATTCGTTGGGGCCGAGCTTGCCCATATATTGCAGCCGCAGCTGCTCGTTGTCGGGGAATGACGCCATCGCTGGCGTCTTCGATCCGCTCTTGCCCTTCTGCGCCTGTTCGAGCCACTGCAGCATGGGACCTGGCAGCACCAGCTCATCGTTGGCGCTGGCCGCGAGATTAGCCGACAGCAGCTTTTGCGCCTGCGGGGTCGCCCACATGATCGTGCCCTGCCGGTTGACTGCGAGCAGGAATCGGCCGGACACGTCGAGCGCGGCGCGCGCGCTCTGCGTCAGCCTTGCATTGGCGAGATGCACCCTGATCCGCGCCAGCATTTCCTCGATCACGATCGGCTTGGTCACGTAATCGACGCCGCCGGCCTCCAGCCCGCGCACGATATGCTCGGTCTCCGCGAGCCCGGTCATGAAGATCACCGGCACGTTGCTCAAGCCGGCGTCGCGCTTGAGGCGGCGGCAGGTCTCGAACCCGTCCATGCCCGGCATGACAGCGTCGAGCAGGATAATGTCGGGCGTGATCTGATCGACGATCCGCATCGCCGCCGCGCCGTCCATCGCGACCATGACCGTCATGTCCGCGCCGTCCAGCGCGTCGGTCAGGAGCCGCAGCGTTTCCGGGGAATCATCGACGACGAGCGCGATGTCGCGCTTCTTGGACTCAGTGCTCATAGGAGTGCAGGTGTTTCAGGGTTGCCATGTACTGATCGAGATCGAAGCGATCGATCAGCGAGCGCATCTGCGCGACGAAGTCGGCCTGTTCGGGATAGTCGGTTCCTATTTCATCCAGCTTGACCTGGATAGCCCTGATATATCCCAGTTGCCCGAGGCCGATCAGCTCCTCGACATGCTTCACCGGCGGCCGCGGGCCGTTGCCCGGTCGCCACGGCGGCACCACGATCTGATCGGTTTGATACTGCCATTCCAGCTTGAGCAGCTGGCGGATCAGTTCCAGAAGCCGGGGAATGTCGATCGGCTTCATCAGATAGCCGTCATGAAACGGCTGCGCCAGCGGCGCGCCATGCGCCTCCAGCGCGCTGGCCGAAACCATCAGGATGCGGGCCTGGTGATGGCCGGTCGCGCGCAGCGTTTCCGCCACCGTCCATCCATCCATGCCCGACATCGAGATATCCAGCAGGAACAGATCCGGCCGGCAATGCTGGGCGAGCGCGAGGCAGCCGGGGCCGTCCGGCGCGCTCAGCAGGATGAAGCCGAGCGGCGCCAGCACTTCGCGCAAGAGGTCGCGCTGCACCGGATCGTCGTCGGTGATCAGGATGGTCTTGCGCGGACCGTGATAGCCGAACACGGGAGCGTCGACCGGCGCAATCCGGGTCGGATTGGTCACCTCCGACAACAGGATCTTGACGCGAAAAATGCTGCCGGTCCCGACCGTCGAGGTGACCCGGATGTCGCCGCCCATCACGCCCGCGAGCAGCCGGCTAATGGTCAGCCCGAGGCCCGTGCCGGTCTGCGGCTGCGAGACGCCGAGCGCGCCGCGCTCGAAGGGGGCAAAGATGCGCTCGAGGTCGGAGGGCTGGATGCCGGGACCGGTGTCGATCACTTCGAACTCGGCGACCGGGCTGCGATAATGCACCACGAACTGCACGCTGCCGGCCTGGGTGAACTTGATGGCGTTCGACAGCAGGTTGATCAGGATCTGGCGCAGCCGCTTTTCGTCGGCATAGACCACCACCGGCAGCACGGCCGGACGCTTGAAGATGAAATCGATGCCCTTGGCGGCGGCCTGCAGCCGGAACATGCCGACGAGCTGATCGAGGAACTCGCTGAGGCGAACCTCGTCGCGCGACAGATACAGACGGCCCGCCTCGATCTTGGAAATGTCGAGAATGCCGTCGATCAGTCCCGACAGGTGGTCGGCGCTGCGGCGGACGACGCGGACCTGGTCCCGCGGCTTCGACGGCAGGTTGGTATCCTGCTCCAGCAGTTGCGCGTAGCCGGAGATCGCGTTCAGCGGTGAGCGCAGCTCATGGCTGAGGCCGACGACATAGCGGCTCTTCGCCAGGTTGGCGGACTCCGCGACCTCCTTGGCGCGCTGCAACTCGGCATCGGTACGCTTGTGGGCGTCGATCTCCTGGATCAGGAGCGCGGTCTGCCGCCTGGTTTCCGCCTCCGCCGCGCGTCGGCTTTGCTGCGCCAGCACGAACAGCCACGCTACCACGCCGATGATGATGGTCAGCGCGAAGAACACCTTCCACAGCACCTCGGAGAGCTGCAGATTGTCGGTGTGAACCGATGCCGAGGTCTGCAGATAGATCAGCCCGAGTGTCAGTCCGACGAGGCCTGCGGACACCGCGAACACGCCGAGGTAATGTCCGAGCTGCGAATTGATCCGCGCGTAGATCGGCTGCGGCAATATCTTGCCGAGGGTTTCGGAGACCTGCGCCTGGACCCGCGCATGCGGCTTGCAGAGATCGTGGCAACGCGCGTCGAGCGAACAGCACAGCGAGCAGATCGGGCCGGCATAGGCGGGGCACGACGCCATGTCTTCGGGCTCGAACGTATGCTCGCATATGCAGCACTGGATCGCCTCGATATTCTGCCAGCTGCGCTTCGGTTTGCGCGCGATGTAGTATTTGCCGTCGGTCGCCCAGGCGATCAGCGGCGCGGTGACGAAGGCGACGACCAGCGCCACGAACGGCGCCAGCGCCTTCGCCGTCGGGCCGAACAGGCCGTAGAACGCCGTGATCGAGACCACAGTGGCGGTCGTCATGGCGCCGACACCGACCGGATTGATGTCGTAGAGATGCGCGCGCTTGAATTCCATGTGTTGCGGCCGCAGGCCGAGCGGCTTGTTGATCACGAGGTCGGAGACCAGCGCGCCGACCCAGGCAATCGCCACGTTGGAATAGAGCGCGAGTGTCTGTTCGAGCGCCTTGTAGACGCCGATCTCCATCAGCAGCAGTGCCACTACCACGTTGAAAACCAGCCAGACCACGCGGCCGGGATGGCTGTGGGTGAGGCGGGAAAAGAAGTTCGACCACGCGATCGAGCCGGCATAGGCGTTGGTGACGTTGATCTTCAGCTGCGACAGGATGACGAAGGTGCCGGTCAGCGCCAGCGCGAGATCCGGCTGCGACAGCACGTAGCGGAACGCTTCGAGATACATGTGCGCGGGCTCGGCGGCATGCTCGTAGCTGACGCCGTGGCTCAGCGCGAAATAGGCCAGGAACGATCCCGCGAGCAATTTGAGCGAACCGAGAATGATCCAGCCGGGGCCGGCGGAGAGCAGCGCTATCCACCACGAGGTCTTCGAGGTCCGCCGGTCGCGCGGCAGAAAGCGCAGGAAGTCGACCTGCTCGCCGATCTGCGCCACCAGCGAGAACACCACCGACGCGGCGGTGCCGAACAGCAGGAGATCGAGATGGCCCGAGAGGTTGCCGTGCTCGCCGGGAAAATTCCGCCAGTCCACGAACGAGTGCGGATTGGCGTAAGCGATCGCCGCAAAGGGCAGGATGTGAAGGATGATCCACAGCGGTTGCGTCCAGAGCTGGAAGCGGCTGATCAGCGTGATGCCGTGGGTGACCAGCGGAATGATGACGACGGCGCTGAAGAGATAGCCGATCGGACGCGGAATGCCGAAGCACAGCTCGAGCGCGGTCGCGAGAATCACCGCCTCGATGGCGAAGAAGATGAAGGTGAAGGAAGCATAGATCAGCGAGGTGATGGTCGAGCCGATGTAACCGAAGCCGGCGCCGCGGGTTAAGAGATCGATGTCGATGCCGCATTTGGCGGCGTGATAGGCGATCGGCAGGCCGCAGCAGAAGATGATGACGCTGACCACCAGGATCGCCGCGGTGGCGTTGGTGACGCCATAGTTAAGGGTAATGGTGCCCCCGATGGCCTCCAGCGCCAGAAACGAGATCGCCCCCAGCGCGGTGTTGGCGACGCGGGCGGCGGACCAGCGCCGCGCGCTCTTGGCTGTAAACCGCAGCGCGTAATCTTCCAGCGTCTGGTTGGCAACCCATTGATTATATTGGCGCCTGACGCGGTCTATCCGCTGCCGCCCTGCCACTTCGGTACTCCTCACCCCCAAAAAATCACGTCTGCAAAGCCTGGCAAAATCTACGTCGCCATTTTGCGGTGCAATATACGCGATCTTGCGTATCTGTGCACTGCACAATTTCAGCAATCCTCGACCCCGGCAATAACGCGTACTCGAACACGAATGGGGTGAACATGTCAGACGACAAGAAACAGGGGCTGGAGTCGGCATTCCGCCGCAAGCTGCTGATGGGAATGGCGGCGATCCCCGCCTTAACCATGCTTCCGCGCCCGTCCTTTGCGGCGGCACCGGCAACCTCTGCGATCAATACCACCGGTCTCGCGGTTACCGATACTGAGGTGACGGTCGGCATCCTGCACTCGGCCACCGGCACCATGGCGATTTCGGAAACCGGCTCGATCGAGTCCGAAAAGCTCGCCATCGCGCAGATCAACGAAGCTGGCGGCGTGCTCGGCCGCAAGATCAAGATTATCCAGGAAGACGGCGCCAGCGACTGGCCGACCTTCGCCGAGAAAGCCAAGAAGCTTCTCGTCAACGACAAGGTCGCGGCGATCATGGGCTGCTGGACCTCGGCCTCCCGCAAGGCGGTGCTGCCGGTCGTCGAGCAGTATAACGGCATGCTCTACTACCCGACCTTCTATGAAGGCCTCGAGCAGTCCAAGAACGTCATCTACACCGGTCAGGAGGCCACCCAGCAGATCCTCGCCGGCCTGAACTGGGTCGCCAAGGAAAAGGGCGCGAAATCGTTCTTCTTCATCGGCTCGGATTACATCTGGCCACGCACGTCGAACAAGATCGCGCGCAAGCACGTCGAGAACGTGCTGAAGGGCAAGGTCGTCGGCGAAGAATATTACCCGCTTGGCAATACCCAGTTCAACTCGGTGATCAACAAGATCAAGCTGACCAAGCCGGACGTGATCTTCACCGACGTCGTCGGCGGATCGAACGTCGCCTTCTACAAGCAGCTCAAGGCGGCCGGCATCGACCTGTCGAAGCAGACGCTGCTCACGATCTCGGTGACCGAAGACGAAATCGACGGCATCGGCGGCGAGAACATCGCGGGCGCCTATGCCTGCATGAAGTATTTCCAGTCGCTCGATAATCCGAACAACAAGCTGTTCGTCCCGGCCTTCAAGAAAATGTGGGGCGAGAAGACGGTGATCGGCGACGTGACCCAGGCCGCCTATCTCGGCCCGTGGCTGTGGAAATTGACGGCCGAGAAGGCCGGCAGTTTCGACGTCGACAAGATCGCAGCTGCCTCGCCGGGAATCGAATTCAAGGGTGCGCCGGAGGGTTATGTGCGGATCCATGAAAACCACCATCTGTGGTCGAAGACCCGGGTCGGTCGAGCCAAGCTCGATGGCCAGTTCGAACTGGTTTTCGAAACCGCCGATCTGGTCGAGCCGGATCCGTTCCCGAAGGGCTACCAGTGAGCGCACCGCGCTTTTCCAAGCCGCTGCTTCAACCACTGCTTTCAACCGCTCCCTGGCGCGGATCGTCAATCCGCGCCCAACACCCCCGCGTCGCGAACCCGGCTTGCGACGCGGGGGACTTTCCCCG
>CAWHRA010000001.1:0-7314 GCA_963831585.1 uncultured Alphaproteobacteria bacterium | reverse complement strand
CGAAATGAAAAATCGCCGCGGCGGCAACCTGTCGGGCGGTCAGCAGCAGCAATTGGCGATCGCGCGCGCGCTCGCCACCAAGCCCAAGGTGCTGCTGCTGGACGAGCCGACCGAAGGCATCCAGCCCTCGATCATCAAGGAAATGGCGCGCACCTTGAAGCGCATTCGCGACGAGCGCGGCCTGTCGATCGTGGTCTCCGAGCAGGTCTTAAGCTTCGCGCTCGATATCGCCGACCGCGTGCTGGTGATCGAGAACGGCGAGATCGTGCGCGATGACAAGCGCGATGCCGTCGATGCCGCGCAGATCTCGAAATTCTTGTCCGTCTGAACCGTAACTTGGCTTGTAAACAGGGGAGCATTTGATGCCAGAGACACTGATCAAGGTCGATCTCACGCAGTCGGCCTACGACAACGACATGGTCCATAACCGCTGGCATCCGGATGTCCCGATGGTGGCATGGGTCGGTCCGGGCGACGATTTCATCATCGAGACCTACGACTGGACCGGTGGCTTCATCAAGAACAATGACTCCGCCGACGACGTCCGCGACATCGACCTGTCGATCGTGCATTTCCTGTCCGGCCCGATCGGGGTCAAGGGGGCCGAGCCCGGTGATCTCCTCGTGGTCGACCTGCTCGACGTCGGGCCGATGAAGGAAAGCCTGTGGGGTTTCAACGGCTTCTTCTCCAAGAAGAACGGCGGCGGCTTCCTGACCGATCATTTCCCGTTGGCGCAGAAGTCGATCTGGGACATCAAGGGTCTCTACACCTCGTCGCGCCACGTTCCCGGTGTCAACTTCGCCGGCCTGATCCATCCCGGCCTGATCGGCTGTCTGCCCGATCCGAAACTGCTGGCGACCTGGAACGAGCGCGAGACCGCGCTGATCGCGACCAATCCGACCCGGGTGCCCGGGCTCGCCAATCCGCCGTTCGGTCCGACCGCGCATATGGGCCGGCTGAAGGGTGACGCCAAGGCGAAGGCTGCGGCGGAAGGTGCGCGCACCGTGCCGCCGCGCGAACACGGCGGCAATTGCGACATCAAGGATCTGTCGCGCGGTTCGAAGATCTACTTCCCGGTCTATGTGCCCGGCGGCGGCCTCTCGATGGGCGATCTGCATTTCAGCCAGGGCGACGGCGAGATCACCTTCTGCGGCGCCATCGAGATGGCGGGCTGGCTGCATCTCAAGGTCGACATCATCAAGGACGGCGTCTCGAAATACGGCATCAAGAACCCCGTGTTCAAGCCATCGCCGATCACGCCGAACTACAAGGACTACCTGATCTTCGAGGGCATCTCGGTCGACGAAGCCGGCAAGCAGCATTACCTCGACGTCCATATCGCCTACCGGCAGGCCTGCCTGAACGCGATCGAATATCTGAAGAAGTTCGGCTATTCCGGCGCGCAGGCCTATTCGATCCTGGGAACGGCGCCGTGCCAGGGCCACATCTCCGGCGTGGTCGACGTCCCCAACGCCTGCGCGACGCTGTGGCTGCCGACCGAGATCTTCGACTTCGACATCATGCCGTCGTCGGCCGGGCCGATCAAACACATCAAGGGCGACATCCAGATGCCGCTGTCACAGGACAAGTGATCCCCGCGCGAAGGGGTGCGGGACGGTGCGTATCTGCCGCCCCGCATCCGCCGTCGTGAATATTAAATCGTGCGAGGGAAGATAAGATGCCGGTCTACGAATATCTCTGCAATGATTGCGGTCCGTTCACCGACATGCGGCCGATGTCGGAATGCGACGAACCGCAGGACTGCCCGCAATGCACAAGCGAGTCGCCGCGGGTGATTCTCACCGCGCCGAATTTCTTCTGCATGCCCTCTGACAAGCGCAAGGCCCACGCCACCAACGAGCGCTCGGCCAACGCGCCCAAGACCGTCGGCGAATACAAGGCCTCGCACGGTCCGGGCTGCGGCTGCTGCTCGACCAAGCCTTCGCGGCTCGTCAAGAAAACCGCGACTGGCAGCAAGAGCTTCCCGAGCGCCCGGCCGTGGATGATCAGCCACTGATCCCGGAATCTCGAAGCCAGCAATTCTGCAGTTCAGTGGCTTCATCCTTCGAGACGGCGCTTCGCGCCTCCTCAGAAAGTCTTGGACCCTCATGGTGAGGAGCGCGCGGCATCGCCGCGCGTCTCGAGCCATGCGGCCGCCGGACGAGCCTCACGATCCCACGCGAATACGCGCCCTAGCTCAGCCGGTTGCCGGCGACGGCCAAACTCGGGCCGCCGTCGAGCTGCCGCGTGGTGATGTCAGGCGTCAGCGGTACCGACAGGCGGCAGATCAGCCCCTCGGAGCGCCAGTCGAATTCAGCCTGTCCGCCCAATTGCGACTCGATGGAGGCGATTACGCTTCGGGTTCCGAAGCCGCGCGACGCCGGCTCTTCGACCAGCGGGCCGTTTCTTTCTTCCCAGACCATCTGCAGCACGTCTTCCTGGATGGCCCAGTTGAGCGAAAGCCGGCCGGACAGCGTTGACAGCGCGCCGTACTTCGCCGAATTGGTGACGAGCTCGTGCAACGCGAGCGCCAGCGTCTGCGCGGTCGCGGGCTGCAGCTGGATGTCGATGCCGCGGAAGGTGATCTGGTCAGCGGTTGCGTAGGGCGCGAGTTCTTCGTCCACCAGCTTGCCGATTTCTGCGCCCTGCCAGCTCGACAGCGACAGGATGGTGTGCACCCGCGCCAGCGCGCTGATCCGTCCCTCCACGGCCTGGATGTAGGACTTGACGGTTTCCCCCCGCGTCAGCCGGACGATGGACTGCGCCAGCGCCAGTGCGTTCTTGGCGCGGTGATCGACTTCGCGTGCCAGCAGGTTCTGGCGTTCCTCGGCGCGCTTGCGCTCGGTGATATCAACGGTGACGCCGCTGACGCGCACCACGCGGCCCGCCTTGTCGACGGTCGCGGCCGCCGTGCCGACGCACCAGCAGACCTCGCCGTCCGGCCGGTTGATGCGGAACTCCGCCTCATAGGATCGCTCGCCCTTGTCGAACAGGGCGATCGCCTTGCGCAATTGGACGAGATCGTCCGGATGCAGCAATCTCTCGACGTTTGCAGTCGTAACCGCGAAGGTCCTGGGGTCGACCCCGAAGATGCGGAACTGGCCTTCGTCCCACATCCAGTCGCCGTTGATCCGGTCCCAGTCCCAGGAGCCCATCTTGCCGGCGGCGAGCGCCAGGCTGCGGCGCTGTTCGCTTTCGAGCAGTCTGGCGGTTGACTCTTCCAGTTCCGCGGTGCGCGCGCGCACGCGGTCTTCAAGCTCGGCGTTGAAGCGTTCGAGCTGACGGGTCTTGCGGTAGAGGTCGGTGAATACCCTGATCTTGGCGCGCAGCACCTCGGGAATCACCGGCACCGGAACGTAATCGACCGCGCCCATCTCGTAGCCGCGCAGCCGGTCGATGTCGCTGACCTGGATTGCCGAGATGAAGATCATCGCGGTCTTCTGGAACCGGGGATGCTCGCGGATCATGGCGGCGAGTTCGAAACCGTCGAGCTCGGGCATGCAGACATCGACGAGTATGACCGCGACCTCGTTCTTGAGCAGGAATTCGAGTGCCTCGCGGCCGGAAGTCGCGACGACGAGGTTTTCGCCGAGCTCTTTCAGAATAACTTCATAGGCGAGCAGCTTTGCCGGCTGATCGTCGACCAGAAGAATGTTCACCTTTTCGTGGCCCATCATCGAATGCACCGGTTAGCGATGTAGCCACATGCGGATGGCGAGGAGCAACTGCTCGGTATTGACAGGCTTAGCCAGGTAGTCGGAGGCGCCGGCCTCGAGGCACTTCTCGCGATCGCCCTTCATCGCCTTGGCGGTCAGCGCGATGATCGGCAGCCGGCGGAACTCCGGTTTTCCCCTGATCACACCGATGGTCTGATAGCCGTCCATCTGCGGCATCATGATATCCATCAGAACGATGGCGATCTCGGGATTCGACCCGACCAGTGCCACCGCCTCGCTGCCGGTCGTGGCGGTGAGCACCTTCATGCCGCGCCGCTCCAGCACGCTGGAAAGCGCGAAAATGTTGCGCGCGTCGTCATCGACCAACAGCGCCGTCCGGCCCACCAGATCCTCGTCGGAACTGTTGAGCTTCTCCAGCATTCGCTGCTTCTCGATTGGCAATTCCGTGATCACACGGTGCAGAAACAGCGACGTTTCGTCGAGCAGACGTTCCGGCGATTCCACGCCTTTCACCACGATGCTTCGCGCCATCGTGTGCAGTTCCGCGTCCTCCTCGACCGAAAGCTCGCGGCCAGTGAATACCACCACGGGAACATGCGACAAGGAATCGTCGTTGCGGATGGAATCCAGCACCTCGAATCCGGTCATGTCCGGCAGCTTGAGGTCGAGCACCACGCAGTCGCACGGATTCTCGCGCAGGGTGGAAAGTGCGGCCGCGCCGGTACCGGTGGTGACGATCTCGATGTCGTCGTGGCCGAGCAGCTCGCGGATGCTCATCTGTTCCGCCGCGTTGTCCTCCACGATCAGCAGCCGCTTGCGGCGGGGCTTCGCATATTCCTTGATCTGGGACAGCGCCGCGCTCACGCCTTCAGTCGTGGTCGGCTTGTTGACGAAGGAGAACGCGCCGCGCGCCAGCGCATGCTGCCGGTCTTCGTCCAGCGTGATGATCTGGACCGGAATGTGCCGCGTCAGCGGATTGTGCTTGAGCTGGCTCAGCACGGTCCAGCCGAGCATGTCTGGCAGGAAGACGTCGAGTGACACCGCCGTGGGCTGGAACTGCTTTGCCAGCTCCAGTGCTTCCGAGCCTCGTGCGGCGACAAGGACTTTAAAACCCTTGTCGCGGGCGAGATCGATCAGCACGCGCGCGTAATGGGGGTCGTCCTCGACGATCAGGAGGATGGTATCACCGGGTTCGAGGCTGAGCCGGTCGTCGGGAAGCTGCTCGATGACGCGCTCCTGCGCTGCGGCCGGCAGCGCAGGAGCAGCGCTATATTGCGATGATGTGCTGACTCGCGACGCCACGGTCGGTCCGGAGTATTTCAGCGGCAGATAGAGTGTGAAGATGCTGCCCCTGCCGGGTGTGCTCTGCAGATGAATCTCGCCGCCGAGCAGGCTCGCCAGCTCGCGGCTGATAGCAAGGCCGAGACCGGTGCCGCCATATTTCCGGCTGGTGCCGGCGTCGGCCTGCTGGAATGCCTCGAAAATCAGCTTCTGCTTTTCCGCCGGGATGCCGATGCCGGTGTCCGACACCTCGAAGGCAATCACGGCCGGCGAATGGTTGAGCACGGGATGTTCGGCGCTCCAGCCGCCGAGCGCCGCCGAAACGCTGAGCCGCACGCCGCCTTCGGCGGTGAACTTGAAGGCGTTCGACAGCAGGTTCTTCAACACCTGCTGCAAACGCTTGGAATCGGTGACGATGCTGCGCCCGAGATTGGGATCGACCTCGATATTGAACGACAGCTGGCGGTTATCCGCCTCGTGCCGGAACGGGCGTCCCACGGTTTCCAAGAGGTTGGATGTCAGGATTTCCTCCGCATCCACGGTCACGGTGCCCGATTCGATCTTGGAGAGGTCGAGAATGTCGCTGATCAGGTTCAACAGGTCGGTGCCCGCGCCATGGATGGTGCGCGCGAATTCGACCTGCTTTCCGGTCAGGTTGCCGTCGGGGTTTTCGGTGAGCTGCTGGCCGAGGATCAGGATGCTGTTGAGCGGCGTGCGCAGCTCGTGCGACATGTTGGCTAGGAATTCGGACTTGTATTTCGAGGTCAGCGAAAGCTCGGTTGCCTTCTCTTCGAGCGCGCGCCGTGCCTGCTCGATTTCCTGGTTCTTGCGTTCGACCTCGACGTTGCGTTCGGCGAGCTGCTGCGCCTTTTGTTCCAGCTGCTCGTTGGTCTGCTGCAATTCCTTCTGCTGGGTCTGCAATTCGCCCGCGAGCTGCTGGGACTGTTTCAGCAGACCTTCGGTCTGCATCGTGGCCTCGATCGAGTTGAGCACGATGCCGATGGAATCGGTGAGCTGCTCCAGGAACGTCATCTGCGACGTCGTGAAGGCGCTGACGGAGGCGAGCTCGATCACCGCCTTGACCTGGTTCTCGAACAGCACCGGAAGCACCACGAGATTCTTCGGCACCACCCGCAGCAGCGCCGAACTGACGGGGATCGCATCGCCGGGGATGTCCGACACCAGCCGCTGGCGCTTGTCCATCGCGGATTGTCCGATCAGGCCCTCGCCGAATTGCACGATCGGCTGATGCGGACTGGCGCCGTCGCCGGCGTAGGCCGACAGCAGCCGCAATTGCGGGCTGTCCTCGTTTTCGACCTGGTAGATCACGCCCATATGCGCATTGACCAGCGGCGTCAGCTCGGTCAGCAGCAGTCGGCCGACGGTTGTCAGGTCGCGCTGGCCCTGCAGCATGTTGGTGAATCGGGCGAGGTTGGTCTTCAGCCAGTCCTGCTCGGTGTTGACGTCGGTGGTGAGGCGCAGATTGCCGATCATGGTATTGATGTTGTCTTTGAGCTCGGCAACTTCGCCGCGGGCGTCGACCTGGATCGAGCGGGTCAGGTCGCCCTTGGTCACCGCGGTCGCCACTTCGGCGATCGCGCGCACCTGCGAGGTCAGGTTGGCCGCCAGCAGGTTAACGTTGCCGGTCAGGTCCTTCCAGGTGCCGGCGGCGCCGGGCACGTTGGCCTGGCCGCCGAGGCGGCCCTCAACGCCGACTTCGCGCGCAACGCTCGTGACCTGATCGGCGAAGGTCGCCAGTGTCTCGGTCATGTTGTTGATGGTGTCGGCGAGCGCCGCTACCTCGCCCTTCGACTTCACGGTCAGGTTCTGCTTGAGATCGCCGTTGGCGACCGCGGTCACCACCTTGACGATGCCGCGCACCTGCTCGGTCAGATTGGCCGCCATGAAGTTGACGGTGTCGGTGAGGTCCTTCCAGGTTCCGGCCACGCCGGGCACCTGCGCCTGGCCGCCGAGCTTGCCTTCGGTGCCGACCTCGCGCGCCACGCGCGTCACCTCGCCGGCAAAGGCGTTGAGCTGGTCCACCATGGTGTTGATGGTGTTCTTCAACTCGAGGATTTCGCCCTTCACGTCCACCGTGATCTTGCGCGAGAGGTCGCCGCGCGCCACCGCCGTGGTCACTTCGGCGATGTTGCGGACCTGCGTGGTCAGGTTGGCGGCGAGCAAATTGACGTTGTCGGTGAGGTCTTTCCAGGTGCCGCCGACGCCGGGGACGACGGCCTGGCCGCCGAGCCGGCCTTCGGTGCCGACCTCGCGCGCGACGCGCGTCACTTCGGCGGCGAAGGAGCGAAGCTGTTCGACCATGGTGTTCAAGGTGTCCTTGAGCAGCAGGATCTCG